>JAZKEY010000003.1:0-546833 GCA_040386755.1 Verrucomicrobiota bacterium | reverse complement strand
ACTTGTTGTCGGACTTGTTGTCGGACTTGTTGTCGGACTTGTTGTCGGACTTGTTGTCGGACTTGTTAGGTTTTTCTTTATCAGGCTCGGCCGTTACCGTGGCAAGCGTGAGAGCAGTGGAAGTGACAAGGAGTCCTAGCCATTTGAGCATGGGTTTGGTTTTCATATTTTTATTTAGTTGAAGGTTTACGACGATCAGTCAGCGAGTCGTGACCCGCCGGGCACTGGCTATTGATTTCATTCGCACGAAGCATGCCTCTTTGCCAACGTACTCGAAGGCGGAGCTGGATGGGATTGATTTCGAGGGGAGTACGGAGATCGTATCTACGGCAAATTTCCTTTGGCTGGCCAAAAACACGGATATAGCGCCCGTACCTCGACGCGCTTTGCACGCTGGGTAGCTCAAAATGGAGATCATTCTACCAAGGTGTGGGAGGACTCGGTCCGCTCGCGCTGGAGACCGAGCAATATGCCGAGGCCGAGAGAGACACAGAGCTGTTGGAGGGTGAGCGCGTCCAATGGTTCATTCGTCGAGATCGACGAACTCGAAGTTCAGTCCGTTGGTTTTCGCCATGCTGGCGACAAAGCTCTTGAGGTCCGCGGCGCTGACTTTGGAAAACGGAACGGTGCTGCCATCGGGCAACGGGATATCCGGATTTCCCGCCGACGAGGTGACTACCGGAATGGCGTTGCCCGGATGATAGATGACCGTGAAGTCCGCGTTGAAATCCTTCCCCTGGAGCCGGATCTGGAACTCCCGCTTGCCGGTGACCTCTTCGATGAATCCCTCCGCACCCAATTCCGCCGCAAGCTCTTGAACCACGGCCGCAAGCTTGTCCATGTGGGTTGCGGCGAAGGAAACGGCGCTGCCATCCTCGCGAATGAACGTCGTGTCATCGCCGGTGCTCTTGACCACTAACGGGTGCTCGTTTTCCGAATAGGTAATGAGGTAACTGGCCATCGCTTCGCCGCGGGTGAGGGTGATTTCGAATTTACGGTTCATCAGACGGGGTTGGGTTTTGGAAACAGATGAAATGGAAGGGCCGTTCGAGGAAGGATACGCCAGGCGTGCCCTTCCTCTGGGGGGAGATTCGGAAAGTCCGGAAGAGTTGTTAGCCGGACGGGATCAATCGTCCTCCTCCTCTTCTTCGACATCAACCTCTCCGTCGTCCTTGTCGATTTCGATTTTGGTGGTCTTGTCGCCTTCCTTGGATTCGATTTCGACCTCATCGTCATTGTCAGTATATTTGATCGTAGGGATTTGGACGGAATCGATGACTTTGTAGGAGGTGTCCACGGCGACGACATTGCTGCCGGCCACATAATAGCGGACACCCGTCTGTGGAGCTGGCAGGACTTTCTTCCAATTCGCCAAAGCTGAAAGCCGTGCATTTCACGGGGCAAGATCGATGCGATGCGTGGCGATGTGCATTCGTGCCATGCATCATGCATCTAATAGAATTTACGGGTAAGAGAAATCCCTACACAGAAATCCGCTGATGGCTTATACAAAAATCAACGACAACTCCGAAGAAAGCGCTAAACTCCGGGGTTGCATAAATCCCTTCAAGACATGGCCGATGCATGAAGTTCGACCAATCATCTTTTCCTTGACGGCATTGGATTTCTTTCCGGCTTTTCGCATCCTTTACGCCCTGAATGATTGACTCCCTGCGACTTTTGTTCGACACCTCGGATTTTCGAGCCCGCTGGACTTGTGGCGAATGGAGTCCGGCCCATGGCTGGCTCCACATCCTGTCCGATCTGGCGATCGCGGGTGCTTACGCGATGATCCCGCTGGCGTTCGCACGCTACTGCTGGGTGAAACGTTCGGAGCTGCCATTCCCTAGGGTGCTCTGGCTCTTCGCTGCATTCATCTTCAGTTGCGGAAGCACGCATTTGATCGAAGCGATCATTTTCTATCACCCGATCTATCGGGTTTCCGCGCTGCTCAAGATCATCACGGCGGTCGTCTCGTGGGCGACGGTGATCGCCATTATCCGGATCGCTCCGCGGGCTCTGGAACTGCCGGGCCTGCTGCGGCTGAACCAACAGCTTGAGGAGCAGCTTGCGATCAGCAAGGAAGCCCACGAAGCGGCGGAGTGCAGCAACCGCGACCTGGCGGCGTTCACTGGCATCGTTACCCATGACTTGAGAAACCCGATGTCTGGGGCGCTCTTCATGGCGGAGCTGGCGAAGGAGGCCGGCGAGCAAGGTGACCTGAAACTCGCTACGAACCATCTGGACCTCGTGCTGCGTTCCCTGCGGCAGATGAACCGCTTCGTCGGGGAGCTTCATGAAGAGGCGCTGTCGCGCAAGGATGTTTCCAACCAGCAGCGCCTGTCGCTCGACGAGGTTCTAACCACTGTGGTGGAAAAAGTGACTCCGGCATTGGAATCGGCCGGCGCCCGTTTGACGGTTGGCACGCTGCCGTCGGTGAGCGGCAATCCGACCCTCCTGCTCCAGTTGTTTTCCAATTTGATAGAGAACGCGGTCAAATACCGCTCGGAGGCTACTCCCGTCATCACGATCCAGGCAGAGACGGACAATCAGAAGGAAATTGTCCGGGTCGCGGACAATGGCAGGGGAATCCCCGAGTCGGATCGGGAAAGGATTTTCGAGCCCGAAGTGCGCGCCGGCAATGCGGGCGACGTGACGGGCAGCGGCCTCGGCCTGAACTTGTGCCGCCGCGTCATGGAGCAGCACGGTGGATCCATCCGCGTCTATGAGGCGGATGGATTCACCGTGTTTGAGCTTACTTTTCCCAAGATCGCGTCTGGAGTGGACTCCCAACGATGTTAGGTAAGGATTCTGACGCGAAATCACCGGGCCCGGGACGCGCACCAGTCGAAGGTGACCGGGCAGGTGGCGTCACAGGATTGTGCGGCATGCGCGCTGAGATTGCCATGATGGGAACACCGGACGGTCACAGTCGACTTCAGTTGTCCCGGTTTCTTTATCCGCCTGTGGTCGCCGATCACCCTAGCGCCCCAAGTGAATGCTCTTGGTTACCTACGGGTCATGTTCACCGTAGAGGACATCGATGATATGCTCGTGCGTCTTCGAAAACACGGCGCGGAAGTCGTCGATCAAGTGATCCAATATGAAGACATGTATCAGTTCTGCTACATCAGGGGACCGGAGGGAATCCTGATTGGGCTCGCGCAAGAGATCGGTGAACAGGATTTATCATCATCACGATGACCCGTTCCGGATCTCATTTACACGCTGGGCGGATGGCGACATTCACTGGCACCCTCCGTGTCGCCATGCCATTGCCAGTTCGGATGGTGGACATAGGCGAGCGCTTCCTTCACCGTCATACCGTTCCGAGCCACGGCCATATTGGCTTCGCGGTGCATTTTCCACACTCCCAGCTCGGCTTCGGTGGCAATGTGAGGGCAGTCGTATGGCACTTGGTTGCCAACCAGAATGGTTAGGAATCCATCGATTCCAAAGTTCGCGGCGTGGCCGTGGAGCAAATGCCGTGCGAATCCGAGGGGGCCGTTTTGCTGGTAGAACTCCAGCAGAGGAGCAGCCCCGGCGATATCGACCTCCGCCTGACAGGCCTTCCAGAACGGGGTGTCGAGCTTGGAATTGAAGCGATAGTGCAGCGCCAGGAAATCACGGATCTCGTCCCACGTTTCTCCCAGATAGTTGTTATACATGTCCCGGATGCTCGGTGTTGGCGCGCACAGCGTGTTCTTCATGAAATCGGCGATCGTCTGCGCTTCCTGACAGACGATCATCAGCGCGGTCGATTCCAGGGGCTCGACAAATCCAGACGAGTTCCCCACCGCGATGACATTGTCCACCCATGAGCGGCGAAAGCGTCCGGATCGGAAATTCACAACGCGGGTTTTCCTTACCTTGGGATTTTTTCCCATGAACTCGGCATTCGCCTCGTCGTCGCTGATCGCTTGGGAAGAATAGACATAGCCACGGTTGATATGGCGCTCATGTTCGATCTGCCACGACCACCCGGAGTTCATCGTTTCCGCGGTGGTGTAGGGCAGGATCGGTTCATCCTCGCGTTCCCAGCCGCCGACGACGGCCTTGTCGCAGAAGAGCGAGCTGCCGTAGCTGATGAACGGTTCCTCAAGCGCCTTTCCTAGCAGAATACTGGCGAAGCCGCTCGAATCGATGAAGAAATCCGCGGTCATCCGCCTGCGGTCTTCCAGCAGAACGGCCGCGATGCCCTGTGGTCCGCGCTCGGCGTCGATGATCTTGCCATTGATGATTTCCACACCGATGGAAAGCGCGAACTCCTCCAAGGTGGCGACGAGATCGATGTTTTCCAAGTGGAACGCGTGCCATGGCTGGATATCCGGACACCCGTTCGCCTGGCGCGGGAACGCCTTGTCGGCACGCATCAGCGCGGTAGGCACATCAACGCAGCTGAACTCGTCAACACAGTAATAGCCGTTAGGTCGTGGCAGCGCGGTCACCTGGCTGTCGAGCGCGGGTGAGAATCCATAGTCGAACCTGCCGCGCGGGCCCCATAGGAAACGAATGCCCGTTTTCCAGGTGGGGCGTGCTTTTTCGTAGAAGAATTTCCGGCTCATCCCGAGATAGTCGAACAGGTGGGTGCCCACGTTCGGGGTGGTGGCCTCACCCACGCCGATCACACCGATCTCCGGGCTGCGGACGATGCGCACGTTCAGACGGGGGAGCTTGCGCTTGAGACTGGCGGCCACAATGAGTCCGGCGGTGCCGGAACCGACGACAATAATATCCTGGATCATCTGGAATGTTAGTTTGGGTTTTGCCGCAATGCGGCACCTGCCACTCCAAGGGAACTGGGGAAGGGGTGTAAAGTCCACAAACGAGCCAATTGGATTCCTGATGAAATCCTACCCAAACGGGGGTGGAGTGATCTGATAGAGCGGGGTGATGTCGGATACGGTGCGTGAAAAAAACTACTCAGTGGGGTAGCTAGGCAGGCCCACATGCGCTGCCTACAAGTGTGAACCGTCCGAATATCCCTATCCGGTTCATTCGCTTCAAAACCCGCAAAAGCCCCCGAAGGCATTTGTATCGCGGAAAATCCCGCCTCGAATCGTTAGAAAATCCGATCTCCATCCCTTCCCTTCAAGCCGCGCCACGCGCAACCGATTTCACACCATACCTCCTACGACATCACTATGAAACCCAAGACAAACAATCGACTGATGACACGACTCCAGGCCGGAACCAACCTCATGGGGCTTGGTTACCTGCTGCTGACCGCCAGCACCGCGTTAGGAGCCAATGCCTACTGGGACACCAACGGTGCCACCGCCGGTTCCGGGAATGCCGGCGGCACCTGGGGCAACACCACCTGGACACTTGATGCCACGGGTGCCAGCGCGACAGGCGCTTGGGTCGATGGGAACAGCGCAATCTTCTCGGCAGGCACCGACGGAACCGGTGGCGGTGGCTGGACCGTGACACTTGCGGCTCCCGTCACCACGCCTTCGATCACATTTGCCCAAGCCGGCTCGAAAACGATCACTGGCAACACGCTCACCATCGGCGGCGGCATCATTGATTCCAGCGCCGTCAACAATGTGAATGATGACATCATCGTCAACTCGGCCTTGGCCGGCTCGGGCGGTTTGACAATCAAGGGCAATGGCAACAACACCATCAACAACGCCGGTGGCGGCGGCGGTGAATTCCGCCTCGGAGGAACCAACACCTTTTCGGGTGGTCTGGCGATCACCGCGGGCACTGTTTCCTGGGCCTCGGATGCGGCCTTCGGCAATGCAGCCAATGAAATCACTCTCAATGGTGGCGGACTCCTGAACAAGGATGCGGGTCCCATCAACAGCTCCCGGAACATCAGGATCGGTGCCTCAGGCGGGGCCATCCGCGGCTACGGCGGTTCCGTGCTCGTCCTCAACGGCACCATCAGCAATGCCAGCGGGGTGGCCAGTGCCGCCCTGCGACGCACCGATTCCGGCACCGTCAGACTCAACAATGCCGCGCAGTCCAGCTTCATCGGAGCCCTCAGCATTGGCGGTGGCGATGTCGAACTCAGTGCGGCGAATGCCGATTGGTCTAACACGGATATCGTGATGACCGTCGGTGGACGGCTGATGGTCACCGGCACTGGCACAGCGGTGGTCAACTCGCTCGACACCAGCAGGGACATTCATTTCAACAACGGCACTCTTCTCAATGTCGATACAGGGAATATCACCTTGGGAGGAAACTTCTGGTATCAGACCAGTGGCGGAGCAACCGGCAAACTCACTTCCTCATCCGGCTCGCTATCAGTCACCGGCGGACCGCTCACCGGCGATCTGGCCACCCCGGACCAACAGTTCCGGATTCCGATCGTTGATTTCAACGGCAGCACGCCACTTGCGGTGACGAAAAACGGGGTGAACCGGCTGGTCCTTACCGCCGCCAGCACCTACACCGGCGGCACCACCATCAACGCGGGTAACATCAGGGCCGACAATGCCGCGGCTTTCGGAACGGGTCTGGTGACGGTCGCCAACACTGCCCAAGCTTATCTGAACACGGGAGCGGGGGTGTATGCGAACAGCTTTGCCATCACTGGCAATGGGCCGACGGAAGGCGGATTCAATTTCGGAGCCATCCGTTTCAATAACAACACCATCTCCGGCGGCGTCACCATTGGCGCGACGGGTGCCCGCATCGGCGGCACGGGTGCGGTCACCGGCACCATCAGCGGTGCCTTGGGCGGTGGCAATGTGCCATTGGAAATCAACAGCTCTGCCACCAATGCCAATGCGGCGGTCACTCTATCAGGCAACGCCACGGCCTACACCGGAACCACCACGGTGACCCAGGGTTCGCTGACCATCGCCAGCACCACCACCTTCGGCGGTGCGGTGGTTAAAGCAACCGGCACCACCTTGACGAATCACGGGGTGATCACCAAGGATCACTCGCACACCACCGGCACCCTCCAGGGAACCGGCAGTTTCCTCGGCAACCTGAGTCTCAACGGCTCCACCGTGAATGACGTGCTTAACATCGTTCCGGGAGCCCTTCATGTCGATGGCGACCTCACGTTGTCAGGCTCCACCACCGTTCGCGCCAGCGGCCTGGGTGGCGCGGTGACGGTCCTGACTTATGACGGAACCCTCACGGGAGATGAAACCAATCTCTCGCTGGAAAACGCCGGCAGTTTCCGCGGCTTGACCGCCTTCGATACCAGTGTTCCCGGGATCATCACCCTGAACATCGACGGTGCGGACATCGTCTGGAGCGGTGCGATCAACAGGGACTGGGATACGACCACTAACAACTGGCAGAACGCCATCGCCAACGACAAGTACTTCCAGTCGGACAACGTCACTTTTGGCAACTCGGGGGCGGGAACGGTCAACATCATTGGAGCCATCACTCCCGGTTCGATCACGGTCGCCAACTCGTTCGGCAGCGATTATACCATCTCCGGCGGAGGGGCCAATGTCATCAGCGGCACCACCGGCATCACCAAAACCGGTGATGGCAACCTCACCCTCACCAGTGCCAATACGTTCCTCGGCGCGGTCTCCCTCAGTGGGGGAACCACCACCTTCTCCGCCAGCCAGGCCTACACCGGCGGCACCACCATCAACAACGATGCCGTGCTCAATCTGTCTAACGGCGGCGGCCAGACCGGCACCATCCGCGGCACGGTGAATATCAACGATGACGGCATCCTGAAGTTGTCTACCAATGACTCGACTGGTTACAGTGCCGGCACCGACCGCATCAGCACGATCAACGTCAACGGCGGCACCCTTGAGATCAACAATCCCAACGGCAATCAGACGCTGACCAACATGGCGCTCAACCTGACCGGCGGCGCTGTCACCCTGGGCGGCAACGGCTATAACGGAAACATCGACATCTTCGGTGGTGGCTCCTCGATCACCAGCCTCGCCTCCGACACCACCTCGGTATTCGGGTCCGGCGTGAATGTCGGCCTGCGTCAGGCCAACACCACCTTCACCGTCGCATCCGGCACGACGGCCACAGGGATCGATCTGCAGATCGACGGAACCATCAACTGCTCCGCCTACACGTTTGCCAATCCCAACCTCATCAAGAACGGCCCGGGCACTCTATGCCTCAACAATACTCCCGGCGTCGTCGGAGGCACCACGATCTACACGGGCACGACCACCATCAATGCCGGCACGCTCTTGGTCGGTGACGGTGGTGATGCGGGAATCATCGGCACGGGGGAAATCATCGACAACAGCGCTCTCGTTTTCAACCAGACCGACCTTGTCACGGTTCCTAACACCATCACCGGCACCGGCACCCTGGAACAACGGGGCGATGGCGCCCTGGTCCTCACGGCGGGCGGCGCGCGCTCCGGTGCTACGACGGTCAACGCCGGTTCATTGTATGTCGGCTCCACGCCCTTCACCGCATCGAGCTTCACCGTGAATAGTCCCGGCAACATCAGTGCCGGAACGACAACCGCTCTGGGAACCGGCACGATCCCGGCACTCGCGCTTGACGGTGGTTCCGCCAGCTTCCGCGTCAGCACCGCTTCCTCGGATCAGTTGGTTGTCACTTCGGCTAACGGATTCAGCGTGACTTCTCCAGCCTCAATCGCCGTCACACCGGTAGGGAGCCTGCAAACCGGAAACATCATCCCGCTCATCGACTACAGCGGCACCTTCAGCGGCTTCGGAAACCTGCAACTCGATTTCACAGGGAATCCGCACCTTGATCTGGATCTCGTCCACAACACCGTGGATACGCGCGTGGACCTCTCCGTCATCTCGGCCGACACCATCATCTGGATCGGCAACAACGACAATGTCTGGGATGAGGATACCACCTCGAACTGGCAGACCGTTTCCGACAGCCAGACCAGCAAGTTCTACACCTTCGACAAGGTGAAGTTCACCTATGCCGGATCCGCCAACACCACGGTCGATCTGAGCTATGAACTCATCCCGAGCTCGGTGGAGTTCGACGCCTCGATCGACTATATCCTGACCGGAAGCAACATCGGCGGCAGCGCCAGTCTGGTGAAGAACAACACCGGAACCGCCACCCTGTCGAACCCCAACACCTACACGGGAACCACCACGATCAATGGCGGCACACTCCAGCTTGGAGACAGCGGCACCCTCGGAACCACCGCCATCACTAACAACGCGACGTTCGCTTTCAATGTCAGCACCCCGCGCACCGACACCCATGCCATCGCCGGCTCGGGACAAGTGGCCAAACGCGGATCCGGTGAACTGACGCTGGCCGGTGCCAGCACCTTCACCGGTCCGGTCGTGGTCGAAGCCGGCACGCTCTTGATGCCGGCTAACAACGGCGCGGTCACCGTGTTCGGCACGACCGCCAGTGGCGTCACCGTCAATCCTGGAGCCACCCTCAACACCAACGGCAACAACGTTCCGTCAGGCGAGACCATCTCCTTCGCCGGAACCGGTGTCGCGGGATTTGCCCTGACCGGCAACGGCACCACCATGGCCAATTTGGTCCTCACCGGAAATGCCACCATCGGCACCAACAACGGCGATATCTGGTTCCTTGGAACCGGTGAAGCACCTATCAGCATTACCGGTGGCTTCACCCTCACCAAGGCCGGTGCGAGCCGCCTCTGGTATCGTGCTCCGGCTGATGGCTCGGGCAATTCGCTCGCCGCGGTCATCGTGACCGCAGGAGTATTCGGCATCGAGTCGAATGACAACGGACTCAGCGGCGTGCCGATCACCGTCAATACCGGCGGCACCCTGTCCGGATGGGCGAAAACCGGCGGAGTGGTTCCTTCGAGCCAGAACAACCCGCTCACCCTCAACGGTGGTGCGCTTGGGGCTGATTTCGATGGTCAAATGTGGACCGGTTCCGTCACGCTCACGGCTAACAGCACGCTCGGAGCCGCCACATCCGCTCAGGACTTCACCATCGCCGGAGTGATCTCGCAAACGGCAGGCTCGTTCGGACTCACCAAGACCGAGACCAGCATCGCCACCCTGACCGCCGTGAATACCTACACCGGCAACACCACCGTGAATACCGGCGAGGTCGTCCTCGCCGACAACGCGGGACTCAAGTTTGTCGTCGGAGCCACCAGCGTGAACAACAAGGTCACCGGTGCCGGAACCGCCACCATCAATGGAGATTTCACCCTGGATACGACAGGGACACCGATTGCTAACGGATCCTGGACCTTGGTGGATACCGCCACCAAATCCTTCGGTGGCACCTTCACCGTCGTCGGATTCACTGAAACCGCCGATGTCCACACCAAGGTGGTGGGCAACCAGACCTGGACTTTCACCGAGTCCAGCGGCGTGCTCTCGCTCGCTGTCACCGCCGGAGGCTATAACTCGTGGGTCGCCAACTATCCCACACTGCCGCTCGACCAACGCGATGCGGGTGATGACTACGACGCCGATGGTTACGACAACCTGCTGGAATACGCCCTCGGCGGCAGCCCATTGGTTTCCGGCGCGGCGGCACTCGCTCCTGCCGGAGTTCCTGATGGAAGCAACTTCGTGGTGACCTTCAAACGCAGCGACTTGTCGGAAGCGGATACCACCCAGGTGCTTCAGTATGGCAACGACCTCGTCGGTTGGACGGACATCCTGATCGGAGCTTCGCCCGGTGCCGGAATGGTCGCCATCAGCGAGAATATTCCGACAGCGGACTTCGACACCGTCACGGTCACCATCCCGACTGATGACGCCACCGAGTTCTTCACGCATCTCAAGGTCACCAAACCTTGATGCGCTCAGTCTCATTCCCGGCCGATACTAACAAAAATATGGGGATCTGAAAAACACAATCCAAAGAGCTCTCTATGTCATCTTGTCGTTGCTTATCCTGCTGACGAACATCGTCAGCGACTGCGGATTCGGACCACTTCACGATGAATGGTGACGACATCACATTCGGGCTGGTATTCCGTCAAGGCGACCACGTACCCTGCCATGCACACCTGGGGCGCAAACCATTCGGCATCAGTGGTTCCCCGCGCCCCGGTGGTGTAGCATTTCCCCATCATGGCATTCGATCTCCTTCGCAACCGAATCTCGCCCATCCTCCTCGCCATCGTCGCGTGGACGGGCGTTTTCCGGGCGGTTTCCGCAGAGCCGTCGGATGCCTCCGTGGTGGTGGCTCCGCGCCTGTCCCTCGTCCATTTGCGCGAGACGGTGTCGGAGAAGGAACGGTCCATCCTGACGTTCAGGCTCGAAGGGGTCGTATGTGCCGCAAGCTCCCGCCGCGGGTGGGTCGTGCTGGACGATGGGACCTCCACCGATCTGTTGGAGATTCCTTCGTTGCCGCAGAACCTGCGCCCCGGCGACTCGGTCGTCATCCATGCCGACAACTGCCTTGTTAGCCGAGGAGCGCATGCCATTGAATTGGGAATAGCTCCGGTGGTCGCCATCGACGGTCAGCATTCGCCGCTATCGACCACGGGAAAAGTCTTTCTGCGTGAGGGCATGCGCGGGTTGCGCGTCGAGTGGTTCAACGGCCATGCCGGTGCCACGCTGAAGCTGGAGTATGAGCGGAAAGGCATGACCCGGCAAGTGGTGCCGCCGGGGTTTCTCTGGCATCGCGCGGCCGGTCAGACGGAATTCAAGCCCGGTCTGGAATACGCTTCCTATATCGATTCCAATTTCCGCCGCCTGCCTGATTTTTCCCTGATGGAGCCGGAGGCAAGAGGGGTGGTTCCGGATTTCGATTTGAGTGTTAGGTCCCGTCCTGAAATGGCGGCCCTGGTGTTTTCAGGCTTCCTCCAAGTGCCGGAAACGGGACTCTATCAATTCCACCTGACGTCGGACGACGGCGCGCGCGTCTTCCTGGTCGATGCTCCCGTCACCTGCGACATCGTCCAGGATGACCGCGGCCGGTCGGTCACCACGCAATCCCTCGCGACATCCGTGCACGCCGGGACGGTCAATCAGTGGGTCGTTTTCGAAGGCACCGTGAACTATGCCGCGAAGGTGGGCAGCCGCATCGAGCTGGAGGTCACCGGGAACTCGCAGTCCTTTCACGTGACGGTGGTCGATGGCTCCGGCCTGCATCCCGCGAGCCTGCTTCATGAACGGGTTCGGATTGCTGGCCTGAGGCGGAACTCGGGAATCGTGGCCATCGACGAGACACAGTTTCAGGATCTATCGGATGGACCGGACAAAGAGAAAGTCATGACGCAGGTGGTTGAAATCCGACAACTTCAGCGCGACGAGGCGGACAAACCCTATCGTGCCGAGATCCAGGGTGTCGTGACGATGGTGGCCCCGAAAAGCCTGGTACTGCAGGATGCGACCGGAGGTGTTTTCGTCCATTATCTTTCCACGACACCCGGAAATATCCCGCATCCTGGAGAACTTTGGAGGATCAGTGGCCGAACGGGTCCGGGGGATTTTTCGCCGGTGATACACGTGGACCGCGCCACCTGCATTGGCAATGCTCCGCTTCCGACGGCGGTGCCGCCCACGCAACAGCAGCTCGCCAGCGGCAGTCTCGATGCCGAAATGGTGGAGATCGAGGGCGTGGTCATCGAGATTTCGGATTCAGAAATCAAACTGCTGACCCGTGGTGGCAAAGCGAGCATCATCAATGATTCTCTCTATCCGTTGCCAACGATTGACATGCCTTCAAAGGAACGCGCGTCCCTCGTGGGAAGCGTGGTGAGGCTGCGCGGTGTTTACCGCGCGATATGGGATTCCACCACCGGCAATGTCCAATCCGCGGTGTTGATGTTAGGAAATGCCTCCATGTCGGTTGACGAGCCCGCATCGGGCGATCCGTTTGCCGCGACTCTCATCCGGCCTTCCGAACTCCTGTTGTTCACTTCCCATCCGACTGCGCTCAGGCGGGTTAGAGTCAAGGGCCAGTTGCTCTATGCGCGGCCGCCGGAACTTTTTCTTTTCGACGGGACGAGCGGAGTCCGCGCCTCCACCCGCGACGCTCCGGATCTGTTCTCCGGTGACGAGGTGGAGGTCTCCGGATTTCCACAGCTCGGCGGGCCGTCTCCGGCGTTGTTGGAAGCCAGGGCACGCCGAGCCGGCAAATCGCCATTGCCGTCTCCCACCAGGGTTGCCGCAACCAATCTGCCTGATGCCCGGCTGGATTCCACGCTCGTGGAAGTCGAAGGGACCTTGCTCAGTGACACCGTGCGGATGGACGAGCGAGCGCTGGAAATGAGGGCGGGATCCAACCGCTTCGTCGCATTCGTGCCTTCCGGGACCACGGTTCCGGAGGAGATCGAGCGGGACAGCGTCCTGAAGCTAACAGGAGTTTACATCAGCGCCACGGCCGACCGGACCTTGTCGAGTTCGGACCCTTTCGAGATGCGCCTTCTGAGTGCCGGCGACATCAAGGTTGTCAAGCGCGGGCCTTGGTGGACCACCCGCCACACTTTCACCGTCATCGGCATTCTTTCCGCAGGGCTGGTCCTCGCGGCGTCCTGGGTCACGCTGCTGCGCCGGACGGTTGCCCGGCGCTCGAGCGAACTCGCGCTTGAGATCGAGGAACGTGAAATGATCGAGCGGCATCGTGCCATGGAGCAGGAGCGCAGCCGCATGGCCAAGGATCTGCACGATGAGCTGGGCTCGGGTCTAACCGAGGCTGGGATCCTGAGTTCGCTCATGAGGAATCCGGCGATTCCGAAGGAGAAAAAGGATGGCTATCTCGACCAGCTCAACGGCCTGTGCTGCACGCTGGTCACCGGACTTGATGAAATCGTCTGGGCGGTGAACCCGCGCTACGATTCCGTGGCCGACCTTGCCGGCTATTTTTCGCTATTCGCCCAGCGTTTCCTGACTCTCGCGGGAATCGACTGCCGTCTCAAGATCGACGACGCGATTACGACCGATCCTCTCGATTCGAGGATGCGTCATGAAATCTTCCTTGCGTTCAAGGAGGCGCTCAACAATATCGTCAGGCATTCCGGTGCGAAGGTCGTGCATCTCACCATCGAAGTCGCTGCGGGAAGTCTCATCATTTTCGTAGCCGACGACGGATGTGGATTCGATCGCTCGGTCATTCTGCCGGGAAGCGACGGACTCCGCAACATGGAGGAACGAATCCGGAGCGTCCGGGGAACCTGTTTGATAGAAACCACTCCGGGCGGCGGCACCAGCATCCAATTCAAGATTTCACTGAAAGGAAAACCCATATGATCAAGGTTGCGATTGTTGAAGATAGCCGGACGACGCGGGAGGGACTGAGGACGATCATCGATCTCTCGGAGGAATATGTCTGTGTGGCGGCTTGCGAGACCGGAGAAGAGGCGTTGAAGGTATTGCCCCGGCATGCTCCGGCGGTGGTTCTCATGGATATCCAACTGCCATCGATGTCCGGTATCGAATGCGTCGAGCAATTGAAGAAGCTGCTTCCCAATGTGCTGGTGATCATGGTCACGGTGTACGAGGATCCGGACCGGATTTTCAGCGCGTTGCGGGCGGGTGCTTCCGGCTACCTGTTGAAGCGCTCGGCCACCGAGCAGGTGCTGACCGCCATTCGCGACGTGGGCAAGGGCGGTGCGCCGATGAGTGGGGAAATCGCCCGCAAGGTGATCCAGTATTTCAGGAACCAGTCGTCGATTTCAAAGGATGTGGAGAACCTCACCTCGCGGGAAAAAGGGGTGCTGGAGCTGGTGGCGTTCGGACTCTCCAACAAGGAAATCGCCGGAAGGATGCATGTTTCGATCGATGCCGTCCGCTGGCATTTGAAGCATATCTATTCCAAACTCCATGTGCATTCGCGAACGGAGGCCGCGCTCAAATTCCGCGGCCCGACCGAATAGCCGACACGGGTGAATAATGGGCTACCCGTCTGGGTAGAAAGGCGGTTGCGGATACATCGTCCTTGGAGCTTCGGAAAGATCTCGGGTAACTCTTGGGTCTCATGAAAACCCGTCTCAAGGGCCGCCCGTTTACGATGTGTCATATTACGAAATCCGAGGTTCTGTCGATTTTCCGGCGATGTGTGTTAGGTGCGGTGTCCTTGCAGGTTTGCGTTGCGCAGACGCCTCCGCTGCCTCCTGAGATCGAGGATGCCGAGGCACTCGGCATTCACAAGCAGCCGTGGCGTGCCACCTTGATCCCGTATGGCAATCTGAAGGAGGCGATCACCGCGGACCGCTATGCCTCCTCCTTGGCGAGATCGCTCAACGGCAAGTGGAAATTCCACTATGTCCAGCACCCGGAGGATCGTCCTGTCGATTTCCACAAGCCGGGCTACGATGTCTCGAAGTGGGATGAGATTCCGGTTCCTTCCTGCTGGCAGCTTCTCGGCTATGGCACTCCTTATTATCGGAACATCGGCTACACCTTCAAAAACGATTGGCCGCGGGTGATGGGCGAGCCGCCGAAGGAATACACTGCTTTCACCGAGCGCAATCCGGTCGGAAGTTATGTGAAAGCATTCAATGTCCCGGCGGACTGGAAAGGTCGCCGCGTCCATATCAACTTCGACGGCGTGGACTCCGCCTTCTATCTTTGGATCAATGGCGAGAAGGTCGGCTACTCCAGCAATTCCCGCAATGTCGCGGAGTTTGACATCACTCCCTACCTCAAGTCCGGAGAAAACACGCTCGCGGCGGAAGTTTACCGCTACAGTTCCGGCTCCTATCTCGAAGATATGGACATGTGGCGGTTGTCCGGGATCTTCCGCAACGTCACCCTCTGGTCGCCGCCGGAGTTGAGGGTGCGTGATTTCACCATCGTCACCGATCTGGATGAAAACTATCGAGACGCGGTGCTCAAGGTCAGCGCGAAAGTACTGAACTCCGGTTCTGCGAAATCCACAGCCAGTGACTTGAACGTCCGGCTCTTCGATGCGGCGGGAAATGCTGTTTCCGGAGCGGTCGCCAAAGTCGCTGTCGGTGAGCTGGCATCCGGGGAGGAAACAACGGTCGGCGTTGCTATTCCTGTGTCGAATCCCGCGAAATGGACCGCGGAAACCCCCAATCTCTACACGGCCGTGATCGATCTAACGGGATACTCGCCGGTTTCCGCCCGCGTTGGCTTCCGCGAGGTCGAAATCAAAGGCCGCTTCTTCACGATCAACGGCGTGCCGGTGAAACTCAAGGGGGCCAACCGCCATGAGAATTGGCCGGATACCGGGCACACGGTTTCCAAGGAACGGATGATCCGCGACATCGAGGTACTCAAACAGGCGAACTGCAACCACGTCCGCACCAGTCACTACAGCAACGATCCGCAGTGGTATGAACTGTGCGATCAATACGGCCTCTATCTGGTCGCCGAAGCGAATGTCGAATGTCACGGCGCGGGAGTCCTCTCCAGCACGCCCATGTATGAAAAGGCTTTCGTGGATCGCAACGTCGCCAACGTCCAGAATTTCAAGAACCACCCATCAGTGGTCGTCTGGTCGCTCGGCAACGAGAGCGCGAAAGGTCCGAACCTCCATGCCGCGCTCAAGGCGGTGAAGGCGATCGATACCACGCGCCCGACGCACTACGAGGGCTTCGGCGTGGGCGATGAGAATCCTGCCGACATCGACAGCCGCATGTATGCCAGCATCGAGGACACCCGCCAGGCCGCTCTCTCGAAAACCCTGACCAAGCCGTTCTATCAGTGCGAATACGCCCACGCGATGTTCAACTCGATGGGCTCGCTCGGCGACTACAACGATGTCTTTGATGAGTATCCGGCACTCATGGGCGGCGCGATCTGGGAGTGGGTGGATCAGGGGATTTGGAACCGCCGTGACCCGAAACGCCAGTTCATCGCCTACGGCGGCGGCTTCGGGGAGTTTCCTAACGACTTTTATTTCATCCACAAGGGCGTCGTTGCCTCGGACCGTTCGCCCAAGCCGCATTTCCCGGAAGTGAAGCGTGCCTACCAGTGGATCGGCTTCGCCGCAGAGGATGCGGCTGCCGGAAAAATCAAAATCAAAAACAAGTATGCCTTCATCCGGATTGGCAGGTTCGCCGGCAAGTGGACGATCACCGAAGACGGGACGCCCATGCAAAGCGGCGTCATGACCGTTCCCGACCTTGCACCCGGTAAGGAAGCATCCTTCACGCTTCCCGTATCCTCGATCAAGCGTGTTCCGGGGTCTCTCTACCATCTCAACCTCACCGTATCGCTCGCGAAAGACGAGCCGTGGGCCAAGGCCGGCCATGAAATCGCCAATGGCCAGTTTGCGATTCCGAACTCCACATCAGGACCCGTCGCTGGAGATTTGAAGCCGTTGGCCGTGGTAAAGAACGGACAAGGATTCGTGGTTCTGGGACAGGGCTTTGCCGTCAGTTTCGACAACGGGACCGGAGCACTATCAGGACTCGCCCGTGACGGAACCAACATCCTGCTGCCCCGCGGCGGACCTGCGCTCCATCTCTGGCGTGCCCAACACCAGAAGGATGACGGCTGGGCCGCATCCGTCTGGCAGCAACTCGGTCTCGCCTCGTTGGAGTCGGAGTTGCTCTCGCTTGCTGTCACTCAGGTGGATCCTTCCACGGTCCGGGTTTCATCGTCCATCCGCCTCACCGGAGAGCGCGAATTCAGAGTTTACCATACCGCCGCTTATACCATCCTTGGAGACGGCTCGATCACCGTGGACAATACAGTTTCCTCCTCCGATCCCGAAATCAATCTCGCCCGCATGGGAGTTAGAATGCTGTTGGATAAACGGCTCGACCAGCTTGACTACCTCGCCCGCGGGCCGCTGGAAAACTACTCCGACCGCAAGCGCGGCTCCGACATCGGGCGTTATACCGGCAGCGTTGCCGACCAACTGACGCCGTATGCGAAACCCATGGAATGCGGCAATCACGAGGACATGAGCTGGATCTCGCTCATGGGCAAGGGCGCGCCAACACTGCTGGTCCAGGCGGCTGGAGAACCGATGCAGTTTTCCGCACTGCCCTATTCCGACGAGGACCTCGAACCCGTTCCTTACTCGGTCGATCTACCCGCGAGCAACAAGACCGTGCTCTGTATTTCCTCGAAAACACTGGGAGTCGGTTCCGCCAGTTGCGGTCCACGCCCGGATCCGCACTATCGGGTCAGCGCCGGACCTGCGGCCTTTTCCTATGTCCTGCGGATCCTGCCCGCCGGTGAAAAGCGCATCGCGGAAATCGCCCGGACCCGTCCACCCCAAGGCCGGCCACACCCGGTGCTGGCAACGCGCGATGCGGATGGCAAGGTCAATCTAACGGCGAATGGTGACAAGGTCGATTATTCCCTGGACGGCAAACAGTGGAAGCCATTCACCACACCGGCGTTGGTGGAGAAAGCCACCCGGCTCCATGTCCGAAGCACCGCGGTGAACGGCGCAACCTTCGCCGGCCAGCTTGATTTCCCCGCCTACATCGACCGCAAGCTGTGGAAAATCACGGCCAGCAGTTTCCAGCCCGGCGAGGGGAATCCGGAACACGCGATCGACGGCAGCATCTCCACCTTCTGGCACAGCCAGTACCAACCGAAAGTGCCGGGTCCCCACTTTATTGTCATCGATTTCGGCCGCACCACCACCATCAAGGCGATCACCCACCTCGCCCGCGAGGATGGATCTAACGGGCGCGTGAACCGCTACGAGATCTATCTCAGTGCCGATGGAAAAACATGGGGTGGCCAGCCGGCAGTTGAAGGAAAACTCCCTGACGAATATGGCCGCCAAACCTTGTCGTTGCGCAATCCCGAGTCGGTCCGCTTCATCAAATTCGTCGTGATCGACGAGCATTCCCGCGAGGGGCTCGGTTGTATCGCCGACATCAACGTGCTCCCTGCGGATTGATGAGAAGGGCCGTCGCAACCTGTCCGGGTCATGCGCGGGTCCGAATCCGATCTAACATAATAATGTCTGAAAACTGCCCACTTGGGTGGCTAGGCATGCTCTGTACCGCTTCATAGCCTCTCCAGGTTCTGGAAATCAATATCTACCAGACTCGAATCCATCCGTAAAAAACCATCAAAAAACCATGTTCATGACTTCCTCCCTACCTCTCAGAGGTGCTGCCGCCGGTATTGCCATCATGTTAGCCGCGCCGACCACCGGCTTCGGCGCACTCATCGTTCAGGAACTTTTTGACGGCATCGCCGGACCACCGCCCGGAGTGGACTCCACGCTGAATGGCAAGGGCGACACTTCCAGCAGCATCGGAATGACCGGCAACTGGGCGACCAACGGCAGCACCGGCATCAACACCGCCAGCAATTTCAACGTCGATGGCGGACTTCCCGGCCCATCCTTCACCAATGGCGACGCCGGAGGCCTTTGGAACGCGACCGCCAGTTGGAACACGAGCATCTACGCCACCCGCGCGCTGGCGACCACGATCAGTTTCACGACGGATCAGACGCTCTATTTCAGCGCCCGTCTCTATAATCCGGGAGACACGTCGATGGGTATCGGTCTCGCATCCGGTGCGAGTGGTTCATCGGAATTCGTCGGTGCCGGGTTCTCCTGGAACACAGCGACAGGAATCGGAGGAACACCTAACGATGCGAACAACGCGGCCTATATCTCCTACGGCACATTGGACACCAACGCGGGTGTCTATGGCATCCGGGCCCACGAGGCTGCTGGGAGTGTGAATGGTTATGGACTCTTGGTCGGCCGCATCACCATCAGCTCGACTGGCGCGGATCTGATCGACATCAAGCGCTATGCGCCAGGCAGCACGATCGATGATGATCCGTCGCTGGTCTCGTGGTCCGCAAGTGACAGCGTGAATTCCTCGATGGAAGCTTCCCACATGTTGTTATGGTTGAATGGCAACAATGGAAACGGAGAACTTGATGCGTTTCGTCTCGGACAAACCTGGTCGGATGTCACAGGCGTCCCGGAAACCGGATCAACGCTTCTTTGTGCCTTGGGTCTTCCGTTCTCGATTCGTCGTCGCCGCTGATCCCACAGCCCTGAGGTAGGCCTGCTTTCTGCCCTCCGTCTTGCGGATCGAAGGGGGCAGATCGCGGTTATACCAACTTGGGGAGCTGACTTTCCTCGGAAAGCGGCAATAGTATTCCCGGGCTCAGGCTCGGGAATATCCTTTTTGCTGGATGTTCCCCTGGGCGCTCCATTGGCCGTTTTCAGATTTCACTTTGTCCACTGCTTCGGCACCAAAACCCATGATATCGCAAACCCATTCTTGCTCAGGAATCCATCATGTTCCGGGTGCTCATCCACGCGGAGTTAGTCGCATTTTCGGACTCCTGCGATCACGTCTTGCGGTTCTCGCATCACTGTATTTGGTGGCGGGTGGTTCTTCCGCTGTTGCCGCCGAGGGGCCCGGCATTCCGAACATTGCCTATACCTCCGGTCAAACCGGAACCATTCTATCAATCGTCAATCCCGGCAAGGCGGTGTCATCGATGGCCATGCACCGCGGGTATATGTTCGTCCCCCTGAGCGCCGATCATGGGGGAGGGCAGGGGGCCGGTGCTTTCGCATTCTACGACGTGAGCGATCCCTCGAATCCGGTGAATGTTTTCGATTCGAGAAACGACAACGCGCGTTATCACACTCCGGGAGGACCGCATTATGTCGGTGACTGGGCCGAGCTGCATCACCTGCCGGCATCGGGTGATCTGTTCATGATTTCCGAACGGCGCAATGGATCGGCGGGATACTGTCTTTTCAATGCCGCGCCACTCTATGATGAGGATCCGGCCACCAAACCGGAGATCATTTCGCGCTATTCGTTTTCCGGAGTTACCAATCCGAGCAACTACGACGGCTATTCGTTTGCTCCGGGATGGCAGGGGAGTCGTTACCTGTTCGCTCCCACCGGGGCACAGGGACTCTATGTCATCAATACCAGTGATATCGCCAACCCTGTCCAAGTGGCTCACATCAGCCGTGCGGCGCTGGGAAACGTCACCCTGCGCGCTGCGTGGCCGATCGGAAATATGCTCATCCTGTGCGAGGCCGATACCCAGAACCAGTTTCAAGCCCGTGTTTTCGACATCTCCAATCCGGCGACTCCCGTGCAGACCGGCGCGTTTGGCGGGCCCTTCAGCTACAATGGTTTCGTTTACGGATCCTCTTTCTACAATGCGTCATCTCCACTGGCGCGATATGATTTTACGGATCCTTCCAACGTCGTTGAGACCATTCTCGCCACTCCCGTGTTCGACCGGCCCGAGTATGGATTCGGCAAGGATGGCGATCTCTTCGTCGGCCACTACCCGGGAGGCACGCGATGGCATTTGAGCGGAAATACCGCGAGTTTCGTCTCCAGGGTGGACTCCGGCCTGATCGATGACCACGCGTTCCTCAATCCGCTCGGAAACCTGTTGGCCGTGTGCAGCGACCATAACAACGACCGCAAGATCATGATCGGTATTTCGGGGCCTGGAAATGACTCCTCGCCACCACTTCCATTGTTCACTTCTCCGGCGGATGGAGCGGTCGGGCAAAACGTGCTTTCGCGCATTGGGATTTCCTTCTCGGATTGGGTGGATCCGAAATCCGTGACCAGCTCCACCGTGGAAGTTAGAAAGCTGGAGACCGGCTCGCTGGTGGCGGGAACCTACTCGGTGATGATGGGAATCGTGAACTTCGCGCCAGACGCACCACTGGAATTGAACTCCACCTACGACGTGGTGCTGAAGGCAGGCGGGGTTAAGGACCAGGTGGGAAATTCGGTGGCCTCCGATACATTGGTGAGCCGTTTTTCCACCGGTAGCCAGCTAACTGATTTTAAGGTGGTCATTCAACCGACCACACCTGTTGCGGTCGGACAGCAGGCGCAGCTCGCATTGACGGTGACGAACACGAACGGCCTGGCGTTGGAGCACTCGTGGAATTTCGGAGATGGCAGCGGGGATACCGCCTTCTCCGCCGCGACGGCGGCGGCGCACAACTATAGCCTCAAAGGAAACCTCTCACTGTCAGTTCGGACCCGTATCGCAGGGACGACCTACTCGCCGTCGATCAATGGCGTGCAGGTCGTGCACGGAGTGATTCCCGCTCAAAAGCCCAAGGTCCAATCCACGATTCTGGCGGATCCCGACCGCACGGTGGTTTGGAACGTCAATCCGGACAACGATTCCGTCTCCGGGATCGACACCGAGTTGTTAGTAAGGATTCACGAGACCGCGGTGGGGGATCATCCGGTGGCGGTCGCTTTTGGATCGCAGGACAGGCTTTGGGTTGCTAACAAGAACTCGGCGTCTCTCAGTGTGATCAACCGTGCCACTGGAGCCGTGACCAGCACCCATGAACTTCCCCGCGGATCGCAGCCCCACGGACTGGTCGCCGACCCTGACGCAGGTTTCGTTTACGTGGCGTTGGAATCACTTGGCGAGGTCGCGAAAATCAGCGAATCCACCGGTCAGATTCTGGCAAGGATTCCGGTGGGACCATGGCCGAGAAACCTTTCACTCGATCCGGTGCGCGGCACGCTTTGGGTTTCCCGATTCATTTCGCCGGATGAGGGTGGGGTGTTGGTGCCGGTCGAACTGGCAACGTTCACCGCACAACCTGTGGTGCCGCTATCACCGGTTATGCAAAGCGACGGATTGCAGAGCGGCCGGGGAATTCCCAACTATCTGGCTGCGGTGACGATCTCACCGGATTACAGCCAGGCGTTCGTTCCCTCCAAGAAGGACAATATCTTCCGCGGACTGAATCGGGACGGTCAACCGTTAACCTTCGAGCATTCCGTCCGTTCGATGGCAGCCAATCTCGATCCCGCCACACGGACCGAGATTCCGGCTAATACGCTGGATTTCGACAACAGCGATTTCGCCACCGCCGCCGCCTACAGTCCGTTAGGCAACATGGTGTTCTTCACCACCAGCGGTTCCTCGACCGTCTGGGCGGCCGATGCCTACAACCCGTCGAGCAACTACACGTTCGAATCCGGCGGACTGGCTCCGGATGGTCTGGCCGTCAATGCAGACGGCACACGCATCTACATCCATAACTTCATGGATCGGTCCGTGACGGTCTTCCGCTCGACGGTGGCCTGCGGGGCTGTTTGCGGAACAGCGCCGCAGATCGCGAAAATTCCGACGGTTTCCACCGAAGCCCTCGCGCCTGCCGTATTGCGCGGAAAGCAGATTTTCTACGATACCACCGATCCCCGCCTGGCGCAGGAAGGATACATGAGCTGCGCAAGCTGCCACCTCGACGGCGGCCACGACGGACGGGTCTGGGATTTCACGAATCTGGGAGAAGGTCTCCGGAACACGATCGATCTGAATGGCCGGGGCCTCGGCCACGGAGCCGTCCATTGGACGGGGAATTTCGATGAATCGCAGGATTTCGAAGGACAGATCCGTGTGTTCTCACAGGGGGGCGGAATTCTGAGCGACACGGATTTCCACCAAGGCTCGCGCTCGTTGTCTTTGGGAGAAAGCAAAGCCGGACTTTCAGCCGATCTCGACGCGCTGGCCTCTTATATCGGATCTCTAACAAAATCGGGCGTGAGTCCCCGCCGGGCAGCCGGTGGAGGCCTGACACCAGGTGCGGTGGTTGGCCGTGAGATCTTCCGACAAGAGAACTGCGCGTCTTGTCATGGTGGCACGGCGTTTTCCGACAGCTCGGGTTTTGCCAGGCACGATGTCGGAACTCTAACGAGCGCATCCGGCATGCGGTTGGGGCTGACGCTCGATGGCCTCGATACGCCGACCTTGCGGGGTGTCTGGAAATCCGCTCCCTACTTGCACGATGGATCGGCGGCCACGCTGACCGATGTGCTTGTCGGCAAGGATCTGTCTGGAAAGCATGGAGCGCTCTTTCATCGCAGCCCGGTGGAAATCGCCCAACTGGTCGAGTATCTGAAATCGATCGATGATCTGGAGCTGGAAGCGCCCGCCTCAGACGCAGGTGCGGCACCGGTGATCGCTGGCCAGCCTCCGCTGGCTCACCCGATCCACCGCAGTCTTTCGGTCACGCTAACAGCCACCGGGCAGGGGCCATTCACGTGGTCCGGACTCGCTTTGCCAAGCGGTCTGGAAATTGACCCCTCGACGGGCATCATCTCCGGTGCTCCGTCAAGCACGGGCACTTTCACCGCGCGGATCGGCGTCCACGATGCGTCGGGTCGTTCCTCTTCGATGGATATCGACTGGACGATTTTTGATTCCTTCGCGCATCGCTATGTGAAACTGATTTCTCATTCGTCCCACAACGGACAATCCTTCAGCAGCATGGCGGATTTCAATCTGTTGGATGCCGATTACCTGCCGATGGACCGGACGGGATGGGTGGCCACGGCTTCGTCCGAGGAGACGATTTTGGAAAACGGCAGGGCCATTCGCACGATCGACAACTCGACAGGGACTTTCTGGCACACCAAATACAACGGTGGATCGACTCCATTTCCGCATGAGCTGGTCATTGATCTGGGCGTTGCCCGATCCATCTACGGCTTCACCAGCCTGCCTCGCCAGGATGGAAGCGGCAATGGCCGGATCAGGGCGTTCAGCTTCCATTTCAGTGACGATGGAATCAGTTGGACTGCCGCAGTGGCCGAAGGCTCGTTCGCGAACAGCGCCAGCCTGCAGACGGTCTATCTGGATTCGTCGTCCAACCGTTATGTGAAACTGGCATCGCTTTCCTCTCAGAATCCTACCCAGACCTTCACGACTTTGGCGGAGTTCAACCTGTTGGATGCCGCCGGTCAGCCGATCAGTCGCAGCGGTTGGCAGGCCACCGCCTCCACCGAGGAGCCGACCACCCCCGCCAGCCGGACGATCGACAACCAGACCGGAACTTTCTGGCACAGCGCCTTCAGCATCGGGACGCCTCCGTTTCCCCACGAGCTGATCATCGATATGGGGGCAGGCCGGACCTTCCACGGTTTCAGTGCTCTTCCCCGTCAGGATGGCAACAGCAACGGACGGATCAAAAATTACCGGTTCTATTCCAGCCAGGACGGTATCAATTGGGGGACTCCGGTGGTCGAAGGCGAATTGCTGAATCTCGCCACCTTGCAGAAGGTGATGTTCTCCAACCTGGTCAACAAGGTCCCGGTTTTTGGCGCCGCACCCGCCCTATCTGTCATCGAAAACAGCGTCGCAGGCATCGCCGTCGGGACTGCATCCGCCACCGATCCTAACGTCGGCCAGACCCTTAGTTATAGCCTCGGCAGTGGAAACATCGGCAATGCCTTCGTGATCAATCCGGTGACGGGAGAGATCCGTGCGTCCGGCCTGCTCGACTACGAAGCCCGGCCGATCTATCAGCTTCAAGTCATCGCGACCGACAGCGGCACTCCGGCGCTGTCATCGTCCGCGGTGTATCCCGTCACCATCCTCAACGTGATCGAGTCGAACGATGAAGCGGTGAGAATCGAACTTGCGGCAACAGGCGGTATCTATGAAGGCCATGGCAATCCAGCGCTCACGGGTTTCAATGCCGATCCGGATCGCGACGGAGTTTCAAACGCTATCGAAGTCCTGCTGGGAACCGACCCGTCCGTGGCGAATGCCCAGCCTCCGATCCGTCCCGTAATTCTAATGGAAGCTGGTCAGACCTGGCTGGCCTACGAATACGACATCGCGGAAGACAGCGGGCTCGAATTCCGGTGCATGGGAAGCGGTGATTTGAAAACCTGGGTCCCTTTGGAAAATGCTCCGCTATTGGTTTCCTCATCAGGAGGCATCCAAACCTAGCGGATCAGGGAAGACGAACCGATGGCGGATTCAGTCAAGCGCTTCATGCATCTGGAAGTGAGCCCCTGACGAAGGAGAGAGGAGACTGGGAACTCCGTTCTCATCCGGTGGTCCGGACTGGGAGAGGTTCTCTTCGGGCAATTGCTCCGGACCCGGGGGAAATTCAACTTGCAGGAAGGGTGTCCTGAACGACGGTGCCACCTATTCCATGAACCGATGCCACCCTCGTTCCGCCAAAATCGCTTTATCAGGACTCCTGCTGGCCACCCTGCTCGGTGGTTGCTCCCTTCCGCCGGAGCAGCGGAAATCCACGCGCAATCACGGGTTCATCCGCTATTGGCCGCCGCCTGAGGGCAGCGGTGGATTGCGGCTGGCGGTCAAGGACAACATCGACATGAAGGGCTACGTCACCTCCGCCGGTTCGGAATTTCTCGCCTTGAATACCCCACCGGCCAAGCGGGATGCCCCGTGTCTCGCCATCGCCCGCGAGCGGAATGTACAGATCGTCGGGAAAACCACCCTCACCGAATTCGCCGTCACCGTGTCCGGCAGGAACACTTACTTCGGCACTCCGGTCAATCGCTGGGATGGCAAGCACAAGGCCATTCCGGGCGGTTCTTCCAGCGGCTCGGCGGTCGCGGTTTCCAGCGGCTGGGCGGACGTTGCCTTCGGTTCGGACACCGGCGGATCGATCCGGGTGCCCGCCGCGTGCTGCGGCATCTACGGCTTGAAAACCACCTTCGGCCTTGTTTCGACCAAGGGTGTGTTTCCGATTTCACCCAAGCATCTCGACACCGTCGGCCCGATGGCGGCAGACATTCCCCACCTCGTGGAAGGGATGGATTTGCTGAAACGGGGGTTCCGCTCTGAATATCAACAAGCCGTTGCCGCCAAGCCGTCCGCCAGACAGATCCGCATCGGGCGGCTCTACATCGCCGGAACTGATCCTCAGATCGATAAGGCCATCGACGAGGCGCTCACGGCCAAAGGATTCAAGGTCGTCAAACTCGATGATCGCTTCAAAGACAAATGGGAAAAGGCCGAAGCCGACGGCAGGACCATCGCCCTCGGTGACGCTTGGTTGAACGACGAAAAATACACCAACACCTCGCAAATCGACTCCACGACACGACTGGTGATCGGCAGGGGAGGGATCGCCCATTCTCTCGGTTACAAGGACGCGGTGAAGCGCAA
Organism: Verrucomicrobiota bacterium; assembly: GCA_040386755.1. Classification (GTDB taxonomy): domain Bacteria; phylum Verrucomicrobiota; class Verrucomicrobiia; order Verrucomicrobiales; family Akkermansiaceae; genus Luteolibacter. Next base: position 520,113 of record JAZKEY010000003.1, on the reverse strand, counting down.
GGCCGCCTGGCAGCGGGAGCTCCGTCGGGTTTTCCAGAAAGTGGATTTCATTGCCACCCCCACGCTCAAGACCCTGCCGCCCAAGTTTCCTTGGTTCGGCTCCGCGATTGTTTTTGAGTGGCTTGTTTTCGAGTCCCAGAACACCGTCGGAGTGAATTTCGCTGGAAATCCCGCACTGGCGATTCCGATCGATCTTCCTCCGGAGGGCAAAGTCACCCCCGTCACCAGCCTTCAGCTCGTCGGTCCGCGCCTCAGCGAGGCGGAACTCCTCAACGCGGGCCGTATAATCTCATCGAAACCCTGATGCAATCCTTCAAGATCATGAAACCCATTTCACTCATCTTCGCCGTCGCTTCCGCGTTCGCTCTAACGTGCCATGCGGAAACCGCATCCGAACTCATGGCCAAGGGCGATGTCTCCGATGCCTCGTTCAAGGCCGGGGATGCCCTCAAGAGCTATCTCCCGGCCGAGAAACTCGAACCGCAAAACATCCGCATCCTCCTTCGCATCGCCCGCCAATACCGTCATCTCATGGCCGATGCCAAGAACGTCGATGAAAAGCTCCGGCTCGGCGCCATCGCCCTGGCCTACGGGCAGAAGGCGGCGGCGCTAGGACCGAAGGATTCCGAAGCCCAGCTTTCCCCGGCCATCACCTATGGCAAGATGGCGGCCTATCAGGGGAAAAAGGAACAGGTCGAGGCTTCCCCGAAAATCAAGGCCGCCGCCGACCGCGCCATCAAGCTCGACCCGCGCAATGATTCCGCCTGGCATGTGTTAGGCCGCTGGCACCAGTCGCTTGCCAATGTCACCGGACTGAAGCGCTCCCTCGGGGAAATGGTCTACGGCAAGCTGCCCACCGGCACCAACGCCCAGTCCGTCTCCTGCTTCGAGAAGGCCATCGCGATCAATCCGCGCCGCCTAAGGCATCACATCGAGTTGGGCATCACCTATGCCCAGATGGAGGATCATGCCAACGCCCGGCGCTGCCTGAAAAAGGGACTGGCCATGGGCAACACCGAGAAGGATGACGTGGAAATGAAGCAGCGTGGAAAAGAAGCGCTGGCGAAACTTCCCTAATCCCGCGACGACCGCTCCTCTGCCGGACTACTTCTGATAGGCCGACGACTCCTTGACGGGATTGTAACAGCGGGCGTCCCGCTTGGGTGAGTAAACAAAGCCGTAGCGGTCCTTTTTCTCATCCACCGGCTCCAGCAGCATTCCTTTGGGACCTGCGATCGCATTGTATTCGATCAACACTCTCGACGTGCCGTTGATTCCCCACATGTTGATGCCGCTTCCGAAGAGTCCGCCGTTGGGAAACAGCTCGTAGATCCCTGCCATCGCGTGGAAGCAATTGATCGCGGTCCGGTCCCTGCGGGTCAGGCGGTCATCGGCGCGATATTTGATCGTCCCCCCTTCGAGCAGGCGCAGGCGCTTCACGCCCAGATCGAAGCCCTCCTTGCTGATCTCGTAGGGTCCCCACATGCACACGGCGTTTTTCACATTCACCCCCAGCTGGATCGTCTCCTCCAGGGTGAAGCTCCTCCCCGGCGACACCGGGCATTGGTTCCAGGTGGGAAACAGGCGCGCGCCGAATCCCTTGAAAACGCAGAGGTTCGGATCGGTCCCGAAATCATGCGGCAGCCAGCTGATGTTGAACGCCTGGAACTCCCGGTCCTTGTAGGTCCGCTTCGAAATCCCTTTGGTGAGCTTGACCTGCTGACGATCCGGGAGCACCCGGATCACCGTCATGAACGAGTGCGAATACCCCGGGTCATTGCCTTTGTTCTGATAGGCGAAAGGAATGATGAAATAGCGGTCCCGCGTGTTCCGGCCTTCACCCAGCCGTGCCAGGATCTTCACCTTGATCCGGTTGGTGATCTGCTTGTAGAGCGGCACGTCGTAGTTCGTGTAATCCGGTTTCGAATCGAACCAACCGGCCTGCGCCACCACCGACAACGTGAAAAATAGCGCCCCCGCCAGCAACAAACGGGCCACGGGCGGGACGCGCAGCGACGTGCGCAACCGGGCGGAATTCGGGATGACTTCGACGGGAAGGGACTGTGCGGGATTGGGATTCATGACAATCGGGGATTGGATTGGATAAAGACGAGAGCACCGGATCCAGGATTCGGATGGGGCACATCCTCACTTTCTCCAGCCCTAACGCAATTCAAAATCCCATCCTCCTCACCGGTTTTCACGTCAGGCGAGCCGGTTCCGGAAATCCTCGTAGCCGAATTCGCGGATGATCTCCAGCATCCCGTCCTCATGTTGCAAGGCGATGGCCGGATGTTTCACTCCGTTGAAGATCGTCGTCTTCACCATCGTGTAGTGCGCCATGTCGTCGAAGACCAGCGTATCGCCGACTTTGAGCTCGCGGGGGAAGGAGAAATCGCCCACCACATCGCCTGCCAGACAAGTCGGCCCACCGAGGCGGTAGAGCCACTCGCCGGAATCGCCCGCAGGGTGATAGTTCTCGCCAGGGAAAGTCACGGCCGGCTTTCCATCGGCGGGTGCGGTATCGACGAGGAAGACATCCGGGCGATAGGGCATTTCCATCACGTCCGGCATGTGCGCCGTCGCGGAAATAGATAGAATCGCGAGCCGGTGTCCGGCGGATTCGAAGACATCCATCACGGTCGCCCGCAGCACGCCGGTGTGGATCGCGATCGCCTCGCCTGGCTCTAACCAGACATCAACATGGTATTTCTCCTTGGCTTCGCGGACCAGCCGGATCAATCGCTCTCGATCATAGAACGGCTTAGTGATCCAGTGACCGCCGCCCATGTTGAGATACTTGAACTGGGGCAAACGAAGCAGGTGCCCGAATCTCCCGTCCACCGCCGCCAGCGTGGTTTCGAGGTCATCGGAATCCTGTTCGCAGAGGGTGTGGAAATGGAGTCCGGACAATCCAGTTAGATCGGCGCCTTCGAGTTGCTCCGCCGTGATGCCGAGCCGCGATCCCGCGACGCAGGGATCGTAAATCGGCGTTTCTCCGGTCGAGCATTCCGGATTCACGCGCAGTCCGCAGAGCAGCTTGCCGCTTTTGAAACGCGGATGCGCCATCACCATTTCGCGGAAGCGGAACCACTGCGACAGCGAGTTGAAATCGAGATGATCCGTGAATTCGCACAGCTCCGCCACGTCGTTTTCATCGTAAGCGGGAGAGTAGGTCACCACATGTTTCTTGAAATAGTCCCGCGCCAGCAATCCCTCCCACAGCCCCGACGCGCAGCAGCCGTCCAGATCATTGCGGAGATAGGGAAACGCCTTCCAACAGGAAAATCCCTTGAGCGCCAGCACCAGGTGGCAGCCGGCGGCTTCCTTCACTTGGCGTAAAATGGCGGTGTTTCTCTTCAGTGCGGCGATGGAAATGACAAACATGGCGTCTGCCACAGACTGAGAGGCGAAAGCGCCGGGGAATCCAGCAGCTTTTTGGTCCTTTCCCACTTCAGGGCATCAGGACGATGCGGTAAAACGCTGTTCCCGGCGGAGGAGTGGTGTCGGTGAAGGTTCCCGCGCCATTGACCGTGCCGATGAGTTCTCCGTTGCCAACCAGTGTCGCGCCACGGCGGATCTGGAATGTCAGGCCGACAGCGAATGGCCAGTGGAGCACGAAGCCGGAGGGAGTGCGTGTGCCGGTAGCCTTGAAGGAGGAGTTGCCGTTTTTCGGATCGAGGCCGAGGCGGAATTCGGTTTCATTCAGGGTGCCGTCGCCATCGGGATCCGAGGCATCGGCGGCATTGCCGGTGTTCCCGATGGTGCCGAAATTCGCAAGCCGCCAAATCTGGACAGCTGAGAGCGGGGTGGCGGTTGCCTCGGTGGAGCGGGCGCTTTCGGCCACGGAAACGACGGAGGTGATGGCGTAAAAATAGATGCTGCCGTTGGTCACAGAAGTGTCGATATAAGCGGTGCTGATGTGATGGGAGACGAGTGACGTATAGGGGCCGCCGCTCATGGTCGCGCGTTTGATCTGATAGCCGGACGCTCCGGCGGTGGCATTCCAAGCAAGGGCGACCTGGGCATTTCCCGCAGTGGCGATCAGCCCCGTGGGTGCTGCGGGAGGGGTGGCGAGAGCCAGGATCTCCGCAGCGCCCAGGGAGCGGTTGTGGATCTGGAATTCGTCGAGCGAGCCGTTGAGGTGGGCATCGGCGGCGAACTGGGATTTGCCGAGATAGTTGTTAGCGGTGTTGCCGAGGCTGGAGGGATTGAGAGTCATGTCCGTTTTGGTGCCGACGGCGCTGCCGTTGATGTAGAGTATACCGGTGCTGCCGGAAAGGGTGATGGCGACGTGGGTCCAAACGCCCGTGGCGAAGGGTGGACCGTCGATGAACTGCTCGGGAACGGCGGGCGTACGAATGGCGAAGCGCGAGTTGCCAAAGAAGGTTCTGGGAGAGAAAAAAAGATAATTCGTGGTGCCCGTGCCGAAGTCGAAGGCGCGCTGCCAATCGTTGCCTCCGTTCCATTTCACCCATGCGGCCATGGTGAAATCATTCAGGCTGCCGACGAGGTTCGGGGGCAGGGTGAGGTGGTCATTGGCACCATCGAGGGCGGCGGCGTTGTTGATTTTTCCGTTAGGACTCCACAAAGGGCCGTTGGCGAGTGTGCCGTTCCAGCCGTTGCCGGAAGAATCCGTCGCGACGGTGCCGTTGCTTTCATCGAAGCGCAGGTGGACAACCGGCGGGGGAGCGAGCGGGGTGGCGCTGGCTTGCGCGGAGTCCGCTCCTTCGCCGTTGGCGCTGGTTGCGCTGACGACATAATAGTACGGCAGGCCTGTCGTTAGGGAAGTGTTGCTGAAGTTGATGGATGTTAGGCCGGAGGCGATCTCGGCGTAGGGACCGCCGCTGGCCGTGGAGCGTTTCACGGTGTAGCTGACGGCGGTGGGGGAGGCATTCCACGCGAGATCGATCTGGCTGCCGCTAGCGGCAGTCGCCGTCAATCCGTCGGGTGCAGCAGGCGCTTGCAATCCCGCGCTGGAGATAACGGCGATCTCGGCAGCAGTTAGGACCTTGTTGTAGAGGCGGACGCCATCAATGCCACCATTGAAAAATCCCGCCGCCGCGCCGGTTTGTAAGCTGCCGATGCGCAGGGATGGCGGTGCCGTGCGCGGACCCGCAGGACCGGTGCCGGTGGTTTGCAGGATGCCATTTACGAAGATCTGGATCGCTCCGCCAGTGCTTTTCCGGGTGGCGGCGATGTGGTGCCACTGTCCGTTGTTAACGTTCGAAGTCGAGGCGAAGGTCGTGTCGGTGGTACCGATACCAAAGGCGACCTTGCCATTGAGCAACGACAGTCCCCAGTCGGCAGCGGAGCCGGAAACCTCGCCATCGACCATGCCGTCACCGGACCACCACTGGGTGCCAGCGCCACCGGTGCCGGTGGCCTTCATCCACAACGCGACGGTGAAGTCGTCCTGAATCGAACGGGGGATGACGATGTGGGAGGTGCTGCCGTTGAAAAGGCCGGTTTGTGCACCTGCTCCGTCGATCGGATAGGTCACGAAGTTGGCCGTGCCGTGGTTGTCGTTGCCGCTGGCGTCTTGGGAATTTCCTTCTAACTTGTACCACGCCACCAGCCCGCCGGCGGTGGCGTGGGTTTCAGCGGAGGAATCGCCGGTGCCACTGCTGTTCGAACCACGGACGGTGTAGTAGTAAGTCGTGCCGTTGGTGACGGCGGTGTCGGTGTAACTGGTGGCTATCCCGCTGGCCACGGTGACGTAAGGTCCGCCGCTGACGGGGGCGCGTTGCAAGATGTAGCCGGTGGCGCTGCCCACCGCATTCCAACTCACGTGGATCTGGCCATTGGTCCCGGTGGCGACGGGATTGGCCGGCGCTGCCGGAAGTGACAGCGTTTGCGCCGCGCCTTGATAGAAATCGATGCTGTCGATGCTGTAGCCCGCACTGAGGAAGCCGGTCGCGCCCGACCCGCTGATCGGAGTGACCCATAACGTGTTGGTCCCTAGGACGAAGGCGTTGGCAGGCACGGCGAAAGTGTAGATGACGTTGTTCCCGCGGTAGGTGCCGACGGTCAGGGTCCGCGTGTCCGGTTGGGTCGAAGGGGAGGGGTTGGCGGAGTTGTAGGCATTCACCGAAATTTTCGGCCGCGCTCCTTCATAAGCGCAGGTCAGGCCGATTCGGATGGTGCTGGCCACCAATTGCCCGGCAGTCAGCTTGAACTGGATTGCCTGGCTGCCATTGACGTCCTTCCACTGGTAGCAGGGCATGCCGGTCGCCGGAGTGGAACTGCCGATGACGTAGGGGCCGGGATTCCACGATGCCATCCGCACGTCGGACGGGTGCATGGTGGTGATCTTGTCGCCGTTGATGAATTCGTTAGGAGTGCCGTCCCAATTTCCAATCCGCCACAGAGGAGCAATGGTGCTGGGATCCGCGGCGATGGTTAGGGACCCGAGTGCGTTCGTTGCTCCGGCGGAAACAGTTACTTCGGCGGAATAAACCGCGAGTTCCTTCTTATAGACCTTCATCATGTAGGTGCCGGGCAGCATGTCGGTTTTCGTGAACGCCCCGCTGCCTGCGGCTGCATCGGTCCAATACTGCGCCGTGGCATTGGCGAAGCCGACCGTGAACGGATAGGTGGCATCGCGCCCGGTGATGCCGGTCGCGGAAACACCGCCGCGAGCCGTGGGAGGGACGAAACCGGTTAGGCCTATGTTCGCCACCCACGAGGTGTCGGGAGTGGTCGGTGCGGAGCCGTTGGTGAAGGACAGGACGTAGGGGCCGTTGAGGATATTCGTGCGGAAGGCCTCCGTCTGGGCCTCGCCGTAATTGATGATGTAGGTGATTTCCTGATCGGTGCCGGTCTGCATCAGGAGGCTGCGGTAGAAAGGCCCGCCGGAGTCGCCCTCGTGGTTGCTGCGGAGCATCCACATACCCACATTGGTGCCGGTAGCGCCGATGTAGGACCAATCCTTGAGTCGCATGTTGGAATAATGTTTCGATCGTGTCGTGCCATCGGCCATGCCGAAAATATCGGCGGATTCGATCGAACCCGTGTTGTTGCGGATGTCGGAGGGAACCGGGCCGTTCGGCAACAGGGCGGCGGGGATGCGGACGATGTAACGGCAGAGTCCGAGCGTATCCGGCTCCGTCGTGAAATGCGTCGCCATGACGATGTTCGGTTCGCCGTTTCTCGCCAGGTAGTAATGGGTGAGATTTCCCGCGACGACGGTGACCTTGATGAAGTCGGTGTTGACCACCGCCGCATCCACGGAGACGGCGGAGACGCCGGTGTAGAGAAAGTCGAAGCCGGAGTTGAGCTGCGAGCCGCGCGAGATGTTTTGATACTCGACGCTGTTATAAACCATGCTCGAGATGTCACCCGCGGATTGGGTGCTGGAGCCGTTGTCGGTGCGCCGGACTTTAAAGACGAGATTCGCGCCTGTATCGATCGTGTAGAAATCGGTCGTGGCAGTCAGGCCGAACGCCGCAAACAGGTGGCCGGAGGCAAGCAGCCAAAAGGCAAGCGATAGAATTTTTGCAGGCCGGAACATCACGTGGGTTTGAGCAGGAAGCCGTCAATTAACGTATCGCCGGAATCAGAGCGGATCAATACCCTCGATTGTGGGTTTTGGGCGGAAACCGGACAGTTCTCCAATCGGAGTATTGCAGAATCACGACTTGGATTCGCAAGGTCGGATGGTGCACGCTGCAGGGTTCGAACCTGCGACCCCATCCGTGTGAAGGATGTGCTCTACCACTGAGCTAAGCATGCTTTCCGAGGAAATGGCCGCGTGGTCGCGGCCGGGCGGGAGAATTAATGTTCCCGATGACGATTGGCAAGTAATTCAGTGTTTGTGAATGGATTTTAAAATTCCGGCTTCGACGGACCGCCCGGGGCTGCCTAGTCTTTCGCGTAGCAAGCCCGTGGCCCAGATTCCAAAAGAAAGTGTTGAGAAAGTGCTCGAAGCGACGGACATCGTCGATTTGATCAGTTCCTACATCCAATTGAAAAGATCGGGCTCGGCTTTCAAGGCGAACTGCCCTTTTCACCATGAGAAGACGCCATCGTTTTATGTAACGCCCTCGACGCAACGCTTCAAATGCCATGGTTGCGGGGTAGGCGGCGACGCGATTTCGTTCGTGCGGGACCATGAGAACCTTACATTCACCGAAGCCGTGCGGAAACTCGCGTCGCGGGCCGGGGTGATGATCAGCGAGGAAGCATCCGATCCAAAAGCGGACGAGTCGCGCCGGTCGCGGGGAAAACTGTTGGACATCCATCGCGAGGCCACCGCGTTTTTCCATGAGCAGTTGATGAAGAACCCGGCGGCGCAGCATGCCCGGGATTACATGAAATCGCGCGGCTTTGGCAGCGCGATGGCGGCGAACTGGGCCATTGGCTGGATGCCGGACAATCCGCGCGTTTTCCTGGATTGGGCGAAGTCGCGGAAATACACCGGCCGCGAGCTGATTGAATCCGGAATCGCCAAACTTCAGCACGACGACAATCCGAGGTCGGGACTTTACGTTAGATTTCAGGACCGGCTGATGTTTCCCATCAGAAACGAGATCGGGGATGTCATCGCGTTCACCGCACGCCAGCTCCGCGAGAACAAGAACAGCGGGAAATATATCAACTCGCCCGAAACCGCGATTTACAAGAAATCCCGGGTGTTCTTCGCACTGGACCGGGCGAAAAAATCCATCCTCGCCGAGAAAGCGGCACTGCTTTGCGAAGGGCAGCTTGATGCGATTTGCTGCCATGAATTCGGATTCACCCATGCCATCGCCACCTCCGGGACGGCGTGTACCAGCGAACATGCCAGACTCCTGAAGCGCTATACGGGCAATGTCTTGATCTGTTACGATGCCGACAATGCCGGATTGGAGGCAGTGGAAAAAGCCTATCGGCAGCTTGCGCCGGAGGGTCTCGGAGTACGCGTGGTGGAGATGCCGACAGGGGATGATCCGGACACGTTCCTCAAGGCACACGGCGAGGATGCGTTTCGCAAATTGCTCTCTAACGCGAAGGAGTTCTTTGATTTCAAACTCGAACGGGCGAAGGCCAGCGGACTTTTCGATTCTCCAACAGTACGGGCGAAGGCACTGAACGATTGCGCGGAAATGCTGTCCCTGATCACCGATTTCGCGGTTCAGGACAACCAGCTCAACATCGTCGCGGTCCATCTCCAGACTTCGACCAAATCGCTGCGTGATGCCATCGCCAAGGCCAAGACTCAACCGAAGCGTGCTTATGCTGACAAAGCCAGCGGGCCGGCTGAAGACGCGCCTCCCGCCGAGCCGACGCGGCTTCACCGGATCGTGGCGTTTCTGTGCCATCTCGCGCTGTCGTCCGGACCGGCACAGCGGTATCTCGGAGAGCAATTCGAAACGCTCCATGAGGCCAACCGCTGGTTGGAAGGAATCCCGCTGTTGGAAACCATTCTCGGATCGGCTCCGGACCCGGCGTCGAATGCGGCGGTGAATGCGTTTCTCGGTGGCCTATCAGAATCGGACCGGCTGGCGTTGGCCCATGAAACTTCCAGCCTGGAAGGCGTCACCGTTGATGGGATGCAGGCGGCGGAGCAGGCCTTGGCCTTGCTCTCGGGAACCGTCCTCCAGCGGCGCGATGCGGCGGTGAAGGCCGAACTCAAACAACCCGGTCTCACTGCGGAACGCATGGTCGAGTTACTGCACGAAGCGAAAGAAATCAGCGGATTGCTGCGAGGGATCGGGCAACGGTCGGAATTTGACGACGAACTCCCGGCTTCGACATGGAAGCCCAAAGAACCCGTTTGGAAAATGCGGAGCCGCACCCCTTAATCCTGAGTTTCCTTCACCAGTGGCCGGTATGTCCGGAAATGGGACCACCTGACCGGAATCGGGACCCCAAATAGCTTCCAAAACCGTAATTTCCGGTTCATCTTACATCCAACGAAAGGCGACAGCGCACCTCGGTGAACTGAAAACCTTTCCAACATATCCTGTTCCGGGCAACTGAGTTCAGGTCAGATCGGTCTCCGGGGGGAAGCCGATCACACACCGAGCCAAGCCAACCGGAGCTTTGGGGGGAAAAATGTGCTATCTCGGGCGCGGATCGTTGAAGCGGTCCGCGCCCGCTTTTTTTAGGGGGATCGAGCGCTGGCTTCAGCCATTTACCGGACTGGCCAGCCGAAACCCAGCTCCCTCGGGACACAAAAAACCGCCAGCAGAAGAACCACTGGCGGTTTTGAAAATAAGAGACACTTCGTTCCGACTCAGTATTTCTGAGTGCGGGTGAAGCTCCAGCCGCCATCGGCACCGAGTTCAGGCGGGAATTCGGAGAGTCCGTCGTGCGGGTTCATCTGGATCCGGTTGTCTTCGCCGCAACGCTCGTAAGGTGGCTTGAAGGTGCCGCGATAGGTCGGGCAGGTGAAGGTGAAGAGTTCGTAGAAGCCATAGCCCAGACGACGCAACGCGCGGCTGGAACCATCGGCGACTCCGTAGCCCAATGCCTTGCGACCGTATTGGTCGTTTTTGCGGGTCATTTGCTCCGGAATTTCCATGAATCCGTAGAAGATGTTATCGATGGCCCGGCCCAGCTTGCGTGCGGACGTGTAGGTGGAACCGGGAGGCGCTTGGATATCGGCGGCAACAAAACCGCTGAGAGCGGCAAAGGTGGTAGCGATGACGAGGAGTTTTTTCATGCTGGGAGTAGTTAAGTAATCTGGCTGGGGGTTGGCAATGGATTTTTCAGGAATCGGTAATTTTTTACAGCTCGAAACTGAGCACCCGGATGATGCCGGCCGTGGACCGCAGTTTTTCAAGGAGTTCCGCCGGTGGCTCGGTATCGACTTCGATCACGGTGACGGCCCGCTTGTGATCGCTGGTGCGGCTCAGGGCCATGTTCGCGATGTTGACGGAGGCCCCGCCGAGGGAGGTTCCGATGGTGCCGACGATGCCGGGGCGGTCGTCGTTTTCGACGAACAGGAATTTACCCGTTGGGTTCGTTTCCACGTAGTGGCCGGCGATGTGGACGATACGGGCCGACTTGCCGAAGAAGGTTCCGGCCACGGTGCAGACCTCGTCGCCCTTGATGGCGGAAACCTCGATCAGCTCGGTGCAGTTGGTGGCCAGCGCGGCGGTGGATTTGCTCACATTGATGCCGTGTGCCTTGGCGATCGCCGGGGCGTTGATCAGGTTCACCTGCGCTTCGTGATGGGCGGCTGATAGATAACCGGTCAGCACTTTGCGGGTGATGAGTTCGGTATCCAGTTCGGAAACCGGGCCGAGGTAGGAAACACGGATGCCATCGCATTGGGCGGGGGCGATTTTCGATAGCAGCTTGCCGAGCGAATCCGCCAGATCCAGATAAGGTCCGACACTTTCGAGCGTGCGGCTGTCGAGGTTGGGCATGTTCACCGCGTTGACGATCTCGCCGGTCGTTAGGAAATTCTTCACCTGATGGGCGACTTCGATGCCGACGTTTTCCTGGGCTTCCGCAGTGGACGCTCCGAGGTGGGGGGTGAAGACGGCTTTCTTGGCGCTGAACAACGGGAAATCGGCGGGCGGTGGCTCGACTTCATAGACATCGAGCGCGATGCCGCCGAGATGGCCGGCGTCGATCGATGCCTTGGCCGCCGCTTCGTCAACCAGACCGCCGCGGGCGCAGTTGACGACCAGCGCGCCGGGATTCATCAGGGCGATGCGCTCGGCGTTGAGGATGTGCTGCGTTTCCGGTGTTAGAGGGATGTGGAGCGTGACCACGTCGGCTCCCGTGAGGGCTTCGGCAGCGCTTTCCGCGAGCTCGACCTTGAGCGATTGCGCACGGGCGGCGGTGAGGAAAGGATCATAGGCGACGACCGTCATGCCGAAGGCCTGGGCGCGCTTGGCAAACTCCGTGCCGATCCGGCCCATGCCGAGAATGGCGAGGCGCTTGCCGCACATTTCCACACCTTGCAGCGTCTTGCGGTCCCAGCGTCCGGAAATCATCGAGCTATGCGCTTGTCCGATGTTTCTGGCCAACGAGAGCATCAACGCGAATGCATGCTCCGCGGTGGAAATCGTGTTGCCGCTCGGCGTATTCATCACCACCACGCCGTGGTCGGTGGCGGCGGCGCGGTCGATGTTGTCCACACCGACACCGGCACGACCGATGGCTTTCAGATTCGTGGCCGCGGCGAAAACAGCGGCTGTCACCTTCGTTTCGGAACGCACCACGAGACCGTGATAGTCACCGATGATCTTGAGAAGTTCTTCCGGCTTGAGGCCGGTATTCACATCCACGGAAATTTCAGGAGACGAGCGAAGAGCGTCCACGCCCTTTTCCGAAATGGGGTCAGAAACCAGCACACGATAGGTTGCCATAGGGGCGGGGAGTTAACCCACCACCCGGACGCTGGCAAGGGTTTGCGAGAGAAAATTTCCGTGACCGGGTTCTCCGTTCCCAACCGCCCGCTTACTTGATTTCCATGCCGCTTCTCGGCCATATCCAACGGGTGACTTTGCCGCCTTTGATGAACGCCTTGGCCTCGATGGTCTTTTCGCCGAGGAAGGTGACCGCTTTATAAAGAGCGGTTCCGGTTTGGAAGCTTTCGCCCTCCACGGTTTCGGGTTCGCCGGCTTTCCATTCGGTTACTTGGTCAAATTTGAACTCCTTGATCTGCGCGGCCTTGATGCTCTCCTGCATGATTTTCACCGCATCGCCGGTGCCGGTTTCCGCCACAGCGGGCTGGTCCGGTGGAGCGGGTTCCATGGCGGGCACGGGATCCGGTAGGGGGGCTGGCTCAGGAGTCGGTGCTGGCTCTGGGGTCGGTGCGGGTTCCGGAACCGGTGGTGGCTCGGGCATCACGGGTGGCTCTGCGGACTCACCGGTGGTCGGAGTGACAGGCTCCGGAGCGGGCGTTGGATCCGGTTGGGTCCCTGACGTCGGAGGATTTTCAGAAAGCTGCTTCAGCAGATCCGTGTCCATCACCGGGATCTTTCCGACATAGGAACCCTCACCCGGGCTCACCACCGCATTCGCCCCTTCGATGCGGACCAGCTTCACCCGGTTCCCCGCCTTGATGTTCATCGTGATTCCAGATCCGGCGTCGGCCACTTCCACATCCGTGTTGATCAAAATTTTCGCAGGCAATTGCTCCGGAGTCAGGCTCTCCAAATCGATCCGCTCCGATCCTTCGCCGCCCATTTGCAGGACGACTTTGCCGTTTTGGGCCATCTCCGCCTTGCCCGGCGACTCGCCAGTGAGTTGGAATCGCAGGTTCGGCTCCAGCGAGTATCCCAAAAAGCCGGCCACGCCCATCCCGCAGAGATTTAAAAGCAATTTCATGTGTCGGGGGATACGTAGCCCTCGCTGGGTTCCTTGAAAAGAATTTTCAAATACCTTACAAATCCTGCTTCAGCGCCTCCAGATGCGCCAGCGCCTTCTGATAGCTCGCGTTTCCGAGGTAGTGCCGGAGCTGCGCGTCCACCTCCGTCCGGTGCGCCGCCGTCCATGCGGAAATCTCCTCCGACACCGCCTTCAACCCCTCCAAATGCCCCGCGGCATCGCGATCCCGCCAAGAGTGGTCGGCGATGATGGCTACCCGGCGGCGAAGGAGGTCGATCAATTCTGATATCATAAAAGCTCCGGCAAATGAATCACAGCTCCGCCACCCGGCGAATGGAAAATTTCCGCCTTTTCCCAGTTTCGCATGGGAATCCGTCAAAATCCCTCCAGCCTTCAACCATGAAATCCCTCCTCGTCGTCCTCTTGCTCGCCACACGATTGACCGCCGAGGAACTTCCGCTGCAAGCCATCCCGCTCCGAAGCTCCATCACCCAAGTCCAGCCGATGACCGGCATCGTCCTCTGGGACGACTCGGATGACAACCGCACCGACGCCATCCAGCTCGAGTATTCCTACATGCGCTACTCGGATGTCGTCAGCCAGCGCAGCGCCTATCAGTGGGCCGCCGTTGAGAAAAAGCTCAACGCCATTTCCCGCCGCGGCCATCAGGCCATCCTGCGCTTCTACTTCACCTATCCGGGCAAGCAAACCGCCGTGCCCGCCTATATCAAGGCGTTGCCTGATTACCACGAGACCCAGGGAACCAGTGAAAACAAGCCCACCGGCTTTCCCGATTGGTCGCATCCCGAGCTCAAGCGTTTCGTGAAGGAATTCCACACCCGTTTCGCCGGCCGTTATGATCGCGACCCGCGTCTCGCCTTCGTTCAAACCGGCTTCGGCCTGTGGGCGGAGTATCACATCTACGACGGCCCTTTCAAACTCGGCGAAACTTTCCCCGACAAGGCCTTCCAAACCGAGTTCCTCAACCACCTCGCCGGCACTTACAACGACACCCCCTGGAGTATCTCTGTCGATGCCGTTGACAAAAGAGTCAGCCCCATCTCGGGAAACGATGCCCTTCTCAAACTTCCGTTCGGCGTTTTTGACGACTCGTTCCTCTGCAAACAGCACGCCAGGGAAAACGAACCTAACTGGAACGCCATGGACCGCCGCCGCTACCGCCGCGAACCCGCCGGTGGCGAATTCAGCTACTACACCGATCACGACCAGAAAACCGCCCTCGCGCCTAACGGCCCTCACGGCATCTCCTTCGAGCAATCCGCAAAGGCCTTCCACATCAGCTACATGATCGGAAACGACCAGCCGGAGTTTCAACCCATGGCCCGCATCAAACAGGCCGGCCTCGCCTGCGGTTATAAATTCCGCATCACCGCGTTCTTCGCCAATGCGGAAAAATCCCGTATCACCGTGTCCAACACCGGCATCGCCCCGATCTATCGGGATGCCTTCGTCGCTGTCAACGGCGTCCGCGCCACTGCCTCGCTCAAGCTCCTCGCCCCCGGCAAAAGCGCCACCTTCGACATCCCCAGCGGTGGTGCCGTCCCGGTTCTAACTATCCAAAGCGGCCACCTTGTCCCCGGTCAAACCATTGCCTTCGACGCCGACCTGAAATAGGCCGCATGGACTGCGGCGCTTTGGATGAACCCATCGCCCCGTGCAAAACGCATCAAGTCTGTGAGGGCATTGCATTGTGGCACTGTTTGGCAACGCGCGGAAAATTGAAGCCGCCAATGTGAAAAGGGTGCTTGTCCGCCATCGACGGGCGAATAGGATCGCCACTGCCCATGGTAAGGCATCACCCCCAACCCCCAAACAACATGAAAACGAATCCTATCGTATTCCTCCTGACGGCGGCCGCTGTTCTAACTGGAAATTGTCTGGCCCTCACCCCGATCACCGAGGATTTCCAAGCGTCAAAATTGGACAAGACCCGCTGGTATCTGTTTCCGAAGATCGGCAAGGGACGGTTCTCCCAATCGAATGGAAAACTCAACTTCCTCGTGTCGGCCCCACCCACCCAGAACGACTATATCAACATGGAACTGCAGGCCAGTCAGCCGGGGATGTATGAGAACTGGGAAATGATCCTGGAACTCAGCAACTCCATCAAGTCGGGACATGGTGTCCAGGCGTCTCCCGGTTTCATCTTGGCGAACGAACAGGACTCGGGTGATCGCCTCTATGTGAATTTCTTCGGCTCATCCGGCATCGACGCCGGGTTTTACAACAACGGCGCCAGGGGCAATGCCAAACCGCTCACGCTGAATGGAGGTGTGCCGAAGGGAGCCATCAAGGTTTCCTACAGCAAGAGAACCAAACTGATGACGTTTTCCGCCTCTCCCGTCACCAAAGAGGGGTACTCGTGGATCCCCGTCGGAACCTTCGCTCCTAACGGCAACGGCAGCGGGAAAAAGAACGTCAACGCGGATTGGAAAATCGACCCCACCAGCGGGCGCTTCCGCATCCAACTCACCGGCTTCGCGATTTCTAAGGCTGTGCGGCGGGGAGAAATCAGCATCGACAATTTCAGCTTGTTACCCCCATAAGCCGGCTTTGCCACGGGCTTCGAATCGCCGCCCTTTTCATCGTGAGAGCCACCCCATGACCGGGGTGGTTTTTTTGTTCACCTGCATGTTTCCATCGATGATCCCGCCGCGGCGGGAGGCGCCACTTGGGCTGTGCTGGGGAGCGATACTCGGCGTTGGATGAATCCGTCGTCATGAGGTAGTTGAAATAACCCGAATGATTCCTTCAACTCCATGGTGCCCATGAATCATGATTCCCCCCATGCAGATATCCATGACGGACGGGTCCCCCCCCGGTCTTCACCGCGCGATTGTCCTGACAATCATCCTGAGCCTGCTCAGCCCGCTTGCCGCCGGTGGAGGGGCGGCGGACTATCTGAAAAAGTCCGATGAATGGTTTGCCTCGCCCGATGGCCGGCGCATCGCCGCCAATATCGTTTCCTATCAGTCCGATTCCGGCGGCTGGCCGAAGAACACCGACACCGTGGACGCGCCCTACACCGGCGCCCGGAAAAAACTCAAGCCCACTTTCGACAACGGAGCCACCACTGGCGAACTCCGTTTCCTCGCCCGCTGTATCAACGTCGCGAACGGAGAATCGGACCGTGCCGCATTCACCAAAGGCCTCGCCTACATCCTCAAGGCGCAGTATCCCACCGGCGGTTGGCCGCAGTTCGATCCGCCTGGCAAACAGTATCACCGGCACATCACTTTCAACGACGGCGCGATGGTCCGGCTGTTGGAATTCCTCCGCGATGTCCAGCGCTCCGACATCTATCAATTCGTCCCCTCCGCCGACCGCAAGGCAGCGGGGGAGGCGTTTGAAAAAGGCATCGCGTGCATTCTCAAATGCCAGATCCGGGTTGATGGCAAACCGACCGTCTGGTGCGCCCAGCACGACGAACTCGATTACAGCCCGCGTCCCGCCCGCGCCTTCGAGCCCGCCTCTTTCAGCGGGTCCGAATCGGTCGGCATCACCCGGCTGCTCATGAGTCTCGATTCTCCCGGCCCAGAAGTCGTCGCCGCTGTCGAAGGAGCCGTCGCCTGGTTAGAGTCCGCCAAACTAAAGGGTATCCGGTTGGAGAAGGGGATTGATCTAACCGTTGTTTCCGATCCGGCCGCTCCGCCGCTGTGGGCGCGCTTTTACGATCTGAAGAGCGGCAAGCCCTTCTTCTGCGACCGTGACGGCGTCCCGAAATCCACACTCGCCGAAATCGGCACGGAACGCCGCAATGGCTATGCTTGGTATGGCGTATGGCCGCGGGCATTGTTGGAAAAAGACTACCCGGCTTGGAGGAAGCGGGTGAAGTGACGGGTGGTGGCGCGGTCCCTCAGCCGATATTTCCGTTAGGCTGCCACGTGGGGAGGTCGGCAAGTGAGCCGTCGATGAACGTGTGATGCCAGAGCTGGGTGGCGACGACCGCGGCGAGGCCCATTTCCATGGAGAGCCGCGGCACGGAACGGACCCGCAACTGCCGGAAAGCCTTGCGCCAGTGCTGCACAGCGGCGACATCGAAATAACCGGTTTTGCGCAGCGATTCCTCGCTCAACAACTCATCGACGAACTTCGGTGCCGGATCGATGTGGAAGCTGTCCAGCGGCGCGCGGAAGATGACCTTGCTCCGTTGCGCGATCTCTTTTGGCAACCAGCGCTCGGCGACCAACCGCAGCAGGTGCTTGTCGCGGAATCCTTTCAATTTCCAACTCGGATGAAGCTTGGCGGTGAAATCGAAAACGTCCTCATCGAGAAACGGATAGCGCGCCTCGACTGAAGAGTGCATCGCGACCCGGTCGCCCTTGGCCTGGAGCAAATGTCCGGCCAGCGTCACGCGCGCGCCGACCCACAGACTGCGATTGAGCGGTGCCCAGTGTTTCGCGCGTTCCAGGTCGATCCCGAGACTTGCCCATGGGCGCGCTTGCTCGCGGACTTTCAGCATTTCCCCGGAGTAGAGCCGGAGTTTCGAAAGCCCGAGCACGCCATAGGAGTCGATCCATGCATTCGGCCCCCCGACGGAGCGTTCGAGGTCCTCCCGATAGTCGCGCGAGTATTGGGGAACCTTGTTGAGTCGCAGGAAGCCGCGACGGGCGATGCTGCTCAAAGGAAAGCCGGGAATGCTGTCGAGTGCATTCATGATTTTCGCGATCTTGTACCACGGATAGCCCGCCAGCCATTCGTCCGCGCCTTCGCCGGTTAGAACGACCTTCTGGCCGTTTGCCTGAACCCGTTTGGCCAGCATCAGCAATGCCGCGCATGACGTGTCGATCACCGGTGCCTCGGCCGCCTGGATGAGCTGCGGATACATATCCAGCGCGTGGTCCGGGCGGAAATCCTGCACGATGGGTGGCTTGGTGCCGATGTGTTTGGCGGATTGGTTCGCCCCGCTGAGTTCGTCGAGCGCGGGATCGTCCACGCGGACGGTGTAGGTGTTGATCGCGGGGCCTTTGAGTTTGCAGGCCATTGCCACGATCATGCTGGAGTCGAGTCCGCCTGATAAGTACGCGCCCACCGGGACATCGGCCCGCAGCCGCCGGTCCACGGCCTTGAGCAGGAGGTCCTCCAACTCGTCCACCAGCTTGCGCGGGTCGGTTTCCGGGTTTTCGTCGCCTTGGTTCGGGAAGTCCATCTTCCAGTAGGTGCGGTCGCTGACGACCGGCTCGGACGTGCCTTCGTTCGTTGGTGTGATCTGCAGGTAGTGCCCCTTGGTCAGCAGTTTCACTCCCTCGAAACACGTCACCGGCCCCGGCATGGCGGCGAACGAGAAAATCTGGTCGATTCCTAGCAGGTCGGCCTTGGGCGTCACCATGCCGGAAGCGAGCAGGCCTTTGATTTCCGAGGCGAACAGCAGCCAGTCGCCCTGCCGTGTCCAATAAAGCGGACTGATCCCGAAACGGTCGCGGCCCAGCGTCAACTGATGCCGTTTCACATCATACAACGCGATGGCGAACTGCCCGCGTAGCCGCTCGAACATGCCTTCCTGGAATTCCTCCCACATGTGCGGAATGATTTCCGTGTCGCAATGGGTGTGGAGTCGATGCCCCCGCGCCGCCAGTTCCACTCGTTTTTCGGGATGATCGAAAAGCTCGCCGTTGAAAACCGTGAATACGCTCTCGTCCTCGTTGCACATCGGCTGCTGGCCGTCCGCCAGTCCGACGATGCTCAGCCGCCTCGAAGCAAGTGTAATCCCCGGTCGACGCAGGAAACCTTCCTCATCCGGTCCCCGGTGAACCAATGCCCGCGACATCCGCTCCACCACGCCTTCGGGCACCGCCCGCCTTCCGGCCAAATCTATCACGCCTGCTATTCCGCACATGACCTCCTGTACTAATTCAGGCAATCGGTTTGGCAATCGCTATCTCAATTTATTCGGAGGAATCCGATCACCCGAAATTGAATCGATTTACGACTTTGGGGCGATCATTTCAAACGCCGGAAAACTTGGCAGGAATCGAGCTGAAGTGACTCCGGCGTTTCCGAAAAAGTTTTTGACTTCACCACTTACAGCACCGAAAACGTCGGAAACGATGGGACCCGGAAACAATCGTCACCGGGAGAGAGCCAGAAGGAACTCGTAAATCCCTTCTGTTTCGATCTTACCGCTTTGCCATCCACTTAGAATCTGACTCTCGATCATGTCCCGACTCCAGTCCCCGACTCATTCACCCTTAGTGTCTTCAGACGTAAACCAGAAAGAAACCGGCAGGGAGGATATCGCCATCATCGGGATCGGCTGCCGCTTTCCCGGCGGTGTCAATGACGCCGAATCTTTCTGGAAATTGCTCGAAGAAGGGCGCGATGCTGTGTCCGAAGTCCCCTCCGACCGCTGGAACGTGGAACGCTTCTACGATTCGGAGCCCGGCTTGGCCGGCAAGTCCATCGCCAAGCGCGGTGGCTTCCTCGATCAGATCGACCTCTTCGATCCGCAGTTTTTCGGGATTTCGCCACGCGAGGCTCCTTACATCGATCCCCAGCAACGGCTCCTGCTGGAAACCGCGTGGGAAGCCATCGAAGACGCCGGACAGGTGCTGGACTTTGAAAAAGGGACGGACATCGGGGTGTTCATGGGGGTTTCCCACAATGACTATCAGAACATCCAGGGCGGCGGCACGGACCGCAAGGGCATCAGCGCTCACTCGCCGACCGGCAGCGCGCACAGCATCGCGGCCAACCGGATTTCGTATTGTTTCAATCTATCAGGTCCGAGCTTGTCGATGGACACCGCGTGTTCTTCCGCGCTGACCGCCGTGCATCTTGCATGCGAGTCGTTGCGCGCCGGCCGTTGCAAAATGGCGATGGCGGGTGGCGTGACGGTGATCATCACACCGGACGGCTTCATCGGCTTTTCCCAAGCGGGCATGCTCTCGCCGGACGGCAAGTGCAAGGCGTTCGCGGCAGAAGCTAACGGATTTGTCCGTGGCGAAGGTGCGGGAATCGTCCTCTTGAAACCGCTTTCCCAAGCCATCGCCGATGGCGATCCGATCCAAGGTGTGATCCTCGGCTCGGCGCTGAATCAGGACGGCCATACGAACGGAATTTCCCTCCCCAGCACCGAAGCCCAGACGCAACTCGTCCGCGACGCCTGCGCCGATGCCGGCATCGCCCCAGCGGATGTGGATTTCGTCGAAGCACACGGCACCGGCACTGCGGTGGGCGATCCCATCGAAGCCATCGCTCTAGCAGATGCTCTCTGCGGCGAACGTGAAACGGCGTTACCGATCGGCTCGGTGAAAACCAATCTCGGCCACTTGGAAACCGCGGCCGGTGTGGTCGGTCTGATCAAGGGCATGCTTGTCCTGAAGCGCGGGCAAATTCCACCAAGCCTCCATTTCGAAAACCCGAGCCCGCACATCGACATGCCGGGCTTGAAACTGCGCGTTCCCACGAAGCTGGAGACTTTTTCCGGGTCCACCGGACGCCGGATTGCTGGAGTGAACTCGTTCGGCTTCGGTGGTGCGAACGCCCACGTGATTCTAGCAGAGCCGCCTGCCGCAGCTCCCAAGGGTGCCGAAAATTTCCCGATGAACCGCTCGTGGCCGCTGGTGATTTCCGCCCGCTCCGAGGACGCGCTCAAAGCCACCGCCGCGCGCCTGGGCGACTGGATCGAGTCGCATGAACTGGGAAATGGAACTTCGCCCGTTCTGCCGAAACTCACTTACACGCTCGGCGCACGCCGCAACCATCACGCACACCGTCTAACCGTCGTCGCGAGTTCGTCAACCGAACTCACCGAAGAGCTGCGCGAGTTCGCCGCCGGATCGACCGTCGGCAAGGGCCGCGCGTCGTTCACACCTCGTCCGGAATTCGCGCCGCGCATTGGTTTCGTCATGAGCGGCCAAGGCCCGCAGTGGTGGGGCATGGGCCGCGAGCTGATGCGCAACGAGCCGGTGTTCCGCGAGGTGATGGAGGCCTGCGAGGCGGCGATGCGTCCGTATGCGAGCTTTTCGCTGCTAGAAGAACTCAATCGCGAGGAAGCGGACTCGAAAATTCAACAGACCGAGATCGCCCAACCGGCGATTTTCGCGATGCAACTCGCCCTGGTGGCACTTTGGAAATCGCTCGGCGTCGAGCCGGCCGCCGTCGTTGGCCACAGCGTCGGCGAAGTGGCGGCGGCTTGCGTCGCCGGGATTCTGCCTTTGGAGGAAGCCGCGCGGGTGATCGTGCTGCGCGCTCGTTTCATGAATGAATGCGCCCGTGGTGAAGGAACGATGCTTGCAGTGAGTTTGTCGGAAGAAGAAGCGGAAGCGGTGATCGCCCGCCACGACACGACGGTGAGCATCGCGGCGTTCAACGGCCCGCGCTCGCTGACTCTGGCCGGGGTGAAATCCTCGCTTGAGGCGATCCGCGCCGAACTTGAGCCACAGAATATTTTCGCCCGCTTCGTGCGCGTGGACCATCCGTATCACCACGCGATGATGCAGCCGGCCGCGGATCGCCTGAACAAGGATCTATCCGATATCTCGCCGCAGGAGGAGACGCTGCCGTTCTTCAGCACCGTGACCGGCGAGCGCTGCGCGGGCAAAGATTGCGTCGCCGCGCATTGGGGCAGGGGAATCCGCCAGTCGGTCCAGTTTGTCAAAGCCGTCAATGCGGTGGCGGACTTCGGAGTCGATGTCTGGTTGGAAATCAGCTCGCACCCGGCGCTTTCGATGTCGATCACCGAGTGTCTAACTGCGCGTGGTCTCAAGGGCCAGGTGACGGCGTCCACCCGCCGCGATCGCGAGCACGAGTCCTATCTGGAAGCCGCCCTGGAGCTGCACCGGGGTGGGGTGGTTCTCGATTTTTCCGCGATGACTCCATCGCGTGAAATCCTCACGCTGCCTGCCTATCCGTTTGACCGCGCCCGCTGGTGGCACGAGTGCAGCGAACTGCGCGAAGCGCGACTTGGATCCGGTGGCAAGGGGCTGCTGGATTCCCGCCAGCCTCGCGCCACGCCGACATGGACGACGCGCCTCGATGGCCGTCACATGGCTTTCCTCAAGGATCACAAGGTGGACACGCACATCATTTTCCCGGCCGCCGGCTTTGTGGAAATGGCGCTGGAAGCCGGATTGCAGTTGTTCGAAGGACGGCCGTTCGCGATCGAGGATTTCGAGATCCGCCGCCCGCTCATTCTGCCGGAGCCAGCTTCGGCATTGATGATGGAACTCACTTACGAGCCCGCCGAACGCACCTTCACCATTCAAAGCAAGTTCGACCAAGCCGCGTCATGGTCGGTGCACGTCATCGGCTCGATGCGCAGCGAGCGGACGGAATCGACGTTCGGAAATAGTGCGCTCGAAGCGGCGGATGCCGATTTGGAATCGGAAGGAGTCGGCGCGTTTTACGGCCACATGAGCGATCTCGGACTCCGCTACGGCGACGAGTTCAAGCCGATCCGCGAACTGGCCGCCGGTGCCGGGAAATCAGCGGGCCGGGTTTCTCTATCGGAAGCGATTGAATCCCGTGCGTCGGAATATGCGCTGCATCCGGTTCTGTTGGACGGCGCATTGCAGGTGTTTTCCGCGGGTGCCAAGACAGTCGAGGACCGCAAGGCGAAGATGAAACTGCCCGTGCGTTTCGCGAGGATCCTGTTCCTGCGTTCGCCGGGGGCTTCCACGCAAGTCCGCGCGAAGGTGATGCATTTCAATGAGGAGTTGATCGAAGGCCGCATCGGTCTCTACGACGAATCCGGCCGTCCGTGCGTGTTGGTGGATGGTTTCCGCGCCGTCAGCATGTCCAACGTGCGCCGCGCCGGAACTTCCGGTGGCAGCCGCGATTTGGTTTATAACGTCGATTGGGAGCGCACCGCGCCGACCGTCGCACCATCAGCCCAACAACCGATTCCATTGGCTCAGATCCGGGATGTCGCAAGCAAGGCGCTGGAGGAAGTCATCGCCCTGCGCGGTCGTGCCGAACTCGAATCCGTGATGGCTTCCGAGGATACCCTGGCCGCGGCGCTCATCGCCAGCGGACTTCGCGACATGGGCGTCAGCGGTGAGTTTTCCGCAGAGTCGCTCGGCGTCGCCAAACCGATGCTAACGGTTTTCGGCCGCCTGATGGACAAACTCGCCAAGCGCGGCCTGCTCACCGCAAGTGGCGATAAATACATTCCGACATCGGATTTTGCCAAGCTGGCGGACGCATCCCAGGAAAACCTGCATGATTTCCTAACCGGACATCCCGGCCATCTGCCGGAAGCGTTGCTCTGCGCATCCAGTTGCGGAGAATTTGGCGCGATCATCCGCGGCGAAAAAGACGCCGTGCAGGTCCTCTTCGGCGGCACCAACGCGGATCTGTTGGATCATTTCTACGGCGACGGACTTTTCTCCAGCCACTGGATGGCCAGCATCGGCTGCGCCGTGCAGGAAGCCGCGCGCAACCTGCCCGAGGGCCGCGGACTGCGGATTCTCGAAGTGGGTGCCGGCACCGCCGGTCTCGCCGCTCAAGTCCTGCCACTGCTGGATCGCGGAATCCACAGCTACACCTTCACCGACGTTTCCGCCGGATTCTTCTCCGCGGCTAACCAAAAACTCGCGGCCTTCCCCGAGGTGGAATACAAGGTGCTCGACCTCGAAAAGCCGTCGGTCGATCAGGATTTCGAGCCCGGCAGTTATGATTTTATCGTCGGTACCAACGTCATTCACGCCGTCGCCGATGTCCGCGAGACGCTGAAAATGCTCCACGAACTGCTCGGTCCCGGCGGAACGCTGATGTTTATGGACGTCGCCACGCCGCAGCTTTGGACCGAGTCGGTTTTCGGTCTAACGCAAGGTTGGTGGCATCTCACCGACCGCGATCTGCGCCCGGATCAACCGCTGATGCAACGCGACCAATGGGAGTCCGCGATGAAGCAAGCCGGGTTCGCCGAAACCATTTCGATGCCCGGTCTCCAAGGGCCCGAAGGCGAAGGACAAGTCGGCCTTCTTGGCCGGAAGGCGGGACAGGTCGTCGCGGAAACGCCTGTGCCGGATCTCCCGATCGAGGCGTCGTGGGTCATTTTCGCGGATAAATCCGGACTCGGAAATGAGATCGCCGCGCAGGTCACCGCCGCAGGTTCGAACTGCCGCATCGTGCGCCGGGGTGAGAAATTCGCCGCCACAAGTGCTGACAGTTTCACGGTTCGCGATGACGAGCCGGAAGATTGGAAACAACTTTTCGCTGCCCTGCTGAAAGTTACTCCGCCGGAACGCATCGTCTGGCTGTGGGCGCTGGATGAAGAAACCGACGACGCACTGATGGGCATCGACTCGCTGCTTCATCTAACTCACGCACTGGAGGAAACCATGGCTGTCGCCAAACTGCGGATCGATCTCGTCACCCGCGGCGCACAACCGGCGGGCGTCGGCATGGGAGCCACCGCCGTCGCCCAAGCGCCGTCTATCGGAATTTTCCGGGTCATCCTCGGCGAGCATCCGAATTTCGCCTGCCGCGGCATCGACCTGCCGCGCGAAGCATCTTCTAACGATCGCGGCCTGCTGTGGAGCGAACTGCTCCACGCGGATACCGAGCGCGAAGTCGCCCTCCGCGGCGAGGCCCGCTATGTCCAACGCATCACCCGTGGATTTGAAAACCACGAGCAACGCCTCGATGCCTCGGTGCCGCTGCGTCTCGAGTCCCGCGAGCGTGGTCTGCTCGACAGCTTGCGTTTCACTCCATTCGAACTGCCATCATGCGCTCCCGGCGAAGTGCTCATCCACGTGAAAGCCGCCGGCATGAACTTCCGCGACGTGCTCAAGGCGCTCGCGCTCTACCCCGCCGAAACCGCCGACGCGCGGATCTTCGGCGACGAAGTGGCGGGCGAAGTGATCGCGGTTGGCGAAGGCGTCACCCATCTGGCTGTTGGAGATAAGGCATTTGGTCTAGCGGTTTTCGGTCTCGCGACCCACACGCTGGCCCGCGCCGCCGATGTTCGGAAAATGCCGGACAATCTTTCCTATGAGGAAGCGGCGACGCTGCCGGTCGTCTTCATGACGGCGTGGTATGCACTGAACAACGTCGCCCGGATGAAAGCTGGCGAGAGCATTCTCGTCCATGCCGGTGCCGGTGGGGTCGGGATGGCGGCCATCCAGATCGCCCATCACTTAGGTGCCGATGTCATCGCTTCCGCCGGAAGTCCGACCAAGCGTGCCTTGCTCAAAACGCTCGGCGTCAAGCATGTCATCGACTCCCGCCGCGGCGATTTCGCCGAATCCGTCATGGAGCTCACCAACGGCCGCGGCGTGGACGTCGTCCTCAATGCGCTCGCTGCCGAAGCGATCCCGATGGGTCTCTCCTGCCTCGCCGAGTCCGGTCGTTTCCTTGAAATCGGCAAGCGCGACATTTACATGAACTCCCGCATCCCCCTGTGGGGACTGCGCCGGAACTCCTCGTTCCACGTCATCGCCATGGACGCGATCTTCGCGGGCGACGAGCAGCAAACGCGCGACCTGATGGCGGAAATCGCCGGCCTGGTAGAAAAAGGCTCGCTCACTCCGCTGCCGTTCCGCTCGTTCCCCGCGAGCCGGATCGACGCCGCATTCAGGCTCATGGCCGGTGGCAAACACACTGGGAAAGTCGTCGTTGGATTCGCCGAATCGTTCATCCTTCGCAAAGGCGAGCCGCCTTTGCCCGCGTTCTCGATCAAACCGGACGGAGCCTATCTGATCACGGGTGGTCTCGGCGGATTCGGCCGGGTGCTCGCCGAGTGGCTCGTCGAGTGCGGCGCACGCCATCTCGTCCTCAGCAGCCGTAGTGGCGCATCCACGCCGGAGGCCGTCGAGTTCGTGGCGAAACTCGAAGCTCAAGGCATCAAGATCTCGGTTGCAAAAGCGGACATCGGTTCGCCGGACGACGTGAAACGCCTCGTTTCCGAAATCCCCGCGCTCAAGGGGGTTTTCCACCTCGCGATGGTCATCGACGACGCGCCACTCTCCGCTCTAACCGCCGAGCGCTTGCGCGTGGTGATGGCTCCGAAGGCGCACGGTGCCTGGCTGCTCCATGAAAACACGAAGGCCCTGGACCTCGATTGCTTCGTGATGTTCTCATCCGTTTCGAGCATCTTCGGCAACCCGGCGCAGGGTAACTATGCGGCGGCGAATGCCTTCCTCGACTCACTCGCCCACCATCGCCGCGCGCTGGGACTTCCCGCGTTGGCGATCAACTGGGGTGTGTTAGGCGGCGAAGGTTACGTCGCTAGAAACGAGCGGGTCGCCGAGTTCCTCGCCCGCCAAGGCACCGGCGCGCTGACACCTGCCGAAGTCACCTCGTTGATGGAGTCCTTCCTCACCGGTCACTCCACCCAGATGTCAGCAATCCGCGTGGACTGGGCGAAATGGCGTCAATCGTTCCGCGGCATGCAGGACAACCCGTTGGTCGAACGCATTTTCGCCGCAGGCGTCGAAACGCAGGAAGCCGGCGGTGGCGGCAGCGACTGGCGTGCCAGAATCCAAGCCGCTTCGGCGGAGGATCGCAATGGCGTCATCGGCGAAGCCGTGCGCGAGGTCGTCGGATCGGTGCTGCGGGTCAAACCGGACAGCCTCCGCGAAGACCAGCCTCTAACCGACCTCGGCCTTGACTCATTGATGGGCGTGGAAATCGAGACGATGCTGGAAAGCTCCATCGGAGTCGCTCTTCCGCCGACCAGCCTGATGCGGGCACGGACCATCGGCCAGATCGCGACGTTGATCGCCGAGCAAATGGGCACCGATGCCGACGGTCCGGCCAAACCGGTGGTAGCCGAAGCCGCCACCAGCACCGAGGAAATCGACCTCGACTCGATTTCCGACGAGGATCTCGATCTCCTGCTAGGCGGCACGTCGGAGTCCGATGACGCAGCCGGCAAAAACCTCGTTCACTGATGCCGGAGGACCCGAGAGCACAATTCAAACGGTGGCTGGAAAGCGGGGAAGCCCGCCTCCAGCCGGTCACCCTGCCGCAGCGGGAATTGTGGGAAAACTCGCCGGTGCCGGTCGCCGATCCCGCCAACCACATCTGCGGTGTGATCGAGATCAAGGGGCCGATCACCCATGAACAATGCGAAGCCGCGCTCCAACGGGTCATCGATCGCCACGAGGCGTTGCGGACTTCGTTTCTGCCGGGAAAAGAGCGGCCGCTGCAGATGATCCGCTCGACCGTCGCGGCGATGTTAGGATACCGCGAGTTGTCAGCGGGTGATGACCTTGAAGCGGTGATGCAGGAAACCTATCGCCAGCCGTTCGACATTCTCCAAGGACCAGTCCACCGCGTGGACATGATCCGGCGCGGTGCGAACGACCACGTCCTGGCGTTTTCTTTCCACCATGCGATCGCCGACGGATGGTCGCTCGGAATCTTCGTGCAGGACCTTTGCACGGCTTATGTCATGGGTCTAACAGGCCTGCGCAAGACCGTGGCTGTCGGGATGATGGGTTTGAAAAACTCGCTGCCGCCGGTCGCCCAGACTTACAGCGAATGGGCCGCCGCCGAGCGGGCAGTCTGGCAACCCGCCGAGCTCGAACGTCGCGCGACATTTTGGAAATCCCACCTCGCCGGATCGACCCGCATCTGGGACAGGGAAAAAACATCGGAGCCATTGGAGCGTTGGGTTTCCGCGATCCCGGCGGATCTGGTCCGGGGTGCCAAGGTACTCGCTGTTAGCCACGGCACCACGCTTTTCAGCACACTGCTGGCGGTGTTCCAACTGACGCTTTCGAAATCGACGGGCAAGCAGGACATCCTCGTCGGCACGCCTGTCGCGAACCGCAACAAGGATTCCGTCCGTGAAACGATGGGCTACTTCGCCGGTGTCGTTCCCATTCGCGGCCATGTCGATCCTTCACGAAGTTTTTCCGATCATCTCAAGGAGGTTTCGGAAACGACGCTGGATTGCTTCGCCAACGCCATGCCTTTCGCCGAACTCGCCGCCGCCATCGGAGAAGAGCGCGTCGTGGGCCGGCATTCGATTTTCGACGTGCGCTTCGCCCTCCAGAACCATCCGGTGCCGGACGTCGTGCTGCCACGCATTTCCAGCAAGCTGCGGATGCGCTCGACCGGCACCGCCCGCTTCGACCTCGGCTGCGAGATCACCGCCGACGGCGAGAGCCTTGAAGTCGTCTGGTTGTTCCGAAAAGGCCTTTTATCCCTTGCGGAAGTCCGGGACCTCGACCATCTCTATCAGACTACCCTCGCGGATGCCTGCCGTTCTTCCGCCACCTCCAACCTCATGACCGCCATTCGATGAAAACGCTGCCAGCAGATGTCGGCGACGAGCCTCACTGGGTGAGCCGCCAGGCTTTCCAGATCGTGATCATCATGGCGCTCTTCGCCGAGATCGGGATGTTCCTGATCCTGTGGAACGGACTCTCGTTGTGGTATGCGGTGCCGGTGATGCTGGTGATCAGCCACCTCATGCACGGCGCGGCAGTCGGATTTCACGAGGCGTCTCATGGCCTGCTGCGGCGGAACCGGACCTTCAACGAGTTCGACGGCGTGCTGATAGGTGTGTTGAGTTTCATGAGCTTCAGCCTCTATCGGGCGTCGCACCAGTCACACCACGCGCATTTCACCACGGAGCGGGACGAGGAACTCTGGCCCTTCGTTTTCACCTCCTCGCCGCGCTGGTTCCGCGTGTTAGTCGCCTTCGTGGAGCTCACCTGCGGCCTGTTTTTCGTGCCGTTCCTGTTCCTGCGCAGCTTCCTCCGCAAGGGCTCGCCGATCCGCAGCAAGAAAGTTAGGAAACGCATCTGGCAGGAACTCGCATTGATGGTGGTGGTCTGGATCACCATGGTTTCCACAGTTTGGTATTTCGACATCTGGACGTATTTCCTGTGGATGTTTTTCATCCCTTCATTCGTCGCGGCGAACCTCCAAAGCTGGCGGAAATACATCGAACACGTCGGGCTGACGGGCAGCACGATCAACAGCGGCACCCGCAGCATCGTCGCGAATACCTGGACTGGAAAGCTCGTGGCCTTCACCTTGTTGCATGAACCCTATCACGGTTTGCATCACCTCCATGTCGGCCTGCCGCATGCCGAGTTGCCTCGTCTGGCGCCGGAGCTTGAGCCCAAGCATCCCGATGAAATCCATCCTTTCCCCAGCTACCGCCACGCGATGCTGCATTTGATCCGCGCCCTGGCCGATCCCCGCGTGGGTGCCCAGTGGAAGCGGACGGCCAATCCACAATCATGAGCACCACCCCAGCAGCCGGTTCGTGCGTTTATGAGCTGATAGGTCTGAAGAAGGAATACGACGAGGGCAGCGTGCAGGCGCTCCGCGGCGTGGATCTGCGGATCTGTCAGGGCGAGTTCGTCGCCATCACCGGTCCCAGCGGCTGCGGGAAATCCACGCTGCTCCAGATGCTCGGCGCGCTCGACGAACCCAGCAGCGGCTCGATCCACTACCGCGGCCAACCGCTCCCCGGCCACGCGGAAGCCGCGACTTACCGGGCGAGGGAAATCGGCATCATTTTCCAAGCCTTCCATCTGCTCCCGACCTTCACGGCCGTGGAGAACGTGCAACTGCCGATGTTCGAAGCCGAACGCCCCGCCGCCGAGCGCAGGCACCGCGCGACGGAACTGCTGTCGGCGGTCGGGCTGGACAAACGCATCCATCATTTCCCCGCGAAACTTTCCGGTGGAGAACGCCAGCGCGTGGCCATCGCCCGCAGTCTGGGCAATCACCCTTCCGTCCTGTTAGCCGATGAGCCGACCGGCAATCTCGACAGCGAGAACGCCCATTACATTCTCGATCTCATCGTTCGTCTGCATCAAGAGCACCAGATGACGATGGTCCTGATCACCCACGATCCGTCCATCGCGGCCCGTGCCTCGCGGATCATCCACATGATGGATGGCCGCGTGGTTTCCGATAGCAACCCGCCATCATGACGTTTTTCACCATCATCTTCCGCGGACTCCTCCGGCGGCCGGTCCGCACCGGACTGACACTCATCGGGATATCCATCGGGATCGCCGCAGTGGTCGCCTTAGTCGGGATCTCGCGCGGCTTCGAGCAAAGCTGGTCGAAGGGGATGCAGGCGCGCGGGACGGACATCGTCGTCAGCACCATGGGCAGCGGCCTCGCGCCGAAACCTTTCGATGCGGCAGTCCGCGAACGCGTCGCCGGAATTCCCGGAGTCGCGGCGGTTTGTTCCCTTTTCGTGGATCTCACCAGCATCGAATCGTCTTCCATGATGATCGTTTCTTCCCGCGAGTGGGATGGTTTCTCATGGCAGAATCTCAAGGTTCTATCCGGCAGGCTGCCGAACGACGCGATGGAGCCCGTCGTGGTGCTCGGCCAGAACGCCGCCGAGGTGCTGGTGAAAAAAATCGGCGATCCCATCCAAATCGACGCCCGCGAACTGACGGTCGTCGGTATTGTTGATGGCGGAGCACTGGTCGAGAACGGATCGGTAATCCTTTCGCTCCCGCTCTATCAAGAGATTTCCGGCAGCCAAGAACAGATCAACGTCATTGATGTCCGTGCCACTCCCGGTTCCAGCGAGGAGTCGATCAAGAAACTGTGTGCCGAGATCAACCAAGTGGTCACGGAGGCGAAGGCGTTGCCCGCCGGAGAAAACATCGGCAACAGCCAGGCCTACAAATTCATCAGTGCGATGAGTTGGGGGACATCGTTGCTGGCGGTGATCGTGGGCGTTCTGGGTGTGATGAACACCATGCTGATGACCGTCTTCGAGCGGAAACAGGAAATCTGCATCCTGCTCGCCATCGGCTGGAAGCGCGGCCGGATCATCCGCATGGTCCTTCTGGAATCGGCGTTACTAGGGTTCCTCGGTGGCATCCTGGGAGTATTGATCGGTTCGATTGCCGTGAAAATTCTCGAAACCCTGCCTGCGATCCACGGATTGCTGGAACCGGACCTCAGCCCGCGGTTGATGGCGATTTCAGTGGCAATCTCGGTGATCGTGGGCGTCATTAGCGGACTCTACCCCGCCTGGCGCAGTTCGCGGCTCAAGCCAAGTCTCGCGATGCAGGGCTGACATCCAGAATCACCATACGATGAAAACCTTATTATCAATACTCTCCTGCGCGTTTGTCGCCCAGTCGGCGCATTCCGCCGAAGCGCCCGTGCTGTCCGCAAAAGACCTCGCCGCAAAACTCAGCTTGCTCCAACAGGACGGCTCGTCCTTTGTTCGTTTGAAGCTTGATGCGAAGCCGCCCGCCGGAACTCCGAAGTTCTCGCTGCAACTCCAGATCAAGCAGCGCAGGACCGCCAAGTCCACCGAAGTTGTCTATCAGATCCTGTGGCCCAAGGAGCGGATGGGCGAAGCGGTGCTCTTGAAACAATCAGCGGGCGGAGCCGCCAGCGGGTCGCTGTTCAATCCGTCTGGTACGGTCCGCGCGCTCGGTGGCCCGCAGATGAAAGAGGCCTTGTTTGGCAGCGATCTTTCCTACGCCGATGTCCTGGAAAACTTCTTCGCTTGGGATAACCAAGCCATCGTCGGCAGTGAAGTCGTGGATCGCGTGAACTGCCAGATCCTCGAATCCAAGCCCGGCAAGGGCGGATCCAGCTATTCCGTCGTTCGCACCTGGGTGGACACCCGCCGCCTCGTCCCGTTGCGGATCGAGAAATACCTGCCCTCCGGCGCGGTCGCCCGCCGCATCGACACCCGCGACGTCGCGAAGGATGACACCGGCCGTTCCGTTCC
Source organism: Verrucomicrobiota bacterium (assembly GCA_040386755.1). Lineage (GTDB taxonomy): Bacteria > Verrucomicrobiota > Verrucomicrobiia > Verrucomicrobiales > Akkermansiaceae > Luteolibacter. The sequence goes on along the minus strand of JAZKEY010000003.1, from coordinate 488,192 downwards.
CGCCAATCTCACTGTTAGCAGCCCGCAGAAAAGTTCCAGCACCGATCTAACCGGCTCCAAACTCAAGCATGGAGTCGCCTTGACGGATCACGACTTCACTCCCGCGGGAATCAAGGATCTGGCTGTGCCCAAGTCCGGCCCCCAGTAAAAGCTCCCGGCTGTCCCTGCTTTGTGGACGATCCGTTGGTCTCCTCCCGTAGAATGATCGCCGCTCAACGCGATCCAGGGTGGTTGGATGGACGAAATTTGTTGTATCCGGGCGACATCCGGTGGATGCCTCGCTGGGCTTTTTCCAATCAGCAGATTTCTGAAATTTTCCGGACTCCTGACGCAGTAGATCCGCGATCCACTTTTCAACCGGCACCTCATGGTCACTTTCATCCACTTGCTCATTTCCGCGATGTTCGGTTTTCCAAAAGCCTCGCGAGCGGTTGCCTCGATGTGGCTCATGTCCATGTTGGCAAGCGCCGCAGGTGTTCCCTACGCCGGTGAATTCGCTCCTTCCGCGCCGCTTGTGACCGAAGCGGAGCGTCCGTTCCGTGATGCCGTTTCGCTTAATGGTTCGTGGCAGTTCCAGCCCCGGAAAGTTCCTGATGGCCATGTATCCGATCAAGGTTCGCCACCGCATCTAACGGATTCTCTTTCGGACGAATGGGAGAAGACCCTCATCAAGATTCCCTCACCGTGGAACGCGAACACCTGGGGCTCCGGCCGCCACACCGGTGAAGGCACTGATAAACCATATTGGCCGGACTCGATCTTTTATCCGAGTTATCCGGAATCCTGGGACACGGTGAAAATGGGCTGGCTGCGCCGTGGTTTCACCGTGCCGCGGGAATGGCTGGGGCGTCGCATCATCCTGCATTTCGATGCGGTCGCCGGGGATTGCGAGGTGAAGGTGAACGGTAAAACGGCAGGCACCCATTTCGACAAATACCTGCCATTTGATCTCGATGTCACGGACCTCGTCTCGATGGGAAAAGAGAATGAACTTCTCGTCGGCGTGCGATCGCACGAGTTGTTCAACAAGCGTAGCGAGACCTATCCCAAAATGATCGCGCCCTATCCCACTGGCTCGGAGACCGCGCGTCTGGTTGGCATCTGGCAGGACGTGAGCCTCCGGGCTTTGCCGCCGGTGCGTGTCGCCGACGTGTTCGTGAAGCCGCTCTTGAAGGTCGACACGCTCGCCCTTGAAGTCGCCGTTAGAAATGATTCCGCAGAACCGAAGACCGTGGGTGTCGGGGGGGGAATCACCCCATGGATCAACCGTGCTGGAAAGGACATCGCCACAGCTCCTGTCCCGGCGGGGGCTTACGGGGAAACCGTTCTGGAAATCCCCGCGAGAGATCTAACGGTCGCCGCCGGTGCCACCGCGAGGATCGAACTCAGCGTGCCCGTCAATGGCAAGCTGAAGACCTGGGCTCCGGGTGCGCCGAATCTCAACGGCGTCCATGTTTCCCTCACTGCCTCCGGAAAGCGCCTCGATGTCTCCACCACCCGCTTCGGCTGGCGGGAGTTCGAAATCCAAGGCAAGGATTTGTTGCTGAACGGAAAGAAAATCCAGTTAGCTGGCGATCTGCTTCATCCGTTCAGTCCGCTCATCATGTCCCGCCGCCATGTTTGGGCATGGTATAAATTGGTGCAGGACTTCGGCGGCAATGCCGTGCGACCTCATGCCCAGATCCATCCGAGGCATTATCTGGAACTCGCCGATGAAATGGGCATCGTGGTCCTTGATGAAACGGCACTTTTCGGAAGTTCCGTCGCGCTCAATTTCGAGGAACCCGTCGCTTGGGAGCGGTTTGAAAAGCACTACGACGGCATGGTTCTGCGGGATCGAAATCATCCGAGCGTCTTTGGCTGGAGTTTTGGAAATGAGCTCTTCGCCATTTTCCATCTGAACAACGTCCCCGCCGAAAAAGCCAGCGAGTGGTATTCGAAACTCGTCCTTCTCGGCGAACGCGCCCGTACGCTCGATCCCACGCGACAGTGGATTTCCTGCGATGGCGATGAGGATCTCGGCGGCAGGTTGCCGGTCTGGAGCAAGCACTTTGGCCACGGGGCGCGGGTCGATGCATTACCGGATCTTGAGAAGCCCCTCATGGTTGGCGAGGCTGGTGGGTCCTATTACGCCAGACCGTCGCAGTTGATGGAGTTCAACGGCCACCGCGCTTTCGAAAACTATCAGGGCCGCAGCGAGGCATTGGGCATCGATGTTTATGATAACATCGTCCAGATGGCCCGCCCGCGCCTTTCGTATTTCTCGGCGAGTGAGACCGCGTGGTTCGGAGTGGAGCATTTGAATTTCGGCTACCGTGATTTCACAAGGCTTCCAACGAAAGAGGATGGCATTGTTTTCACCCGTCCCTATCAGGAGGGACAGCCTGGGATGCAGATCGAACGCATTCCGCCCTATGTCGATACGCTCAACCCCGGCTGGGATCCGGCGCTTCCACTCTACAAGCCCTTGCCGATGTTCGATGCCGTGAAAGCGGCTTTCGCCCAACCGCAGCCTGCCGCCAGTCCTTGGAGTAAACGCGATGTTCCTGCGGAAACGAAAATGGCTCCGGTCGATGCCACGATTACCGCTGTGGGATTCATCGGCAACAAGGCCGATCCGCTGGGCCGTCGCTTGATCGACCTCGGTCTTCCTGTTGCCGATGGTCCGCAGACTTTCACGATCATGGATGCCAAAGAGTCCTCTTCCGCGGCATTGGACAAGGTGAAGGCGTCAGGTGGCGTCGTCATGCTGATGATGGGCGATGGGGATCCGGCGATGCTTCCGTCCGGCATCGAGTTGACCAAGCGCGAGGCCACCGCGCTCGTTCCCGATCCATCCCATCCCTGGACTTCCGCGCTCAAGCTTCCGGATCTCTATTTTGCCGAGGATGGTGCGGAGCGCTTCATCATGCGCTATGGCATCGGCGGCAAGCTCCCGACGAACACGAGGATCCTCCTGCAAGGATCTAACATTGATTGGTCGCTCTTCAACGAGGCTCCCGAATACGCCAAGTGCGCTGCCGTGGTGCTTTATGAGAAATTGATCAAACCCTCGGGGGCCGCCGTCGTCGAACTTCCGTGGGGCAAGGGGAAATTGATCATCTCCACGTTGGACTACCGCATCGAGTCTTCCACCGCCGACGAAATGTGGCGCACTCTATTCACCCGCGCGGGGATCAAACTGGGTGACGCCACGGGTGGTGGAATTGCCGCCTTTGATCGCGAGGGTGTGCTGGTGGATGCCTTGGGCGCGGGACGCTTCCCGGCACCGGATCTGGAAACGGCGCTGGCCAAAGATTTCATCGGCGAGACTTCAGCCGAACCTCTAACGGGATCACCTGTCGGAAACATTACCTGGCAACCTGTCACATGTCCAAGCCGCGACCGTTTCATGCTCGGTGATCTCAAGCAAACCGGTCCGGACAAGGGCGCATTTGCCGCTTATTTCAGCTTCTGGATCCGCAGCCCGCGTGCACTGGATGACCTGCTCGGCGGTGGTCCCGATGCGCCGCGTTTCACCATGAACTGCTATGTTTCATCCGGTTGCCGCCTCTTTGTGAACGGAAAGTCCCACGAGCCGCTGAACACCTCGGATGCGGACTACCGCAAGCTGGTCACCTTCGATGGCATCCCGCTGAAAAAGGGCTGGAACCGCTGCCTCATCAAGGTTGCGTCAGACTCGCTTGCAGGAGAACAGCCTGGAACTTTGGCCGTGCGGATCGCATCCAATCGCCCCGAATATTTTCGCCAACTTGACTCGACCATCGAGCGCAAGAGCGAGGAATGACGGAGCTCATTGAAACTGAATCGTTGATAGTTGAAACATCTTCATTAGATCCGCGCATGATAAATCGGAATCGGACCTCATGGATTAAAAACATTCATCATCGGGCACTTTCAACTAGGCAATTCGGGAAAACTTAGTAGTTTAGTAGGAACCCTGAAACCCATGAAATACGATGTCTTTCAATTGCCTGATTCTCATCAGCAACTGCTCGATGAGACGCCCGAGCGCCGCAAGGTCCGGGTGATTCTTCTTGATCGTGACAACCTGCCACTCGCCAGAGGCACGGCGGTTCTGCCGCTGCTTTTGGGAGTTGGGGTTTTCTGGCCGGATTGCCCGATGCCCGGACCCAGCGGGCTCGCGACGGCGAAATGCTTCACCTTGCCAAGCGGGGAAATGCTGAACTTGAAAGAGTTGACCCTGTGCAAGGGACATCCGCCTCACTACGACTTCTGGGTTTGCCAGCCGTGATGGATCTGTTTTAGACGCCCTCTCAAGCCGCGCTCGCCGGTGCTTGGATTAACAGGCAATCCTCGAGGAACGGCTGGAGGGCGTGGAGCAGTGCGGATCCTTGATCTTGGAATTGTTCGCGGAAACGGTCTTCGATCCGGCGTAGCGAAAACTCCAGATCGGCGAGCACGAGTTCATTCGGCTGGCCGCGGACGACGGCCATCAGGATGACAAAGCGGCCGGCTCGGGAAATGACGTTCCGCTGATCCGGGAGCTCGAAGGTTTCGCGCACTTTTTCGTCCTCATCGCGAAGCTGCATGGCAAGCCGATGAACGGTGCTGTTGACGCGCTTGGCCGACGAGTGACGGGCCGGATCGCAGCTTGCGAATGAAATGAGCGCGAGGCTGGCGACATCCAGCAGGAAGACTTCCTCCACTTGGAAACGGTGGGTTTTTTCGAAGAGGATTTCCTCGTAAGTGCGGCTGGTGAAAAGCGCCTGAAGGAGCCAGAAGAGTCGGTCGAAAGCACCGGGTCCCCGAAAGGGTCGCGAGGCGGGGGAATATTCGGCGAGGGCACGACGGATGGTCGCGCGGAGCATCGGTTCCAGGTAAGTATCGATGCCGTTTTCCTTGGCATAGACTGCACTGCGGACTGCTTGTTCGACGATCGGTCCGAAGGCTTCTTTAAGGTCGTCATCAGTGAAATCCTTTTCCTCAAGGGTCGCTGCGGGAATGGACTTCTCGGGTGGGGAGAATACAGGCACCGGTGAAGGTATCCCGGACGGGATCGGGCTAACAGGAGCCGCCGTGGCTGCGGGTGACGGCAGGACCGTCAACGGAGCTGGCCACGATGTGGGAAATTCGCGGGACACCGGCGTGGATTCGCCTGACCACGACGGCAATGCCGTTAGGGGCGTCGGCGCCGGTGAAATGGCTCCGCTAAAGGAGGAGGGAATGGGTTTCCATTCCGGAGATTTCACGATCCGCGCGGCGAGACCGGGCGCAGGACTGGGGAGGGGAGATAGAACCGCGGTCATGAGCGTGTGGCGGAGCTAGGGTGAAGGGTGGATGGCGAAGCGCACTCGGCGAGTGCACGTGCGGCGAGGGCGATCCGGTTGAACCGTTCCTCGATGGAGTCGCGGTCAACGGCCCGGCTTTCGAGACGGGTGATTTGGGATTCGGTGCTCTCCCAGAGGGCCGCAACTTCGCCGCGGAGCTGGCTGGCAAGGCGTTGGTCGCGGTCGTTGAGATGGACTTGGAAAGAGCTTTGCCAATCGGCGAGCCAGGTGCCGATTTTCCGCTCCAATTGCTGGACCACGGGGGCGGCGGGTTCGCTGGATTTCAACGCGGCGACTTGCTGGATCTGTGCGGCCAACCGTTGGGTTTCCTCGCGCTGCTGGGAAAGCCGGAGCTCGGTTTGTTCCCGCGTGATATCGACGAGCCGGTGGACGTTTTCCTTGAGCGCTTCGAGCTGCGCCTCGTTGGCAAACAGCCGGTCCTCCAGTCGGGAAGAGGCCGCCGGAGCGGTGACTCCTCCGGATTCGATGCGGGCGACACGTTGCTCAAGACGTTCGAGATGGCGGCCTACGATGATTTCGCGGATCCGCTCGACCGTTTGAGAAGGATTGAGGGGTGATGGGGTGGGTGACATTGTGCTCTCCGTGGGGGGAGTCCGGGATGGGTGAAATCCGGGACACGGTTGAGTAAAGGCGCGGAAGACTAAGCGAACGTTTGGCAGATTGTAAATAACGTTGGCGACATTTCGTTTTTCACGATGATTTAGGGGGCTTTATCAATGTTTTTTAAATTGATAATCAGCCTCTTGTGAAAAACTCGAATCGGTGAAAGACAGCGGGCGACGAATCAGGTAAACAGTTCTTAATGTCTGAGGGCGACGAGGAAAAAACGGATGATCGCGATGCGATCCTGGTGCAAGGCTACGCCAAAACCCGCAAGAGCCTGATCGCGAGATTGGACAACTGGGAGGACCAGCGGACGTGGGATGAATTTTATCAAACCTACTGGCGCTTGATTTATTCAGTCGCGGTGAAAGCCGGTTTGCGGCAGGACGAGGCGTTCGATTGCGTCCAGGAAACGATTTTATCCATCGCCAAGCAGAGCAAGAAAAAGCTCTACGATCCCGAACAAGGCTCCTTCAAAACATGGCTGATGAACATGACGCGTTGGCGCATCAACGACCAGTTCCGCAAGCGCAAGAAGGACACGGCCATGCTGGCCGGCGAGTGGGAAAACGACCGGAAAACCGCCGTCATCGATCGCGTGGAAGATCCGAACGGCGATGTCCTGTCCCGCCTGTGGAATGTGGAGTGGAAAAAAAATGTCGCCGACGCCGCTCTCTCTCGTGTGAAGGCGCAGGTCTCTCCCAAGCAATATCAGATTTTCGACTGCTACGTGATCAAGCAATGGGATGCGAAGCGTGTGCAGGATCAGCTCAACGTCAGCATGGCGCAGGTGTATTTGGCGAAGCACCGGGTGGGCGCCGTCCTCAAGCGGGAACTCGCCAAACTCGAAGACGAAGAAGATGGCGATTAAAATCCGGCCGAATCCTGCGATCCCCGACCACGAGGTCCTGCGCAAGATCGGTGGCGGTGCATACGGCGAGGTGTGGCTGGCCCGCGGAGTGACCGGAGCGCTGCGGGCGGTGAAAGTGGTGTGGCGCGAAGATTTCGAAGACGCACGGGGATTCGAGCGAGAGTTCGAGGGGATTCTGAAATTCGAACCGATGTCGCGGGATCACCCGGCACTGGTCAATATCCTGCATGTCGGCAGGAGTCCCGACGGCGTTTCATTTTACTACTACGTGATGGAGTTGGGCGACGATGTGACGTCGGGCCAGGAGATCAACCCCATCGAATACGAGCCGCGCACGCTGCGGGCCGACAATCACCAGGGCGCGGGAGTGCAGTGGAACACCAGCGATTGTGTGGATGTGGGACTGCGCCTGGCCGAGGCGTTAGATCACCTGCACGAACGCGGTCTCGCGCATCGCGATGTGAAACCCTCTAACGTCATTTTCGTCAATGGTCGCGCCAAGCTGGCGGACATCGGGTTGGTCGCGACACGTGGTCAGCGGACCTTCGTCGGCACCGAAGGATTTGTCCCACCGGAAGGTCCGGGGTCTTCACAAGCGGACGTATATAGCTTGGGAAAAGTTCTGTATGAAATCGCCACCGGCAAGGACCGGATGTCATTTCCCGAACTGCCGGAAGTCATGCCAGCCGGGGCGGATCGCAAGCGCTGGTTGGAATTGAACCGCATCATCTGCGACATTTGTGATCCGCGGATTTCCAAACGGAAAATCTCCAGCGCCGCCGAACTGGCCGATGCGCTCCGCCGCCTCCAGCGCGGAAAGCGCCGTCGTCAAAGCGGCCTAGCCGTCTGGATGACCACCATGTTGTTAGTAGGGTTCTCCGGCTGGGCGACTTGGGAAATGATCAAGGACAACGACTGGGTGAAGCAACTCTATCCGGTTGCGGAAATTGCCAAACCACAGACAGGAACCCTGCGTGTGGTGAGCGTTCCTGAAGGGGCTGATGTGTTTGATGCCAATGGTAAATTCTACGGAACCACCAACAACGTCGTCATCCCCGTCACGGTGGGCGACACCTACTCGCTGGTGCTGAAAAAGACAGGCTACAGCAATCGCAAGCTCGAGGACAAGGTGTTGGCTTTGACGGACGTGCCGCTGTTCGCTGAGTTGGAAATCTACTCGCCACCGCAAGCGGGAGAACCGTGGAAGGATCATCTCGGAAATGCCTATCAGCCGGTGGGCGCGCAGCACGAGAGCTCCGGATTTGTCACCAAGGAGGACTGGGTGAAGTTCAAAGCCGAGAACAAGGACAACAAGCGCCCGGAAAAGCCTGCGGAGTTCCTCCGTTTCTCACAGAATGGCCAGGGGTTTGATATCGTGCTCGCGAAAACGGGCGACGTGACTGCGTTTTGCGAATGGTTTGGCAAAGGGGCTTACCCAGCCTATCTGCCAGAAGACTTCGAGGTTTTGCCGATCATGGAAGCAGGCTTCGAGAATCCCGGCCTCAGTGAAGTTGCCAGACGCGACGGGTTGAAACCGTTCCGTTTGCTGGTCAGGAAGATCCCGTATGGTGAAATCACCATCAGCACGGATCCTCCGGGAGCTGAGATTTACATGAGTCCGATTTCCGATCCGTCCAACCAAGTATCCAAGGGGCCTGCCAATTCGCTGCCGATCACCAATGTGAAGCCGGGTATCTGGCTGATCAACCCGATCCGCGAGGGATACGGGCCGAAGCCCACCGAAGTCAAAGTGGGCGACGGTGAGAAGGTTTCTCTAACGATACCCTTGGATAAAAGCAAGGGGGTCGTTTTCGGAAAGCGCTGGGAAAATGGGATTGGCATGCGATTCGAACCGGTCGGTCAGGATCTGATGGCGTCGGCTTGGGAAACGCGGGTGAAGGACTACGAGCTCTTCGTCAAGGAGTCCAATCCCCGTCATGCCGCCGCACGGCCGAGTTATTTCCCGCAGACCCCGGACCATCCGGTGGTGAATGTTTCGCGGGAGGACGCCGTGGCATTCTGCGCCTGGCTAACTGAAAAAGAGCGGGGGGACGACCGGATCGCTCAAACGCACGTCTATCGGTTACCGACGGATTTGGAATGGAGCATGATGGTCGGGTTGCAGGATGATCCGGATATCAGCCCCGGATGGCGTCATGCCCGGAAACAGCAGATTTATCCGTGGGGCCCCAGCTGGCTTCAAAGTGACTTGCCTGTTGGAAATTATGCCGATGTTTCGGCCTCCCGTGTGCCCGGCATGGCGATCGACCGGACCATTTCTAACTACGACGACGGCTTCGCCTACACTGCGCCCGTCGGCTCTTTTCCCGCGAATTCACTCGGCCTCCACGACCTCGGCGGAAACGTGCAGGAATGGGTTGATGACGGATATTCCCAGCTCGCGGGAAACAAGCTGGGCGTGCTCCGTGGCGGTGGCTGGAGCAGCTATCAGGCGGAGGATTTGTATTCCGGATCCCGCAATCCGGTGCCGCCAGCCTTCCAGGATGCGATGTACGGTTTCCGTGTGGTCCTTGCCAAAGTCCCGCCGAAGCCCGAACCACCGCTCCTCCCGGATTTCTAACGAAATATTCCCACCATGGTTGAAATCAAACTTACCTACGAAGGCGATCTGCACTGCAGCGCCATCCATGTGCCGTCCGGCAACACACTCGTCACCGACGCGCCTTTGGACAACAACGGCCGCGGCCAGGCGTTTTCTCCAACAGATCTCGTCGCCACCGCGCTCGGTGCCTGCATGGCCACGGTCATCGGCATTGTCGCCAAGCGCAAGGAACTGGCGGTCGAAGGCATGGCCATCGCCGTCCGGAAATTCATGTCGGACGATCAACCGCGCCGGATCAAGCGCCTCGAACTGGATCTCCAGATGCCGCTGCCCGCCTCGCACCCGGACCGGAAAGTCCTCGAAAGCGCGGCGCGCGGCTGCCCGGTCCATCACAGCATCCACCCGGATATCGATGTCGTGATGAACTGGATCTGGCAGGAAGGATGACTCAAGGCGCGTAAGCCTCGATTTCGGATAGAAATCCGAAATTGCGGTCATAGTTGTCCTGTTGCGGATAGGTGTCCACGAATGTGGCGCGGATATAACGGACCTTCGTTGGCTCGAATCGTGCCTGGGCCTTGGTCGCCATTTTCGTGGGAAATTCGGTGCGGCCGACTACGGTGAATTTCTGGCCGTCCTCACTGATAGAAACGACGACGGTCTTGGTTGAGCCGACGTTGGGCGTGCCATAGACGACCAAGTGGATCGGTTGTGCCGAACCCAGATCCACCGTTGCTATTTTTGGAAAGGTGGGGGACTCGTCGGTGGCGTAGGCATTGGGTGAGGCATTGCCCCAGTTCCCATCGGTAAGGCCGGTATTCCAGCCGTGCGTGTTGGGATGGCTGGAAGTGAATGGCTTTCCGCCCGAAACCTTGCGGCCGAGCGTTGGGTCCACGGGCCAGTGGGTGTTGAATGCGGCGGCAGGCAGGCCTTCGCGGTTGATCAGGTTCGGCTCGGCGAGCTGGGACCAGGCGAAGCGGGCTCGGTCGGGTTTCGCGATGCTGGAATTGGTCAGCAGGATGGATTTCCCGTCAGCGGAAATCTTGGCTTCGGCGGGCTGATAGGCTCCGTCAATTCCGGCGATCTCGAATAGGGTGGGGGCATTGCCGTCACGCGTCGTCAAGCCGCCGCCAGTGTGATCGAAGCCGATGGCAATACCCGCGTCAGTAACCTTGTATTTGGAGAACAACGGGCCGGATTTGACGATGCCGGCTTTCCCGTAAGTATCAGCGAGTGCCCACAAGGCGAGGCGGCGGGCGACTTCGCTTTTGTTGTTAGGGTGGATGTCGCGGACGTTGCCGATGTCGTTGATCACGGCCATGCCGGTGTGCGGGACCTTGAGGGTTTCCTGTTGGGCCCACCAGATGCCGGGGAGATCGGTGGCGCGGTTGTCGCCGTAGTTGTAGGGAGCGAGCTGCACGAACAGGAATGGCGCGTCGGGAGCACCGAATTTTTTGCGCCAGCCGGCAATCAAGGTCTTCTTTTTCGCGGTGTAGAGCATGCCTTCGCCGTTGTTGGATTCCCCCTGATACCAGAGGAAACCGCGCAGGGCATAGGGGACGAGCGGGTGGATCATCGCCTGATAGGTGCCGGTTTCCGCGCCGGATCCGACTTTCAGTTGTTCCGGCGCGGCGGGCATTTCCGGGACCTTAGTGCCGGAGTCGAGGGCCTTCCCGGCGGCGTCCGCCCAATCGCGGACATTGGAAACGTATTTGCGGTAAGCTTGGTCATACTCCGGAAATCCGGGGGCTTTCGGGAGGCGTTGTTTCCGCAGATCCGAGAGTTCTTCAACGCCTTCAAGTCCTTCCTCGGCCCACCACGGTTCGATGCGCGAGCCGCCCCACGAGCTGTGGATCATGCCGATCGGCACTTTCAATTCCTCGGCCAGTTGCTTGCCGAAAAAATAGGCGACGGCGGAAAATCCGTTGGCCGTCTCCGGAGTTGCAGCCGTCCATTTCGCATTGAGCGAATCCTGCCGGACGGCGTTCACCACCCGTGGCACGTCGAAAAGGCGCATCAACGGCACCGGACCGGCTGCGGCAACATCCTGGTCCTCCTTCCGGCTGGATTTGATATCCCACTGCATGTTGGATTGCCCGCTGCCGAGCCAGACCTCGCCGACGAGGACATCCTTGATTTCCAATGCGGGTGAGCCGTCCTCAGTGACGGATAGAGTCCGGCTTTCCGCACTGGCGGGCATGGAATCGAGGGCGACCTGCCATCGTCCGGCGGCATCGGCGGTGGTGGTTTTCGTTTGCCCGCCGAAGGAGACTGTCACTTTTTTGCCGGCGTTCGCATGACCCCAGACTGGGACCGTTTTTTCCCTTTGAAGCACTCCGCCATCTTGGAAAAGGGGAGCCATCGTGACTTCGGCGGCCAGCGGTTGGGTGACCAGCAGAAGCGCTAACCACGGGGTATTGGATTTGAACATGGCCCCTTTCTACGCGGTCCATCCGGGAGGTCTAGCGTCCGTTTTCCGGAATTCCCGGAGGGCTGGAGATTCAAATGCTTTCGAAAAAATGGTTGCGTATCGGGCTGTTTGCATTCACTTTTTCCGCGAAACCTCATAAAACAAGGTAATTAACTAAGGATTTATGCTTCCAGAGCACGCCCCATTCACATCTGACCAGCGCAAGGCGTTGGATTCGCTTCTTGCTGGCCTCGATCCCGTCCAACGTGGCTGGCTGAGTGGTTTTCTTGCTGCTTCGGGCGCTCCGGCACCGGTGACTGCCGCACCGGTTTCCGCTGGAAAACTCACGGTTCTCTACGGCACTGAGTCGGGAAATTCCGAGACTCTCGCGGATCGCGCGGTGAAGGCGGCGAAGAAAAAGGGCTTTCAGGCGGTCATGAAAAACATGTCCGACATCAGCCCGGCGGATCTTGCGAAGGCGACCAATTTGCTGGTGATCGTCTCCACTTGGGGCGACGGCGAACCTCCGGAAACGGCGGTGCTATTTTACAAGGAGTTCATGAATTCGGACATCGCACTGGCTGGAGTCCGCTACTCGGTGTGCGCGCTGGGCGACACGGCGTATGAGAAATTCTGCCAGATCGGCAAGGATGTCGATGCCCGGTTGGAAAAGCTCGGTGCGGCTCGTGTCGCAGCCCGTCAGGATTGCGATGTGGACTACGAGGACAACTATGCCGCGTGGTTGGATGCTTCGCTTTCCGCACTGGCTCCGACATCGGCGGTGGCAACACCCACCGCATTCGCCGCGCCATCGGCAGCTCCGGCGGTCGAGTATGGAAAGAAGAATCCATTCCCGGCCGAGACGCTGGAAAATCTGATTCTCAATGGTGAAGGTTCGTCCAAGGAAACGATCCACCTGGAGTTTTCCCTAGCAGGTTCAGGCCTGTCTTACGAACCTGGCGACGCGCTCGCCGTGGTTCCGGTGAATGCTCCGGATGTCGTGAAGTCGATCATCCACGCGGCGAAACTCACCGGCAACGAGGAGATCGAGGTGAAAAACGTTGGTCGCAAGCTGCTTGCCGACGCGCTGCGCGAGGATTTCGACATCACCGCGCTTTCCCGCGCCGTTCTAACGAAACTCGCCGAGGCCAGTGATTCCGCCACGTTGCGGGCGTTGCTCGCCGAGGACGCGAAGGACAAGCTCAAGGAATACAACTACGGCCGCGAGATCGTGGATGCGATCACCGACTTCGCTCCTAGCGGTCTCTCCGCCGATGCGCTGTCAGGAATCTTCCGCAAGCTGCCGCCGCGTCTTTATTCCATCGCCTCCAGTCCGCTGGCTCATGAAAACGAGGTGCATCTCACCGTCGCCGCCGTCCGCTACAACACCCATGGACGCGAGCGCAAAGGCGTCTGCTCGACCTATCTCGCCGACCTCGTGAAAACCGGCGATCCCGTGCCGATGTTCATCCAGCCGAACAAAAATTTCCGCCTTCCTGCCGACGGTTCCACTCCCGTCATCATGGTGGGTCCGGGCACCGGAGTCGCGCCGTTTCGTTCGTTCATCGAGCACCGCACCGTGCTCGGGAATACCGGGAAAAACTGGCTGTTCTTCGGCGATCAGCACTACACCTACGACTTCCTCTATCAACTGGAATGGCAGGACTTCCTCAAGGACGGCGCGCTCACCCGCCTCGACGTTGCCTTTTCCCGCGACCAGCCGGAGAAGGTCTATGTCCAGGACCGCATGATCCAACAGGCTCCGGAACTCTATCAATGGCTTGAGGAAGGCGCTCATTTCTACGTTTGCGGCGATGCCAACCGCATGGCCCACGATGTCCACGAAGCCTTGATCTCCGTCGTGGAGAACCAGGCGGGCATCTCCCGCGAAGCCGCCGAGGCCTATGTCGAGGACCTCAAGAAAACCAAACGCTATCAACGCGACGTTTACTGAACCAATCAATAACGATCTCCCACCACCATGAGTGAAAAGAAGCTTTCCGCGAACGAATACATCAAGATCGACAGCAACTACCTGCGCGGCACGATTGCCGAAGGGCTTGCCGATCTTTCCACCGGCTCGATGGTCGAGGATGACCAGCAGCTCCTCAAGTTCCACGGCACCTATCAGCAGGATGATCGCGACATCCGCGCCGGCCGCCGCAAGCACAAGCTGGAGAAGGCATATTCCTTCATGATCCGCATCCGCGTGCCGGGTGGTGTCGCCTCCCCGCATCAATGGTTGGAGACCGACCGCCTCGCGACCCAATTTGCGAATGGCACGATCAAACTCACCACACGCCAGGCGTTCCAGTTCCACGGCATCATCAAGACGAATCTCAAGCGCACCATCGCCGAGATCAACCAGGCCGCCATGGACACCATCGCCGCGTGCGGCGACGTGAACCGGAACGTGATGTGCAATCCGAATCCCTATCTATCCGAGATCCACGCGCAGGCGCTCAAGGCAGCTCAGGACATTTCCGCGCATCTCACGCCTCAGACGCGCGCCTATCATGAGATCTGGCTCGACGGAGAGAAAATCGAATCAAGCGAAGAGGAAGTCGAGCCAATCTACGGCAAGACCTATCTGCCGCGGAAATTCAAGATCACCATCGCCGTGCCGCCGTCCAACGACGTCGATATCTACGCGAACTGCCTTTCGTTCATCGCCATCGTCGAGGACGGAAAACTCGTCGGCTACAACGTCGCCGTCGGCGGTGGCATGGGCTCGACCCACGGCAACGAGGCGACCTATCCGCGCATTGCCGATGTCATCGGTTTCTGCACGCCGGAGCAGGTCGTGGACGTTGCTGAAAAAGTGGTGCTCGTGCAGCGTGATTTCGGTGACCGCACCGATAGAAAACACTCGCGCTTCAAATACACCGTGGATGACCACGGCCCGGACTGGATTCTCGCCAAGCTGAACGAATACCTCGGCTACGAACTCGGACCGGTCCGCGATTTCAAGTTCGACGACAATGGCGACCGCTACGGCTGGGTCGAGGATGCGAATGGAAATTCACACCTCACGCTCTTCATCGCCGGTGGCCGCGTGCTCGACACGCCGGCCTATCCGATGCGCACCGGGCTTCGCGAGATCGCGAAAATCCACGACGGCGACTTCCGCCTCACCGCGAACCAGAACCTCATCATCGCGAACGTCTCTCCGGCCAAACGCCCGGAAATTGAAAAATTGCTGGAGCAATACGGCATCAAGGACAGCCATTTGAAGAGCGCTCTGCGCCTCAACTCGCTCGCGTGCGTCGCCCTGCCCACCTGCGGACTCGCGCTCGCCGAAGCCGAGCGTTTCCTGCCGGAAATGCTCACCGAACTCGAGGAATCGCTTGAGGAAAACGGACTTCGCCACGATGCCATCACCATCCGCATGACCGGCTGCCCTAACGGTTGCGCGCGCCCATTCATTTCGGAAATCGGTTTCGTCGGCCGCGGTCCCGACCGTTACAACGTTTACCTCGGCGGCGGTTTCGCCGGTCAACGCCTGTCGAAGCTCTATCGGGAGGATATGCACTCCGCGGAGATCAAGCCATTGCTCGCGCCGATCTTCGCCCGCTACGCGAAGGAGCGGAACGAAGGCGAGCGCTTCGGTGACTTCTGTATCCGTGCCGGATATGTCGCCGCCACCATCCAGGGACCGGATTTCCACAAGAACATCAAGTCCGAGGCCCTCGCCTCCACCTAACGAAAACTCACTCAGCTCCAGCATGGAAGCACTCAAATTTGAAATCCCCGCAGCGGTTCCTCCGGACATCGACCCGGTGGAACTCTCCGACGCCCTCGCACCACTGCGCGCCGGTGAGAGACTGAGGCTGCTTTACGAACAGCTCGGTGACCGGCTCGTCGCGTCCACCAGCTTCGGACTCCAGGCCGCGGTCATGCTGCATCTGATCCAGCAGCACGCGCCGAGGATACCGGTGGTCTTCATCGACACCGGTTTCCACTTTCCGGAGACCTATCAGTATGCCGAGGAACTCGCCTCCATGCTGAACATCGATCTACGGATCTATCAGCCCGCTGTTTCCTCCGCCCGGATGCAGGCGCTGTGGGGAAACCTTTGGGAACAGGGTAAGGACGGCGCCGACCGCTACGGCCTCATCACCAAAGTGGAACCGATGAACCGCGCCCTCCGCGAAACCGGAGCCGATGTTTGGCTCAGCGGCCTCCGCCGCTCCCAATCCAGCACCCGCGTGGACCGGTCGTTCGTGGAACAGCAGAAGAAGACCGTCAAAGCCTATCCGATCCTCGATTGGGCTGATGCGCAGGTGGACCTCTATTTCCATCAGAACAATCTCCCGCGCCACCCGCTGGAGGCGAAAGGCTACGTCACCATGGGCGACTGGCACAGCACGCGTCCGGTCGTGAACGGCGATGTCGAAGCCACCCGGTTCAACGGAGAAAAGTTCGAATGCGGCTTGCATCTTGACTCCGGCTCCGCGGATTTCCAGATTTGATGCGTCTCCCCCGAACCTTGATCACTTCCAACTGACTAACTCATCATGAAAATTGCCGAAAACATGGTTGCCACCGTTGGCAACACTCCGCTGATCCGCCTCAACCACCTCACCAAAGGACTCGACGCCGAGGTCTGCGTGAAGGCCGAGTTTTTCAACCCGCTCTTCAGCGTGAAGGACCGGATCGGCAAGGCCATGATCGAAGCCGCCGAAAAGGACGGTTCGCTCAAGCCCGGCGGACTCATCATCGAGCCGACGTCTGGAAACACCGGTATCGCGCTGGCCTTCATCGCCCGTTCAAAAGGCTACCGCTGCATCCTCACCATGCCGGAGAGCATGTCGATCGAGCGTCGGGTGCTGCTTCGTTTGTTAGGTGCTGAGATCGTCCTCACTCCGCGTGCCCGCGGCATGAACGGCGCCATTGCGATGGCCAAGAAACTCATCGAGGAAAATCCCGGCTCGTTCGGCCCCGGCCAGTTTGACAATCCCGCCAACCCGCAGGTTCACCGCGAGACGACCGCCGAGGAAATCTGGCGCGATACGGATGGCCAGATCGATGCGTTCGTCGCCGGTGTCGGCACGGGTGGAACGATCACCGGGGTCGGCGAGGTTTTGAAATCCCGCGGCAGCGCGAAAATCATCGCCGTCGAGCCAGTCGCCAGCCCTGTCATTTCCGGCGGTGCTCCCGGCCCGCACATGATCCAAGGCATCGGTGCCGGATTCATCCCGAAAAACCTCAACGTCGCCATCATCGACGAAGTCATCCAGGTATCAAATGAAGATGCCATCGCCACCGCCCAGGCGCTGGCTCAGGAAGAAGGTCTGCCCGCCGGTATTTCCACCGGAGCAAACGTCTGGGCCGCCCTTCAGGTTGCCAAACGCCCGGAGTTCAAGGGCAAGCGCATCGTCACCGTCGGCTGCTCGTCCACCGAGCGTTACCTCTCCACCGCCCTGGCCGAGAAGGTGCGTGAGGAGGTTTCCAACCTGCCGGTCAACGAGATCTAATTGATTCCATTTCATCCGGGCGCGGCTTTCTCACGAAGGCTGCGCCTGTTTTTTTAGCGTGGGCAAAGCTTGCAGTGCAGTGCCCGGAAGTCGCAGGCTGGGGACGTGCCCGACACGATGGAAAGCGCCCGACGCTGGAGTGGTTATGTATGCCCGGATTGCCGGTTCGTGTTCCGCGTGCCCCGCGATCACGACGGCAAGGGCATCGTTTGCCCGAGCTGCCGCAGAATGTTGAAAATCCCGACCTCGCTGGATGTCACACCGCCGTTGATGGCTCCCTTGCGCCGTACCTCGCCGGAGGAACCCGTGGTGACGGAAGACGAACCCAAGAAACTGAAAAAGCGCCGCAAGGGCAGGAAGGCGGCGGAGAATCACTCGTGGGAGCAGAATTCCCACACCTCGCGATCCAGTGAGAAAAGGCAGATGCGCCTATTTCTGATAGGGGGAGCCACTTTGCTGGTCTTGATCGTGACGGGGGTGGTCATCTCGATGAATTACGCCGGCAAACCGGTTGAAAGCACCGGGCCGGAGAGTCCGACCTTGGCATTGGCGGGCCAGATTCCACCCAAGACCGGCGAACCCAGCCAGACCGAACTCAGCGACACCGCATTTCTAGGCGCAGCCGAGCAATTGGCACGGAAGTTTCTAACCGCGACTACGGTGGAGGAACTCCTGCCGTTGGTCCGCCATCCGGAGATCGTCGGGCCGCGGATGCGCAGCTTCTATCCGGAAGGTAAATTCAAGGCCTATGGCTTGTCTCAGTTCAATTCGGGCGGAGAGGCATCCCGATTGGGAAGTTTCAGGGCGGTCGAGGTCATGACCGGAGATTTCGACAACAAGTCGATGGTGTTCTCAGAGACCTTAGGTGATTTGAAGATCGATTGGGAAAGCTGGGTAGGTTGGTCGGAAATGCCTTGGGAGGAATTCCGCACTTCGAAGCCGGACGAAGGCAAAGTCTTCCGCGTTACCCTGAGTCCGGTGGACTATTACAATTTTGATTTTCTGGATGAATCCAAATGGCAGTCCTTCCGCCTGGTGTCGCCGGATCACGAGCACTCGCTCTACGGTTATGCTGAAAAGGGAACCGCTCTGGAGCAGCGCCTCCGCCCGAGCGCCGACTCCAGTGCCGTCGCGCTCATGCTTTCATTGAAATTCCCCAAAGGCTCGTCATCCAATGACCAGGTCGAGATCGAGCGAATCGTCAACGAAGGTTGGGTTGAGGAGGAATCGAAATGACACCGACCACCTACGACAAGGCGCAGGAGTTGAACCTGGACCCGATGATCTACGGCACCTTCGCCGAAATCGGCGCGGGTCAGGAAACCGGTAACTATTTCTTCCGCGCGTCCGGCACTGCGGGGCTTGTGGCGAAGACGATTTCCGCCTACGACATGACGATGAGTGACGCCATCTACGGCCACTCGGAGCGCTATGTCTCGTCGGAGCGGCTCGCGGCGATGCTCGATCACGAATACTCTATCTTGTTGGAACGCCTCCAACCGAAGCGTGGATCCAGCACCACCTTCTTCTCCTTCTGCAACACCGTCCGTGCCCGCGGCTGGAACGACACCGGCGAGTGTCATGGCTGGCTCGGCGTACGCTATCAGATGAAACCCGGAGATCCTCCGTCGGACATTGTCCTGCATGTCAGGCTGCTGGACGCGCGGTCGATCGACCAGATGGAAGCGCTGGGCACCATCGGAGTGAATCTGATCCACGCGGCCTTTCGCCATCGGGGGCATTTGCAGAAATTCGTGGAGTCGCTGGTGGACAACCTCGCCGCCGGACGGGTGGAGGTGGATCTTCTGAAATTCACGGGGCACGGCTATGGATTTTTCGACAACCGCCTGTGCGCGCTGCAATTGGTGGAAAGCGGGCTAACAGACGCGACGATGTTCCTTCCCAATGGCGAGGTGGTGCAGCCCGCCGAGGCGCTCTATCGCCGTCCGGTCCTTCTGTTACGCGGGAGTTTCGATCCGGTGATGAATGTTCACCTCAAGATGCTGGAGCAGGCGCGCGACGGATTTGTCGGAACCTTGGATGAGCCGGATCGAATTGCTGCCATCGAGTTGTGCGAGATTTCCATGCACAACCTGCTGCGCGGCAGCGGAGTGGACCATGTCGATTTCCTCGACCGGGCGGATGCATTGCAATCGCTGGGGAAGACGGTGCTTCTATCACGTTGTGCGGAGTTCCACCGGATCGCCGCGTTTCTCCACCGCTACACCAGCAAGCCGATCGGCATCATCCTCAGCATCGGATTGCTCAATGAATTGTTCAAACCGAAGTGGTCGGAGAATCTCGCGGGCGGATTGTTAGAGTCGTTTGGTCGCTTGTTCAAGGAAGGCGTGACCCTGCAGGTGTTCCCCTGGAAGAACCGCCGCAATGGTGAGCTTGTGACGGCGGAAACCTTCCGCGCTCCGGAAGACAGCGTGCATCTTTACCGCCATTTCCTCGCCAACGGCCGGATTCAGGGCGTGCCCTGCAAGGACGATGAAATCCTCTGTTACACCGGCCGCGATGTCTGCCGGATGATCACCGGCGGCGACGAGAAATGGAAGGAACTGGTGCCCGAGGTGGCATGGACGATGGCCCAGCGCCACGCCAAGCTCCGGGTCTCTTGACTCACTCGTTTTCGTCCTCGTCTCTTGATCCCCGCAGGTGCGAGGGTGTCTTGAGGAGGTCGAAGTCCGAACCGCAATACATGCAACGGAACGTCTGTGTCGCGATGATCGAAAGCGTGGCCGACACTCCGTGGTTGAATGGGAAAATCCGTGTGGCCCGGGAGTGGGCATGGGCACCCGAGTTGATCAGTGGAGTGCCTTTGCAAAGCGGACAATGGGCCGAACGCCGCTTGAAAAAGGCGATCATCCACGTGATCGCACTGAACGCCATCCCGCTGATGATGACATGGGTCGCCAATTGGCTGGGCTCGTAAAAAAACAGAATGAACGCGGTCAGAGTCGCGATGATCCCCATGTAATGCAGGGCCGAGAAGAAAACCGCCACGTTGAATGGCCGGCTTGACGGCAACGAGCGCGCACGGAGTACCCTCGCAGGCTTCGTCTCCGTGGCTTCGTGGGGCATTTCGAGACGGAAACTCCAAAAAACAGCGGTTGTTTGCAAGGTTTGAATTCCAGCAATCCGAAAGAACATCTCTCCGGATGGAATCATTTCGCCCTTTGTTTTCAGCGCTCTTGACCGCGGCGGGGCGGGGTTTTACCTCTTTCAAATGACACCACTTTACGAAGGCAAAGCCAAGCGCCTCTGGGCCACCGGGAACCCCGACACCCTGCGCATGGAGTTCAAGAACGACGCCACCGCCTTCAACGGTGAGAAAAAAGCTAGCTTTGAAAACAAGGGCCGCCTCAACAATGAGATCAGCACCCTCATCTACGGATTTCTCGAAAACGAGGGAGTTCCCACCCACTTCGTCCGCCAAATAGACGAGACCAACGTCGAGGTCAAGAAGGTCAACATCCTGATGGTCGAGGTGATCGTCCGCAATTTATCCGCCGGCAGCTACTGTAAACGCACCGGCATCGAGGAAGGCCGGGTGTTTTCCCAGCCCGTCATCGAGTTTTCCTATAAATCCGACGAGCTCGGCGACCCTCTCATCAACGACGATTATATCCGCGAAATGGGCCTAGCCACTCCGGAGGACCTCGCCCACCTGCGGAAATCCGCGCTCCAGGTGAACTCCATTCTAACCGACTTTTTCGCCAAGTGCGGGCTCAAGCTCGTTGATTTCAAACTTGAGTTCGGCCGCCTTGTTTCCGACCCATCGAAGATCGTCCTCGCCGACGAAATCAGCCCCGACGGCTGCCGCCTGTGGGATCTCAAGACCGGTGAGAAAATGGACAAGGACCGTTTCCGTCGGGATCTCGGCGGCGTGATGGAAGCTTACGAAGAGGTGTTGGGCCGCCTCAAGAACAACGGTTGATTGGAACTCGCGGTCAGCGTGAGGAAGGGCGCTCTCGGCACATCGCCGAAGCCGGATACTTTTGTTAGCGATCGAAGACGCGGCGAGGTGTGGATTTTTTTATCTGTCGTAAGGTTGTGCCGATGATAGAGGTGGCTTCATGAAATTCTTTTGCGTGCTTTGCGGGTTCGGCGCGATGGCGGCGGCCGCCCAACCGGAGCCACCGGACCCGGAGGAAGCGGCCTATCCGGCGGTCGAGCGGTTTGTGGAAGTGCTGGAAACGGTGAGGAAACGTCATCCGGATGTGGATCGGCTGGCTTACGAACGGCTGGTGAACCACGCGCTGGAAGGAATGCTTGCCAGCCTCGATCCGCATTCGTCCTTCATCCATCCGGAAATGGCCACGCAATTGGAGGAGAACAAGGATCTGAATCCGGAAGTGCTTTCGCTGGGTATCACGCTGGGATTGCGGGATGATGGTCCTTACATCGCCGCGGTTTCTCCGCTGGGCGCTGCGGCGGTGGCGGGTGTCTTGCCGGGCTCGGGGTTGTTGGAGATTGATGGAAGGAAAACGGACGGCGTGAAATTTTCCGATCTATCCGAACCGCTGCAACGTGCGGCGGGGGAGAAGACGCGTTTGAAACTGAAATCCCCGGCGGCACCCCAGCCGTTTGAGGTGACGCTGGTGCATCGCGTGGTCGAGCGCCGGTCGGTGGTAGAGACGAAGATGTGGGACAAGGCAATCGGGCTAGGCTACGTCAGGCTGGCGAGTTTCGGAGCCAACTGTGCCCGTGAAATGGAAGCCGCGCTCGATGAGCTTGAAGATGGCGGCATGAAATCGCTGATCCTCGATCTGCGGGAAAACGGCGGCGGGGATTTGCACGAGACGGTGAAAATCCTCGGGCTGTTTCTGCCTCCGGACACGGCAGTTGTCACCACCCGCGGCCGTGACGGCGAGGTGAGTGAACCGCTGAAAACGCCCGACCGCCAACGCCGGAAGCGCGATTATCCGATGGTGGTTCTGATTGACCGGATGTCGGCTTCGGCTTCCGAACTTACGGCAGGAGCCTTGCACGATCTCAAGCGGGCGAAGATTGTCGGCGAGGTGAGCTATGGCAAAGGCTCGGTGCAGAACATCATTCCGATGGGTGGGGGGACGGCATTGCGGCTAACCATCGCGACGTATCACACGCCGTCGGGAAACACGCCGCATCGGAAAGGGATCACGCCGGACGTCGTGGTGGGGATCGATGAGGTGATCCGGGCGAATTTCATGAAGCGCTGCCAGATGGATTCGTTGGCACCAGAGGAGAGGAATGTGATTGAGGCATGGGAGGATCCGGTGATCAAAGTGGCTGCGGGAGCGTTTTGAGGAGGGGGGACTGTGGCCGACTTGGAACGATGGGGAGCGAAAGGGAAGGGCTTCGCACGGCTCTTTCGCAGCGCATCGGCTTCGCGGACAGAAATGTCCGTGCTCCAAAAAGAAAAGCGCGCGTTGGATATCCCCCCGGATCTCGCAACGCGCGCTCTTTACTGGGCCATTTGGCAGGGCCTCGTCCGATTGACTTCCCCCGGAGATCAAGATCGGAACACTTGGCCCAGCTTTTTGAGGCTGGAGTTCTAAGGAGGCGGACCTCGCTCAGAACGACTTCAAATTACCTGAAGATCAGGAGATTGAAAGGAATTCGAGGGTCCGATTCCGGCCAACTGGTCCCAAAAACGGCCATAAAGCCAAAAATCGAGGTTGGAAGTCCGGATTTCCGAAAAATCAGGAGGAATTCGTTATGCCGGTTTCTCAACGACAATCCGCGGGAACGCCGGGCTGGGTTTGCCGATAGTGTGGCCGTCGGGGAGGAGGCCCCAGTGGAGATCGGTTAGCTTGAGCGTGGCCAGGTCCGGCAGGTTGAGCTGGGTGGCGAGCTTGGCGGTGATCTCCGGCAGGATGGGGGATATCAGCACGGCGATGTGGGCGACGCTTTCCGCAAAGTGATAGAGGACGGTGGCGACTCGGTCCTTGTTCTCCGGATTCTTGTTGAGCTCCCAGGGTTTCATCCGTTCGGCGTATTGGTTGCAATGGACGACGTGGCGGCTGAGGGCTTCGAGGCCTTTGGAGATGTCGAACTCGTCCATCGCTGTCTGATAGACGGCGGTGGCCTCTGCCAGAGATGTCTGGAGCGCGGTGTCGTCGGCAGTCAGCGGGCCGCCGTGGCGGAGGATGCCTTCGGTGAAGCGCTGGCTCATGTTGAGGGCGCGGTTGCAGAGGTTGCCGAGTTCGTTGGCGAGCTCGGTGTTGTAGAGCATGATCAGGCGCTCCATGTCGAACTCGGAGTCCTTGCCGGTGACGATGTCGCGCATGAGGAAATAACGCAGCGCCTCGACGCCGAATTTGTCGGCGAGTTCCGCAGGGTCGGCTGTGTTGCCGAGCGACTTGGACATCTTCACGCCGCCGATGCCGTTCCAGAAACCGTGGACTAACAGCCGCGGCATTTGTGCGTCGGTGAAGCCCATGGCGTGCAACATGCAGAACCAGTAGATGCCATGGGCGGGGATCATGATGTCCTTGCCAATGATGTGGAGCGGGCGGCTATCAGCGGGCCAGAGTTTTTCGAAATCCGGCAGATCCGAACCGGCGGCGGCCTTATAACCGGCGAAGGAGATGTAGTTGATGAGCGCGTCGAACCAGACGTAGGTCACATAGTTTTCATCGAAGGGAAACTCGATGCCCCAGCGTAAGCGTTCCTTCGGCCGGGAGATGCAAAGGTCGATGCCGGAGTTTTTCTCCAGCGCATTGAGCAGCTCGGCTTTCCGGAACGCGGGGATGATGACTTCGGGATTCGCTTCGAGGAAGGCCTTGAGCCAATCGGTGTGGTCGCTGAGTTTGAAATACCAGTTTTCCTCCTCGATCTCGACAACCTCGCCCCACTCGGAACCGAAATTTCCGGACTCGTCGCGATCGCGCTCCTGGAGGAATTGCTCCTGGCGGACGGAGTAGTGGCCGGAGTGGGTTTTCTTGTAGAGCTGGCCCTGCTCCTTGAGTTCCGTTAGGATCGCGCCGACGCAGGCCTGGTGGCGCTTGTCGGTGGTTTCGGCCCAGCCGTCGTAGTTTACGTCGAGTTTCTGCCAGAGATCGGAGAATTTCTTGGTGGTCCCTGCGACGAATTCCTCGGGGGAAATTCCTTCCTTCTCGGCGGACTGCTGGACCTTCTGGCCGAACTGATCGACGCCGGTTAGAAAGAAGACCTCGTCGCCCCGCAAGCGGCGGTAACGGGCGATCACGTCGGCGAGCACCTTTTCATAGGCATGGCCGATGTGCGGGGAACCGTTGGTGTAGTCGATGGCGGTGGTGAGGTAGAACATGGTGGAAAGTGAGCGAAAAGAGATGCTGCAGAAAGGAAACACGGCCCCCGACTGTGATGCAAGGACCGGACGATGAATGAATACACGCGAAATGAATTTCGCGCTCCCGGTCAGCGAACGACTTTTCCGCCGAGCGAGAGGATCCGGGCGTTGCCTTTGGCGGCTTCGGCTTCGGGGATGTTTCCGTCGCGGACATACATCTGGGAGAGGCTGGTCCAGGCGAGCAGGTCGTTGGGCTGGAGGGTGACGGACTGGAGGCCGCAGCCGATGGCTTCCTTGACCTGGCCGGTTTTCAAAAGCGCCATGCCGAGGGCGTGCCAGCCGTCGAAAAACGCGGGGTCCAGCGCGACACAGCGCCGGTAGAGAGCGATGGCTTCATCGAACTCGCCAACGGCAAGGTATCCGTTGGCATCGTCGAAGAGATCCTGGAGGTCGTCGGACATGGATAGCATACTCGGCGACCGTTGATCTCCGCGACTCAGCGTTTGTAGAGTGGCTCGACCTGGGCGGCTTCGATGCGTTCGGCGATCCAACCGGCGAATGCGTAAGTTTCGTTCTCGTTGGCGCGGGCGGTCACTTCGCTGTCGATTTTTGCAGCGGCGTTTTCCTCCTTCACGACCTCGCGTTTCGCAACGTAAAGGATGAAGGTGCGATCGGACTCGGTGATGATCTCTCCGAGGGTGCCAGGATCGAGATTACGAGCGGATTCGAAAAGATTTTGGGGCTCGCTGGCGCCGTCGGGGCGGGAGGTTTTAGTGATGGCGGTGAATGCCTTGGTTTCGGCGATACCCACTTCCTTGGCGGCGTCGGCGAAGGATTTTCCGGCGGCGAGCAGTTCCTTGATTTTGGTCACTTTCTCGTTGGCATCGGTCTTGAGCGCTTCGGCGGCCTTTTCGGAAATGTATTGGGCGCGGGCATCGTTGCGGGCTTCTTCGTAGGTTTTCGGGCGGGATTTCTCTTCGCCGTCGATGCGGGCGACGACCCATTGGTTTTCACCGACCGGGATGGCTTCGGAAATCTTCGAGAGGGGATCGGAAGTTTCCGTGATCTTGAAAAGCTGATCGGCGAGTTTTCCTCCCTGGCTGGAGAAACGGACGCTTAGGTCGAGCTCCTTGGGCACCGCGCTGAGTGGGAAAAACTCGGTGGTTTTGACTTCCCAATTATTCGCCTTGGCGAGTGCTTCGAAACCGGCACCTTTTTCCTCTTCTAGGTCGTCCACGAAGTCGGAAACCAGCGAATCGAGATCAAACTGCTTCTTGCGGCGTTCTTCGGCCTTCTCGGTGGCGCGCTTGGCCTTCTCTTCTTCCTTCTTCTTTTCGGCGGCTTTCTTCACCTCGTCACTCGCGGCGGCATCGGCGATGGATTCCGGTTCCGGTTTGTCCGCTTCCGTGTCGACGACGGCTTCCGGTGTGGCGATGATATACGTGAACTTCCGGCGCGGCTCGGTGGTGAAGGAATCGGAAACGGTTTCCCAATACTTTTTGATCTCCTCCTCCGTGGGTTCGATCTTCGCTTCGAACGGAGCGAGGTCGAGTTTTACCAACTCGCCGCTGATCTGCTGGTTTTCCAAGGCAAGGTTCTTGGCGACCGCATCGCGATCCGCGGTAAGACCTGAGCCTACGATGGAGTTGATCTTCTTCATCGCGATGACGTCCTCGGCGAGGCTGCGAAGATCCTTCTCGCTCAAGCCAAGGCGACCCATGCCACGATCGATGAAATTGTGATAGGCCTCGGCACTGAATTTCTGGTCCGGACCATTGAAGACGCGCAGCGTGCGGAGGTAGTCGGTGATTTCCTGATCGCTCGGATAGACTCCGTAGTCTTCCTTCGCCTGATGCAGGATCATGCGGCCGATGAAAAATTTCTCCGGAGCGTCATCCCTGCTGGTGGCTCCCGACGAGAGGCCCATGATGAATTGATAGAGGCTGTAGTCGCCGGAACCGGCCAGCATCGAGGCCAGATCGTATGACCCGGCTCCCAAGTTCCGGAATTCCTTGTCGGTATAGGTGCGGCCCGCGATTTTCAGGTAGTCCTGGCCGCTGCTCATGTTCCGCACGGAACTCGTGTCGAGGAAGAAAAAGCTGATGAACAGGATCACGAAGATCGCGATCATCAGGCCGGTGTATTTACGGAGGTTCTCAATCATGAAATGGTAGGGCTTGCCTTTGCCGGGGCGCGGCGAGTTAAGAGGGTGATTCCCGCGGCTTCAATGGTAATTGTCGCGGCGAGGCGGGGAGTCTCTCCACCCGTCCCCGCGCCTCAAGGCGAATTTTCAATGGATTTCAAATGACTTGCGAGCACGCCCTGCCAGACCTTCGACGGATTAGCTGGAGTGTGGCCCGGGTCGTAGCGCTTCCCGAGCTGCGTGAGAGTGTCTGAAATGGGCCTCCCGCTCGCATAGTTCCATACGATCAGCGCCTCGCCCTCGCCCTTGACCACGATGGAATCGCCCTCCGGCGTCACGTCCGATTCGAACGGCAGCACCCAGACATGGCTCGCCAGTTCTTCCGGCCGGGTGAGGATCAACTGCCGCCGGTCTTCCCGTTTCACCCTCCCATCCGCCCCGGCATCCAGCGTCACTTTGAACGAAAGCGCTCCCGGCTGGTTGGCGAGCAGATGGATGAATACGGCGTCATCCTCCCGGCTGCAGATCACCGTGCGGGTGATGGTCGTCGTCCCGATCCGGCAGGTTGTCCTGACACTGCCGCCGCCGAACTGCATGGCCCTCGCTAAATCGACAGGCTTTTCTCCCAGCCAGTCGATCACCAGCGCCGACTCCTTCTCCTTTCCGAATTTCGCCAAAACCTCCACCATCGTGTCCGGTCCCGCCAACATCACCCCCCGCAGACGCATTTTCTCCGGCGAATCCAGCACCAGCGCCGCCCGATGCTTGTTCCAAACCGGCAATTCGTCCTTCAAACCCTCCTCCGCCCCCCCGCCGAATTCGATCCAGCCGACTTCCTTGGCCGACAGGCACAGGCATGACGCGAGGATCAACAGGATTTTCAAAACACGCTCCATCGGGTAAGGCGCAAACTCTTCCCGAGCCCTTGCGGAAAAGCAACTCCCACCAGCCTGCTGCGAGAATCTAGCTTGCCCCATCGCGCAAATGCGGGTTCCTTGGCGGACTTTATGAACTTTCGCTGGTTGAACGCTATCCTGTGGGGAAATTCGGTGGCCTTGTCGTGGATGTGGGGGCTCGGGTTGTTCTTCAGCGTGCAAATGACCTTCATGTTCGGCCTCCAGGGCCTGCTGATGTTTGCCATCCCCAACGCCCTCGGCCTGATGCTCTTCGGCCTGCTCACGCAAAATGTCGCGAAAAGCCACAGCGGCGGTCAGGAATCGCTCGCCATTTTCTTCGACAAGTTTTCCAAACCCTTCCGGCTGATCCTCTATCTCTATCAGATCGTCGCCCTCTCGCTAACGGTCTTCGCGCTGGTGAAATACCTGTTCGTTCCGCTCCAGCTCGCCGCCGGGCCACTGCTCGCGATGTATCTCTGCCTGATAGTTTTCGTCATCCTCGCCGCCGGCTGCTTGTTCGGTGAGGAATTCGGAATCACGAAAATCAAGCTCAGCCATGCAATGATGGGTGGGATCCTGGTCATCTGCGTCGGCGTCATCCTGTTCAACCTGAAACCCCTCGTTCCCGAGCCCTTCCAGTGGACCTCGCCGTTCCAGGACATGTGGCGCGGCGCGCGGTTCTACGGCTACGCCATCCCGCTGGTCATCGGATTGTTAGTCGGCCCGTGGCTCGACCTCCAGCACTGGCAGCGTGCCATCCAGATCCACCGGGAAAAAACCTCCATCCGCGCCAGTTACTTTTTCGGCGGCTCCATCTTCTTCCTCATGCTCCTTTTCCACGGCAGCCTCGCCATGTGGGTGATGAAGGCCGATCCCGCCAACTTCGCCGCCACCGTCGGGCTGGATAAATTCAACTACGCCCACGATCTAGTCACCCAGTACATGCAGCGGAATCCCGGTGCCGGCGGCATCATGCGCATGGCTTACTTCATCTTCCTAGGCATCTGCGCCCTGACCACCCTCGACAGCGGCTACGTCGCCTTGAAATGGTTCCTCGAGAAAAACGTCGAGAAGAGCGACAATATGCTCATCTCGCTGATCCCGAAACAGATCCTCGGCTCACCCGTCCCCACCTTCATCATCATCGGCGGCATCACGCTCATCGGCATCCTTGCGAAGCTACAGCTCGAATACTTCATGGTATTCTACGCCTCCTTCTTCGTCGGCTACGCCGCCCTCGCCATCGCCCGCTGCTACGTGCCGAATTCCCAACAGCCGCTCCCCCAGATCCGCATGTTCATGATGTCCAGCGTCTCGCTCGTCATTTTCGCCTTCGGTTACATGAGCAGCCAGACCGTCTGGCTCATCGCCGGTTCCATCGCCCCGCTCGCGTACGTCATGTGGCTCGTCTTCAATGCCGACCTCCTCCGCGTCGTCACCGAGAAGGCAGGGGAGGTGATGGAAGCCGCTTCCGAAATCCCCGCCATCAAGGCCATCGCGAAAACCGCCACCGTCGTCACCGGCTCCGACGTCGTCGCCCCGCACGACCACCACGCCCTCGGCGGCCACTTCGAGGGCAAATGGTTCGTCTATTCGATGATCGCCACCTATCAGGACACCAACTCCGTTGGCAACGTTTACTTCGGCATGTATGCCCTCTTCGTAGGGAAAACCCGCGAGCTGTTCTTCAACGTCGCGATGCCCGACTTCGACCTCAAGACCACCAAGTTCTTCATCCTTACCCGCTCCTTCGAGCACAAATTCGTCCGCGAGGCCCGCGAGTTCGACACCATCACCGTGAAGATCAAGGTCGCCGACTTCAACCGCAAGTTCTGCACCCTCGAACACCAGATCTTCGGCTCCGAGAACGAACTGCTAGGAAAAGGCAAGCAAAGCCTCCTTTTCGTCTCCTCCAAGGACTACGCCCTCCTCGACATCCCCTCAGAGGTCCATCAGGCCTTTATGAAATACCTGTGAAATCATTCCGATACCGGGTTTTTGTCGATGAAGGTCACCATCTCGCTCGCCGCGAGGAGGAAGGCACCCACGCCGAAATCCGCAGTAGAACTGGCATCCACGACCTGTCCCGGAATCGCCTTTTCGCCGATCGGCTGGACGAAGCCGACAGCTCCATCCTGTTGAAGGGCCGTCCCGGTCAAGTAGCGCCAGCTTTTTCCAACGACCGGTAGATAAGTGGTCTTGTCCAACAGACCTTGGTTGATCCCCCAGAGGTAGCCGTAGGTGAAGAAGGCGGTGCCGCTGGTCTCTGGTCCGGGTGCGTGAGCCGGATCGAGAATGCTGCGGGTCCAATATCCGTCCGCCTGCTGGGTGCCTGCCAGCGCCTTGGCCATGCCCACGTAGATCCGGACATACTCCTGCCGGTGCGGATCATCGGCGGGCAGGTCTTCCAACACTTTGGGTATGGCTGCGAAGATCCAACCGTTTCCCCGCGCCCAGAAGTCCTTCAGGCCGTTTGCCGATTTGTGCTTCGGATAGAGATATTTCGCATCGCGGAAGAACAGGCCGGTCGCCGGGTCGTGCATGAGATTCCTGGCGTAGGTGAAGTAGGCATGGAGCTTTTTCAAATACTCCGGATCGCCCGTGACCTTGTGCAGCTTGGTCATCACCGGCATCACCATGTACAAACCGTCCGCCCACCAGAGATAGTCATCGGGGCGGGTGGACATCTGGTATTCCATCACCTCCCTGGCCCGCGCGATTTTCTCCAAATCCGGATCCAGTTGATAGAGATCGATGTAAACCTGGAAGCACGCCTGCCAGTCGCCGAACAGGACGAAGTCGTCTGATTCGCCGTAGGTGTATTTCCATTTCCTGCGGTCATCGGATTTCGCGCCTTTCCATTGGTTCCTCTCCGCCCATGCTTCCGAGTAGGCACGATAGGCTTCAATGCCCGTTGCCTTGAAGGCGGCCATGTTCCCCGTGTGATAGGCGGCGCGGTTCCAGAAGGCGTTTTGGTGATCCGGATGGTTTGCCTGCCAGTGGTCGTTCGTCTTTTTGATGATGCCGATCACCTCGGCGCGGGATGTCGGGATGGACCCTCCGTTCATCAGCGGGGCTTCCGCCAAGGCAATGGACGGCAGACTGGCGGCGATGAGTGGCCAGAGCAAAATCTTCAGGTTTTTCATGAATGCTGGGGGCGGGGAAAAGCCATGGGTTGATCCCATCTGTCGGAACCGAATTTAAGACCCGCCGCGACATTATCAACCCACCAGCACTCCCCAAAAAAGGGAGGCGTTGATGCGCCTCCCTTGGGAATGAAGGGAAATCTCGCGGGAGCACTCAGTTCGGAAGCTTGGCGCGGCGTTCCGCGAGATCCTCGCGCATCGTCCGGCACATCGGTTCGCTCAAGCCATAAAGGGTGAAGAAACCCGAGAGCAGCAGCAGACCGATGGCGGGAATGAGGCTCACGAGCAGCAGGATGCCGTGGATGGATTCCGGCGTCTGTTCCGCGGCTTTGGGATCATAACCGAAATAGGTAATGAGAAATCCGGCGAAAGCCGCGCCGATGCCCATCCCGGCTTTTTGCGCGCAGGTCGTGGCGGAGAAAGCAACGCCGGTCGTGCGGACCTGATATTTCCACTCCTGGTAATCGGCGGTGTCCGCCACCATCGCCCAGAACAAGGTGGCGTTGATGCCGGCGACAATCATTCCTAACACCTGGAAGGTCATGACCCACATCGTGGTCTGGTCGATCTTGATCGCCTGGCCGAAAATCTCGGTGTTCACCACCAGCGTGGAGAGGTCGGCCCTGATGAAGTAGAACGGAATGGCGGTGATCGCCACCAGAACCATGCTCGTGATGAACGACCATTTCTTGCCGATCGCCTTGACCGCGAACCGTGTCAGCATGGCTCCGAAGATCATCGCCAGACCACTGATGAGGAAATACCAGAAAATCTGTCCTTCGTCCCATTTGAGATAGCGCTGGAGGTAATACATGCCGGCCGATCCGCGGACGACGGCGAAGGTGATGTTGACGATGCCGCAGACGAATAACATGATCCAGTGGCGGTTCAGGAAAAGCGTCTTGAGATCCTGGAGCATGTTGGTTTTCTGCTCTGCCGGAGGATGAATGCGCTCATTGGTGGTCACGAACGAAATCAGGAAAAAGACCACCGCCATCGCGCTGAAAAGCATCACGGTGTGTTGCGCGCCGATCTGCTGGTTCACTTGTTTGTCCGGGGTGTCACCACCCAGTTTGACGATGAGCACCATGAACGTCGAGTTGGCGATGATGCCGCCGATTTGCGCGAGCGACATGCGGTAGCTGTTGATGCTGGTGCGTTCGAGTGGATCATCCGTCATCACTCCGGACAGCGCGCCGTAGGGGATGTTGATGGCGGAGTAGAGCAGCATCAGGAGATTGTAGGTCACCCAGGCCCACACCAGCTTGCCTGCCGGACTGATGTTAGGTGTGGTGAAGGTGAGGATGAACATGACGGCCAGCGGCACGCACAACCAAATCAGATAGGGACGGAAGCGGCCCCACCTGGACTTGGTGCGGTCCGCGATCGCACCGATGAAAAAATCCACAATGCCATCCGAACAGCGCGCGAAGAGCAGCATCGTCCCGGCGGCGGCGGCGGTGATTCCGAAGATGTCGGTGTAGTAGAACATGATGAAATTCATCATCAGTGCCCACACGAAGTTGCTGGCGGTGTCGCCGAGGCCGTATCCGGCCTTTTCCTTGATCGAAATTTTCATGGGTTTACTTGAGAGCCGGTCCTTCCGGGATGGTCACCAGAAGCCGGAGGATCGAGTCACTACGGCGAAACAACTCGCGGCTTTCATTTCGTGGCAAGACGGTTCCGTCAAATGTGTCGGAGTTCCCGTTTTTCCATTCTACCGTGATTGATGGTAGCTTGGAAAGCGTGTAGCACACCGGAACTTGGAAGAGGGTGAAGGCCAGCGTGCCGGCGGCCAATTCCCACGTTTGCCGGGATCCGTCCACCCCGATGTACTCGAATCCATGCGGCTTGGTGAAGAACTCGGAGTGGTTCAACAGGGTCGGCTCGAAATGCACTCCACCCTCGCGGATGCGGACGCCAAGTTCGCCCATGCGGGTGAGGATCTCCTCCTTGACTTGGCCGGTCATTCCCGGCTGCTGGGCACCGCGGTGACCCGGCGTGTGCGAGTAGGGATCGGTTGGGAATGCGCCGTAAACCTTCGCCTGCTTCGTGAATCCCAGACCGCTGCGGATTTCCTGATAGGCATCCGCCAGTCTCCGGGCGTGGCCGCTTTCCTTGTCACCGAAGACTTCGGTGAGATAGACCTCCTGCACGGCTAACAGAAGTTTGGCAACCATGTGCCAGTAAATGCTGCCGAGTCCCTCGAAGGCGAACATCGCCCCGCTGCGGCCGGTGAAGGCGCGGTGGTGGAAGGTCTCCTCCCAGAGCTCCAGCACGGCCCCGCGGCCATCAGCGACGGATTCGGCCCATTCCGGGTCGCTGGCTAACAAATCGAGCTGGTTTTCCAAATCCCGGGCGTTGGTGAAGTCCGCGCCAAAATGGGCGGCTTGTGCGTCGTCCACCGTCACAAGGCTTTGGATTCCCGCTTTGGCGAGTTTGGCAAGCAGGGGAGCGCGGGTGGCCCACTCGCCAGGCAGGACGTTGCGGTCGAGGAACGGGACAATCGGCTTGTCCGCGTAGAGCAGGTAGCTCTTCTGGTCCTCGCGATAGAGGTTGCTCTGGCGAAGCGAATCCAACAGGCGCAGCGAATCGACCGGAGAAATGCGGCCGCTGCTGAGGGCTGCGACCTGCCCTTCGAGCATCACGCCGAGGTGGCGCACGGCGGCGCGGCCGTTTTCTGCGGCGAGCAGGTTGTAGCTGTGGAACATCCCATCGTCGCGACGGTTGGCGTCGATGGTGGCATCCAGGGCAAGCAGGGCAATCCTGACAAACTCCCGCATGGCGGAGAGATCGACGCGGGTGGTGGCGAAGGCGTTACGCTGATAGACCGCCTGGCGGTGGGTTTCCCCGGCTCGCCCCAGTGCGGCCATGATGCGGCCGCGGGATTCGTCATCGGTGGCGGTCGCGGCATCCGGCAGGGTCTTCGCGAGGCTCTCCATCAGCCGGGCGACGGGTGTGGAAATCTCGACTGAGGAGAGTTCGGAACTATCGAGCAAACCGCCGAGGAATTTCAGATAGCGGCGGAGGTAATGAACGGTCACGACCGACAGTCCCCAGCCGGCCAGCGCGTTGTTGGCGTCGTTCCACTCGGGGCGCTGGGTGTTCAGCCAGATGCCGCCGCCGGGAACCAGGTTGCTGAGCTTCGCGAAGACCGGAACCAGCAGTTTCTCTATCAAGGGAACCAGGAAGACCTCGCCGTCGTCGCCGGCTAACAATCTGCCGTCACCGCCGATTCTTTTGGATTCCTCCAGCAGCGATTCGTGCAGGGCATCGTTGAAATGGATCGAATGCCGCGGATCACGCACGAGATCGCTGAAGCAGCGGATCTCGTAGGGCACGTTCGCGTAGGCGTAGAGCCGTTCGTCGAGGCTGCCGGAAAGTTGGCCCGGATGGAAATGCTCGCGGCCTTCCAGCAGCCGTAGCAGATAGATGATCTGGTGGTCACCCCAATAGCCGATGTGGCTCCACGGGTCCTTGGGATCGTGGACCTCCCAGTCGATGCCCTCGCGGGTGATGCGGTAGGGGTTGTAGCCGTCCGCAGTCGTGGCGCTGAGGAAAACGGCGATCATCGACTCGAAGCACGCCGGATAGCTGTAGGCGAGGCTTTCCCAGTTTTGGAAAATATCGCGCCAGTTTCCGGAGTATCCGTGCAGCGGCCTGCCGTCGCGGTCCTTGGTGCGGATCTCGAAACGGTTCCAAGGGCGGCTGGGATCGCCATGACGACGGCTGAAGGAAAGCGGCAGGTATTCGCGGGTGAGCCGGGCCAGCTGGGGATCTCCGAGCCGGGCGACCTGGATGGCGAGTGACGCCAGAGTGTCGGTTTCGGGCAGGGTATCGAGCCAGTCGCCGTGGCGGCGGAAGACGTTGATGTTGCGGGCCTTCAGATAGTCCGTTAGGTCGGAGCGGGAAAAGTGATAGCCGTTGGAAAGCGTCCCTCCGCGCATGCAGTTGAAGAGGGAATTCGCGAAATGATGGGTGCTGGCGGACGCGTCGGCGGTTTGCTGGATGGCATCCGCGCCGGCGATGCGGTTTTGCAATGCCTTCACTCCGGATTCGATGTCATCGCCCAGCTCTTGCCTCAGTCCGTCACGATGGGTCAGCCGGTTGCGCAGGCGGACGACGTCGGCGTGATCCAGTCCGCCGTCGGCTGCTAGAAACCAATTATGGGATTTTCCCGGAGCGATCTCGGTGCGGGAGGCGACCAGATAGGCGCCGAACTCGCCGCGGACTTCCTCCTCGGGGGTGACCTCGCGGCCATTGCGGAAATCTCCCACCTGCCGGTCGGATAACAGAACCACCGGGTTTTCAAGTCCCAGTGACCAGGCCACGCTCACGCGGAGGGACTCGCAGGGCTCGGCGCGGTCGGAGATGCCGGAGTTGAGCGTGAAAATGCCGAGACCGCAGTCCGGCAGGAATTCATGGCGCATGTAAGCGGCTGCCAGATAGCTGTAGCGGGAATAGGTTTCCTGAGACACGCCCGGAGGCAGGAGCTGGTGCCAGCCGTCCAGGATGCGGACTTGCCGGCGCGCGTTTCCCAGGTTTTCGAGCTGGCAGGAACGGATGAGGCCGAAAGTGGCTCCGGACGCGAGAGTCCAACAGAAGCGGAGTTGCAGGCGGTGGTGGATTTCCTCGAACCGGACGCTGCTGCCGGTGGCGTGTTTGTAGAGATTGCGGGTGATTTCCGCAGTGTGCGTGGACGGGCTCCATGGTTCCCATAGTTCTCCGTCCACTTCCAGCAGGCTGCAAACGCCGCTGGCCTTGGGCTGTTGCAGGAGCTTGTCGGCGGTCTGATAGGGGAAAAATGCGTGATCGGGATCCCTGCGGCCGGCGGTGAAGCCGGTATTGCTGGCGACGAACAGCCAGAGGTCGGAATCCGAAACGACGTTCATCAGGAACGGGGCCATGCGGTCGATGTTCCGGATGCACAAGTAGGGCTGGCCATCCAGAATCACGTGTCCGTCGGTCACTTCCTCGGAATCAAAAGACAGGTTGGCGGAATCCGCCAGAATCGGGAGTATGCGGGGTTCGCCGGCGGGTCGCCGGTTAGGCAGGGTGCCGGGCAAGGGAATGTTGACAGTCGTGTTTTTCTGCACGTGGCTCATAATGTTAGAAAATCGGTCGAAATCCGTGGTTCCCCGGTGTCCGGATGCTTCGGGGAATGGCTGCGTGATCGGGATTTCGCCTGAGTCCGGACGGGGAGGGGCCCGCCCACACCGAGATTTCCTCGTGGCGTGGGCGGGCCGTGTTCCGGATGGATGTTTCCAGTGGATTCAATTCGGTTATTCGATTCCCGCGCGGATGAACTCGGTGGAGTCGGTGGCGGAATCGCCATCGGTGCGGAAGGTCTTGTAGGTCCAGCCGTCATCAGGCTCGGGAAGTCCCTCCTGGATGGCGGCCGCGTCGCCGCCGGTGACTTCAGTCACGACCGGGCCGCCCCAGTTGGCCAGACCGTCGGAGGCTTCGATGGTGTAGGTGACACCGCTGACCGTTGCCTTCTGGCGATTGCCGTCTGCGGAGAAGGAAGCTCCGTCGAGAGTGGCGATCGTGTAAGTCAGGACATTCGGCACGGTGGAGACCGTCGCCATTTGGGCAAATGATTTGCCGGTCGAGCCGCCGCTGGTGGGATCGGAGTTCAGGGCGAACTCGATGATGTTAGGAACTCCGTCGAAATCCGGATCCGATTCTGGCAGGGCGTTGTTTCCTGTCAGGTTGTAAGGAGGGGATGTCGCCCAGTTGGAGAACGGAGTTCCGACCGGAGGAGTGCCGCCTGCGGAAATGGCGAAGATGAATCCGCCGAACTGGCCTTCGATATTGGTGTTCACTCCATCCGCGCCGTGAAGGCTTCCGGTGATGGTTCCGTTCGCATCCGAGATGGCGGTGCCGATCTCGGTCAGGTTTGCCAAGGTTGGGCTGGTGCCGGGGGTTCCAACGGTCAACGCCTTGACTCCAGCCGGAGCATTGTTTCCGTAGAGGACGACTCCCGCTCTCGCATTGCCATCCCAGGCGGCACAGGCGTAAAGGGTGACCGATTGGCCGGCGTTCAGCCCTGTTAGCGTGAAGGTGTGGTCATTGGTGTTGTTCCCAAAAGTATACAAACCGGAGCGGGTCAGGGACTGTGTGGCGTTGTTATTGTCGTAGGCTCCGACATGGGCCACGCTGAAATTGTAGCCGAGGCTGTCGATGTTGCTAACAGAGGCAAGCGCGGTGTCGGCCACGTAGTTGCCGTTGACCGGCGTCCAGCCGGAGGTGACGGGAGTTCCCGTGACCGTGAAGTCCAGTTTGAGTTTCACCCGGTTGTCGAAGGTGGCGCTGATGGAGTGGTCCGCCGTGACATTGGTGAACGTATAGCTGGTGACCGGCCCGACGGAAACTCCGTCCACAATCACGTTGTCGACATAGTAACCCGCATCCGGTGTCAGGGTGAAGGTCGGGCTGTCGCCGGAGTTCACGTCAATCGAACCGCTCGGGCTGATGGAACCACCGGTACCCGCGGTGGAGGTGATGATGTAGGTGTTGATCGCGAAGCTCGCCGCGATGGTGTGGTTGGCGCTGACGTTGGTGAACGTGTAGCTGGCGACCGGGCCGACCGAAGCACCGTCCACCAGCACGTCGGCGATGTGATGGCCCGTGGATGGAGTGATGGTGAAGACCTTGTTGACCCCCGCATTCACGACCACCGCCCCGCTCGGGGTGATGGAACCGTTGGCTCCCGCGCTGGCGTTGATGGTGTGGGTGA
The DNA here is from genome assembly GCA_040386755.1 of Verrucomicrobiota bacterium. Lineage (GTDB taxonomy): Bacteria > Verrucomicrobiota > Verrucomicrobiia > Verrucomicrobiales > Akkermansiaceae > Luteolibacter. The sequence continues at coordinate 450,771 of JAZKEY010000003.1, read as the reverse complement.
CCGTGTCGACCGCGAAGGTTGCGCTGATCGTGTGATTGGCGGTGACGACGTTGAAGGTGTAGCTGCTTTCCACTCCGATGGAGATTCCGTCCACCAGCACATCCGCGATATGGTAGCCGCTGTTGGGCGTGATGGTGAAGCTCTGATTGTCCCCGGCGACCACGCCAACCGCACCGCTCGGGCTGATGGTTCCGTTAGGTCCCGCGCTGGCGGTGATGGTGAAGACGGGAGGTGCTTCGATGGCGAAGACAAATCCGCCTATTTGGCCTTCACCGGCGCTGGTCAGGCCACCGGGGCCATATGTGGCTCCGGAAACGGTTCCGTTCACATCGACGATGGAGGTGCCTATCAGGGTAAGGTTTGCCAGCGTCGGCATGAGGCCGGGAGTTCCGACGGTCTGCGCCTTCACTCCGGTAGAGCCGCTGTCGCCATAGACGATATAGGCACCCGCTCCGTTGCCATCCCACGCGGCGCAGGCGTAGAGGCTGACGGTTTGCCCGGGGGTCAGTCCGGTGAGCGCGAACGGATGCGAAAAGCCTGTGCCGCCGGAATTATAAAATCCCGCGCGGGTCAGAGGCTGTGCGGCATTGCCGTTGTCATAACTGGCCACGTGGCCGAACGTGAAGCCGTAGCCCAGTCCGCCGACATCGGCGATGCTGACCATCGTATCAGCTTGTAGGCTGGCGGTAACCGGGATCCAGCCGTTTGTGACGCTGCTCGCACTGCCGGGCGTGCCGAAATCGAGATAAACCCTCTCGCGGTTGTCAAAGGTGACCGCGATGGTGTGGTTGGCGGTGACACCAGAGAAATCCTGAAGATCGTCCGGTGGAACGGCCACTCCGTCGATCAGCACGCTCGAGATGTAGTAACCTGCGTCCGGGGTGATTTCATAGGTCTGGTCGCCGCCGTAGTTCACGGTCGTCGTGCCGCTCGGGCTGATGGAACCACCGGTGCCGGCGGTGGCGGTGATAGTGTAGGTGTTGATGGCAAAGCTGGCGGCGATGGTGTGGTTCGCCGTGACGTTGGTGAAGGTGTAGTTGGAAACGGCACCCACGGAGACACCGTCCACCAGCACATCGGCGATATGATAGCCTAGGTCTGGAGTGATGGTGAAGGGCTTGTTGGTGCCTTCGAACGCGCTCGTCGCGCCGACCGGGTCAATGGTGCCGTTGGCGCCTGCGCTGGCGGTGATGGTGTAGGAAGTGGTGTCGATCGCGAAGGTGGCGCTGATGGTGTGGTTCGCGGCGACATTGGTGAAAGTATAACTGCTGACTGCTCCAACGGAGACTCCGTCCACCAGCACATCTGCGACATGGTAGCCGCTATCAGGGGTGACCGTATAAACGGGGCTGGTCCCGGCGTATGCGTCGGTTGCGCCTAACGGAGTAATGGTGCCGTTCGCACCCGTACTGGCGGTGATGATCTGGGTGGGGATGAAGGCGATCGCGCCCAACTGTCCTTCCTCGGTGCCGGGCACACTATTGCGTCCGTGCATGGTGCCGGTCACCACGCCGGAGCCATTGGCGGTAGCCGTCCCGATCAGGGTCAGGTTGGCCAGTGACCCGGTGGTGCCAGGGTTGCCGACAGTCACCGCTTTGACTCCGCCAGCTCCAGTGTCGCCATAGACAATGTAAGCGCCTCGTCCGACATCCCATGCCGCACAGGCGTATAATTTGACCGGTTTATTCGGATTCAATCCCGAGAGCGTGAAGGTTCTGGCATTGGTAATGCCACTGGTGGAACCATTGGTATGGAAACCGGAACGCGTCAGCGTTTGAGCTGCGTCGGTTCCTTGAAAAGCTCCAACGCCGGGAAAGGAAAACGTGTAGCCCGAGCCTCCGACGTTGGCGAGGCCAGCGGAGTTTGACTGATAGAACGGGGTCCAGCCGGTTGCGGTGGTCACGCCGCCAGGTAAATTCGTGGCGAAATCCAGATAAAGCGGAGCCGCGCGCAGTTGCGGGGCGAACAGTCCGAGCGCCACGAGCAACGGCATCGCCAGCAGGGCGAGGCGTCGCGCCAGGGATGGCTTTCGGGGCGGCGTTGTGGAGCGGGGCTCCTGGGTTGGATTGGTGGGATTCATGGTCGTAGGATGGGTTTTGGTTGTCAGTCTAGGGATGGATCAGGCGGTTGGTTTTTTGCTTTTAAGGTCGGCGCGTTGGGAAACGCCAAATGAAGGCGGTGGAACGAAATCGGGTTGCCAAGGGTTTTTCCTGAGGTGAATCCATGAACGGATTCAATCGAAGGTGGATGAAGATTGTGCATCTTATTGCATCGCGCAAGGATCATTTTGCACAAAATTGCATCCAATGTTTCGACACGGAAATTTCCTGTGCAAAGTGGAGTGGGGGAAAGGGGCTCCGGGCCTATTGGGCGACGCGGAACGGCGTGTTATCGGCGCTGGCACCGCCCTTGCCGTCGCGAACGATCACGAACAGGCGGTAATTGCCGGGCTTGGCCGGGGTCTTGAGATTGACCGTCTCGCCTTGCTGGCTGACGACGCAATCCTTGATCGATTCCGGCACGGACTCGGCGTCTCCACCGGATTTGCGGTCGGTGCTTTCGGCGGAGACACTCCATTCCCAAGTCATGGAATCGCTTTCGGCGTCTTCGGCCTTGGCGGTGGCGGTCAGGGTTTGTCCGGGGGCGACAGTGGTTTCCTTGAGCGGAGTGTCGATGGCGGTGATGCGCGGTGCTCGGTTTTCAGGCCATTTGCCGGTCCATGCGTAGCACATGGCATCGACGGTCGGGAGCTTTTCACCGGAAGAGAGGAACATGCCATACCAGGTCGAAGTGACCTCCTGTTTCTGGCCCCATAGGAAAGCGTAACTTCCGAGGCAGATGTCGGAGTTTTCATTCAACAGCGACATGGTGGCGTAATAGCTGGCGGCCTTCGTGCGGCTGGACGGCTCGATCGGCGCATTCCAGCTCGTCTTCGGCACTTCCCAATGGCCGAGCGGGCCGAACTCGGTGAGCACGAACGGTTTTTTCCAACCGGCCTGCTTGACCGCGCGGGCGGCTCCCGAGGCACCTGCGTAGGCATTCACGCCGAGCACGTCGATGTTCGGATAGTGATCGAGAATCCCTTTGACCTTGGTCGCACCGGCACCCGCGATGACGGTCATGACGGGGTGGTGGGGATCCTCCTCTTTGAGGATTCCGGCCAATACATTGAGTTCCTTCCAGATCTTCGGGTCCCGGCCGTCGGACTCCGGGCCTTCCATTTCATTGCCCAAGCCCCACATCAGCAGAGCGGGATGGCCGCGATATTTGCGCGCTGCCTCGCGCACGGTGTCGCGCTGCTTTTTCAATTGTGCCTCGTCCGAGTAGTTGAATCCGTGGCGAACATGGCCGATCCAGATCCCGGCGGTGACGCTGATGCCGAGGGATTGGCAGTAGTCGAGCAACGGCACACCATCGACTTTCTCCTCCAGCGAGCCGATGCCCCAGGTGCGGATGGAATTGCCGCCGTGCTTGGCCAGATCCTTCAAATGCGCCGAGCCACCGACGCCGTGGATGATGTAAGGCTTGCCGTCGCGCAGCAGGGTGAATTTGCCCTCGGCATCCTGCTTAATGGCGACGACCGAAGGCGGTTCGGCAAAGGCTTGGGACAGAAGAAGCGCGGCGAACAAACTGATTCGGGAAAAGCGTTTGGGAAATGACTTCATGGGTTGCGTGAAGCGATAGGTGAATTCGATTGCATTAAATTGCAAACTTTTTTTTCGCTTTTTGAAAAAGGGGGAGGGGAAGGGAATTGCTTCTCGTCCACAAGTTACTCTCTGAAGTGGCATTCGGGGAATCTACCCGAGAATCGACTCGTCAATCAAAGCCGAGATCACTCATCTTCTGATAGAACAAATGCCAAAGTTCGCCAAAGATGCGCCAACGCAATATCAAAGTAAGAATGGCTGTTTTGTTTTCCAATTGTACAAGGCCACTATTGTCAGTGTCATTCATTTGCTTGGTGATATCGGGAACCACCGGGTGGTGGTCATTCGGCCTTCCTGAATCAACCCACGGGCCCTGGAGACATTTCGATGCTGGGAGGCTGTTCTTGAATATCTCTCCCATTTTACCCCTTGTTGCCGTGTTTTTCTCGGTCCTTGGATTTGTGATTGGGAGAAGGTCACGTCTGCTAGCTTGCGGATTTCCAGGTCTGCCCGCCGTGGTGGCGATCATTGTCACCCACTTATGGCTCATCAACTGAGGGTATCCCGGCCACAATCGGGTCCGGATAGATGAAATCGGGGGGATTTTACGCCGGGGGCGGCCCGCAGAGAAAACCCGCACCGAGGCACTCATGGCTTCACCAAATACCGTCTGGAATCGTTGAAAGCGGAGTCAGTCCACCAGTCCGATGCAGGAGATGTAAGAGGGGTGCATGGGAGGTATTGCAAAAGTTTGCATAAAATTGCATTTTTAATTTGACGCTGCGGATTTGGTATGTCCAATTTGCAGGACTATGAACCCACGACATTCAATTCTCTCCATCGGAATCGGTCTTTTCATGATCTCGCCAGCGGCCCGCGCCGAAGATCCGGCACCTGCCGCACCGGCCACTCCCGCCGCCCCGGCAGCTCCCGCGACACCAGCCGCGCCTGCGCTTGATTTCGGCAATTTCAGCTCCGAAGCCATCACCAGCAAGGCCTGGGAATCCCTCAATGCGAAAAATTTCGTCAACGCGAAAGCCTATGCCCAGAAGTGCATCGACATGTTCGGAGCCCAGGCCGTGACCATGCAGAAAGGTCTCACCGCGCCAGCCACCGTCAAGGAACAGGTCTTCACCAGCTGGGCGCTCAACGACGTCGGCACCTGCTACTACATCCTCGGCCAAGCGCTCGAGGGCGAGGCCAAGGGCAAGGAAGCGATTGTTCCCTACAAGTTCCTGGTCGACAACCTAGCCTTCGCCCAATGCTACGATGCGAAAGGCTGGTTCTGGAAGCCTGCCGAGTCCGCCCGCGAACGGATCAAGGCGCTTGAATTCGACGCGATGAAGTAATTCGGGTCGCCCGGAAATCGGAAGCCGCTGCGGAGCATGAATGTCATGATCGCGGCGGTTTTTTCCGAAATTCAAGGATGCATAAATTTGCATTAAAAAATCCACCTTTCAAAACCCTTATCCGCGACTTCATGAAGAAAATTCCATCGTTCAAAAACTCTTCCATTTGTGCTGCGGCATTCGGCGTGGCCCTGACGCTCAATTCCCACGCCGCGCTGGTGATTTGGGGCGGCTCCGACGGCCAATACACGACCGGTGCGAACTGGGTGGGCGGCTCCGTTCCCAATACCAACGGCGGCGATACCGCACAGATCAATTCAGGAAACGTCACCTACACGCCGGGCGGTGACCTCGCAATCCATAGCGGTGGCGTGCTGCACGTCAACGGCGGTAGTTGGACTCAGTCCGGCGGGATCGCTTGGATCCAAATGGGCGGTGGCACCCTGAGTGTCACTGGCGGAGTTTTCAACCAGGGCACCGCCGGCAATATTGTCAGGAATGCGGCCAGCTCGATCACCGTCGGCGGAGGCATCGCGAATTTCAGCGGCAATTTCCTCCACGACTCCACGAATCTGGGCGCTTTCTCGATCACTGGCGGAACAGTGAACGTCGCGAACGAATTCAAGCCGTTGACGACCTTCACGCTTGCCGGGGGAAGCCTGACCGCGAACCTCATTTCCTTCGCCGACGGCCCGGGCAGCATTGATTTCGACAGTGGGAACATCGCTGTCAATGGTGCCGGGTTTTACAGCGGATTTTACGGCGGTGGATCGAAATCGCTCAACTTCACGTCCGGCTCGACCGGGTCGCTGTTCTTCAGCACCTATACGTTGGCGGATCTAGCAGCTGATGGATTCCTCACCAACGGCACCATCCGCTACAACGGGGCGATCTCGGGCGGCTCGTTCAGCGCGACTGAATCCGGCGGCGGGGTAATCATTACCGCTGTTCCGGAGCCGACCTCGCCGGTTTTCTTTCTGGCGGGAGCCGCCGCCGTTCTCTACCGCCGCCGCCGCTTCCAGCGTTAAGCGAATGGTTTGAAATTCCAGACAGAAGAATTCGTTCGCCTCGCTTGGGGAGCCTGTATACGACCTTGGCGGTTCGCCATGGAAGACCGGAGCTTCGCAAACGGGGCGGACGATTTTGCATGATTCCGCAACCCTGCTAGTGAAAATCCCGTGATGAAACATCCACTGTTCGTTCTTGCTTTAACCGCCGCCACCCTGTCCGCGCGTGACAGGGACGAGAAAAAACTCCTGCCGGGATTCCGGTATGAGGAAATCCATTCCGGCAACGGGATGACGGCGCTGGATTTCGACAGCGCGGGCCGGATGTTCGTCTGTGAGAAACAAGGGCGCGTGTTGGTTTTCGAACCGTTGAAGAACGGAGGATACAAGGCACCCGGTGTGTTCGCGGATTTCCACGATAAAGTGAATCCGGACGGCGAGAGCGGGCTGCTAGGCATCGCCCTGGATCCGCAGTTCGCCAAGAGCCATTACCTCTACGTTTTCTACACGGCGGCCACCGAGCAGCGGCTGGTGCGGCTGACGGCGGATGCGGATTTCAAGGCCGCGCTGCCGGACAAGGATCTCGTCCTGCTGGACGGGCTGCCGCGCACCGCCACCAACCACAAGGCGGGAGACATCCACTTCCATCCCGCCGATCCCAAGGCGATCTATTTGGTGCTTGGTGACGACACCAAGCGCGAACTCTCCGCGGATCTCGATCATTTCAACGGCAAACTCCTGCGGCTGGATGCTTCTAACGGGAAAGGCCTTGCCGACAATCCGTTCTACGACGGCAGCACCGACTCCGTGAAATCCCGAGTCTGGGCCTGTGGCTTCCGGAATCCCTACCGATTCGCGTTCGCTCCCGGCCGCCCTCCGGAGTTTGTCTATGTTTCCGAAAACGGCGACGGCACGGACCGCATTGCCCAGGTGAAACGCGGGGCGAACGCCGGATGGGGCAGGCATGGTGACAAGGGACTGATCGACCCGGCGGACAAGAACGTTCATGTGCTCTTCACCACCAAGCCGTGCCTGACCTCGATCGCCATCGCGCCCAAAGGTCCGTTCGCACCCGACGGTCCGGTGCTTTACGCGCAGAACTGGTTCATGCGGGAAATCCGGCGGTGGAAGCTCGAGGAACCGGCTTTGTCCAGCATGTCCGCGATTCCGGCCGATCAGGGAGTTCCGTTCCTTGGCGAGCACATGACGGTTCACACAGCCTTCGGTCCGGATGGCGCGCTCTATCTAACACAGACCTATTATTCCGCTTCCACGGGAAACAATCACAAGCTCTCGCGGATCACCGCCGAGGCTGCGGCGCGGAAGTGAGGTTCCGCGCGGGGTGGGTTTCAGTGCCTTCTAGGATTGGATAGAAGGAACATCGTCATCGTAAAAATTCGACCCCGGCAGCGGTCCGCAGAAATGCTGGATGTCCGTGGTGCTTCCAGACATTTCTGGCACGCCTTTCAGGGTGCAAATCCATTGAAACCGGGACCCGGGGTCGTCGTCGCTACCGCTCCTCGACCCCGGGCTACCCTCTGCAATCCCTATCGGAATAAGGAATGACGCCGAAATACTATCCATTCCTTAACGGCATTGGGATGAATTCCGCGCTCCAATCCGGTATCCAGCTCACTCCACTCCGGTGCGGATGAAATCGGCGGTGTCGGAATCCGCGCTGCCGTCGGTCCGGAAGGTCTTGTAGGACCATCCGCTACCCGGTGCAGGCAAGCCTGTCTGGATGTCAGTGGCATCGTCACCGGTGACTTCGGTTACGACGGGACCACCCCAGTCGGCAAGAGTGTTGGACGCCTCGATGGTGTAGGTGATGCCGTCCACGACGGCGGACTTCTGCCGGTTTCCGACAGGACTGAAGGTAGCCCCGTTTCTGGCGGCGATGGTCAGCGTCAGGATGTTAGGGGTAACTCCGACCGTGGCGATTTTTGAGAACGAAAGCCCGGTGGAGGAGCCGCTGGTGGGATTCGAGTTGAGTCCGAATTCGAGGATGTTTTTCACGCCGTCCTTGTCCGGATCCGAGCCGGGCAGGGCATCATCGCCGGTGAGGCTGTATGGCGGCGATGTGGCCCATTGCTGATAGGGAGTCAGTCCGCCGGTAATCACGATCGCGATCTGGTTGAGGCTGTTGTAGTTGGTCTGGATCTCGTAGCCCGAGGGCAATCCGTTGACCGACGCAAACTGGGTTCCGGTCAAGGTTCCGTAGCTGGCGATGATATAGAAGGGTGCCGCAGCCGGAACCAGCGAGGTGATGTTGAGGGTGGCATCGGTGATGTTGAGGTTGCCGGTGACGTTGAGGCGATCCGAAGTGGAGGCGTTCAATTCGATTTCTAAGGATGAACCCGTGGCGAAGGTGGCGGTGGACGACGCTGCCAGTGTGCCAATCGATGTTCCGGGTGCGATTTTTCCGCCGTTGTGGACGGAGATGGCGCCACCGATCGTTCCTGTGCCGCCGACGGTGGTGGTGTTCGCCACCGTTACCGCTCCCGTGGATGTGGAACCGTTCACGAGGAGTTTGCCACCGTTGATCTGTGTAGCTCCATTGTAGGTATTAGCACCTGCCAGGATCAGGGTGCCGCCACCGACTTTCGTCATGCTGGTGCCGGAAACGACAGCATTGACCGTGATATCTCCCGCGCCACCGATGTCGGAAGCGGATGCAAGGTTTACCGTGGCGAGACTCGCTGTCGCGGCAGCACCGGTGCCGCCACCGCCGCTGAAGCTCACCGTTGGAACTGCCGTGTATCCGGTGCCCGCGCCCGAAAGCGAGATACCTCTAACTCCGAAATTGGCCGCATTGCCGGTTCCGGTTGGTGCAACGGTGCCACTGCCAACAGTACCAGCGGTGAATGCAATAGAGGGGGCTGTCGTATAATCCTTGCCACCATTCGTGATGTTCACACCAATGACAGTACCGGTGGCCCCCCCTGAGAGCACAGGACTCGCGGTTGCACCGATGCCTCCTCCGCCGGTGATGGTCACCGTCGGAGCTGTTGTATAGCTGACATCGCCACTCACAATATCGAAACTTGCCGAAGTGAGTCCCAATGACGACGCGGCCGTGGCGGTGGTGCCGGCAATGGGGTCGGCAATGGTCACAGCGGGAGCAGAGCTATATCCGCTGCCACTGACGCCGGAATTAGGCGCCACTACGGCAATGCCGCCACCGATCATGGAAGGTGTGCCCGTGTTACTGTTAATCAATGCGCCGCCACCAGCCACACCTGTTCCATTAAGTGCGATGAGTTCATTGACGGTTTGCCCGTTCAAGTCAATCGTGGCACCGCTGCTGACTGTCGTGACGCTTCCGACAGCATTTGCCACTGTTCCACCGAAGCCCAACGCCGCGGCGTTTCCCAGTTTGACGGTGGCACCGGCATTCACGGTGTTGGTGCCGGTATAGGTATTGGCAGCGTTCAGATTGACAATACCGCTGCCGCCGAAGATAAGCCGGCCATCAAGTGACGAGCCGTTCACGATCGGACCGCTGATGATCATTGTGCCGCTGCCCGTGTTTGAAATCGTGGGGAAGCGCTCGGCGACAGAAGTGTCGTTACGGATGGTGATTCCTCCGCCGTAAATCGTCGTGGCGCTGTTATTGCTGGTTAGAAATGTATTGGTGCCGCCGCCAAAAGTCACCATGCCGTTCAACGTCATGTCGTTGGAGCCACCCACGGTCGTGGTGGTGCCGTTGGTAATGGTGATCGGATTGGCAATCGTGCGGGCCCCGCCGTTAGCGACAAGGGTGCTGTTGCCAAAATTCAGGATGCGGGAACCCAGCGCATTATCATTGCCCAAGCCAAGAGTGAAGCCACCGGTCACAGCGATGGTACCGGATGTCCAAGCTGTGCTGTTGTCGGCATTGAGATTCAGAGTTCCTCCGGATGTGAGAGTCAACGTTGTGCTGCCGCTGATTGCATTGTTCTGCGTCTGGTTGATGGCCCCATTGGCGTTGCTGATCGTGATCGATCCGCCAGTGATCGAGCTGCCGACGCCTAGGTTTAGCACGGGGGCGGTGCCCTGAGTGCCGACGGTGCCACCGATGTTGATGGCCGTCGCGCCGAGGGTGTTCTGGACGGTCAGCGTGCCATCGAGAAGACGGGTGGCTCCGGTGTAGGAGTTGGCACCCGAAAGAACGACTTCGCCCGTACCGCTCTTGGTTAGGTTCGCAGTGCCACTTCCGACTTGGCCGCTGATGGTCAACTTGCCCGTTCCTAACTGGTGTATGATGGTTTCCGCATTGTTGGCCCCAATCTGGCCGTTCGAAATCGTGCCGTCACTTGAACCGCGGAAAAGGATGCCAATATTACTGAGCGTTTTGATGCCCGTGCCCAAGTCGATCGAGCGCGTGCCGTTTGTGGTATCCATGACCAAGGTGCTCAGCGACAGGGCACCGGCGTTGAGGGTGACGGAGGCAGCTGAATTGAGAGTGGAGTAGTTGGTCGTACTGCCGGTGGCTCCGCTGGCGAGTGTGGTGGCCAACGCCACGTCGTCGTAGCGGACGATATTGGTATTGGAACCGTTTTTGACGGCCAATCCCGTGCCACCGGAGTCTTTAACAATGAAGCCGGCGCTGATCACCGTGTTGGCCGACCCGGTGGAAGTAGTGACTCCCGAACCGCTGGTGGAAATATCGAACAATGTGACATTACCTGCGGTGTGGCTGACTGATCCAAGGGCCAGGGTCGTGCCGCCACCGCTGTTAGAATTAAGGGTTACCTTGCTGTAGGAGGTGTTACCCTGGGTAAGGTTGCCCAAGGTCTGGGACGTGGCACCGCTCGACTTGCCCTTGATGTTGAACTCACCGCCGCCTGTCTGGATGGTACTCGTGCTGAGAAGCAAATTCGTGGGGGTCGCCATGTTGGCGAAATCCAACATGAGGATGCCACCGCTGACCTGAGTCTGACCCGAATACGTTGAGCCGGTCGAACCGTTGAAGGTTAACGTGCCCAAGCCGGACTTGATGAATTGAAATCCACCACTGACGACACCTCCAAGTGTCAGGCTTCCCGAGGCGTTGGTGGTGAACGTGCGGTTAGCCAGCATCGCCAGATCGAGATTGATTGTCTGGTTGTTGCTGCTGCTATTGAGGACGGTTCCGCCGAGATTGATCGAGTTCCCGGAAATCACAAATGCACCCGCACCGGCATTGAACGTGATGCCGTTGAATTGGGTTCCAGCCGCAAACAGATCGTTGAAGGAATTCAGTTGGAGAGTTCCGCCAAATTGCAAGGCGGTCGGGGAGGCCGGGGTGGTGTTTCCACCCCAGTTCAAAAAGCCAGCTTCGTTCCAATTTCCGGTAGTGCCGCCGCCATCCCAAATGTTATCGGCAAAGGCGGACTGAACGGCAACGCCTCCGATGAGAGCGCTGAGAACGAAGGAATGGCGACATGCAAAATGCCGGCCGAGGAATTGCCCTTCCAGGCTTTGAAAACGGCTAAGGCGTTGGAACGGATTTGAGGGAGTTGTTTTCATTAGGATAGATCTGGGTTTACGGATTTGGTATTCCACGGCTCCAATCCTGCTGGAGATTGGAATCCCGATTTTCGGGCTGGAGGTTCTGAGACGGTGGCGATATTCCGGCGGATTGATTTAGTTTTGCCTGCGGCGGCGCAACAGGAGTAGCAGTCCCACACCACCTAGCAGAGCGGCGGTGGGTTCGGGAACCACCGTGTAGGAGAGCACGAGATTGTTTCCAACCTGGTCGAGAGCGAAGTTGCCTCCATATGAGGGATTTGTCGTGAATCCTGCCGAATTGATCGTCCAGTTGGCAACATTAAACCCACTGAGGCCGGAGGAGGTGAGGATGGTCCAGGATTGGTTTACATCGGTGAAGCCACCGACATCCCCCGCCAGGTTGGATCCTGTTAGCGAGAGGAGGTTGAGGATGTAGCTCCCGGATCCGCCGGTGAGCGACAAGGTGCCCGTGAGGCTGAGTTGGTCGAAATCCGTTCCCGCGACGGAGCCGGCGAAGTTGTTGACCTCCCAATCGTAGCTGAAAGAGTTCCACGTTTGGTTAGGGGTGAATGTCTGGATGCCCGGGCTGTTTCCGGGGGAGAGTGTGTCTCCCAGATTGTTGAGGGTGAGAGCGGTGTTGATGGTGCCGATTCCGCCGAGAACGGCGCGGCTGCCGGTGCCCGCGCCGTTGAGCGCGGTTCCAACCGTTAGCGAGGTGCTGCTGTTGTAAATGAATCTTGAGCCCGCGGCGACGGTCACGGAGCTGCTATTGGTGATATTGCCGGAGCTGCCGACTTCGAGTTTACCGGCGTTCACTGCAGTGGCTCCGGTGTAGGTGTTGGAGCCATTTAACGTGAGCTTGCCATTGCCTACCTTGGTCAGAGTGTTTCCCACTCCACCGGTCACCGGTGCGTTAATGATGAGATTGCCCGCACCACCGACCGAAGAGGCGCTGCCTAACGCGACCGAGCTGATATTCGAGGTGGCCGTCGCGGAGCCCGAATCGAAGCTGACACTGGTTGCTCCCGTGGTGCCGGTGCCGGCGTTGGTGAGTTGCAAGGCGGTGACTCCGAAGTTCCCGGTCCCGGTCGCGGTCCAGGCTGAACCCGAGGATAGCGTGCCTCCTGAAATTGTAATCGTAGGTGCCGAAGTGTATCCGAAACCGGTGCTGGTGATTGTGATGACTCCGGCAGTGCTAACCGTCGCGGCAGCACCTGAGCCACCGCCCCCGGTGATGTTGATAACGGGAGCGGTCGAGTAGCTGCCGGGTGCCATATTGAGATTGATACTGCCGACGATCAGGCCGAGCAGCGCGTTGGCAGTGGCACCGCCTCCGTTCGCGATGGTGACGCCGGGAGCGCTGGTATAACTGCCTGCCGTGGCCGTGCTGAGTTGCGCGATGCCGCCGCCGATGATGGCGGTGCTGCCGGTGTCGGAATTGACCAATGCTCCATTTCCCCCGACGCCGGTGCCGTTGATGGTGATCGCCTCGCTGACCGAGGTTTGGCCGCCAAGGTCAAGCGTGCCTCCGGAGTTGACGGTGGTTCCGCCCGCAACGGAGGTAATGCCGCCGAATCCGAGACCGTTGGAATGGCCGAGCTTGGTCGTCTGGCCGCTGGCAATCGTGGTCGATCCGCTGTGGGTGTTCGCTGCATTGAGTTCGACGGTTCCGGTGCCGCTCAGGGCGAGAATACCGTTGAGAGAAGTGCCGTTGACGATCGTCCCGTTGAATTTAGTGGTTCCGGAACCTGCCACGGTGAGAGCGCGCTGGGCGGAGGGAGTAGTGTCCGTTGAAAGATTGCGAAGGGTGAAAACGCCGCCAAAGGTGGTGTTGTTGTTGACGGTTAGGGTGCTGCTGCCATTCCAGCCGACGGTTCCGTTCAGGATCAGATCGCTGCCCGCGCCGATGGTTTGACTGGTGTTTGCAACGTTGAGGATGTTGTTGGCGATGGTGCGGGTCCCGCCTGTTGCTGTGAGCGTTCCGGCACCCAGGTTCAGGATTCCGGTTCCCAGTGGTCCGTTGGTGACGGTTGAACCCACGCCTGATGGAGTGGAGCTTGAACCAATGGTCAGGGTGGCGGTCGCGCTGTTCAACGTCACGCCGCCGCCGCCCGTGGAGTTGCCGGACATGATCACCGTGCTGCCTGCGGTGGTGATCGTGGTGAGGCCGGTGTAAGTGTTGTCACCGTTCAACGTGGTGATGCCAGTACTGGTGATGGTCAGCGCATTGGCCGTCGTGGTTCCCGTGCCGCTGGCGATGATGCCGTTGATTGTGGTGTTGGCGGTGCCGGCGATGGTCAGCGTGCGGGCGACGCTCGTGTCGTTACTGATATCGACATTGTTCAATGTGAGCGTATTTCCGCCGGTGATGCTGTTGGTCAATTGCCGGCCGCCACCGGACGCTCCCGTTAGTTTTCCGCCGAACTCGATGTTGTTCGAGCCTCCCACGACCGTTGTGGCACTGAGCAGAAAGGTATTCGCCATTTTCGAAGCCCCGCTCAGATTCGCAGAGGCTGATAGCGTGCCGCCGCTGAGGGTGACCGTGCCGGAACCGAGCGAGGATTTGTTGCCGATCAAGGTGGTGCCGGCACCCGTGCTGTAACCGCCTTGAAAACTCGCGTCAGCCGCATTGGTGATGGCCAGAGTACCCGAGGCACCGGATTTGGCGATCGTCCGCGAGGCGTTGTCGGTAGCCAGCGAACCGATCGTGAGCGTGCCTGCATTGATTGCCAATGTACGGTTGGCCGCGCTCGCCGTGAGAACTCCGTTACCAAAGCTGAGGCTGTTGCCGCCGGTGCCGGTGTAAGTTAGAGTGCCGCCGCTGAGGTTGATGTTATTGTTGTTCGAGAGAACGAGCGATGGGGTGGCGCTGGTGTTGTCGAGGCTTGCGCTGTTGGTGAAGACAAGCGTGCCGGATCCGATGGCGGTGGCGCTGTTGATGTTGAGTGCGATGTTTCCAGCGTTGAAAGTGGTGTTGCCGGCGTATGAGTTGTTACCGGAGAGAGTGAAGGTGGAAGTCCCGGTTCCTGCTCCTGACAGGGAGAGCCCGCTGATGGCATTCGTGCTGGAGATGTTTCCTGATAGGTTCAGCGTCCCCCCGCGAGCTTGTGTGAAGGTGGCGGTTGTGGCTGCGGTGCCACCAAGGACAAGATTCGTGCTGATCGCATTGGCTCCGGATGTGTTCGAGGCATTGATGGCGCTGGATGCGCCGGTTCCAGTGTTGGTGAGCGTGAGCACCGAGCTGTTAGCGCTTGCAAGCGTCCAACCGCCGGTGGCAGTCGAAAAGGTCAGCCCTTGGATCTGCAGCGAGCCGCTGAGATCCGGCTGATTGGTTACCGCCGAGCTGAACGTGGCGTTGTCGCCCGTGCCGGGAATGCCGCCTGCACCGGTGCCGCCGGTCCAGTTGCTGCCCGTGTTGAAATCCGTGGCGGTGTTGTTCCATGTGGCGGTGGCCGCATGGACGGAACTGTTGATGGAGAACAGACCGCAGGCGATTCCAGCGGTAGCCAGATGGAAACGACAGAAGGCATTGGGTTTCATGCTGTGAAATGGATTTTCTAGCTGGGCGAGGGTGGGTTTTTGGTAGGAAAAATCCGGACGGCTTTTCTGCCCAATGAAGCTGACTACAATTCTCAAGCTGTGGACTAGCGCATGTAGCCAAGTTGGCTACAGGATGGCAAGCGGATTTGCATAAAATTGCAAATCCGTGTATTTTCAGGAGTGGACGATGATTTTCCGGTGATTGGTTCCGATGCGAAAATCACGGAACGGCGCTGTAAAATCGGTGATTCCAGTGTTATAAGATCATTTCCAAAGAAATGAATTGCATAAAGTTGCACATGTTGCATTTTGTGCCAATTCACTTCATCGGGAATGCCCTGCGAGGTGTGATCTTCATCCGGTCGATATGAAAACCCACGCGAACTTTTCCCGCATCCTAGGCTTCATCGGCAAAATACTGCCTCTGCTCCTGTCTTTCGGCGGCTTTTGCCAGGCCCAGTATGAAAATCCGCCACCAATAGTTTCTCTCGGCGGAGGCTCCATTGCCGCCTATCCGCCGCCCCATGAACTCGTCGCGGACCCGCGGATTCTCGACACGCTGACCCGTGAGATTTTCCTGCAGCAGGGAGCCCATTATGGCGTGGTGGATTCCGGCGGAAATCCACTGAAACCGGTGCCTACCAGCGACTGGTGGACCCACATGATTATGGAAGGGGATGGCGGCGAGATGTGGCAGTATCCGATCACGGTCAAAGCGGTGGCCAGCGGCGTGGAAATCAAACAGATCGGCGGACTGACAGCCAGCAGCAATGGAGGCTCGCGCTCGGTGGTTAGCCTGTTGCGGATCGGTGGCGTCGAGCTGGCAGGAGCTGGCGGAAGCTCGGATATCACGCTGGCCGACTTCGAAGGCGGCACCACGTTTCCCGCCGGGTGGACGGTGACCGGCCGGGCGGGGATTCTCTCGTTGGCGACCTTTCCCGGAACCCCTCCGAGCAATTTCCAAGGCACCCAGTTCGCGACCACCAAGCTGCCTAACGACGGCAACTCCTCGACTCCCGATGAGAACGATGTGGTTGGCAACCTGACGACCGCGTCGTTTCCCGCCGACCGTTCGTACGCCCATTTCCGCATGGGTGGTGGAAACGATCCGAAGCTGCGTGCGGAATTGTTAGTCAACAACTCGGTCGTCGCCACGGTCCAGCGCAGCGGCGGCAGCGGGGCGGCGCTCGCCTGGCAGAAACTCGATCTGCGGTCCTACGCCGGGCAGGATGTGAAACTGCGGTTTGTGGACGAAGCCACCAATTCCACGAGCTGGGGGTATTTTTCGCTCGATCAAATCGTGCTGAGCAACAATCCGGTCGATCCGGTGTCGCGCGTCGCCGCATCGTTTGATTCCAACGAGGCGCGCGTCTCGGGATGGTCGGACTGGATGTTCACCTTCCGCAAGACCGACAAGACGGATGCTGCGAAAACCATGGACGTCACGCTCGGCCGCAACCTGCCTTTCGTCTGGGTGGAAGCCAACGGAATCGACCCGCGCCTGACCTTCGATACGAACGCCGTGCTCCGTTTCCGCGATGCCGGTGGAGTCGATCTAACTGGCGCGAGCTTCGGAACGCGGGACACGCTGTCGATCGAGGTTGATGGGAAATTCTACGGCATCCACGTGGGGGAGGGGACCGGCTTCGAGTATGCTTCCGGCACCAAGACCCTGATTGCCCGCCTTCCGGCAGGGCAACGGCATCTGGTGGTAAGCGCGCTGCCGCGTCTATCGGATCTGGCGACATTTTCCAACTGCGCCTACGCCAAACCGCTCACCACGCGGGTCAACTACACCTACAATCCCGCAAGCGCCGATGGCGGCGCGGTCCGGACGCAGTGGACGTATACCGTGCAATCCCTGCGTCCCGGCGCGACCAACGTCCTGCAAGGCTGGCTGCCACCGCATTACCGGGGCAACGAGGACAATCTCACTTTCATCCCCGGTGCCGATTTCGAAACCCCGCGTGGCAAACTGCGCTGCGCCGTCGCTCCCGCAGCCACCGGTTTCAGCATCGACTATCAGTTCAATGGCGTGATGTCACAGCTCGCCCGTCCGGAGCTGTTGGGACTGCCCAACGATTTCGACGAGGAATACCTCACCGACCTTCTTGAACAATATGACGAGGACAACGACGGCGTCTGCAACGACACGTATTTCGGTGCGAAGAACCTGGTGCTGCACGCGCGCGCCATGCACATGGCAAAGGAACTCGGTATGACCGCCACCTATCAAAATTTGAAAACCGAGATCAAGGCCTCGTTGGCCGACTGGTTTACCTATGTCGATGGGGAAACCAACCATTACTTCGCCCGCAACGACCGCTGGGGTTCGCTGATCGGTTTCAATTTCATCTGGGACTTCAACCTCGGGCGGTTCACCGACATCCACTTCCACTACGGTTACTACCTGCTCGCCTATGCCTACGTGGCGATGGATGACGCGGAGTTCCGCGACCAGTATAAGGAAATCGCCATCGAGATCGGCCAGTCCTACGCCAACTGGGACCGCAACTCCACCCGCTATCCGTGGATGCGCACCTTCGAGCCGATGGTCGGTCATTCCTATGCCGGTGGCAGCAGCTCGGGCGGCGGAAACAACCAGGAGTCATCCTCCGAATCCATCCAGTCATGGGCCGGACTCTTTCTGCTAGGAGAGGCGCTGCGCGGAAACGACCCGCGCTCGGCCGACATCATGGCTGCGGGAGCATTCGGTTACGCCATCGAGACCCGCGCCGTGCTCGAATACTATCAGGACTATCACGGCAGCCCCTATTCCTCGAAGCGTCTCGACTATGACAACCAGCCTGCGGTCGGAAACGCGCGTTATCCGGTGTGGCCGGATGAATACCGCTTCGGCCGGACCGTACCCGGTTTTCCCGCCAAGCAAACCTGGATTTTCACCAACGGGATCATGACCGACAGCTCCAACAACTTCGGGACCTACTTCGGCGCGCAACCGGAATACATCTACGGAATCCAATGGCTGCCGAACGCGCCGCACATGCTTTTCCTCGCGGAGGATCCCGCGTTCACGGGTGGCCAGTTCGGCGCGTTCTATGCCTATCGGGACGAGCACTATGCCCGGATGTGGATGGGAACGGTTAGCGGCGCGCCAGCCACCTTGCGCACCGAATGGCACAAGACCGCCACCGTTGAAAATCCGGATCCGCGGCTCTACTCCATCGACAATCCATGGTCCGGCACCGACATGAAAGGGCTGGTCAACACGCTGTTCGATCTGAATCCGGCGTTTGTCCGGGACATTTCCCACGAAGGCGATCCGGTGCGCGATAATCCGCTCTATAACCAAGCGACCGGTACCTGGCTCGTTCAATTTCCCGCAGGAAATGTCGGAGATGTCACTTTCCCCGCCGCGATCTGGACACCGGATGTTCTAACCAGCACCTATCCGCATCTCGTGCCGCCAGCGCTGGCGGCGGATCTGCCCAACTACTCGCTCACCGTCTGGAGCACCCAGGGATTCAGCGCGTTCAGCGGCAATGGCGCTCCGGCGGTCGATTGGGCGTTGTTGGCAAGCCGCCATGGCTGGAATCCGGCGGACTATCCAAACACGCCCGCGGGCCGCACCGCCAGTGTCTCGCAACTTGTTACCGCCATGGAGGACATCGGTGGTTCGTGGCCGCTGATCGCCTTGTGTTTCAAGGGATTCTCCGATCCGGAATTCGCCATCGACGTTGTCGCCGAGTGCCGCCGCCGGAACAACCGCTTCGTCAACCACACCGAAACCGGGATGTTCAACTATTACTACTTCACGTCGATGCGTGGCTTGGGGACGTTGAAAAAAGACCAGCATCTGGCCATCCCTAGCAGCCTCGTCTTTCAAAATGAAACCACCGGCGCTCGCAGCTACATGGTTCATAACAAGTCGCCGAATTTCGAGCTGGTGAACGTCTTTGAAAACGGAGCCGCCATCGGCCAGGTTCTAGCCAAACCGGCGTCGGTCACCGTGCAGCACGGACTCTACGCCACCGCCAACGGATTTTCCGCCATCGGCACGGTGCCTTCTCATGGCAGCGCTGCTGTTTCAGCCACCACCGATGAAGTGGTCGTGGTCTTCAATGAACCGATCAACCTTTCTTCGGCGAACAGCGGAATCTCCCTTTCGGGGCCAGGTGGATTGACCCTCACGTCAAAAGCCTCGGGATCTCCCCAGTTGGCGGTCTTCAAGGTCAATGGCAACTGGCAGCTCGGAGCCACCTACACCGTGAACGTCGCCGGATCGATCAGCAATCTGGATGGCACGCACACGCTTGGCGCTCCGGCAGCCTTCTCGTTCACCATCCAGACACCGTTCGGACTGGATCTAACGGCATCCACTCCGGCAGCCGGCGCGGCGAACGTCGATCCATCTCTGGAGCGCGTCGAACTCCAGTTCAACAGCGTCATGAACACGGCCACCTTGACGGGAGTCACCCTGACCGGTGCGGGAAATCCGGCGCTCGCCTACAACGCCGCCGCGAGTTCTCCGGGCCGCGTGGTTTACGACGTCAGCCGCAGCCTGAAACCGGGGAGCATTTACACGATCAACGTCCCGGCGGGCATCGCGGACGTTTACGGCCAATCTCTCGGCGTCGCAGAAACCATCCAGTTCACTACCGAGCAGGCGAGCTCCGTTCTCGACACCTGGGACACCACGCTCAATGTCACCCGCCTGATAGAAACCGCTCGCTCCGCCGGAGACACCAGCCGTGCGCTGGACGGCGGATTACTCTATGAATTCAACACGGTCGGTGATTTCGTCGAGTTCACGATCCATGCGGATCAGGCGGGGGTCTATCGACTCCAGACGAGCGGTAAGAACTACAGTCCGCGCGGAGACTTCCGGCTGTTACTCAATGGCACGCTGACCGGACCGCTGTGGGACCTATCGCTCACCCCCCACGGCATCCGAACCTTCGATTTCGGAAACCTGACTTTGTTGAAAGGGGCGAACACCTTCCGCTTCGAGGCGACGGCCCTGAACAACGCCGGACTTCCTTGGTTCCATCTCATCGATCTGTTCTTCACCCCGATCGAGATCTTCACTCCGAACTACGCCGGGTTCCGGCTCGAGCATTTCGGCCCGGGAAACCCGCCGAACTCCGCTGGCAACGAGGATTTCGACCGTGATGGACGTTCGAACTTCCTCGAATTCGCCTTCGGCACTGATCCCAAGACCGGAGCCGGTTACCGTGATCCGATGATCGAACCGAACGCCTCCGTCGGAAAGGTCAAGGTCAGCTATCGGAAAGCGGTCGCCGGTCTAACTTACGTGCTCCAGCGCTCAGGTAATTTGGGAAGCTGGACACCGATGGACATGTCGGGAGAAACCTACAACGCGGGCAGCGGACGCTTCAGCCTTGAGATCCCGTGGAATTCCGCAGCCGGTCCCTTGTTCCTGCAAATGAAGGTTTCGGAGCCCGCCGCTCCATAAGGAGGGTTGGACTGTGGCCAACCTGTGCGGCATGGAATTACATGATCTCAGTTAGCACAAACTGCCAAAAGCATCGCAGAACCCCGCTGGCGAAACTTCCCTTTGATCTTCGAGGATGCCTTACGATTTCCAAACGGGTCGGCCGAAGTCCGACCCTCCTCATGCGGAGTAAGCTCTAAGTAAAACACATGAACCCTGTCGGCTCAGATTTTTGTTAGTCTGACGCGGGCGTCGGTTTAGTTGGAATCCCACCTATTCGGTGTCTGCAAAAATCCGAAAACAGCCCACCACTTCAGGGGTGGGATCTGAGAATCGAGGACTTGGCCAGTCCCGCAGGGACGGCAGAAGGGTCGAAATCAGATCGATCTCGGCGTTCTTTCGTCCCAAGGAGACTTGGATACCTGTTGTCCATCAACCCACTGAAGTGGTGGGCTATGTGTCGGTAATTCATCTGAAATCCGTCGTTGAGAATGATCGTGTCGCCCTTCAGCCACCGACTCCCAATTTCTTGAATCTACGCGCGGCGACCGGTGGTCCCCGCCACGATCCCTACTTCTTCACCGGCACCGGCCCGACACTGTCACCCGGCCGGAAAGGGCAGTCGATGAGGACGTGCTGGGTCGAGCCGAAGCGCTTGCGGACACGCTCGACGAGGCGTTGCGTGCCGGTCGCGCCGATCTCGCGGAATGGGATGAGGATGGTTCCGAGGTCGGGGCAGTCCTTGGGTGTTTCGATGCCGTCGAATCCGGTGACGGAGACGTTGGATGGAACATTGATGCCGCGCTGATAGAGTCCGCGAATCAGATCGTAGGCCTGGTGGTCCGCCGCGCAGACCCAAGCGGTGACGCCGTCGCGAGTGCGGGCGGCGGCGTAGTCGATGCTTTCCTCCTCGTTGAGCTCGCGCGATGGGAAAACGTTGATGATGTCTTCCGACAAGACCGGCAGGCGGAGCCTAACCATTTTTTCGATGAAGCCGGCGTAGCGGCGGAAGGACCAACTGGCCTCGACCTCGTAGCGGCGGGTGAAAAATCCGATGCGGCGGTGACCTTGTTCCATCAGGTGCTCGATGGCGGCGGAAATGCCTTTGTAGTGGTCCACATCGACGCAATCGATTCCCGAGTGGTCGAACTGTTCGACCAGCGACACCAGCGGCATCAGCAGGGCCAGTTGATCGAGGATGGAATCCGGAAACGGATAGACGAGCAGCAGGCCGTTCCAGCGGCGGCGCAGTTTCTCGATCTTCATGTAGCTCGGATCGTCGAGGCTGCGGGCCTTGGGATCAACGAGATGAACCTCGACACCCGCGCCGTTCAGGTGGGCGCATTCGGTGACGCCGGCGAGGATCTGCTCGCTGGGGTTTTGATAATCGGTCCGGTAGTATTCCTCCTCATCCGAGCAAATCAGGACGCCGAAAGTGGTTTTCGTGGCCTTCTTTTTCGAGCGGGTCGTCCGGTTTTCGAGGTGGGCGTATCCGATTTCCGCCGCGACCTGGAAGACCCGCGCACGGGTCACCGGGTTGATTCCCGGATGGTTGGTGAAGCAACGCGAGACGGTGGCTCGGGAGATCTGCAAGCGTTCGGCGATCAGTTGCTGGTTGATTTCGGCCATAGATATGCCTTTTCAGGCTGCGGCCAGATTCGGGACCGCGGCCTAAAGATCAAGCCGTAATTGCATGATTTTGCCGACGAAGCGGCTCCAGGCGGGGTTGTTATCGCTTCACCACCACGGTTTGGAGGGCTTGTCCGGGGATGGAAATTTTCTGATCCGGGACGCCGTTGAGGTGGAGATTGAAGGTTTTCGGCGTTTCCAGCGGATTGAAAACCACGGCCACGAGCGAGCCGTCGGGATTCTGGAAAGCGGTCGCGGACAGGTCTTTGGTCGCACCGGACAGGCCGATCCGCTTGGCACCGGGGCGGATGTATTTGCTGAAATGGGCGATGGAGAAATAGAGCGGCGTCAGGCTGACCGAGTCCTTGGCGGCATCCACCAGGATCGGGGCGAGGCAGAAATTGCGGGCGTGGTTCGGGCCGCCGCGGGCGTTGAGGACGAGATTCCAGTCGATCCAGCCGACGAGTCCGGCGTTGAAGCCGTCGATGAGGTCGTTGGTGTAGCGGTGGAACGGCCGGTATTTCGGATGGTTCTTTTTGCCTTCCTCGCTGGCCCAGAAGAAGCCCCAGTCGGTGGCTTCCGCGCGCCAGTACCAATCGGCCTGGAGCCAGGATCCGACGGGTTCGTCGTCGCCCACCGTGTCGATGCAGCCTTCGGTGTGCATGATCGGTTTGCCCGGATGGGCCTTATTCACTGCGGCGAGTGATTCGTTGCCGGTGCCGTCGGTGCTCTGGTACCAGTGGACGGCGAATCCGGTTAGATAGCCCGCCGTTTTCGGGTCGGCCATGAGGGTGTCGGCCCACTGGATGAAGTTGTTGTCGCGGTTGTGGTCGAAGCCCCAGAGCGTGGTGCCCGGTGCTCCGGCGGCGAGTGCGGGACCGAGATGGCCGCCGATGAAATCGCGCATTTCTCCAGAGGTGAATTCCATGCTCTCCCAGTTGGATCCATTTCCTAACGGTTCGTTCTCCGGCGTGATCCCCCAGATCGGGATGCCTTCCTTTTTGTAATCCTGGATGTAGCGGACGATGTAGTCGGAAAACGTCTTGTAGTGCTCCTTCCGCAGCGATCCGCCGTTGTAGGCGTTCTTGGTTTTCATCCAGGGCGGCGCGGTCCATGGGGAGGCGAGGATCTTGAAATCCGCGCCCGGTGTGGCGATGGCGTCCTTGATCATCGGCAGCAGATACTTGCGGTCTGGCTCGATGGAGAAATGTTCCAGCTTCACGTCTCCGGGGGCCGGAGCGTAGTGGTAGTTCGTGACGGAGAAATCGCAGCTTCCGATGTGGGTGCGCGTCAGCGAAATGTGCGCGCCTTCCGGTGAGAAGTAAGCCCGGAGCACGGAATCCCGCCGCCCTTTCGACAACTCGCCGATGGCCGCTCCGCCCGCGTCGGTGAATGCGCCACCGATACCGATGAGTGTCTGATAGGTGACCCCGGGATCGAGCGTGAGCTGATAGTCCGCCGCTCCCTCTCCGGCCGCCGGACTAACAGATGCCAGCCGGTCTCCCTGGCGGGTGGTTTGGAAAATCTCGGTTTTCGGCTCGGCGAAGGCCGAGGTTGCGAGGGGGAGGACGAGTGTGGCCCAGGGAAGCCGGGTTTTCAGGGTTTGGTAGAACATGTCTTGGCGGTGGATTTGGTGGAGCGGGGATTTTCAGAAGGAATCATGAGGTGGTTTCAAACAAATGCCCGTTCGTAAGATTGCATAAAATTGCAACATCGGATTTCGCCGTCAAGAGTTCTTTTCATAAAATGTGCCGACCGCCCGGCACGGGGAAATCATGGGGAATAGCCCCGGATGAATCGCAGCCACGGCTGTCTCAAACGAACCGCTCCACTAGGGTTCTGCCGATTTCCTCAGTTCAAGGGGATTTGGGAGGAAGCAACGTGCCGTCCATCTCGCCGCCGGCTTCAGGGAGGCTCGGTTCTTTGAAATCCACGGGACCGCCGAAGAACCAGAAACTGCGTTTGCGGGTATTCTCGTAGGCGATGGCTTTGTCATGACCACTCGGAAGGTCCTTGAGATCCTTCTCTCGGACTTCGACCACTTTGACGCCTGCGGGCCGGACGGTATCGACCGCCATTTCGGAGAGTTCTGAAACTTTGGATGCCGTCGCAGCCGAAGTTTTCTTCACCAGCGCCAAGGAGTTTTTGCCTACTTCGCTGACGGTCGCACACGAAACAAGCCCGAGTGTGACGGCAACAAGTGGGAAAATGATCGCCTGGGACATGGGTTTTATACGCGGAGGAGGGCTAAAGCCTAGCACGGGAAATTCCGCTGTCCATCACTCGTTGGATGGCGGAACCGTCACTTGGGGAGGAGCACGAGGAAATTTCGAACCGGTCGATTCCAGGGCGTCCGCCGGGTGAGCGGACCGCCCGAAACTTGCGAGGAAATCCAGAGATCGGCGGATCGTCCGCCGTCGAGATTGAGCGCGTGGCGGACTCGCCAGCTTGCCGGTTCGCCATTTCCGATAGCACTTGCCACCGCGGCCAAAGTGCATGGCGAGGTGCGGCCGATCCACCAGCGCGTTCCGCCGTCCCAAAGGATGAAGATGCGCGCGCTGGTCTTGGTGGCTTCGAGGCCGGAAACGGGCTGGCTGTTCTCGACGAGGAGCGGACCGGCTTGGATGAGTTCGCGTTGATTGGCTGCGGCGGAGCGTCCGAGCTTGTCGCGGCGGGAAATGGTCATTTCACCCGAGGTGTTCTCATACCACGCGCCGCTGCCGAGTGACGATGCGGTATTCCATGAGCCGGAGACCTTTCCCCCGGCGGCGACGAGTCCGAGCGGGGCTCCTTCTGGCGTGAAAAATCCGGCGTTCACGGCAGCGATTCCGTTCTTGGAAGCGGCGGCTGCGGCAGAGTCTTCAAACTTGGAACCCGGTCCACCGGCTTGGTCCACGACGGCGAGACGGTGGTTTCGTGAGTCAAAAGCGACACCTTCGAAAGTGATTCCCGAGATTTCCTTCACCGTCAGTCGTGGCGGGGCGGCGGGAGTGGATGGAATCACAACCGCCGGTGGAGCAGGGGAGGCGACCACCGGTTTCGCCCGCTCCGGCGCGGGGCTTTCGGGCTTCGCTGGATAGCAACCCACGAGCACAAGAAAGAGCAGGGCAGTGGCCGGAAATCGCATGTGCTGAACTCGCACGCGGGGCACGGATTGGCAAGGCGCTTAGGCGCTGCGGACGCCGATGCCGAGCAGCGTCTGGAATTTCGGCGCAGCCGTTTCCCGGTCGGCGACGATGGTCTCGATCTGCGTGAAGCCGGATTTTTCCAGCATTCCGGCGAGGTCGCTTTCGGAAAATCCCAGCCAGCGGTCGGCATAGAGCTCCCGAGCTTCCTCGAAATGGTGCTGCAAGAGGTCGAGCACGATCAAACGCCCGCCGGGTTTCAAGATCCGGAATGCCGAGTCGATTGCCCGCTGTGGATGCTCGGCGTGGTGGAGGGCTTGGCTGAGCAAGGCGAGATCCAAACTCCCATCCTCGATGGGCGGCTCCTCGATGTCACCGATGCGGTATTCCAAATTGGTGAGCCCATTCCGCGTCGCCAAATCCTGTCCGAACTCGACCATTTTCGGCGAGAGATCGACGGCGATGACCTTCTCCGCCCGCTGCGCCAGAAGCTGCGCCAGCGTTCCTTCGCCGGCACCGAGATCCGCGACCACCTTGTAATTCAAAATCTTGATCAGCGCTTCAGCGAGCGCTTTCCACGAACGGCCCGGCACATAATCCTTGCCGAAACGACCGGCGAGTTCATCAAAATAGGCGCGGGAAGTGTCCTTCCGCTTCCGCAGCAAATGCCGCAGCGCCGATTCATCATCAGCGACTTCCGCGACCTCCGCCGCCGCCAGCCGGGCCACTTCCATCAAGTCCGGATCTGCCGTGCAGGTGTAAATATTGTTCTTCCCGCTGCGCTCGTCGCTGACCAGCCCCTCCGCCTTGAGCTGGGAAAGCTGGGTGGAAATCCGGCTCTGCCCCATGCCCAGCACTTCCTGCAGCTCGGCAACCGACAGCTCTTCGTTTTCCACCAACATCAGGATCCGCAGCCGCGTGGGGTCGGAAAGGAGCTTCAGTGATTTCAGCATTGACGCCATGCGCGGCATGATGCATCAACGCATCACGATTTGACGATACGAAAATTAAAAAAGCACATGAGCACCTACATTTTTTCCTCAGAATCCGTTGGCGAAGGCCATCCGGACAAAGTCGCCGATACCATTTCGGACGCCATTCTTGACGCCTGCCTCACCATCGATCCGAAAAGCCGGGTTGCTTGCGAGACCTTCGTGAAGAGCAACGTGGTCGTCGTCGGTGGCGAAATCACCATTCCGAAAATCGGCAACAAGCCGATCGGTTCCGTGATCAACATCGAAAAAGTCATCCGCGACGCCGTCCGCGGCATCGGCTACACCAACAGCGACGACGTGTTCCACGCCGATTCGCTTTTCATCAACAACTACCTCACCACCCAATCCCCGGATATCGCCCAAGGCGTGGACGCGAAAAAGGCGGAAGGCAAGAAGCACGCCGAGCAAGGTGCCGGCGACCAAGGCATCATGTTCGGCTACGCCTGCAACGAAACGCCCGAGCTGATGCCCGCGCCGATCATGTATGCGCACCGTCTCGGCCGTGAGCTCACGAAGATCCGCAAGGCCGGCAAACTCGCCAAGTGGCTCCGTCCAGACGCGAAGTCGCAGGTCTCCGTCGAGTATGTCGATGGCCGCCCGACCCGCATCGTCAACGTAGTCATTTCCACCCAGCACGCCGACGGCACCCCCCACTCGGTGATCGAAAAATTCTGCATCGAGCAAGTCATCAAAAAGGTCCTGCCGAAGAACATGCTCACCAAGGACACCGAGTATCTCATCAACCCGACCGGCAAGTTCGTCGTCGGCGGTCCTCAAGGTGACTCCGGTCTAACAGGACGCAAAATCATCGTCGATACCTACGGCGGCACCGGCCGTCACGGTGGTGGCGCATTCTCCGGCAAAGACCCTTCCAAGGTCGATCGCTCCGCCGCCTACATGGGCCGCTGGGTTGCGAAAAACGTCGTTGCCGCCGGTCTCGCCACCAAGTGCGAGGTCCAGTTCGCCTACGCCATCGGTCATCCGCTGCCCGTCAGCGTCCACGTCGATACCTTCGGCACCGGCACCACCAGTGATGAGAAGATCCTCGCCGGCATCCTGAAGACCTTTTCCTTCAAGCCCGCCGACATCGTGAAGCAGCTCAACCTGCTCCGCCCGATCTACTCGAAGTCCACCAACTACGGCCACTTTGGCAAGGATGACAAGGACCTCACCTGGGAATCCACCGCCAAGGCCGCCGCCCTCAAGAAAGCGGTTGGCTGATAGAAATTTCTAACTACACATTAAAATGAGCTTCACAGACTACAAAGTAAGAGACATCGGCCTCGCCGATTTCGGCCGCAAGGAAATCGAGATCGCCGAGCACGAAATGCCGGGCCTGATGGCCACCCGTGAGAAATACGGCAAGGAACAGCCGCTCAAGGGCGTCCGCATCATGGGTTCGCTCCACATGACGATCCAGACGGCGGTTCTCATCGAGACCCTCGTAGATCTCGGTGCCGAAGTGCGCTGGGTTTCCTGTAACATCTTCTCCACCCAGGACCACGCCGCCGCGGCCATCGCCGCCAAGGAAATCCCGGTCTTCGCCTGGAAGGGCGAAACGCTTGAGGAATATTGGTGGTGTACCTGGCAGGCGCTGGTCAATCCAGCAGGCCTCGGACCTGAACTCATCGTCGATGACGGTGGCGACGCAACCCTCCTCATCCACAAGGGCTTCGAACTCGAAAACGGTTCCGATTGGGTCAACACCCCATCCGGCAACCACGAGGAACAAGTCATCAAGGATCTCCTCAAGGACGTCCACGCCAAACAACCCGGCATCTTCGCGAAGATCGTGAAGGACTGGAAGGGCGTTTCCGAGGAAACCACCACCGGTGTTCATCGCCTCTATCAAATGGCCAAGGCCGGCACCTTGTTGGTTCCTGCCATCAACGTCAACGACTCCGTCACCAAGTCGAAGTTCGATAACCTCTACGGCTGCCGCGAGTCCCTCGTAGACGGCATCAAGCGCGCCACCGACGTGATGATCTCCGGCAAGGTCGGCGTCGTCTGCGGTTACGGTGATGTCGGCAAGGGCTGCGCCCAAGCCCTCCGCGGCCAAGGTGCGCAAGTCGTCGTCACCGAAGTGGACCCGATCTGCGCGCTCCAAGCCGCCATGGAAGGTTTCCGCGTCCTCACCCTCGAAGACACCCTCGGCTGGGGCGACATTTACGTCACCACCACCGGCAACTTCGACATCATCCGGCTTGAGCATATGGAGAAGATGAAGGACCAGGCCATCGTTTGTAACATCGGTCACTTCGACAACGAAATCCAGATCGACAAGCTCAACGAAGCCAAGGGCGTCGTCCGCACCAACATCAAGCCACAGGTGGACAAATACACCTTCCCGACCGGCAACAGCATCTACATGCTCGCCGAAGGCCGTTTGGTGAACCTCGGTTGCGCCACCGGCCACCCGAGCTTCGTGATGTCCAACAGCTTCACCAACCAGACGCTCGCGCAAATCGACCTCTGGAAGAACAAGGACGTTTACAAGGCTGGCCAAGTCACCGTGCTTCCGAAGCACCTCGACGAGGAAGTCGCCCGTCTCCACCTCGCCAAGGTCGGAGCCAAGCTCACGACCCTCACGAAGGAGCAGGCCGACTACATCAGCGTCCCGGTCGAAGGCCCGTACAAGGCCGACCACTACCGCTATTGAAAACCGTGGGGTTGGATTTTCCTCCCCAAAGTTTTCTCTCTTTCCAACAACGTCCGGGGTTCTCGCCCCGGGCGTTTTTTTGTTACCACGGCGGAGATTTGTCACTGCAGGCTCGAAACCCATTTCCCAAATAGCTTGCTTCCACAGGCAAACCGAAAAGCATCCGGGGATTCTAACCGCAATTCTGAAAAACCATGGCTTACTGTCTTTTCCTCAAAGGTAATTCGTTCGACCGCGACGCGTGGATCGAAGATGTCTGTCAAACCATCGTCGATGGTTCCTCGGAATCGTCCCACCCGTTGTCTCAGGTTGGCCTTCAGTGGGCCAATTTGCGGGAGAATCTGAAAGAGGGAGAGGAATGGTTGCACCCGATGGGTGGCATTCGCGGCGTGACCGTTCGTCAGGAGATGAATGGTATCACCCTGAGCATTCCGGTTGGTAATAGTTCGGGAGACTTCGGGTTGGCCTGGGAACTGATGCGTTTGGGAGTGAAACATGGCGCGGAGGCCAGTGGCGAAGGGGAGGATGGCATCCTGTCACTTTCCGCCGGGGAGACGGAAATGATCACCCGCCAGGTCACCGCATTTCATTGGAGCGTTTTGCTTTCGACGGTCAAGGACTCGGGTAGCTCCACTCTCCCTGTTGCCGGACGAATCCATTTGGAAGTCACTTCCGAGGACTGCGCGGGTGGGGCGGACGCGCTGGAAAAGATTCTGGTGGAAAGGATGGACCGCTATTCACATGCCTTCGCCGCGTCGTTGATGTCGCTGAACAAGGACGGCGTCGAATCCCTCCTTTCGGTGTATCCGCAAATCCCCACGTTGGTGGATGCCCGCACGGAGTTGATTCACCTGGCCGGCGACAACTTGCCGCCGGAAATTTCCGAAAAGATTGTACCAATCAAGGCGGAACTCGTCTATGATTTGTTAGGAGCGGAACGGTTGGGGGAATTGATCTATCTGCCAGTTCCTTCGAGCGAATTCATCCTTCACGCGCTGGTCGTCGTGGCGACCAAGGAGGAATCCGCGCCGGATGTCCCGCGTCCGTTAGTGCCGCCTGCCGGGAATGAGATGTCGGCCAATGACTGGGCGACCTTGGCAAAAGCTCCGTGCCTGGTCTTTCTTCTCGTCGCCTCCTGCGATGGCAGCATCGATAAAAAGGAAATGGCGCAATTCGGCAAGCTGCTGACAAACCATGCGAAGATGCCGGCTCCGATCGTCCGGAAGATTCTCAACATCACCACTAACAACGTGGCCGGGATGTTTGAAAGCCTGGGAGAAAAGAATCCAGCCATCGAGCTGATCGAGGTCGGAGTGTTGCTGCATTCCGGAAAGCTTCCGGCAGAGGATTCCAAAGTGATCGGCGCCTTCCTTTACAAGCTTGGCGAGGAGATCGCTTCCGCGTCCGGTGGTTTCATGGGCTTCGGTTCGAAGATCAGCAAAAAGGAGGCTGAAATCCTCGATCTGTTGCGGACCCTGTTGGTGGTCTGATTGTCCATCTCTTCGTCGGTTTTCTTGAAATCGTCCACAGCCAGCCGCACACAAACGGCTGGCTGTTTTCGGATCCTGACAACTTTGTCCTTGTGCCTAACCACCATTCGCACTAGGCACTCCCCACACCAATTTTGATTCTTATGCGTGTCCCGTGTTCCAAGCCCTGATTTGAAGTAGTCCCGCCTCCTGTGGAGGTGGCTCTTGATCACGGCTGTTGGCGATTCTCCCGAAACGAGACGCCTGCAGAACACCTGCTCTCACTAATGCAGCCGGGGAAATTCACGCCCGCTGCCTGAATCAAAATTTTCATGAAACAACTCGAAGCCGAGGAGTTGCGCTCCTGCCTGCCCGGCGGCCGCACGCTCTTCACCTATGGCAAGGACTGGTATGCCGTATCCCTTTTGAAAATGGGACTACGCCAGGCCAGCTTGCAGGAAATCAAACAAACCCCGATGGCGAGGCTGTTGGAAAAACCACGTCTCCGTGCCTGGTTGGGATCGCTTGGGAAAAAATCCCCGACTGCCGACGATCTCGCGCTATTGTGGCCGGACGAAGCGGAAACCTACCGGCTCACGCTCGGGCTCTTCGACGGCTGGATCCAGACCAGCCGCAAGGAGCGCAACTGGAACATCGTCCTCCAGCTCAACCTCAACGAAGGCGACGCGCGCCTGATGGAAAGAAAATTCCCCGACCGGGAGAACGATCCGTTCGAACTGAGCTATCACCCGATCCACGAAGGCAAACACCGCACTCTCGCCTGGGCCCGCATCGATCTCGATTGGGAAACCGGCGAGGTCCTCATCGAGGAAATCCAGAACGACCGTCTCCGCGAAGTGCGCTACTACGTGGACCGGATCAGGCAGAACAACCTGGAAAAGATCACCCTCTATGGTCACGAGGTCGATGCCGCGTTCGTCCTCCGCTACTGGGACGAGCGACTGCGCCTTTCCCGGCAATGGTGGGACGAGGCCATGCTGAGTGCCGCGTTGAGCTTCATCGTCGGCGAGCTCGGACTCAGAACCATCTACTACCACAGTCCTGTTAGCGGAGCCCGGTTGAAAGGGGAGGGCGCCCAAAAGGCACCCACCTCCCTCTACACCGATTTGCCAAGACGCTTCTGCTTCGAGCAAACCACCTCGATCCCGTCCTTCCTCAAGCCCCGCAGAAAACACCTGCCAGGTTTATGGATGCACCGTCTGTGTCTGTAAAACCACCCCGGAAAGCGGGGATTCGTAACATCACCGCTTTCCGGGCAATTCCGGCAACGACCGCCGCAGCCCTAACAAATGGGTTCCCTGCGGATCGATGAGAAAATACCCCGACAGCGCGCGCCGTCCCAGCAGCATCGGACACAGCATCTCCGAACGGTTTGCCAGGCTGACCTGGATCGTCCAACTGAAGCCGCCTGATAGAACCGCCGTCGTCTCGATGAAGATCCGTTTCCTCGCCTTGCCGGAGGAACTTCTGACCCGGGCCGTCCGCGCGACGGCGGCTTCGCAGGAAACCACCTCGTTGTAGTGGTTCGTCGTGGTGAAACGGACGGTTTTCTCATCCGCCGACAGCACCACATTCTCCGCATGGATGGAGGAACTCCGCGCGCCGCTGTCCGTCTTCGCATTCAGCGGGGAAACTCCCAGATCCGGCAGCGCGATCCACTCCCGCCGGCCGATCAGCAGCTTCGGCGTTCCCGCGCCTTGGGTGGGCAAGCCGAGCGAGGCGGCGAGATCCTTGGAAGGGGACTCGACCGGCTCGGGAACGGCTTGGTAAACGGGTTTCATGGATTCAATAGCGACGCCGCCATGGCGCGGGCCTGTTCCCCGCCGCCGCCTAACATCCTAACGAGTTCCTGAATCCGCGTTTCCCCGGCCACTGCGTAAAGTCGCGAACGCGTGCGCCCGGCGGTGACCTCCTTCTCCACCACAAAGTGATGCGCCGACATCGCCGCGACCTGCGGGAAGTGCGTGATAGCCACCACCTGGTGCCGCGTGCCGAGCGCCGCCATCTTCCTGCCTACCGCCTTCGCCACTTCACCGCCCACGTTCGCATCGATCTCGTCGAAAACCATCAGCGGCGTCGCATCCTGATCCGCCAGCGCCGACTTCACCGCCAACATCACCCGCGAAATTTCCCCCGACGACGCGATCTGCCGCAGCGGCAACAGCGGCTCGCCCGGATTCGGCCCGAACTGGAACTCCACCGCCTCCAGCCCCTGCGGCCCCGGCTCTGTTAGCACCTTGAGCGGCGCTTCGAACGACGATTGCTTGAAGCCCAGATCCTTGAGCTGCGAGGAAATTTCCTTCGCCAGCTTCGGTGCCGCCTTCTTGCGCAGCGTCCCCAGTGATTTGCCCGCCGTGTCTAACGCCGCCCGGCACGCCACCAGCTCCCGCTCCAGCGTCTCCAGCTTTTCGCCGCGGTTCTCGATCGTATCCAGCCTTGCTGCCGCCGCATCCCGCCGCGCCAGCACGTCTGTTAGCGATGGGCCGTATTTCCGCTTCAGCGTCTCGATGACATTCACGCGCTCTTCCAGCACCGCAGCCTCCGCCGGATTGATATCCAGCTCGTCCGCGTAGTCCGCCAGATTCCCCTCCAGGTCCTGAAGCTCCAGACACGCCGTTTCCAACGACGCCGTGCGCTCCCGGATCGACGGATCCAGCTTCTCCAAGTCCCTAACCAACCGCTGCACCTCGGTCAGCCGCTCCAGAATCCCGTCCTCGCCGTTCAGCGCCGCAGTCGCCGCAGCAGCAGCCTCCACCAGGCGGCTTGCGTTAGACGCCCTGCGCCAGCGATCCTCCAGATCCTGCTCATCCTCGGGTTTCACATTCGCCCCGTCGATTTCCTGGAGCTGATAGCGCAGCAGATCCAGCTCCTGCTCGCTCGCGTTTTCCGCATGGCGGATCTCTTCCAGCTCCTGCGCCTTCTCGCGCCACGCCCGGTAACCGTCACGATAGTTAGAAACCGATTTCTCCGCACCCGCATACGCGTCCAGCATCGAAAGCTGCCGCTCCACCGACAGCAGCGACTGGTGATCGTGCGGCCCGTGGAGATCCACCAGATGCTCGCCCAGCCGCTTCAGCAGCGCCAGCGTCACCGGCGAATCATTCACAAACTGCCGGTTCGCCGTCTGCCCGATCACCCGCCGGATGATGAGCTGCTCGCCATCGCAAGGATCCAGCCCGCCGTCCTCCAACACCGCGTTCACCTCCGCCGCATCTTTGAGTTCGAAAACGGCCTCCACCGAGCACGTTTCCTCGCCCGTCCGGATCAAATTCTTCTCAGCCCGCTCGCCCAGCACCAGCTTCAGCGCCCCCACGATTACCGATTTCCCGGCTCCCGTCTCCCCGGTCACCCCGATGAGCCCCGGGCCCAGCTCCCATACCAGTTCGTCGACCAATGCCAGATTGCGGATTTTTAAAAGTGTGAGCATGCGTTTCGCGGAACGCCGCCATCTTGCGAATCCCCCCCGCCGGGATCAAGCGCCGGGTTTTTTCCCCGCTCCATTTCCCGGAAGGGCGGGGGAAACCGGCAGGCGTCCTCCAGGAAAGTCAGGATTCAATCCCTCCCGCGGACCCTCAGCCCTCCCGATGCGCGGCATCCATTCCCTGATGAGCCCTCCACCCGCTTCATCCGGACCCCGCCGTCCCTTCCGCCGTTTTTTTTCTGGCCACATCCTCCCGCTCCCGCTCTAAGGGCCGCGCATGAATTCTATCACCTCGGTCACCCTCGCCTCCTTCTGCCTGATACTTGCCTCCTGCGCCCAGAAGTGGGATGCCACCCAACAGGCGGCGTTGTCCTCCGTGGCGGTGTCCGCACCCGTCGTCAAGAGCGACGCCTATCAAAAACCCGCGGGCAAGGTGGATATGGGGCCCGCCCCCGTGATCGCGGTTCCGGGGGGCGGATTCCTTGCGGGAGCCGTCGTCGCTGGCGGTTATCAACTCATCGTCGGGGGGATCGGCGTCACCCAGCAGTCCATGTATGAGAATACTAACAAGGACGCCATCTCACGCGTCTCCGGCACCGTTCCCGCAGACCTGTCCCAGCGCATCCGCAAGGCCGTGGTGAAGGAACTCGACACCCACTCGTTCTTCAAAGGCAAGGTCCGCGACGCCTCGCCGAACCGTCTCGTCGTCACCATCGACTCCTACGGCTACGCCCGCAGCTCCAAGGTGGACGGCAAGATCCTCATGGCTCCGAAAATGACCGGCACCTTCGAGCTCCTCGATGCCGCCGGCAAGTCGCTGCTAAAGAAAGCAATCACCGCCAGCGCCACTTCCCAAAGCCGCCCCCTCGAGGACTTCGCCAACGACCGCAAGCTCGCCTCCACCGCATTCGACGAGATCATCGGCTCCCTCGCCCAACAGATCGCCGCCGCCATCGACCTCAAGGCCGGAGTCTCGGAAAACTGAGCCCGCCCTGCAGGCCACCCGCGCGGCGGCATCAGGAAATCCCACCCGCCTCTAGTCGAAAAACAGCGAGTTCAGCGGCGCGCCGCCGTCCACCGAGACCTTCGCCTCCTCGCCCAAGGCCTCCGGCACCTTGCCATCGCGCGGCTCCGGGAAGACCTCGCGCGGCAGACCCGTCATCTCGTGGAAAATCACCGACTCCGCCCTCGCGTAGCGGTCGTTCAAGTTGATCTGATCCGACTTCCACTCCACCGTCACCGTCCCGATCGGCAGCCCGCTTTGCGAAATCGCGAAAACGTCCCGCTGATCCTCGAACGAATCCGGCTGCTCGATCCGATAGCTCCGCCGCTTCCCGCCCTCCCGCGTCACATCCACCAGCGTGAACGACGGCGCCGGCTGATGATACGGCGTCACCGATCTCCACACCGCCCGCTCCTCCAGCTTGTCCTCACTCCATTCCAGAAACGTCCACTCGCTCCAGATTGCCTTGTTGCCCGAGGCCGCATAAGTCTTCAAATACTTGCCCATCTTCTCCGGCTTCTTGATCGAGTAAGTCAGCAGCTCCAGCCCGCGCGACTCCTTGTCGAACTTCATCACATACCGCGCCTGATGATACTTCATCTTCTCCCCGGAAACGACCAGCTCCGGCGTACTGTCCCCGATCATATCCTCCAGCTCCCACGGCATCCGCAGCGTATCCCGCTCCACATATTTTGACTCGTTCCCGCTCCACCGATCCTCCAGCGGCACCCAGCCCAGCGGCATCCTCCACAGCCCGCGCAGCTCCCATTTTCCATCCTTCCACTCCGCCAGCGCCAGCGTCGCCCCCGGCTTCCACGCCGCATCCAGCTTCACCGCCTCCTTCTCCTTCGGCTCGTAGAGTGCGAAACAAGCACCTGTCTTGAAAAGATCCCCCCACATCAGATAGCCCTTCTCCGCCGTCGCGGAAATCCTCGCCTCCGCCGCTTCCTCCGGCTTCGCCCCGGCCAGCACCGCCGCCAGATTTTCCCGCACCGCCTTCACCACCGGCGTCTCCTCCTTCAGGGAAACCACATGCTCCCGGATGTTCTCCGGCGGCTGCGGCCAATCCCCCCGCGCCACCCCCGTGCCGCAAAGCAACACCCCGCCTAACCAAACCCGGCACCCTCTGGCAAATTTCGCATGCATAGGATCCCATCTACATCCCGTCCTCTATCCGACTTCCAACCATTTCATCACTTCCTGAAATAATTTTTCAGCCCCAGCCCGAGTGGAACGAGATCCGCCCTCCCTGCACGGGAAAGCACCGGTGTTACCCCACGGAGCTTGGGGTGAATTCAGTTCCCACACCCGCATGGCAGATCCCGCAGTCCGGCGGCGGAAACATCCCGAGCCACCACCACACATAACGCTGGAGCGGCTTCCCCAAGGGCGTGAACTGCAACAAATGGAGAGGAGAGTAAAACCTGTGCACGAGCGTGCCTCCAGGGCCCGGGTGCCTCAGCGCCCATGCGGTCATCGGTCCGGAGCTCAATACATACATCACCAGCAGCAACCCTGCCGCCATCAGCCACCCTCCGGCTTTTCTTTGCTTCTCCTCGTTTTCATCCATGGCTCCCTGCGGTTTACCACGCCCGAAAACATCCGGCAATCCCGCGCTCACGCCCGTTGCTGGAAATCATCGGCACCACCACCGGACATAACGATCAATCGGCTCTCGCAGTGGGGTGTTACTCCACAACCAGTAAACCGGAGGGTAATACGTTAGGAGAGCCTCATCCGAGTGCGAGTGCTTCATCGCCCAACGCGTCGCCGGTCCGATGCTCAACACATACACCACCGCCAGCAACAATCCCACGATCAGCCACCCTCCGGCATTCCTTGCTTTCTTCTCGTCCTGATCCATGGCTGCCTGCGGTTTACCATCCCGGAAAACATCCGGCAACCCCGCGCCCCCGTCCGCTGCTGGAAATCACGGAGTCCACCACCGGACATAATCACCCAGCGGCTTTCCCAATGGCGTATGGCGCATCGCCCAAGTAACAGGAGCGTAAAACTTCCAGAGCACCACATTCGGGCCCGGATGCGCGATCGTCCATCGAGCCGCCGGTCCGATGCTCAACACATACACTACCAGCAGCACCACCACCGCCATCAGCCACCCTCCGGCATGGCTTGATTTCTTCTCGTCTTCATCCATGGCCCCGTGCGGTTTACCACCCCGGAAAACATCCGGCAACTCCGCAAAAAGCCATGGAGCAGGGACGTCTCGTCCCTGTGTGCCGCCGCCCGCGCTTGCCACCCGCCGCCCGACGACCCATAACCCATCTATCATGCCGCCTGCTTTTTACCGAGTCTTCCTCTCCCGCGTTAGTTCCGAGTTCGGGCAGGCATCTTCTGCCGTCGCCAGCGACCTCCGCGCCCGCGGGCTGGAAGTGAAGGTCCAGGAGGATTTCACCCAAGGCCCCACCGCCGATACCTGGCTCGCCCGGCTGGAAGAATACATCCGGGATTGCGATGCCGTCGTCTGCATCCACGGCACCCGCAGCGGCGGTTTCCCTGCGGAAAACGCCATCCAGCCGTTTTCAAACCTCCACCCGCCGGAACTGTCCCGCCTCTCCTTCACCCAGTGGGAATACTTCTTCGCCAAGCACCACCGGAAAAGAATCCACACCTATCAGGCCGCCTCCGCATGGACTCCCGACGCGCCAGCCTCCGCCGGTGACGATGCCGACTCCCAACAAAAATTCCTCCACTACCTCCGCGAGCACGATAACCGGATCTCCCACCCATTCGACTCCACCCTCAAGCTGCAAAATCTCGTCCTCCGCGAGAAATGGCCGGATCACTCCACCGCCCAGCCCTCCAATCTCCCCGGCGGCTACATCGGCCAGCTCTTCCTCGGCCGTGACGAGTTCCTGAAAAACATCCACCAATCCCTAACCGGCACCGGCCACGCCACCGCCATCACCCAGAAGTCCGCCGCCACCGGCATCTCCGGGCTGGGCGGCATCGGCAAGACCCATGCCGCCGTCGAATACGCCCACCGCCACCGCGGCGACTACACTGCGCTCCTCTTCGCCAGCGGCGACACCCCGGAAAAGCTGAACTCCTCCCTCGCCAACCTCTGCGGCGTCCTCCGCCTCGACGAAAACGGCACCCTCGCGCCCGACGAACCCACCCGCGTCCGCGCCGCGCTCGACTGGCTCGGCAGAAATCCCGGCTGGCTCCTCATCATCGACAACGTCGATGACGAACCCGCCGCCCTCGCACTAACTGCCCTGCTGGGCCAACTCACCGTCGGCCACCTCCTCATCACCTCCCGCCTCCACAACTGGTCCCGGCAGGTCAAGAACCTCGATCTATCCGTCCTCAACGAAGACGCCTCCACCGACCTCCTGTTGGAACTCACCGCCGACGACCGCCGCCTCGCCGCCGACGATGAATTGCAGGCCCGCGAGCTCGCAAAGCTCCTAGACGGCCTCCCCCTCGCCATCCATCAAGCCGCCGGATTTATCAATGAGCAAGCCCTCACCCTTGCCGACTACATCACCCGCTACCAAACAAAAGCCGCCGAACTCTTCAACTGGTTCTCTACCCTCACTATACCCTACGCGGGGCCTGATCAACTAGGCCCGCGACCTGTTCTTATTACTTGGAAAACCAGCTTCGAGAAATTGACTGAAACCGAGCAAATGTGGCTTGTTGTATTCTCCCACTTTGCCCCTGATCCCATTCCAGAGTTTCTCCTGGAACCCGCCGAAACCACAACATCCGGGCAGAAAAAGCTTCTTCGCCAAGCAAGTAATGCGGTAGCCAAAGCCGCAAAATACTGCCTCCTTACACGCTCCCGCACTGAGGCCACCTTCAAGATTCATCGATTAGTTCAGCAAATTACCCGTTTTCAATGCGGGGACGAAGACACAACTCTAGCACTGGAAATGGCAATTTCGTTGATGCTGATAACGGAGCCGGGCGATCCCACAGATGTTCCAAACCTATTAAAGTGGAATAATCTCCAATCGCACTCAATTTTTTTGTGTCACCAAGCGTCAGATGACTCTGAGCTAACCAATCTATTCTGGTTACTGTCAGAAACCGGGCTGCTGTTGCAATTAAAAGGCAGCTATCCAGGCGCCGAAATTCTCCTGCGTCGTGCTCTTAGGGTTTCCCGCTTGAACTTCGACCCGGAAGATCCAGACCTCGCCGTCGGCTGCCATAATTTGGGTTCGTTGCTTCAGGTATTAAGTCAGATGTCGGAAGCTGAGGATTTGATCCGGGAGGCGTTGCACATTAATCGGGCTGCATTTGGAAAACACGATGAAAGAGTTACCGGGAATTTGAACAATTTGGCCCGCTTGCTTCAAGACGTTGGAAGGCACGAAGAGGCGGAACCATTAATGCGGGAGGTATTGGAGATCGACCGGTCGATTTTTGAGACAAATCATGCGATCATCGCCGCCGATCTTAACAATTTGGCAGGCTTGCTTCAGAAATTAGGGCAGTATGAAGACGCTGAACCATTGATGCGGCAAGCATTGGAAATTGATCTCAAAACAGTTGGTGCCAGTCATCCGTTTGTAGCCCGAGATTTGAGTAATCTGGCTACATTACTGGGTGACACAAACCGTCTCTCCGAAGCTGAGCCGCTTATGCGTGAAGCCTTGAAAATCGACCGCGTGGCGCATGGAGATCAACATCCCGCTGTGGCTAGGCATCTCAACAATCTGGCGCATTTGCTTCAAGCGACGAATCGCATAGGCGAGGCTGAGCCGCTGATGCGCGAGGCTTTGAAGATTGACCGCGCGACGTATGGGGACAATCACGAATGTGTTGCCCGCGGTTTCAACAATCTAGCGCAACTACTGCAAACTACAAACCGTGTGAGCGAAGGAGAGCCGTTGATGCGGGATGCTTTGCGTATCTTCATGGCAGTGTGTGGGAAAGATCACCCCAACGTCGCCACCAGTCTTGGCAATTTGGGGCTGTTGCTGCAGGCGTCGAACCGCATGACAGAGGCGGAGCCGCTGATGCGGGATGCTTTGCGGATCGACAGCGCGGCGTTTGGGGAGGACCACCCCTCGGTCGCCATCCGCCTCAATAATCTGGCAGTGCTACTGCTAAATAGCAACCGTCTGACCGAGGCTGAACCGCTCATGCGTGAGGCCCTGCGGATTGATCTCGGAACTTACGGGAGTGATCACCCGGCTGTTGCCCGCGACCTCAATAGCTTGGCGACGTTACTGCAATATAAGGGCAGTCTGACCGAGGCTGAGTCGATGCTTCGGGATGCGCTGCGGATTTTTACCACAAGTTTGGGGCCGGAGCACCCACATACGCAGACCTCCGCCAGAAATTTGAAGTTTGTGCGTAAGAAAATGAAGAACCTGCCGCCGGAAGTGGAGGGCTAGCAGGTGATTCCGGCGGGTGGGGCTTGAGAATCAGCGTGGTTGCTGGGGATTCCGGAGGTCTTCCGGCGAGATCCAACGGGTGGCGGGGTAGATCCGGGCGGTTTGCGGGTGTTCCCAAGGGGTGGCGGGGCATCTCCAGCGCGAACATCGGTGAATCCATCACGTAAATAGGCATCCCCATCGGGTAGGAAGTGAGATCCAACACGCACCGAGGCATCCCCAACAGGCTTCCAGTGAGATCCAAGGCGCATCGTGTCATCCCCAAGGCGCGTCGGGTGGAATCCAAAGCGCGTCCAGCGGCGGGGTGGGGTTTGGGGACGGAAGGGGGGATGTTAGGTGGGGTGAATTGCGCGTCGGGATTCACCTGAAGTGAGGCGGGGGTGACAAGATGCGTGTTGGGGATGACCCGGTGACAGATGGGGATGACAATGTGTGGCATGGGGATGACTTGGTGACTGTTGGGGATTGGCCGGAACGGGATGGAACCGCTGGAGGGCGGGAGGGATGATAGGAGGAGGGGCTTGGAATCTGTTGGGAGCGGGACGGGGAGGCGGGGACGGGCGGTGGAGGAATGCGGGCGCGGCAGGGGGCGGCGGGAGTGATTGATAGATTTTTCCGTCATCGGGAAGATTTTGCTCGACGGAGCGGTTAGGCTAACGGCATATGCCTCCATTATGGCAATCAATGGCTCAGCTTCGTTCGTTCCGACAACTCGTCTTTTTCTAGCAAACTGGCAGGATGCGAATGCAGCGCTGCCGCCGACAGATCCGCTGCTGTTACCGGCGGGGCTGGCGGGTTTCCCCGCCAAAGTGACGCGGGCGGATCTGCTGGGGCTGCTGGAGACGGCGGGGACGGGCCTGATCCCGCTGCGGACGAAGGTGGAGGAGGCGGACAATCTGGTAGATACCACGTCTGAGGCGCTGAAACTGGCGAAGGCGCCGTTAGCTGCGCGGTTGGTGGAGTTCAACGCGTACGTGCGGACGTGGCATGAGAATACGAAGTGGGTGGCCTCGCTGCCGGAGGTGCCGAATCCGGGCAATGACGAGGGGAATTTCACCAAGCCGCTGGATGATGTGGAAACGCTGTGGAATACGATGCAAACGGAGCTGGAGACGGACATCGTGCTGCGGGATGGGTATGGGTATGTGGATTTCGCGGACGGGCTGACGGAACTGCGGTCATTCTACGCGGCCTGGAGCAATGCGACGCAGCAGGAGGGGATGGCCATCCAGTCCCGCAAGGCGATGGAGGCGCGGATCTACGCGGTGCTGAAGAAATACCGGGAGGTGGTGGCGCTGCGTTTCGCCAAGGACTCGCCGGTCTATCTGACACTGCCGCGGCTCAGCCCGCTGCCGGGGCACACGCCCGCGGCCGTGATCCTCACCGGGATCTGGAATGCGGCGGAGACCCAGGCGGAGCTGGGCTGGACGGCCAGCACGGAGGCGACGCTGAAGCACTATCAGATCCGTTTCTGCTCCGGCGCGGACTATGAGAATGACGAGGAGGAGATCGTGGCGACCATCCTGCCGGGCGCGCCGCTGGTTTTCCTAACACCCGCCGGTCTGTCGGTGGCCGGAGCGACGGCGAGCTACAAGGTTTACGTGGTGTTGGAGACGGATAACGAAAAAGGCAGCGACGCGGTGGCGGTGACGCGGCCGGTGTAGGGGCGCTCCTGCCCCTGGCAAGAACGACGGAGGAGTGGCGACAGCAATGTCGCCACTTGTTGTCTCGTGCAATTGGCCATCGTGGAATCAGCGAAGCGCTGGAAGTTTTCTTATCGACCGTTGGCTAGGGCGAACTAGGCTGGTTCCGGTTTTGTTCCGTTCCCTTTCTGGTGGCAACTGGCCCCCGCATTTGATCGCCTGCCCAAGCCCCATAATTCTGCCATGAAAATCCATTTGCCATCCGTCTTGTTTGTCTGTTTTCAGTTCACGGTATCCGCTGGTTTCTGCGAGCCCGTCACCCCCGGGGAATTCAGCCGGGATACTCAGAAGTTTCTCGAGAATGCGGCCGATCAGACCAGCGGCATCATTCGGCAGATCCAGACCGAGGTGGCCCCGGCGAATTCTACAGCAGTGGTTGACTCCAGTCTGGAGCTGCTAGGGAAAAGCATCGCCTCCCGCATCGAGGAAATCCGGGAGGAGGAGTTGGCCGAGGTGCTGGGCTTTGAAGAGGCCAGGCAGAAACTGCTCGAATACTTGAACTGGTATCAGAACGACGCGATCACGAACCTCGGAAAGGCGGCCGAAACCGCCTTGTCACCCACGCTTCTACCGGCTGACAAAAAGCGGATCAACAACGGCATCTTCTCTTCGCTGGTCGAACAAGGCGGACGGCATCAAGATCAGTATCTAGTCGCCTTGAAAGCGATTCACACGCCAGAGGCTGTCGCTGCGGAAATGGCGCCGTC
This sequence comes from Verrucomicrobiota bacterium, assembly GCA_040386755.1. Classification (GTDB taxonomy): domain Bacteria; phylum Verrucomicrobiota; class Verrucomicrobiia; order Verrucomicrobiales; family Akkermansiaceae; genus Luteolibacter. Next base: position 408,239 of record JAZKEY010000003.1, on the reverse strand, counting down.
CCAATCAGCATACTACGATTTGGGAAAAGCTGCTGGAGTGATCGTGACTGCTATGATTGTGTTCGTCTTATGTCTCACCTTTTGGCTGAAAGTCAGGAAGAGAAGTCCGAATTACCAGATCGAGCGCGCCCGAACCGCTGCCCGTCAGCAGTCCGGCAGAAATGAGAAGGACCCTTACTAGGGAATCCTATCCGCAGACGGGCGGATGTGGGGTAGAACTCTGGCCATAGGACTGGAGCGGGGGTGGCGACAGGAATGCCGCCACTCCTCATGGCGGCTTGACACACAACGGCCCCGTCTCTAGCAAATCAGGATGCCCAACAGCCGTTATACGCCGTATTTGATCGCAGGGTTGTTCATCACATCGGTGGCGGGCTGGGGGACGGCGTGGAACAACTCGCGGCGGGGTGAACCGGAGCCGGCGGAGGGGCGGGCGGGGCCCGGCCGCTCGTCATCGCGCGTGGGGGATCGGCCGGAAGCGCGGCAGTCACTGGGCTCGCTGATGGAGAATCCGCGCAGTGCGAAGCTTTTGAATGAGATGGTGAGCATTTCCGCGGAAGCGAAGCCGGGGCAGGTGAATGCGAAGCTGATCGCGGCGTGCCGGGCGACGCTAACGGACCCTGACCCGGAGAGCCGGAACCGGGATTTCGCGCTGCTGCTCACGCAGATGCGGGCGGAGGACGGCGCGGCGATGCATGAGCTCTTCCTGGAACTGGATGCGGCGGGGAAGCCGTTGCCGAACTACTCGGCGTTCGCCACGCGGTGGGGCGAGGTGGATGGGAAGGGGGCGTATGTCTACTTGTTTAACGAGGTGCCGCCGCGGATGCCGGCGAGGGATCTGCGGGACATCGCCCGCGGCTGGGGGGCGAAGGATCCACAGGCGGCGCTGGCGTGGATGACGGAGCACGTGGAGATCGGGCAGCGCTTCGGGGGGCTGGGCAGGGTTTTCGAAGGCTGGGTGCGCGGCGATTCGGACGGGGCGACGGCGTGGCTGCTCAAACAGAAGCCGGGCATCGAACTGGTGGACTGCGTGGCGGGGGCGATGCCGGAGCAGCTTCACTGCAAGGACATGATGACGTCGATCGATTGGCTGGTCGCGCTGCCGGACGACGGGATCATGGGCATGGCCTCGCAGCAGGGATGGCGGACAGCTCTGGACAATCTGAACGAGCTTTCCTATCAGAACGCCTCGACGATCTGGGGGAAGGTGAAGGACCAGCCTTGGGCCGGCTTCGGGCAGTTCGAGCGGCTGGCGGATCAGGCGTCCCGGACGCGCAGCGCGTCGGAAGGGATGGGAGGTTTCCTCAACGAGCTTTCCAACAGTTGGCCGGCGGAAGAGGTGACCTCGAAATTCCAAGAATGGTCGGAGAAGGACCCGGAGCGGACCTCTGCCTGGCTGGCCAAGGCCCCGCCATCCGCCGTGCGGACGGCCGCGATCCAAGGTCTTGTCGCCACGTTGGAAAAGTCGGATCCGGAAGCCGCCGCGCAGTGGCGGGAAGCGCTGGTGAAATAGACTGGAGGCGGTGGTGAGGAGGACGGAGGAGGGACATTCCTGTCCCTGCCTAGCAGCCGGAGCGTGGCGACAGGAATGTCGCCACTCCTCATGGGGATCGCATTGGGGGAATAGGATTCGCCCACCAACGGACATAATCATCTATCGGTTTCCTGAAAAGGGGAGCGCGCTGGTAAAACCAACGGAGAGGAGTATAGGCACTGCTGAGCGCGGGCTCTGTTTGGGGATAAGCTCGGGCTATCTTGGCGGCTGGCCCTACGCTTAACACATAGAGGGCCGGCGCAAGCAAGACGGTCAAAACAATGGCCCCGCCACGGTTAGGTTTTTCTTTGTCGGGTTGGGACATGGTGGGGCGGGTGGTTGTCGATGGGGCGTGACGGTGGCGACCGGAATGTCGCCACTCCGGATGGAGGCGGGTGGCGTTTATGGGGCTCTCCACAGACGGATGTAACGGTCCAGCGGTTTCCTGATCACAGGAGCGGAGTGGTATAGCCACTCGAGGGGAGCGTAAACCGGCGACAACACGTGACGGGCGGATGGCAGAGATCTTGCCAACAGGACGGCAGGTCCCAGGCTCAATACATAGAGGGCCGGCGCAAGCAAGACGGTCAAAACAACGGCCCCGCCGCGGCTAGGTTTTTCTTCGTCGGGTTCGTTCATGGCGGCGGGGGGCTGTGGAGGATCGGGGCGGGTGGCGGCGGAAGTGTGGTCACTCCTGATGGCTTGGGCGAAGGAGGGAAACTTGGGTTCCACAGATCCATATAAGCTTTGAAAGGTTTTCTCAAGGGAGGTGCGTGGTTGAATAGCCATTCCACGGGACTGTAAATTTGCTCGAACCGGGTTCCATAAACCATCGGATTTTTGAGGACCATCTTCCAAGCAGGTCCGATGCTCAAAAAATAGAGAATGGATAGAGCCAGGAGGATACAAACGACGGCCCCTCCACAGCTTTTCTTTTCTTCAGTGGGTGCGTTCATGGTGGCGAGGGCTGCGGAGTCGTGACAACGGTGGAGAGAGTCGCCAGGTCCTTTATTTCTCACGGATCCACAAACTTTGAACTCCACCGGAGCCGTTGTCTAACTTCCCTTGGACGAATATCCAGGTCTCTCCGGGCGGGTGGGGGGACATCCACGGAAGATCCCCTTTGTAGCCGATGATGGGATTTCCGGGCTGAAAGATGACGGATGACCGGAGACGGTCGAACGACGGTGCATCGGAGGCGAGAATGCCTTCGCCAACGGCGCACAATGCCGGGGTGTCGTGGATTTTCATGGATGGAGCATTCACGGCGGTGGTGGATTTGGCGAGGAGCAAAAGCGGAGTGGCAGGAGATAGCTAACAGGCGGAGGATTTTGGCAATGGGTGGCGGTGAGGGGGAATGCCGAGGGAGAACTTCCAAGTGAACCACGAAAGACACAAAATTTCACGAAGTGGAAGACATGCCTCGTTCTTTCCCTTTCGTGTGATATCGTGTCTTTGGTGGTTACTCTTGGATAGGACAGGAAGGTGGAGGAAGCGCGCGGAATAAATTCCGCGCTCCAGTTTGGGGCGGGGTTGCCGGGGGCGGGGGTGGTGTGTAAGTTGCGCGCGTGGCGGATTTATCCTTAACATTTCTGGGGACGGGGACATCGGTGGGGGTGCCGGTGATCGGGTGCGATTGTGCGGTGTGCACTTCGGAGGATGCGCGGAACAAGCGGTTCCGGTCGTCGGTGGTGGTGCGGGCGGGTGAGCGGACTTTGCTGGTGGACTCGGGGCCGGACTTGCGGATGCAGGCGCTGCGGGAGGGGCTGCGGGAGATCGATGCGGTGATTTATACGCACTCGCATTTGGATCACGTGGCGGGGTTCGACGAGCTGCGGGCGTTTTGCTGGCGGAAAAAAGAGCCGCTGCCGTTGCACGCGACGGCGGGGTGCATGGAGAAACTGCGGAGCATGTATGGCTGGGCGTTTTCGCCGGAGAAGTTGATCGAGGGGTATGTGCGGCCGGACGCGCGGTTGATCGATGGGCCGTTTTTCTACGGGGATCTTAAAGTGACGCCGCTGCCGGTGGAGCATGCGGCGGTGGAGACGGTGGGGTTCCGGTTCGATCTGCCGGGGGCGCGGACGCTGGCGTATATCTCGGATGTGAAGGTGATCCCGGCGCAGACGATGGAGTTGATTTCCGGGATCGATGTGCTGGTGGTGGATGCGCTGCGGACGGCGGACCATCCGACGCATTTCTCGCTGGCGGAGGCGCTGGCGGCGATCGAGGAGAGCGGGGCACGGGAGGCGTGGCTGACGCACATGACGCATGAGTTCGACTATGAGACGCTGGACGGGCAACTGCCGTCAGGGGTGCGGGCGGCGTGGGATGGCCTGCGGATTTCCCTGTGAGGGATGCGCCGGGTCTTGCATGCGGCGGGCATCCGGGCATCTTCGGGGCCGATGAAATTTTCCGCTCTGCTTCTGGTTCTGCTCGCGGCACTTCCGTGGGTGGCGCGGGCGGCCATTTCGCCGGAGGCGGTGGCGATTCTCTACAATGAGACAGTGCCGGAATCGAAGCGGCTGGCGGAGATCTATCGAGAAGCGCGCAAGATCCCGAAGGATAACGTGATCGGCCTGGAGATGCCGGTGGCGGCGGACATTTCGCGGGAGGACTACGAGCGTTCGATCCTGAAACCGCTGCGCGGGCAGTTCGATGCGCGGGACTGGTGGGTGCGGCGGAGCGAGGGCGGCGGGGTGACGCTGCCGGTGGTGAACAAGATCCGCGTGCTGGTGGTGATGCGCGGGGTGCCGCTGCGCATCCAACCGACGCCGAAACCAGCACCGCCGCCGGGAACGCCCGCGCCGCCGCAGGATCCGGTGAAGGGTCATGACGAGGCGGCGGTGGATTCGGAGCTGGCGATGTTCGGCGTGGAGGGGCTGCCGCTGGATGGGGTGCTGCAAAACAAGTATTACAAGGCGGACAAGCCGGTGGCGGATGCGAACGTGCCGTTCCTGGTTCTAACGGCGCGTATCGACGCGCCAACGGCGGCGATCTGCGAGCGGATGATCCGCGATGCGGTGGAGACGGAGACGACGGGGCTGTGGGGCAGGGCGTATGTGGACATTGCCAACAAATTTCCGCAAGGCGACCAATGGCTGGAAGAGGTGGTGAAGACGGATCTGGCGGCGGGCATCCCGACGGTGGTGGACCGTTTCAACGATACCTATCCGCTGAACTATCCGATGACGGATTGCTCGCTCTACTACGGTTGGTATGACTGGAACATCAGCGGGCCGTTTCTCAACACGCGGTTCCAGTTCCGCAAGGGGGCGGTGGCGATGCACCTGCATTCGTTCAGCGCGCAGCAACTGACTGACGGCACGAAAAACTGGTGCGGGGGACTGCTGGCGCGCGGAGCGGCGGTGACGGTGGGAAATGTCTACGAGCCGTATCTCCATCTAACGCATGATTTCGGCATCATCCAACAGAAACTGCTGGCGGGCTACACCTGGGGCGAGGCGTGCTGGATGGCGATGCCGGTGACGTCGTGGCAGGGAGTGGTGTTAGGCGATCCGCTCTACCGGCCTTTCCGCTGCCTCGACGGCGGGGGGCTGAAGCAGGAGGCGGACATCGACTTCCGGGCGCTGCGGGCGGCGGCGCTGGAGTGGCGGAACGATCCGATAGAACGGGAGCGGCAGGTGGAGAAAGCTTCGGCACGGATGAAGAGCGGCACGCTGGCGGAAGCGCTGGGGCTGCAATTACTAGAGCGCAAGGATTCCATCGGCGCGGCGAATCATTTCCGGACGGCGAAGCTGTTATATATCAAGAGCGAGGACAAGCTGCGGCAGGATTTCCACGTCATCGCCATCGAGCGTGCGGCGAATCGCAAGGACCTGGCGATCCGCGGGCTGCATGACGCTCAACTCCAATATGGCTCGCTGCCCGAGGCGGAGGCGCTCAAGGGGTGGCTGGATATACTCGATCCGCCACCGCCGCCGGTGCCTGTGGGAGAGCCGGGAAAGAAGCCGCCGGGGAAATAAGCAGCCATGGGAATGTTGAAATGACTTACGGATTTCTACTGGAATCGATCTGGCATCCGCCGCTGGCGTTTGAGGAAACCTACGCCGCCGCGCTGCCGCCGGAACTGGAGTTGCAGGCGTTGTGGTTCGCCGGGGCGTTCGGTAGGAATTTTCGCACGACGACGGGGAAGTCCGTTAGCATCGTGCAGTTCGGCGAGTGGAACCGTGGGGCGGGTCCGGATTTCATCCAGACAGCGGTGGAGATCGACGGCGAGCTTAAGACGGGTCCGCTGGAGCTGGACCCGGCGGCCGGTGACTGGGAAGCACACGGCCATGCGGAGAACCCGGCGTTTCGCGACGTAGTGCTGCATGTGGTTTTCCAAGCGGACGCGCGGCGGATCTTCACGCGGACGGTGGATCATCAGGAAATCCCGCAGGTGGTCATCACGGAGATGCAGCTTTCCGACGCGCTCAGCAGGCCGCAGCGGGAAGTGGCGATCGCGCATCCGGGGCGTTGTGTGGTTCCATTGAAAGGGCTGCCGGCGGGAGCGATCGAGCGTCTGCTGGAGGAGGCGGCGATCCACCGCGCCGCTGCGAAAGCGGCACGCTGGCTGCGGATGGCGGATGCCCACGGCCGGGATGCCGCGCTCTATCAGGCGACCGCCGAGACGCTGGGCTACCGGGGCAACGCGCTGGCGATGCGGTTGCTGGCGCAGCGCGTGCCGCTCACCCTTCTGAAAGCGGAAGGGGAGGCGGCGGAGTCGATCCTTTTCGGGACGGCGGGATTTCTATCAGCAGATCAGCACGAGCTGGCACCGACCGATACCAAGGATTATCTCCGCAGCCTGTGGGACAACTGGTGGAAGGTCCGGGCGCGATTCGAGACCGCCAGCGACCGGCGGATCCCATGGAAAACTTCCGGTCAACGTCCGGCGACCCACCCGCACCGTCGGACCGGAGCACTGGCAGTAATGACCAACGTTTGGCCTCAATACCGCAAGCTGGCATTGGCGCGACCGTTCGACGCCAAGCCGCTGATCGATTTCCTGCAAGGGCTGGAACACGGGTTCTGGTCGCACCGGCACACGCTGGAGTCCTCGCCCTCGGTGCAACGGATCGCATTGTTCGGGCGATCGCAGGCGCTGGAGCTCATCGCGAACCATCTCGCCCCGCTGGCGATGCATGAAGGCGGCATGAGCTACAAGTCCTACCACAAGCTGCGGAACTCGGCACCTAACGAGAAGGTCACGCGATGTTCCCTAAGGCTCTTTGGCTCCACCCAGGCGGCGCAGCCATGGCTTCGGCGGGTCGCCCACCACCAGGCGCTGCTGCAGATCTATCAGGATTTCTGCCTGGAGGATTTCTCCGACTGCCGGGACTGCCCGTTTCCGGAACAACTCGCGCAATGGCGCTAACCAAATGCTCTCATGAATATCCAGCTTAACGGCATTCCCCATGAAATCGAAACCGCAATGTCGGTGACGGACTTGCTGGCCAGCATCGGTCTCGGCGGCAAGCCAGTGGTGGTGGAAATCGACGAACAGGCCGTGTTTCCCCGCGACTATCCGCTGCTGACGGTCCAGGACGGCTCCCGCGTCGAGGTGGTGATGCTCGCGGCGGGTGGTTAGATCGCGGTGTGCCCGGGGAGCGGCGGAAATTGGCGGAGAGGGAGGGATTCGAACCCTCGTTAGGTTGCCCTAAGCCAGTTTTCAAGACTGGAGCCATAAACCACTCGACCACCTCTCCGGTGCGCTGGCGCGGCAGGGATATGCCCGTGGCGGCGGTTGGTTTCAAGTAAAACTCTTGGATTCGCTGGGGAAATGCACGGACGAGGGCGTCCTTGCTCCTCAATCATTCGAGCGCCTTGCGGTAGGCGGCTTGGAGGGAATCGGCCTCGGTGGATTTGGTGCGGGCGAGGGGAGCGGATTGTTCGATGGTGTCGCGGGTGGCGAGGGTTTCGTTTTCCGCCTGTTGGAGGGCGGCGAGTTCCTGGTCGATGCGAATGTCGATGGCGGCGAGGGTGGCTTCGAGTTCTGCCGCGAGTTCGGGGGGGAGCGGAGTTTTTTTGAATTGGTGGGCGAGTTGGTCGCGTTCGGCGCGTTTGGAGTTCAGGGCCTCGGCGCGGAGCGAAATTTGGGAGGCGGATTGGGTGAAATTGAGTTGAGAGTCCTCAAGGGCGATGGCGGACTCGGCGGCTTCTCGGCGGGTGGCGAGGGCTTTGGAATTGATGCTGGCAGCGGTCCAGTGCTTGACGGCGGCGTTCATGGCGACGAGCGGGGCTTGGCTGTTGGCGAGAGCGGCGGTGGCTTCGGCGACGGTTTTTTCCGCGGCTTCCAAAGCGGTTTTCGCGCCGGGGATGGCTTGGTCGATGGCCTGGACGCGGGCGATGGCATCGGCGGCGATTTTGGTCGCGCCTTCGCTCTTGGTTTGTTCGGCCCCGGCTTGGGCGGCTTTTTGGATTTCGTCGGCTTGTTGGCGGGATTTTTCGACTTCGGCCAAGCCTTGGCGGGCGGCATCGCGGGAGGCGGTGTGATCGGCCACTAATTTTTCCGCCGCGGCGATGGCTTGTTGTTGGGTGGTTATCTGGGCCGCGAGCGTTTCCAGCCGGGCTTGGAGGGTGGGCGGGTTCGAGAGGATTTCGCCGACGGCTTTGGCGTCCTCGGTTTGGTAAACGCGGATGGTCCCCTGGGAATCGGCGACGAAGGCGCGTTTGCCCTCGGAGTCGATGGCGACGGCGGTGGGCAGGGTTGGGAGGTTCTGGACGAGATCGCGGGCGTGGTTGAAATCCGGTTTCCAGAGTTTCGCCTTCATGTCGCGGCCGGCGGTGACGGATGAGCCATCCCGGCCGAACGCAAACGCAGTGACTCCGCCGGGGTGGGCGTCGATTTTCTTCACCTCGCTGCCGCCGTTCATTTCCCAGAAGCGGACGGTGCCGTCTTCCGAGGAGGTCGCGAGGAGGTTCGAATCGTTCCGGAAAACGGCGGCGGAAATGCCGGCCTGGTGGCCGCGGAGGGTGTGGAATTCGTTGGCGGTTTCGCTTTCCCAGACCCAGACGCCGCCGTTGCGGTCGCCGCTGGCGAGGAGGACGCCGTCGTTCGAGAGATCGAGGGCGGTGATCCAGTCGGTGTGCTTTTTGATGGATTTTATCAGATCGCCGGTCTCGGTGTTCCAGATTTTCAGCAGGCGGGACGGTCCGCCGGTGGCGACAATGTCGAATCCCGGGCGGATGTCGGCGGCGAGGACGCTGTCAAATTCCTTTCCGGCCGTGAGCAAGCGGGCTCCGGTCGTGACGTCGAAGGTGACGGTGACGCCGGATTTCCCCTGCACCCCGCCGCCGACGATGAGGTAGCGGGCGTCCGGTGTGAAGGCGACTGAGATGGGGGCGCCCTCGGGAAAGGGTAGAATGCCAACAAGTTCCAGGGATTCCGTGTGATGGAGTAAAATCTGGTGTTGCCCGGTGACGGCGAGCAGCGGAGCCCACGGCGAGGCGGCGATGGCATGAACGGCGGAGGCGCGGGGAGTGACGACGGGGGGCTCCAGCAGCAGATCCACCGGCATCGGCGGCGGGCCGTCCGGCTTGGCAGCAGGATCAGAGCGGAGGGTGGTCTCGAACTTCGGCTTCGACGGCTTGCGGGCGGACGAGGATTTGTTTTCGAGCAGGCCACCCTCGATCCAGTGCTTGAGTACGTCGATCTTGTCGCCGGTGAGTTTTTCGCCCTCGGGCGGCATCGGTTTTTCGGCACCGGGCAGGAGGGAGGCGATCAAACGGGATCCTACATCGCCGGGTTCGACGACTTTTCCGCCGGATCCGCCTTTCATGGCCCCGGCGAAGGTCGAGAGATCCAGTCCGCCCTTGGCCTTGTCCGGGTTGTGGCAATTGAGGCAGGACTGCTGGAAAATCGGAAATGCCTGATCGTCGAAAGTCGTCTTGTCCTCGGCGGTGGCCAAGGTGGAAAGAGTCGCGAAAATGAGGAGGCGGCGGGGCATTCGGGAAAGCGGCGGAAATTCTCACCGCTCCCTACGCGCGCCGGTGGCCGATGTTAACGCCCAATGGTCAACAAATTGCCGAATTTTGCAGCTTTTACCGCCGGACCGCCGTGTAGGGATCGGGCTCCGCTGCGGGAAGCGCCATGGCGACGAACATGCAGAGCACCGACAGGGCGAGAATGTAGCCGCTGGACAGGTCGCGACTCAAGGTCGTGGCAAAATAGAAATACGCCTTTTGATCCGGGGATTGGAAAATGATCGGCGGTAAGGTGATCGCCAGAAATAGCGCGATCGCGGGCAGGCAGAGGAGCATGATGTAAGTGGCGCACCGGGAGCTCATTCGGGAAGTGAACATCTTCCGCGGGCCGGTGATGAATGTCAGCCGGGCAAGCTGCCGCAGGGTTGACAGGGAGAAAACGCCCGATTTGAAGGCATTTCTAAAATTTCTCGGGGTGGCTGGTTTTAGGGTAAGGGACATGGGACTGGCGATGGCTATACACGCTAACACGTAGGATGCCAATATTTTTTATAATTCCATGCAATAAATATCAGTTAACTTTCTATTTTTAAAGTTTCAGCGCGCCGGAGCTTGGGCGAATGGCTGGGCTTGATCGCGCTGACGGACTTCCTCCGGCATCCAGGTCCAGGGATTCACTCCCTTCTGGGTGAATACGGCGATGCCGATGACGCCGACGTTGCGGGTGTCGCCGTGGCGGAGGTTGGCGTAGGAATTCGAGACGCTTGAAAACTTGAAGGCGGCGACGGTGTCGTTGCTGGTGCGGAAACCGTCGATTTCCAAAGTGGTTCCGGGGTTCACGAGGTAGCCGCGCTTGGCGAATGAGGCGGTCTTGCCATCGAACACGTCGAGGCCATCGACGCTGGCGACGATTTCCAACGTGCTCTTCGAGCGGTTGCGGATGGCGATGGTGTAGTTGGAGTTGGATTCACCGGCGACGAGGCGACGGTGACCGTCACTATAGGTCTTGTAGGTGGGGAGAAATCCGCCCCGGCCCTTGATGCCCCATTCGACGAGATCCCCTGCGGCTGCCTGCATGCCGCCGATCTTCTCCTTGAAGCCGGTGGCCATGGCTTCAATCCCTTGCCTGTTGTTGTAGTAAATCGCGTCGGTTCCGGCCGGTTTCGACGAGGCGCGGACGAAGGACTGGCCGGTGATGGAGGACGCTTTTTCATTTCCCCAGCCGGTGGCGAGGCCGGGGCGTTCTTCTTGGCGGGAGGGAGCGGGTTTGTATTGGCTCTCCATGGCACGGCTATCGGATGCTGAAAAGGATGGGCTGCCGTTCTGCGTGGCGCAGGAGAAAAGTCCGGTGATGGCAAGGATGCCTGCGAGCAGGCGGAGGAGGTCGCGTTTCATAGTGCTGGAAAAACAGCATTTGCCGGAGGCAGTGTCAATGGCTTAAATGCATGAAAAGCAGCATTTGTGTTGCAGTGTTTCCCGCATTTTGGAAACTGGGCGCATGAAACGTTTGGAAGACGGGCAAATTTCGCGTCGCGAGCGACAGGTGATGGACATCCTGTTCCGCCTCGGCAAGGCGACGGCGGAGGAGGTGATGAACGAGCTGCCCGACCCGCCGGGCTATTCCGCGGTGCGGGCCTTGTTGGTGACGCTGGAAGGGAAGGGGCTGGTCAAGCACGGCAAGGACTCGCGGCGCTACGTCTATCAGCCGACGGTGCCGGAGAAAAAGGCCAAGCGCTCTGCCTTGAAGCAGCTCATCGCGACGTTCTTCGAGGGCAGTCCCGAAAAGCTGGTGGCTTCATTGCTGGATCCGCAGGATCAGAAGCTGAGCAGTGAGGAAATCGATCGCATTCGCAAGCTGATCGATGAAAAATAGGCCTGTGAATTTCCGGTATTCCAACCTTTGAAAAAACTCCGATGACCGCCATTCTGTTATTTTCCGCCATCGCCGCGCTGCTGGTTTTTCTAGCAGGTCGTGGCGATCAGGCGCGTGATCCCCGGCTGACGGTGCTGGCCTTGGTGCTGTTGGCGGTCTTTCCGTTTTCGGTATTTCTCCCCAAAGCGGCGATCCTTCCGATTTCGTCCGTGGGTGAGGGGAGTTCGGGATTTCCCTGGCTGAAGGTGATTCTTGGAATTTGGTTCGCCGGCTTTCTAACTGCTTCGGTCCGCCTGGGGCTTGCAGCGAAGGGGATTTCCAATTGGCGCAAACGATCTTCCCTGATTGCGGAAATCGATGGTGTGGAAATCCGCCGGTTGGATGGATTGAGAGGTCCGGTGGCTGCGGGTGTGATTCGTCCGGTGATTTTCGTGCCGGAAAATTGGAGCGAGTGGCCGGAGGAAAACCGGAGGATGGTTCTGGAGCACGAACTCGCTCACCACCGGCGGCGGGATCCGCTGTGGCGGTGGATCGCGGAAATCGCCTGTGCGGTGCATGGCTGCAATCCGCTGGTGATCTGGATTTCCCGCCGTCTGACGATGCAGTGTGAGTATGCATGTGATGCGATGGTTCTCAGAAACGGTGCCCGCCCCGGCGACTATGCCCGCTTGCTCTGCGAATTCGCGGCAGACCGTGCTCCGGCCGGGCCGGTGCTGGCCATGGCGGTTGCGTCCTCGCTGGAATCCCGCGTGAGGCGGCTGATGAAGCCGCGCGAAAATCACGGAAGTGTCGCTCTAGTCATTCTCATCACGCTAACGCTGGCATTCGCCGGCGCGCTTGCGACCTTCGGGCCATCGCAGCGGGAGGATGCGCCGGTTTCCGCTGAGGACGTTGAACTTCGCTGGTCCGCCAATCCGTTTCCGGGGGAGAAATAAGCCAACTCAGGCATGGCCTTCCTCGGCGTCCATCACGTCGAAGAATGTCTGGATGTCATCCCGTCCGGCCAGGCCCGCTTCGGCTTTTGACTTCTCAAATCCGGTGGTCGCCGGATCGCGCCAACCGCGTTTGCTCAGGAATGCGTTCCATACCTCGATCTGCTCCGCGCTTGGTTTCTTGCCGTGGGCGAAGCACCATTCGAGGATTTCCTCGTCGCTTCCCCCTTGCAGCGTGCGAGTGCTGAGTTCGTCGAAATCCACACCCAGGAACTTGCACAAGCGGTCATCGAACGTGCGGTTGCCCGGCACGATTCCGACATGATAGCCCTCGGGTAGCTTGCCTTCCGCGTTCAGCCGGATCTTGTCCAGAACGCGGGCGAAAACGACGATGCCGCCGGTGAGATGGCGCGGGCTGCGGATGGGGAAGCTCATGAGGAAATGTGGTGAATTGATTAAGGTGACCGAAGATCGACCTCAAGCTAACGGTCGTTTCCAAGCGCTGGCAATCCCTATTCCGTAAGGGATTCGAGAGAAAATTTTCACGATTGAATCGTTCGTTTGACATCGCTGTTTCATTCGCTTGATTCGCTTCCACCTATGCGCGAAATGACCATTCCCGAGTCCGGATCGAAGCGGAAATTGCTGGATGCCGCCGAGCAGTTGTTTGCCGAAAAAGGCTTTGAAGCGGTATCCGTCCGGGACATCACGCAGCTCGCGAAGACTAATGTCGCGTCGGTCAACTATCACTTCGGCAGTCGCGACGGTTTGCTTGCGCTGGTCATGATGCGCTACATGACTCCCGTCACCGAGGAACGCCTCGCGCGCATCGATTCGCTCGAACGAAAATGGTCGGGAAAATCCGCGCCATTGGAGGAAATCATCGACGCGCTCGTTCGGCCTCTGGTCGGCCAGGTCCGGAAATCCGAGTTGGCCGAGCGACTATTTTACAAACTGACGGGACGCATTTGTGCGGAACAGGGCGATGGGCTGCCGCCGCAGATCGAAGACCAGTTCCGTCAAACGGGAGAGCGTTTCAGCAGGGCCTTTGCGAAAGCGCTGCCCACCGTGCCGCCGGAGGAACTGGCATGGCGTATCCATTTCGTCATTGGAGCCATGATCCACATGCTGACGCATCAGGAAATCCTCCATCGGGTCAGCGGCGGAGTCTCCGGAGCGCCCACCATGGAAGCCACGATGAGCCGCTTCATCCGCTTCGCCGCCGCCGGCCTGCGCGAGGGAACCGCGACCGAGGAACCGGTGAAAAAAGGCCCGCAGGCGACGTTTGATTTCTGACGGACCGCGGGATTCATCCCGCCTGACGGAAAATCGAACATCGAACGTCGAAGGAGCGGATCCCCCAGCTCTTCATTTCTCTTCACTTCGGCGTTCGATGTTGGGCGTTCGATGTTCGATGTTCAAAGGAAGTCCAAACTTCCCTCCGGCCGCATTTCAGAGTTCCCAAACGCTCTCGCCCGCCTAGTTTCCTCCCCCCATGTCTGCCAAGATCCGATTCACCTCCGCCACCGCCACTGGGCTTGTCCTTGCCAAAGTCGGCCACCCCCAGCGCGATGAGCCGCTCCAAACCTCCAAGGAGGTTTTCAAGGTCGGGGAAAATGACCAGGAAACGCTCGCCGCCATTTTCCTCAAGCCGTTCAAGAATCTAACCGCGCACCGTTTCAGCCATCACTCGTCGCTCGACCAGCACGAGATGAACGCCTACGCCGCCGCCATCTTCACCTCCGACGACGGCCTGTTGGAAAAAGGCTGCGACATCGCCAAGCGCCTTTACGCCAAGTCGAACCATCCTAACATCAAGTCAGGCGACCTCTGCATTTCGCTCATCAAGGACATCGACATCGACGGCCAGCTCACCCAGGGCCTCTGCATCCTCAAGTCCGAAAGCGTCGTCCCGTTCCTCAGCATTTCCACCCGCGACGGCGACCTCGAACTCCACACCGAGCAGGGCATCAACCCCGAGAAAATCGACAAGGGCTGCCTCATCCTCAACCACCTTCCCACCAAGGGCTACTACGTCCTCACCTTCGACCGCACCGGCTCGGATTCGCGCTTCTGGGTCCGCGATTTCCTAGGCGTCGTCCCCATCACCGACAGCCCGTTCCTGACGAACAAGTATGCGAACATGGCCGTTGCCTTCCTAGAGAAGGAGAAGAAGGAAAGCCCGAAAAAATCCGCCGCCGCCGATGACGACACCCCGCCGTGGGACACCGCGAACGCCTCGCGCGATGCGATCACCTACTTCGAGGAAAAACAGAATTTCAGTCTCCAGGAATTCGAGGAACAGGTCCTGAAAACCCCTGAGGCCAAGGCCAGGTTCGCCGAGCACCGGAGCAAGATCGAGGAAGAGCAGGGCCATCGCCTTGATGACTCCTTCGAGATTTCCAAAAAGGACGTCACCAAGGCGAAGAACAAGATCAAGACCGTGATGAAACTCGACACCGGTGCCGAGATCCGACTCAAACCCGCCCTCGCCGCCAAACCGGACGCTGTTCTTGAGCATGGTTTCGATGAAGGGAAGAAAATGAAGTTCATCAAGATTTTCTTCAATGAAGATCTAGCGGATTGAGTGCATTCGCCAGAGCGCTGGCTGGACACGTGCGCGGTTCGGTTTCATCGTCCTTGCGATGTCCGACGGTCCGTCACCGCTCCGCAACCCGTTGTTCCGGGCCTTGTGGCTTGGCAGCATCGTTTCCAACATCGGGACGACGATGAACGACACTGCGGCGGTGTGGACGATGACCACGCTGACCGGCTCGGCGACGATGGTTTCGCTGATGCAGGCAATGTCGAGCTTGCCGCTGTTCCTCTTCGCGCTGCCTGCCGGAGCCTTGGCGGATCTGGTGAACCGGCGGCGTCTCATTTTGATCGCGCAGACCGGAGCCTTGCTGACGGCGCTCGGCATGGCGGGGCTGGTGTGGTTCGGGATGTTGAACCAGTCGCTGCTGTTGTTGGCGACGTTTCAGTTAGGAGTGGCGGCCGCGTTCACCACTCCGGCATGGCAGGCGCTGATTCCGGAAATCGTCGGCAGACAGCAGCTCGGTCCGGCCATCGCCCTGAGCGGGGTCGGTTACAACATCGCGCGGGCGCTGGGGCCGATCGCGGGCGGTTTGTTGTTAGCCTCGCTGGGGCCGGCACCGGTGTTCGCGCTCAACGCGGTGTCGTTCGTCGCCGTCATCATCGTGATGAGCACCGGCACCTACGTCGCCACACCGCGCAGCGCCCAGCGCGAACAGATGTTAGGGGCGATGGCGGCGGCGATCCGCTACGTTCGACATGCCTCAGCGATGCAGTCGGTGCTGGCGCGCGGCGGCGTGCACATTTTCGCAGCGGTTGCCCCGGTGGTTCTGCTCCCGATCATCGTACGTTCGAGGAATTGGAACGCCTCGGATTTCGGCGTGATGATGGGCTGTTACGGTGCGGGGGCGATTTTCACCGCGCTGTTCGTTTTGCCGAAACTGCGATCGCGGTTCACGTTCGATCAGGTACTGTTTGGAGCGAGCCTGGTCTCTGCCGCAGCGACCGCGCTGGTGGCCATCGTTCCCGGGAAAATCCTGCTGGGGATGGTTCTGATTCTCGCGGGAGGAGCCTGGCTTGGCGGGTTGAACACCTTCAGCGTCGCCTCGCAAAGCGCATTTCCCAACTGGGTCCGCGCCCGCAGCTCGGCCATCTATCTGGTGGTCATGCAGGGCTCGTCCGCGATCGGCGCCATCGTCTGGGGGCAGATCACCAGCCATTCCAATGCCTCCGTTGCACTGGCGGTCGCGGCGGCGGGTTTGGTGTTCAGCGCGATCCTGAGCCGGTTGCTGCCGATCAGCCATGTCGAGAATCTCGACCTCAGTCCGTCGAACCATTGGCACGGCCACGCCCTCGCCAACGAACCGGCACCCGACGACGGACCGATATTGATCACCATCGAATATCACATCGATCCCGCCGAGGCGGTCGCGTTCCGCGCGGCGATGTTCCACCTCCGCGAGTCCCGGCTGCGGGACGGGGCGTTCCGTTGCTCGGTGTTTGTCGATCTCGATGACGCGACTCTCTATCGGGAAACGTTCCTTGTCGGCTCCTGGGCCGAGCACCTGCGGCAGCACGAACGGGCGACCGTCGAGGACCAGCGGGTCGAAGAGGCTGTGCTCGCGTTTCACCGCTGGCCGGAGCGTCCTGTCGTCAGGCATTTGCTGATGACCAACCTGCGCGAGAAGCGTTTATAATCCGCCTCGACCTTTTCGGAGAGCGTGGTATCGAAGAGGAATCAATCATGGATCAGAAACCGGACGAAATTTTTGACGCGAAGACGGCACGACTAGCCCAGCAGAATATCCGGCCTCCGGATCTCCCGATTCCGAAAGCAGTGCCGGAATCACCGCTGGACCGTGCGCCGAAAATCACTCCGCCACCCGTTTCCGCCGGGAATGCCGCTGTGAAAGTGAACCTCCGCACGTCGGGCGACACGGACGATGAAGAGAGCTCTCCCGGCGGAATGGCTCCGTTCAACACCCGTGTCACGGCGGTGGCCATCGATGTCGTGGTGTCCATCGGCGTGATCATCGGACTGAATTTCATCCTGCCTGATTTTGCCCACAAACTCTCTTGGTTGGTCGCTTGTGGTTACCTCGTCACCCGCGATTCGCTGCCATTCCTCGGCGGGCAGAGCGTTGGGAAAAAGGCGATGAGCCTCCGGGCCGTGACGCTGGATGGCAAACCGCTGACCGGAAATTGGGAACCCTCGCTGATCCGCAGCGGCGTCCTGCTCATCCCGTTTTTCCAACTGCTGGAGCTTTGGATACTTCTCACCCGCGAGGAAACTCCCCAACGTGGCCGCCGCCTCGGTGACGAATGGGCGAAGACGAAAGTCATCATCGAGGAAAAACCGGTGGCTGCCGAGGAGGAATAACGTTCACCTCGGGGTTCGGCATCGGGCGATTTGCGGGCTTTTCAAGTGCTCCGGATCTTGTCAGGTTCCCGCCATGGAGAGTCACGAAGTATTGAAACGAGCGCTGCGCAAGACCACCCCGAAGGCCGTTGCCTCGGAACTCGGTGTCTCGCTTTCGCTCGTTTACAAATGGGCAGAGAAACCGAGCGACTTCGGTTCCGGGAGCAAAAACCCGCTGGACCGCCTGCTTCAGATCATCGAACTCAGCGGGGACAACGGCATCGTCGATTGGCTTTGCCGGCAGCAGGGCGGGCATTTCGTCAAGGACCCCGACGTGTCCGGTCACGAGCACGCTCACATCCTGCCCGCGACCCAGGAAATCATCGGCCAGTTCTCGGACCTGCTTAACGAAATTTCCGATGCCGCCGATGACCACTCGGTCACCCACGACGAAGCCGTGGCCATCCGCCAGGTGTGGGACAAGCTCAAGAGCTATGCGGAAGGATTCGTCCGCGCCTGCGAGAATGGCGAATACAAGACCATCTCGCGCGTCCCGCCCGCGAACTAACGGGCTCAACGACCCAGCAGAATTCCCGCAGCCTGTTGGTTCGCGCCTACCGCCGCAACGACGGCTTGTTCGTAAAGTCCGGATTTCAACGCCTCCACCGCCGCGACGACCTGAAGCGCGGAGGAAACACCCATGCCTTCGCCCAACACCCTGCGCGGCGACCAGCGCGCGCCGCTCCAGTCCGACCATGCCATGGTTTCCGGCCGGTCAAAGCGTTTGATCCCGGCGCGTCCGTCGATCAACAAGGTTTGCCCGTCGTCGGCAGGTGCGAGTTTTTCGCGGATGATTCGTGCGGCTTGAGCGCGGCTGTTAGGCGATAGTGAAACCGGATCGGGGAGCCGCAGCAGTTTCACCGGACCGTCCGCCGCTTCCAAATAGATCGCGGCCGCTCCCTCCGATGGCAGGTAATCCCGGGAGTAATATCGCAAGCCCTCGGCGCTCAACCAGTCGATCTCTTCGGAGGAAACCACGAGGCAACCATCCACGTCGCCGCGCTCGATCCACTCGACCGCCAGATCGATGCCGCTGAAAAATCCGGTGCTGTCGGCGATGAGCGTGTCGTTAGGAGAATTGCTGCCGATCATCGCGGAAAGATGGCTGGAAGGCGCGTTGAACACGGTTTCCGGAAACAGGATCGGGCTCGCCACCGCCGGATCGGCCAGAGCCTCGCCGAAGAAGCGGTTCGAGTAATTCACGCAGCCGTTGGTGAGGGTGAAAATCACGCCGACGCGGAGGTTGCCGGCCGCGATTTCCGCCAGCCTGATCTCGCTGAGCGCCTCGGCCACCGCGGCGGCGGCGAATTTTGAAATCGGGCTCGTCCGCCGGAGCCGCGCGAATTTCGGAGTCGTCGCTCCCTCGGCAGGAACCCTTAAAACTGGCGTTCGGACTATCGTTTCAACTGACAGCCGTTCCAAAACGGAAGGCGTTAGCGGCTTGCCCGCACGCACGGCATCCATCAACGCCGCCACACCCCAGCCCGCGGGCGACACGGCACCGGTCCCGGTGATCGCGATGCTCACGAGATTCCCTCCTTGCCGAAAATCAACGTCGCATTCGCCCCGCCGAAGCCGAACGAATTGGTGAGAACCCGCTTTACCACCGCGTCGCGCGGTTCTCTAACGAGATCAAACGTGCAAACCGCATCCGCCTCGCGGACGTTCAGGCTGGCGGGTAGAAATTGTCCTTCAAGCGCCATCAGGCTGATCACTGCCTCCACCGCACCCGCTCCGCCTAACAAATGTCCGATGGCGGACTTCGTCGAGCTCACCCTGACTTTTCCGACCGCTTCGCCTGACCAGCGCTGGATGGCATTTCCCTCCGCGATGTCATTGAGCGGCGTGCCGGTGCCGTGGGAATTGATGTAGTGGATCTGCTCCGGCGAAAGACCGGCCATCGCGCAAGCGGCCTGCATCGTCGCCAGCGCGGCATCGCCTAACGGATTTGGCTGCGTCAGGTGGTGGATGTCCGTCGCCGCGCCATAGCCGAGGATTTCCGCGATGACCCGAACGCCCCGGGCCTTCGCCGATGCCGCCGATTCCACAACGACAAATCCCGCACCTTCGCCCAACGCCAGTCCGTCGCGCGCCGCATCGAAAGGGCGGGGGATGCCGGAAGGACTGAGCGCTTGCAGTGCATCAAATCCGCAGAAAACCAACTGGCACAGCGCGTCATAACCACCTGCTAGAACGCGATCCGCCCGGCCCGAGCGCACCAGATGAAACGCATGGCCGATGGCATTCGCTCCCGAGGCGCAGGCATTGGAAATGATCCGCATCGGTCCTGTAACGCCCAGCTCGCGGGCCATGTCAGTCATTTGTCGTTGCGCCTGATACATTTCCACCCGCCGGAGCTGGGTGGCACGGCCACGGGTCGTGGCGAGGGCCTGTTTGAAATAATCCTCGCCGATGGGCATGGCGGCGGCTGAGGTGCCGATCATCAGCGGCATGTCGCCTCCTGTTAGGCCGGCCTGGGCCATCGCCTCGCGCGCCGCCCACCAGGCGAGTCGCGTCCCGCGGTCCATCCGCGACCAGGCCTTGCGCGAGATCCCGGAGTCTGGCGCGTTTTCCGGCAGGTCCGCTTGTCCCGCCGTGCCGACCCGTTGCCGGGAAACATCAAAAAGCGTCACCGGCGAGAACGCCGTCCGCCCCGCACGGAAGCCCGCCAGATTTTCCGCCCAATTGCGGCCCATCGGCGAGATGATGCCCGCTCCCGTCACCACCACCGGGCGTGGACGTGAGGGCGGGGGAGCATCGGAAAAATAAGCCACGGGAAATCGGGAGCAGTTAAGGCTCGTCAGACAGGGTCGGACCTAGCTAGGCACGCACACGCACCTTGTCAAATGCCGTATCTCCGTTGGTTAGAAACCTCCCGCCGCTTTGCCGCCCGCCCCGCCATCTTCGATGGGGATGGGATCGTCACTTTTGAGGATCTTGCTGACGCCGTGAAGCGGACTTCACGGGTGACATCCCCGGTCATCGCCCGCACCGGGAGCATTACCTTTTTCGTCGAGATCCTGCGTGCGTGGCGAGATGGACAGCCCGTGATCCCGGTCGAGCGCGAGGCGCCGGAGCCGGTCCTCCATTGCCCGCCGCCACCGGAAACCTGCCTCGTGAAATACACGCCCGGTGCCAGCGGCATCCCGCGCGGGATTTTTCTCAACGCCGCGCAAGTCGCCGCCGATGGCGACCGCATCGTTTCCGCGATGGGTCTCACCGCCGCCACGCCGAATCTCGCGGTGATCTCGTTGGCGCATTCCTATGGATTCTCGAATGTCGTCCTGCCACTCATCCTGCATGGCGTGCCGGTTCATTTGGCACCGGTTCCATTTCCCCGCGCCATCGATGAAATTTTCAAACAGCATCCCTCGCTCGTCGTCCCCGCCGTGCCTTCGATGTGGCGGGCGTGGCACCGAGCCGGGATCCTCAAGGACGCGCCAATCTCGTTGGCCATTTCCGCCGGGGCTCCGCTGGCTCTTGCGCTTGAGGCTGACGTGCTCGCCGCCTCCGGTTTGAAAATCCGGAATTTCTACGGTGCCAGCGAATGCGGTGGCATTTCCTTCGACACCTCGGCCACCCTCCGCGAATTCGCCGATGACGTGGGCACGCCGCTTCCTGGTGTCGATGTCAGCATCACCGGCGAAGGCCGGATCATGGTCCACAGCAGCAGCGTGGCGACCTGCTACGATGCCCCGCGTCCGGATGACGTGTTAGGAAATGACGGCTACCTCACGCGCGATCTCGGCAACATCGATTCATCCGGAAAAATCCACCTCACCGGAACCCTCGGCGGAGCCATCAACGTCGCCGGGCGGAAAGTCAGCCCGGCGAAAGTCGAGGCCGCCATTACCGCCACGGATTTGGTTAGGCGGATTCATGTCCGTGGCATTCCCAGCAACGATCCCGAACGTTTCGAGGAGATCGCAGCCGAGGTCGAGCTGCTGGATGGCGTTGCCCTCGATGCGGTGAAATCCGCTGCTTCGGAGAAACTCCAGTCGTGGGAACTCCCTCGGCATTGGAAAGTCTTCCGTATGTAGTCCAACCCTTTAGGGTGTCTTCAACGTTGTGCGCCGGAGACGCCCTAAAGGGTTAAACTACGTGCAAGAAATCTACTTCCCCGGCTTCCCCCAGTTCTTGTCCGCGAAGTCCATGTAGTGTTGCCAATCGCCCGTTGCCAGATCGTGTTTTCCCGTCCGAAGGTGATAGCCGATGCTCCCGCCTAATATAGCTTGGTCGGTCGGTGGCATGGTATCCGCGTCCAACCCCTTCTTTCCATAGAGCGCATACACCGGTGCTGCCAGCACGCAGGATTTGAACTCGGCCTTCGGATCCGCCCACTGGTCCTCCGTCGCGCTGGCCACATACAGCAGGCGCGGCGCGATCAAACCTAACAACTGATGCTGGTCGATCGGCAGGTTGTCCTCGTTGTTCGCGTATTTCTGATAGTTTTCGCAGAACCAGTAGGGGAATTTGGTCGTGATGTTGGCCACCCGCTCACCCTCCTTGCCTCGTGCCAGCGCCGCACCGCCGCAGCCCGAGTTGTTGGAAATCACCATCGCGAATCGTTCGTCCTCCGCACCGCACCAGACGGCCGCCTTGCCGGCACGCGAGTGGCCGATGACCGCGACATGCTTTGCATCGATTGCCTTGTCCTTCTCCAGATAATCCAGTACCCGGCTCGCACCCCAGCCCCACGCCGAGAGCGCGCCCCAGGCACCCGCCGCCTGCGGTTGCTTGCCGTAGATCGCCCGCACGCCGTCCTTGAATCCATCGATCCGGTCGGGATCCACGTCATTGAAATTGAATGTCACCGTCGCATAGCCGCGCCCGATGATTTCCCTCACCGGCCACAAGCCTTTCAAATTTCCCGGCAGCGCGGGATCGGCGGCGATGAAATTGATCAACAAAAACGCCGGCACAGGGTTCTTCGCCGCGTTCGGCGTGAACAACACCGCCGGGAAACGCCCCTTGCCGCCGGGCCCTGAGTAGCTGATCTCGATTTCCTTCCGGGTCGCGATGCCGTCCAGCGCCTTCGCATCCTCGCTCACCACCACCGCCTTGAAATCATCCGGTTTTCCCAACGGCCGCTCACCGTAAACCTGCTGCCGGAAAAGCTGCAAGGTCCCCGGGCGCACATGCTCCCGCCATGAATCCGGACTCGTGGCCATTGTCCCGTCCAGTGCCGCCAGCGGATTCGGCGGTTCCGAGGCCAGCAGCGGATTCGCCACCAGCAACGTGACGGCGGCGAGGAGAAAGCATGGGTTTGCAAACATCGGATAAGAATTAGCGGCCTTGCCGGTGTGCCATCAACCCCATTCGGGGGAAATGGTGTTCAGTTCGGGCGTTTGATTTCCATCTTGCGGAAAATCTCCTATTGGGTAGTTTTCGTCAGTGCCGAGAAAAATCCGCCAGCTCGTTCGTGATCTGCTGAAAGCCGGGTTTTCACTTGGTTCCGGCGGGAAAGGCAGCCACCGGAAATTCACTCATCCGAATGTTGCCGTGCCTGCCATTATTCCTGGTCACGACAGCGACGATGCCAAGCCCTACCTGGAAAAACACGTCGCCGGAAAAATCAACGAATCCAAGCCATGAAAAAGTCCGCCCGCAACGCTTCCACCATCGCAGCCCGCTATCCGCTCCACGTCCGGTGGAGCGACGAGGATGCGGCCTATCTCGGATCGATTCCGGGACTGATCGGCGATTGCTGCCATGCCGATTCGCCAGAGCAGGTTCTCGTCCAGCTCAAGGACATCGCCGAGGATCTGGTGACCCACCTGATGTCACAAGGTTCCGATCTGCCGAAGCCTGCGGTTGTCATTCAAGATCCCGAGCCCAAGGCCATCCGCCTAGCCTTGGGTCTCTCACAAATCGGTTTCGCCCAAGCACTTGGCATCAGCCCCAAGACGCTTCACAAATGGGAACAAGGCACCTCGCGTCCCAGCGGTGCCGCCCGCACCTTGTTGAGGATCGCCGCGTCTGATCCGTCGACGGTGAAGCGGGCTTTGGCGGTGCCTTGAGATAGCCTACAAACCATAGAATTCGTTAGTTATTATGGACGCTCCCGAAGCATTCGCTCATTTCGCCCAGAGGTGCCTACTGCCGGAGAAAGCCAGACGCTTTATCGAACTCTGCGCCACGAAGAAAGGGCAACGCAAGGTTCTCACTGGCCTTTATCACGAGTTCGAGTTTGTGGTAAGCTTGAATGCAGTTCAGCCGGGTGGTTACGAAAAGCTCTGGAACTGCTCTTGTTTTGTATTTCATGAGTCGTTAGGATTTGGCGTGGAGTTTGTATCCGTCCATGAGGCCTACGAGCATTTGTCATTGGAGGATGGATGGCTCATACTACTTCGTGATGCGACGGCAGGCATCCATCGCCCAGAAGCGCCCAGAAGCGCCCAGATGGGATCATGAAAAGCTTATAGCTGGGTGACTGTGTTCCAACGAACCTAGGCACCGGTGAGCACTTACCTCTTCGCCTTCGGGGTTTGGAAAAACGCCTCAACCTCAGCAACCGGCCGGGTGTTGAAAACATCCTCTTTCCTCAGCCAGCCTTTTATAGCAAGACGGACGCCGAGGCCGAGGTAGTGGAGCTGGTTCGTGGAGTGCGCGTCGGGGTTGATAGAGCAGAGGACGCCCTTGTCGCGGGCGCGTTTCCACCAGCGCCAGTCCATGTCGAGGCGCTGCGGGCTGCAGTTGAGCTCGATGATGGTGCGGGTCTCGGCGGCGCAGTCGATGATCATGGCGTGGTTGACGTCGTAGGGCTCGCGCTTGAGGAGGAGACGGCCGGTGACATGGCCTAACATGGTGACGTGTTCGTTCTCCATCGCGCGGCAGATGCGCCGGGTCATTTCCTCTTCGGAGAGAGTGAACGAGGCATGGACGGAGGCGACGCAGTAGTCGAGCTTGGCGAGGAGTTCGTCGTCGAAATCGAGGGAGCCGTCCTTGAGGATGTCGACTTCGGAACCGGCGAAGAGGCGGAAGTTTTCGTAGCCGGAGTTGAGTCTGGCGATGGCCTCGATCTGGGCTAACAGCCGGGCTCCATCGAGGCCGTTGGCTTGGAAGGAGGATTTCGAGTGGTCGGCGATGCCGAGATATTGGAGGCCGAGGTCCATCGCTTCATCGGCCATGGCTTCGAGCGTGTCGTGGCCGTCGGAAGCGGTGGTGTGGTTGTGGAAGGTGCCGCGGAGCTGGGTGAGTTCGACGAGGCGGGGCAGCGTGTGATCGGCGGCGGCTTCGATCTCGCCGCGGTTTTCACGGATTTCCGGCGGGATGAAATCGAGGCCGAGCGCGCGGTAGATGTCGGCTTCGTCGTTGACCTCGAAGTTTTTCGCGGTTTCACCGGTGAAACCGTATTCGTTGAGCGACAGGCCTTGCTTGAGGGCGAGCGAGCGGATGGCGACGTTGTGTTCCTTGGAGCCGGTGAAATACTGGAGAGCGAAGGGGAATTGGGCGTTGGAGACGGCGCGGAGGTCGCACTGGAGACCGTTTTTCAAACGGACGGACGCCTTGGTATCGCCGCAGACGATGACGGAGGCGACATGGGGCAGCGTGGTGAAATCCTCGCAGACGAGCGCGGGCTCCTTGGTGGCGACGAGGAAATCGAGGTCGTGCACGGTTTCCTTGGCGCGGCGGAAGGAGCCGGCGGCGGAGACCCGCGAGATTTCCGGATGGAGGCGGAGGAGGCCGAGGATTTCCTCCACGAGTGGACTGATTCCTCCTAGCAGGAAAGTGTCGGCAAAGGTTTCGCGGAGGGCGATGGCTTCGAGGATCTTGGTCTGGGTCTTGGCTCCGAAGCCGGGGAGTCCGGCGACTTTGCCCGCATCGCAGGCGGCCTTGAGATCGGCGACTGAGGTGATGGCGAGGGCTTCGTAGAGGGCTTTGACTTTTTTCGGACCGAGGCCTTGGAGATCGAAGAGTTCGAAAAGTCCTGCGGGAAACTCGGCGCGGAGTTTTTCGTGGAACTCGAGTTTTCCGGTGCTGGAGAGTTCGTGGAGCTTGTCGCGCAGGGCCTCGCCGATGCCCTTGATGCCGTTGAGTTCGTTCTTTTCCGCGAGTTCGACGATGTCGCCATCGAAGTTTATAACGGTCTCCGCGCCCTGGCGGTAGGCACGGATCTTGAACGGGTTCTCGGCCTTCAGTTCCAGCAGCAAGGCTATTTCCTCAAGCACTTCGGCAAGCTTCTCGCGGGTCATGGCGGAGGGTTGCGTGGCGGGCGGAAGCGGTCAAGTTTGGGGAGTCTATTTGGCTAGAGGTGCGGAGGATACCTCGACGGGGTCGCCGGGTTTCAGCAGGGCGTTTGGATTGACGATGACAGCGGTCTCGGGCGTCAGGGCGGCGGAGGTGATTTCCAAGGTCGGCCCCGAATTTTTTCCTGCGAGGACATCGAGGTAGCCGACCTTTCCGTCCTTCACGACGGCGACCATCGATTTGCCCTGGCGGACGACGAGTGTGTTAGTCGGCAAGACAAACGTGCCGGCGACCGGTGGCAGGCTGAAGGTGGCCATGCCGGTTAGTCCGGCCGGGAGGATGAAGTCCTTGTTATCGATCAGGAATTCCGCGCGCATGGTGCCGGAGGCGGTGTCGAAGACGCGGCTGGTGCGAGATAACTTTGCGGCGAAGATCTGGCCGGGCAACTCGGTAAAACGGACGGACGCCTCGGCTTCCTTGGACAGCCGGAGCGCGAGGTCGGGCGTGGCGCTGATGACGAAACGCAGGGTGGCCAATCGCGAAAGCCGATAGAGCCAGCCCTCGGCGGTCGATGAATCGCCGCGCATGCGGTCGCCGCGATCGAAATTTCTCGCGGAAATGGTGCCGTCGAACGGAGCGGTGACGGCTGAGAATTTCTGCAGTTCCTCAACGCGGGCAAGTTCGGCCTTGGCTGACCGGAGCGCGGCCTCGGCCTCGGCCGAGGCGGAAACGCGTTGCTCGGATTCCTCCTGCGAGACGGCGCGGGTTTTCAGGAGGGTGGTGGCGCGGTCGGCGACTTGGCGGGCGTTGTCGGCGCGGGATGCAGCCTGCTCGACGGCGGCGCGGGCGACTTCCACCTCGCGGTCGATCTCGGGAGCTGAAATGACGGCGAGGACTTCGCCGGCTTTCACGCGGTCGCCGATGTCGAACTTCCGCTCGCTGACGATGCCGGTGGCGCGGGTGAAAATCGCCGCCTGCTCGATGGGCTCGGTCCGGCCGGGAAGCTCGAACGCGCTTGCCGCCGTGCTGACGGTGGGAAGCACCGTTTTCACGGTCATTTTCTCCTGCGCGACGAGGGGCGAGGACGCTGCTAACAGCGCGAGCAGGGTGCGGGAAAGGATCGGGGAATTCATGGATTCGTGAGTGGGGTCAGTGCGGCGAGTTTTTCCTCCCTGCGGAGTTGGCGGCGGTGGGTGTAGCCGCGGACGGCGGCGAAGGCGACGGGAACGAGGAACAGCGAGGCGAAGGTGCCGAAGAGAAGTCCGCCGATGACCGCACGGCCTAACGGAGCATTCTGTTCGCCGCCTTCCGCGTGGCCGAGAGCCATCGGGATCACACCGAGGATCATCGCGAGTGCGGTCATGATGACGGGGCGGAGCCGCGTTGTAGCCGCTTCGATGGCGGCGTCATGCGCGGTTTCGCCCTGATCAAAACGGTCGCGGGCAAAGCTGCTGACGAGCACGCTGTTCGCCGTGGAAACGCCGACCACCATGATGATGCCCATCAGCGCGGGCACGCTGAGCGCCGTGCCTGTTAGCCAGAGCGCGAAGAGCGCGCCGGAGACGGAAACGGGCAATCCGGCGATGGCGACGAACGGCAGCGTCCAAGATTGGAAATTCACAACCATCACGAGAAACACCAGCACGGCGGCGAGGCCGAGGCCGCCGATGAGTTCGGAATAGGCGGTCTCCATCAGGGCGGCCTGACCGGCGAGTTCGATCCTATTGCCCGGCTTCAGCTGGGTGCGGAGATCCTTGAGAATGGCTTCCAAATCGGTAGTGATGCTGCCGAGATCGCGACCCGAGGCATTGGCGACGACCGTGAACGTCGGTTGCAGCGATGTCCGGCTGACGCTGGCGGGCGAGCGTTTTTCCAGGACGGTGGCGAACGAGCGCAGCGGTACAGTCGTGCCGCTGATTGCTGAGCGGATCGGGAGGTTGAGCAACTGCTCGATGGCTTTCAGATTCGCCGGCGGCGCGATGATTTGCACGTCGTAGGCTGCGCCGGTCGAGGGATCAGACCAGTAATTCGGCGAAACCGAGCCGCCGCTGCCGAGCGCGGCTAACAGGGTGTTCGCCGCATCCTGGGCATTGATGCCGAAGGTGGCGCCGCGCGCGCGGTCGATGCGGATCGCATAGCCGGGTTGGTCGAGGACTTCGCGGAGGGTCACATCGACGGCTCCGGGGACCTTGGCGAAGCGTTCCTTCAGGTTGCGGGCGAGCGCGAGATTTCCCGGGACATCGCGGCCCATCAGGCGGACTTCGAACGTGGTGGGAGCTCCGGAGGCGAGCGTCTGGCTGGTGGCGTCGGCGGGACGGAAGAACGATTGCACTTCGGGAAATTTCTTCGCGAGCATCGCGCGGATTTTTTCGACGTAGCCTTCGCTTGGCGCGTGCTCGGGATCGAGCTGGACGAGGATCTCGCCGTCGGAGGAGCTGATGGACGTGGTTTCCACCCACGCTTGGTTGACCGAACTGGGCGTGCCGATGTTTTCAACGATGAACTGCAGCTCGTCCTTCGGGATGATGGCGCGGATCTCGCGCTGGATGTCGGCCATCTCTTGGGCGGTGTCGTCGATTCTAACTCCACTCGGGATGCGGACGAACAGGCGGATGAGTCCGGCATCGGTCTTCGGGAAGAATTCGCGGCCGGATTTCATGGCGGCGAAGACACCAAGCGCGGCGGCGAAGAGAACTGGGATGAGAATGAGGATTTTACGGCGGAGGATGAAACGGAGGATTTTTCCCTGTATTTCCGCGATCTTGTCCACCCCGTGTTCGATGGCGTGGTGGATGAGGAAAAGTCCGCCGGGCTTGCGATCCCCGCGTTTCTGCTCCGCCCGTTGTTCGGCCGGCAGGATGATCGAGGCGAGAGTCGGAACCAACGTGCGAGCTAGCAGATAGCTGGCGATCATCGCGAACACCACGGCCAGAGCGAGCGGGCGGAAGACGAACGACGAGGTGCCGCTGAGCAGGAAGATCGGCAGGAAGACGATGCAGATGGAAATGGTGGAAACGAACTCCGGGAAAGCGACCTCGCGCGCGCCATCGACGATGGCTTGGTGGACATCTTTGCCCAAAGCGATCTGGCGTTTGATGTTCTCGATTTCCACCAGTGAGTTGTCCACCAGGATCCCGATGGCGAGGGCGAGTCCTCCGAGGGTCATCAGGTTGAATGTCGCGCCCATGAGGCTCAGGCCGAGGATGGAACAAAGAAGAGCGAGCGGGATGGAGGTGAGGACGATGAGAGTGGAGCGCCACGAACCGAGGAACAACAGCACCACAGCCGCGACGAGACCGCCGACGAGGAGAATCTCATGCTGCACGCCGGTCACCGCGGCGCGCACGAAGACGGACTGGTCGAAAATCGGCTCGATGCTCATGCCGGGCGGAGCGGAGGCGCGGATCTCAGGCAGGCGCGCGCGGATGCCGTCGATGATGTCCACGGTGGAGGCGCTGCCGAGTTTGAGGATGGAGACCATCACGGCGTTCTGGCCGTTGAGGCGGGCGATGTTGGTGCTGATCGCCTCGCCATCGCGGACGTTCGCCACATCGCGCAGCAGGATCATTTTTCCATCCACCGAACGCAGGGGAATATCGAGGAAGCCTTGGATGTTTTCCGGACTGGCGTTGATCTCCACCGGCAATTCACGGGCTCCTTCGCGGAGGGTTCCGGACGGAAGAGTTAGATTCTGCCTGCTGATGGCGGCGCTGACCTCGGTGGCGGAAATCGAGAACGCATTGAGCGCCTCCGGATTCAGATCCACCATTACCTGCCGCGCCGCACCGCCATAAGGCAGCGAAATCCGCATGCCGGGGATACTCTGGAGCTGTGTCCGCAGCGCGAGGCGCGAGTAGTCGAAAAGCTGGCCGCTGGTCATCGTGTCCGACGCCATCACGAGCTGGACGATGGGCACGCTCGACGGACTGGTTCGTACGACCAGCGGCGGCGTGGTCCCGGCGGGCATGCGGCGGAGGATCGTCTGGGAAACCCCGGTCACCTGCGACATCGCGGTGTTGATGTTCACATAAGGTTGAAACCGCAGTTTCACCAAGGCAATGCCGTTGGAGGTCTCGGATCGGACTTCCTGCAAGTCGTCCACGTTGTTGAGCGTGGCGATTTCGGAAAACGAGGTGATTTTCGACGCCATGTCCGCCGCGTTGAGGCCGCCGTAGCTCCAGACGAGCGTGATTTCCGGGCTTTCCACGCGCGGCAGGATGTCGGTGGACATTTTCCGGCCGGCCATGATGCCGAAGAGCAGGATCAGAATCCCGAGAACCCCGATGGTGTATTTGTAGCGAAGGGCGAAGAGGACGATCCACATGGCGGCAGGAAATGGCAGCCCGGATGGACGGCAACTTCCGCTTACTAGCACGGAAGATGCCCCGTGCAACCGTTAGATCCGTGATGTGGAATATTGCGGGTTGCCCGTGGAAGATGGGAGAATTACAAGCCTCTCCCGCCGCTCCCGAGATGATTCACTGGATCAACCGAAAACTCCGCCGCCTGACCGTATCCGGTGCCTCTCCGGCTGAGGTTGCGGGCGTATCGCGGGTGGAATGGAAAATCGGTGGTTCGCCGCTGTGGTTCGAGAGCGCCGATGCCCGATTGAGCAACGCGCCGGATGCGATGGCGTGCCTTTGTTTCGCCGCCTCGTCGTTGGCTGGGTGGCGGATGCGGTTTCCGGATCGGATTTGTCCGGTTCTCGGGCCCCGGTTGAAAAGAATCGGCCGCATCTGGAGCCGGTGGTGGCAAGCCGCGACGGATCGCTTCGAAACAAGATTGAGAGGTCCGGCTCCGTCGGTCGAGGAAGGGAGGGGGACCGCGGTTTTTTTATCACTTGGTGTGGATTCATTCCACACGCTGCTGCGGACTCCCGAGACGGGGACCATCGTTTATGTGGCTGGCTACGACGTGCGGCTGGACGAGAAGGAGCGGCTTGAAAGGATCACGGAAAGTCTCCGCGACGTGGCCACGAGGCATGGGGTGAAGCTGATTTTCCTACGGACGAACCTGCGGGAACATCCGGTGTTAGGAACGCTGAGCTGGGATCGTTTTCACGGTGCCGCACTGGCTGCTGCGGGGCATTTGCTGGCCACGGAAATTTCGCGAATCCTCATTTCGTCATCTTTCCCGAAGGTGTTCTTCAAACCATGGGGAACGAGTTGGAAGACGGATTTCCTGTGGTCGTCGTCGAAACTCGAGGTCGTTCATTTCGGCGAGCATCTCTGGCGCTTGGAGAAACTGGAGCAAATCGTGGATGAGCCCTTGGTGCGCGATCACCTCCGGATCTGCTGGGAACACCGCAACCACAACCTGAACTGTGGCGAGTGTGAGAAATGCCTGAGAACCATGTTGGGACTGGCCTCCATGGGGAAACTGGAGTTCTATCCGACGTTTCCGGATGCCGGGGCGCTGGCGAGGGGATTGCGGGACGCGCCGGCCTTGACCACTCATTTGTTGCCGACCTACAAGTCGTTCCTGGCGCGGGGACTGCCCTCCGAGGTGGACATCGCATTGCGCGGACTCATCGGTCGGAGCAAGACGCGCATTAAATCAAACAATCCAAAAATCAGTTAGCATGGGCTGGACTCCGGAAATCTATCAATCACGCATCGCGAATCACTCGGCAAGAACGCGTCATCCGGCTGGTTCGCCCTCGGCTGAGGAAATCGGAGGCTACTCCGAGGCTTGCGATGGAGCCGATTCCGGAGGGACCGCGCTGGTTCTCGGCATGACGCCGGAACTGCGGATCATGGCCGCGCGGCGTTTCCGAAAAGTGGTGGCCATCGATAGCTCGGAAGTCGCCATCAACCTGTTTGCCGATTGGTTGCCTGAATCGCTTCGTAAGAAAGAGAAGGTGATCCATGGATTGTGGACGGATCTCGATCACCATCTTACCGGTCCGGTCGCGGTGGTCCTGGGCGACGGCATCGTGGGGAATCTCCCGGGCTACGGGACCACGGTATCGGTCTTGAAAAGCTTCCGGAAATGGCTGGCACCGGGAGGTCGCTGCGTCATGCGGAACGTGATTGTGATGCGCGATGTCGCAACCGGTCGTTTCCGTTTTACGCGGTTGCTGGAGGATTTCCGAGCCGGCCGGATCGATGCGGCGGAGTTCGGGTTCACCGCGCGGATTCTCGGTTTTCATGATGTCGCCTATGACCCTGACCGCGAGGTGTTGGACAACGCACGTGTCTATGCGGAACTGGACGCGATGGAGAGAGCGGGGGATTTTTCCGCCGAGGAGGCGTCCGCCATCGCCCGCTACCGGTTCATGGGGACGAACTATTTTCCGTCGGAGCAGAGCTGGCGGGAGCTTTTGGCCGCGGCAGGATTCTCGCCTCCGGAAAATCAGCGGAACTGCGGGAAACTCTGGAATGATTACTATCCGGTGCAATCGTTTTTCCCGGTCTGAAATACTCAGGGCGTGACCGCCGACGATGTTAGAAAATCGGCGATGACCATCCGGTGATCGCTGTGTTTCGACGCGACCACCCGGCAGCGGACGGGGACGAAGTGGCGGGTCGCGTAGATGTGGTCGATGCGCAGGATCGGGAAGCGGCGCTGATAGGTGTTTCCCCAACCGGTGCCGGCGGCGGCGAAGGCATCGACGAAATCGCGTCCGAGCTGGCGGTGGACGATGTCGGAGGCGGGAGCGTTGAAATCGCCGCCGAAGATCGTTGGAGTGTCAGGAAATTTGGTGGTTTGTTCGAGAACCTGGCGGGTCAGGGAGAGCTGCCGCGTCCTGACGGTGCGGTTGTTCCGGTGATCGATCCACGCGGATTTTCGCCAGAGGCGCAGGTCGGTGGCGGCGGTGACGAGGTGGACATTGACGACCTCGATCTGCTGGCCGTTAGGAAACTCGATAGTAACCTGTTCGTCACGCCGCGTGGGGTCGCGGATCTCGCGTTGGATCTTCCAGCGCGTGATCACTCCGTTGGTCTGATGGGCGCGGTAATCGCCGCGGCCGCCGTAAAGGACATCGGCGATCTGTCGGACCTGATAGGGAAACGCATCCTGCAACAGCACGATGTCGGGCTGCCAGGCGGCGATGTCGGTCGCTGGATTTCCATAGGTGAACGCCGCGCAATTCATGGTGAGCACGCGCAGCACCGGTTTGCCTTCGTGGTATTCGGCTTGGCCGGGAAGCGGCGGGGATTTTCCGAGATTCGCCAGCACCCGCGCCTCGTCCGCGCCGATGAGCAGGGTGATCGCCCACACCGCAGTCATGATCAACGACAGCGAGGCGCGCAGGAAATAAAACGCCACACTGGACATCAGCAACCCGAAGCCGCCCCACAGCCAGATCGGCATCACGGTGAAGGCGGCGAGCCGGTCTGGTTGCCGAGAATAACAATAGACCGTGAAAATGTGGAGCAGCAGGGAAATGACCACCAATGTCCATCCCAGGCGGCGGCTGAATGAGGACATGGGTGGCGGATGCTGGAATTACATTCCCGGAATGCCGAGGCCGCCGGTGAGCTTCTTCATCTCGGCGGCGGACTTTTCCTTGCCCTTGTTGATGGCTTCCTGGACGCCCTTGAGGACGAGGTCTTCGAGGAATTCCGCGTCGCTTGGATCGATGACCGACGGGTCGATCTTGATGGAAAGCACCTCGCCCGCGCAGGTGGCGATGACGTTGACCTTGCCACCGCCGACGGAGGCCTCGACGGTCTGGATGGCGAGTTCCTCTTGTTTCGCGGCGAGCCCGGCCTGCATCTGCTGGGCTTGTTTCATGAGTTTCTGGATGTTCATAGGATGTTTGTTAGGTTGTGAAGTTGGAATATTGGATTATCGGCGGCGCATTCCGTAGCTGGGCTTCCGACTGTCATGGCGAAGAACGAAAATCCGGACTCTCTCCGGGTTGACACGGTAAAGAAGGTGATAGGGAAATTGCTCCAGGTTTGCACGGCGGATACCGAGATCGGAAAATGGGAATTGTTCCGGATTTTCCCTGATTTGTTCGATCCTGGCCATGAGAAGTTCAAAAAACTTGTCCGCGAGAGCTGCACCGCCTTCTTCTTCATAGAAAGAAAGGATGTCCTTCAGATCCCGGGAAACGTTTCTGTTGAAGCTGATGGGCTGCTTCATCTGCCAACCGAGCGCTTTAGTTCTTCAAGGGAAATCGACATCGAGGGATCGGCATCCATCTCCGCTTCGCGGCGCAGGGCTTCGGCGAGCCCGTCGTCATCATCCCCAAGCTCGGAGGACAATGAATGGAGAAGCCGGGAGGCCAGGGTGGCACGCTCGGAATCGGTGAGATTCATTGCCTGAGCTTCGATTTCCGCGAGGGTGACCATGGCCGTGATTTTAGCTTATCGGCGGAGCAGCGCAACCTTCCTTTGCTTGCGGTATTCCAGAAATCCACAGATGCAGTCTTTCTGGTGATCAATGTGTCACGGGATTTGTTTCCGGGGAATTTGACGTTCTCTCGCTTCGCGAATCTAGACGCGCGAAATGAATTTCGCGGTCCGTTAGGAGAGCACCTTGCCTTCGAATTTCACCAACGCGGCCTGGATCAGAGGGTCGTTGTAGAAGGCGTCCTCGATGGCGGCGTTGACGACGGGGGCCTCGGGTTGCTTGATCTCGGCGACGGCGGGCTTGTCGTTTTTCCATGGCGGCGGCTCCGGTGTCGGCGGGAGTTCGCTGACTTCCGGGGCGGCATCGATCAGGGAATCGAAGGCTGATAGTCCGCCGGTGGGCCTGGGCTTGGTGGCGGCGGGCGGAGAGTCGGAAACGGGTTCGGGTTTCCATTCATTGGCGACTGGGATGGATTGGGGTTCCGGCTCGGGAGCGGGGGAGGCGGTGGGTTCCGGTTCGGGAGTCCCGGAGGATTCGGGTTCCGGTAGCGGTGGGGGCGGTGCTTTTTGTGGGGCGACGGCTTGAGACTCGCCGGCTGAAGCCAGCGCTCCGGTGGGAAGGAAATCGGCACCTCGGGTGAGGACCTTGATCACGTCGGTGATGCGGACTTCGCCGAGCGACTGGATGGCTTTGATGACGCCGAGCTCGAAATGCAGGCGCTTGTTGGTCGCCCATTTCATGCGGCCTTCCGTCTCGGCGAAAACGTCGATGGCGGCGAGGATGCGATCGGGCGCGTAATCGTCGGCAGCGGCTAACAACGCGGTCCAGAGATGCGTGGGAATCCCTTCTCCATCAGCAGACGGATCGAGCTTCGCGACTAACAGCGCACGCAGGCAGCCGATGAGTTCGCCGAGGAGCTGGGAGAGTTCGCGGCCGCTTTCGGCTTCCTTCTGGATCAGCGAGAGGGCGGCGGGATTGTCGCGGGAGAGCAGGGTCTGCGTGAGCGCCGCGACTTTTTCCCGGGAGGTGAAACCGAACACGTCGAGGACGTTGGACTCGTTGATCGAGTCGCCGCAGAACGAGACGAGCTGGTCGAGCATCGATTGGGCATCGCGCATGCCGCCGTCGGCCCCTTTCGCGATGGCCCAGGCGGCGGTTTCGTCGAGCGCGATGCTCTCTTCCTTCGCGATGTGGAGCAGGTGTTGGGCGATCGTTTCCGTCGGGATCGGCCGCAGGTCGAAGCGTTGGCAGCGGGAGAGGATCGTAGGCAGAATTTTATTCGCCTCGGTGGTGGCGAAAATGAATTTCACGTGCGGCGGCGGCTCTTCCAGCGTCTTGAGCAGCGCGTTGAACGCGGCGTTCGAGAGCATGTGCACCTCGTCGATGTAGAAAATCTTGAACTGCCCGCGCGCCGGAGCGAAGCGGACGGATTCCCGCAAATCGCGCACCTGTTCGACGCCGTTGTTCGACGCACCGTCGATTTCCAACACGTCCAGCGAACGCCCTTCGGCGATCTCGATGCAGACATCCTCATCGGGGTCGAAATCCGCCTTCGGACCGCCGGTGCAGTTCAGTGCCTTGGCGAGAATCCGCGCCGTCGAAGTCTTCCCCGTGCCTCGCGGGCCGACGAAAAGATAGGCGTGCGCCAGCCGTTTTTGGGCGATGGCATTTCGTAGGGTCCTCACGACGTGATCCTGTCCGAGGACGTCGTCGAAGGTTTTGGGTCGGTATTTGCGGGCGAAGACCTGATAACTCACGGGCGCGAGTGTAGGGATGGCGGCGGGTTTGTCATCGCCGAGTTTTCACGAATCGGAAAATTGCCGGGAAAACTTTGTCGGA
Source organism: Verrucomicrobiota bacterium (assembly GCA_040386755.1). Classification (GTDB taxonomy): domain Bacteria; phylum Verrucomicrobiota; class Verrucomicrobiia; order Verrucomicrobiales; family Akkermansiaceae; genus Luteolibacter. The sequence continues at coordinate 372,687 of JAZKEY010000003.1, read as the reverse complement.
CGGGGATTGAAGGGCGGAAACAAATCGGTAGTCTCCCGGTCATGAATGAACTACGGGACTCCACCAACCGCCGGAAATCGGGCTTCCGATGGTTCGGAATGAGGGATGTTTTTTACCTCGCTCTGTTCGGCATCGCGCTGGTGGCGAGCGGAAATCTGGCCAAGGTGAAAAGTGCGCTGAAGGACATTTTCTCGCCAAAACCCGCCGCCATCGCTTCCCCGGACAAGCAGGACATTTTCCGGCAGGCCGAGGCGCAGATCCGCGCCGAAGCCGAGGAGCGCTATGACCGGGACATCGCCGCCCTCAAAAAGAAGCTCGAAGACGCCGAAAAGCAGCTTTCCGAGAAACCCGACGAACCCGCCGCCCCCCCGGAGCCCGAGCTCGGCACCGTCACCGATGTCCGCAAACTCCGTTCCGGCATCCCGTTCAAGACGGAGGTGAAAATCGAGAAGGGCGGCATCGCCTCCAAGGAGCGCACCGACGATTCCAGCTACACCGCCACCTATCAGCTTTCCCTCCGCGTGCCCGCCCCGGCGAAAACTTTGGCCGAGTTGGAAACGTCGAACCCCGAGCTCTCGAAAATCCTCCCCGGACTTCCGTCCCTCGTCGAGAAAGCGCAAGTCTCTCCCTGGTTCAACAAGCTTTACGAAAACAAAACCGGCCGCGTCCGCCGCGATGCCAACACGCTCAACGAACTCCTCACCAAGCACAACATCTACGACTGCGAGACCATCCTCAATTTCCAATCCGAAAAAGGCCGCAAGGTGTTTTTCCTCCAGGCGGAAATGGACGTCGTCTCCGATGGTTCCGACGGCGACCGCCTTCCCACGATGCCTGACGACATCGTCAACTCGCCGCACTATCAGCCCTTCACCAGCTACGGCTGGCCCAAGAAATCCCAGACGCCGAACCCGATGATCGCCGGTTGGGAAAAACGCATCACCGCCGCGCAAAAGGAACTCGCCGCCAGTTCGACACCCGCCGCCCGCAAGACCTGGCTGCGGGACCGCATCCAGTATTTGAAGCGCGGCATCGAGGACCTCAAGGCCCGTAGCTTCCTCATCGCCGACTACGATCCCTTCATCGTCGTCCCTATCGACATCCTCGGCGCGAACGACGCCTACTCGCCTAACGTCGGCGACTACGCGGTGGTCGTCTTCGGAAAAAAACTCTATCCGGCCATCGTCGGCGACGGCGGTCCCACCTTCAAGGTTGGCGAGGCATCCCTCCGCTTCGCCCGCGAGCTCAACCCGAAGGCCAATTCCTACAACCGCCCGGTATCCGATCTGAAAATCAGCTATCTGATATTTCCCGGCAGCCGCGATGCCGAACGCTCAGCTCCCGATTACGAGAAATGGCGCCAGCGCTGCCACGAGCTGCTAGGCGAGATTGGCGGTGTCGGCGATGGCTATCAGCTCCACCAATGGCAGGACACGCTTCCGAAAGCGCCGCTGCCGATTCCCGAAGGCGTGCCGGGTGCCACCCCGTCGCCGGTGCCGCCCCTGGTTCCTCCGGTCGTCCCGCCTAACGCCCCTCAAGTGCTCCCGCCGGTCACTCCCCAGCCTCCAGCATCCGGCGCACCCGTTCCCGGTAAAGCTCCCGAATGACTTTCAGCAGCAGAAGCAGGCACAACACCGTCACTCCGAATTCCAACACCGGAGCCGTGTCACGCGAGCGGTCGCCGCTCAGGAATTTCACCAGGCCCGGGACATTGGCCAAGCCGCGCGCCGCACCCAGCAGCGCCATGATCCCCGCGCCGATGTGCCCGTGCCATTTCATTTTGATCGAGAAAACCCCGCAGATCACGATGCCGCCGCCGAGCTTCAGCGCCCCTTCGAGAAATTCCACCGACTGCGGGCGCGGCAGCAGATACATCGCCGCCACTCCCGTCGCCAGAATCGTCAGCCCGCTGAAGAAAATATAAAACCGCATGGGCGGAAACTGACGCCATCCCGCGCCACCGCGCAAGCCCGCTTCCCGCATTTACAACGCCCTCACCCCGTCCAGAATCCCGCCGATGAACGAAATCTGGTGCAACGGCCAATGGCTTCCCGCTGACAAATACCCCGGAGCCGCCCAGGATCGCGGGGCCTTCCTAGGCCTCGGGCTTTTTGAAACGATGGCCGCCATCGACGGCATCCCAGTTTTCGCCGACCGCCACCTTGCCCGTCTCCGCAAGAGCTGCGAAAAACTCGGCTGGTCCGTCGATCTAGCGGATTTCAAGAACATCGCCGACGAACTCCTCGTTAGAAATTCTCTCGCCACCGGCCGCGCCCGCCTCCGCCTCATCGTCACCGCCGGCAGCGGCCCGCACAACGACCTAACTCCCGGCGCCGACCGCCTCGTCTGGCTCGCCGCTTTTTCCGCCGTCGCTTCCGCCGAATCGATCTCCGTCTGCCTCTCGCCATGGCCACGCAACGAACGCTCTCCGCTCGCCGGATTGAAAACCGCCTGTTACGCGGAGAACCTCGTCGCCCTCGATCACGCCCGTCGCCTCGGCTTCGACGAAACCCTCTTCCTCAACACCGTCGGCCACCTCTGCGAATCCGCCACCGCCAATCTCTTCCTTGTCAAAAACGGCGTCCTGCTAACACCATCTCTCGACTCCGGCTGCCTCCCCGGCATCGGTCGCGAGGTGCTCTGCGAACTCGCCCCCAAGCTCGGCATCCCGCTGGAGGAACGCCCGCTCTTTCCCGCCGATCTCCATGCCGCCGACGAGATTTTCCTCTCCTCGTCCACCCGCGGCCCCGTGCCAGTGACGCGATGTGAGGGGCGGCAACTGCCGCTGGGTCCCGTCACCGCCGCCCTGCGCCAAGGATGGGAGCTGGAAATCGCGGGCTGACGCCATTGCCCGGTCGGGTTGCCCGGCAACTCCAGCAGATCCCGTAGAATCAACATAGGGCGGCGTCCAAGGTTCATATTTTCGCGTCCAGTTTCCAGAGGATGGCGTCCAAGGTTCATATTTCCGCATCCAGCTTTCGTCGGATGGCGTCCAAGGTGGATCGGGCGGCACCCCGTTTCCATCGGGCCGCGCCCACGATTCATCGGGCAGCGTCCGAGGTAACCTTGGGTGACATCCTATCACCCTTGCCTGGCAAAATATAAACCCCGGATGCGATCCTATCGGCTTGCAGCGCTCATTTTCCATGACCGGATCCATCAAGATGGAGTGGAAAACGGACAGGCTGGCCGGATACAGGCATCCGGAATGCACATCGTTTTTCCTTTATTCCCTTCAGCGGAATCCTCCATTCTTTGAACGCCAACCAATCCTAAAACCATGTCACGCCCCGTCACTCTCTTCACCGGCCAATGGGCCGATCTGTCGCTCGAAAAACTCGCGCCGCTCGCCTATGAAATGGGCTACGACGGCCTCGAACTCGCCTGCTGGGGTGACCACTTCGACGTGGATGCCGCGCTTTCCAGCAAGTCCTACGTGAAGGAAAAATGGGAGCTGCTTTCCGACAACGGACTCACCAGTTACGCCATTTCCAACCACCTCGTCGGCCAGGCCGTCTGCGACCTCATCGACGAGCGCCACAAGGCGATCCTGTCACCCGCCATCTGGGGTGATGGAAGCCCCGAAGGTGTCCGCAAGCGCGCCGCCAAGCAGATGATCGCCACCGCCAAGGCCGCCCGCCTGTTTTTCAACGCCAAGCCCGGCCGCAAGGGCAAGGACGAGTTTCCGGCCGTGGTCAACGGCTTCACCGGTTCCTCGATCTGGCACTCGATCTACGCCTTCCCGCCGACCTCGCAGGAATATTATGAAAAGGGCTTCAAGGACTTCGCCAAGCGTTGGCTACCGATCCTCGATGCGTTTGATAAAGTGGATGTGAACTTCGCGCTCGAAGTCCATCCGACGGAAATCGCCTTCGATATCGCCTCCGCGCAGCGTGCGCTCGCTGCTGTTGGAAATCACAAGCGCTTCGGTTTCAACTACGATCCATCCCACCTCGGCTATCAGGGCGTGGACTACGTGAAGTTCATCCGCGACCTCGGCAAGCGCATCTATCACGTCCATATGAAGGACGTCTGGTGGAACCACGGCGACGGCACCGTCGGCGTCTTCGGTGGCCACACGAACTTCGGCGACGCCCGCCGCTTCTGGGACTTCCGCTCGCTCGGTCACGGCGACATCGACTTCGAGGACATCATCGTCGCGCTCAACGACACCGGTTACAAGGGCCCGCTCTCCGTCGAATGGGAGGACATCCGCATGGACCGCGTCCACGGCGGGGAGGAAGCCGCGGCGTTCGTCAGGAACGTGGACTTCCCGACCAGCAAGATCGCCTTTGATGCGGCGTTCGATAAGTCGAACCAGTAAGAAGCATCGCGGTGCTTTGCGACCGTCGCCGGCTGTTTTTCTAGCGGCTGGCGATGGTCCGGGGCCAGGGCGGGGGAAGTCTGGATCTGCCGTGGATTTCAAACCGCCCGGACATCGCACCAGCCGCCGGACCAGCGCACCGCGAGTTCGGCTTGATAGAGTTCCCTCAGATGCGTGCGGGTGATGATGTCGCGTTTGTTTCCATCGGCGAATACCCGACCGTTTTTCAAGAGGATTACCCGCCCGATTTCCGGAGGGATTTCCCCCGGATGATGAGTCACCAGGATGAGGTCTCGCCCGGCCTGCAACAGTGATCTCAGGGTGGAGCCGAGTTGCAGGGCGGCGGAGAAATCGAGAGCGGTCGAGGGTTCGTCGAGCACGAGCACCTCCGGCTCATGGACCAGTGCGCGGGCGATGAGGATGCGCCGCCGCTCGCCGGAGGACAAAGTCCCGAATTCCCGCTGCGCCAACTCCGCAACTCCCATCATTTCCATCGAAGCCAGGGCACGTTCCTTTTCCGCCCGCGAGAACCGCATGTCCCGCGTCCGGCCATACGCACCGCGCAACGAGGACAGCACCGCATCGGTGACGACCTCGGCGGGGTGAAAACGGCCGACTTCCTCCGGCATGACCACACCGATCCGGTGGCGGATTTCCATCAATGACCAGAGTTCCGCACCGAACAAACGGCAGCGGGAGAGGGGATCCGCTTCGGGGCGGACCTCGCCGGTGAGCAGCTTTAGAAACGTGCTCTTGCCGGCACCGTTGGGCCCGAGGATGGCGACGCTTTCGCCATGGATCAGGGATAGCGAGAAGTCGCGCAGCGCAAGGGTGTCGCCGCGCCAGACGTTGGCGTTGTTGATTTCGAAGATCGTTTCCACAGGGGCGGCTTCTTATTGGCGGAGGCAGACGGTGTTGGCAATCCGGGACCGTTTCCAGCAGAGGATTCGCGGTGACAAAATTGGGTTGCGAGTTTGGTGGCAAGTCGGCACCGAAGTTGCTATTTGACCGCCACACCCTATGTCGATCCACGTCGCCCTGCACCATCGCACGAGTTATCAATACGAACGCCCGGTAGGTCACGGCCCGCACGTGGTGAGGCTCCGGCCGGCTCCTCATTGCCGCTCGAACGTCCTCGCCTACAGCCTGAAAGTCGGGCCGATGGAGCATTTCATCAACTGGCAGCAGGACCCGCAGGCGAACTATCTCGCCCGGATCATGCTCCCGGAACCGACCGACCGGCTGGACATTGAGGTCGATCTCGTCGTCGAGATGTCGGTGCAGAATCCTTTCGATTTCTTCCTCGAGCCTTTCGCCGAGGAATTTCCGTTTCAATATGCGGCGGATCAGGCCCACGAGCTCGCGCCGTTCCGCGCGGTCGGGAAGCCCGGGCCGCTGATGGAAAAGCTGGTCACCCGCTTCAAGGCGGCGAAGGGCCGGACCATCGACGTGCTGGTGGAAATGAATTCCGCCATCCAACACGCTATTGATTATAAAATCCGGATGGAACCGGGCGTGCAGGAGCCCGAGGAAACGCTCGAACTCGCATCCGGCTCCTGCCGCGACTCTGCGTGGCTCTTGGCAGAACTGCTGCGGCATGTCGGTTTGGCGAGCCGCTTTGTTTCGGGCTATTTGATCCAGTTGAAACCGGACGTGAAATCGCTCGACGGTCCGGTCGGCTCGGAAATCGATTTCACCGACCTCCACGCCTGGACCGAAGTCTATCTGCCGGGTGCCGGTTGGATCGGTTTTGATCCCACCTCCGGCCTGCTCGCCGGGGAAGGGCATTTGCCCTTGGCCTGCTCACCCGATCCGACCAGCGCCGCTCCGGTCACCGGTTGCGTCGAGCCGTGCGAATCCGAGATGGAGCACGAGATGACCGTCACCCGGATTTATGAATCCCCGCGCACCACGCTGCCTTACACCGAGGCGCAGTGGCAGGAAATCCTCCGCATCGGCCACAAGATCGACGATGACCTCGACGCGATGGACGTCCGCCTCACCATGGGCGGCGAACCGACGTTCATCTCGATGGACGACTTCGACGGCGACGAATGGAATACCGCCGCGACCGGACCAACCAAACGAATTCTATCAGGTCAGTTGATCAAGCGCCTGCGCGCGAAATTCGCCCCCGGCGGACTGTTGTTTTATGGTCAGGGAAAATGGTATCCCGGCGAAATGCTGCCCCGCTGGTCACTCGCCTGTTATTGGCGCAAGGATGGCCAGCCGATCTGGGAGAACGACTCGCTCATCGCCGACGAATCCCACGACTACAAGCACGATACCACCCACGCGAAACGTTTCGGCACTGCTCTCACCGGCGCTCTCGGTGCGGATCCGAAATGGATGATCCCCGCCTACGAGGACGCGCTCTACTACATGTGGCGGGAAAAGCGCCTGCCGGACAATGTCGATCCGCTGAAATCCAACATCAAGGACAAGCTTGAACGCGATCGTCTGACACGATTGTTCCAGCAAGGGCTTGATGAAGTCGTTGGCTACGCGATTCCTCTGGAACGCCGGATGACCGCACAAGGCCTGCGCTGGACCACCGGCCCGTGGTTCCTGCGGGATGAGAATCTCTATCTGTTACCCGGCGACTCGCCGATGGGCTACCGTCTGCCGCTCGACTCTCTGCCGTGGGTGATGGAAAAGGATTACCCGTGGCACATCCCGCAGGATCCGACCCGCCAGGTTCAGAATTTCCCGGCGGCTCCCGGCAGCATCCTCGCGCACCAACGGCGCGAGATGGAGGCGACCACCGCTCGCGTCACCGCCCGCCTGGATCGCGAAGGCGAAAACTCCGCCGCACACCGCCCGTGGGAACGCAAACCCGGGGAACAGGAATCCGCTTCCTGGATCACCCGCAGCGCGCTCTGCATCGAGCCGCGCGACGGACGCCTGCACATTTTCCTCCCGCCCGTCGATGACACGGAGGATTTCCTCGATCTCGTCGCCACCATCGAGCTCACCGCCGAATCCCTCGGAATGCCGGTCATTCTTGAAGGCACGGCACCGAGTTTTGATTCGCGTCTCAGCGTGGTCAAGGTCACTCCCGACCCCGGTGTCATCGAAGTGAACCTCCATCCCGCCGCTTCGTGGGATGATCTGGTTGCTAACACCTCCACGCTTTATGAGGAGGCGCATCTCTGCCGTCTCGCGACCGAGAAATTCATGGTCGATGGCCGCCATTGCGGCACCGGCGGTGGTAACCACATCATCATCGGTGGCGAAACGCCGTCGGACAGCCCGTTGCTGCGGCGTCCCGATTTGCTGCGGAGCATGATCACCTTCTGGAATCATCACCCGTCGCTCAGTTATCTGTTCTCGGGATTGTTCGTGGGGCCCACTTCACAGGCACCGCGTATCGACGAGGCGCGCAATGACTCGATTCATGAGCTGGAAGTCGCGTTCAAGACGCTCGAAGGCGATGGTAAATCGCTGCCGTGGCAGGTGGATCGCGCGTTCCGGAATCTCCTGATAGACCCGACCGGCAACACCCACCGCGCCGAGTTCTGTATCGACAAACTCTACAGCCCCGACAGTTCGACCGGGCGGTTAGGTTTGTTGGAAATGCGGAATTTCGAAATGCCGCCGCACTATCAGATGAGCCTCGCCCAGCATCTGGTCCTGCGGGCATTAGTTTCACGTTTCTGGCGTGAGCCCTACACCAAGCCGCTCGTCCGTTGGGACAGCGAGATCCACGACCGCTGGATGCTGCCGCATTACGTGTGGAATGATTTCTGCGATGTTCTATCCGATTTGCGCGAGCAAGGCTATTGGATCGAGGAGGACTGGTTCGCCCCGCATCTGGAATTCCGTTTTCCGAGGATCGGTGAATTCGTCCAGCGCGGCGTCGAGGTGGAAATGCGCCACGCCATCGAGCCATGGCACGTCCTCGGTGAAGAGGGCGGCGCCGGTGCTGCTGTCCGCTATGTCGATAGTTCCGTGGAACGTATGCAGGTGAAGGTCAAGGGCCTGACCGGCGAGCGCCACGTTCTCGCGTGCAATGGCAACCGCATCCCGCTGCACCCGACCGGTACCCACGGCGAATTCGTCGCCGGTGTCCGCTACCGGGCCTGGCAACCGCCGAATTGCCTCCACCCGACGATTCCGGTCCACACGCCGTTGATTTTCGACCTCGTCGATACCTGGAACGACCGCTCGATGGGCGGCTGCACCTACCACGCATCCCATCCCGGCGGCCGCAGCCACGACAGTTTCCCCGTGAATTCCTACGAGGCGGAGGCCCGGCGACTCGCCCGGTTCTTCGAGCACGGCCATACCGGTGGGAAAATGACCGCCCGCGAGGCACCTTTGAGCCCTGATTTTCCCTTCACGCTGGACTTGCGGATGATCCCATAGAGCCTGTTTTGAGTCGTTCGCGACGAACCTCGATTTCATGGCCGACAGCATCCGCCTCAACCAACAAATGTCCTCAGCTCAGGCCAGCCCTGAGGTGGCGGCGGCTGTTTGGGACGAAATGAGCGACGCCCGCGGTGAATACCGGCCGCATTGGCATGGACTCAGCCAGAAAATCCACCGTTGGAGCGCCGAGGAGCGGAATTCGATTTCCGCGTCCGCCAACCGGATGATCGAGGACCTCGGCACCACCTTCAACGTTTACAGCGACGTCGGCGGGGCGGGTCAACCTTACGAACTGGACCCGATTCCGCTGATGGTTTCGCCCGCCGACTGGACTCAGGTTTCGGCGGGACTGGCCCAGCGCATCCGCCTGATCGATGCCGTGCTGGCGGATGTTTACGGTCCGCAGCAGTTGCTGAAACAAGGCCTGCTGCCACCGGATCTGGTGCACTCTAGTCCCGCGTTCCTGCAATATTCGCGGGGCGTCCAGCCGATTGGCGGCCGATTCGTGGTGACCACCGGTTGCGATCTCGTCCGCACCCCTAACGGCCAGTGGACGGTCCTTCGGGATCACACCGCGGCACCGGGTGGCCTCGGCCAGGTTCTCGAAAACCGCAACGTCACTTCCAATCTTCTTTCCGACCAGTTTGAAAGCCTGCGCATCGCCCGGCTCGGCGCGTTCTTCGATCTGGAACGCGCCACGCTCGAATCGCTGCTGCCGGCGCGCGGCGAGATGTCGAGTGTGGTTTTTCTAACGCCCGGATTCCGGCACCCGTCGTATTTCGAACATGCCTACAAGGCGAGGCTGTTGGGATTTCCCCTGGTGGAACCCGCCGATCTAACGGTCCGTGAACGCCGCCTGTTTTTGAAAACCCTCGCCGGTTTGCGCCGCATTGATGTGGTCGCCAGCCGCATCAATGACGAAACCCTCGACCCGCTGGAACATTGGGGCCTCGGCGGTGGCGGCGTGCCCGGCATGGTCGAGGCGTGGCGCACGGGAAATGTCGCGATGGCGAATGCGCCGGGTGCCGGATTTGCCTCCACGCCCGCGCTGATGCCGTTCCTTCCGGGCATTTGCCGCAAGTGGTTCGGTGAGGAAATCAAATTGCCGTTCGTGGAAACCTGGTGGCTCAGCCAGCCGGACATCCGCCGCAAGGTCATTGACCAACTCCACCGCTACGTCCTGCTATCCGCTTTCAACCGCGACCGTTTGCTGCCGATCCGCTGCGCCAGCCTTTCGCCCGCTGCCCGCAAGCAGTGGATCGCGACCATCGAGGAGCGGCCGTATGATTTTGTTGCTCAGTTGGATGTCGCACCCAGTGTGGCACCGTCACTGGAACCCCGTGGCATCCGCCAGCGGCCTGTCGTCTGGCGCGCCTTCACCGTCAACGCGCCAGGCGGCCCGGTCGCCTTGCCCGGAGGCCTTGCCAAGGTCGGAAAAACCGCCCAAGCCCCGCAGATGTGGCCGGGACATGCGGGATTCACCAAGGATGTCTGGATTTCCGACGAAGCCGTCGGCGTGACGTTGAAATCCGAGGTGAAAATCACCACGGCGGCAAAGGGTCATCACCCGTCGGCATTGGAGGTCCCGAGCCGGATTGCCGAGCAGTTGTTCTGGGTCGGCAGGTATTCGGAGCGCATCGAGCTCGCCACCCGCCTGCTGCGCGTCACGCTTCGTAATCTAACGGGTGAGGCCGGGCGGCTCCAACAGCAGCAGCTCGCCGCCTGCCTGACGCTGATCCGCGGCTGCAATTTGTTACCGAAGGACGTGATCATCCATCCGACCGTGACGCTCAAAACCCTCGCCGGCCTCATCCACGACGAGTCCGCGCGCGGCGGAATCCCGAGCCTGACACGCTCCCTGCTTTTGAACGCCGCCGCCGCGCGGGATCGTCTATCAGACGATACCTGGCGCTTTTTCAACCGCCTTGAAAACGTGATCCACGCGCCTCCCGGCTCGCCCGGGACCTCGGATCTGCTGCGCACGCTCGACAGCCTGATCCTCCATCTATCCGCCATCGCCGGGATGCAGGCGGAGAACATGACGCGCGGCCAGGGATGGCGCTTTCTCGAAGTCGGCCGCCGGGTCGAACGCTCGCTCGGTGCCGTCTCGCTGCTCCGCACGGCGGCAGGGCAGGGGGCTGGTGAATCCGCGGTCCTGGATCCGCTGTTGGAAACCTGCGACAGCGTGATGACCTACCGCCGCCGTCACTTTTCCCGGCCACGGCTGGATGCCGTCATCGACCTGATTTTCTTCGATGCCACCAACCCGCGCTCGGTGGCCTATCAGATCGGCATTCTTGATCGCGAGATCACCCGCTTTCCCGGTGATCCGGAATTCGGCCTGCTGCCGAAGATTCGCGAACATTTGCAAGGACTCGATGATCGGTTCCTGAATCCCTCCGCACCCGATGCCGTCGAGCTGGAGGGCCTGTTCTCACGGCTGGAAGTCTTCGCCGACATGCTCACCCAGCATTACTTCAGCCACTCGGTGCGCAGGGTTTACTAACATTTTCTCGCCTCGTGAAATACCGCCTCACCCATTGCACGAAATACACCTACGAAGGTGCCGTGACCGTCTCGCACCACCTCGCGAGATTGGCTCCACGGTCGTTGCCCGGCCAACGCTGCCCGTGGCACGCGCTTGAGATCCTGCCCATCCCCGTCGGGCGCGGCGTGCATGTGGATTCGTTCGGAAACGTCACTTCCTATTTCGAGATCGAAGGCAAACACGAGGTGCTCGAAGTGACGGCACGCAGCTTCGTGGAGGTCTTCGCCACCCGTCATCCTGACCCGGCCTCCACTCCCACGTGGGAGTCCGTTAGGGATGCCTGTCAGGCGGAGAAACTCACGCATTGCTCGGAAGCCGGGGCGTTCCGCTTTTCCTCGCCGATGGTGCCGACCGGCAAGGAATACGAGACCTACGCGCTGCAGGACTTCCCGCCGGGCCGTCCGATCCTTCATGGCGTCGTCGCGCTAACAGCCCGCGTTTTCCGGGAGTTCAAATTCGACCCCCGTGCCACGGATGTCACGACGCCGGTTTCGGACGTCTTCAAGAGCCGCGCCGGGGTTTGCCAGGATTTCGCCCACCTCATGCTGGCCTGCCTGCGCTCGCTCGGCCTGCCCGCGCGCTACGTCAGCGGCTATCTCGAAACCGCGCCTCCGCCCGGCAAACCGAAGCTTACTGGCGCGGATGCCTCGCATGCCTGGATTTCCGTTTTCTGTGGAGAGGTCGCCGGCTGGATCGACACCGACCCCACCAACAATCTCATCCCCGGCGAGCGCCACATCACCGTCGCCTGGGGTAGGGATTTCTCGGATGTGAGTCCGTTGCGCGGCGTGACGCTGGGTGCTGGTGGACAAAAAATGTCAGTCGCTGTGGATGTTGTGCCGGTGGACGAGTGATGAGTTTCTAGCGGAATGTCACGACCTCGAAACAGCCGAACACCTTGTAGTCCTTTTCGTTGTTCGAAAGCAACCGTCTGATGCCCGCCCGCTGATAGGTCGCGGCCAGCAAGGTATCGAGCAGCCTCTTGCGTCCCAGTTGATAACGTGAGAGCCAGCCTAGGAAATCCATCACGCTTTCTCCATCAGGAAAAACCCTGCGCACCTCCGCCGCTTGCCACCAATATTCGGCCCGTGAGATCGCCTCCGCGAGTGTCAGCGGATGCGGCATGCGTTTCGCATCCGTGACGATGTGAATGAACTCGGCTAGGGTTTGAGGAGTCACGGCGAAATCATGTCCCTCCTCCAGCAGCGTTTGCAGCAACGCGTCCGCCTGTGGGTGAAATGGGTGGTCGCGGATTTCAATCGCCACCAGAAAATCGGTGTCAATCCCGTGAGTCATCCAGCATGTCCCCCAGTAAGTCGTCGCTGCTGGTGATCGGTTGGATCGGACCACCCACACTCGCCGACCGCCGATCCCGCAGCGATGTCCGCCGTTGCATGTGCGTTTGGCGATACAGCTCCATTGCCTCCCGAATCAGTTCCGAAGCCTTGCGGTCTGTCTTCGTGGCGTAGGCCCTAAAGTCTTGGTACACCGGCTCGGATACATTGACCGTGATTGTCTTCATACATCAAGTGAACCATACCCATTGGCTGTGTCAATCCTGCGGATCTGAACCCCTTGGCTCCCGCCAGCAGTCGTCTTTTGGCGAAATCGGCTTGCGGGTGCGCTATTCAAATGTGCAGCATTTCCGGCGTGACCCCCGAACTAGAGAATCTGTTTTCGTTCCTCCGCTTCCCCAGCATTTCCACGGACTCGAACCACGCCGCCGATGTCCGGGCCTGCGCGGATTGGCTGGTCTCCAAACTCACCGGCATGGGCCTGGCGACCGAGCTCCACGAGACGCCGAAGCATCCGGTGGTGCTTGCTAGAAATGCCCACGTCGCCGGTCGCCGCACCGTGCTGATCTACGGCCACTACGACGTGCAGCCGGTCGATCCGTTGTCGCTCTGGACCACTGCCCCGTTCGAGCCGGTCATTCGTGAAGGAAAAATCTGGGCACGCGGCGCGACCGACAACAAGGGACAGATGATGGCTCATGTGTTAGGTGTCGAGAAGACCCTGCGGGAAAACCAGGAGTTGCCGGTCAATCTCATCTTCCTGTTCGAGGGCGAAGAGGAAATCGGCAGCCCGAACCTTGCCTCGTTCCTGCTCCATCACTGCGATGATTTGAAATGCGATGTCATCGCCATTTCCGACACCGGCATGGTCGCTCCCGGCGTGCCGACGCTCGGCTACGGCCTGCGCGGCATCACCTGTTGCGATGTCATCCTGCGCGGACCCAAAGGCGATCTCCACTCCGGCCTTTTCGGCGGTGCCGTGGCGAATCCCGCCGCCGCGCTCGCCCGTCTCGTCTCCAGTCTCCACGCGCTCGACGGCACCGTTTCCATCGAGGGGTTCTACGATCAGGTCCGCCCGTTGGAACCCTGGGAGCGTGAAATGTGGGCTCATGTTCCCGGCGTCAGCGATGCGGATTTTCTAGCAGTCACCGGTTCGCCCGGCCTGTTCGGCGAACCCGGTTACACCTCCGCCGAACGCACCTGGGCGCGGCCGACCGCCGAGGTTAACGGCATCGGCGGCGGCTATCAGGGCGAGGGTTCGAAGACGGTTCTTCCCGCCGAGGCATTCGCGAAACTTTCCTTCCGCCTCGTCCCCGACCAAAGCCCGAAGGACATCATGGAAAAAGTCAAAAGCCACCTTGAATGGCATTGCCCGCCGGGTGTCGAGGTCGAGGTCAAGCCCGGCCACGATGGCAAGCCCTACGTCACCGATCCCAACTCGAAATACGGCCTCGCCGCCCAAGCCGCCCTCCGTGCGTCCTTCAACGCCGAACCCGTGCTCATCCGCGAAGGCGGCAGCATCCCCATCGTCCAGACCTTCCGCGACATCCTCGGTGCCGACACCTTGTTACTAGGGCTAGCCCTTTCCGACGCCCAGATCCACGCGCCTAACGAAAACTTCCCGGTCGAGAACTTCGAGGCAGGGATTCGCATGAATCAGGCGCTGCTCAAGGAGCTGGCGCTTTAACATCCGCCCGATCCGGCTGATCTGTCCGATATCTTTTTCCAAATGTCCGATCCCATCACCCCAAAGCTCGACTTCATCCGCGAGATCATCGCGGATGACCTTGCCACCGGCAAACACGCCACCACTATCACGCGCTTTCCGCCGGAGCCTAACGGCTATCTGCACATCGGCCACGCGAAGTCGATCTGCCTGAACTTCGGCATCGCCCAGGAGCACCCAGGCGCGAAATGCCATCTCCGGTTCGACGACACGAACCCGGAGAAGGAGGAAACCGAATATGTCGAGAGCATCAAGGCGGATGTGAAGTGGCTTGGCTTCGATTGGGGAAAAGACCTCTACTTCGCCAGCGACTATTTCACGTTCTTCCACGACTGCGCCGTCCATCTCATCAAGGAGGGAAAGGCCTACATCGAACAGCAGTCCGCCGAGGAAATGCGCGCCAGCCGTGGCAACCTCACCACGCCCGGCACCCCGTCGCCCGGCCGTTCCCGCAGCGTGGAGGAAAACCTCGATCTCTTCGCCCGCATGAAGGCTGGCGAATTCAAGGAAGGGGAATGCGTCCTCCGCGCCAAGATCGATCTCGCCTCCTCGAACATGAACATGCGCGATCCCGTTCTCTATCGGATCATGCACGCGCACCATCACAACACCGGCGACGCTTGGTGCATCTATCCGATGTACGACTTCGCCCATCCGCTGGAAGACGCGCTGGAGCACATCACCCACTCGCTCTGCACGCTGGAGTTCGAGGATCACCGGCCGCTTTACGACTGGTTCATCGAAAACTGCCCGGTGCCTAGCAAGCCGCGCCAGATCGAGTTCGCAAAGCTGAACCTCACCTACACCGCCATGGGCAAGCGCAAGCTGCTCCAGCTCGTGCAGGAGGGCCATGTCAGCGGCTGGGACGATCCGCGTCTGCCGACGATCTCCGGCCTGCGCCGCCGCGGTTATCCGCCGGAAGCGGTGGTGCATTTCTGCAAACGCGTCGGCATCACCAAGTTCAAGGGCACCACCGACATCGCGCTGTTGGAATTCGACATCCGCGATTTTCTCAACCAATCCGCACCGCGCCGCATGGCCGTGCTGGATCCGGTGAAAGTCGTTCTCGAAAACTGGTCCGCCGAATCTCTAACGACTGTCGAGGTGGCCAACCACCCGCAAAACCCGGAGATGGGCAACCGCGACATTCCGATCTCCAACGAGGTCTGGATCGAGCGCGAGGATTTCATGGAAGTGCCCGAGAAGAAATTCTTCCGCCTCGGCCCCGACCGCTACGTCCGTCTCAAGGGCGGCCACATCATCCGCTGCATCGGTTTCGAGAAAGACGCGGATGGATCTATCAATCTCATCCGCGCCGAAATCCTCCCGGGCACGGTCGGTGCCGACTCGCCGGAAGGTGTCGTCTGCAAGGCCGCGATCCATTGGGTCGATGTCGCCACCGGCCTCGATGCCGAAGTCCGCATCTACGACCGCCTCTTCACCGAAGAGGATCCCGACGGTGCGGAAGGCGGATTTCTATCCGTCATCAATCCCGACTCGCTGAAGACCGTCACCGCCAGAATCGAGCCCGCGCTCGCCTCCGTGGAACCCGGTTTCTCCTGCCAGTTCGACCGTATCGGCTACTTCATCGCCGACACCATCGATCATCAATCCGGAGTGAAACCCGTCTTCAACCGCACCGTTGCCCTCAAGGATTCCTGGGTGAAAAAGGGCGGTAGGTAAGGAGGGTGGGACTTCGGCCCACCCGGGTTGGCCACAGTCCAACCCTCCTTATAACTCACGCAACTCCTCCGCGAGGAGCATTAACTTTGTGATTCAAAGTTAATGCTTGCTCTCCTCAAAAAAATATTCATTCATCCCATCCATGATCAAACGCACGAGTTGGATTCTGGCGGTGTTAGTCGGTATGGGGACGATCTTCTGGCTGTCCCGTAGCTACAAGCTGGTGAAGATCGATCCGACGGTCGCAGGGCAGATTCAGAAAGCCAAGCATTCCACCAAACAGGCGAGCGATTCGTCCGATGGCCAGATTGTCGAAATCAAAATTCCCGAAAGCAGCAAGGAAGACGCGATTCGCATTCTGAAGAGCATAGTGGACACTCAAAACATTCGGAGTACGGATCTTGTTTCCATTCGTGTTCGCCATACCAACAAGGAGGAAGCCCGCGACATCACTGCTCAGGTTGCGAAGGCTTACAAGGAATACCGATCTGAGGTTGAAAGTCGGGATTCGAGCAAGTCCTTGAATGAGTTGGACCAAGCCGTCCGGGATCAAGAGGCGAAAGTGGAGGACCGGCGGAAAGTGCTGGCGACCATCGTCCGGAGCAAAGGTATCATCTATCGGGGGCCGGATTCGTTCTACGGGCAGTCAGGAACCGACGAGGATCAGGGAGCGCGAAACGCCCTTCAGACTTATAACAATCTTCAAACGCAGAAGATGCAGCTTGAGAGCCAGATCAACAGTTTGTTGAAGTATCACAACGACGAGTTGATCCGTTATGCGTCAGGATTGGATTTGCCAGACAACACGGTCAAGGTTCTCTATCCGCAATATCTGGAAGCCAAGCGCGAGCAGGAACTTCTCAAGCGGCGCGGGCTTGGAGACAGGCATCCCACCTTGCTGGCCCAGGATGAGCAGGTGCAAGCGATCGAACTCCAAATGAACGAAAGCGTCGTCAACCTGAGAGCCACCTTGCAAGCCCAGTTGGACATGGCCACGGATCATTTGAAAAAAGCCGAGGTGGCGAAAAAGGAGGCCCATGAGGAAGCGATCAAGCGTGGGCTCGATGCGCAGGACTACGTGGATGCGAAGAGGGATTTCGAGACGGATCAGCAGTTGCTGCAGGAAATGAAACTCAAACAGATTTCCGAGAAGGTGAAGGCCGAACGATAAGGAGGGTGGGACTTCGGCCCACCCGGGTTGGCCACAGTCCAAGCCTGCTTAAAGTTCGCGCAACTCTTCCGCAATAACAGCAGCCGCTTCCCGCACGCTGATTTCCCGTCCCGCCTCGTTTTCCAGGCAACTCATGGTGACGCCATCGATGCCGCAGGGGGTGATGGCGAAGAAGGGAGGCAGGCTTTCCTTCGTGATGTTGATCGCGAAGCCGTGCATGGAGATCCATTTTCTAACACCGACACCGATGGAGGCGAGCTTGCGGTTTTCCACCCAGACTCCGGTGAGGCCTTCGCGGCGGCCGGCGTTCACATCGAAATGATGGCACGCCCGGATGAGGGCTTCTTCGAGTTTCCGCAGGTGTTCGTGGAGGTCCTTGCCACGCGGCGTTAGATCAAGGATGGGATAGCCGACGAGTTGGCCGGGGCCGTGGTAGGTGGCCTGGCCGCCGCGGTTGATCTCGTGGACGGGGTAGGGGAGCGAAGCGGGATCGCGGAGGGAGGATTGATCGCGCAGGCGACCGATGGTGTAAACGGGCTGATGCTCGAGCAGCAGGATGGTGTCGTGGTCGGTGCCGTCGAGGATGGCCTGGACGTGGCCTTTCTGAAGACGGAGGCCGGCTTCGTAGTCGATGGGGACGGGGAGGTGGAGGATTTTGAGCAAGACTCGGGCTGTTTTTGGATGAAGAGGAATCAAACCACAGATGAACGCGGATGGACACGGATAAGAGAAGTTGTTTCAGAAATTCTCATCCCTTCTTTCGTCTGTGTTGATCTGCGTTCATCCGCGGTTGAAAAAATCTTATACAAGCCGTCGCTCGAGGAGTTTTGCCTTGAGGGGATCGGACGCCTGGAGGTGGGCCATGCCGATGGCGAGGGCGTCGGCGGCGTCGGACGGCGGGGTTTCGGCGAGTCCTAACAAGGCGCGGACCATGAAGGCGACCTGCTTTTTGTCGGCATTGCCATTTCCGACGACGGCCATTTTCACCTTCTTCGGCGAGTATTCGTAAACGCGGATCCCGTGATCGGCGGCGGCGATGAGGGCGGCGGCGCGGGCGGCTCCCATGGAGATGGCGGTCTGGTGGGACTGGACGTAGATGATGCCTTCGACGGCGATTTCATCTGGCTGGAACTTCTGGATGATGTTGACCAGATGCGTGCGGATGGCCGAGAGCGCGGCGGATTGCGGGATGGCTTTCGGGATGGAAATGACGTCGAAAGCGAGGACGACTGGCTTGCGGGGATCTCCTTCGAGCACGGCGTAGCCGGTATTTCTAACGGCAGGATCGATGGAGAGGACTCTCACGGGAAAATGGGGGAACCCATGGGCTTATTTTTCCACTGCCGGAGCCGTGGGCTTGATCTCGGCCAGCAGCGCCTCGGCGGTGAGCTCGGCGAATGAGCCGGGTGGGCCGGAGTAGTGGATCTTGCGCTCGCCATCGAGGACATAGACGAGCGGCCATGAGCCGACGCGGTATTGCTGGGCGAGTTTGTTTTCGGGATCGGAGAAATTAGGCCATGGCACGGTGCCGTCGCTCTGGAGCACGCGGAGTTTTTCCAAGGTGTCGTTGTTGACGCCGAGGACGGCGAGGGGCTTGCCCTTGAACTTGGTTTCGAGCGCTGTGGTGATTTGTACGATCCGCTGGGCATCCGGGACGTTGCTGTTCCAGAAAAGCAGGACGATGACCTTGCCTTGGTTGGCCGAGAGGGACATCGCCTTGCCCGCGCAATCGACACCAACGAGATCCGGCGCGACGCGGCCTTTCGTTAGAAAACGGATGATGTAGAGCTCGTCTTCCGCGAGCTTGGCGACGGTGCTGCCGTTGAAGTCAACATCGGCGCTCTGGATGATGGCCTTGCGCAGGTAGGTGAGGCGCTTGGTCATGATTTCGACATTGTCGCCGAGGGATTTGAGCTGCATGGCGGCCCCGAGCGCGGCGACGCCCTGGATCTTTGGATCCGGGTTGGTGATCTGGATTTTTTCCAGCAGGGCGAGTGAGCGTGGGTCCGGACTGGCGGCGAGGGCGGAACAGACGGGGATGAGTTTCGGGCTCTTCAGGTGATAGGTTTCGATGGCCTTGCGGACGGCATCGCAGTCCTTGCTGAAAATGGGTTGAGGCGTGCCGTTTTCGTCAGTGGCGAGCAGGCCGGGGGTGGTGCGGAGAAACCAGGCGGCGGGCTCAAGCGTCCACTCCTGATCGAGCGAACTGCCGATGGTTTTCCACATTTCCTTGGCCGAAGGGGTGGCGTCGGGGCGGCTATTCCAAGCTTTGGTGCGATCTTCGGGAGTGGTGGCGATGCGCATTTCCAACGCCCACTTGTCCATCGAGAGTTGATAGGATTTCTGGATGCGCAGCGCATCGGCCGGGGCGGCGGTGGTGCGGGCGAATGCCAGCAGGGAAATCAGGGCGATGAGGCAGCTCAGGCGGTTCATGATGGGGCGAAATTTTAAAAACGTGCGACGGAATCAGGCAAGCCCGGTGACGACGACAGCCGCAGTCTCGCGTGCCCAGCGGTCGGCCGCAACCACGGTCTCAAGCGTGTCGGACGGTTGGACCTGGTGGGCATCCATCGCGGCGGCGACGCACTCCCAGATGCAGGGAAACGGGATTTTTTCCGCGCGGAAGGCATCGACCGCGACTTCGTTGGCAGCGTTGAAAACAGCGGGCAGCGTGCCCCCGGCGATTCCCGCGCGGCGGGCGAGATCGAGCGCGGGGAAATCGGCGGTGCGCGGTGCTTCGAATTCCAATTTCGCGAGTGCGGGAAAATCCAGCGGGCGCAATCCGCCTCTCACCCGCCGGGGCCAGGTCAGCGCGTATTGGATCGGGAAACACATGTCCGTCTGGCTGAGCTGCGCGAGGATCGAGCCATCGGTGAACTCGACCATCGAGTGGACGATGCTCTGCGGATGGATGACGACGTCGATGCGATCCATCTGGATCCCAAACAACCAGCGGGCTTCGATCATCTCGAGGCCCTTGTTGAAAAGCGTGGCGGAGTCGATGGTGATTTTCGGCCCCATTTCCCAAGTCGGATGCTTGAGTGCCTGGGCCAGGGTGACGTTGGGAATCTGATCGGATGGAAGCGTGCGGAAGGGGCCGCCGGATGCAGTTAGAATGAGCCGGGTCACTTCGGTCTCTCCGCCGCGATGGCCGTCGAGGCATTGGAAAATCGCGTTGTGTTCGCTGTCGACCGGAAGGATTCTGACGCCACGTCTTTCGGCGGCGGCGGTGATGATTTCGCCGGCCATCACGAGGATTTCCTTCGAGGCGATGGCGAGATCCTTGCCCGCCTCGATGGCGGCGAGGGCGGGATGCAGCCCGGCAGTGCCGATGATGGCGACGAGCACGATATCGGCCTCGGTTAGGGTGGCGAGTTCCAGCAGACCTTCCGCACCGAGGTGGATTTTCACATCGGCCGGGAGCAAGGCGCGGAGTTCGGATTCTTTCGATGCGTCGTAAAGCGCGACGTGCCGGACACCGGTTTCACGGGCCTGCGCGGCGAGCTTCGCGACATTGCCACAGGCGGCGAGGGCGATGATTTCGATTTCATCGGGCAGCTCGCGGGCGACCTTGAGGGTGGAGCAGCCGATGGATCCGGTGGAGCCTAGCAGGACGACGCGGCGTTTGGGCGGGGCGGCACTCATGCGGCGGGAAGGAGAACCCATCTCAGATAGAAATACAGCGCGGGGGCGGTGAAACAGATGCTGTCGATGAGGTCCAGCGAGCCGCCGATGCCGGGAAGCATGCTGCCGGAGTCCTTCGCGTTGATCGAGCGCTTGAGCACGCTTTCCGCCAGATCCCCGATCACCGCGAGGACGGAGAGGAGCACGCCGAGGAAAATGACATGGCCCCAGCTTGTGAGGAAATGGAGATGCTGCGGAAACAATGCGTAAAGCCCGCAACCCGCGAGCTGCGCGAAAAGCAGCGCCCCGCCGAAGCCTTCCCAGGTTTTTCCCGGACTGACGTGCGGGATCATCTTGTGCCGGCCGATCATCGAGCCGGTGATGTAGGCACCCATGTCGGTGAACTTGGTGACGGCTAACAACCAGAGCAGCAGGAACGCCCCGGATTTGCCGACGAGGCCGGGGACATCCGCAGCGCCGGGTGCGAGGAACGTCACGCGTGCGGCGAAATTGAACAGAAACGCGATGTAGATGAATCCTAGCAGATTAACCGCGACCGCCTGCAATGCCTCCATCCCGCGGATCGGATGGCGGAGCTGAAGAGTGAACGGCACCGCGATGGCCATGAAGACCGCCAGCGCGTCGATGTCCTGTGGCAATGATTTTCCGCCCTGTTGGAAACGCCAGTAGAGAAAGCCGCTATAAACCGCGGCCAGCGCGATGCCGAAGCACGGGAAGCATTTCACCCCGGCCGCGCGCATCATTTTGAAATACTCGATCGTGGCGACCATAGTCAGGAACCCGATCAACGCGAGCATCGCCCAGGATTTCCCACTGAAGAAAATCGCGGTGACGAGACCCCACAGGAAAAGCGTGCTGGCACTCCTTCGGGCGAAGACGAGTGCTTTGGATTGGGCGGGTGGCGGCGGGCTGTCTGCCATTGGCGGGGGAATCCAAGACGGCGGCGGCGGGCGTGGCAACTCATTCCATCCGAAGCCGCGCAACCTTTTTTCACCACCGTGGTTTGATGGCCAGACGAGTCCGAATGCAGGCCTCCGAATCCCAACCGATAATCAAGATGAAAACGACCAAACTAATCACACTGGGGGTCCTGCTGGGCACCTGTTCCTTCGCCGCCGCCCAGGATGCTCCTGCACCACCGCCACAGCGTCCGCAGCGCCAGTTGCCACCCGAGATGCTCGAAAAATTCGACACCGACAAGGACGGCAAGATCTCGGATGACGAGCGCAAGGCCATGCAAGAGGAAATGAAGGCGATGCGCGAAAAGCAGCAGGCGGATAACCTCAAGAAATATGACAAGGACGGCGACGGCAAACTTTCCGATGAAGAGCGCAAGGCCATGCGGACCGACATGGAAGCCAAGCGGAAGGCGCTTCTCGAAAAATACGACGCCAACAAAAACAGCAGGCTCGATCCCGATGAAGTGAAGGCCGCCAAAGCAGCCGGCGAGGAAGTCCCGATGTGGGGTGGACGTGGCCCGGGTGGACGCGGTCAGGGTGGACCTGGCGGCAAGCGTGGCGGCCAAGGCGGCCCAGGTGCTCCAGAAGGAGACACTCCGCCACCGGCACCTGCTCCTGCTCCTGCTCCTGCTCCGGCACCAGCTCCCGCCGAGTAATCCCAATCGGATCTAACGAAATTCAAATGCCGCAGACTGGATTATCCGGTCTGCGGTTTTTTTTTTATGATAGGGCGCATGGACGTCTCGTCCATGCGCGGATGAAATTATGGAGCGCTCAGCCACGTGCCATTCGTCTCTGCCCGCAACTCAAAGATCCTGCTCGATCGCCTTCAGCGTCAGGAAAAGTTCCTGCCAGCGTTTCAGTCGCGGTTCAACAGCCTGTTTCTCGCGGGCGAGGTGGGATCTAACGGCGGATAGCGAGGTGGCGTAATCCTGGAAAACAATCCGCAAAGCCTCCTCATAATCGGAGCGCAGGGTGCTGGCGAATCCGCCGCAGGTATCGAGCAGGCGTTTCTGGAATTCCGCGGTGATCGATTTGCGTGTCACGATAGCAGTTAGAGCCCCGCCCGCCAGAAACAGCGCGGCGAGAGTGCACAGGATGGCGGGTGCCCACGGGACGCCGAGCGCGCCGCAGGTGGCTCCGGCGCTGGTCAGCAACAGCGTCATGAAGGTGAAGGATTTCAGCGCGATGTTGCGGCGGCGCAGGTCCTTGTCGAGCTGGTTGCGGACCTTGAGATTGCCGATGCCTTGCCGTGCGGCACGGCCGAGGCGTTGGACGAAGCGCGTTTTCGCCGTCGCCAGCGTTTCATCGAGCGGACCGGAACTCCCGAGATCGACGCCCATCGAGTCCTGCACCCGGTCGCACAGTTCGGTCCAATGTTCGCGACAAACCTCGACCACTTCGACGCCATCCGTTTCGGCGACAGCCTCGACGGCGGATTGCAGGCGTTCGATGAACACGGATTCCATCGCCGGACCGGTGCGGTCGCCGGTGAACAGGCGGAGAATGGAAGGAATGACCCCGAGCTTGCTGCGGAGTTTTTTCGATGCCCACAAGGCTTCGGATTCAAAGACCTCGGCCACGCCGGTTAGATGGCGCGGCAGCCGCTGGACGAAGCGTTCGCGAATGTCGTCGATTTCCCGCTCGATGGTGTCGAGGAAACGGCCCTGCGTGTTGAGCGTGTGCGTCTGCCGTTCGATCTGGTCCTCGACGGTGCGCAGCGCGGAGGCGGCCTGGCCCCGCCAACCCTGGAGCGCGGCCTTCCGCTCGGGGGATTCACAGACTTTTTTCGAAATGAAACTTTCCAGCTCGGGATAACC
This sequence comes from Verrucomicrobiota bacterium, assembly GCA_040386755.1. Classification (GTDB taxonomy): domain Bacteria; phylum Verrucomicrobiota; class Verrucomicrobiia; order Verrucomicrobiales; family Akkermansiaceae; genus Luteolibacter. The sequence goes on along the minus strand of JAZKEY010000003.1, from coordinate 349,145 downwards.
GCTGGCTTTCATGAGTTTTTCCGCGAAGGGATTCGACCGCTTCGCCTCGAACGCCATCTTACCGGACACAGCGAACACCGGCGGCGAGAAACCGATGCGCTTCATCGACAGGTCCTTCATGTGGCCTTGGATGACGCTGATGTCGATGGCTTCGCGCTGGTCCGCCTGTTGGATGATGAAGACGACCCGCTGGAGACACTCGGGTGTTAGTTCCGAAATGAAATTCCACGTCGCCGCTCCCCAAGGATTGGTCACCGGAAAAACAAACAGGATCAGATCCGCCGACGGCAGGAACTTGGCGGTGATTTCCTGATGGCCCTGGACGATGGAATTCGTGCCCGGCGTGTCGATCAGGTTGAAGTCCCGCAGAAATCCGATAGGCCGGTGCCGTTCCTCCAGCATCGGCGTGATCTCGACATCGCGCGACACGGTGCCGAACTGATACCACAGGACTCTATCGGTTTCCGGAAGGATGTTCGTCCTGCACAGGTCGCGGCCGAACAGGGCGTTGATCAGAGAGGATTTTCCTGCGTTCACCTCGCCGCTGACGACGAAAAGAAACGGCGGGCCTAACCCTTTTTCGATTTCCGCCAGCGGCAGGCTGTCGCCGAGTTCGGTGGAGGTTTCCGCCGCGAGCGCGACGATACCCCGCATCACTTCCGCCAGCCGTTCACGGGTCGCGAAGTAGCGTTCACCGAAAAGGGTGTAACTCACGGCGGTTGGAGGAGAGGGGAACCTCAGGAATTCGAGGGGACCACCGCGGTTTGGGAGGCGGTCGGCTCGGTCTTCATGGCCAGGAGCTGGGAAACCGTGACGAACTTGAAGCCGCGGCTCAGCAATCCATCCAGCGTTGCGGGCATGGCATCCACCGTCTGTGCGTGGAGGTCGTGGGCCAGGACGATGCCGCCGGCCGATGCGCCTGATAGAATCCGCGAGCTGATCACTCCGGCACCCGGGCGTTTCCAATCCAATGGATCGACGGACCAGAGGATGGTGGGGTAGCCGAGTTCGGAGTGCACCAGTTCGCGCTGGCGCTGGAGAAGTCCGCCGTAGGGAGGGCGCATCGTGCGCGGCTGGACACCGGCGGCGCGGCCCACCGCATCGCGGCAGCGGGTGAGTTCTGTGATAACTTCCGAATCGCTGAGCTTGCTCAGCAGGCGGTGCGTCTGGGTGTGGTTGCCGATTTCATGGCCCTCCGCCACTGTGCGGCGGACGACCTGCGGATAGAGATCCACGCTGCGGCCGATGACATAGAAAGTCGCCTTGATGTTGCGGGCGCGGAGCATGTCCAACAGCCGCGTCGTGTTCTGCGGGTGCGGACCGTCGTCGAAGGTGATCGCGATGTAGTTGCCGGAAACCATCACCCGCGAGAATGAAATGCCCGAGCCTTTGGAAAACTCCGAGCTCAGCGACATGTCCGGATTCCGCTTCACCGGACCTTGCACCGGCGGTGTCCGATAGGCCGTGTTGGAAGGCGTCTTCACGGCTTGTGCGGAGGGCTTCACCGGCGGCAGCGGATCGGCGGCGGAACAACTGGAAAGGGCGGCGGCGGTGAGCAGGAAGCCGCGGCGGGAAAGGTTTAGCGGGAGAGCTCCGTTCGCGGGATCCGCGTCGCGGGAGGCATTGAGAATCTTGTAACCGAGGGAATTGAAGGGATTATCCATAAAGAGGGGAAGCGCGGGAAATGTTTCGGAGAAGTTACGGAATTCGTCCACCATGTCACGCCTCGTTTTTCCCCAAGGTCGTCCCTTGGTTGAGTGCGTGGACCTCGACGCCCGCCGCGGATCGGAACCCATAAGACTCCTGCAAGGCCTGACCAAGGTAGTTTTTCGCCCCCTCCACCGCCTTCGAAAGCGCCTCACCCCGCGCCAGCAACGCCGCCACCGCCGCCGACAATGTGCAACCCGTCCCATGCGATCCCGCCACCGGAATCCGCCGCGCGATGAAATGGTTCACCGTCCTATCGTCCACCAGCACATCCACACAATCCGCCCCCTCCAGATGCCCGCCTTTCAGCAGCACCGCCGTCCCGAACATCGCCGCCAGCTCCCGTGCCGCGCCTTCCAACTCCGCCTCATCCGCGATCCGCCGGCCCAGCAAGACCTCCGCCTCCGGCAAATTCGGCGTCAGCACCCGCGCCAACGGCAACAGCAGTTCCCGGTAAGCCGCCACCGCATCCGGCTCCAGCAAGCTCGCCCCCGTCGAGGCGATCATCACCGGATCCACCACCAGCGGCACCTGCGGATGGCTCCGCAAAATTTCCGCCACTGCCGTCACATGCGCCGCCGAGAATAGCATCCCCGTCTTCACTGCCGCCACCGGGAAACTCTCCATCATCAGCGAAATCTGGTCCCGCACCACCGCCACCGGCACCGCATGCACCGCCCGCACCACATTCGCCGTTTCCGAAACCACACCCGTCACCGCCGTCAGCCCGTGCACTTCAAAATGCTGGAACGTCTTCAAATCCGCCTGGATCCCGGCCCCCGCCGAGCAATCCGAGCCCGCGATCGTCAATGCCACCGGAAGTGAGTTTGTCATGCCGCTTGATAGCGCAGCCCGCTCCACCGGCAAGAAAAGTAGTCCAGGACTTCAGTCCGTTCTTCATCTTGAACAGTCGCAGGCGGAGATCGACTTGGCTGGACGGAAAGAGGAATTGTCTCGCCAATTCCGGGCGAGATCACCATAGATACAGGATTGGATTGGCAATCAGGTTAGAAAAATTCATCACCCCCTCATGAAAATCTCCATTGTTCTCATCTCGTTGTTAGTCGCCGCAGGAGCCTCCGCGGAGTCTCCATTCACGCGGGATTTCAAGAAATTGACGGAAGATCGGGACAGGGCTTTAGCCGCCGTGTCCGATCCCATCCAACTCAAATACAAAGCACTGCTCGAGCAACTGATGCAGAAAGCCACCTCCGCCCAAGATCTGGATGCCGCCATCCAGATCAAAGAGGCGATCGCAAAAATTCCCACACCCGCTTCAGTTAAAAACGAGCAACCGAAAACGGCGGAAGAACTGAAGGAGTTTCTCCATCGGACCAAATGGGACATCAGTAACAGTTCTCCGACAGCAGAGGCCACCTACACCCTCACGTTCAATAAAAACGGAACCTTCAAACATACCGACGGCCGAACCGGTGGCTATGAAGCATTGGGACCCAAGACCTTCAAAATGTGGGGACACGATACGGCGACTCTCAATGACGGATTCACCGAATTCCGGGCGGTTGCGGCCAGCGGCATCGTCTATTTCGGAAGGCTGAAAAAAGATTGAAAACCAAATCGACAAATTGAACGACCTATTCGCTAATCGTTTCCTTCACGCCGAAGCTGGCTGAGAAGGTCGGGAGACCTTCCGTGGAAAACATCACCCGGCGAAGTATCCAAAGCGGTTGGGGGCTCCGCAGCCCATGGGGCTTTTCGCCCGACTTGGCGGTTATGCCCCTCCGCGGCGGCTTTCGTGCTTGGCAGTGGCGGGATGTCACGGAACGATGGCTTTCATGGCAGGCGAGATCCGCGAATTTGAAGGGCTCCGGGTGAAGGTGGACGATGTGATCTACATGCCCAGCCTCGACGCGCCGCCGGAGAAACCGCATCCGTTCGTGTATTTCATTTCCATCCACAACGACTCGCCGGTGCCGGTGACGGTGCGTGGCAGGAAATGGGTGGTGCACGAGGATGAGGGGGAAATCACAGTGGTGGAGGGCGACGGGATCGTCGGCCAGACGCCGGTGATCGAGCCGGGCGGGCATTTTTCCTACAACAGCTACCACGTGGTGGGCCGCGCCGCGAAGGTGTCCGGCGCGTTCTTCGGCGAGACCGGGACAGGGGATTGGGTATTTGCTAGGATCCCGGAGTTTCGGTTGGAGATTCCGAATTGGGCCTGAGGGGGATAGGTCCTATGGGACTTATAAGACCTATGATGGCTCCGAAGAAATGACCTCATCCATGTGGATGTCATGCACCTCGGAGAAAGTATCCGGAACAACCTGTTCCGGAAAACAGATGCCGAGCTTGAAGGTGTCCGGGCAGGCCTGGGCTAACAGGCGATCATAGAATCCACGGCCGCGACCGAGGCGGCCGCCGTTCTTGTCGAAGGCGAGGCCGGGGCAGAGGATGGCGTCGATTTCATGGAGCGGGAATTCGGGGGATTCGTGGTGGGGTTCGAGGATGCCGAAGGCGCCGGGACGGAGGTCGTCGCCGGTGTGGAAGGTGAGGTGGTGGCCGCTGACTTTCGGATAGAGCCAGCGGATGTGGGGGTGGCGGGCGATGGCGGCGGATAGATCGACTTCGCCGGGAAGCGGGGAATAGGTGGCGATGGTGTGGAGCCCGGGGTGGGCGAGGAGCCAGCGGTGGAGGGCATCGCAGGAGGCGGCGGAGTCGGATGGGAGGTCGCGCAGGAGCTGCCGCATGGCTTTGCGGAGTCGGGATTTTTGGGGAGTTGATTCGGGAATTGCCACTTGCCAACAATCGGTCTTCTCCCATCCTTAGTCCCAATGATGCGATTTTGGCAAGCAACGGCGCTTTTTTGCGTGGCAACCTCGATGTTGGGGGCGCAGGAAAACGGCAAGGGCTTCGCCTGGTCCGCGCCGAAAGTGGCGCAAAGCATTTTCAACGAGGATCTCGGGATGCTGGATTCGGAACGCGATGAATACGCGACGAACCTGGCCACCATCGCGGCGAACGGGGTGGCGAAGGCCAAGGCGTCGCCGGCATCACTGGCGGACGCGCGGCGGATGCTGGCTCTGGCGCTCCAGCTCTCGCCCCGCAACAAGCGCGCGGTGGTGGTGAATTTCCAACTGACGAAAGGCGTGCTGCCGGAATTGACGGACGGAAACTACAGCCCGCAGGTGTTCGCCCGGCTGATCCTGACGCGCGGACAACTGTTGGAAAAACAAGGCGGCGCGGAAAACCAGAAGCTGGCCCGTTATTTCATCCAACTCGCGGCGGAACTGGATCCGAAAAACGAGGACGCGGTGTATGCCAGCGAGGTGCAGCGGCTCGACCACGGCGCGGTGGATTGGTCGGCGGTGACGGATGCTGAGAAGCCGTGAGATTTTCTGGATCAATGAAGAGGTCGAAACGCAATCAAGAACCTCCTATTGAACGTAAGGAGTGGTTTCGCGTAGCGAGGGCGGCATTTCCAGAGCTGGACTTGGTCGAGTACGACCCGGACGATTCAACTCAATTGCTTTCAGTATGCGAAGATCTTGCTGATCTTGCCAATGATGCCCATCAATCACGGGAAGGAGCAGAGCTTGTGGACAGATGCTACCGCTTTATCCGATGGTCTATCAGAACAACTGACGACGAGCGACTTCTCGGGTGGATTTCGGATTGGTTCTTTGATGGGGTTCTCCAGCTCCCAGGCTCCAAGGTAGGATGCCTTGAATATTTGGACTGGGGTGATGTTTCCATACTGATGCAGAACTTTACTGCGGAACCAAGCTTCGATGATGAATCGAACTTTGAGATTCTTTGCAAAGAGTGGAAGCGACGTTGGGCCAGAAACCAGAAACTTCCGGAGCCAACCGATTTTGCCGCACTAGCCGTAAGCCCGCCAAACCAACTTCCTTCGGACTAACAAAATTCTGAATGAGCCGAAGCCGATCGCATTCACTTCAACGAGATCCGCAATAACCGGCCCCCGTCGGAGAACCGAACAATTCCACCATCACCAAATCCGCATTACTCCATAGGCGTCCCATTGGTCATCACTGCTGACCACCTCCCAGCCTTCCTCCAGCGCTTGGGCGATCATCAGCCGGTCGAACGGATCTCGGTGGTGATGTGGCAGAGCGGCGAGTCGGGTGAGATGTTCTGGCCGAATGGACAATATCGCGATTCCTGAAAGCTCGGCCTCATGCCACAGCAACTCGATGCGATTCGGCAACGTGAGCTTCCCCAATGCGCTCTTGATCGACATCTCCCAGAAGGTTGCCACGCTCAACGCCTTGACTCTGGATTGAGACTGCAAAGCCTGAGAGGCGGCGACACTCAGATTCGAAGGTTCGCACAGGCTCCAATAGTAGCACTGCGTATCCACCAAAGTCCTCATTTCACGTATTCCTCGAATCCTTCAGGAATCTCATTGAAATCCGGAGCCATCCAACCTTGCCCCTTGTACATTCCCATCATCGGCCAGCCCGCTTCGGCGGATTGTGATCGGGGCGCTTTCCGTTCTACCGTCCAGCGTACCACCACATTGTCATCTACGGCAATTGCCACGGATTCCCCGTGGACGGCCTCGTCCAGAAGCTCGTCCAAGTGTGCCTTGGCATGTTCCACCGATACCGTGTGCATGGCTCAATTTACTCCTGACTCGTGCCGCCATCAAGTTTGGAAATTGATGGCCGAGAGGTGGGATGCAGCCACCACTCTCTGAACATCGAAGGGAATGAAAATGAAAAGCGGCGCCATTTATAAGAGGAGGCGGTTCCCGGGGGATCTCATCTTGCTTCGGCGGGATGTTTCCGGTTGGTTGTCGGTGACAGATTACTTTCCCGATTTTTCCCTAATCATGCCCACCGAAATCGAACGCAAATTCCTCGTCATGGACGACTCGTGGCGCGACGGCTCACCGGGAGTGCGAATCTCCCAAGCCTATCTGGCACGCGACGCCGACCGCACGGTGCGGATCCGGATCGGTGGGGAAAAGGCGTGGATCACGATCAAGGGGCGGAGTGAGGGGATTTCGCGGCTGGAGTTTGAATACGAAATCCCGGTGGCCGAGGCGGTGGAGTTGTTGGAGCTTTGTTTGCCGTCGGTGATCGACAAGACGCGGTATGAGGTGCCTTACGCCGGACATGTGTGGGAGGTGGATGTTTTCCACGGCGTGAACGAGGGGCTGGTGGTGGCGGAACTGGAGATGGAGCACAAGGCGGTTTCCTTCGATTCGCCGCCGTGGCTGGGAGTGGAGGTTTCGGCGGATCCGCGGTATGCGAACTCGCGTCTGGCGGTGACGCCTTACGCGAATTGGTAGCTGTTCGGGGAGGGCGGGATAATCTTGAATCTCCCGCTTGCCAGAGTCGGTGATCTCCTTACCCTTGGCGAAGAATCTCACATGAAAATCTGGCTCGATGGTAATTTGGTGGACGAATCTGAAGCGAAGGTGTCGGTCTTTGACCACGGACTTCTCTACGGGGACGGCGTTTTTGAAGGCATCCGCATTTATAACGGACGCATCTTTCGTTTGGAGGAGCACATCCACCGGTTGTTCGACTCGGCGAAGGCGATTATCCTGAACCTGCCCTGGACGCAGGAGGAAGTTTGCAAGTTCACCTGCGAGACGGTGGCGGCCAACGGCCTCAAGGACGGCTACATCCGCCTCGTCGTGACGCGCGGTGCCGGCGAACTGGGATTGAACCCGTATTTGTGCCCGAAGCCGTCGATGTTCATCATCGCCTCGACGATCAAGCTTTACCCTGACGAGACCTATCGCGACGGCCTCGCGATCATCACCTGCGCGACCCGTCGTCCGGCTCCCGGCGCGCTGATGCCGCAGGTGAAATCGTTGAACTACCTGAACAACATCATGGCCAAGGTGGAGGCGATCCAGGCAAACGCGCTGGAAGCCGTCATGCTAAACGAACAGGGCTACGTGGCCGAGTGCACGGGCGACAATTTGTTTCTGCTGAAAAACGGCGTGCTGCTCACCCCGCTCATTTCCGATGGCGCGCTCGATGGGATCACTCGCGCGGTGATCATCGAGATCGCGGCGAAGCTGGGCGTGCCGTTCAAGGAATGCTCATTGACACGGTATGATATCTTCACCGCTGACGAATGTTTCCTCACCGGCACAGCGGCGGAAGTGATTCCCGTGGTGGCACTGGACCGCCGCGTCATCGGCACCGGCAAGCCCGGCCCGTTCACCGCCCGTTTTCTCGAAGCATTTCACGAACTCGCAATGAGCACTGGCACTCCCTATGCTTGAATGACTATAATGATCCACGATGATGAAGTGTGATTTCTGCGACAAGAAGGCCACCGTGTTCCTCACGCAACTCGTCGAGGGGCAGATGAAAAAGGTGTGCCTTTGCGACAACTGCGCGAAAGAACGCGGAGTCACCGATCCGACGGGATTTTCGTTGGCGGACCTGCTGCTCGGCGGGCTACCGGGTGGGCCGGGGACGGCAACGGTCACTGCCAGTTCGGCATCGCCGGCACCGGTGGGAAATGGCCGGAAATGCTCGACCTGCAGTTTCACGCTGGATGATTTGCGTCGGGTGCGGAGGTTCGGTTGCAGCGATTGCTACACGACCTTTGGCGAGGAAGTCACCCAGATGGTCCGCGGCATGCACAAGGGCACGACGCACATCGGCAAGGTGCCGGAAGGCCTGATGGCCTTGCAATACCGCCACCAGCGGATCGAAGAGCTCCGCTCGCGCCTCGATCAGGCGATTGCTTCCGAAAGCTATGAAGAAGCCGCGGGGATTCGCGATGAGATCCGCAACCTCGACGAAGTGAGACAATGAATCATTTCAAATTTCAAATTTCAAATCTCAGATTTCTTCAAAACCCATGATGCGATTCACCACCCTCATCAAGCACCCCGCCGATTGGATGACCGGCGGGCAAGGGGAGCATGGTGCCGTGTTGACCTCGCGGATCCGTTTGGCGCGCAATCTCCGGCGTCATCCGTTTCCCGGTTGGGCAAAACGGGATCAGCGGGCTGCGGCCCTGGATCTGATGCGCCCGGCGGTGGAATCGCTGCCGGCGATGAAGGATGCGTTTTCCCACGAGCTGGGCGACCTGACTTCAGTGCAAAAGCAGGTGCTGGTGGAACGGCATTTGATTTCCCGCGAGCATGCGGCGCGTGGCGATGGTTCGGCAGCGGTGATCGAGCGGCGGCAGACATTCAGTTTGATGCTGAATGAGGAGGATCATCTCCGGATGCAGGCGATTCGTCCGGGGCTTCAGCTCACGGCGGCGTTCAACGCGCTTTCGGCTCTCGATACGGAGTTGGAGGAATCGCTCGAATTCGCCTTCGATCCGACGCTCGGCTATCTCACGACCTGCCCGACGAACCTCGGGACCGGCTTGCGGGCATCGGCTATGCTGCATTTGCCCGGCCTTGTCCTGAGCGACCAGATCGGCCAGGTGCTCCAGGCGGTGAACAAGATCGGCCTCGCGGTCCGCGGTCTCTACGGGGAAGGCACCGAATCGCTCGGCAACCTCTATCAGATTTCCAACCAGTCCACTCTCGGTGAAAGTGAGGAAACCATCATCCGCCGCCTGGAGCGGGTGATTTCACAGGTTTCGAATCACGAGCAGAACGCCCGCGAGAAGCTGCTGGAGGATGATCCGGAAATGGTTTCCGACAAGATCGGCCGCGCCTACGGGGTGCTGCGGCACGCCCATATCATCGATTCCAAGGAGGCGCTGAATCACCTTTCGCTGCTGCGGCTCGGCGGGACGCTCGGGTTTTTCTCTCCGGAAACCGTCATGCTGTGCGACAGTTTGCTGATGGACATCCAACCGGCACACCTCCAGCTACACTCGGGCCGCAAGCTGTCCCCGGAGGAACGGGACTCGATTCGCGCGGAAATCGTCCGGTCCCGTTTGCAATCCCTCGAATCACCTGATAATCGTATCTCAACAAACGACGAAAAGAATTTCACAGAACCCTCTAATCCAGGCGACGCATGAACAACTTCACCCCACGCGCTCAACAAGTCCTCGCTCTCGCTCGTAAGGAAGCGGATCGATTCAACCACTCGTATGTCGGCACCGAGCATCTGCTTCTCGGTCTGATCAAACTCGGCCAAGGCGTCGCCGTCAACGTGCTCGAACGGATGGGCCTTGAGCTCGAGGCCGTCCGCATGGAGGTCGAGAAGGAAGTCGGCTCCGGACCACCGCAAAAGGCTGCTGGAAACATTCCTTACACCCCGCGGGTCAAGAAGGTTCTGGCTCTCGCCAACAAGGAAGCGAAGGCGCTCAACCATTCCTACGTCGGCACCGAGCACCTTCTGCTAGGTCTGCTCCGCGAAGGCGAAGGCGTCGCCGCCCGCGTGCTCAAGCGCCTCGACGTTGATATCCAACGCACCCGCAACGAAATTCTAGCGGAAATCGATCCCAACTTCTCGCCTGACGATCAGGACGACGATGATGACGACGAGGAGATGGAAGAAGGCGACGGTCCGTTCGAGGACGAATCCCAATCGCAGGCCCCCAGCGCCGAGAGCGAAGGGAAATCGAAAACCCCGGCACTCAAGGCATTCGGTCGCGATCTAACGAAGGTCGCCCGCGAAGGCGGACTGGATCCGGTGATCGGCCGCGAGAGCGAGATCGAGCGCGTCATCCAGATCCTCTGCCGCCGGACGAAGAACAACCCGGTTCTGATAGGAGAGGCCGGTGTCGGCAAGACCGCCATCGTCGAAGGACTCGCTCAGGAAATCGCCACCGGCAATGTTCCTGAAATCCTCCGCGACAAGAAGGTCATCACCCTCGACCTCGCGCTGATGGTTGCAGGAACAAAATACCGCGGCCAATTCGAAGAGCGCATCAAGGCGGTCATGGATGAGATCCGCAAGGTGAAGAACGTCATCCTTTTCATCGACGAGCTGCACACCATCGTGGGTGCCGGTTCCGCCGAAGGAGCGATGGATGCCTCCAACATCATCAAGCCTGCGCTCAGCCGCGCCGAGTTGCAATGCGTCGGTGCCACCACGCTCAACGAGTATCGCAAATACATCGAAAAAGACTCCGCGCTGGAACGCCGTTTCCAACAGGTGAAGGTCGATGAGCCATCCGTCGATGACGCGATCAAGATCCTTCAAGGGCTGCAGGAAAAATATGAATCGCACCACAAGGCGAAGTTCACTCCCGAGGCCATCGAGGCTGCTGTCAAGCTGACCTCGCGCTATCTAACGGCCCGTTTCCTGCCGGACAAAGCCATCGACGTTCTCGACGAGGCCGGAGCCCGCGCGCGCATCGGCACGATGACCCGTCCGCCATCGATCAAGGAGCTTGAAGCAGCGATCGAACAGATCAACCGCGACAAGGTTTCCGCCATCGCCGAGCAGAATTTCGAAAAGGCTGCTTCGTTGCGTGACGATGAGAAACACGCCAAGAAGAATCTGGAAGACACGCTGAAGAACTGGCGCGCCTCATCCGAGGAAACCATCGTCACTGTCACCGATGACGACATCATGGCCGTTGTCGCCAAGTGGACCGGCGTTCCGCTCCGCCGTATGGAGGAGAAGGAAGCCGAAAAACTCCTCAAGATGGAGGAAGAGCTCAAGGGCCGCGTGATCGGTCAGGACGAGGCGGTCGTTGCCATTTCCAAAGCGCTCCGCCGCTCGCGTGCCGACCTCAAGGACCCGCGCCGCCCGATCGGTTCGTTCCTGTTCCTCGGCCCCACCGGCGTTGGCAAAACCTATCTTGCTAGAAATCTGGCGGAGTTCATGTTCGGCGATCCGGATTCGCTCATCCAGATCGACATGTCGGAATACATGGAGAAATTCACCGCCAGCCGTCTCATCGGCTCGCCTCCGGGCTACGTCGGTTATGAAGAAGGCGGCCAGCTTTCCGAAGCGGTCCGCCGCCGTCCATATTCGGTCGTGCTCTTCGACGAAATCGAAAAAGCGCACCCGGATGTGATGAACCTGCTCCTCCAGATTCTGGAAGAAGGCACCGTGACGGATTCCCTCGGCCGCAAGATCGATTTCCGCAACACGATCATCATCATGACCTCCAACGTCGGGGCCTCCACCATCAAGCGCCAGACCACCCTCGGTTTCGGTGCCATGGCGGAAGACGAAGCCGACCACGACGGCATGAAGGACAAGATCCTCGAAGAGTCGAAACGCTATTTCAAACCCGAGTTCCTCAACCGTCTCGACGGGCTCGTCGTTTTCCACATGCTGGAGAAAAAGGATCTCAACCAAATCGTCGATCTCGAAGTCTCGAAGCTCGTCAAGCGCCTCAAGGACAAGGATATCCACCTCACCCTCACCGACGAAGCTCGCGATCTCCTCGCCACGAAAGGCTTCGATCCGGCCTACGGTGCGCGTCCGATGCGCCGCGCGGTCGAGCGTTTCCTGGAAGATCCTCTCGCCGAGGCACTGCTCCGTGGCGACGTGAAGCCGAAGGATTCGGTCAACGTGGTCAGGAAACCCGAAACCGAAGAACTCGATTTCGTCTCCACCCGGCCTGAGTCCCAAGAGGAAGTCAGCGGAGCCGGTGTCTGAGCTTTGCCTTGCCTGACAGGCGTTTTCGGTCAAATCTGCGGCGAAGATCGTTCTTTTACAGTCTTCGCCGCTTTTTGATTCCATGCCTCGATTCCCCCTGAAAACCCATTGCTTGAGTTTGCTCCTGGCGATCTGCGTCGTCGGGATGCCTCGGGTTGATGCCCAGGTGGCAAAGTCGAAAACCGCTGCTCCCAAAGTGGTGGTGCCCACCGGCAAACGTCCGGTGGCTCCCGTTCGGGCTCCGGCGGCAGCCCCGTCGCGGATTCTCTATCCGTGGAAAACCTTCGTCACTTGCACCATTTTCTGGATCGGGGAAACTCCCACGGCCCGCAACCCGACGCCTAACAACAAGTCGTCGTGGGATCAGAACTGGTCGGCGAATTTTGGCGGCTTCGATGACCCCGAACCAGCCAACCGGATCGCAAACCACACCACCGGTGAATTCCGGCCCAAGGGATTTGTCCCCAAGCTGAATCCATTCTACATCGCCTTGCCCTACAATGACGTGATCGGTTCCAGCGCCCATAAGCCGGAAGCGTCGCGGGTCATCCCGTGGTTCGCGCGCATGAAGCCGGATCCTGGGCAGACCGTTTGCAAAGGCCGCTGGGTGCAAATCTACAACGGCAGCCGGAGCTGCTACGCCCAGTGGGAGGATTGCGGCCCGTGGACCACCGACGACTGGGAATTCGTCTTCGGAACCAAGCCGCCGAAAACCACGCAGAACGGAGCCGCCGGTATCGACCTTTCCCCGTCCATCCGGGATTACCTCGGCCTGCGCTCCGGACAAAAAGTGCACTGGCGTTTCGTCGAGGCCGGGCAGGTCCCATACGGGCCATGGAAAAAATACGGGCAGGAGATCCCCGCCGCGAACAACCCCGACGCGCTCGCCCAACAGAAATATCTCGAATACCTCAGAACACTCCGGGACGAGCAGTTCCAGAAAAAATCCATCAACGAGATTCAGAACTAGCAGATCGCGAGCCGCTGCAGGGTTAGGAAACGAGCGGGAATAGTACTGCCACTCCCTTCGAGACTGGGTCTTCCCTCCTGAAACGGGGAGGTGGACAATCGTAAGAATCCACCGCCACTCTTCGTTCCCATCCACTCATGAAAAAACTTCCCATCCTCCTCGCATTGGCCGCCAGTGCGACGCTCGCCCCAGCCGCTGAAAAGAAACTCTTCAACGGCAAGGATCTCACCGGCTGGAAAGGCCAGTCGGAATTCTGGAGCGTCAAGGACGGCGCGATCACCGGCCAAACCACCAAGGAAGTGCCGGTGAAGGAGAACACCTTCCTCATTTGGGACGGTGAGGTCGGCGATTTCATGCTCACGCTCAAATACAAGATCGTCGATGAAAACGGCAAGGCCGACGGCTTCGGCAACTCCGGCATCCAATACCGCGGCAAGGTTGTGAACCCCGCGTATTCCGTCGTCGCCGGTTATCAGGCGGATTTCGAGGTCGGCAAGACCTACAGCGGCATCCTCTACGAGGAAAAGGGCCGGGGCATCCTCGCCCAGCGCGGGCAGGAGGTCGTCATCAGCGAGAGCGAGGATCCTAACAAGCCGAAGATCGAAGTCACCGGCGAGGCCGGGAAGTCCGATGAGATCCAGGCGGGGATCAAGCCTGGCGATTGGAACGAATACAAGATCGTCGCCAGGGGCGGACATCTCGAGCATTTTATCAATGGCAAGAAGACCGTGGATGTGACCGATAAAACGGCTGTCGGTGCGAAGACCGGTGTTCTTGCCCTCCAGCTTCACGCAGGAAATCCGATGACGGTCCAGTTCAAGGACATCGTGCTCAAGACTGCGAAGTAATCGGCGGGCGTTCTTCGGAAAGACCTTCCGACCATTGCCCTTTATTAGCGAAGAGTTCGTGAGATCTTGGCAACCGGGAATACCCCCGGCTGGCTATCAGGTGTTGGTCCGCATTTTCCGCAGGACTGTGGCGGATTTCCCCCACCCATGGAAACCTGTTAGGTGGGCGGTCGGCCTGATGTCTCTTGACGCGGCAGGGGGCGGCCCATCTAATCGCCAGGCTTCCGCCGTTGTCACCATGAAAATTCAAGGCAAATTTCCAACACTCCCGGCACTCTCTGCGGTCCTCATCGCAGGGCTTGCGTTTCCCGCCACGGTTCTGGCGGATTTCAAGGGCGGAGACACGCTGAAGACGGTGATCGCCTCAAACTGGTTCTATTCGCCGAACGGAGGGGGCATCTTCGAAAACGCGAGTTCAAGGCTCGAGTTCGTCGTTGAAACTCCGACCGTCGACAACTCTGCGTTCCTCACGTGGAAGGTGAACGAGGGAAGCCGCGACCAGAACTGGTATGTCCAGGCGGATGCCTATCTGGATCTGATCGGGTTTCCCACTCATGGCGACGGGATCGAACTGGGTCTGGGTATCTTGCCGAGCGAGGAGAACGGTCCCCGCTTTTTCACAGTCTCGCTGAACCGCAACCGGAACAACAGGATCTCCAACGCCGGAATCACGGTGATCGATCCGGAGTTGATGAACCTGTGGGAGGAAAGGACCAAGGCGCGTGCGGCCACGCTGCGTCTGCATTTCAACAAGGTTTCCAAAACCATCACGCCCAGTTGGAATACCGGTAGCGGCTGGAATTATGGCGCGCCACGGGATTTGACCGCTTGGAACATGAAGTCCTCGGAAACGTTCCGGGCCGTGTTGTTCGCAAGGAATGGCGTCACCCAGGCATCCAGCGGGAAGGTCGCTTCCGGCCAAGCCTATTTCAAGAACTTCAAGGTGGGCAATGCCACGCCCGAGATCGTGGTCGAGAAATCCTCGTCCGAACTTCAGGACAAGAAGGGAACGGTGCCGTTCGGAGCCGCGAAGACGGATGTCGGAAAAGTCACCAAGACCTTCAGGATCCGGAACCACGGCACTGCCTCCCTAACGGGATTGAA
Organism: Verrucomicrobiota bacterium; assembly: GCA_040386755.1. Lineage (GTDB taxonomy): Bacteria > Verrucomicrobiota > Verrucomicrobiia > Verrucomicrobiales > Akkermansiaceae > Luteolibacter. Next base: position 334,029 of record JAZKEY010000003.1, on the reverse strand, counting down.
ATTGTCCGTGATCGGCGCGCAGGCGGGGGATTTCACCTTGTCGAACATCGTCAAGCGCAGTCTCGCACCCGGAGACACCACGACTTTCAAGATTGCGTTCCGTCCCAAAGCTCCCGGCATGCGCAACGCCACGGTTTTTCTAACTAGCAACGATCCGGATGAGTCCGCGTTCGGAATCAAGGTCAGCGGTCGCGGGGTGGAGTGACCGGGCGGCTGGCCTCAGGTGTCGTCCAGCATTCCCTTGAGCCCGCCGAAGAAGTTTTCCAACTCATCGGTGCTGGGGGCCGCGCCGAGGATGTCGTCGTAGGTGGTGTGGAGCAGGTGCTCGTCGTCGAGTTCGCCAATGAAGCTGCTAGGCTGGCAGCCGGTTTCCTGGCCGTATTTGATGCGGGTGGCGCAGTAGGTCATGGTGAGCTGGTCCTGCGCGCGCGTGATGCCGACGTATAGCAGACGGCGCTCTTCATCCTTGGTGCCTTCCGCGATGGAGCGGGTGTGGGGGAGGAATCCTTCCTCAAGGCCGATGAGGAAAACGATCGGGAATTCGAGGCCCTTCGAAGCGTGAAGCGTGATGAGGGTAGCTCCTTTTTGTTTCTCAAGGTCATCCTCTTTCTCCGAGGCGAGGGCGCTGGCATCGAGGAATTTCTGGAGCGTCTTTTTGGGGCCTTTGGCCAGGTACTGGCGGAGGCTGTCGATGACGCTGAAGATGCCTTCGCCGCGTTGCTGGCGTTCGCTGTCGGTCTTGCAGGCGCGTTCGATCCACGGAATGTATTCAATCTGCTTGATCAGTGAGTCGAGCACGTCGGCGGGGTTTTCCTTCGCGATCTCTATCCGGTTCTTCGCGCCGGCGATGGTGGCGACGAAGTCCTGCACGGCGTTGGCTGACTTGGCTCCTAACTGGTCGGTGAAATTCGGATCGCAGAGCGCCTGCCAGACGGATTCGTGATGCTCGCGGCTCCAGTCGGTGGCGAGCACCGCGGTGGATTGCCCGATGCCGCGGTTGGGCGCGTTGAGGACACGGAGCAGCGGGACGTCGGCCTCGGGAGAAGCCAGCAGTTGGGCGTAGGCCAGCACGTCGCGGACTTCGCGGCGGTCGTAGAAACTCTGCGCGCCGACCATTCGATACGGAATCTTGCGTTCACGGAAGGCGAGTTCGAGCTTGCGGCTCTGGCCGTTGGTGCGGAACAGGATGGCGAAATCCTCCCACTCGCGGCCGACGGCGCTTTTCTCCGCGAGGATTTCCTCGGCGATGAATTCGGCTTCCTGATCATCGCCCGGCATCGCGACGATGCGCACCGGATCACCGTCCTTGCGGGTGGAGCGGAGGATTTTCTCGCGGCGGCCGATGTTGTGTTTGATCAGGCTGTTGGCCGTGTGGAGGACGGCGTGGGTGGAGCGGTAGTTTTCCTCGAGGCGGATGATCTTCGGATTGGGGAAGAATTTCTCGAACTGGAGGATGTTGGCGACTTCCGCGCCGCGCCAGCCGTAGATCGACTGGTCGTCATCGCCGACGACGCAGACATGATAGTTCGGCGCGCCGACGAGCTGTTGGAGAAGCTGCATCTGGAGCGCGTTGGTGTCCTGGAACTCGTCCACCGTGACGCGGGTGAATCGCTGGCGGAACATTTCACGGACGTCGGCGTGCTCGCGGAGGATCTTCTCGCCTAACAAAAGTAGGTCGTCGAAATCCACGGCGTTCTGGGCGCGGAGTTCGTTCTGATAGGCGAAGGCGAGGGTGGAGAAGAAATCGTCCTCCATGTCCTGTGGCTCGACGCCTTTGTTCTTCGCCTTGGAAATGGCGGAGAGAACCTCGTCGGGCTTCACCTTGATGTCAGCACCGCCCTTGCGAACAAGGAGCTGTTTCATCATGCCGACCTGGTCGGAATGCGAGCAGATGGAGAAATTCTTCTTATAACCTAACTTCTCGATGCCGCCACGCAGGATGCGGACGCAGAGCGAGTGGAAGGTGCAGACGGTCATATCCTCGGCCGCTTTTTTCGAAACCATTCCGCCGATCCGCTCGCGCATTTCGCTGGCCGCCTTGTTGGTGAAGGTCACGGCGAGAATCTCCGAGGGCGCGATCCGCTTTTCCAACATGTGGGCGATCCGGCAGGTGACGGTGCGGGTCTTGCCCGTGCCCGCGCCGGCGAGCAGCATGACCGGGCCGTCGAGCGCGCCCACGGCTTCGCGTTGGGCTTGGTTCAGGGAGTCGAAAGAAAACGAGGAGGCCATCGGCGAGCGGATGGAAGCGGGGAAGGCGAACGATGGCAATACCGAGAATGCCAAGGCCACGCAAACTCGTCGGAAATCGACCGAAAGCGCCGGATGTCCTCTCGCTGCGGAATTGGGGCCGGTCCGGCGGCGGGAACCTCATTTCCCGAATGCCCGAAATAAGCCATTTTTGCCTTGCCAAGGCGGGGCCGATCCCTAGTTTGCCCGTCCCATGCCAAGAGTCGGAGGAAAAGCAAAAACACGGAAAGCCGTTGCCAAGCGTTTCAAAGTCACTGGAACAGGGAAAATTCTACGTCGCAAACAAGGGGCTCGCCACTTGTTGCAAGGCAAGAACAGCAAGCGCAAGCGTCGTCTTGGGCAAGCTGCACTCGTCTCCGACGCTGACCTTAGAAACGTCAGAGAGAATCTTCCTTTTTCCCGTTAACTGAAACACCGGTAACGAAACTACGCCCCCGTCCGCGAATCGGACGGCCTTTACACAGCCTGATCCCGAGAGGGAGACACGAACAGTCGAGACTGTGGAAGGAAATGAAAACAACGGTCTGTTCAAACTGAAACAAACTAAATGCCACGTGCCACCAACTCACCGGCCAGCCGCGCCCGCCGCAAGCGGACGCTGCTCCGTGCCAAGGGTTTCCGCGGTTTCCGCTCGAAACTCTTCCGTTACGCCAAGGACGCTGTCCGCAAGGCGATGACGTATGAATATCGCGACCGGAAGCGGCGCAAAGGCCAGTTCCGCCGTTTGTGGACCCAGCGTATCAACGCTGCAGTCCGCAACGAGGACATGACCTACTCGCGCTTCATCGAAGGCCTGAAAGCCGCCGGTATCGAAGCTGACCGCAAGATCCTGTCGGACCTCGCGATCACCGATGCCGCAGCGTTCTCCGCCATCGTTGCCCAGGCCAAGAAAGCCCTCGAAGCGAAACACGCTTCGAAAGCCGCCTGAAGCTGAATAGCGATACCCGAAACATCACACGCCGTCCGGTTCACGCCGGGCGGCGTTTTGTTTGGAAAATTGGAGCGCGAAATTTATTTCGCGCGGACTTCTGCTGAGGCTGGGGCGAAGCCTGCCATAAGGAGCGTGGGACTGTGGCCCACGAAGCCGATGCCCTGCGAAAGTGCCGCGCGAAGCTCTTTTCTTTCCCTTCCCATCGTCCGGGTGGGCCGAAGTCCCACCCTCCTTACCGCCTCGCCCTCAGCGCGGCCTTGAGCTGCTCCACCTCGTCCATCAGATCGAGGATCAGCTTCAGTCCTGATAGGTTCGCCTCACACGTCTGCTTGAGATGCTCGATGCGGCGCAAGGTGTGGACCGCCTCGTCATCGAGATCGGCACCACGGATCAATCCCTGTTCCTGATAGTGCAGGATCGTCTGAGAGGAAATGCCGGTGAGCTTGGCAACGATGTCCAGCTGATAGGTGGCATCGGCATCCGGCTCGTAGAGTGGAAGATCGTTGTTCATCAGGCGGCGGGGTTGCGTGGGTTGAAGGTGGAGACGGAGCGGAGTTTTTCCCAGAGCTCGCGTTCTTCGGCGCTGGTTTTCGACGGCAGATGGACGGTGATGGTGGCGTGGTAATCGCCGCGCTCGCCGGACTTCCCTTTAGGCAGGCCACGGCCACGGACGCGGAGCTGCTGGCCGTTCTCGCTGCCGGGCGGGACGCGGAGTTTGATCGGGCCATCGAGGGTGGGAACCGTTAGCTCGGCACCCAGCACGGCTTCCCAAGGCGCGACATCCAGATCGTAATAAAGATCGTGGCCTTCGGTGTGGAAATCCGGATGCGCGGCGTGACGGACGCGCAGATAGAGATCGCCCGCCTCGGCACCGCCGCTGCCGGGCTCGCCTTGGCCGGGGACACGAATCCGTTTGCCATCGGTCACACCGGCGGGGATGCGGACTTGGAACGAATGCGTCTCGACCTTGCCGCTGCGGGCATTGGTCATTTGCAGGGAAATCGGCCGGACCGCGCCGTGCATGACTTCCTCAAGGCTGACAAGGATGTCGCCCTCGATATCGCTGCCCCGGCGTTCGCGGGCGGCGGGCGAGGGGCCGCGCGCCCCTTCGGGAAACCCATAGCGGCTGCCACCGCTGAAGTATTGCTCGAAGAAGTCGCTGAAACCGGTGCCGCCGAAGTTGAACTCCTGACGGGAATTCTGTGGGCCACCCTGATAGCGCTCTTGTTGCCCGTGGTGCGGATCCTGCCAGTGCGCGCCAAGTTCGTCGTATTTCTTGCGCTTCTCCGGATCACTCAGCACCTCGTTGGCCTCGTTGATTTCCTTGAATTTCGCCTCGGCGGTTTTCTTGTCCTTGGCGACATCCGGATGATGGATCCGCGCCAATTTCCGGAAGGCTTTCTTGATGTCGGCGCTGCTGGCATCGCGCGCGACGCCGAGGGTTTCGTAGTAGTCTTTGAATGAGGCGGACATGGAGGCTTTCTGTGACTCGCATTAAAGCCGGAACGCGACGGCTGTCTAGACTGCAAAACAGGAGGTAGGGGGAATGGATGTCTCGTCCATTCCCCCTATGGGGTGTCCGGTTGCTTCCGCCTGCTCATTTTCCGGAACGTGAGAATTGCTAGAAACCCCGCTGCGAAGGTGGCGGTTCCCGCAGAGGCTAACATCCATGCCGGAATCGGAACCTTCGCACTGAAGCTCGTGGTGAAAGGCCCCTTGATCGCCTGCGCGAGCGGGAAATCCCAAACCAGCGTGCGGCCTTCATCCTCGATGCGGGTGGCGTTGGATTCCATGGCTGCGACCGGCAAATGGACGATGTAGGACAACCTCCGTCCCTCGAACTGCGAGGCGGGCATGAAGAAGGATCCCGGCAATGCCGAACCCGCATCGATGGTGCGTGAGAAATCCACCGTCCGCCCGCTCATGGTCACCTTCGTTGAACCGGTTAGGCCGGTTGCCGATGATGGTAACTTTTCCATCGATCCGTTTTTCGAAATTTCCTTCAGCTCCAGCGCGGAGTCGAAAGAGCCCCGTACATGAATTTTCAATCGTCCGTCGATCGTCGTGACATCGCAGGTTGGATTCTTGATCGCCGGAGTGTTGAACAGGAAATCGCCGAGCATTTTTTTTACGCCGTCCTCGCCGCCCTGGAACTTCGCCGCCGCGGCCGGAAGGCTGTAGGTGACATCCGCCCGGCCACTTCCATCGGCATTCAGCCAGATTTCCTCGCGGCCATCGATGCAGGAGACGAGCAGGCACGCCGTGATGACCGCCAGCAATCGGACGATGTAACTCGGAAATCCCATGATTACATCTGCTGTTCCGAGCTGCGCATCAGGATGTCTCCGACCTCGACGTGCGCGGGTGCCTCAAGGATCGTTAGAATGGCCCACGCGACGTCGTTCGCATCCAGCATCTTCATCGCGGCCTTGGTCTGCGTCAGCGATTCCTCACGGCCGCGGAAATATTGGTCCAGCAAGGGGGTATCCACGAAACCGGGTGAGACGCAGGCGACCTGGATCGGCGACTTCACTGATTTCAACTCGGCCCGCAACGCGTCGGTGATGGCTCTGACTGCGAATTTCGTCGGCGCGTAGAACCCGCCGGTCGGCGGCACGCGGTGGCCGCTCATGGAGGAGACGTTGACGATGCGTCCGCCGCTAACAGAGAAATGTTTGAGCGATAGCTGGCAGCAGAGTGCGAGCGCCATCACGTTGACCCGCCACATTTCCTCCCAGTCGGCGGGGTTGCCGTCGATGATGCGCGAGAGGTAGGCGACGCCGGCGCAATTCACCAGTCCGTCGATTTTTCCCAAGCCTTGGAAAATGGTGGAGATCTGTTCGCGCTGGGTCAGGTCCGCGACGATCGGCGAGACGTTTTCCGACAGGAGTGACGGCCTGCGCGTGACTCCGAGCACGTTGGCTCCACGTTCCACTAACAAATCACACAGCGCCTGCCCGATGCCGCTGGATGCGCCGGTGACGAGCAGGGTTTTACCTTGCAGCGAGGTCATGCGGATACCGTGCCACGGCTTGCGGGCGAGGGCAACGCTTGGAAAAGCTCCGGCAGATCCGGCAGGTCGGACGCCGAGTGAGCGCGCTGGGAGGAAATGATTTTCCCATCGCGGAAGAGGAACGCGCCGGGCATTTGCAAGCCATCGCCCGCGAGGTGGCCGACGCCGCAGCCCTTGAAAATAGAAACCGCACCGCGCCACCAGACGTGCGGGCCGAAGAGTTCGAGGAAGCCGCCCTTTCCGAGACCGAAGGCCCGATAGAGCTCGCACCGTGGATCCGCGATGCGGGTGACACCGCTGCGCTCGCCCAGATACTCGGCTTCCTTGCCGCTCTGGAGCATGTGGACGAGGACCAGTTCGGCACCGTGGGCATCCGCTTCCTTCTTGATTCCTTCCAGTCCCCGCAGGATCTGGCGGGTGAAGGTGCAACCGAAGTGACGGAGGAAAACCATTGCCAGCAATTTGTCTTGCGAAGCTTCCGCCAGTGTTTTTCCGTTGGAGAGGAAATAGCTGTTAGCAGCTTCCTCGATGCTGAAAGGCTCTGATCGCGTGGGCGGCACCCCGGTATGGGCGCGGAGACACGCCCACAAGATGGCAGCGAAGGGAACCCACCAGACGAGGTCGTCGGCGAACATCATCCAGAAGGAACGCAGCGGGATTTCATGCCGGAAAATCGCGGTGCTGAAGCCGATGATGCCGAGGCTGAATTTCACCAAACCCGTCAGCACGATCATCCAATGTTGGATCGGATTCTTCGCGGCAAGCATCAGTCCGATCCCGAAAATACCCATCACCAGACCGACGCCCTGCCACATCAGCGGGTGATTCGGATGCTCCATGCCGATCAAGTCGAACCAGACGCACGGCCAGGCGATCGCCCACACGGCGAACAGCAGGTGATAAATTCCAGCCGCCAGCAGGACTTTCCGCATCCAGCAGGGAGTCTCGCAACGGCCGTTTCTACAGGCGAAAGGCATGGCGGATCGTAATCGGCATTTTCCGGTGCGCAACCTACGGTTTTAAGGGCTGGAGTCGGGCTCCTGAGCCATTTGCGGCCGCCACCGTCCCCGCAACCTCCGCCCGCCGGCGGGATCGACGAAGGCCAGCAATCCCACGAGCATGATCGGATGAAAAAGGAACAGATTCATCGCGTAGTCGGTGGCCAGGTGAAATCCCACGGCCAGCAGAAGCGCTGCCCTTCGGGTTTCCTTGAACCAAAGTCCGATGGGAACGAAACATTCGATCACCAGCACGGACCACGTCATGAATTTGATGGCCGCCAGTGACTGAAAGAGAAAACCGGGGACCGGAAAGCGCCCGAACGAGTCATCCAATCGCGAGACATAGTAGATCGAAAGCCCGTCGAGCCAGTCCGAGCCGTTGAGTTTTTCCCACACGTTTGAGACATAGATGAGGGTCATCTGGATCTGCACCAGCCGCAACGGCCAGATGGGATTTGCGACGGAATCGGGTTGCGCCTCCCCCTTCCGGTTACTCCGGGAAAGGGAGTAAAAGTCTCCGATCGGCAGGAAAATCAGATAGAATGCCAGCAGCCGGAACACCCAATCTTCCCCATCCCAGATGAGCATGTTGCGATGCTGGAACGAAGTCAGCCAAATGAAGATGCAGAGTGCCTGAAACCGCGCGTGCCAACCGGCTAACAGCGCGACAATCTGCGCGAGCAGCATGGAATAGCATGACCACAACACAACGTTGGTCTTCGGAAGCCATGCGAAGAAGGGGAGGGTATCCGGATCGACCACCTGCCGTGAAATGGCAAAGGGCAGCACTCCCTGTTCGCCGAACCACGTTTCCAGATCGGGAGCCCAGACCAGGACGTTGATGAGCAGAAGCAGCGAGTAGCCGATGCGAATCAGTCCACACATCGACAAGTCCGCCGGTTGAAAAAAGAAGCGCTCCCAAAGCAAACCTAATTTCCTCAGACTGAATGGAGCGACTCTCATGGGTTAGTAGTTTTTTTCCAACAGCACGTTAGGTCCCTCGAAGGCGCGCCTCTCCCGATAGGGTTTGTGCAACCCTTCTTGCACTGGAGGGACGAGGGACCAATGGCGGGCGAGCGTCACCTTCGTCGGTTTGATGGTGTGTCCACCCGCTGCCGGAACGGTCCGGGCGAGGTAGTCCGCCAGGCTTCCCCATGCAGGTGAATTGGCGTCTCCCCGAACGTTGTCATAATATTCCATCGCCCGGAAATTGACGAACTTCTGCCAACTCGACATGTCCCGCCAATCCGGGGACTTCCACGAGCGGGTGGTTCCGTCCGCATAGCTGATTTCCGCCGCCACCCTCACGTCAATCTTGTCCGCCTCCGGGGCGAAGAGCTGCCAGGTTCCCTGCCACAGTCCGGTGACGTCGAGGAACGGATCCACCCAGATTTTAAGTCGTTGGTGGATGAGGGAGGTGCGCGGTATGGCATCCACAAAAAGCAGGAGCAGCCATGCAACGAGAAACAGGCTGGTCACACGCCGCTTCAGCGCGCCGGGCAATCGGGGATCGGAGGGCATGATCGCGGATTGAAAATCGGGTTCGGAGCAATCGTAGGGTCTACCCCACCCGGCGATTCAAGTTGCCGATGAAGGCGGAAAAAAACCGGGCACCCGCTTCCAGCGCGGCGATTTCGATGAACTCATCCACCGTGTGTGCTTGATCGATCGAACCCGGGCCGATGCAGATGCTCGGAATCCCGCCGTTCGAGAGGTGGGCGGCATCGGAAAACCAGGGTGCGCCGGCCAGCCCGGTCCCTGCATCCGTGGCGAGCAGCGCCTGGATCATCGGGTGATCGGAGGCCGTTTCCATCGGCGGGTTTTCGTGAGGTTTGACGATTTCGACCGGCAGGTCGTGGAACTCGATGGTTTCCTTCAGCAATTTCAACGCACCACCCGCCGCCGCGAGGGCAGGGGTGATGCGGATGTCGATTTCCGCCTCGGCGAGATCGGGCACGATGTTAGGCCGTGCGCCGCCGCGGATCATCCCGACATTCATCGTTGAGCGGCCGAGCACCGGATGGATGAAGGTGGCGAGCTGCGCGCCAAGGTGATGGTCGAGTTGATCGAGCGAGCGGGTGAGTTTTAAAATGGCGTTTTCCCCGCGTTCGGGCTGGGAGCTGTGGGCGGCTTTGCCTTTCGCCCGCAACGTGGCCCACAGCGAGCCCTTGGTGACGTGGACGACCTGCATCGACGTCGGTTCGCCGACCAGCGCGAAGGTGTAATCCTTGCCATGTTTCTTCACGAAATCCTTGGATCCCCATTGGCCGGATTCCTCGCCCATGAACGCGACGAAATCCACCGCCACCGGTAGATCCGCTAGAATCGACTGATGCTCGTGCAGCGCCCACAGCATCGCGGCCATCGGGCCTTTCGTGTCGGAAGATCCACGGCCCCAGATTTTACCATCGCGGATTTCCCCACCGAACGGCTCGACGATCATCCCGCCGACGCCGACCGTGTCGAGATGCGGACCTAACAAAATCCGCGGCCTGCCATCCAGCGGCGCGAAACGGGCGATCAGATTCGGCCTGCCCGGCTTGATTTCATCTAGCACCACTTCCGCGCCGATGGACTCCAGCCAGCCTGATAGAAACACCGCGATCGTTTCCTCACCGATCTGCTCGGTGCCCGGCGCGTTGTCGGGATTCACCGATGGGATTCGCACTAGTTGCTGGAGAAGGGAAACAACGTCTTGGCTCATGCTGGGAGAATCGCGGGTCGGAAGGATGAGGGCAAGGCGGCACACCTGAAATTACGGGCAACGGGAGGACAAACGGGTTTGAAAAAACTTTGTTCCCATTTGGATTCGACACGTGGCTGGCGTTGATCCAGATGTGTCAGCCCATGAAATCCTTTTTCGCCCTGCTTGCCGCCATCTTGCTCGTTTCATGTGCTACCGGGCCGCTCTATCCACAAGGCCCTCCGGACTTGTCGAAATCGGCGTTGTTTTTGCCCAGCTACAAACCCAAAACACCGTTTCTCACGCGCACCGAGTATCTCTTGGGTGGAATTGACGGGATGGCCCGCGGGAGGACCGTGCGCTTCCCAACCGGCGAAAAAGGTATCGCGGTCATTCCGGGTGATCATCGGATGACCGTGGCGGTGTTCCATGGTGAGCCCGGGCATGGAATGCTTTCCGCGGAAGCAACGATTCCGATTAAGATCCAAGCGGGAAAGACCTATGAACTAGCGGGTTCGATCGTGAGCCGGCAGCGGGTGGATTTCTGGATCCGTGATCGCTCTACCCAAAAGCAGGAATCCAAAACGATTTCGGCTGTTGCGACAGACCACGGACTTCCTACATTCATCGTGGTTCCTGCAGGTTGAACGAGGCCGCTATCGTCGTTGCGGAGACGCCAATCGGCACTCGCGCCTTCGTTTCGTTTGCCACATCGCCCGCTTTAGGGAACGGTCCGCCTCCATGAAAATGCACCGCATCCTCGCCGAGGCCGCTTCCAACATCGCCAAGTCCGTCTTCCGCGAGCACAAGGTCCTCGATCACGAACTCGCCACCGCCTTCGAGGAAAACCCGAAGTGGGGCAAGCGCGACCGCAGTTTCATCGCCGAGACCGTCTTCGAGGTCGCCCGTTGGCGGCGTGCCCTCAGTTTCCTTGTCGATAGCGAGGAAACCACCGCCCTCTGCGCTGCCCAGTGGGTCCGCATGGGCTACGAAATCCCCGAATGGTGGGCCTACAACGGCAAATCCGCCGAGGAAATGAAAGCCCGCGAAGCCGAACTCGCCGACCAACCCCGTGCCGTCCGCGAGTCCATCCCCGACTGGCTCGACGCCCTCGGTGCCGCCGAACTCGGCGATGCCTGGGACGCCGAACTCGCCGCTCTCAACCAGCGCGCCTCCATCTTCCTCCGCGTCAACACCCTCCGCACCACCCGTCCGGAAGCCATCGCCTGGCTCGCCTCTTTCAACATCACCGCCACCGAAGTCCCCGGCCTGCCCGATGCCCTCGTCCTCGCCCCCGGCAAATCCCTGCCGAAAACCCTCCGCCTCGACGGCCGTGTGGAAATCCAGGACGCCGGCTCACAAACCATCGCCCCGCTCGTCGATCCCCAACCCGGTGAACGCATCATCGACGCCTGCTCAGGTGCCGGCGGAAAATCCCTCCACCTCGCCGCGCTCATGAAAGGCGACGGCCGCGTCTTCGGCATGGACATCGATTCGAAAAAACTCGTCGAACTCGAACGTCGCGCCAAACGCGCCAACGCCAACAAGTGCATCAAGGCCAAGGAAATCAAAGCCACCACCGCCACGGAATTCGCCGAAGTCGCCGACCGCCTGCTCATCGATGCCCCGTGCTCCGGCCTCGGCACCCTCAAGCGCCAGCCCGACCTCAAGTGGCGTCTCAAGCCCGCCGCCATCGACCGCCTCCGCGGCATCCAGGCCGAGCTGTTGGACCAATACACCGCCATGCTCAAGCCCGGCGGCCGCCTCGTTTACGCCACCTGCTCCATCCTCCCATCGGAAAACCGCGCCGCCATCGACAAGCTGTTGGAAAAAGGCGGCTTTACCCTGCTGGAGGAATGCCCCGTCTCCCCAGCCGCCACCGGCTACGACGGTTTCTACGCGGCTGCGTTGATCAAATCTTGAAAACGAAATCCCTGGTGTGGGGGAGTAATCGTTGGGAATTTGTAGATCGGCTAATCATGCTCGAAGCTTCGGATCAGCTGCGCGTTCGATTATGAAATCGGCAATTCGCCTTGGGGTTAGCTTGGTCGCGTCTAAGTATCCGTCGCCCGAAAATAGGCCATCGAGTCTAAAATCTTCGAGTTTAACGAACATCACCTTGGAGTCTTCACGACGCTTAATGAGATCCCTAATCGCCCTCCATTCCAATCCGCACCACTCCTTGCTTTGATATTCTTCACTCAGAAAAACTACGATTAGGCGAGCACGGTTGGAATAAATATCCTGGAGAAGAAGATCGAGATTAGCTCTGGAAAGCTGTGCCTGATAGTCAAAATCGTAGAACAGCGAATCCTTGCCCCAGTGGTCTCGGAGGTGGTCAGCTACCTTCGAAACAACGCGGCGTTTCTCCCCAGTGAACGAGAGCGCGACATGAAAGACCAGTTCCGTGACGTCGGAATACGATCGGTCTGATTTTCCTATCGTAGCCTCGTCTTTAATCCTTTCCAGAGCGAGTAATGACAGAGTGTATGGATCGGGTGAGATCTGTTCATTCTTTTCACTTCCCGGATCGGTCAACGAGAGGTGGTATAATAGATAATTTAGCCATATTGCCAAAGGATCAGAATTGGTGCTAGCGATCGGCAGATAGCCCTCTTTCTCTTCATGGCATATTTCCTTAACCGTCTTGCTGCAAAGCTCCTCTCGGGTTTTCTTGTCAAATAATGCAGCGCAGCGCTTGGCCATCCGGACGAATTTGTCTGTAGTATCACCCTCGATGAGACCAAATGAAGTTATTTCGGCACCTCTTAATCCCCATTGAAAGTCGCTTGTTTGGATGGATTTCTTAAGTGTCTCTGCGACTTTTTTACGCTCAATCAAACCGAAATATTGCCACAGCCTGATCATGTGATTTGACTGGTCGAATTTCCTATCGCAGACGGGAAGAGACTGTGTTAGCCAATAGCGTGTAAACCTCAGGTCATGAAATAGTGCCGCCTCGACTTCAAATGCCAAAATAAGTCGGCTCAGCTCATGCTGGTTAACATACATGGGGCTGCTTGGGTGATTGTTGCCAATGGCTTATAGTCTCGCCAGCACCGCGTCACCCATGCCATTGGTGCCGACTTTCGTTTCGCCCGGCTGGCTGGTGGCGATATCGCCGGTGCGGAAGCCGTCGGCGATGGTCCTGGCGACGGCGGCTTCGATCGCGTCGGCGGCTTCGATTTCCCCGAGGGAGAAACGCAACAGCATGGCGAGTGATAGAATCTGGGCGATCGGGTTGGCGATGCCTTGGCCGGCGATGTCGGGAGCAGAGCCGCCGGACGGTTCGTAGAGACCGAAGTAGAGGCCGTCCTCGCGCTGTTTTCCTAACGAGGCGGAGGGCAACATGCCGAGCGAACCGGAGATCATCGCCATCTCATCGGATAGAATGTCGCCGAAGAGGTTTTCGGTGACTAACACATCGAACGAGCCGGGACGCTTGATGAGCTGCATGGCGGCGTTGTCCACATACATGTGGGAGAGCTGGACTTCCGGGAACTCCTTGGCGATTTCCACGACGGTCTCGCGCCAGAGGACGGAGGAGGCGAGGACGTTCGCCTTGTCCACGGAGAGCAGTTGTTTTTTCCGGCCCATGGCGGCGGTGAAGGCGACGCGGGCGATGCGCTGGATTTCGCTCTTCATGTAAACCATGGTGTCGAAGGCGACGGGCTCGCCATTGCGTTCCTCGCGGCCTTTGGGCGTGCCAAAATAGACGCCACCGGTTAGCTCGCGGACGCAGAGGACGTCAAAGCCGTCGGCGATGAGTTCCTGTTTGACCGGCGAGGCGTGGGTGAGGGCAGGGAGGCAGACGCCGGGGCGGAGGTTGGCGAAGAGACCGAAGTGTTTGCGCAGCGGAAGAAGAGCGCCGCGTTCCGGCTGGATGTCGGGTGGCAGGGATTCCCATTTCGGTCCGCCGACGGAGCCGAAGAGGATCGCGTCCGCAGCCTCGCTGGCGGCGACGGTTTCCGGTGGAAGCGGGTGACCAGTGGCATCGATGGCTGCGCCGCCGACAAGGTGCTCGGTGCGGGCGACGGTGAATCCGAATTTCGCCTCAACGGCGTCAAGGAGGCGGAGGGATTCGGCCATGACTTCGGGGCCGATGCCGTCTCCGGCGAGGATCGTGATGCGGTGGCTGCGTGACATGCGCGGGAAAATGGCGGGCACCTTGGGATGTGGCAAGTGTGCAAAATGCCGTGGGAGGGATTTCCTCAAGGATCGGCGGAATCCGTCCGCCGGGTGCATGGGAAGCCAATGTTTAGCGATTCATCTCACCTCATTGTCACCACATGCACCCGGCGGTCGGATTCCGCCACTCCTTGGGGGCAGCTCAGCGGGTGCGAACCGAGAGACGGATGAAGAATTCTCCCGTAGCAGGGGATTGCGAGCGCACGGTGATGACGACGGTGCCTTCGCCGGTTGGGGTTGAGGAGATCACGGAGAATGCGGAGCTCCAATCGGTCATGTCATCGGAGGATTGAATCTCACTCACCACGTCATCCGCTGCCAAGTCCAGTGTGTAGGTGACCGTGACGTAGCCATCGACTCCCTTGGTCATGGAAATGCCGCTGGAATTGCTTCCCAGATCGCTGCTGCCGAGGGCGTGCTCCACCAACCTCGGCAAACCGTCATGATCGCTGTCCGCGTCGTAAACTCCGGTGAACGTTTGCGAGTCGGTAGAGCCGGGGGTGCCTTTGGGGAGTGAACTTGCCCGCCAGTTAGTGCCGAGGCTGTGATCCGGATTGGCGGTGGGGGCGACGAGGACGAGGCTGTAGCCGTCGCCATCGGCTGATAGCGGCCACGGGGCGATGTCGTCGTAGGCGAAGTTCCGGATGTCGCCGCCTGCAGAGGCGACGAGCATCAGGGGTTCACCGCCATTGTTCAGACCAGTGCCATTGAGGAACGCGCCGCTGGCGAGCTGCGCCGACGATTCCGCATGGCGGAAAAGGAATGCATTGCGATTTCGTGCGACGGCGATCCTCGCGCCCGGTGCGAGGGTGGTGCCGGGCGCGAAATCGTACTCTAGGGAGTTGATGAAACGAACGCCGGTGAGGTTGACCGGGTTGGCGCTGATGTTCATCAGCTCGATGAACTCGAACTGCTCTTCATCCGTGAAGCCCGCGGTGACTTCCGAAGGAGTCGGAGCGGCGGGGTGATACATGATTTCCGAAATGACCAGATTTGCCGCGGAGCCGGGCTCGATGATGGTGGTGGAGTTGATGACGATGGCGGCGCTGCCGATCAACGTTCCGGAGAAATTCAACGCTTCGAGGGTGACGGTCTGTGTTCCCGCCGCCACCGGGATCGTGACTTGCCAGGTCGAGGCGCCGGTCCATGTTACGGCGAGCGGCGTGGTGCTGCCGGCGATGCGGAGATTTCTAACATTGACCCAGCCGCTTCCGGAAATCGTAGCGGAGGCACCACCCACGGTGAGGGGCGAAGGCGTGGTGATGGCAAAAGGGAGCTGGCCGATCTGCGCGTTGATCTGGGTGAGCACATAATTCGAACGGTTGGTCATCGCGGTCAACTCCGTGGACCAGTTCTGCGCGGGATCGAGCGTGGCGAAGTGGTTCGACCAGATCGACATGTAGCTGTTGTTATAAGTGGTGGAAATGATGTCATGGAGGTGCCCGAGATACATCCGCTTGCGGACGGGATCGATGGTGAGCCTGGAGCACTCGCCATTGGCGAAGATGCTCGCGTTGACGACGGTCGAATAGTCCATGTCATGGGGAAAGAAAATGATCCTGCCATCCGGACGGGCGTAATAGATGCCGTTGTGCCCGCTCCCGGAGCCAGCATTGTCAGGCGCACCGGTGAGGACCGCGTAGGCCATCCCGCGGAACCAGGGATCGAGATCAATCGTGGCGGGAAGCGCTGATTCGAAGGTGGCCCCGGAAAGGCTGAAGAGCTTGCAGTAATTGATGATGGGCGCGTAGTTCTCGGCCTCGCGGTTGATCTTGTTGAGGAAGTTCCATCGATAGTTTTCGATGTCATCGCCTAGGTTGGAAATCGAGACGCCGCGGACATCGTCAGGTTCCGGCAGCTTGGCTCCTGAAGCGTTCGCGGTCGTCGGAAAGTAGATGAGTTCATACTCATAAAGGGAGCCATCTCCACCGTCTTCAAACTGTTCATCGAGAAACACGTCATCGTAGCGGGCCATCTGGAGCAGGGCCGTGCCGGTGAGCGAGCTGTTGGGCGAGAGGATCTTGATGAGATCGTTGTAGCGGCTGATAGGTCCTCCGGAGTTGGAAATCATCATGTCGAAAAGCAGCTCCATCTGGCCGGGAGATCCGCCTTCGGAGCGGTCGATGGCGACACCGTCGTGGACGCCTCGGAACAATCCATCGGGCGGAAAGTCGATGTTATACCCTACACGGCCGACTTGGTTGCGTCCGCGCTCGCTGCTTTTCAGCCGGACTCCCGCGCCGTAGTAGATGTCGCCCTCGCGGTCGATGACCGTGGCTTCGATGCGGTCGTTGCTCATGACTTCCGTGTTGACGTGCATGAAGTTTTTGTCCGCGATGGTTGTGATCAGGCGGAAATTATGAAGGCCGTTGGTGGCCGCCGTGCCATCGTTCACGCGGTATAGCGCTCTTGAAGCCGGGCCAGCGGCGGGGTAATAGGAAATCGCTCCAAGGCTGTCGGTCCCCCGCAGGTAAAACTGGACGGTGGCACCTTGCGCCTGGTTGGGAACGGTTCCCTGATAGAGACCGTTCACGAATGCCATCGAGGTGCTTGAGAATACCGCGCCGTTCACCGAGTAGAACAAGGTCATGTCGGTGATGGCATCCGGATCCGAGGCGGAGGCGGTGATGGTCGTGGTCTGCGTGAACGTCGGCACGGCGGGCGAGTGCTTCAGCGAGGAAAACGTCGGACCCGCATTGGCGACGGCCCGTGAATTCGGCGCGGAGGGCGTTCCCGGATCGGCGGGGCGGTCGATGACGTTCATTTTCGCCACGCGGTTGAAATAGAGCCGGGTGTGGAGCTGGCTCATGCCGGTCACCCAGAGCGCGCGGAACGAAATCTGATAGGTGCGGCCGTTGACGATGGAGCTCGCCAGCGTCGTCTCGATCTGGTTGTGCATGTGCTCGGTCGGGCCGGTGGCGACGAGGCGCAGGATCTTGTTCCCGCTGTTTCCCGGTTCGCTGATGATCTCGCTGTGGCGGTGGTTGCCACGCAACCGCCAGCGCGCGGCGGTGTCGAAACCGGTGTCCACCAGCTTCTGAGTGGTGCCGTTCTCGATGACGCTCACGTCGTCGATCCAGATTTCACCCGCGGCGAGCATGCCGAAGTTGAACTCCGCCCACTGCGTGTCCGAGCCCTTGCTAACAGCGGCGGTCGCTGTGTAGGTGTAGGTTTTCCAAGCCGTCCTGGAGCTTTCATCACTGGCGGCCCACGCTCCGCCAGTGGAGTTGTCGGCATCGAGATCCCGGAGTTCCATGCTCGCGCCGCCGCCGTCCGCGAACTCGGCCCATTGGCCTCCATCGTAATAACGAACCTCGTCCACCGGATTTTCCGCGGTATCTGATAGCACGAGATTCTCACCGGACCGGGCGAGGCTCCCGGTGAAGGTTCCCAGCACGCGGGCGGTCGGATAGCCGGCGGAAAAAAGAGCGGGATCCCGCACGACACAGGCGTGTTCGCCAGGGGCGAGCGTGGTGGAGGCAGGGAAGGTGAAGTTGATGCCTTCTTTGAAACTCCAACCTGACAGATCGACGGTGCCAGCGGTGCGATTGGCGATTTCCACCCACTGGTTGTTGGAATCGCGCATTGGCTGTGCCGGAATGGCGGGCGTGACCAGCGTCAAGGCATCCAGTTTCAATCCGAAGACCAGGTCGGTGCTGCTCGTGTGGACTTGGTGGACTTCCACCGAAATGCGGTTGCTGCCGGCGACCAGTCCGGTGTTGGGCAATACCGTCGTCACGAGTGCGGCGTTGTCCACACTCCCCGGCGTTTGGGTTTCCGGTCCCACGTCGCCCTCGGGCATGTTGAAACGATGGATCTCCGTGCCATTCAGATAGAAGACCGCGCCATCGTCGATTTGATGGACGATTTCGAGGGATTGCGTCGAGTTGAGTTGCGCCTGGGTGAGCGTGAACTCCCGCTCGAAATAGTAGGTCACCGTGGTGGCGCTGTAATTGGCGAGCGTGGTGGCGATCGGAAGCGGCAGGCTCGATGTCTCCCTGCCGATGGGTGAGAAACCCGAAACCCAGTTTCCGCTCACGGGGTGAGCAGTCGCGGCCCAGCTGGCGGAAAGGTTTTCGTCCGCGGCATTGTACCGCCACGCGGCACCGTGGGCGATGAGCGGTACGGCCTGATAGACAGCCGCCACCGCGCTGACCGGTGGCAACGCGGGAGGATTGTATTGGATCTCGCTGATGACCACTGCGGAGGAGAATGCGAACGTGTTGGCGGCCCCCGGCGTCACCGCATTCGGATAGAGCCAGGCACCGGCTTTTTCCGCCGCGCGGCCGCGGAGTTTGTTAGTAGCCTCGCGCGAATCCACCACGGCGGATTTGGTGGCGTCGTAAAGAAACAGCTTCGCCCCATTGGCCGGGCGGAATCCCAGCGTGCCTTCGGTGATCCACATGAATCCGCCCGCAGCGAGGGAGCCCGCCGGAATCGTGTATTGGCGCAGCGGATCGCCCTCCACCGAGAGGATCAGGCCCCCGACGTTGGCTGATGCGGCACCGGTGTTCGTGAGTTCTACCCCGAAGGTCGTCGCGGAGGCGGATTGGATTTCGTTGAAACGAAGACCGGTGGACGATGGCGGTGTCGGAAAATTAAGCGCGCCGGGAGTGCCGTTGGTCTGGCTGGAAACGGCCCATAATGACGGCTCGCCGCTCGCGGTGTCGGGCTGGAGTTTTGCCAGAGTGCTGCCCGAGTTGTCGGGCCCGACCGGCCACGGAGCGTTGTCGTCGAAACTCAGTTCGTCCATCATCCGGTCGCTTTGGTTGATGAGACGGAGTGTTTCCCCACCGTTGTCGAGGGCACCCGAATACGGGCCCAGTTGTCCAGCGCCCGGCGTCTTCGCAATGACGGCATAGGCACCCGGATTCAAAATTGTTCCGGCAGGAAACGTGTATCCCACGCCATCGATTCTCCAACCGGAGACATCGACCTTGATGCCCATTTGGTTGAAAACTTCGATCCACTCGCCGGTTTCGGACGTGCCGAGCGGATTGTAATTCACCTCATTGAAAACCACCACCGAGTCCGGGGACGCGAAACAAGGTTCGATCAGTGCGCAGCCATGAAAAATCAGAGTGGCAGTGAGAACGCGTCGGAACATTGGGTGATTCGGGTTTGGTTCTGCCGGGGGGGAAGGGGGATGCGTCTCGCATCCGACAATTCCGTTTTTTCAAAAAGCCTCCTATTTGAGAGGGTTTCACTTCGGCGAACTCATCCGAAACCTAGTCTTTTCCTTTTTTCCGTCAAGGGAGCACCTATCAAAGTCCGCGGACCTATATAAACTGGGAGGAGTGGCGAGCCTGTGGCGGGAGCATGGAAGAAGGGTCATCGGAACAGCTTCTCCGCATTCTGGAATGGGAATTTTTTTCGATACGGACATTTGTCCTGCAGGTTGGCGGAAACCGAACCTTGGCTTGCGGAGTGCTCATGTTGGCTCCATCCTTTGCGTACTATGCAGGCAGTGACCGATCGCTTGAAAAATTTCCTTCAATACGTCGCCGTCAATTTGATCGACGACCCGAGCCAGGCGCAGCTCAAGGTGGCGGAACTCGGCCCCAAGAAACTGCGGTTCAAGCTCGTCCTCGCCAAGCAGGATGTGGCGATGCTCATCGGCCGGAACGGCTTCACCGCCTCGGCGATCCGGAGCGTCTTGAAAGCGGCGGCGGAGAAGGAAGGCGTGCAGGTTTCCCTGCAAATCCACTCTCACGAGGAAGAGGCGGAGTTGCTCGCCCGGGGCGACGGGCATTGATGGGATTTTCGCCCGGCTCAACTGGCGAATATCTATCAGACGGTGTTCCTCCTCCGGTGCCCTACCTCGCCGGAATTCTCGCGGTGACCTTGATTTCAAACTGAAATCCCGCGAGCCAGTTCACGCCCACGGCGGTGACGTTCGGTGCCGGTTCGGTAAAAGCCTTTTTCATAGCCTCCAGCGCGAAGCCGACACTGGCGTCCGGGTCGATGAGAAACAAGGTGAAGTCCACCACGTCGTCGAAGGTGCATCCGGCCGCTTCGAGAACGCCATGGAGGTTGTCGAAGGCGAGTTGGATCTGCGCCTTCAAGTCCGGCTCCGGGCTGCCGTCCTCACGGGCACCGACCATGCCGGAGACGAAAAGGAGATCGCCGGAGCGGATGGCGGGGGAGTAGCCGTGTTCGCGATACAGGGCGTGCGGGTGTTCGGGGAAGATTGCGGTGCGGGTGGTCATGGAAATGGGATTGTGTGATGTGATTTTCGTGCGGGACGTTGCGTTGCCGCCCGGCATGGACTCTCCCGGATACGCCAAATCAGCAACCGCGCAAGGGGAAGATGGCCGCGTGTCGGTCCCGTAATCCGGAGCAGCCGGCAAGAGCGGGGAATTTCACGTTCCATCGCGCTTGTGCTTCTGGTTCCGCGTGGGAATCCGATGGTCATTAGACGCCGCTACAACCGAAGCAATTCCCTCATCTCTGCGATCATCCTTACACACCTGCCAGACACCCGGGACAATTCTGCGCGAAATGACCGGGTTCGATCTCATCGAGCGGCGGGGATTTCTCCATCAGGCAGAGTTCCGGTTTTCCCATGCGATTTCGCGGCTGGAAAGAGCAGCCGGGGGCGGGTCGCGAGAGATCGGGCGGCAGGCCGGGGATGGTGTAAAGCGGTTCGCCCTTGGGATGGCTGGCAGGAATGGATTTCAGCAACGAGCGGGTGTAGGCGTGCAGCGGGTGGCGGAAGAGTTCGGATTTCTCCGCGCTTTCGACGATGCGTCCGGCATACATCACGTTGATCTTGTCGCACATTTCCGAAACGACGGCGAGATCGTGGGTGATGAAGATGACGGCGGTGCCGAGTTCGCGCTGGCGCTCGCGGATCAGGTCTAACACCTGCTTCTGCACCGTCACGTCGAGAGCGGTGGTGGGTTCGTCACAGATGAGGAGTTCGGGCCGGGTGATGAGGGCCATGGCGATCATCACGCGCTGGCGCATACCGCCGGAGAACTCGTGCGGATAGGAGTGGATGCGTTTCTCCGGCTCCGGGATGCCGACCTCGGCGAGCGCGTCGATGGCGCGATGCAACGCTTCCTTGCCGGTGCAGTTTTCGTGAAGGGCCAGTGGCTCGGTGAGTTGCGTGCTCACCTTCATGAAGGGGTTGAGCGAGGTCATCGGGTCTTGGAAGATCATGGAAATGCGCTTGCCGCGGATCTTGCGGAGCTGTTTCTCGGAGGCCTTGAGGAGGTCGATGCCGTCGAACATCGCCTGCCCGCCGTGGATGCGGCCGGGAGGTTGCGGGATCAGCCCGAGTAGCGAATAACAGGTCACCGATTTCCCCGAGCCGGATTCGCCGACGATGCCGAGGGTCTGGCCGGGATCAACGGTAAAGGAAACGTTTTCCACCGCGTGGACAATGCCGTTGCGGGTATGGAAGCGGGTAGTGAGATTCCGGACGTCGAGCAAGGGCATCACGCCGCGGAGTCTGGCGGCGTTGAAGAAAAACGCAAGCCCAGCTCCGTCTCAATGGTGCTTACGATTTCCTCGACCGTGCCGGTGATGTCCACCGTGATGCCTTCCGCGGCGGACGGTTCCTCCAGCGTGGCGAGCTGGCTGTCTAACATTCCAGCCTTCATGAAATGCCCGGCGCGCCCGGCGAGACGCTCCGTGAGGGTGGCGGTATCGCCCTTGAGGTAAACCAGCGCCACGCCACCGGAGCCCACGCCGAGTTGCCCGCGGTAGCTGCGTTTCAGCGCGGAACAGGCGAGCACGGAAAATTTGCCGGCCGGGGTGGCATCGACGACTTCACGCCAGAGACGAGTGAGCCACGGCGCGCGGTCGGCGTCATTGAGCGGAATGCCGGAAGCCATTTTCGCAACGTTCTCCGGCGGGTGGAAATCGTCCGCGTCGTGGAATTCTCCACCGTTCCGGGCTGCCAACAGCTCGCCGATGGTCGATTTTCCCGATCCGGCGACTCCCATGACGATGACCACGCGCGGTTTTTCCATGGGCGGAGCGTCGGGTTTCCGTCATTTGATTTCAAATATGAAGTTGGGATTGCCGATTCCGGGAACGGCCTGCTAATGGATCGCGTGATGGAAATCCCAAACCCTTTTCCGGCAGCATGAAAGCCCTGCTACTCACCGCGCCCTCGACTTTTGATTACACCGACGTTCCCACGCCAGCACCCGGCCCGGGCGAGGTGCGGATCGAGGTGCAAGCCTGCGGCATTTGCGGCAGCGACATCCACGGAATGGATGGCCGCAGCGGCCGGCGTATCCCGCCGATCGTGATGGGGCATGAGGCGGCGGGCGTGATTTCCGAGCTCGGTGGCGATGCGGGAGATTGGAAAGTCGGCGACCGCGTGACCTTCGATTCCACCGAGTTCTGCGGCGAATGCGCCGAGTGCCAGCGGGGGAATTTCAACCTTTGCGCGAACCGGAAGGTGCTCGGCGTTTCCTGCGGCGACTACCGGCGTCATGGTTGTTTCGCGGAGCAGGTCGTGCTGCCTGCTAGAATTCTGCACCGCATTCCGGATTCATTGTCGTTTGAAAAAGCCGCGTTCGCCGAACCGGTCGCCATCGCGCTGCACGCGGTGAATCTCGCACCGGAAACTTTCGACAAGCCCGCCATCGTCATCGGTGCCGGACTGATCGGGTTGTTAGTCGTTCAGGCGCTCAAGGCCCGCGGATGGCAGACGGTCATCGCCGTGGACCTCGACGAATCCCGTCTCGCCCTGGCGAAAAAACTCGGCGCGTCCGAAACCTTCTCCGCCAAACAGGAAAACCTCGCCGCCCATCTCCGGAAAATTTGCGGCGGCGACGGCGCGCATGTTGCCTTCGAAGTCGTCGGAGCGGCGGCCCCGGTGGATCTCGCCATCCGCAGCGTTTGCAAGGGCGGCACGGTGGTGCTTGTTGGAAATCTCCAACCAAGCGTGCCGATGCCGCTTCAGGAAGTCGTCACCCGCCAGATCACGCTGAAAGGCTCGTGTGCCTGTGCCGGAGAATATCCCGAAGCCATCCGCCGCATCGGGGACGGCTCCATTCAGGTCGAGCCGCTGCTCAGCGCCTCCGTTCCGTTAGCCGGGGGAGGGGAATGGTTCGCCCGTCTCGCCAACAACACCGAAGGCCTGCTCAAAGTCATTTTAAAACCATGAAGTCCTTCGATCTCACCGGCCAAACGGCCCTCGTCACCGGCACCAGCCGCGGCCTCGGCGAACGCTTCGCCCTCACTCTCGCCGAAGCCGGCGCGGACATCATCGGCACCAGCCGTAATCTGGCGGCGCTCGAGGGCATCCGCTCGCAGGTGGAATCGTTAGGGCGGAAGTTTTTCCCAGTGGTTCTCGATGTGGGTTTGTTCGAGAGCATCCAATCCGCCGTTAGCGAAATGAAATCGCAGGTGGAGCGCATCGACATCCTCGTCAACAACGCCGGCTGCAACGTCCGCAAGCCGGCCACGGACATCACCTGGGACGATTGGAATCTCGTCATAGACACCAACCTGCGCGGCACCTTCTTCGTCGCCCAACAGGTGGCCGCGCAATTCATGATCCCGGCGAAATATGGCCGCATCATCAACATCGGCTCGGTCACTTCCGTCGCCGGTTACGCGGGACTCGCGCCCTACTGCGCCAGCCGCGGCGGCACCAAACAGCTCACGATGAGCCTGGCCGACGATTGGGGCGTGCACGGCATCACCGTGAACTGCCTCGCGCCCGGGTGGTTCAAAACCGCGCAGAACGCCGTGATGTATGAGGACAAGGAATGGGTGGAATACCTCAGCGACCGCATCCCGCTGAAACGCCCCGGCCAGACCGGCGATCTCGATGGCCCGTTAGTCTTCCTCGCCTCCGAGGAGAGCCGCTACATGACCGGCCAACTCCTCCTCATCGACGGCGGAATCTCCACCGGTGCCACGCGAGCGGTGCCAAAGAGATGATCTGTAGCGTCGATGCCCATGATACGCGCCAAGGCTCTTGCCACAAGGAGTGGCGGTATCCGACCGCCATGCCCATGGAAAGCCGATGAAAAGCGGCTTGCCTCCACCCATCGTCATCTCAGGGGCTTCGGCGGACAGATTCCGCCGCTCCTTGAAATTGCGACCGCTACAGCTCTATCAGCCGCTCTTCCACCCAACCGGCGATGTTTGAAAATCTTCCATCGGTCACCTTCCTTCCCAGCACCAGCACCGGCACCTGCTCGCGGGTGTGATCGGTTCCCGGGTGATAGGGATCGTTCCCGTGGTCGGCGGTTAGGATGACGAGATCGCCGGGCAACACCCGCTCGATGAAGCCGCCCAGCCAATCATCGAACTCACGCAGGCATTCCGCGTAGCCCTCCGGATCTCGGCGGTGGCCGTAGAGGGAATCGAAGTCTACGAGGTTCGCGAAGATGAAATGCGGCTCCCCGCGTTTCTCCGCCCACAGCCGGTCGATCATTTGCATGCCTTCGGCATTTGATTTGGTGGGATGCGATTCGGAAATGCCCGAGTCGGCGAAGATGTCCGAGATTTTCCCCACGCCGATCGTCGTCACGCCCGCGTCCTGCAACCGGTTCAGCACGGTCTCGCCCGGCATCAGCGAGTAATCGTGGCGGTTCCCCGTGCGTTTGAAATCCGCCGCCGATGTGCCGAGAAACGGCCGCGCGATCACCCGGCCGATCCGGATCCCGCGCTCGTCCAGCAGCGCCCTTGCCGTTTTGCAAAGTTTCCACAAACGCTCCAGTCCGAACACTTCCTCATGCGCCGCGATCTGGAGCACGCTGTCGGCGCTGGTGTAGAGAATGGGGTTGCCGTTGCGCAGATGTTCCTCGCCTAACTGAACGAGAATCTCCGTTCCGGACGACGCGCGATTTCCGATGAACTTCACCCCACCGCGTTGTTCCAACTCGGCCACGATGTCATCGGGAAAGACTTCGAAGGTCGCGAACGGTTCGTCCAGCGCGCAGCCCATCAGTTCCCAATGCCCGGTGGTTGTGTCCTTGCCCGCGGAGGTCTCCGTCAGCCGGGCCCAAGAGGCATTTTCCAGCGTCCGAACCGTCCCAGAAAGCGCAAGCACTTCAGCCAGCCCCAGGGATTCCAGATGGGGGAGCGAGAAGCCGGGAATGTTCCCGTACAAGTGCCCCAGAGTATTCGCGCCGCTGTCGCCATAGTCTGCTGCATCCGGCGCATCCCCACAACCGACCGAATCCAACACGATACAAAGAGCCCGTTTCATCGGCGATTACTAGCCCCCGCCATGCCAAGCTTCCAGCCGATTCTGCGTTGTCGGGGGGGCTGCGATGGGAAATGCGAAAATCCCTCCGCCCCCCCCGGATGTAGACCCGTTTGCCTCTGGCAAACAAGGCATTGGATTGGAGAGAAATTTGACGATGTCTTCCGTCGGGAAAATTTCAAGGAAGCAGGATGATCCGATAGAAGCCGTGCGGCTGCAATTGGGCTGTGTCGGTGTAGCTGGCCGGACCGGGAGTGATGGGGGCGAGCGTATCGAGAAGTTCCCAAGGCCCGGTGAGGGTGGCGCTGCGGCGGACTTCGAAGACGAGCCCGGCGGCGGAGGGCCAGGTGAGGGTGAAATCGCCGTTGGCTAGGGTGCCGGTGGCTTTGAAGGAGGAGCTGCCGTTTTTCGGATCGAGGCCGAGGCGGAACTCGGTTTCGTTAGAGGTGCCGTCGCCATCGGGATCTGCGGTGGCGGCGGCGTCCGGATGGGTGGTGCTGCCGAAGTGGGCGATCTGCCATTCCTCGAAAGCGGTGAGGATGGGAGTGACGATGAGCCTTACCTGTCCGGCGGTGGACGTGCTGACGCTGGCCTCGAATCCGGCAGGCAGGGTGCCGATTTGCAGGCCGTCCTCGTCGGTGAGGACTCCGGTGTAGGAAATGAGGGTGTAGCTGCCGACCGCGAATCCGGAGGTGGCGGTGATGTTGAGGGTGCCTGCGAGAGTGAGATCTCCGGTGACGTTGGTGCGGTCCGAGGTGGTGCCGAGTTCGTAGTGGAGGACGCTGGTGGGGGTGAGGACGAGTCCATTGGACAGCGTGAGCGTCCCGGCGGAAGTGCCGGGGGCGAGGGTGCCGTGGCAGGTGACCGCGCCGCCGATGGTGCCGCTGCCGCCGAGGGTGCCAGTGGTGGCGATAGTGGTGGCGGTGTTCGCGAGGGAGCCGGTGACGGTGAGTTTGCCTGCATTCACCACAGTGGTTCCGGTGTAGGTGTTCACTCCGGCGAGCGTGAGATTCGCGGTGCCGGTTTTCTGCAAGGCGGTGAGGCTGGTGCCGTTGCCGTTCTGGATGATGCCTGCGAAGGTGGAATCGAGGTTTCTCCCACCGATCTGCCAGGTGACCACGGTGCCGGAGGGCGGGTTGTTGTTGTCCGGCGTGCTGCCTGATAGATAGGAACCGGCAACTCCGGATAGACAGCCGACGGGCATGGTGTGGCTGTAGTTCAGGAAGCTCAGCAGGGTGGCCTTGGTGGCCAGCGAGACGTTGGTGGCGGGAAGGCCGGCGGCGTTGGCGATCCGGAACAGGCCGCCGTCGGCATCGGTAATGACGTTGATGGTTCCGGTGAAGGCGGACCAGTCGCCGAGGTATTTGAAGCGCACCCACGGGACGTAAACATTAAAGGTGCCGGACCCGGTGAGGGGGCCTGATAGATCCATGCGCGAGTCGCATCGGAGCGTGCCGGTTTGGCCGGCGGGAACCTGCATAGTGTAGTTCGCGGCGCTGTAAGTGGAGGTGTTTTCCAACTGTTGGAGCGTGCCGCCTTGAAAAATGACGGGACCAGCGCCGATGGCGGCCATGGCGACGTCGGTGTTGGCGTAGAGAGTGCCGCCCTGGAGATAGGTGCCGCCGGCATAGGTATGGGCATTGGAAACGGTGAGGGTGCCGGTGCCTGCTTTCGTGAGCGTGGCATCACCGATGATTTTTCCGGTGCCGGCGAGGGTGTAGTTTTTCGTGGAATCGAAGACGACTTCCACGGGTTCGAGGTCGAGGGCGAGGTTGATGGGTGAGGTGGCGATGCCGCTATCCGTGAACGAGGCGGTGGACTCGTTGGTGAAAACCAGGTTGCTGGATCCATCGGTCCAGTTGGCGGTGGCGGTTTCCCAGTTGGCGCTGAGATTTCCCGTCCAGAAGAGGTTGGCGATTCCCGGTGACTGGGTGAGGGTCATGCTGACGATTCCCGCGGTGGCGATGTCGAAAGTGGCGACGAGAGTGGAGCCCACGGGTGCCTGCCATGAGAGGGCCGGTGTGCCGGTGCGCGTGCCGGTGTAAGTGAGGATCGTGTAGGTGCCGGGTGTGATGACGATGCCGTCAGGCGGACGGACGACGGCATTGGTTCCGAACGTTAGATTTCCGGTGACGGCAAGGGGCGCGCTGCCCAGCGCTCCGTGCTCGAGGATGCCGCCGGTTAGGAAGGAGAGGTTGCCGGTGATGGTGCCGCTGCCACCGAGGGCTGCGGCGCTCTGCACGGTGACGTTGGAACCGGTGGTGCTGCCGTTGATCCGGAGGGTGCCGGCGCTAACCGTGGTGGCTCCGGTGTGGGTGGAGGCACCGGTGAGGTTCCAGATGCCGGTGCCGTTCTTATTGATGGCGGTGGTGCCGGCACTGTTGACGATGGCACCGGCGAAGGTAGCATCGGTATTCCGACCGCCGACATTCCAGGTGACGGTGCGTCCGGCAGTGGGAGCACCGCCGATGCCAGTGGTGGAGTCGCCAGTGAGCTCGCCGATATTGAGTGTGGGGCTGCTGTTGGTGATGTTGTAATAGACAAAACCTTCCGCGCCAATGTTGAGCGCGGCGGTGCCGAAGCCGTGGGTGTTGGTGACGCGCATTTCGGAGCCGTCGGCATCGGTGGCGAGATTGATCTGGCCGGTGAAGGCGGACCAGTTTCCCTTCATGTCGCTACGGACGTAGTAGGAGTAGTAGTTGAATGTGCCGGCACCGGTGAGGCTGCCGTTCAAGGCGCATCGGCCGTCGGCATTCAAGCGGCCGGTGGCTCCGGCGGGGACGATCAGGTTCCAGTTGCAGACGTCGTTGTTCTGCACGTTGGCCATGGTGAGCGTGCCGTTGTTGATGGTGACCGCGCCGCTGCCGAGGGCGTTCTTGTTGGCATTGGACCCTGCCAGATAGATCGTGCCGCCTTCGATGGTGGTGCCGCCGCTGTAGGTGTTGGTGGCGGCTAGGATCACGGTGCCGGCGCCGGATTTCGTGAGCCGGCCTGTGCCACTGATAGAGCCGCTGATCTGCATGGAACTGTTGCCCGCGACGATGTCGAGGGTGCCGCCTGAGGAGCCCAGGATGAGGTTCCTGTTGGTGTTCGTCTGTGATCCTGTCAGGCGGAGGGTGCCGCCGTTGATCACGAGGTTCGAGGCGGCGGAAGTGGCCGCGCCGATGGAACCGGGACTGCCCGCGTCGCCGAGTGTTTCGATGGCGAGGACGCCGCCATTGATGGTCGTGGGGCCGGTGTAGTTGTTGATGGTGCCGAGAGTGAGCGTGCCGGTTCCGGACTTCGTCAGGCCACCGGTGCCGCTGATGGAACCCGCACCGGTGAGAGTGTAGTGGGTGGTGGCATTCACCGTGAGCCCGGCCACGGGCA
The DNA here is from genome assembly GCA_040386755.1 of Verrucomicrobiota bacterium. GTDB lineage: Bacteria > Verrucomicrobiota > Verrucomicrobiia > Verrucomicrobiales > Akkermansiaceae > Luteolibacter. Next base: position 305,415 of record JAZKEY010000003.1, on the reverse strand, counting down.
TGGGTTCGGTGAGCGTGACGGTGGGACTGGCGGACCCGGTATCGTCGAAGGTGACCGTGTCACCCGAAACGAAGACATCCGGGGATCCGGCTTTCAACCAGTTCTGGCTGGTGGCGAGATCCCAGGTGCCGCCGGATCCGCGCCAGACGATCGCGGCCGGAGCGCGGGTGACGGGAATAGTTAGAGTGACCACACCGGATCCGGCGGCGAGCGTGTAGGGCGTGCCTGCGGGAACGCTGACGGCGAAATTAGAGAGGTTTCCGGTTAGGGTGCCGGTGTAGGTGATGAGGGTGTAGGTGCCGGGTGGCAGTTGGCCGCTGAGGGGTTTGATGACGAGGCCGACTTTTCCAGCCAGCGAGAGGTTTCCGGTGATGACTACCTTGTCGCTTGGAGCGACGACACCGGATGGATCGTTGGATAGATCCATGGCGAAGTAAGAGCCATCCTGCGCGGTGACTCCGCCCGCGAAATTAAGCGTTCCGGCATTTCCCATACCCGAGCCGGGAGTGACGCCTCCGCGATAGGAGAGCGTGGCAGGCTGGCTGATTGTGCCGGTGCCGGCGACGCGTCCACCCGTTAGTCCGGCGGCTGCGGTGCCTCCCCAGGTGCCGCCCCAGACGGTGATGGGGCTTAGCGGAAGGTTTCCGTTCAGGACGAAGGCACCGTCCCAGATGGTGGTTTTCCCGCTGAAGGCGTGGGTGCCGGTCAGGGTCAACGTGGATGCGCCGGCTTTCATGAGCGGCATGGTTCCGGCTAGTGAGCCATTAGTGCCGTCGAAGAGGTAGTTTTTCGGCGAATGGACGGCGAGTTCCGATGGCTGAAGGGTGCCGGTTAGGGCGACGGTGGTCGTGTTGTTTCCTCCGATGTCGAAGCGGACGCTGTCGCCATCCGTGAAAATGCTATTGGATCCGTTGGCCTGCCAGCTTGAGGTCTTGCCGGCATCCCAGGTCGTCGCGCCCGCGCCGCCGCGCCAGACGAGCTTGGCATCCACCATCGGCGGTGGTTGGGGAATGGTCATGCCGGTGCCGAGGTAGTAATCGACGTAGCTGGCTTGGGCGTAACCCTTGGTTGTCGTCTGGCACCGGTATTGCGGGTTGTGCATCAAGGTGTAGAGGCGGTTCGCAGCGGAGGTCTTGGGCGTGTAGATGCGGAGTTCGGAATTATCATTGGCCACGCAGAGATACTCCTCGCGCCAGTCGCCGAAGAGGTCCCCCCAGAACGCTGGGCGGCCGCCATAAGCCTGATAGACTCCGGGTGCGGTTTCGTTGTAGATGGTGTAGATGCGGGAGAAATTCGCCGAATCCGCGGGGTTGAACTTACTGATCGCCGGGGCTTCCGCCGTGCTGCCGACGGTGGCGACGAACTCGCGGCTGAGATCCGCGTCCCACCAGATCGCTTCGGGGGGGAACGGATGACTCGCATAAATCTGCGTGCCCTTCGCGTTGTAAATCCCTGCCTGCGTTGAGAAAAATTCGCAGCCCTTGTTCGCGGTATCCATGTCCGCGACGACGCCGCGCCCGACATCCACCACGCCGCCGGCATACCATTTCTTGATGTAGGCACCGCTGCCGACATCGAAGAGGGCGGTGGCGAGTCCGGAACCGTTGTTCTGTTGGATGATGAAATTTTCCAGGCCCGGGCGATCCGGGTCGATGTCGGTGACGTGGAAGCGGTCGCCGTGGACGGCTTCAGGGAGATTATAGCGCTGGGTGCCGTTGTCATCGATGACGAAGCCGATTTCGACGAACTCGTCCTTGCCGTCGTTTTCGACATCCGTGATGCGGATCTGGTGGCCTTCCGGCGCGTGGATGGCTCCGCTATCGACCCACGACCAACGCTGGGTGAGCGCTCCGGAGCGCCAATCCCATGCGGTGATGACACCGTGGAAGCTTTCGTCCGAGGCGCGGTTCTTTGCGGCCCAAACCACCGACGGCCGCTGCCCGTCCAGATAGAGGATGCCCATATGGCCGTTCATCGGGCCGTCGGCGAGACGGGGATTCGGGACGGTGGCGCGGGCGAGCTCGGATCCTGTTAGACCGTTGACGATGGAGAGGAACTGGACATTCTCGGTTGCTCCACCGCTGGCCACCGATCCATCGCCGAAGATCACGCCGTTAGAGGTGCGTATGATGACTTCGGATTTCCCGTCGCCGTCCATGTCGTAAACCGTGACGTTGTCACCGTGGCCGATGCTGATGGCGGAGGAGCCCGGCTCGATATTATATTGGTAAACGCTGTTCGGTCCCATGTTCATTTGCCACAGCAGGGTGCCGTCGCGTTTGTAGGCTTGCAGCCATTGCCGCGCGGCGACGGTGGGATTGTAGCGGTCCACGACGAAATCGTATTCGCCGTCGCCATCGAGATCGCCGACCCAACAGAATTTCACCTTGTAGGATGCGGTCGGCGTGTCGTCGGGCGTCGGTGTCAACGGAACCGGGATGTACTGGCGGGTCGGCGGGTTGATGGGCAAAGTGAATGCCGCGCTCGACGGATGAGCCCAGGTGTCCATGACTTCCACGCCGTTGATCACTGGTTTCACGGAATAGGCGTAGCTGGTGGTGGAGAGGTTGGCCGGGGTATCGAGGTAGTTGGTGGTGGCGGTGAGCGGTGTGGGATTGAGTTTCAACGCTGCGGCTCCATTCGCGGATCGGTAGAGATTGAAGGCCACATCCTGCGGGTCATTTCCTAACAGCCTCCAGCCGGCATAGACCTGCGTGCTGTTGCTCCTGACCGCGACCATGCCGCGGCCCAGACGTTCCATCTGCCGCTGGGCGAAGACGGAAGTCGCGGAAAGCAGGCAGACGATGAAGACAAGGGAACTTCTCGGGATCAGGCGATTCATGGGTTAGAGACCGGAACAGGAGAAAAATCTCCCAAGCCAGTTTACCAATGTCGCCCTTTTCGTGTCCTCCCGTCCATCCTTCGAATGGGTTAAGGGCGTGCGCTGAGTCTCCGGAATTTCCATGCGGCCCAGATGCCGGCAAGTCCCGCCAAGATGATCAGCCATGGGATCCGGGGTGGGTTTGGTGGGCTGGCGGGAACCGCAGGGGAGGAAGGTGGCATGGCTTGCTTTTCAGCGGGAGCCGGAGCCGCGAGAGAGAAGGAAAGCGAGGAGTCGCCCTGGCTGATGACTTTCTCCGCGATGGGTTTGAGATCCCGGCTGAAGCGCGACGCAGTATAATCGTAAACGCTGATGGTTCCGGTATCGAGGGGGCCGAATTGTTTGAGAAAAACCGCATCCAGCACCACCGGCCATGCCACGGGGCGTTCGAAATTGAGGATGAATGCGACATCGTTTTCCACCTCGAACGCGCAATCGACGGCGACCGGATGGATCCTCTGTCCTCCGGCGGTGACCTCAAACAGCGCGGGTGCGGCGGCGATCAACAGAGGCCGCGCGATTTCCCTGCCAGCCTCATCGGCGATGGCCGGGGCTCGTCCCCCGAGCCGGGCCCAGGCGAATGGAACGGAGGTCCGGGCAATGACGCGCATTTTGTCCGAGAAGATCCGGACTTCCGTGTTGTTCTCATAGCCGATGTGGGCCCCGGCGGTGCAGACGGCTAACAGCAGGAGGGTGGCGATGAGAAAACGCATGGATTCCGCGACATCGGTCGCCTCGGCGAAATCGTGGAGTTTCAATTTCTCAGGGTCGATACCCAGTTGGGGTTACCAGACGAAAAATCCCGCAGGCCGGTGAACCACCTGCGGGAAATTTTCTCGAAAAAGTGGAGGCGAGGGGAGTCGAACCCCTGTCCGAAACGCCGTCAACACTGGCATCTACACGTTTAGCATGCGGTCTGGAGTTTCGGATGAACTGGGCCCACATGCGGCGTTGCCCATCCTAGAAACCTGTTTGATCTCGGAAAGAAGCCCGGTTACCCGACCTCGATCCCAGCCTGCTAAGTTGTCGCCATCCCCCTCAGCAGGTGTCGGGGTTCTGACGTGGTCGTCAATTAAGCGGCCAGTGCGAGCTCGTTAGAGTCTGCATTTATTTGTTTTGAGCGGCTTTTTAAGGAGGCCAACCGATCAACCTCCACGTGCAACCAGCGCGTCAAACATCCCGTCGAAACCAGAACGCCCCCGTCACTTGTGACAGCGGGAAGATGCATCGGTCCGGATATTTATCAATGGGAAATATCGAGCGGGGCCTTGATGGGCTCCGCCAAAGTGGTGATGAGACCGGTGCTGAGACGGTAGATCCAACTGTGGATCCGGATATCCTGGCCGCGCTCCCAGGCATCCTCCAGGATCGTGGTTCGGGCGACGTGGGAGGCCTGGGCCAGCACGTTCAGCTCGCACAAGCGATCCACCGCGGTGTCCGGATCCAATGCGTCCAGCTCTTCCCGATTCCTGCGGGCGAGTGACCGAATGGGCGCGAGCCAGTTGTCGATCATCCCGTGACGGAAATTTTCCAGCGCGGCGCGCACGCCGCCGCAGCCGTAGTGGCCGCAGACGATGATATGGCGGACTTTGAGGACATCCACGGCGTATTGCATGACCGCGAGGACGTTGAAATCGGTTTCCGCGACGACATTCGCCACGTTGCGGTGGACAAAGATTTCGCCTGGAGCGAGGCCGGTGATCTGGTTGGCGGGCACGCGGCTGTCGGAGCAGCCGATCCAGAGGTATTCCGGATTCTGCTGGGTGGAGAGCTTTTTGAAGAAATCCGGGTCGTTCGCGAGGATGGCATTTGCCCAGGCGCGATTGTTTTCCAAAAGATGAGTGAGCCGTTCCATGGTGGGTTGTGAGCGGGATTTAAGCCAGCTCATGGGCATTCGTCCATCGCGGGTTTTTCGAAATTGCGGGTGGACGATCTGAATAACGTCTTGACCGAGAGATCAATTTTTATTTATGAATGTCTTGCTGGACGCTACCTCGGCGAGCAGTCACCCCCACATCCATCACCCCCCAATGGTATGAAATCGTTCCGAAGGTCGCTTCGTGTACTACTCTCATTTCTCGTCGTCAGCTATGGCGTGACGATTTGCGAGGCCCAAACACCTCCCACTCGCATCCTACCTCTAGGTGATTCGCTCACCAGCGGGACCACGGTGGAGGGAGCCTATCGAAACCGGCTTTATAATCTGCTGACCACCGCAGGCTATAACGTGGATTTCGTCGGCACTCAGACAGATGCGAATAATCCGGCATTGCCCGACCGCAATCACCAAGGCATGAGCGGCTACCGGATCGACCAACTCCAGACTGGACTCGGCTCGTGGCTGAACGCGATTGAAGATCCGGATGTGGTTCTGCTCATGATCGGAACCAATGATTTTTCAGCGAATTTCAACATCGCATCCGCCCCAACCCGCCTGGCCGCGCTGGTTGCCGACATCGCGACGAAGCGGCCGTTTGCAAAAATCATCCTCTCCAATCTTCCGCTGCGGACCGACGATCCGAACATGGAAGCTCAGCAAGTCGCTTTTAACGCATCCATTCCGGGAATCGTCAGCGCTCAGGTCGCGCTGGGACGGCAGGTGACATTCGTGGACATCCATGCCGCCTTGGTGCCGGGGGATCTCACCGAAGGAGTGCACCCCAATCTGGCGGGATATAACAAAATGGCGGACGTTTGGTTCCCCGCAGTTACGAGCGTGATCACTCCGCTGGGATCTTCCAATCCACCGGCGATCGTCCGCACCGAGCCTCCGGTCGATTTGCAGCACATCGCTGTTAGGTTTAGCAAGCCGCTGGCGGATAGTGCCACGGCCCTCGCGAATTTCAGCCTGAGCGGGGGATTGACCATTTCCCAGGCGGTGTTGGACTCCACGAAGCGCACCATCACACTGACGACCAGCTCGCAAAGTCCGGCGACACTCTACACCCTCTCAGTCAGCGGGGTTCGTGACCGCACGCCGCAGCAAAATCTGATCGCTCCGGGATCCACGGTGGCGTATTCCTCGTTCACTTTGGGCAATGGCAGCTTCGAAGCCGGTGAGACCGGATGGACGATGACCGGCAATCGGATCATTTATCCATCGGACGGAACCTACGTCGCGAGCCACGGCGTGAACATGGCGATTTTCAATGCGGGAAACAGCACGCCGAACGCGGTCGTTTCTCAGACATTCACCACCGTTCCAGGACAATTCTACAAGTTGGAATTCGACGTCGGAATCCTCGCCATCAACTTCGCCGGTCAAATATTGGGCGTCGAGGTGGCGGGAACTTCCCCTTTGGTATCGGTGCCGATCGAAGTGCTTGGAAATGGTCTGGGCAACTCGGTGTGGACGCCCAAGAGCTATACTTTCACCGCCAACAGTGCCACGACCACTCTGACCTTCCGTGATCAATCCGCGTCCAGCGATGGTGTCGATCTGATGCTTGACCAGGTGCGGGTCAGCGCGACTCCTCTTCCGGTCAACACTGCGCCGGTGGCGGTGGCGGATTCCTACTCGACCGTCCAGAGCACCGCTCTCGTGGTTCCGGCGGCAGGCGTTCTCACCAACGATACCGACGCGCAATCCAATCCGCTCACTGCCGTCTTCAATGTCGGCCCCGCACACGGGATCCTGTCCTTGAATGCCAACGGCGGTTTCACCTATACCCCGACGGCTGGCTACACCGGTCCGGACTCGTTCACCTATCGCGCCAATGATGGCAGCCTGAACTCGAACGTGGCCACGGTTTCCATCGCGGTCAACCCGCCAAGCCTGTTCGTCAACGGCAGTTTCGAGGCGGTGGAAACCGGCTGGACGATGACCGGCAACCGTGTTGTCTATCAGAACGACGGGACCTACGTGGCGTTCGACGGTACGAAAATGGCCATATTCAACGCCGGAAACTCGACTCCGGACGCCGTCGTCTCCCAGGCTTTCACCACGACTCCGGGGCAGACCTATCAGCTCTCGTTCCAAGTCGGGATTCTGGCGAACAATGGAGCCGAACAAAAACTCCAGGTCGCCGTCACCGGAACATCGCCCTTGCTTTCGCAAACGGAATCGCTTTTCGGAAACTCGCAGGCAAACACTGTCTGGAACGCCAGGAGCTACAGCTTCACCGCCAACAGCGCGACCACCACGTTGACCTTCTCCGACATTTCCCCATCCACCACCGGGGCGGACCTGCTTCTGGACAACGTTAGCATCTCGCCGGTTCTAACTAACCAAGCCCCAGTCGCTGTTGCCGACTCCTATTTCACGGGTTTCAACACCGCTCTGGTCATCCCCGCTGCCGGTGTTCTTGCAAACGACACCGATGCGGAATCTAACCCGCTCAACGCCATTATCAACTCGGAACCGGCCCACGGAACCCTCACCTTGAATTCCAACGGCGGCTTCACCTACACTCCGGCGACCGGCTACTCGGGTCCGGACTCTTTCACCTATCGAGCCAATGACGGAAGCCTGAACTCCAATCTGGCGACGGTTTCCATCACGGTGGTTCCTCCAGGTTCGCTGGTCAACGGCAGCTTCGAATCCGGAGAAACGGGCTGGACAATGACGGGCAACCGGGTGGTCTATCAAAACGACGGAACCTACGTGGCGTTCGATGGCACGAAAATGGCGATCTTCAACGCCGGAAATTCGGCTCCCAACGCGGTCGTTTCCCAAACGTTCGCCACGACTCCCGGTCAAGCCTACACGCTCGATTTCAACATGGGCATTGTCGCCCTCAACGGTGCCGAGCAGAAATTGCAAATTTCGGTCACCGGCGTGACCACTCCATTTTCGCTAACGGAATCGCTGTTCGGTAACAGTTTGGGGAATTCGGTCTGGTCCGCGAAAAGTTATAGTTTCACCGCCAGCGGCACTTCCGCCACTCTGATCTTCACTGACATTTCGACATCCACCACGCTGGTGGATCTGATGCTCGACAACGTGCGGATCGCCCCGGCATCGCCTCCGGCGAATACCGCGCCCGTCGCCGTGGCGGATTCGTATTCGACCAATCAGAATGTCGCGCTTGTCGTTCCCGCTGCCGGAGTTCTGTTGAACGACACCGATGCGCAATCCAATCCGCTCACCGCGGTTCTCGGCACCGGACCGAGCCATGGCACATTGAATCTGAATGCCAATGGCGGCTTCACTTACACGCCTACCACGGGCTACTCGGGTCCTGATTCATTCACCTACCGCGCCAACGACGGGTTGCTGAATTCCAACCTCGCGACCGTCTCGCTCACGGTGAACGTGGTGAATACGGCTCCCGTAGCTGTGGCGAACTCGTATTCCACCAATCAAGGCGTCGCACTGGTCGTTTCGGCTTCCGGAGTATTGGCCAACGACACCGATGCGCAATCCAACCCGCTCACTGCTGTACTCGGCACCGGTCCTAGCCATGGCACGCTGAACCTGAACGCCAATGGTGGTTTCACCTACACGCCGGCGGCCGGTCACTCGGGCGCGGACTCGTTCACCTACCGAGCTAACGACGGTCTCCTGAATTCCAATCTCGCGACCGTTTCCATCACCGTCAACTTGGTGAACACTGCACCGGTAGGCGTGGCGGATTCGTATGTCATCAACCAAGGCGTCGCGCTTGTCGTTCCCGCTGCCGGAGTATTGGCGAACGACACCGATGCGCAATCCAACCCGCTCACCGCGGTCCTCGTCGCTAACCCGAGTCACGGCACTCTCACCTTGAATGTCAATGGCGGCTTCACTTACACCCCGCTTTCCAGTTATTCGGGGGCCGACTCGTTCACCTATCGCGCCAACGATGGCACCCTGAATTCCAATGTTGCGACGGTCAGCATCACTATCAACGCCGTCAATGCGGCTCCCGTCGCCGCTGCGGATTCGTATTCCACCAATGTGAGCACCGCGCTCGTAATCGCCGCACCTGGGGTTCTCGCGAACGACACGGATGCCCAAGCCAACCCGCTCACCGCGAGTCTGGGCTCCGGTCCAAGTCACGGCAGCGTTACCTTGAACGCCAATGGCAGCTTCACCTACACACCCGTCACCGACTACACCGGTGCCGACTCATTCACCTACCGCGCCAACGACGGATTGATGAATTCGAACATCGCGACCGTGAACCTTACCATCAATCCGGCCAGCGCGCAGGTGCTGGTCAATGGCAGCTTCGAATCCGGCTTCAACGCTTGGACATCCTCCGGAAATCTAACCATCGAATCGGCTTCCCCCTATCCGCCGACCGATGGCAACAAGCTGCTCGCCTGTAATAGCCGCAATCTCGCGCCCAACGGCATCCTGTCTCAAACCTTCGCCACCGTCAGCGGGAAGACCTACACCCTCACGTTCGACATGGGCGTCCTCGCCTATGTGAAAAAACAACAAAAGCTGACGGTCACCGTCACCGGCACCGGCACCGACAAGCTCCTTTCCCAGACGATCAATCTCAAGGGCGAGGGGAACGGGTCGAGCATATGGTCATCCAAGAGCTACACTTTCGTCGCTAACAGCGCCTCCACCGTCCTTAGCTTCCAGGATCGCTCGTCCTTCACTGAAGGCCTCGATCTCCTGTTGGACAAGGTCCGGGTCGTGGGACCTCCGGCGGTGGTCAACGCCGCTCCGGTTGCCGTCGCGGACGCCTATTCGGTGAACAAGAACACCTCGCTCGTTGTCCCGGCGGCAGGCGTTCTCACCAATGACACGGATCCGCAATCCAACCCGCTCACCTCAGTGCTGGACGTCGGTCCGGTCAATGGCACGCTGAGCTTGAACGTCAATGGCAGCTTCACCTATGCACCTGCCATTGGATACACTGGCGTCGATTCCTTCACCTATCATGCCAACGACGGCAGCTTGAATTCCGGCATTGTCAAGGTAACCATCACCGTCAACGAGGTCGTCACCGGCATCCTCGCCAACGGCAGTTTCGAATCCGACTTCAACGGCTGGACTGCCTCTGGCAATCGGTCCATCGGTTACTATCCAGCGACCGACGGCATCAAGATCGTGTCATTCAACGGTGACAACAAAACTCCGGACGGCGTGCTTGCGCAAACCTTTGGGACCATTCCCGGCCAGACCTACTCGATCACGTTTGATGCCAGCGTCCTTGCCTACACCACCGATTCGCAGATCCTCCAGGTATCGGTGACCGGCAGCGGCAACCTTTTGACGCAGACGGTCACCATCGTCGGTCAGGCCTCGGGGCTTGGCCCGTGGCTCGCGCAGAACTACACCTTCATGGCGAACAGCGCCACTACCACCCTGACATTCCGGGATCAATCCACCGCCACCATCGGCATCGACCTGCTGCTCGACCATGTGCGCGTTGTCCCCATCGCCGCCCCTGTCGCCGCCGCCGCTCTCCAACTGTCGGCAGTTCCTGGAGGCAAGCCCAGACTGGACGCCACCCCATCCCTGACCAGCACCCCGGATACCTTCATCATCCGCATGACTGCTCCGGAGGATGGCATCTATGTCCTCGAGCGCTCGGAAGACCTCCAAACATGGGAACCCGTGGATACCATGGGATGTGAGGAACAGCATCTCATCGAGTTCTACGACACCCGCGACGCTCTCGGCAGCGAGGCTCCCAAGAAGCGGTTGTTCTATCGGATCGGCTTGCAACCCGGAAACTGACGGATTCCACGTTCGGGCGGAGTGATTCACGAGGCTTCCCCTGATGGGACTTCGTCACCAGCACCGGGGGAGTGGGCAGTCATTCCTGTGCCTGTCCACGGAGGTCAAGCGTTACCCGGTGAATGAATTTCCGGCGAATTCAGGAGAAACTCTAAACCACTTCGATTCGGCGTGCCATCAGGATCATCTTCGGACTCGTATAGAAACCCTGCTTTGAATAAAAAGCCTCCGATTGGTCACCGCGTGCGGTCAGAAGATAAACCCGTTTGGTGTCACGGGATGCCAGTTCGGCGAATAGAAACTCCATCAGCCGGGTTCCATGTCCCTGTCTCTGAAGCCCGTGCCCAACACACATTTCACGGAGGTGGAAATGGGTTCCCTCGTGCCACGGTTCCGAAACGCCGAGTGCGAATCCGGTAATGACTTCCGTTCCGATCACGGCTCCCCAGAACATTGGAGTCCGGACGATCTGATCCAGCCTTGCACGGACGGTCGCCGGATCCCAAGTCTCGTTCCATGGCGGATGCGCAAACGTGGCAATAAACAGCCCCACGCATTGATCGATGTCGGTTTCCTTGAATGCACGTATCACAATGGCTTTTTCAACTAACGGGAAAATTCTGGAAAGGAAAATGATCGCAGCTGGAATCATGGAGGTGGAATCTCGCGCAGAAGCAGCGGGGCACGGAGATCGCTTCCTTGGGTTTTAAATCCGGATGCCCGGCTTCTTTGAAATCCCCGCGCCTCCGCCGCCACTGCTTGGTATTAAGACAGCCTTGAACAACTGAAGGCGTGCATTCGGCTCTCTGAGTCGACCGCGACCGATTTGGAAAGTGTTCTCTTCCACCAGTGAGTTCATCCAGACATCTGTGCGGATCAGACGCTGCTGCTTGAGAAAAGGGAGGCGTTCGGCAGGAGACGCCGGTCGATCACTCTTCGTTAGTTCCGCGCGAAAGCAGCCGGAATCAGAAGCGAGGCCTACGGACATGATTGAGTGACAAGCGATCCCGCATCCGTTCGGAAGGTGGAAATCCATTCATCGAGAGCTTCCTCTTTTTTTCATGTGTCTGTATGCCGTGGTTCCTTGTCTTCCTTCCCGATTGGGAGTTGGACGGTGCTGGAATCGGTTCGGGAGACTGGCCCGAGGTGATGATCGGCAGGATGATGGAAATGAACTTTGCCGGAAGCATGGCGTCTCCTTTTCCAAGGAAGTAGATGCCAGCACCAGCCCTGTCCAACCTGCGCGCCAGTTAGGCCGTTTGCCGAACATCATTTCCGAGACTTCCTCCGACTCGTGCCGAAGCGATGGTTCGGAGTTCACAATTTATCGTGTCTTTCACGATAACAAGCTGAAGCTTGAACTCCGGACCATGGTCAGTCGGCCTTCATTCAATCTACATTCAACATTCTATTCCAGCTAACGATCTAGTTCGTTCGCCGGAATTGCTTTCGAAAAGAAATGGATTGAAGAGATGGAAACGGAGGTAATAGGGGGCTGGCCGAATGGTACATAGTTAACACAGTGGCTGGAGCATCCCTGCTTCAGACCTTACAAGGGGCGTTTCGTTCCTTGTTTTCTTCTTACGAAAGCGGCCTTAAACGTGCCATTCGAGGCGAACTCCAACTCCTCCGCAACCCTGTTTCATCGGTTCAAATCGTCTGCCAATCCGATCGCAGTTTGGGAGATGATTTCGTGAACCCCTGTCCTGGGTTCACCACGTGGGAAGTGGAATCCAAACCTCATCGCGGACCACTGCCGCAGATGTGTGCCAATAAAAAAAATCCGGGACATGGGCGGTGACCCACATCCCGGATTTTTGGAAGTCCGTTCGGTTAGTCCACCGGCTGTTTGCCGATGCGGTAGAACATCCGTGCCTTCGGTGCTTCCGGGGCGATGAGGTTTGGATTGTCTTGGAAATCCAACTGGCCTGGCTCGGTGGCTTCCTTTTCCGCGATGGTTTCCCAAGTGGAGAGGTCTTCCGAGCGCTGGAGGATATAGGTGCGGCCGACCTCGACGCCGCTGGTGCTGATGGTGAAGCTGCCTCCCGGAGTGGAAGTCATTGATGCCGATCCGATCTCGCCCAATGGATTCGGCGTTCCAGCCGATTCTGGGGCCGCACTTTCAGGGATCGGAGCTGCGGCCGGACCGGTGACAATCACGTTGTCCAACAGGAGGTCGATGCCGGCTCCGGTGGAGGAGAGGTCACTGAAGCTCAGCGTTGTGGTGGCGCTGTTTGCGACGAAGGTGACGCTTCGGTTCACGTAGGTAACATCCCCGTTGCCAGCACCATTGACCGAGAAGTTCTGCGAAACGAGGGTTCCCGAACCGACGGCCCGGCACCTGAGGGTCTGCGAGGCGGTGTTGAAGGCCTTGGTGCCGACATCGAAGTTCACGGTGTAGGTCGCTCCCTGAACGGTGGTGAAGGTTTGGGAAATCGAACCGTCGTTGGCGGAGTTGGCGCTGTTGAACTCGATGACCATCAGGCCGTGGGTCGTGGGCAGGCCGTCCTTGACCTTGACCGCCTGTGCGCTGCCGGTCCATGTCCAGCCGGCGAACTCTTGTTCGAAGCTGCCGTTGATGAATGGTCCGAGGACTGGCGTGGCGGTGTAAACCACGGTCATGGTATGGCTGGTGTCCATCGACACCGTGATGGTGTTGTTCGTGGCATACCACTGACCATCCTTGAGCCACTTGACGAAGCCGGTATGGGGAGCGACGAGGGTGACCATGGCACCGGCAGTGTAGATGCGGGTGAAATTGGTGGTGCCGTTGGTTTGGCCAGCCAAGTCCGCCGGAGTGACCGTCACTGCCTTGCCAGTGGCAGGGGTCGAGTTCACGGTGAGGATGGCGGGGGCAAGCGAGCCTTCCCTGACCCGGACATTGTCCATGTAAAGGTCGACACCGCTTCCTGTGGTGGATCCATCCGCCAGTTGCAGGGTGGAAGTCGTGCTGTTGGCGGTGAAGCTGAAGGTCAGCGGCGCCCATGCGAAGGTGCTGCTGGTTCCTGTCAGCGGGAAGCTTCGCGTGACCAACGTGCCGTTGCCATAAACCGCGACGTTAAGTGTTTGGTTCAAGGCGGAGGGCCCGAATGCGGCGGCGTCCAGTTGCACGGTATAGGTGGTGCCGATGGTGGTGGCGAAGCTTTGTTCGACATGACCATTGTTCGGTTCATCGCCGACGTTGAAGGACAGGGTGTTCCATCCGTCGGTGGTGTATTCCGGGTAGCCGGGGCCGGGCTGTTCAATGCGGGTGGCACCGTCGTGGGCCCAGAAGGCATACTGGGGACTCAGCGATTCGAAGCTGCCGTTTTGCAACAGATTGGGTCCGAGCGGGAGATAAGTTCCACCGGTGTAGACTGCGAACATGCTGGTGTTGGTGGACATCGTCACGCTGGTGGCGGGGGTGACGGCGAAATCGACTCCGTCCTTGACCCATTTCACGAAAGTCGCTCCACCGGAGGCGGTGCCCGGTGCGGTGAGGGTGACATTCGTTCCCATATCGTAGTTGCGCGTGAATTGGGTCGTTCCGTTGCTGCTTCCGTTGTTGTCCACCGGGCTGATGGTGATCGGCACACTGTTGGCGACTGCCGAGCCCACGGTCAGGGTGCGGGAGTTCGCGTTGATGATGCGGACATTATCGAGCAGGAGGTCGATGCCAACTCCGGTGGTGGATTGGTCACTGAAGGTGATCGTGGAGGCGGCACTGTTCGCGGTGAACGTCAAGGTCTTGGGGAAGTAGGTGACGTTGCCATTACCTGCTCCACCGATCGAGAACAGTTGAGAGACGAGGCTGCCTGTGCCGGTGACCTGGCATCTGAGATTTTGGATCGCAGTATTGAATGCTTTCGAGCCCATGTCGAAGTTGACGGTGTAGCTCGCACCCGGTGTCGTGGTGAAGGTCTGGGAAATCGAACCGTCGTTGGCGGAGTTCGCACTGTTGAATTCGATGACCAGCAACCCGTCGGTGGTGGGCAGACCATCCTTGACTTTGACGGCTTGCGCACTGCCCGCCCAGGTCCAGCCGGCGAACTCCTGTTCGAAGCTGCCGTTGATGAATGGTCCGAGAACCGGTGGGTCGGTGTAAACCACGGTCATCGTGTGGCTGGTATCCATTGCAACGGTGATGGTGTTGTTGGTGGCATACCATTGACCGTTCTTGAGCCATTTGACGAAGCCGGTGTGGGGCGCGACGAGGGTGACCATGGCACCGGCATTGTAGATGCGGGTGAGGTTGGTGCTGCCATTGCCTTGGCCGGCCATATCCGTCGGGCTGATGGTCAAGGCCTTGCCGGAGGCCGGGGTGGAGTTTACCGTGAGGATGGCGGGAGCCAGCATGCCTTGTTTGACCCGGACATTGTCCATGTAGAGGTCAACACCGCTTCCGGTGCTGGAGCCGTCGGCCAGTTGCAGGGTGGAAGTCGTGCTGTTCGCGGTAAAGCTGAAGGTCAGCGGTGCCCAGGAGAAGGTGCCGCTGGTTCCGGTAAGCGGAATGCTGCGGGAGAGCAGGGTTCCGTTGCCATATACGGCGACGATCAGGGTTTGGTTCAAGGCCGAGGGACCGAATGCCGCCGCGTCCAATTGCACGGTGTAGGTGGTGCCGATGGTGGTGGCGAAGCTTTGTTCCACGTGGCCATCGTTTGGCTCACCGCCGACGTTGAAGGACAGGGTGTTCCATCCATCGGTGGTGTATTCCGGATAGCCGGGGCCGGGTTGTTCGATGCGAGTGGCACCACCGTGGGCCCAGAAGGCATATTCAGGACTCAGTGATTCGAAGCTGCCATTTTGCAACAGATTGGGTCCGAGTGGTGGGTAGGTTCCGCCGGAATAGACCGCGAACATGGTGGTGTCCGCAGACATTGTCACACTGGTGACAGGGGTGACTGCGAAATCAGCACCGTCCTTGACCCATTTCAGGAAAGTGGCTCCTCCCGAGGTGCCGGGGGCTGTGAGGGTGACGCTCGTTCCGACGTTGTAGCTGCGGGTGAGCTGAGTGGTGCCATTGCTGTTTCCGTTGTTGTCGGTCGGGGTCATCGTGATCGACACGCTGCTGGCAACCACCGAGTCCACGGTCAAGGTGCGGGCGTTCGCATTGTTGACGCGGACGTTGTCGAGCAACATGTCGATGGCGTTGGTGATGACCGAGGTGTCGGTGAGACTCAGTGTGGTCGTGCCACTGTTGGCAATGAAGCTGAAGGTCTTGGTCTCCCACTTGATGGTCCCATTGTTGATGGCGTTGATCGAAACGGTCTGCGAGAGCAGGCTTCCGGTGCCAGTTACCGCCACCAGCATCGTTTGCTGGCTGGTGTTGTAACCGCGCACGCCGAGATCGAGGGCCAGGCTGTAGGTGACACCGGGCGTGGTGATGAAGGTCTGTCTGAGGATACCGCCGGCAGGCGAGCTGCCGCTGTTGAACTCAACCAGCTTGGTGCCGTTGGTGGCGGGGATCTCCGAGTTGATCTTGACGCTGTCCACGGTGCCGCCCGAGGTGGTCCATGGGGCGAAGGTGCCGGTTTCGAAGCTGCCATTGCTGAACGGCGGGTCCGAGTAAATGGCGGTTAGCGTGTGACTGGTATCCATCGTCACACTGGTAGAGGCGTTCGTGGTGAGATCCACGCCGTTTTTCCGCCATTTCTGGAAGGCTACGCCACCCGAGGTTGCGGGTGCGGTGAGGTTGACAACGGTGCCAGCCGGATAGGCGCGTCCGAAGTTAGTCGTTCCGCTGCCGCTTCCATTGGAATCGTTCGGGGTGATCGTGATGGCGGCGGTCACCGGGGTGGAAATGACGGTAAGCGTTTGCAATACCGGAACTCCAGCGTTGAAGGTGACCCTGACGTTGTCGAGCACGAGATCGAGTCCGGAGCTGGTTGCCGAGGTATCGGTGAAGCTCAGGGTGGTTGTGGCGCTGTTGGCAGTGAAGCTGAAGCTCTGCGCGGACCATTGGGTGGTGCCGTTGGTGCTCAGGAGCGTGACGTTTTGCGAGAGCAGGCTGCCGGTTCCCGCGACATTGACCTGCAGCGTTTGCTGGAGGGTGTTGTAGGCAAGTGTGCCGGCATCGAACGCCAAGGCATAGGTTGCTCCGGGGGTCGTCGCGAAGGTTTGTGACAGCACTCCGTTAGGCGTGGTGTTGTCGGCGTTGAAGACGGCCAGTTTCGTGCCGTCGATTGGCTGATAGGGGGAATCCGAGCGGATTCCGACGTTGCCGGTGGTGGTCCAGCCCGTGAAGTTGGACTCAAAGCTGCCGTTTACGAAGCCGTTGACTCCGCTGGCATTCACCGTGATGGAGACGGTGACGATGTTGGAATCGAGCACGCCGTCATTGGCATGATAGGTGAATGAATCCGGACCGGTGTAACCGGTGGTGGGCGTGTAGGTGAAGCCGCCATTGGCATTGAGGGTGACGGTTCCGTGGGTCGGAACGACGTTGATTGCGGCGGTGAGCGCATTGGCTTGCGCATCCGTGTCATTGGAGAGAACGCCGGCTGCGGCCACGACAAGCGGGGTGTTCAAAGCGGTGGCATAAGTATCGGCCACGGCAACCGGCGCGGTGTTTGGTCCGACCGGTGGTCCGGTGACGCGCACGTTGTCGAGCATCAGGTCGAGTCCGTTCGTCGAGAGCGACTGGTCGCGGAAAGCAAGGGTCGTGGTGGTGCTGTCAGCGATGAAGGTGAAGCTCTGTGGCAACCAGCGGTTCGATCCTCCACCAAGGCCGTTGATGTTGATCACCTGAGTGAGCAGGCTGGCGGAGCCATTGACCGTGACCTGCATTTTCTGCGGGTTGGTATTGAAGGAGAAGACACCGGCGTCAAAGGCGAGGGTGTAGGTGGATCCGGCGACCGTGCCGAACGTTTGCGAGATCACGCCGTTCGGGGTGGTGTTGCCGCCGTTGAAGCCTGCCAGTTTGGTCCCTTGTGTGGGAACGAACGGGGCGGCGGACTCGATGGCGACATTGCCGGTGGTGGTCCAACTGGTGAAGCCGGATTCGAAGCTGCCGTTGACCAAGCCGGCGAGCGCCGGGTTGACCGTGATCGAAACGGTGACGATGTTGGAATCCAAGCTGCCATCATTGGCATGATAGGTGAACGAATCCGGACCGGTGTAGCCGGTCACCGGAGTGTAGGTGAAGCCGCCGTTCGGGTTCAGGACCACACTGCCATGGGTCGGGCTGGCATTGATCACTGCGGTCAATGGGCTAAGCTCCGCGTCGGTATCATTGGCAAGCACGCCGGCGGCGGCCACCACGAGGGGGATGTCCAAGCTGGCATTATAGGAATCGGCGACGGCGACTGGCGCGGTGTTGGCGGCGCCTGTGGAAGGACCGGTGACGCTGACATTGTCGAGCACGAGATCGATGAGGCTGGTGGTGGTCGATAGATCGGTGAAGGTCAGTGTGGTTGATGCACTGTCGGCGGTGAAGGCGAAGGACTTGGCAGTCCAAGCCGTGGTGGGGGAGTTGTTTCCGAACACCGACTCGGTTTGTGAGAGCAATTGGGCGGCACCGTTCAGATTGACGTTCAATTTCTGTTCGATTCCGTTGGCTCCCAGCGTGCCCATATTGAATTCCAAGACGTAGTCTTCGCCCGGGATGGTCGTGAAGGTCTGGCTGACCACCGCGTCGGGGGTGGAGTTGGCGGCGTTGAGGGCAAGTAGCTTTGTTCCGTCGAAGGCGATGAAGTTTGCATCATTGTTTACGACAACACGGTTGCCGTTCATGGTCCATCCGGATTCACCGGCTTCGAAGCTGCCGTTGACCAAAATCTGATAGGGGTTCACCGTGATCGAGACCGTTGCGATGTTCGAGTCGGAGGTGCCGTCGTCGGCATGATAGGTGAACGAGTCGGGACCGGAGTAGTGCGCGGCAGGGATATAAGTGAAACCACCGTCGGGGTTCAGTGTGACGCTTCCGTGAGCCGGAGGTGTGTCGAGCACGGCGGTGAGCGGGTCGGTTTCCGCGTCGGTGTCATTGGCGAGGACGCCTGCGGCAGCGACCACCAACGGGGTGTCCTGGTTGATGGAGTAGGAATTCGCGATTGCGACTGGAGCGGCGTTGGGTGCGACAGGAGTCACGCTGACATTGTCGAGCAACAGATCGATACCACCGGTGCTTGTGGACAAGTCGGTGAACGTGAGGGTCGTCGTATTGCTGTTGGCGGTGAAGCTGTAGCTTTTCGCCGTCCAGTTGGTATTGCCCGCGTTGTTTCCGAAGAGGGAAATCGTGTCGGTGACCAATGGGCCGGTACCGGTCGCGGTCACTTGGAGTTTTTGCTCGTCGAAGTTGATGGCGAGGATGCCCACGTTGAAGGCGAGGGTATAGGCTTGGCCAGGAGTCGTGGTGAAGGTCTGTGAAACGACCGCGTTCGGAGTATTATTCGCGGCATTCAGGATCAGGAGCTTCGAGCCATGGAAGGCGGTGTAGAAGGCGTCGGTGGTGTAAACGAGGCGGTTGCCGGTGATGGTCCAACTGGCTTCGTCGAGTTCGAAACTGCCGTTGGCGAGACCCCCTTGGGAGACCGGGTTGACGGTCAGGCTGACGGTCACCACGTTCGAGTTCACCACGCCGTCATTGGCATGATAGGTAAACGAATCCGGGCCGGAATAGTTGGTCGCAGGGGTGTAGGTGAATCCACCGTTGGCGGCCAGACTGAGAGTGCCGTGGCTTGGAAGGGTATCAACTGCGGCGGTCAACGGATTGGTGTCCGCATCGGTGTCGTTGGCGAGGAGGCCCGGTGCGGCGATGACAAGTGCGGTGCCTTGGTTCGTGTTATAGGATTCCGCAACGGCGACGGGGGCGGTGTTAGGCACTCCCGGAGGTCCGGTGACGCGCACGTTGTCGAGCATCAGGTCGAGGCCGGAGGTCGAGGCGGATTGATCACGGAATGCGAGGGTGGTGACCGCGCTGTCAGCCGTGAAGGTGAAGCTCTGCGGCAGCCAGCGGTTCGACCCGCCACCGAGTCCGTTGATGTTGATCACCTGGGTGAGCAGGCTGGCGGAACCATTCACCGTGACCTGCATTCTCTGCTGACTGGTGTTGAAGGAGAAGACGCCGGCATCAAACCCGAGGGTGTAGGTTTGTCCTGCCAGAGTGCCGAAGGATTGGGAGAGCACGCCGTTCGGGGTGGTGTTGCCGCCGTTGAATCCTGCCAGTTTGGTTCCTTGGGTCGGAACGAACGGGGCTGCGGATTCGATGGCGATGTTGCCGGTGGTGGTCCAGGCGGTGAAGCCGGACTCGAAGCTGCCGTTGACGAGCAGTTGGGAAATGGGCTGGCTGACGGCAATGGAGACGGTTGCGAGATTCGAATCCAACGCACCGTCATTCGCACGGTAGGTGAAGGAATCAGGACCTGTGTAGCCGGTATTTGGTGTGTAGGTGAAACCGCCGTTGGGGTTCAAGGCCAGTGTGCCGTTGGCCGGGCCGGTGCCGAGCACGGCGGTGAGAGGGTCGGAGTTCACATCGACGTCATTGGCAAGGACGCCTGCGGGAGTGACGACGAGCGGTGTGTTAGGAGTGGCCGAGTAAGTGTCGGCGGCAGCCACCGGCGCGACGTTGCCGGCCGGAGGTCCGGTGACGCGAACGTTGTCGAGCAGCAGGTCGAGGCCCGAGGTCGAGGCGGATTGGTCACGGAAGGCCAGAGTCACGGATCCGGAGTCCGCCACAAAGGTGAAACTCTGTGGCAGCCAACGGTTCGATCCGCCACCGAGGCCGTTGATGTTGATCACCTGGGTCAGGAGGCTGCCGGTGCCATTGACCGTGACCTGGAGCTTCTGCTGGTTGGTGTTGAAGGAGAAGACACCGGCGTCGAAGGCGAGGGTGTAAGTGGCGCCGGCCAAGGTCGCGAAGGTCTGCGAGAGAACCGCGTCAGGAGAGGTGTTTCCCGCGTTGAAGGAAGCCAGCTTGGTGCCTTCGGTCGCTGTGTAAGGAGCGGCGGATTGAATGGATTGGTTTCCGGTGGTGGTCCAGCCGGTGTAGCCGGATTCAAAACTGCCGTTGACCAAGCCGCTGGTCGGGGCCGCTGTCACCGTGATCGAAACCGTGACGATGTTTGAATCCAGATTGCCATCATTCGCATGGTAAGTGAATGAATCGGGACCGGAATAACCCGTGGCAGGCGTGTAGGTGAAGCTGCCGTTCGCGTTGAGCGTCACGCTGCCGTGAGCGGGGGCGACGTTGCCGAGAGCGGTCAGTGGATTGAGTTCCGCGTCGGTGTCGTTCACCAGAACGCCGGTTCCGACAGGGACCACCAAGGCGGTATTCTGGTTGGTCGAATAGGAGTCAGCCACCGCCACAGGAGCGGTATTGATCGGACCTGCCGGTGCGCCGGAAACGCGGACGTTGTCCAACATCAGGTCGATCTGGGTATTGACTGGCGAAATATCCGAGAAGATCAAAGTCGCGGTGCTGCCGCTGGCGGTGAAGGAGTAGCTTTTCGGCGACCAGACGGAATTTCCGGAGCTGTTGCCAATGAGCGTTTCCGTGTGGGAAAATGGTACGGTCGCACCGGTCACATCGATCTTCAGTCTCTGTTGGGTGCCGTTGAGGGCGAGAATGCCCATGTTGAAATCGATCGTATAGGTCTGCCCGGGAATCGTCGCGAACGATTGCGAGATGACTGCGTCGGGGAGGGTGTTTCCGGCGTTGAAGATCACCATTTTCGTGCCTTGAAAAGCGACGTAGCTTCCATCGGAGGAGTAAACAACGCGGTTGCCGGTCATTGTCCAGCCGGTTTCACCTGCTTCGAAGCTGCCGTTGACGAGAAGTTGGGCGGATCCCAGCGTGATGGAAACCGTCACGATGTTGGAGTTCAGGCTGCCGTCATTGGCATGATAGGTGAAAGAGTCGGAACCGGTGTAGCCGGTCTCAGGCGTGTAGGTGAAGCTTCCGTTAGTGTTCAGGGTCAGTGTGCCGTGGGTTGGTTGCGCATCGACGACCGCAGTGAGAGGATTGGAATTCGCGTCGGTATCGTTGGCCAACACACCTGATGCGGCGGCGATCACCAACGGGGTGTTAGGGGTTCCGGAGTAAGAATCAGCCACCGCAACCGGTGCCTGGTTCGCAGCAGGAATACTGATGCTGACATTGTCCAGCAGCAGGTCCGCTCCCGAAGTGGTGGGAGAAATGTCCGTGAAGGTCAAGGTGGTGGTCGCGCTGTCCGCCGTGAAGGTATAGCTCTTGGCGCTCCAGACGGTGTTTGCCTGCGAGTTTCCGAAAAGCGATTCGGGCTGCGAAATCAAGGTCGCAGCACCCGTGACCGTTACCTGCATTTTCTGCTCGGCACCGTTGTTCGCGAGGATGCCCAGATTGAACGCGAGCTGATAGGTCTGACCGGGGCTGGTGGCGAAGGTCTGCGAAGTCACGGCGTCGGGCATGGAGTTCCCGGCATTGAAAATGGCCATCTTCGTGCCGTCGAATGCCACAAAGGTTCCGTCGCTGTCGTAGACGACGCGGTTGCCGGTCATCGTCCATCCGGCTTCGCCAGATTCGAAGCTGCCGTTGACCAGGGATCCGGTGGCGATGCCGTTGACCGTGATCGAGACCGCGACGATGTTCGAATTCGAGTTGCCGTCATTGGCATGATAGGTGAACGAATCCGGGCCGCTGTAGCCTGTCGTCGGGGTGTAAGTGAAACCACCGTTGGCATTGAGGGTCACGCTGCCGTGGGCGGGGAGGGCGTCCAGAATCGCGGTCAACGGGTTGGACTCGGAGTCCGTGTCATTGGCCAGGACACCGGTGGCGGTGACGACCAGCGGAACGTTCTGGGTCGTGGAGTAGGTATCAGCCACCGCGAACGGTGAATTGTTGATCGGTCCCACCGGGCCGGTGACGCGCACGTTGTCGAGCAACAGGTCGAGGCCGGAGGTCGAGGTGGATTGGTCGCGGAACGCCAGCGTGGTGCTCGCGCTGTTGGCGACGAAGGTGTAGGTTTTCGGGAACCATCGGGAAGTACCGCCGGTCGATGCCGAGACGGTGACGACCTGTGAGAGCAGGCTGCCGGATCCGGTCGCCGTCACGAGGAAGGTTTGCGGGTTGGTGTTGAAGCTGAGCACACCGGCATCGAAGGCCAGGGTGTAGGTGACACCCGCGGTGGTGGGGAAAGTTTGTGAGAGCAAAGCGTTAGGCGACAGGTTGCCGGTGTTGAAGCCGACGAGTTTGGTGCCGTCGGATGCGATGTAGCCGCCGGTGGACTTGATTTCCTGGTTGCCGGTTTGCGTCCAGCCGGTGTAGCCGGATTCAAAGCTGCCATTGACAAGCACTTGGTTGTTAGGCGCGTAAACGGCGTTCAGGGTGTAGTCCGCGTCCATCGTCACCGTGGTGCTGGTATTGGTGGTGAGATCCGCTCCGTTGCGCTGCCATTTCACGAAGGTGTTGGCACCCGAGACGGAAGGAGCGCTCAGCGTCACGACGGCTCCGCCGAGGTATTGGCGGCTGAATCCGGTGGGCGCGCCGCTGGCTCCGTTGAGATCGGCAGGGCTGACTGTCACATTGATCCCGTTGGTGGGGGTGGACGCCACTGTTAGGGTGCGCGGCACTTGGGCGGTCAGGCGTACATTGTCCAGCAGCAGGTCGAGATTGATGCTGGTGGTGGAGGTGTCGGTGAAGGTCAGGGTGGTGGCCGTGCTGTTGGCGACGAACGAGAAACTCTGTGGCACCCAGCGGGGAATGCTTCCGCCCTGGCCGGTGATGGTCACAGCTTGTGAGACCAGGCTGCTGGAGCCGTTGATATTGACCTGAAGCCGTTGTTGCGCGGTGGTTCCATAAACACCCGCATCGAAATTGATCACGTAGGGAACCCCGACGGTGGTGAAGAACGTCTGGGTAAGGACGCCGTTGGGAGTGGATTGTCCCGCATTGAAAGCCACCAGTTTGGTGCCGTTGGTCGCGGTGTAGGGGGCGGCGGACTTGACCTCGAGGTTGCCAGTGGCGGTCCATCCGGCGAGGTCGAGTTCGAAGCTGCCGTTGGTTTGGGCATCCGTCGAGAACGCCACCGTGGAGCCGGGAGCGATCTGGTTTTGTTGCGGAGTCCGGTCCCGGACTCCGGTAACGGCGAGCGTATAGAGGGTGCCGGGTGTTTGTGAAGTAGTCGTCAGGGTGATGATGCGCTTGGTGGCGGCATCAAGCACCGCTTGGGAAATGGTGAGACCTCCGTTGAGGCTATAATTCGCGAGGTTGGCTGCCGTGTCTGCCAGAGGCTTGCTGAATCGGACTGTGAGGTGCTGCAGGTCCGTCGGCGGGCCGGTACGGACGATGGCAGGTGGATTCGCGGTTCCCAACGGGGTGATCACATTGCTGATCGCAGGAAGCCAGGCATCCGCCATTTTGTTATAACCCGCCTGATTCGGGTGAACTCCGTCAGTCAAATCCCCGGCGACGAGGACGCCGCTCATATTCACATAGCTGACCTGTCGTCCCAGCGAGATCTGATTGTTCACGATCCCCGGAATCGCGTTGTTGAAGACGGTTTGAGCCGATTGCTTCCCTGAGTCATCCGTTCTCAAAGGAAGGCTCGAAACGATGATCTTGGCAAACGGGCGTTTGCTCGCGATGTCCGCGATCAGGTTGGTCAGCCGGGTTTGGACGGAACCTAGGTTGAAATTTTGCGAGAAATCATTGGTTCCGATCAGCAGAAGAACCACATCCGGATCCTCCACCGAGTTCACCCAACCAAGAAGACCGGCTTGAATTTCATCGATCCGCATGCCGCCTGTTCCCTGGTGATCCTTGTCGGGCAGCGCGGGATTATTCGCGTCGGTATTGGTTCCCACGAAATCCACATTGTAGCCTGCGGTCGTGAGGATGCTGTGAAGCCGGTTCCGATACGCACCCGCAACCGGAATGCTGCTGACACCGGAAGTGAGCGAATCGCCCAAAGGCATGATGCGCACTGGTGGTGTTTGAGCCTCGCTTATCGCGACTCCATAGTTGGCGAACATCAGCAGGCCAAGGACGCGAAGCAACCTTCTAAAGGATTTCATACAATTCGGGGGGTGGGGGATGTGGGGGGAGACGAACTTAAAATCTGCGTAAAATCTGCGAAAAGCGTGCCAATTATCGTAAAAGTTTACCGGTCATCATGATTGAATAATCAAAGATGCTGAAAATAATAAACTGCGGGAAATGTGGCACGCTTGGTATTCGGGGGGGAGTGGAGCAGCTCTGAAAGCCTTGAAACAGGGCTATGGAAAGCTGGAGTCCGGTATTTGGTCAAGTTATTTTCCCGTCGCGACCTGGCATGCCGGGGGGACGGTGGTTGGGAACTGCGGCGATGGATCGCGGCATTCGGAAGTGAATTTTTTAAATTCGGAAGCTCGTGGAGCTTCGGTTGATCGCCGTGAGGCGCTGCCCACAGGGAGCGGAAAATGATTCATAAGGGGGGGGGATGGCGTGATTCGGTGGTATTGTCACCACACATGGTGACAATGACTTTCCTCTGCCGTTATGCCACAGGACTCTTGGATCGGTATAACGCGATCACGTTATGTCCGGTTCCCGGCTTGACCAAGCGTTGCTATTTGCGATCAGGAATCGTCAGAAGTGATTGAAAATCCGTTAGCTTGCCACAGGTTGATCGTCTGCTGTGAAAAAATATCAATGGAGGATTTTTTTAATGAATTTGTTGGGTTTGAGAATTTTTCAATGATCCGGCAATCTAACTTGGCTTGGAAATCGCCAATAATTGGAATCCTGCAATGGCTTCACACCGGGCTGTCACGGGTGAATCCGGTTGCTCATGCGGATTTCCTGGTGGGTTCCGACCGCCGCCGCTCATTTTTTGACAAAGCCAATCCGATAGAATGTCCTGCCTTGGTGGGAGGCCGGTGGCGCCGAGTCCGACTCGCGGAATTCAATCAGCGAAGGCCCGTTTGCCTCCTTGTCCCGCACCCGTTCCCAATGGACGAGATCATTGGAGCGTTCCAAGGTATAGGTGCCGGCTGCGGGACCGTTCATGTGGATGGTGAAATTTCCGGGAGTGCCGGTAAGCGATACGGGACCCAGTTCAGTTGGCTGGGAAACCACAGCCGCCATGGGGGCGGGAGCAGCGGCAGGAGCCGCCGCTGGGGAATTGAGGATCCGCACGTTGTCGAGCAGCATGTCGAGGCCATTGGTGGCGGTTGACTGGTCGCGGAAGGTGAGGGTGGTCGTCGGGCTGTTGGCGGTGAAGGTGAAACTCTGCGGCAGCCAGCGGTTGCTGCCGCCACCCCCACCGAAAATGGTGATCGTCCGGGTCAGGAGGTTGCCCGTGCCATTGACGGTCACCTGCAGGGTCTGCGGGCTTGTGTTGTGGGAAAAGACACCGGCGTCGAAGGCCAGGGTGTAGGTTTGTCCCGCCGCCGTGGTGAAGGACTGCGAGAGAACAGCGTTGGGGACGGTGTTGCCACCGTTGAAGCCGACAAGCTTGGTGCCGTGGGTTGCCGTATACGGCGCGGTGGATTGGATGACCTGGTTGCCACCCGCGGTCCAACCATTGAAGCCGGATTCGAAACTGCCGTTGACCAATCCCGCGGGAACCAGCGGGTTGATGGTGAGACTCACGGTTGCGATGTTGGAATTCAGGAGACCGTCATTCGCTCGATAAGTGAACGAGTCGGCTCCGGAATAGCCCGTATTTGGCGTGTAGGTGAAGCCGCCGTTGGCGTTCAGGCTCAGTGTTCCGTTGGAAGGACCGACGTTGACGCTCGCGGTGAGCGGGTTGGATTGGGCGTCGGTGTCATTGGCCAGAACTCCGCTGGCGGGAACCGTCAGCATGGTGCTTTGGTTGGTTGAATAGGAATCATTGGTCGCAACCGGTGCGGTGTTCACGGCGATAACGGTTAGGGTCACGGTCGCAATGCTGGAATTCAGCAAACCGTCGTTGGTGCGATAGGTGAACGAGTCGGGACCGGAATAGCCGGCGGTCGGTGTGTAGGTGAAACCGCCGTTGGCGTTCAAGCTCAGCGTGCCGTGGCTTGGCCCGGTGCTGAGGCTCGCCGTGAGCGGATTGGACTGGGCGTCAGTGTCGTTGGATAGGACTCCTGCGGCGGGAACGACAAGTGCCGTGCCTTGATTGGTCGAGTAGGAATCATTGGTCGCGACCGGCGCGGTGTTCACGGCGTTGACGGTTAGAGTCACGGTCGCGATGTTGGAATTCAGGAGGCCGTCATTCGCTCGGTAGGTGAACGAGTCGGGGCCTGAGTAGCCTGAGGCCGGCGTGTAGGTGAAACCGCCGTTGGGATTCAAGGATACCGTTCCGCTGGATGGGCCCGTGTTGAGAACCGCCGTGAGCGGATTGGATTGCGCGTCGGTGTCGTTGGACAATACTCCGGTCGCCGGGACGACGAGCGCGGTGTTTTGATTGGTCGAATAGGAATCCGCCACGGCGACGGGAGCGGTGTTGGACGGACTGGCGCCGGTGGTTACCCGCACGTTGTCCAGCGTCATGTCGAGAGCTTGGGTGAAGGCGGATTGGTCGCGGAAGGCCAGGGTGGTGATCGGGCTGTTAGCCACGAAGGTGAAAATCTGCGGGATCCAGCGGTTGTTGCCTGTTCCCGTTCCATTGAAGGTGATCGATTGTGAAACGAGGCTGCCGGTGCCGGTGACAGTGAGCTGGATGGATTGGGAATTCGTGTTGTAGGCAAGCACCCCGACGTCAAACGCCAGGACATAGGTTTGTCCCGCCACCGTGGCGAAGGATTGGGAGAGGACTGCGTTGGGGGTCGTGTTCGCGCCGTTGAAACCGACCAATTTGGTGCCGTCGGTCGGGGCGTAGGGCCAGGCGGATTGGATGTTCTGGTTCCCGGTGGTTGTCCAGCCGGTGAAGCCCGATTCGAAGCTGCCGTTGACCAAGGCCACCGAAACGACATCGTTGATGGTGATGGTGGCGGTGGCGACGTTGGAATTCAGGGTGCCGTCGCTGGCACGGTAAGAGAATGAATCGGCACCCACATAGCCCGCGTTGGGCGTGTAAGTAAAGCCGCCGCTGGCGTTCAGGGTCAGCGTGCCATTTCCGGGGCTGGTTACCAACACCGCCGCAATCGGATTGGATTCGGCATCGCTGTCATTGCCCAGCACTCCCGGGGAGGCAATCGTGAGCGGGGAGTTCTTGAAGGTGCTGAACGAGTCAGTCACTGCGACGGGCGCGGTGTTGGGCGGAGGGTTAATGGTGAGGCTGACGCTCACAATGTTCGAATCCAAAGTGCCGTCATTGGCGCGATAGGTGAAGGAATCCGTCCCCGAGTATCCGCTGGCGGGTGTGTAGGTGAAGCCTCCGTTAGGATTCAATGTCATTGTTCCGTTGGAC
The DNA here is from genome assembly GCA_040386755.1 of Verrucomicrobiota bacterium. Lineage (GTDB taxonomy): Bacteria > Verrucomicrobiota > Verrucomicrobiia > Verrucomicrobiales > Akkermansiaceae > Luteolibacter. The sequence goes on along the minus strand of JAZKEY010000003.1, from coordinate 277,646 downwards.
GGTCCGGCGTTGAGAACCGCGGTAAGCGGATTGGACTGCGCATCGGTGTCATTGGAAAGAACCCCGGCGGCGGGGATGACGAGTGCGGATTGATAGGAAGTCGAATACGAATCGGCCACGGCGACCGGCGCGGTGTTGGGGGGCGGATTGATGGTGAGGCTCACGGTTACGACGTTCGAGTCGAGGCTTCCGTCATTGGCATGATAGCTGAAGGCGTCGGGGCCCGAGTATCCATTGGCCGGTGTGTAGGTGAAGCCGCCGTTGGGATTCAAGGCGAGGGTGCCATGGCCCGGACCCGTGTTGAGAACGGCGGTGAGCGGATTGGAATTGGCATCACTGTCGTTGGCCAGAACGCCGGAAGCGGTAACAACCAGCACCGTTTGATAGGGAGTGGAATAGGAGTCAGCGACCGCGACCGGAACGATGTTGGCCGGTGGGTGGACGGTGAGATTGACGGTCACGATGTTGGAATTCAGCAAACCATCGTTGGCCCGGTAGGTGAATGAGTCGGCTCCCGAATAGCCGGCAGTCGGCGTGTAGGTGAATCCGCCATTGGCGTTCAGGCTCACTGTGCCGTGGCTTGGACCGGCACTGAGGCTCGCGGTGAGCGGATTGGATTGCGCGTCGGTGTCGTTAGACAAGACTCCTGCGGCGGGAACGGCCAGGATGGTCTGATAGGGAGTCGAATAGGAATCAGCCACGGCCACCGGAGCGGTGTTGGGCGGCGGATTGATGGTGAGGTTCACGGTCGCAACATTCGAGTTCAGGAAACCGTCATTCGCGCGGTAGGTGAACGAGTCGGCTCCCGAATATCCGCTGGCAGGTGTGTAGGTAAAACTTCCGTTGGCATTCAGCGTCAGGGTACCATTGGAAGGCCCGACGCTGAGAATCGCCGTGAGCGGATTGGATTGCGCGTCGGTGTCGTTTGAAAGAACGCCTGCGACGGGGACGACTAAGGCGGTTTGATAGGGAGTGGAATAGGTGTCCGCCACGGCCACCGGAGCGGTGTTGGGTGGCGGATTGATGATGAGATTCACGGTCGCGACATTCGAATTCAGGAGGCCGTCATTCGCACGGTAGGTGAACGAGTCCGCTCCCGAATATCCGCTCACAGGAGTGTAGGTGAATCCTCCGTTGATATTCAACGTCACGGTTCCGTTGGAAGGTACGGTGCCGAGAACCGCCGTGAGCGGATTGGATTGCGCGTCGGCATCGTTAGACAAGACTCCTGCGGCGGGAACGAGCAGAATGGTCTGATAGGGAGTCGAGTAGGAATCCGCCACCGCCACCGGGGCGGTGTTGGGTGGCGGATTGACCGTGAGGTTCACGGTCGCAAGGTTGGAGTTCAGGAAACCGTCATTCGCACGGTAGGTGAACGAGTCGGCTCCGGAGTAGCCCGCATTCGGCGTGTAGCTGAATCCTCCGTTGGCGTTTAAGTTCAGGGTCCCATTGGCAGGTGCGGCACTGAGAATCGCGGTGAGCGGATTGCCCTGTGCGTCGGAGTCGTTTGAGAGGACCCCTGCGACCGGGACGACGAGGGCGGTCTGATAGGGCGTCGAGTAGGAATCAGCTGCCGCCACCGGGGCGGTGTTGGGTGGCGGGCCGACCGTTAGATTTACGGTCGCGACGTTCGAATTGAGGATGCCATCGTTGGCGCGATAGGTGAAGGAAGCCGAGCCCGAGAACCCGCTGGCCGGCGTGTAGGTGAAGCTTCCATTGGAACTCAGCGTCAGGGTTCCACTGGCAGGCGCGGCACTGAGAATCGCGGTAAGCGGGTTGGACTGTGCATCGCTGTCGTTCGAGAGAATACCAGCGGCGGGAATCACCAATGCGGTTTGGTAGGGGGTCGAATAGGAATCGTCTGCCGCGAGTGGCGCGGTGTTGGATGGCGCGGGAGGGGGACCGGTCACCCGGACGTTGTCCAGAAGCATATCGAGGCCTTGCGTCGCTGGGGATTGATCACGGAATGTCAGGACGGACAACGTGCTGTCAGCCACAAAAGTAAAGGTTTGGGGGAACCAGCGGCTGTTTCCTCCGCTGGCAGTGCCGCTCATCGGGATGGTACGTGTCAGTAGATTGGTGTTGCCCGTGACCGTCACTTGCAGGGTTTGGGAACTCGTGTTGAATGCGAGGATTCCGGCGTCGAATGCCACGGTGTAGGTTCCTCCTGCTGCGGTTGCGAAGGACTGGGACAAGACAGCGTTGGGTGTCAGGTTGGCACCATTGAAGCCGACGAGTTTGGTGCCGTTGGTCGCCACATACGGAGCTGCGGATTGGATGCTCTGGTTGCCGGTGGCCGACCAGCCGGTGAAGCCGGATTCGAAACTACCGTTGATCAGGCCCACGGGAACCATCTGGATCACGTTGAGATTCACCGTTGCGATGTTGGAATCCAAAACGCCGTTGCGGGCCCGGTAAGTGAACGAATCCGGACCGAAATAGCCGGTGGCGGGTGTGTAAGTGAAACCGCCGTTCGCACTCAATCCCAGCGTGCCGTTGCCCGGACCGGACTGGAGCACGGCTGTCAGCGGCCTGGACCGGGGATCGTTGTCATTGGCCAGTACTCCGGCTGCGGGGATGACGAGAGTCGTGCTTTCGTTAGTTGCATACGCGTCCGCTGCGGCGACCGGTGGAGGGACAGTCTCGTTGATGATGAGGCTGACCGTAACGATGCCGGAGTTTTGAAATCCGTTGCGGGCATGATAGGTGAACGAGTCAGCGCCGAAGTAATTGCCAGCGGGTGTGTAGATGAAACTCCCGTTGGCATTGAGGATGAGGCTGCCATGGAGCGGACTTGTATCGAGCACTGCGGCGAGAGGCCGCGCCCTCGGATCGCTGTCGTTGGCCAGCACACCCGCTGCGGGGACGACGAGTGCCGTGCTTTCGTTTGTCGAGTAGGAATCAGCCGCCGCCACCGGCGGAGGAATGACCTCGTTGATGGTGATGCTGACGGTGGCTAGGGGAGAACTCAGGGTGCCGTTGTGAGACCGATAAGTGAACGAATCCGTCCCGAAAAATCCAGCCGCCGGGGTGTAAACGAAGCTCCCGTTAGAGTTCAGGCTGAACGTGCCGTGGCTCGGTCCCGCACCAGCCACTGCGGTCAGCGGACGCGCTCTGGGGTCGCTGTCGTTGGCGAGCACGCCACTGGCCGGAATGACGAGAGCGGTGTTTTCGTTGGTCGCATACGAATCCGCCACAGCTACCGGGGGAGGAATGACTTCGTTGATGACGAGAGTGACCGTGACAGTGCCCGAATTTAAAAATCCATTCCGGGCATGATAGGTGAACGAGTCCGTCCCGAAGTATCCGTTAGCCGGCGTGTAGGTGAAACTGCCGTTGGCGTTCAAGGACAGGTTTCCGTGGGCCGGCCCCGAATCGAGCACGGCGGTCAAAGGGCGCGCCCGCGGATCGCTGTCATTGGCTAGCACACCGGCAACCGGGATGACGAGTGCCACGTTCTCATTCATTGAGTAGGAATCGGCGACAGCCACCGGTGGAGGGATGACTTCGTTGATGGTGATGCTAACAACAGCGATTCCCGAGTTCAGAAAGCCATTCCGGGCATGATAGGTGAATGAGTCCGTCCCGAAATAACCGTTGGTCGGAGTGTAGGTGAAATTTCCGCTGGCGTTCAGTGTGAGCGTGCCGTGGCTTGGGCCTGCATCGAGCACTGCGGTCAGGGGGCGCGCCCTCGGATCGCTGTCATTGGCAAGCACGCCTGAAACAGGGATGACGAGCGCCACGTTTTCATTGGTCGAATACGAGTCGGCTACCGCCACTGGCGGGGGAATGACTTCCTTGACGGCGATCGTGACCGTGACGACTCCCGAGTTCAAAAATCCATTCCGTGCATGATAGGTGAACGAGTCCGCCCCGAAGTATCCATTGGTCGGCGTGTAGGTGAAACTGCCGTTGGCATTCAACGACAGGCTTCCGTGGGCTGGACCCGAATCGAGCACGGCGGTCAAAGGGCGAGCCCGCGGATCGCTGTCATTGGCAAGCACGCCTGAAAGCGGGATGACGAGCGCCACGTTCTCGTTCGTCGAATACGAGTCGTCCACGGCCACCGGCGGGGGAATGACTTCATTGATGGTGATCGTGACCGTGACGACTCCCGAGTTCAAAAATCCATTCCGAGCATGATAGGTGAACGAGTCCGTTCCGAAAAAGCTGGCAGCGGGAGTGTAGGTGAAATTTCCGTTAGCGTTCAGATTGAGCGTGCCATGGCCAGGGCCCGCATCGAGCACTGCTGTCAGGGGCCGCGCCCGTGGATCGCTGTCATTGGCAAGAACTCCGGCGGCCGGGATGACGAGGGCCACGTTCTCGTTCGTCGAATACGAGTCCGCCACCGCCACTGGTGGTGGAATGACTTCGTTGATGGTGATGCTGACAACAGTGATACCCGAGTTCAGAAAGCCGTTTCGGGCATGATAGGAAAACGAGTCCGTTCCGAAGAATCCGGCGACCGGCGTGTAGGTGAAGCTCCCGTTGGCATTCAAGGCCAGAGTGCCATGGCCCGGACCTGCATCCCGGATGGCGGTTAGGGGTCGCGCTCTGGGATCCGAGTCGTTGGCAAGCACTCCTGAAGCCGGGACGACGAGCGCGGTGTTTTCGTTGGTCACATAAGAGTCAGCCACCGCCACGGGCGGAGGGATGACCTCGTTGACGGTGAGCGTGACGGTCACGACATCGGAATCCACATGTCCGTTGTTGGCATGATAAGTGAACGCGTCGGTTCCGAAGAATCCGGCCACCGGTGCGTAGGTGAAGCCTCCATTGGCATTCAAGGAAAGGGTGCCGTGGCTGGGTTCATCATCGAGCGCGACGGTCAACGGGCGGGAGCCGGGATCGGAATCATTGGCGAGCACTCCGGCGGCGGGAACGGTGAGCGGGGTGTTCTCGTTGGTCACGTAGGAGTCGGCCTGAACCACCGGTGGCGGGATATATTCGTTGACGGTGAGGGAAACCGTGACGATGCCGGAGTTCAGAAATCCGTTGCGGGCATGGTAGGTGAAGGAGTCGCTTCCGAAAAAACCGTCCGCCGGGGAGTAGGCGAAGCTGCCGTCCGCATTCAATCCAAGTGTGCCGTGGCTCGGGCCTGCATCAAGCACTGCTGTTAGCGCACGTGCCCTCGGATCACTGTCATTGGCAAGCACGCCGCTCGCGGGTACGACCAGCGGAATGTCCTCCTCAGTGGAATACGAATCCGTCACCGCCACGGGGGGAGGGATGACTTCGTTGATCGTGAGGGTGACGGTGACGGTCCCCGAGTTCAGAAATCCGTTGCGGGCATGATAGGTGAACGAGTCGGTTCCGAAATAGTTGTTAGCCGGGGTGTAGGTGAAGCTTCCGTTGGCGTTCAAAATGACGCTGCCGTGGGCTGGACCCGAGTCCAGCACGGCGGTGAGCGGACGAGCCCTCGGATCACTGTCGTTGCTGAGCACACCTTTCGCCGGGACGACAAGCGTTGCGTTTTCGTTGGTCACATAGGAATCCAACGCCGCCGCAGGTGGGGGGATGACCTCATTGACGGCGATCGTGACCGTGACGACATCGGAGTCGAGGAAACCGTTATGGGCATGATAGGTGAAGGCGTCCGAACCGTAATAGCCGGCGGCGGGGGTATAAACGAAGCCGCCGTCTGCGTCCATGGCCAGAAAGCCGTGGCTCGGCCCCTCATCGAGCACGGCGGTGAGCGGGCGGGACCTGGGATCCGCGTCGTTGGAGAGCACGCCGGCGGCAGGGACGAACAGGATCAGGTTCTCATTCGTCACATGAGTATCCGCCACCGCCAGGGGCGGAGGGATGACCTCGTTGATGGTGAGGGTGACCGTGACGATGCCGGAATTCAAAAATCCGTTGCGGGCGTGATAGGTGAACGAATCGGTTCCGAAAAAGCCGGCGACCGGCGTGTAAACGAAGCTTCCGTTAGGATTCAGGTTGAGCGTGCCGTGACTTGGTGCTGCATCGACGATGGCGGTTAGCGGTCTGGCTCTCGGGTCACTGTCGTTGGCGAGCACACCGCTGGCTGAAATAACCAGCGCGGTGTTCTCGTTGGTTACGTAGGATTCCGCCACCGCGACCGGTGGCGGTATGACCTCGTTGACGGTGAGGTGGACCGTGACGACATCGGAATTCAGAAATCCGTTGCGGGCATGATAGGTGAAGGAATCGACCCCGAAGTAATTCGCATTCGGAGTATAAACGAATCCGCCATCCGCATTCATCGCAAACAGGCCGTGGCTCGGGCCGGCATCGATCACGGCCGTTAACGGGCGCGACCGGGGGTCCATGTCGTTGGCGAGCACCCCGGCAGCCGGGATTAACAGCATCCCGTTTTCGTTCATCACATAGGAGTTCGCGGCCGCGACCGGTGGCGGGATGACCTCGTTGACGATGAGGGTGACCGTTACGATCCCGGAGTTTGAAAATCCATTGTTAGCCACATAGGTGAACGAGTCGGTCCCGAAGAATCCCGCCTGCGGCGTGTAGGTGAAACTTCCGTCCCCATTCAGACTGATCGTTCCGTGGCTGGTTCCGCCTTCGATGAATGCCGACAAAGGGCGGGACCGGAGATCCGCATCGTTGGCAAGCACCCCTGCTGCGGGAACCTCCAGCGGGACATTCTCATCAGTTAGATATGATTCTGGAGCGGCCATGGGAGCAGGGATGACCTCATTGACCGTCAGAGCGACCGTGACCACTTCGGAGTTCGACGTTCCGTGGCGCGCATGATAGGTGAATGAGTCGGTTCCGAAAAATCCGGTGATGGGTGTGTAGATGAATCCACCGTCCGCATTCAAAACCAGCGATCCGTGGACGGGGCGGGTGTTGATCAAGGCGGTCAGCGGCCGGGATCTGGAATCGCTGTCATTTGCCAACACTCCGGCGGCGGGAACGGCCAAAGCCGTGCTTTCGTTAGTCACGTAAGCATCGGCCACCGCCACCGGCGGGGGGATGTATTCGATCACGGTGAGGCTGACGGTGGTGACATTGGAATCCGCCTTGCCGTCGTTGGCATGATAGCTGAACGCATCGGTTCCGAAAAATCCGGACGTGGGGGTGTAGGTGAAACTGCCGTTCAAATTCAAGGTCAGGGTTCCGTGGCCCGGACCAGCATTCGGGACGACGGTCAGCGGGTTGGAATCGTCATCCCGGTCATTGGCCAGCACTCCGCCTGTCGGGACGACCAAGGCGTTGTCCTGGCCGATCGAATAGGAATCCGCATTTGCCCTCGGAGCGGTGTTGGGGATTTCGGGCGGCGGCCCCGTGACGCGGACATTGTCCAGAGTCATGTCGATGCTGTTAGTAAATGCGGATTGATCGCGGAACGTCAGCGTGGTCATCGCGCTATCGGCGACAAAGGTCGCGCTTTGGGGATGCCAGCGGTTGATCCCCCCGCCGATTCCGTTCATGTTGGTGGTGCGCGAGAAAAGATTGCCCGTTCCGGTGACCGTCGCCTGCATCGTTTGGGGGTTGGTGTTGAATGCGACTACTCCGGCGTCGTATGTCAGCGCGTAGGTTGCTCCGGGGACGGTGGCGAATGACTGGGATAGCACGCCGGTCGCCAAAGTGTTGGCTCCGTTGAAGCCTACCAGCTTGGTGCCATCGGTCGGCGCATAGGGAGAGCCGGATTGCATCAGGATGTTTCCCATCGCCGCCCAGCTGGTGAAGTTCGACTCGAAGCTGCCATTCACGAATCCCCGGGGGCGGACGGTGATCAGGATCTCATCGCTGCCCTCCAGCCCGCTGCTGTCAGTCACTTTCAATTGAATGATGTGGTTGCCTGTCGCCAACGGCAGGGTGGGATTGATGCCGCTGGCGATTGCCACGCCGTGTTTGAGCCAGGAAATCGATGCGATCGGGGCTGAACCCGCCACGCTGGCACTAGCGTCAAGTGTCGCATTCTCGGATCCGTTGTTGTCGAGATCGACGATTTGTTGGTCGGGACCGGCATTGGCGGCAGGGCCGGGCATGGCCTCGGCGGTAAGCGCCAACCAGTTAATGGCCCCCGCGCTGCCATTGGGGGCGATGCCATCCACCACCAGACGCAGGGTGTGCACGCCGCTTCCCAGACTGATTCCCGGCACGGTCACTGTTTGCCATGCGTCCGGACCACCGGTCAGCGGGATTCCGATGGGGCCGCTGACATCGAGTCCGTCAGACTCCAGGTGGACCACGCCTCCTGCGGCGGAGTTTGAGACACGCAGGTTCAGGGTGTGGTCTCCGGATGCCGCTATATTGGCGGTAAACTTCAGCCATTCCCCGGTTTGAGTGTCAAAGACATGATAGCCGCCGCCCTCATCACCGGTGACATCGATGTCCACACCTTCGTTCGTGCGGTATTGCCCGCCCTGGTTCGTTGGAGACAAGTCGTGGTAGGCAATATTCTCGCCACCATTGTCGAAATCCTCTGCCTGAACCGTGCCGGGGATTGGAACCGGTGAGCCACTGTAGGGATGATGGGTATTTACGGTATAGGCTGCCGTGATGGCCTCGAACCAGCGTGAAGCCATCCAGTTGAAGCCGATATTGTTCGGGTGGACGGCGTCGGGATCGAGACCGTTGAACGGAAAACCGGTGTTCATATCCACCAGATAGATATTTTTACCCTGGGCTTGGAAATCGGCCACCACATTGGTGACGATGACATTGTATGGAGCCACCGACTGCCCGGTGGCCATGGGGATGATTTTCGCAACAAACAACTTCGCAGCAGGGCGAAGGGTGGTGATTTTGGTGATCAGGTTCCGCAGCCGGGTTTCCACACCGTTCATGTTTCCCACTTCCGTGGTGCCGATCATCATGGTGATGATGTCTGGAAACAGGGGCTCGCGGCCGGTTCCGTTACCGCCGGTAAGCCAGTAACCGCCGTTGGGATCACGCTCGGGACCTCCGTATTGCAGGAATCTCGCGTTGTCGAAACCGTCGAGATTGTTGAAGACATCCTGGATCAGATAGGACGAGTGACCTTCATGTTTCCGTTGATCAATGGGAATCGAGGGAAGAAATCCCGGCCGCTCGGAAGAACTTCCGACAAAGCGGAAATCGGCGGCCAGAGGGCTTAACAGGCTGTAAAGCGGGCCCCGGTAGCCGGCGTTGCTGCCGTTGTAACCGTAAGTGATCGAGTCTCCCAGCGGCATGATCCGTAGTCCGGGCGGAAAATCCGGCGTCTGTGCGCGGGCCGGAAACATCAGCAGGAACGACGACACGACCGTCGGTAAAAACCGACGGATAGCGCCGCCGGAGTATTGAAAAACCGGACTCATTTGCAATCGGGGGGGTATCCATCCGCCTTCGGAGGCATGCTGGAAATCGACGTGGGGGGGGAGTTATACTTCAGCAGTATCCGGGCAATTCCGCTCGGTATTTACCAAAGACGGATGAAAACTACCTATTTTTCGCGAGCTGGGCAAGGACCAAGTCACCGCAAATCCTTTCACCGCAGCGTTTTGCGGGCTTGTCGAGGCCTGAACTGTCGACTGCCGGAGAAAAAAGTCCGACCGTCAGCGATTTGGATGCATCCGTTTACCGGAATCGCTCCCAGGATTTCGTGAGGAAAACACCGGCGACGGTTCCCCATTCCTGCGCGAATAGCCGCTGATTATCCGGTTGACGCTCAAAAAGCCGGACAGCAGTCTGATCCTGATGATTTCCGAAACGAAAACGCCTATCCCCAACCGGAGTCCGATTTGCGTGATATCCCAAGCTGCCGCCATCGTTTGAAGGAACAACCATCACAGGGCGGCAGGGTGATGCGGTGGAATTATCCGCAGGAACTTCCCGTGGTCGAGCATCGGGAGGAAATCCTTAATGCCATTCGCGCTCACCCCGTCGTCGTCGTCGTCAGCGAAACCGGATCGGGAAAGACCACACAGCTCCCGAAAATGGTCGCCGAAGCACTCGGCGTCGATGGCGGACGGATTGGCTGCACCCAGCCCCGCCGGATCGCGGCGGCGAGCGTGTCCAAACGTGTGGCGGAGGAACTCCAGGTGCCGCTCGGCGACTATGTCGGCTATCAGGTCCGCTTCGAGGACAGGACGTCGCGGGAAACGCGGATCAAGTTCATGACCGACGGAATCCTCCTCGCGGAAACGCAGGGCGACCGCGATCTGAAACAATACGAGGCCCTCATCCTCGACGAAGCGCACGAGCGTTCACTCAACATCGACTTCCTGCTAGGCTACGTGAAGCGCCTGCTGGAACGCCGCAAGGACCTCAAGCTCGTCATTTCCTCCGCAACGCTCGATGCCGGATCGTTCGCCGAGTTCTTCGCTAACAACGGTGTGCCCGCGCCGGTCATCGAAGCTCCGGGCCGGATGTTTCCCGTCGCGGAGTTCTTCCTGCCTGCCTTCGACGACGAAGATCTGCCGCAACACGTTGCTCGCGCGGTGGATTATCTCGGCGAGGTTGAACCGAATGGCGACGTACTGATTTTCCTCCCCGGCGAGCGCGAGATCCGCGAATGCGCCGATGCGCTCGAAGGCCGCCAATACCGCGGCACCGAAGTCCTGCCGTTGTTCGCACGGCTCGGCCTCGGCGACCAGCAGCGCGTCTTCAATCCGGGTAACAAGCGCCGACTCATCCTCGCCACCAACGTCGCGGAAACTTCTCTAACGATTCCCCGCATCGCCTGCGTCGTCGATTCCGGAGTTGCCCGTGTCAGCCGATGGAGTCCGGGAAAAGGCGTGCAGCGCTTGCAAGTCGAGCCCGTCAGCCAAGCCAGCGCCCGCCAGCGGAAAGGCCGCTGCGGTCGTGTTAGGGATGGTGTCTGCATCCGGCTTTACGAAGAGGAAGAACTCACCGAGCGCCCGGAATTCACGGATCCGGAAATCCGCCGCAGTTCTCTGGCAGGTGTCATTCTGCGCATGAAAGCGCTGAGCCTGCCGGAGATCGATGAGTTTCCATTTCTCGATCCACCATCGCCGAAAGCGGTTTCGGAAGGCTATCGGACGTTGCGCGAGGTCAACGCGCTCGACCGGGAAAAGAACCTCACCGACTATGGCCGCCAGATGGCCCGCTTGCCGGTTGATCCCCGGTTAGGCCGGATGTTGATCGAAGCCCGCAAGGAACATTGCCTTGCGGAAGTCCTGCCCATCGTCGCCGCGCTGGAGTCCAGCGATCCCCGTGAACGTCCGGCGGAGAAGACGCGTGAGGCCGATGCCGCGCATTCGAAATGGAAGAACGGCGACAGCGATTTCATCTCACTCCTGCGCCTGTGGAACGATCTCGCGAAATTCCGCGACAACCGCGGCCGCTGGCAGCGCAACGCCCTGCGGAAATTCTGCGGCCCCGCCTTCCTCAATGCCCGCCGCGTGATGGAATGGGCGAACGTCCGTGATGAGCTCGCCGATCTGTTGGAACGTGAGTGGAAACTCAAGCTCGGCGAAATCGGCAAGGATTTATCCGGGGCTGGAGCCTACTCGACCATCCACAAGGCGCTTCTATCAGGCGTGCCGCGGCAGTTCGGTGTGTGGGATCGCGAGTCGAAATCCTACCGCAGCGCGAACGGCGGTTTCTTCGCCATTTTCCCAGGTTCCGGCCTGTTTTCACTACCGAAACGCTTCGAGTGGGTGATGGGGATGGAACTCGTCGAAACCTCGCGGCTATGGGCACGTCGCGTCGCCCGCATCGATCCGCAGTGGGTCGAACAGGTAGCGCCGCATCTTTGCAAAAGCAAATACGGCGAAGCGCATTGGGACGAAAACCAGGGCGCGGTCTATGGCAAGGAAACCGTGATCTGCGGCGGCCTGCCCGTGGTCGCCGGTCGTCGTGTCCACTACGGCCGTGTCGATGCCAAGGCCGCCAGAAACATTTTCCTGCGCGAAGGCATCATCGGCAACGGCTTGAGGAAACGCTGCCGGTTCCTTGATCACGTCACCGAGATGCGCTCGGAGATCGAAGCCATCGAACAGAAACTGCGGCGACCTGGCGGACTGTGGAGCGACGACGCGGTATTGCGTTTCTATGAGGAACGCATCCCGGAAGACATCAACACCGCCGCCGCGTTCCACAAGTGGCTTGAGAAAAACGAGGACTGTTTGATGTTAGGAGTCGGTGATGTGGTGGACGAGGATCTCGGCTATCTCGGGCTCGACGGATTTCCCGATATCCTCAACCACGGTGGCGAGGAATACTCGCTCTACTATCATGCCGCGCAGGGCGAGCGCGACGACGGCGTGACCATCGGCGTGCATGTCGATCAACTGCCGAAGTTTCCTGACTGGCTGCCCGGCTGGGGCGTCGATGGCAACCTCCGCGAACGGACGGAAATCCTGCTGCGTTCGTTGCCGAAAGATTATCGACGCATCTGCCAACCCATCGGACCCGCTGCCGAAAGTTTTTCAGAACTCTGGACCTTCGCACCGAAAGACCGCTCGATTTTCCAGGCTCTATCCGAACACATGAAGGATCGGAACAGTGCCTACGTCCCCGTCGGCGAGTTCGATGTGAGCAGGCTTCCCGCCGAACTCGTCACCAAGATCTGGGTCTGCGATGACGACGCGGCGGAACTCGCGATGGGCGATGACGTCGCCGTGCTGAAACTCCAGCTCGCCGACCGCATGCGCGTCCGTTTCGAAGCCGCGGCCAATGCCGATGTCGAGCGCAAGGGCATCAGCACGTGGGATGGCGAAAGCCTGCCGGAACTCGTCATGACACCCGGCGGCGCGGCTTATCCGGCGCTGGTGGATGAAGGCAAAACCGTCGGCGTCCGCGCCTTCACCAGCGCCGCGCTCGCTGCCGAATCCCACCGTGCCGGTGGTGCCCGCTTGCTCTGGCTCGCGCATCCGGATCAGGTGAACTACCTGAAAAAGAAATTCCCGTTAGGCTTGATGGCGAAGGTCGAGCTGCCACGCCTCGGTCCCGGCGGCACCTCGCTGGACACGCTCATCCTGTTAGCCGCTGAAGGCGCGGCGGGCGCTGTTTTCCCGCGTTCGCCCGATGACTTCCGTGCGCTCACCGAACAGGCGAGGGGACGTTGTTATGACGCGGCAGCGGTCATCGGGAAATCGATCGACGAGATTTTCGAAATCCTGCCCGAGATCCGCCAATGGGTCGCCGCTAACCTCAAGGATCGCAACCTCGGGGAGATCGCGGAAGACATTGACGAACAACTCGCCTGGCTCTTCCGCAAGGACTTCGCCTGGCACGCGGGTTTCGGCAACCTGCGCGAATATCCGCGCCGCCTCAGAGCCATCCGCTCCCGGTTAGGCCGCCTGTCGTCGCTGCCCATCGTCAAGGATCTGGAAAAGATGGACCGCTTCCGCCGCTTGTGGGTTCCCTGGTTCAAGAACCACACGGCTCATCCCGATGATCCCGCTTTCTGGCCCGCTGGTTGGGCGCTGGAAGAATACAGGATTTCCATCTTCGCTCCGGATATCAAGCTGTTAGGGAAAGTGTCGGAGAAGAAGATCGAGGAAATGCTCGCGGCCAGGCAGTAGCCGTCCGGTGCTCGGAAAGCAGGATCAGCCTTTCATCTCGTGGGGATGCTTCATCAGGTGAAGTTCGTGGAGCCGTTGCTGTTCGCGCAGGCTTTCCTCGGCCTTCTGCTTCCGATGCATCTCTTGCTGGGCCTGGAGTTTCCGTTTTGCCTTTGGATTTTTGTCGCTCATGGCAGTGATGGTTGAGTTGCCGCCTGAGTTGCGGATCTGGCGACGGCGGAAATCGCCAGCGGGGAATCAGGATTCCGTCTCAACATCGCCCGGAAGCTGGATTCCGCCACCGAAAATTGAAGGTGTCAAAAGGGTTGGGTTGGGCCGTGGATGTGACATGGTTTTCTCCATGAAGCCTGTCGGCATCCATTTTGATTCCTGTTACGAACGTCACGACACGGGACATGGTCATCCGGAGTCGACGGAGCGTTATCGGGTGCTGGAGGCGGCATTGGCGAATTTACCGGAGGACTTCGTCAGGCTCCCGGGACGGAGGGCATTGGTATCGGAAGTGTTGTTAGCGCATGACCACGATTACCACGATCTGGTCTATCGTGACGTGGAGACCTTTTCAGACTGCCTGCGGACAGGCGACACGGCGATCTGCCATGAGAGTTACGATGTGGCACTGGAGGCGACAGGTGCGGTGTTAGGTTCGGTGGACGCGGTGATGCGCGGGGACATCTCCAAGGCATTCTGCGCGGTGCGTCCGCCGGGACATCACGCGACGGCGACGCGTGGGATGGGGTTCTGCATTTTCAATCATGTGGCTGTCGCGGCACGTTATTTGCAGTCGAAGCATGGACTGGGCAAAATTGCGATCATCGATTGGGACGTGCATCACGGCAACGGCACGGAGGCGATTTTCCTTCAGGATCCTTCGGTGCTCTATGTCTCGTTGCACGAAAAGAACATCTATCCATTCACCGGTCCCGCGACAGAGCGTGGCCAGGGCGCGGGCGAGGGGACGACGCTGAACATCCCGTTGCTGGGGAATTCGGATGGAAGCGTCGCGCTGCGGGAATGGAGTGCCCAAGTAGAACCCGCCATCGATGCGTTCCAACCGGATTTCCTGCTGATTTCCGCCGGTTTCGACGCGCGGATGAACGATCCAATCGGTGGACTGCGGTGGGACGATGAGACGTTTGCCGAAATGACCCGTCGTTGCGTGATGCTCGCGGAGAAATGGTGCTGTGGCCGGATCGTGTCATCGCTCGAAGGCGGTTACAATCCACAGGGCCTTGCTTCGGCAGCCTTGGCGCATGTCAGGGCGCTCGCTTGAAAAAACAAAACCGGCGGGACCACAAGTGCCCCGCCGGTTGGATGAATGACAGGAAGTTGTTAGCGACCCGCGACCCAGTTCACCGAGTTGGTGAGGAGAGTTTTGTAAGCCGGATTGTCGTGGGCCTTGTCATCATGACCAAGGGTGATGCAGACGATGCGGGTCTTCTTGTCCTTCACGGTCCACACGCTTGGCAGCGGGTCCTTGCCGCCGTCCGGAGCGTTGTAGCAGCAGACATCGACTTTGGTTTTTGACTCGATTTCGAAGCGATAGTTCTCGTCGTAGATCTTGAAGGTCGCCGACACTCCCTTGGTGACCGGGCTCTTGGTGTCCTTCACGGTGACTTCGAAGTCGCCCTTGCCGTGGCTGGGGGTTTTGCCGCCGATGAAGCGCTCGCTGTAGCCCTTCCATGCGGAGTGGTCCCAGGTTGCGGCGTGGAGGAAAACGAGTCCCTTGCGCTTGTCGGCGAAGTCATGGAGCGCCTTCTGGAACTCTTCCTTGCCGTATTGGTCGTGGTTGCCGCTGAAGACGAGGACATCGGCCTCGGGAAGAAGCGCGAGGGCCTCCTCAAGGTTCGGCGTGGCGGCGACATCCATGCCACCGGCGGCTTTCAAGGTCACGGCATCGGTGCCGAGGAAAAATTTCGGGAAATCATGGGAAGATCCGGAACCGACGAGCAGGACGCGGAGGGTTTTAGCCGCCTTGGGAGTGGCGAATTTCTGGCCCATCGGCTCGGTGCTGTCGGGTGCCTGCGCGGCGAGGGGCTGGCTGAGGGCGGTGACAAGGGCGAACGCACAAAGCGCGCCGCGGGTGATTTTCGTTAGGTTGGTTTTCATGGATTTCGGGAATGAATGTTAGTTCGTTGGTTTCGGGGCGCAGGAGCGGATGTAGGCGATGACGTCGCGGAGGTTGTCCGGGCCCATGGCTTCGAGTCCTTCAGGCATGAGCGAGTTCTCGCCCTTTGTGCGCGAGGCGATGTCGGCGGGTTTCAGGTCAACCGTGAGTCCGCCGGGCTGGCGGATCTGGACGCGGGCGTCGTTCTCGCTGGCGATGAGGGCGGAATACTGGGTGCCGTCCTTCATGGTGATGTTCCAGGTGCGGTGTTCGTCATCGACCACCAGGCTTGGATTCACGATGTGGGTGAGAAGTTCGAGATAAGGATGCGAACCGATGCCAGATAGATCGGGACCGAATACGTTGCCGGCACCTTCCATCACGTGGCACATGGAGCAGAGGGCGGTGAACATGGTTTTGCCGTTGGCGACGTTTCCGGGTTTCTCTATCTGTGGCAGCAGTTGCGCGATGAGCTGGTCCTTGCCGGGTTTCTTCTCGCCGCCGGGGCCTCCGAAAAGCGCGCCCGCCCGTTTGGCGGTTTCGGCATCCGGATGGGACGTGAGGCGTGAAATCTGGGCAGGGCCAAATGACGTTGCGACGATGTTCTTCGCCTCGATGGCATCCAGCAAAAGCTTCGTCCATGCCGGACGGCTGACCAACGCGGTGAAATCGGTTTCCTGCTGGGTGCCCGAAAGGGTGGGGTAGGCATCGGTCAAGGCTTGGCCAACCTCGGCCTCGCCGGTGGCGGCAAGCGCGGTGATGAGCGCGATGCCGAGAGGATCAGGCTGCGGCTTTGTGAGCAGAGCTAGGATGTTAGGCAGGATGAACTTGTTGGCGGCGCGTGCGGGAAGCAGGGTCTTGATGGCGTCGGCGCGGACGGGTTCCGGCTGCTTGGGATCGCGGGCGACGGCGATGAGTTCGCCGGCGGCGCGGGTGATTTCCTTGCTCAGGAATCCGCTCTTGTCCCACGCGACGGCGAGGGGGAGTGCGGCTGAAGCGAGGGTCCGGTTGGGCGAAGAGAGGATGGGCCGGAGGGCTTCCAGCGCGGCATTCAGATTCCGCGGGGCCGCAGGCGGGGTCTTGCCGAGTTCGGTCAATACGGCGGCGACGAGCTTGGGATTCGGCGAAGTGGAGGATGACTGGAGCACGCCGAGCAACTGGCCCTGATTGCCGCCGGAGGCGAGGGCGGATGCGAGCGAACGTACGGAATCCTCGCTTTGGCCGGAATTCGCGGCATCGGTTAGAATCGTCTCCAACTGCGAGGATGGATTGCGGGCGCTGGCGGCGTCGGCGGCGGCCTTCGACCAGTCGTCCGGAAATTTCCCTCCACTGGAGAGAAGGATGGACGTGACTTCCGGTGACATGGCCGAGGCACCGAGCGCGCGCAGCGTGGCGAGGCGGACGCGGGCATCCTTGTCGGCGATTCCCGCGCTGGCTTCCTTGGCCGCGAGGGGAATGCCGCCGGATTCGGCGATGAGCATGGCGTTCTTTCTAACGCCGGCATCGGGGGCGATGAACGCGGCGTCGAGAGTCGCGGGCTTGAGTTCGCCAAGGCGTTGCAGTGCCCACAATGCGAGGATGCGGGCCGGGGCAAAGGTTTCGCCAGTGGCCATGGTGGTCAGCGCCGGGGTGGCTTGTTTCCCGAATTCCTTGGATTTCTCCAACAGGATGCGGAGGGCGTTGAAGCGGACGGTTTTGTTAGGGTGCTTGAACGTGGCGACCAGCGCGGCGGCATTGGCCTTGTAGAGATCCGGAATCGGGAACTTGGTGGCGGTCGTGCTCTGGATGCGATAGATGCGGCCGAAATACTGGTCGCGGTCCGGCCGGATCGAGGCTCCGGAAGCGCTGTGCGCGGGACCACGGGTGTCGTTGTGGGTGACAACAGGCGTGTAGAAATCGAGGATATACATCGCTCCATCGGGGCCGAAAGCGACATCGACCGGGCAGAACCAATAGTCCGTGGAGCGAAGCCATTCCTGGTCCTTCAGGACAAGCTCGCCCTTGAGCGATGGACCATCGGGCTTGAGTTCCTCGAAATGGATGATGTCGAGGATCGGTTCGCTGGTGAAGATCTTGCCGTCATATTCCTTCGGCCATGCCCCACCTTCGTAGATCGCGGTCGCGCACGCGGCGCTGTATCGGCCGACCTGGTCGATCTGCATGATGGGCGCGCGATCGGATAGATCCGCGCGGGCGACACTGCGGCCGGGGTTCACGGAAACGAAACTGGGGGCCTTGGTGTTAGGATCCTTGGACAGAACCCACTCCGGAAGGACGACGTATTGGACGGGGTTTCCGCTGGTGGCCTTGCCATGGAAAATCTCCATGTCGCTGGTGACCTCGCCACCGAAGGAATTCCCACCTTGCGAAGCGACTTGTTCGATCGCGGAGCCATCGGGCTTGAACCGGAATACGCCCGGAGAGATCTTCGCCATCACCTTCTTCGTGGCCGGGTTGGTCGCTTCGGCGCCGCTGCCGGTGCTCGCGTAAATCCAGCCATCCGGCGCGTTGACGAAGTGATTCGCGACGAAGTGGGTGTCACCCGGAGCGAATCCGCCGAAAAGAGGAGTCGCTGCTTCGGCAACTCCGTCACCATTCACATCCTGGAGGTAAACGATGTTAGGCTGGGCGACGGCGATCACGCCCTCCTCATGCAGACAGAACCCGGTGACGAGCTCCAAGCCGGTGTAGAAGACGTGCTTCTTCTCCATCAGGCCATCCTTATTGGCGTCCTCCAGAATGCTGATGCTGTCGCGCCCGGGGCGGTCGTAGTTTCCGGGGGCCAGGACGCCGGTTTCCTTCCAGGCGGGGCCTCTCAGCGGACGCTTGCCGTTAGGATACTCGGGTGTTTCCGCCACCCACATGCGGCCCGCGCCGTCCCACTGGATGGCGATCGGTTTGTTGATCAACGGCTCTTCGGCGACGACGCTGGCAACGAAACCGGGTTGAAGTTTGAATTGCTTGATCGCCTCCGCCGCGCTCCGGGGGCCGCCTAACGGATAGCGCAAGGTGGCGAGGTCGGCTTTCGTGCAGAACTCATCGACGTTCTCACGCTTGGCGGTCCAGGCGACGGCACGCAGGATGAAAGAGCGCATGCTGGCGTGGGCGAGGATTTCGGGAGCACCTTGGAGAAATACTGCTGCACGGTTTTTCGGCGTCTCGTAGGTCCACATCTGTGGCTGGAGATCGTAAATCGAGGCACGCACGTCGCGTCCTGGAACCTTGGGGCCGTCGCCGCGTTTGCCATCGCGTCCCTTCGGCGTGAAGGCCGAGCCGAGAACGAAGATGTTGTCTGTTAGTGTTAGATCGTAAAGTGTTTCGTCAACGATGTCGAAGGGCGACGAGTCATTCACGATCGGGCTGGAATTGCTCACCACGTAGAGCATCATCAGGCTGCTGAATTTCCGGCTGTCCTTCTCGTCCCAGGCACCGCCGAGGGTCGCCTTGCCCCAATCGACCGTGCCCGCCGCGATCGCGCCGTTCACCGCGACGATGCCGCCGCCGCGATTGGCGAATGCAGTCAGCGCGGATTGGGTGGCGACCGTGTAGGCCTCGAACTTCTTCTTGTGCAGCAGCACGACATCCGCGTTGGCCAGTTTCGCCTCGTCGGGTTCACCGGTGGTGATGACCTGTGCGCCACCGCTTTTCAATGCGGCGGAATAGGGATTTCCGAAGGCATTGTCATCGCTGGCCACAAGGACCCGCAACGGCGCGGCCATGAGCGGGGAACTTGCCGAGAGGATGAACAGCAGGGAAACCAAAGGTGAGAGGGATTTCATGAAGAATGGGTTGGCGATTGGGTTCTTGAAAGGTCGCATCGCTACGATCTGGTTATCGGGGATCTGTCCGGACGTCCATGACTGGTGGATGTGGAATATCAGGCGGTGTATCAACGGAGCGGACACCGTCTGCCGATGGTAACTCAGTGATGGAAATGTCCTTCATCTGGACCAGGAACTTCCCACCGCCATGAGCTTGCAAGCCGAGGTGACCGATCGCTGCGATGTTCGGATCCTTCTCGGTGTAATCCACCGCAGCCACGCCGTTGATCCAGGTCCGGATCCGCGCGCCTTCGCAAAGCAGGCGGTATTCGTTCCATTCCCAATCCTTCGCGGTCATGCCTGATGATTTCGCCAGCGCTACATTCCTGCGCGATTCGTCATAAAGATCGCCCCAGTAACCGGCGCCCGCGTCCACCTGATAGCCGGACATCTCGGAATCCCCATCCACCCGCTTGCTGCGGATCTGCATGCCGGAGTTCATGAAACCCTCGCCCTTCACCAGTCGGAGTTTGAAAGTCAGTTCGAAATTCCCATAACTCCTGCGGGATGCGATGAAGGTGTTGAACGGTATGGTTTCCGTTAGAGAGCCGCCGGTGATCATGCCGTCCTCGACCTTCCACCACTTCTCCTCGCCCTTGCGGATTTCCCATCCTTCAAGCGACTTGCCATCGAAGAGAGGAACCGAAGCGGCAGGCAAGAGAGAGGCCGCCGCCAAAGTCAAAGCCGCTTGGATGAGGAGGTTTTTGATCATGGGGTGAACCGGTCACTACCAACATCCGGCTTTCGATTTTTTCAACCCTTGTATGCAGGCATCAATTCCAAGAGCTTCTCGGCGCAGGCGCGGGCGAAAAGCGGGCTGTTGATCTCCTCGTCGAATTCCTCGACGGGGATGGTCGCGTTCTCACGGATCGCATTGAATAACGCTTCGTCGGCTGCGGAATCATGAAATGGCTGACCTTGTGCGCTGATCACGCTGATCGCCTTTTTCGGAATCATGATCACCGCCGGGGCTTCGTAGTGATTCACCTTGTCCGCAATAATGCGGCCCAACTGCGCGCTCTCTTCCGCCGTCGTCCGCATGAGCGTGACCTGCGGGTTGTGGATGTAGAAATTGCGGCCCGCGTATTTCTCCGGGACCGATGCCCTTTCGCCGAAATTGACCATGTCGAGGCAACCGGGAGCGACGACCGCAGGGATCTTTGCCTTCGCCACGGCATCCATGCGTTCGGGACCGGCGGTCAACGCACCGCCTAGCAGCTCGTCCGCCCACTCGGTGGTGGTGAGATCAAGTACGCCGGCGACCATACCGCTTTCGATGAGTGCTTCCATCGATTTTCCACCGGCTCCGGTGGCTGCGAAAACGAGAACTTCATAACCGGCTTCCTCGATGATCCGCTTCGCTTCGGTAATGCAGGCGGTGGTGTTGCCGAACATGCTCGCGACGACCAAGGGTCTCGCGTCGTCGGCTTCGATCTTCGCCTCCACCATGCCACAGATCGCTCCGGCGGCGCGGGAGAAGATCAGTCTTGATAGACGGTTCAGGCCCGCGACATCGGCGATGCTCGGCATCATGACGATGTCCTTGGTGCCGAGATACGGCGCGGTATTTCCGGCCGCCAACGTGGACACCATCAGCTTGGGGAATCCTAACGGAAGTGCCCGCATCGCGGCGGTGGAAATGGCCGTGCCGCCGCCACCGCCGAGGGAAATCACTCCGTCGATGTCGCGGGCGGCCGCCAGTTTCGCGAGGAAAACGGGAGCCGCCTTGCTCATGGCCACCACGCATTCGCCGCGATCCTTCCGGAGCATCAATTCCGCCAGATCCAGCCCAGCGAAAGCGGCGACCTGTTCTCGGGTGAAGTCCGGCTTGACCGTGGGAGGATCGCCGCTGCCGACGTCGATCAGCAATGGACGATGCCCTCGCGCGCGAATGCGATCCGCGACGAAGGCATGTTCCTCACCCTTGGAATCGAGGGTGCCGATAACCGCGATGGTGGCCATGGCGGATGCGTGTTAGTTTTTCCGTTTGACGGTGATCCGCTTGAATTCCTGCGTCAGGCTGGTGAGCGAGGCTTCGACGCCCATGCGCTCGAGGCTCGATGCACCGACGAAACCGACGCAATCGGTCGCCTTGATCACACGCTCGGCATCTTCAGGGGTGTTGATCGGTCCGCCGTGGCAGAGGAAGAAGATATCCTTGTTCACGGTTTTCGCCGCGTCGATGATCGCCTGCGTGCGCTTGATGGTGTCATCCCAGCTAACAACCGCATTGGTCACGCCGATGGAACCACCGACGGTGGTGCCGACGTGGGCGATGATGGCATCCGCACCGTTCTTCGCCATGTGCACGGCTTCCTCGGGCGAGCCGACATAGACGATGGAGAACATGTCCATTTTTCCGGCAAGGCCAACCATGTCGTATTCTTTCTGCACGCTCATGCCGGTTTCCTCAAGCACGCCGCGGAAGTGGCCATCGACGATGGTGTGGGTTGGGAAATTGTTCACCCCGGAGAAGCCCATGTCCTTCACCTTGCCGAGCCAGTGCCACATGCGGCGGCGCGGGTCGGTGGCGTGGACGCCGCAGATCACCGGGATTTCCTCGACGACGGGAAGCACCTCGTATTCGCCGATTTCCATGGCAATCGCGTTGGCATCGCCGTAGGCCATCATGCCCGCGGTCGAGCCATGGCCCATCATGCGGAAGCGGCCGCTGTTATAAATGATGATGAGATCGGCACCGCCTTTTTCGATGAATTTCGCGCTGATTCCAGCCCCGGCACCGGCGGCGATGATCGCCTGGCCTTTGTCGAGCGTGTCATTGAGACGGGCGACGACTTCAGCACGGGTGTAGGGATTTCCTTTTCCAGTCCATTTGTTTGGCATGTCGTTTGTATTACCGCCGGGATTCGCCGCGTCGAGCGCGGATGCATGGCATTCATCCACTTTCGACTATCCGACATGCACATGACAATCAATTGCTCGACGCGCCGGAACGCTGTCCCTAGGATTTTCCGAACCAGCGCATGAGAGTTTCAGAAAATCCAAGCCAAGCCCAAGACATCGAGATCCTCGGGAAATCGACACGCTACCAGGTCGTGCGGGCTGACGTTTCTGACCTGCGTGGCTGGATGCAGGATGGTCCGGTTTGCCCATTGCTCGCGCAGCATCACATTTCGCACTGCGGGATCATGAAGGCGGTGCCGCCGTTTGAAATCGTCCGCGCCAACCAAAGCGGAACCTTCATGTTGGCGTGTCTGGAAGGGGAAGGAGTGATCCTCGCCGACGGCCAATGGAAACGCATCCGCGCCGGGCAAGCCTGTCTCCTCCCTCCGTTTGTGATGAACGCGCTCAAGTGCCTGCCTGGAAAGCCGTGGAACTTCGCCTGGGTGCGTTACCGCGAAGCACGGGAAACCCGTCCTATTGTCTCTTCGATTTCGCCGGTAACCGGATCGTTCGACACCGCTCCACTCAAGGCCGCCATCGAGGGACTTCACGCGGAAAGCACTTCGGAAAATGGCGCATCCGCCCTCCATCACTGGAGCGAACTCGTGCATCACTACGTCCTCCGCTTCGCCCAACCGCACACGTCGGACGACCGGATGTGGCGCGTCTGGCAGCGCGTGGAAACCGATCTCGCCCGCCCGTGGACGCTTGATGAACTTGCCGACATCGCCTGCATGAGTGGCGAACACCTGCGCCGCCTCTGCCGCAAGGAACTCGGGCGCAGCCCGATGCAGCATCTAACGCACATGCGGCTCCAGCGGGCGCGTCACTTGTTGTCCGTCACGGACGACAAGGTGGAAGTCATCGCGCGTGCTGTCGGGTTTGAGAGTGCCTTCACGTTTTCCAACACGTTCAACAAGTGGATCGGCTGGCGGCCTTCGGAATTCCGGCACTGAAATCAGCCGTAAGCTTGGTTAGGGTTATTCGGCCTCTGACTTCTTCGGTTGCCATGGCCAGCGGCCTTCAAGTTCCACTTGGAGGGAAATGCTCAGGAATGTCCGGATGATGACGATGACGCCGAGCACCTTGACGTTCTCCATGGTGGGGGCCACGACCACGGTGCGCAGGATGTCCCCGGCGACGAGGAACTCGAGTCCTAGCAGAATGGAGCGACCGATCTCCTGGCGATAGAGGATGTAGCTGCCATTTTCACCCAGGCGGCAGTTCGAGAGGAACCGCCAGGTCGCCAGCATCATGCCGATGACGATGATGGCGACACCGGTGACATCAACGGCAGTCCCGACGGCATCAGTCCATTCGCGGAGGGAGGAAAACATGATTCCCCAGATTGGGGAGGATCCGAGTGGAAATCAACTCCGGATCGATGCCCACGGTTCCTCGCCACTCACATCCACCATGAACGGACCGACCTGCGAGCCGGGTGATAGAATTGCGAGGATCACCGCATCCTTGTCGCTGATGTTGAAGGTCGCGTGCACGACTCCCGGCAACATGTGGGCGACCTCGCCGACCTTGAGGACCTGCTTCTCCTCGCCGACCCATTGCTCGACTTCGCCTTCGAGGACGTAGATCACTTCCTCAAGCTCCGGATGGGTGTGGAAATTGTGGCCTTCTCCGGCGGGCAGCACGGCGCGGCAGACCTGGAGGTCCTTGGCATTGGTGATCTCCGGGCGGCACATCCAGTAATTGGTGCGGCCCTTGAAATCTTCCTTCATGGCTTCGGTTTCGGTGATGAACGGGGTTTTCATGTGTTAGTTGAGTTTGGAGTTCGCGACCATTTCGGTAAGGAGCGGTCCGGCTTGAGAGATCAGGGTTTCCAATGGCAGCCCGCTGTCGGCGAGCGCGTGGAGGGACTGGAAAATACCGCTGTCGCGGGCCTGCTGGTCCGCCATGCCACAGAATCCGGTCACCGGGACAGAGAGGCTGGTGGCAAGTTTGGCGAGGGCGACCGGACCTTTCCCGGACAGGCTCTGGTGGTCGATGGAGCCTTCTCCCGTGATCACGTGGTCCGCCATTTTGATCCGGCTTTCCAAATCCAGCAATCCTGCTAACAGATCGAAGCCGGAGATCAGCTTAGCCTTCGCGAAGTGCAACAATCCGAAGCCGAGCCCGCCCGCAGCTCCGGCACCGGGGATGAGAGCGGCATCCTCGCCACCGCTGACTTTGACCAGATGAGCGAGCGCCGCTTCCAGGGAAATCCTTGTGTCTTCGGTGGAGCCCTTTTGAGCGGAGAAAACCGCAGTTGCTCCGCGTTCACCGAGCAAGGGATTGTCCACATCGCAGGCCGCGATGATTTCGGGCAGGGCGATCCGGAAATTGCCGTCGATATGGCGGATATCCATTAGATTAGAAGGGTTCGGCTCGGTGGGCTCGTCATTCGCGTTGAGAAAATCAATTCCCAGCGCCGCCGCCATTCCGCTGCCGCCGTCATTCGTCGCACTGCCGCCGATGCCGAGAATGATGCGGTTGACCGCATGTTGGGAAATCGCGTGAGACATTTGCATCCCGACTCCCTTGGTGGTCGTGATCGAAGGATTTCTCTCTTTCGTGGCAAGCCGCCACAGTCCGGCGGTTTCCGCCATTTCCATCACGGCGGTCGGTCCCTCCGGTGTGTTGGCCAACACGTAACGGCTTTCAATGGCCCGGCCAAGGGCATCGACAGCAGGGCAGGAAATCCATTTTCCATCCAAAGTTGCCGCCAGCGTTTCCATGAATCCCTCGCCGCCATCGGCGATCGGGCAAACGTCGATCAACGCATCCGGCTCACGTCGCCGGAGTCCCTCGGCAATCGCCGCCGCCGCTTCCGGTGCGGAAAGCGAGCCTTTGAACTTGTCCGGGGCGATGAGAAATCGTCGTGCCATGGGGTGCAGCCTAACCCGCTTTTCTCCAGCCGGAAAAGCGGCATTTTCCACCGCGAATCCACATTCCCTTACTACGCGTCCACATGCCGCGGCAAAGCCATCAGTGCAGATGCAGGATCGCGCCGACGGTGGTGAAGTAGATCATCATGCCGGAGATATCGACCGTCGATGCCAGCGACGGCGCCGACACGACGGCCGGGTCGAGCTTGATGGCGCGGGCACAGATCGGCAGCAAGGCACCGAGGATCGTGGCTGATAGAACCTGGACGACAAGCGCTGCTGAGACCGCGAACGCGAGGTGGATGAAATCGAAATTGGCACCGGTTCCCCGTTGCATGTGGGGTAGGATGAAGCTGATGAAGACCGCCATCGTCACGCCGAGTGTCAGGCCTAACATCATGCCGGTGCGGGCTTCTTTCCAAGCGATGCGCAGGGCGTTGCCAGTGCTGATTTCCCCGAGCGCCATGGCGCGGATGACCATGGTGGCGGCCTGTCCGCCGGAGTTTCCACCGGCGGCGACGACCATCGGCAGGAACAAAGCGAGGACGAACGCCTGCTCCAGCACCTCGCTGAACCGGTACATCACGTAACCGGAAACCACCGATAGAAATGCCAGCCCGACCAGCCATGAAACGCGGCGTCGGTATTGCTGGATGACGCTGGTGTTCAGATAGGAAACCTCCGACTGTTCGCCGCCGATACCGGAGAGCTTCTCGATGTCCTCGGTGGACTCTTCCTGGAGAATTTCGAGCGCGTCGTCATACGTTAGAACGCCGAGCAGATGGTGGAATTCATCAACCACAGGCAACACGATCAAGTCGTATTTCGAAAGCGTCCGCGCGGCTTCTTCCTGGTCGGCGGAGGCGAGGATGAATTCGTCCGCCGCTTCCATGATGTCGTGGACCGGTGTGTCCCACGTGCTGAAGGCGAGGTCGCGCAGCCGGACTTTTCCGACGAGGCGGCCTTGTTCATCGACCACGAAAATGCGGGCCAACGTTTCCGTATCCTCGCGGTCGCGGCGGAGCACGGTGATCGCCTGTTTCACCGTCATGTCGGCGGTGATGCGCCCGACATGGGTGGTCATCCGGCCGCCAGCGGTATCCTCCTCGTATTTGAGGAGATTCCGCGTGAGCTCCTTGTCGCGCGGTCCCAGCAGGCTGAAAAAACGCACCTGCGCCTCCTCGCTGACCACCTGGAAAACATCCACGCGGTCATCGTCCGAAAGATTTCCTAACAAGACCCGGAGCTGGGCCGGCTTGAAATGGTTCAACGCTTCCTCGATCAGCGGATACGGAAGTTCCGCAACCACATCGGTCGCCAATTCCGGCCCGATGGTCTTGAGCAGCAGATCGCGCTTCTCATCGTCCAGATTCTCGTAGAGATGCGCGAGGTCGGCGTAGTGGATGTCCTCGGCGGCTGCAAGCAAGGCCGAGCAATCGGACGCATCCAGCGCCCGAAGCAGTTCCGCCATGGGATTCTCGTCCAGTTCCTCCGCCACGCGCGGAGAGTGCGCGGCAGGTTTGGAGCGGGCAAGGAAAAGGAGGGGGCAACAGGAGGAATCATGCCAGCCACTGAGAGGGAGATTCCATTGTTCTTCCCTTCGGGATGTTTCGTGTCTTCGTTGGTGCTGTCCTCATGAGCTTGAGCCCTTTCCGGAACCCTTGGCCCCACGACGCGCATCGGCTGGTCGATATTGTCCGCTGGAAATTGAGATGGGGGACTCAGGAGCGGGCGGAATTGCCGGACGCACCGGACGAACCTGTCGGCTGGCGGCCGGTGAAGCGGGACCACATCATGTTGCCGCCGCTGGCCGGATGGCGGGTGACTTGGCTCGGGCACGCTTCGTTCCTGCTGCAGGGCAGTGGGATTTCCATCCTGATCGATCCCGTGTTTTCGAAGTTCTGTGCTCCTTTCCCGTTGCCTTCATTTCAGCGAAAGGTGGCGACACCGTGCGGGATCGCTGATCTGCCACAAATCGACGCGATCCTTCTAACGCATGGGCACTACGATCATCTCGACTTGCCGACGCTGCGCCAGCTTGGCCGGGGAACCCGCATCATCACTGCGGAAGGCCATGCCGCCTGGTTGCGCGGAAAGGGATTTGCCAATACGTGTGAACTGGCTTGGCACGGCAGTGTGGAAATCGCCCCGGGCGTGCGGGTCACTGCCACCCCTGCGCAACATTTCACCGCCAGATCGCCATTCGACCGCAATGCCGGACATTGGTGTGGGTTCCTGATCGAGGGAGCCGGCTGCAAACTCTGGCATGCCGGTGACAGCGGCTACTGTCCGGCGTTTGCCGAAATCGGCGACCGCCATGGTCCCATCGACTTCGGCATGATTCCCATCGGCGCCTATCTGCCGCGGCGGATCATGCGGGCGATGCACATGAATCCCGAGGAGGCGGTGAAGGCATTCCTTGACTCCCACTGCCTCCGAGCGGTGGCGATGCATTGGGGAACCTTCAAACTCACGGACGAGCCGCTGGGCGAGCCTCCGCTCCTGTTGGAGAAGGCGCTGCGGAAGCATGGGGTTCCCGCCGGGGCGTTCGAGGTGTCAGAAGTCGGAAAGCAGTGGGCGGTTCTAACTCAAGGAGCGGCGATGCATGATCGCCGATGTCCATGATACAGCCAATGGGAGGAGCGTGAGCGTATCTCATGGGCATCCCATGGGTAGCGGCGGACGCATTCCGCCGCTACCCGCCTCATTTCAGATAGGTTTCCACACCCGCCGCGCCAGGCGTCCAGTAGGCCACGGACTGGACCTTGCCGCCTGATAGAGTGAGCACGGTGACCTTGCCCGCCTGCGCCGGGAACCTGGCGATGAGTGCCGCGTCGTCCACCAGAATGATGCGGTGGTTGTATTTTTTCATCTTGGGTATCGCGAACATCCGGCCGATGCCGGGCATGCCGAAGATGTTGGCCATATATACCGCCTTCTTCGAGCCGAGGTAGTCCTTGCCCAGCACGGTGAGCGCCGCGTTGGCCTCCTTGCCGGTTTCCATGTCATGGCAGACTAACAAGTAACGGGTTTCCGCGGGTTTGAAGGTGTAGGCTTGTTCAAACTGGTCCTTGGCGGTGAAAGGCTCCACCTGTTGGCCCTTCTCGTAAGGCGCTGCCAGCGACAGGGTGAGTCCGAGCACGGTGGCTGCCAGGGAAACGATGCATTTCTTGATGAGATTTGGTTTCATTTTCGGGAGTTGTAATTTGGTAACGATCCGTTTGGAAATCAAACGATGGATTGTTTTCCGTCGCTGCCGGGTGAAGCCTAGGACACATCTTTATGAAAACAATCCTCATTGCAGCCACCGCCGGATTCCTGTGCATCGCGACGGGAGCGCGGTCCGCCACGGTTGAAGTTGATATGGCACGCAGCCGCATCCAGGTGGATGCGAAGGCGACCGGCCATGCCTTCACCGGCTCGCTGAAAAAATACACGGCGAAGGTTTCGGGTGACGCCGTGACCGGCAAACCGACGGGCTTCGATCTCGCATGGGATTTCAACGATCTCGCCACCGAGGATGAGAAGCGTGACAAGGAAATGATCAAATGGCTCGGTGGCGGTAAACCCAAGGGCTCGTTCAGCTTCGGGAAATCCTGGGAAGAGTCCGCCACCGGGGGGAAAGCCGAAGGCACGCTCACCATCAACGGCGTGGCGAAAAGCGTTTTCTTTCCCTACACGGTGAAGCGCGATGATGAGTGGGTGACCATCGATGGCAAGGTCTCGCTGGACTATCAGAATTTCAAACTGCCGATCATCCGTTCGATGGCCGTGATGACCGTGGATCCGAAGCTGGTCGTGCGCTTCCACATCGTCGGCAAGGTGAAGTGAGTTTCCAACCGATCAAATCATGACACCGCAACTTTGGTGGCGCCGGCGTGCCGGCTGCGCGCGTTCCCTCATGGAGGGCAGTTTCAGGAATGGCATGGGCCGCATGGATCGCGTCGAGCCGCGGATGGCCGCAGCCCTGCGCGACATCCTCGCCCGGCCGGGCTCGATGGTGCGGGCTGTGCTGGCCTATCTGATAGGCATCGAGATGGGTGTGCCCGAAGAGGCCGCGAGGGCGATGGCCTGTGGCATCGAGTATCTGCACACGGCGTCGCTCGTCTTCGACGATCTTCCGGCGATGGACGACGCCCGTCTCCGGCGCGGAGCGGCCTGCGTGCACGTGGTCCACGGCGAGGCCATCGCCATGCTCGCGGCGCTGGCGATGATCAACCGTGGCTACGCGATGATCTGGCAGGGGCTCCGCCAGGCGAACCCCGAGTGGCGGGCCGAGGCGGGCGATTGGGTGGACAGCAGGCTTGGCCTCGGCGGCGTGATCGGCGGCCAGGCATACGATCTGAGCGGTTGGCGCGGCGAGCAGAGCGCCGCCGAGGTTTCCGAGGTCGCTGCTAGAAAAACCGGTGATCTGCTGCGGCTGACCGTGGTGCTGCCAGCCATCGTCGGTCGTGGAACCCAGCGCGAGATCCAGGTGCTCGACCGGTTGGCACTTCTTCGCGGTCTCGCCTATCAGGCAGCGGATGATCTTAAAGACGTGATTTTCCAAGAGGAGGATTTCGGAAAAACCGGCGGCCGTGATGAGACACTCGGGCGGCCGAATTTCGTCATCGCCGAGGGAATGTCCGGTGCCTTGCGGCGGTTCCGTCGGCTGAGCGATACCGG
This sequence comes from Verrucomicrobiota bacterium, assembly GCA_040386755.1. Taxonomy (GTDB): domain Bacteria; phylum Verrucomicrobiota; class Verrucomicrobiia; order Verrucomicrobiales; family Akkermansiaceae; genus Luteolibacter. The sequence goes on along the minus strand of JAZKEY010000003.1, from coordinate 247,825 downwards.
CGACCGCGTGCAGGCGGCGCTGCCGGGACCACCCGAGCGTTGGATGATGTTGGAAATGCTGAAAGTGCCGATGCCGGTGTCGGCCACGGACTCTTCTCTGCTCTCGGCGGCGATCTGATTTTTATAGAAAACGGGAATGAGTCTTTGGAGAATGATTTTCACCAACCTGCGGCGTCATCGCGTGCGCACGGCCATCGGTGCGACCGGTATCGCCCTGGGCGTTGCGACGATGCTGAGCGTGGTCGGTTTGTTAGGCGGTGCGGTGAAGATGTTCGAACGCATCCTGCGCAGCGACGCGGAGATGGTGGTGTTCGAGAAGAATGTGTCCGATCTTTTCTTCAGCAACGTGCCGGTGGAAGTCGTGGATGAACTGAAATCACAGCCCTTTGTGAAGGACGCGCAACCGGTGTTGTTCTCGATCATCGCCGCGCCTGACCGGCCGGTAGTCACCTGCTTCGGCATCCGCGCGACCGACGGCCGGCTGCGCAAAGGCGAGTGGCTGCAAGGCCGTGCCGATGCGTTTCACGATGATGGCGAGGGCGTCGTGCTCGGCGAGCGCGCGGCGGATTTCCTCAACGGCAAGGTCGGCGGCACCATCGAACTCGGCCAGGGCGTCTATCAGGTCGCCGGCGTCGTGCGCTTGGAGAACGGCTTTGAAAACGGCGGCGTCTTCATGCCGCTGGCTGGCTGCCAGAAGGCGTTTCACAAGGAAGGCGTCTGCTCCGTCGTGACGGTCGCGCTGGCGGCGGGCCACGACTCATCCGAAGTGAAGGCGTGGATGGGGAATAATCATCCAAAACTCACCGCGCTGGAGAACGAGGAATTCAGCCGCAGCTACTCGCAGTTCAAGATCATGAAGACCACGGCCTGGGTCGTCGGTGGCTGCGCGTTCCTGCTAGGCGGACTCAGCGTGACGAACACGATGATCCTCTCGGTCTTCGGGCGCATCAAGGAAATCGCCATCGCCCGGGTCTGCGGATTCTCTCGATTGCAGGTGGCGCTGATGATTTTCGGCGAGTCGCTGCTTGTGTCCGCCATCGGGACGGTCGCCGGTTGGGGTCTGAGTGCGGCCGGGCTGCGCGTGTTGCAGGCGATCCCCGATTTGCAGGGCTACATCGAGCCTAACATCGGTTGGAAGGAAGTGGCCGGAGCGATGGCGCTGGCCGCTCTAACCGCACTCGCCGGGGCGATGTATCCGGCATGGTACGCCGCGCGCCTGAAACCGGCGCAGGCACTCAGATTTGAATAACGAAAGGAGATACAATGAACACTCAAGTATTGGTGGAGGATGTCTGGAAGAGCTTTGATCGCGGGCGCATCGAGGTGCTCAAGGGCGTCGGGCTGAAGGTGCCGAAGGGCGAGATCGTCGCGCTGTGCGGTACTTCCGGCTGCGGGAAATCGACGTTGTTGAACGTGATTTCCGGATTGGAAGAGGTGGATCGCGGCAATGTCCGGGTGTCCGGTTATGATGTGGTGAAGGAATCCACCCGCGTCGACCTGCTGCGGCATCACATTGGCTATGTGTTCCAGTTTCATCACCTGATGCCCGATCTAACGCTGGCGGAGAATTGCATGGTGCCGGTCATCGCCATTGGCGGAAACCGCGCTAACAGCATGGCCCGTCTGCACGAACTCGCCTTGGCCACGGGGGTGGATCACCGCCTCAACCAGCGTGTCCGCGAACTTTCCGGCGGCGAACGCCAGCGCGGGGCCTTGGTCCGCGCGCTGATGAACGATCCCGAGTTGCTGCTTTGCGACGAACCGACCGGCGCGCTCGATGAGAAGAACCGGGAAAAAGTCTTCGAGCTCCTGATCGAACTCGTCCGCGCCCGCGGGCGGACCTTGGTTTTCGCCACTCACGATCCCGAGCTCGCCAGCCGCTGCGACCGCACGGTAAAGATGCGCGATGGCAGGATCGACAGCATTTCCAACTGATGTCCGCGAGTATGTCCGGTCCGGAAGGCGAAGGTGTTTCCACCGCCGTGAAGCACGCGCTGGGCTGGCTGGTGTTAGGGAACGCGGTCGGACTGTACCTCGCGCTGTTACTACTGAAACCGGAGTGGCAACTGGGGCAGTGGACTTACGGACGGTGGGTGCCGGTGCATTTGAACGTGCAACTCTACGGCTGGACCGCGCTGCCGCTGGTGGCATGGCTGTTCTCGATGTTTGAGGTCGGCCGGAGCAAGGCCGCCGCATGGGCCCCGGCAGCGGTGTGGGCGTGGACGGCGGCGCTGGCGATGGGAGTGCTGCATTGGCTGAATGGCGTGACCGGCGGGAAAGTTTTCATCGATTGGAAGGACGGCGCGTTGTGGGCGTTCGTCATCGCGCTGGTGATCCTGTGGCTAACGCTAACGGTTTCCTGGAAGGAGCGCGCCGCCGGATGGAGCCGGTTGAAACGAAGGGTTTCTCTCGGCGGGTTGGTGGGACTGGCATTGGTGCCGGGTGCCATCATCCTGACGGCATCGCCCAAGACCTATCCGCCGGTGGATAGGCTGACGGGCGGTCCGACGGGATCGAGTTTGTTAGGGTCGTCGCTGATCGTGGTAGGGCTGATGTTATTGCTGCCGCGTGTGGCGGCGGACACCGGCAGCGGCAAAGCGGGGCGGGGGACATGGGGGTATTTTATTTTCTGCTGGGTTTTCTTCGGCGTGGCGGAAGCGGTGGGCGGAACGCATTTCGACTGGTGGCAGAACTTCTCGCTGCTGCTCATGCCGCCGTGGGCGTGGCTTCTAGCGCGGGATTGGATGGGCTTCTCATGGCCGGCCGGTTCGCGTGCCTGGCGGACGGCGATGTTCGGTTGGTGGGCGGCGCTGGTTCTAACGGGCTATCTGATGTATTTCCCGTGGATTCTCGACCGGATCAAGTTCACCCAGGGACTGGTCGCGCACTCCCATCTGGCGATGGCGGGATTCAACACCTCGTTCTGCGCCCTGCTGGCGGTCCTTCTAACCGGGAGGAAAATGGGCGGAGCCGTCTCCGTTTCAATCTGGCATGGAGCGGTGGTGGTGATGCTCGTGACCCTGGCAACAATGGGCTGGCAGGAAGGCACGGAACCTTCCTGGATGTTGCTCAACCCCGCCTGGCGCGAGGTGGGACTTGCGGTGCGCAGTGCTTGTGGCGCGGCGATGCTCTTGGTTTCCGTCGTCTGGCTTTACCAATGGAAAACCCCATGAACCGTCTCAAATTCCTTAAATTCTGGAGTGTCGCCGTGGGATCGATGGATGCCGTGACCGGCCTGTTGCTGGTCTTCGTCCCGGCGCTGGTGTTGAATCTGTTAGGCATCGAAACTCCCTCCGCGGATGCGTTGGTCTTCGTGAGCTGGATGGGGGTTTTCATCGCGGGTGTGGGCCTGAGTTATGCAATGGCGCTGGGGAAACGTTCGCGCGGCGAGACCGTATGGGCGTTCACGGCGATGATCCGGATCCTGGTGGCCGTGTTTCTAACGATCCGAATTCTGGACGGCACGCTGGCGGCGAACTGGGGAGTTGTCGGCGGGTGCGATGGCATCGTGGGGTTGGTGCAGGTCGTGATTCTCCGGCTTGGCTGGTGGAAGGAGGTTCCCGAATGAACGTCACGGCGATTCGAGCGGCGGTGGTGGTCGCGGCGGTGTATGGGTATTTCCTGATCTTCGCGCAGTTTTCGTATGTCGAGCTGCTGCGGGCCGGCGGAGCGAGCCTGATGGAGGAGAAGGTCGCGCTGGGTTCGATGGCGGTGGCAGGAATCGCGAGTGGCTTCTTGGCCGCATGGCGTGGTGCCAGTCCCGCGATGGTGCGGGTTGCTTTGGGACTCGCGGCGTTGGCTTCAGTGCTCGCGCCGTTAGCGAAGGCGATGCCGGGTGCCGTGGGCATCGCGGTGGCGACCGGTTGCGCGTTAGGCGTGGCGACAGTGAGTCTTGCTACGCTGGCTCCGGCTTGGTGCGGGGTCGCCTGGATCGGGCTGGGGACGGGGCTGGGATATGCCTGTTGCAATCTGCCTGCGGTTTTCATGCAGTCGCCGGCCGGGCAGGCGTGGATAGGATCGGGATTCGCCCTCGTGGGCCTGTTAGCCGTGCCTTCGGTGACCGAATGGCGTCCGGTGGAGGTGAAGATAATTTTCCCGATGTGGGGATCGCTGGCGTTGTTCACGGCTCTCGTGTGGCTGGACTCGGCGGCGTTTTTCATTATCCAACATTCGGAGGATCTGAAATCCGGGACTTGGGGCAACGAATGGTTATGGAGGAATGCGGCGGTTCATCTATCCGTCGCGATCGCGGTGGGCATTTGGCTGGCGCGTGGCGGCGCGAAGTTGCTGCCGGCATTCGCCTGGGCCATCTTGGCTGTGGCGGTGCTGGCGGTGAATGGTGAATCGACCGGACAGTTCTCCGGTTGGCTCTATCCGGCGGGAGTGTCGCTGTATTCGGCGGCGCTCGTCGCTTGGCCGGGTTGGTTTTCCGGCGTGGATGACACGCGGCGCGCGGGCTGGAGGGCGGCGTGGTTGTTTGCGATCGCGGGCTGGTTCGGCTCGGCGAACGGGATCGGCATGGCGCAGACCTTGCAGCGGGTTCCGGCGGAGTTTGTGGCGGGTTCGGGGGCCGTCGTCATCGCGGTGATGGTTCTATCCGATTTGAAACGCTGGCGCTCCGTCGTCGCCGTCGCGGCGGTGATCGGAGTGGCGATGCAATTTCCGAAAACCGAAAGCGCTGCTGCCGGAGATGCCGTCGAACGCGGTCGCCAAGTCTATCTGGCGGAAGGATGCATTCATTGTCATTCGCAATACGTCCGCCCCGGCTCGCTCGATGAGGAGAACTGGGGGCCGGTGCGAAACGTCGAAGAGGTGCTGAGCGGCAAACCGGTGCTCATAGGCAATCGCCGCCAAGGGCCGGACCTGTCGAATGTCGGCGCGCGGCGTTCGGAAACTTGGCTTAAGCTGCATTTCATCAATCCCCGAACCTTCGCGCCCGGCAGTGCGATGCCATCGTATGCCCATCTTTTCGAAAGCTCGAAGGGCGACGACCTCGTGCGCTATCTTTCGCAATCCGGAATCGGCGGCATGGCGAAGGTGGTGGAAACCGCTTCGAAGTGGCAGCCGGAAGGTTCGTCTAACGAACAAGATGGTAAGACACTTTATGCCGCGAACTGTGCCGCCTGTCATGGACCGGAAGGACTGGGAAATGGTCCTGTCTCGCTGGATCTAGCAAGAAAGCCCGCGAATCTGGTGGCAGGACCCTTTGCCTGGACGCCTGCTGGAGATGACCTCGAATTGCGCGTGGCCAGGGTGATCAAGTTCGGTCTGCCCGGGACGGATATGCCGGGGCATGAGGTTCTCACGGATGCGGAGGTTCTAGCACTAAGGAATTATGTTTTGAAACTCAGGGCTGCGAGGTGAACTCCGATCACTCCCCGATCAAATTCCGCAGCAGGAAATCGGCCCGCCGCCATTTGCCATAAGGCGTTTCCGCCGCCCCGTGGTTGGCATTCATGATTGGCAGGAAATCGAAATCCTTGTTGGCCTTCTGCAGCGCGTTGACGACTTGCGCGGTCGATGCCGGATCGACGTTGGTATCCAACTCTCCGACGATGAGCATCAGTTTTCCTTTCAGTTTCTCCACATGCGTCACGTTGGAATTCCTCTCGTAGCTCTCGTCCACCGGCCAGCCCATCCACGCCTCGTTCCACCAGATCTTGTCCATCCGGTTATCGTGGCAGCCGCAATCCGCCACGCCGACCTTGTAGAAATCCCCGTGATTGAGCAGCCCGGCGAGCGTGCTCTGGCCACCCGCACTGCCACCGTAGATGCCGACACGGGAAAGATCCATCCACGACCGGTCCACCGCTGCGGCCTTGATCCACGCGATGCGGTCGGGGAAACCGGAATCCATTAGATTTTTCCAACAGACATCGTGGAACGTCTTGCTCCGCCAGTTCGTGCCCATGCCGTCGATGCTCACGACGATGAATCCCATCTCGGCCATCGCGTTTTTACCGGACCAGGGAAAATAGGATTTCGGCACGAAGTGATCATGCGGACCTGCATAAATGTCCTCGACCACAGGATACTTCTTCTTCGGGTCGAAATTCACCGGACGAACGATGATGCCGTAAATGTCAGTCTTGCCATCGCGCCCTTTTGCCATGAAACGCTCCGGACGACTCCAGCCGGCTTTGGCCAACTCGGCATCATCCGCGCGCTCCAGTTCGGTGACGAGCTTGCCATCGTCGGCGCGGAGAAGTTCGACGACCTGCGGCTGATCGACCCGCGACCAGGTATCGATGAGGAATTTCCGATCCGGTGAAAATTCGATGCGGTGCGTGCCATCGCTCTCGGTCAGTCGGGTGAACCCGCTGCCGTCGAAGTTCACCCTTGCGAAATGGGCGTGATAAGGATCCTGACCGATCACGCCGACGACCTTGAGCAGCACTTCGCGCTTCTCCTCATTCACATCCATTACCTCGCGGACGTTCCAATTCCCGTTGGTGACGGGATTCCGGATCTGTCCGGAAACCGCGTCGATCAGATAGAGATGGTTGTAACCGTCGCGCTCGGAAGTCCACAGGATCTCGTTGGTCGCGGGCAGGCGATGGATGAAAAACTTCTGCGAGTAATCGATGAAGGTCTTGCTCGTGTCCTCGTGGATGATCCGGGTGGATCCCGAATCGCCACGGATGCCGACGATGCGCATTACCTGGTGGCCGCGCTGGTTATAGACGAAGGAAAATTCCGAGGAATCATTCGTCCACGCAAGTTTGGAGATTTCCCACGGGTTGTCGAACAGCGCGTGGTCGATGGCGATCTCCCGCTGGTTCTCCACATCGAACAAATGCGGCATCGGCTGGGAAATCGCGTCGCCGGGTTTGGGGTAGTCGATGGTTTTCAATTTCGGCTGGAGCTGGTCCGGCGGGGAGGATTGGACGATGTGGATCTTGCGTGACGTGACCTTTTTCGCGCGGAAGGCGACGAGCTTTTTCGAATCCGGCGACCATTGCAGCGGCCGGGTGTAGCTGTCGTTTTCCGTGCCATCATTGGACAGCGTGATGGAAGATCCACTGGCCGCGGGCTCGATGACGATGTTGTGATTGAGAATGAGCGCGCGCCATTTTCCATCAGGTGATAGATTTTCCTTCGGTCGAGACTGCGGCCTGACCCGCTCGGTGACACGAGCCAGCGAAGGAGCCTCGGGCGTTACCACCCCGGCCAGCGGCTGGCCGTTGGAATCGGTCATCAACCAGACATGGCCGGTGTAAGTCTGCTGCGTGGCACTCTGGCCGGGAGGAAGTTTGCCATACGATTTCCTCTGGCCCGAGCCATCCACCCAGAACATCTCGATCTCTCCTGGCGTGGCGTTCTCGATGGTCAGCGCGGTGGCATCGCCGTTGCGGCGGGTGCCGCGCATCGCGGCTTCCGGAGGCAGCAGGTAGGCTCCTTTCGGCGGCAAGTCGTCGGGAGAAACCTGTTGGTCGGCGGTCGTGTAGCGCCACGATTTTCCGAACGCGCGGAAACGGATGGAATCAGCGGCGACCTCCAGTTGCTCAATCGGCAGTTTGTTGGCATCGACATTCTGCTCCGCCGCCTTGCCGAGCGCGGTGGCTAACAGCGCGTGGTCGAACGCCTCCGATTTCGCTCCCGACGCCAGATCGACCCGAAAAAACCGGTGCTCGTTCCGCCCGGTGTTGACGCGATAGACCAAATGCGAATCCCCTACCGACCAGTAAGTCCGGACTTCGTTCTTCAGCAAAAGTGATGGAGCGTTTTTCCCGAACTCCTCAGCGCGCTGCATTTCCTTGCGGACATCGAGCGCGAAGGCCGGAATGGCGAGCAGACCGAGGATGAACGCCGGGGGGATGATTTTTAAATTCATGAAGTGGGTGGGAGATGGTCACGAGATGTCATGTAGAGCGTCGCCAAGGCGTGATGTTTTGCAAGATTGTCAGCGGGCCCGTGTCATTCGTTTCCTGCCATCATCTTGAGAATGGATTCCTCATCGAGGATCGTCACACCGAGCTTCTCTGCTTTGTCGCGTTTCGAGCCGCCACCTTCACCGGCGAGGACGTAGCTGGTCTTTGCGGAAACCGAACCGCTCACCTTGCCGCCTTTGCTTTCGATGAGTTCCTTCATCGCATCGCGGTCCATGCTGAGGGTGCCGGTGATGACGAAGGTTTTTCCGGCGAGCGGCAGGGCTGATAGGTCGGCTTCGGCGGCGATGGGGAGGTAGTTGTCGGAAATGGGATCGATCCCGAGTTCCGCAAGTCGGGTGAGGACGTGCTGGCCTGCCTCGGATTTGAAAAAGCTGGTAATCGTCTCCGCCACGGCGGGACCGACATCGCCGGTGATCGAGTATTTCGCGAGGAATTCGTTTTGCTTCTTCGCCGTGGCGCGGGTGTCGCGGAGGAGTTCTGCCAGGATTTCGGAATTCGCGATTTCGCCGATGGTGCGATGAAGCCGGGAAAGCTCCTTGGCCGCCGATTCTCCTAACTGGCGGATGCCCATCGCGAACAGCCAGCGGTGGAGGGGTTTGGTTTTCGCTGCTTCGAGAGCCGATAGAACTTTGGCGGCATTTTTCTCTCCGAAGCGGCGCGGGGCCTCCTCGGTTCCCAGATTCAGATTTGTCAGGGTGTCTTCAGTGAGTTTGAAAAGATCGAGAGGCGTGGTGCAATGGCTGTGGCGGACGAGCGCCTCGGCGACGATTTCCCCGAGTCCGTCGAGATCCAGTGCCTTGCGGGCGGCGAAGTGCTTGATGCTCGTCACGGCCTGCGCGGGGCACGCGAAGTTCGTGCAGCGCCACGCGACGAATCCCTCTTCCTGCGAGATCGGCCCGCCGCAAGACGGGCATTTTCCTTCGACTGCATCGTAGAGAACGTAGGGCTTCGCAGCGTCGGTATGGCGGACGACCTTGACGATGGCGGGAATGATTTCACCCGCTTTCTCGATGAGGACGGTGGCACCAAGCCGGATGTCCTTCTTGGTGATCTCGTCCTGATTGTGAAGCGTCGCGCGTGAAACCGTGGAGCCGGAAACGAGGACCGGTGTCAGCTCGGCTACCGGTGTTAGAACTCCGGTGCGGCCGACCTGGATGAGGATATTGTTGAGCGTGGTTTCCTTCTGCTCCGGCAGAAACTTGTAAGCCGCCGCCCAACGTGGAGCACGAGAGGTGAAGCCGAGCGCCTCGCGTTCGGCACGATTGAGGACCTTGATGACCGCGCCATCGGTGCCGTAGTCGAAGTCGTGGCGTTCGATATTGATCTTGGCGACGGCGGAAAGGAGTTCAGTGAGATTGCCGGCGTTGAGGATTGGCTGATTCCGCGGGATGCCGAGGCTGCCTAGCAGATCGTGGAACTGATGTTCCGATTCCAGCGGTGGTCCTTCATAAGCACCAAGGCCGTGGGCGAGAAACGCGAGCGGGCGTTTGGCGACGATTTTCGGATCAAGCTGCTTGAGAGTTCCGGCAGCGGAGTTACGCGGATTGGCGAAAGTGGGAAGACCCGCCTCATCGCGCTCGGCATTCAGCGCGGCGAAGGCCTCGTTCGGCATGAAGATCTCGCCGCGGACTTCTAGCAGTGAGGGATATGGCGCGGGGAGATGCAGTGGGATGTTCCGGATCGTCCGGATATTGTGCGTCACGTCGTCGCCGGTCTGGCCGTCGCCGCGGGTGGCGGCGTAGGCGAGCTGGCCGTCACGATAGAGCAGGGAAACGGCGACGCCGTCGATCTTCGGCTCGATGGTCACCGCGATGTCCTCGCGCTTCAGGTTCTTTTGCAGACGCTGATAGAATTCAATCAGCTCCTGCTCCGGACGGCTGGCTCCGGATTTCTCCATCGCTTCCGCGCCGAGTTCGAAGACGTCATCGATGCTGAGCATCGGGACGGCGTGTTGGATCTGTTGGAAACCCTTGATGGGATCGCCGCCGACACGCAGGGTGGGTGAGTTAGCGTCGTAAAACTCGGGATGCTTTTTCTCCAACTCCTCCAGTTCGCGAAACAGCGTGTCGTATTCCACATCGGCAATTTCCGGCGTGGCCTTGTTATAATAAAGCCGGTTGTGGTGATCGAGCGACGTGCGCAATTCAAGAATCCGGCCATGCGGATCCGGTTGCGGAGGGGTGGGAAAAAGGTCGAGCTCGGCCATGGCGGGAGTCTCGGTTTGACGGGCGGCATTTCAAGAACCGAGTCAGCGCGAACGGCTCAAGGAATCTCCACCGGCTGGATCTTCGTCTGCGTGAAGCGGACGACGAGTTGGTATTTTTTTCCTTCGCGCGCCGTGCCAAGCAGGGCTGCTCCACCACCTTCCAGTTCCCACAGGTGGGAGGGAAAAAAAGTTCCGTCGCCGAGACTGGCCATCGTCGGCATCGGGCCTTTTTGCACGGGTTTGCCATAGAGCGTGCTCAGGAGTTCGACCATCGCCGCCCAAGTCGGCTCCAGGTCGCTCTTGTAGGCGGTGTCCGGCAGCAGTTCCGTTTGCAGGGTGAGCTCCTTGAGTTTTCCTGTTTCCGTCCAGTCGAAATAAAGCGACGCCTTGACCTTGCCGATTTTCTGACGGGTGAAAAACACGCCGTTCAGACCGGAACGGCCGAGGAATGCCTCGTCGGTGGTCAGTTCCACGATTTTGCTGGCCTTGAGTTTTTTCTCCACCACCTCGCGGCTGTCGCCGAAAAGCAGCGTGTCGAACACCGCCGCCGGATCCGGCTCCCCATTCCCGGCCCCGGCGAGCGAATGGTTGGCATTCAGCCATTTCGTCTCGTCGGCGTGGAGTTTGGTCAGCTCGATGGTCGATTCCTTGCCGCTTTCGAGCCGGATCGTGACCGTGGTCGCGTCGCGTTTCACGAAATCCCCTTGAATCGTGCGCACACCGTCGGCGCTTTTCCAAGACCTGGTTTCGGCAAATGCGGAGGAAACAGAGGCGGCGGCGAGCAGAAGAATGACTGAAAAACGAAGTGGCATGGGCGTGTCGAAGCAGATGACATACACAAAGTCATCCGCTTGTCTAACGCCGCGGTGTGAATTTTTCGTCTGACTGGATGCAGAGCCACGTTTGGCATCGACTTCATTTCGACAATGACCGCAGGCTGAATTCGCCCGAGACAATGATGATTTCCAAACGAACCAACCCGCGGATGATCATTGGCTGGCTGCTGATCGCCTGTGCGATCAGCGCGTTTGTTCTCGCGTTCCGGGAAACCGATCAGCCGGCCTCGCTTCCCGATGTTTTCGCCTCCCCTTCGCGCGAACCTTTCGCTGAAGACGCGACCCTGGCGTCATTCACTCCTGAAAAGAGGGAGCGCAAGTCACCTGCGGAAACGGCCATCGATGCCGTTGCCAGCCGCCGTCTTGAAGACCAGTTCTCAGCCGGAGAACTCGGAGCCATCGATCATACCCTGGCCTCTCTGGCGGAGACCCATCAACTCGGCCTGGTCGCCGGCGTCTTGAAAAAATGGTGCCGGGATGGTGGCATGGAAGTCGCCCAGTGGTGCCTTGTTTACTCAGGGGGCAGCGATCCGGAACTCTCGCTCACGCTCGGTGCCGAAGCTCTGTCCAACCCATCCGATGCCATCCGGGAAATGGCTGCCGCCCGGTTGGAAGCAGCCACCGGCCATCGATTCACCACCACGGGCGATGCCAGAGCTTGGCTGGCCAATCGGCCGAAACCCTGAGGCTCCGCATCACGGCAAACGCCATCCAATTCATTCCCCGGAGGTCGCCAAAGAACCCACCGTCGTCCAGTTTCCCGGACTCAGCACGACCCTTCCGCCGTCGAAGACCCGGACAAACTGCCAATTCTCGCTGGCCTGCAGAATGATCCCCCGGCGGGAAACCGTCAGCGGTCCGCCCTCGAACTGCAAAATCCGGCGGTCACTCACAAATTCGAATCGATCGGAACGAATCAACGTTTTTCCACTGCCGGATGGGGTCATCCATACCTGGATTCCCCCGCTTCCCGTGAGACGCATCATCCGATCGAGTTCCACCATCGCCTCACCGATCCGGATGCCACCTTGGCTGGAGAGGAAAGAACCTGGTGCCAAGATGGCAGCCCGTCCCTTCAGGTTCATTTCCAAGAGCCGGAGATCGATTCTCCCTCCCTCGCGCCCTAGGATCATCAGCTCCGGAGCGCGCTGGCTTCCGGTTTGCTCCCCGGACCCGTCCTCCGCAACCCGGCTCCAACAGTGAAGAAACGTCATCAGATCCCCTGCGAAATCCTGAATTAGTCCCATCGGCGTCATTTCCCGCGCGGCAACATGGCCCCTCGGATCCAAGGGCGGCGTTGGACCGCCGGTGAGTTGTTCCCAAGTCACATCCGGCGCGCGCGGCGCAGCTCTAACCAACGCGTCCAGGTGGATTTGAAAATCGCCCGACATGTCGAAAATCCGCGACCTCACCTCTCCGCGCAGTCGTGAGCCGCTGAAACGCATCCCCAACGCGCTTCCCTGGAATGCGCCTGGCGTATGAAGCGAACTCGTCTTGAAGTCATAGACCGCCTCCGCAGCCGTGAACGAATACGAACGGCTTCCGGTTCCGCCGCGGACGCTCAATCCGTCGATCCCCATCAGATGGGAAGGATCCAGAATCTCGGCCCGGCGGGCGGCGAGCATCTGGCTGCCTCCGCCGTCCGCAGAATTGATCTGATAGTAAAACTCCTTCAAAACCATGCCCGGCCGCATGAATCCCGACATTATCGGGGAATCCTCGCCGGCTGCCGCAGCAACGGAAACGGCGAGAAATAACGCAAGCACCCGGAGCGGAAGCACCTGCCGCCGGGCATCCACCGGATCAGGTGGATGCCGGACGCCGGATCGCATTCTCAAAGCTGGATGTTGAGAGTCTTGTCCACACTGACCGAACCAGCACCGGCTCCGGAAAGGGTGACCGTGAGGGTTGCCTTGCCCGCTGGCATGAAATCCGGAATCGTCAGGATCTCCACAGCGGACTGGAGACCTGCCAGGCTGGCCATGTCCTTTTTCGTTTTCGCGGCTCCACCCTCGTTCGCGGGCAGGGTGACGACCGTGGCAAGCTTCCCGGAGAGCGTCACCGGCGTATTCGAACCGACAGGCAGCACGGACAGGACGTAGGAAAGGGTAACATTCTTGTTAGCCAGGAGATGGATGTCGGTCACCGAATACTTCAATTTCACGTCCTGTCCGACTCTCGCGCTGGAGATCTCCTTGTTGGTCTTCGGGGAGAGGATTTTCAACGAACCGTCCAGTTTTGCAGCTCCCGAAGCAGGAAGGGAGGTCAGGGCAACGGCTAAAATGACAGGCGATAGTTTGTTTTTCATATCAGGTACCGGATTTGGCGGCTCTAGCAAACCGGCGTCAAGCATGAATCCGAAGGATGGCGCTGGCTTTGATAGAATGTCCGGCTCATGCGAAGGCAACCGTTTTACGGTTATTTCGCCCGCTGGCGGAGTTGTTCGAGGCGGGAGAGAGGTTTCGGAGGTTCCGCGCTGGCCTGGGCCTCGGCGGGCTTCGGTGGAGCAGGCGCATCAGCCTTGGCAACCGGCGCGGGGGCCGGGGCATCGATGCGGAGGGTACCGCCCATCGCCGTCTGATGGAGAATGGTCGCGCCGTTTTCCGGGATGTTGACGCGGCAGAAGACGCCGTTGTGTTTTCCCACCGTCGCATCGGCGGCGATGGTGATGGGGAAGGTGAGTTCGGTTTGGTCCTTGGTGAAGGTTTTGGTGGCCGTCGCCGCCCCGTGGGGCAGACCTAGCAGCTCGACGGTGGCCGGGCCTTCGAACGGATGGAGCACTTCCACCTTCGCGAGCATGGAGGTGTCCTTGGCTTGCTCGGTGGCGGCGAGATCGAGCGTCATGGAAATGTAGGGCTCGGCGACTTTCATCGGCACCAGTGAGGAGGAGACGAGGACCGGGCCTTGTGGAGTGTTCGCCTCGGCGAGCACACAGACCTGCCATTCGCCCACGGCGGCGTCGTTGTTGGCATTGAGTTCATAGAAGATCTCGGATTTGTCGCCGGGGATTTCAAGGGTGTTGGGACCGCTGACGCCGGGCGGACTCCACAGGAAGCGGACGGTGATTTTCTCCGCGTAACCTTCATTGCGGGTGACTCGGACCTTGAGCCCGAGCGTGCCGTTTTTCACAATGGGCACCGGCGGCGCGTCGATGTCGATCTTGAACGGGGCCTCCACGGTCACGGCGGTGGCGATGCGGTCGAAAGAAGCGGAGTGATAGGGTCCTTCGTTGTTGATATCGACATGGTGGATGGTATCGACCAGCGATCCTGTTAGCGCAGGCGCGTCGCCGGTGGATTTCAGGGAAAACGGATGAAGCCCGCCCGCCACCGGCGCATCGGGTGCCGCCTCGAGGACGACGGGAAACGTGGTCATCCCGCGGGAAACCGGCGGACAGCGCAGGGTGACGCCGGCGGGCAGCGAACCGGCCTCGAAAAGGGCATCGCAGGCGATGTTTTCCCGCGCGATGTTGAGCACCGCCGCGTAACGGTTTCCCCGCGGGATGGGGAAGGTTTTCCATTTCTGGCTGTTCACGCGTTCGACGGTCGGGAGATTCGCGGCGAGGGCGGGGATTTTCTCCGTGACCTCGATTCGATAGGTGAAGTCCGGTCCCGTGCGACCGAGCTGGTCGCGCATCCTGATAAAGTAGTCGCCATCCGCCGGGCAGGTCCAGTTGATGATGCTGTCGGGAGAACCCTGGTCGTCGTTATCGGCGACTTGTTTGTTGTCCGCCTGATGGATAGAGAGAATGGAATCGAGCGGCGATCGCTGGCTGCGTGCCAACACGCGGAACACGAGGTTCTGGTCCTTCTTCGCGGTGAACTTGAGCCAATCCGCCTTGGCATCGCCTTCGAGAATGCCGTGAATGGCGAAGGGGACCGGTGGCGCGGGAGTCGCGGTTTTGATGGCATGGTTCGGCTCCGTTTCTCTAACGGACTCCAGCGGGGAGACGGTGATCCAGTGAGGCGATGGTGCGGAAGCTCCGTCCTGTTGGGGAAACACCTGGAACCGCGGGTTCGCCGTGGCGGGCAGGGTGATGGATTGTTTGATCGGTCCGGATGGATCGCCGATGAAGGTGAACTCGATGGTTTCGCCCGGCTTGCCACCGGTGGGAAAAACAGCGGAGGGGCGGGGGAATGTGCCGATGTGGAGGCGATACTGGCAGTTGTCATTTCCCTCGTAAGCGGCCTCGTGGACGAGCACCCGATAGTCGCCGTCTTCCGGCGCGATGATGGAGGCGAAGGCGTCGTTGCGCAGCAGCGGCGTGTCGTCGCAGGAGGCGAGTTCGAATTTTTTCGGATCGAGGATCGCGACGTAAGCATCGAAAAACACCCGGCCGAGGCGCATGGCCTCGACTTCGACGGAGAGACGCTGGCCTTTTTTCAACGTGACGATGTAGTAGTCGTCGTCCTCGTTTTTGGCGACGCCTTCGACGGTGCGGTTGAGCTCGATCCGTTGGGCCTGGTCGAAGGTGGCGTTCGGTTCTGTCTCGGCGACGGTGGGAAATTGTCCGACCCAGAACGAGCGGAGTTCGGTGAGTCCGCCGGGGCCGCGCAGCCGCAGCGAGTGTTCGCCGAGTGCGGCGTCGGGGGCGATGGTGAGTTTCGCGACAGCGTGCTTTGCATCCTTGATCTCGATGTTAGAAATGCCGAGGCCGGGTTCGTAAAACAACGCCTCGCCGATTTCCTGGAGCCGGTCGCCGTGGAAATGGACTTCCATTTCCGTGCCCCTTTGTCCTCCGCGCGGGTTGATCAGATCCAACTGCGGGGAAAACGCGCAAAGCGGGGTGACGGACGCCAGTAGTAAAATGAGGAGGGCACGCATCACGGGTCAGGCGCGTTTCGCTAACAGTGCGTCGAGGACCTGTCCTTCGGCGACGATTTCTATCGGACGGGCGCCGGGTGACATGAGTTCCTTGTCGGAATTGATGCCGATCTGGTTGTAGATAGTGGCCGCCAGATCGGCGACACCGACGCCATCCGTGTCCACCTCGCCACCGAGGGCATCGGACGCGCCGTGGACGTAACCTTGTTTCATTCCGCCGCCCGCGAGCATGGTGGAGAAAACGCGCGGCCAGTGATCGCGACCGGCGGCGGGGTTGATCTTCGGCGTGCGGCCGAACTCGGTGGTGACCATGACCAGCGTGGAGTCCAACATGCCGCGCCGGTCGAGGTCGCGGATGAGCGCGGCGATGGCCTTGTCGGTGGGCGGCATCTCGTTCTGGATGGCTCCCTTGAGGTTGTCGTGGTGGTCCCAGCCACCGGCGGTCAGGGAGACGAATCTAACGCCACCTTCGATGAGCCGGCGGGCCAGCAGCATCCGTTGGCCGGCGGCGGTGCGGCCGTATTCGTCCTTGAGGGAATCCGGCTCCGCCTTGAGGTCAAATGCCTCCCGCGCCTTCTGAGAGGAAATGAGCTTGTAGGCGTGCTGATAGAAGGCATCCATCGAGTCGATGGCATCGGATTCCTCGAGTGCGCGGAAGTGATGGTCCACGGTTTCCAACAACGACCGGCGGCGGGCGAAGCGGGCGTCGTCCACTCCGTTAGGCAGGTTCAGGTCACGGACCTGGAAATTTCCCTGCGCCGGATCCGAACCGAGTGCGAAGGGCCCGAAGGCGGAGGAAAGGTAGCCGGAATTTGCATACTCATTCGGCACCGATGGCACGCAGACATAAGGCGGCAGATCATTCTTCGATCCCAGCTCATGCGAGATCACCGAGCCGATGGATGGAAACTGCAACGCCGGGGAAGGACGATAGCCGGTGAACATGTTATGAGTGCCGCGCTCGTGGGCGGCCTCGCCATGGGACATCGAGCGGATGATGGTCATCTTGTCGGCCATCTTCGCGGTTTCCTTCATCAGCTCGCCGAACTGCACGCCGGGAATCTTCGTGTCGATGGCTCCGAACGGTCCCCGGTATTCGGCGGGGGCGAAGGGCTTGGGGTCGAAGGACTCCTGATGGGCCAGACCACCGGGCAGGAAAATGTGAATGATCCCTTTCGCGACGCCTTCCTTCGTTTGGTAGGTTTTCGTGTCGCCGTAGGCCTGGTTTCGCAAGAGCTGCGGCAGGGTCAGTCCGAGGCCTCCGAGAAGACCGACGTAGAAAAACTCGCGGCGCGACGTGTAGCGTTCAAGGGGATTGCCCGGGCATTTGGGGATCATGGGAAATTGCGGATAGGGTGAAAGGAAGCGTCAACCCGAGCATACGGCGGGTGGAAATGGTTCATTTCAAAAATGAAATCCTTTCACCTTCGGGATTGGCTAGGAAGGATTTATCCTTTAGGAAACCCCGCGATGGATACACCGCGAGTGGCTGGATTGAAACTGGGCAAGCAGATTGGCCATGGCGGATGCGGGCGTGTTTTCCGGGCGACGGACGAAAGCGGTGCGGATTGCGCGGTCAAATTTTTCGCCGCCACGAACATCTCGCGCCGGCTGCTGGAGAAAATGACCGAGCGTCTCGAATCCGGTGGCTGGCCGGCGGGAGTGCTGCCGGTGACCTCGGCGGACTTCGCCGCGGACATGCCGTTCTGGATCACTCCGCTGGTGGCCGGTGTCGAAGGTGAGGAAATCTCCCCACGGACTTTGCAAATGGTGCTCGGTGATCACCCCGGAACCGGATCGTGGAAACTGGTGAAATCCATCGCCCGCGGGCTGGCGGAAATGCACCGGCATCAAGTGCCCCATGGCAATCTCAAGCCCGGAAATGTTTTTCTAACGGACGATGGCGGGGTTCTTCTCGCCGACTGGTCGCTCGGCAACATGCCGGATGTCCGGCATTTCAATTTCACCGATGCGGTGCTCTATCAGCCGCCGGAACAGCTCAGGAAACCATCGGGCTATCTGGACGAGGAAGGATACCGCTGGGATGTTTTCGCATTCGGCGTGCTGGCGTTCCGCCTTCTCACCGGGCGCTTTCCGCGATGCCATGACACGTTCAATTTCGTCGCCCCTCCGCCGGGTGAGACGCGGAAGGAAGGCATTCAGGCGGACCTGACGAAAATCGCGAGGAACCTGGAGGCGCAGGCGGGCTTCAAGTGGCCGGATGAGGCGCACAATGAACTCGAGGCCGGATTCCGTGAATGGATCGACCGCTGTCTGCCGCTCGATCCTTCGGTGCGCCCGTCCTCGATGATGGAGGTCGCTGCCGGGTTTGAGGCGTTGGAAAACAAGGTGACGTTCGATGCCGAACGCGAAGCCCTGCTCGACCAGCGCCGCCGCGCTGATAGACGGACGTGGCGGACCGTGTTTTTCGCTGGTGCCACCGCGGCCACTGCCGTGGTTCTCGGCGGACTCTGGCAGCTTTCCAATTCGCAGCTCGTCAAGCAGCGCAATGATCACGATGCGGATCTGAACATGCTGAAGGCCTCGGGAGATGCCGCTCTATCAGCGAAAGTCGCCGCAGAGGCACAGCTCGCCGAGGCACAGCAAACACTTTCCTACGAACGCGATCTCTCACTTGCCCGGCTGGAGGCATCGCGCCTCGTCGGTGACCGGTTGTTCGCGTGGGCCATGGAAAAGGGCAACCGCCGCCTGCCGCCGCTCGACGGGCGCGAACTCCGGTTGAAACGGCTGGAACGCTATTTCGAGGATTTTCTAACACGCACGGCGAAGATCGACGCGCTGGGCGACGAGCGCGCGCGCATCCGCCTGCAGCTCTCGGAGATTTCCATCGCCGCGGGTGATGCCGCCACAGCCAGCAAACGCCTCGGCGAGGCTCTTGACGCGTGGGCGCTGCTGCCGATGGATGCCGAGCTGAAATTCCGTGTCGCCACCAACAGGTTGCTCCTCGCCCTGCTCCGCCAGTCCAACGCCGATCCTGAAGCGGCGTCGTCGTTCGTCACCGCCCGCAAGGCCCTCGGCGAGGTGCCGCAAACGGAGGTGGATGCCGACCGGCTGAATCAACTGTTAGCCGTGCTGGATTTCCACGAGGCGAAATTGCTGGCAGGCAAGGGGGAGAACCGGAAAGCGCTGGAACAGTTGATGCGGGCCACCGAGACGCTCAACCGCATCGCCGACCAACGGCCCGACGTGGCGATCCTGAGATCTGAGCTGGCCGGCTGTTACCTCTCATCCGCCACCATTCTCGAAGGCATGGGAAACCTCGGTGATGCGCGCGAGGTCCGGGCGCTGGCATCCGTCGAGCTGGTCAAGCTGCTCAAGGACCAGCCGGACGATTTTGCGTTGAGGCTGGATCTCGCCGGTTGCTACGGCGCGATGGCGGATTCCGCGGTTCTATCAGGCGATATCACTGGTGCGGAGTCGATTTCCAAGGAGGCGATGAAACTGCTGGATCGTCTCGTCGTCGAGCAACCCGACAACGCCGAAGCCGTATCGAGGAAAGCCTCCCAGCTCGGCCTGCGGGCCGGCATCCAGCGCGACCGGGGACTCTCCGTAGAAGCCATGAAGGATTACGACGAGGGCATCCGGATGCTCGAAGGTATCCGTGCGTCGTTTCCGGGCAACGCCATCGTCTCTTACCGCCTCGCGCTGTTGTGGTGGCAAAAGGGCCGCATGTTAGGCATGGCTGGCAAACGTGACGAGGAAATCGCCCTCATTGGCAAGGCCCGCGATCTCCTCGGCCAGTTGGAATCCGATGCATCCGCCAGCGGTCCCAGACCCGAGCAGTTGCAAAGCTCCGGTGCCTACCTGCTAGGCGATCTCGGCCACGCGCTCCAGCTCGCGAACCGCAAGGACGCCGCCGTGCAGGCGTTCAAGGACGCCGTCTCCCTGTGGGAAAACCTGGTGGCCTCCCGTCCGCAGAGCGAGGAATACAGCGAAGGCCTCGCCTGGTGCAGGCAGCGGCTGGATGATCTGAAGTGATCTCAGATCTCCATCGCGGGTGGCGGCGAAGTCTTCGCGCGCATTTTCAGATTCAGCAGCTCGACCGCCAGCGAGAATGCCATGGCGAAGTAGATGAAGCCTTTCGGAATGTGGAAGTGCAGTCCTTCCGCCATCAACGCGGTGCCTATCAGAATCAGGAACGAAAGCGCCAGGACCTTGACTGACGGATGGCGTGAGACGAAACTGCTGATGGTTCCCGAGGCGATCATCATCACGCCGATGGAAATCATTACCGCAACCATCATCAGCGAGACCCGCGTCGGGTCGTTGACCATGCCGACGGCGGTGATCACGGAATCCAGCGAGAAGACGATGTCGATGATGGCGATCTGGATCAGGATGGACGCCAGGTTGCTCTTCATCTTGGTGGTCGTCATGGATTCCTCCACGCCTTCCATCTTGTGATGGATTTCCTTGGTGGACTTCCAGATCAGGAAAAATCCGCCGCCGAGCAGGATGATGTCCTTCCACGAAATTCCCAACATCCCCCCGTGATCCTTGGCCGTCGGCATCATTTCCCACAGCGCCGGGTGGATGGGGATCTGGAACAGCGCGTTCTTCAGGCTCATGATCCAAGAGATCGAGAGCAGCAGGACCATCCGCGCGCCCATCGCGAGACTCAGCCCGAGCAGCCGCGCCCGCTTGCGGTTTTCCTCAGGCAGCTTGTCCACCAGGATGGAAATGAAGACGATGTTGTCGATGCCGAGCACGATCTCCAGCAGCGTGAGGGTGAAAAGGGCTCCCCAGGCGTCGCCGTCGGACAGCCAGTTGAATTCGAGTAAGGATGCGAGGATCATGATAAGGTGGCAATTTCGAGCGCGCGTTTTTTCATCTGGTTGGCCATCAGATTCAAGGCATTTGCCCGCGTCGGGGCCAAATGTTCCTTCAGTCCGGTGCGGTCGATGAAGCTCATGTCGGCTGTTAGGATGTCATCCGGTGCCTCGTCATCCAGCACCTTCACGAACAGCGCGATCATCCCTTTCGTGATCAGCGAGTCCGAATCCGCGAAATAGCGGACCTTGCCATTCTCCTCCCGCGCATCGAGCCAGACCTGCGACTGGCAGCCCTTGATCAGGTGTTCGGCGTCTTTCGAGGCGTCGTCCATCGGTGCCAGCTTCTTGCCGAGGCCGATCACGTATTCATACCGCTCCGTCCAATCCTGAAAAAAGCCGAGTTCCTCGATGAGGAGTTCCTGTTTGTCCGCGATGCTCATGTCCGGCGGCAGTGGAGCGCGGGAAACTCCCCCTCGCAAGCCCCGATCAAGTCGCGGGTGCGAGTCTTTGCAGCAAAAGTGCGGAAATGAAGGCGACGGGAGGGACGATGAAACAGGCCAGCGCAAGCGGCCACGCACCCTCGCGAGGATCGTTCATGAAAGTCATCGCTACCGGCAGCAGCACCATCCAATCCACAAACGGGATCCCCGCGAGCAGGCCGGAGACCAGTTTCGGCACCGGCTTCCGCCAGAATCTCAGGCAAAAGCCGGTCCATGCCAGATAAGGAAAAGCGCCCCAGATGCTGGGCAAACGGTCGAAGGCGAAAAACTTGTTTCCAACGGCCACCGTCACGACGGCCAGCAGCAGAAGTCCGCGGGCCATCACCGCCACCCGCTTCGGAGGCTCTTTCATGGACTCATACCGCGCACTCAGCGAGAGCCCCATGATGTAGCAAAAAAGCGCGCAAGCCACTGGCCAGATCATATCCACATAAGGATGGAGCGCCAGAAATCCCATCACCGGGAGCAACGCCCGGCACATCCCCATCGGTATCACGGCCCATGCGGTCCGCTTGTGCCACACCGTGTAAACCACGATCCAAAAAACGATTGCTCCCGCCACCATGCCGCTCCGGAAATTCGCGGCCCACGCCAATCCCACTCCCGCAGACATCAGGCAGATTGAAAGAATCAGGTAGAAATCAGGAGGAAACAGCCCCCTGGGCAATGCCCGCTCCGGACGATGTTGTGCATCCCAGCCACGGTCCATCCAGTCGTTGAAAAAATTCCCCCCGACGTAAAGCAGGACACCAGCCACCGCGAGAGAGAGCGCCAGCATCCACGGTGCGCTGGGTGGCAGGTCCTCGGAATAGGTTATCCTGATCGTTCCAAGCACCACACCGACCCACACGTTGCTCACCACGCTCGGAATATTCGCCACCCGGGCGGTGGACAGCAGGGCGTGGAGTTTTCCGTTTCGATTCATCGGCCCGCGCAGCTTGTCCGGATTTTTCCGGACGGCCAAACCTTATTCCAGCGGCCCGGGTGGCGAGCGAACCTCATGTTTCTCTCACTCAATCCGTTCACTCCATCAACTTCTTCACCACGGCTTCCTGACCTTTCCATCGATCAAGAACACCCTTTTGCTCCACTTGGATCGAGTCGCCGGGGCGGACCACGATGTTCTTGTGGCTGAGATTCGTGAAATCCAGGCAATACTGTTTCCCCTCCCGGATCAGGAACAGATTGCGCCCGCCAAAGTCATTGCGACCGCCCGCGCCGTCGATGGCTTGGAGCACGGTCATGTCTTTCCTGAACGGGACTTCTCCCGCGCGGCGGACTTGCCCGCCGATGCTGATGACCGTCGGACCATCGATTCCCGTGCCCTTGAGGACTTCCACCTCGATGGCGGGCTGGGAGTAAATACCAGAGCTTTTATAAGCACTTTCGGCAGCTCGGGCGAATTGTTCCGCAGTGAGGCCGCGGGCTGGAACGAGTGTTGCAAGCATCGGCAGCCGGATGCTCCCGCTTTCACCGACTCGATAGGTTCCGGAAATCTTCTGCTGTTCATCCGCAGCGACCCCGCGGATCGTGAGGTTGATTTGCTCTCCAGGCTCCAATCCTGCGAAGGCGGTAAGTGCGAGAATTGGCAAGAACAGGGGCTGGAGGAAATGGAGTTTCATGGCGGTGCTGAAGGCGATACGTTTAACTTTGTGGGGAAAAGTTATATTGGCAAGCCGGTAATTCGTGATGCGGCCGGATGATTTCTCCTGCTGCGTTTACGTTTTTTTAACCCGGAGGCATCTCTCTTTAACTACCCGGCGCCCCGGTCAGTGGCAGGATGGTTCCACTAGCGACCACCATCATGACCGACCTCATTTATCTCGCCGCGACCTTCGGCTTCTTCGCGCTCGGGGCACTCTACGCCCGTTTTTGTGAAACCCTCTGAACCCTCACACTCATGGAAACCATCCTGATCGGCGGCATCGCCGTCCTGCTCATCGGCTACCTCGTCGTTGCCATGCTTCATCCGGAAAAATTCTAACTCACGCCCATGCACCTCAACGACTGGCTCCAACTCGCGCTCTTCATCGGCGTCCTCGCGCTGATCACCAAACCCATTGGCATCCACCTCACCAAGGTTCTCGATCCCGAGGGGAAAACCTGGCTCGATCCGCTCATCCGGCCGTTTGAAAAAATCACCGACCGACTGATGGGGATAGATCCCGCAGAGGAACACGGCTGGAAAAGCTACACCATCGCCATGCTCGTCTTCAGCGCGGCGGGCATGCTTTTCACCTACGCCATCCTGCGCCTGCAACACCTACTGCCGCTCAATCCCCAGAGCCTGCCCGCTTTGAGTCCGGCGCTGGCGTTCAACACTGCCGTCAGCTTTACCACCAACACCAACTGGCAGAGCTACGGCGGTGAAGGCACCATGTCGTATTTCTCACAAATGGTCGCGCTGACGATTCACAACTTCACCTCCGCCGCCGTCGGTATTTCCATCGCCGCAGCCCTCGTCCGCGGAATATCCCGCCATTCCGCGACGACGTTGGGAAATTTCTGGGTCGATGTCACCCGCACCACTTACTATCTGTTATTGCCGATCTGCCTCGTCTTCGCGGTGTTCCTCGTGTCCCAGGGCACGATCCAGAATTTCAAAGCCTACGACACCGCGACTCTTGTCGAACCAGCGGGCGAAATCACCACCCAGACCATCGTCCAAGGCCCGATGGCCTCGCAGGCTGCGATCAAAATGTTAGGAACCAACGGCGGCGGCTACACCAATGCCAACTCCGCCCAGCCATTTGAAAATCCAACACCGCTTGCGAACTTCATCCAGATGCTCTCGATCTTCGCCATCGGCAGCGGACTCACCTGGTATCTCGGGAAATCCACGAAAAACCAGGCCCACGGCTGGTCGATCTGGGCCACCATGATGATCCTCTTCACCATCGGCGTCCTTGCCTGCTGGCGGGCGGAAGCCCATGGAAATCCCATCCACCAAACCCTCGGCATCGCTTCCGCGGATGGCAACATGGAAGGCAAGGAAGTCCGCTTCGGCATCTTCAATTCCTCGCTCTTCGCCACCATCACCACCGCGGCTTCCTGCGGCGCGGTGAACTCGATGCACGACTCCTTCACCGCCATCGGCGGACTGGTGCCGTTGTTCATGATCGAGTTGGGAGAAGTCGTCATCGGCGGCGTCGGCGCGGGATTGTACGGGATGTTGGTTTTTGTGGTCCTCGCCGTGTTCATCGCCGGACTCATGGTCGGCCGTACGCCGGAATACCTTGGAAAAAAGATCCAGGCGTTTGATGTGAAGATGTGCATGCTCGCTTTGTTAGTGCTCACCGCCAGCATCCTCGGCTTCACCGCCTGGGCCTCCGCCAGCCCATGGGGGCAAGCCGGACTCAACAACGCCGGCCCGCACGGATTCACTGAAATCCTCTACGCCTACAGCTCCGCCATCGGCAACAACGGCAGCGCTTTCGCCGGCCTAACTGCCAATCCCGCGAGCGGCGATTCGCACTACAACGTCACCCTCGCCGCAGCCATGCTGATCGGCCGATTCCTGATGATCATCCCGATCATGGCCCTCGCCGGATCCATGGTGAAAAAGAAAATCTCCCCGCCCAGCGCGGGCACCTTCCCGGTCTCCGGCACCACCTTTACCGTGCTCCTGTTGGGAACGGTCATCCTCGTCGGCGCGCTCAATTTCCTCCCGGCACTCGCCCTCGGACCCATCGTCGAACACTTCCTGATGCTCAAAGGCAGTCTGTTTTGATCAAACCGGTGAGCCGGGGGCTGTGTCGAGCGGTGGAGAGGTTTGAGCGTCTCGTGGACCTCGCAGCCGAAGCCATAGACTGATTCTCATTGCCGAGCGCTGTCATATTGACAGCGCTCGGCAATGCTGTAATTTTGTGGGCATGACCCGAACGCAGATCCAACTTCCGGACGACACCTTCGCCCGCGCCAAAAAGCTGTGTGAAGCTCGCGAAATTTCTCTGGCTGAACTCGCCCGACGCGGCATCGAGTACATTCTCAGCGTCTATTCCACCGAGCAGGAGGCGAATCAGGAATGGCACCCGCCCAAGCCGCGCAAACTCGGATGGAAAGGACTCAACGATGCGGAAATCAAGCGTGAAGCCCAATTGACGGCTTCGGAATTATCGCTCACCGGGCGGCTGGAGAAATAAGAATGCTCTCCATCGATACCAATCTCCTGCTCCACGGTTTCAACGAGGATTCACCGCAGCACGAAGCTGCCAGGAATTGGCTGGAATCCATCGCCCGAGACGAAGACGTCGCCATCTCCGAGTTCATCCTCGCCGAGTTCTACGGACTGCTGCGCAACCCATCCGTGCTCAAGCACCCGCTCCCCGCAGACGAAGCCGTCGAAGTCATCCAGACTTACCGCAGGCATCCGCGCTGGCGGCTCATCGGCTTCCCCGCCGAAAGCCGTGCCCTCCACGACGCGATTTGGCAAAAAGCCAGTGCCGCCACCTTCGCCTTCCGCAAACTCTACGACACCCGCTCTGCTCTCACCATGACCGCCCAAGGCGTGACCGATCTGGCGACGGTGAACGTGAAAGACTTCAAAGGGCTGGGGTTCCGGAGAGTTTGGAATCCGATCCTTCAGTGATCGTTTACATAGGGCAACACTCTGGATTACGAACCAAATGAGCACCGAGCGTCTGCCGTGTAAAAATCCCGAATGCACGAACACCATCCTTCCTGCGACGGCGAAGGCTAACGATGGTCTTTGCGCGCCGTGTATTGGCGCAATCCGGGAAGCCGAGAGGGATCAATACATCCGCAGGAACCGGCGGACTGTGAATCTCTACGAAGGTGTTTCCGACCCGGTAGAAATCGCCTGTATTATGCTGAAGCACCGCGAATACGACCCGCTCATCGTGTATGCTTCGGCACCGACGACCTCGGAGGAATTATTTGGCAGGCTGGATCAGTATGATCAACTGCGGCTAACGAAAGTCGCGGCAGACGCTATCACGAATGGGGAAACGGATTTTGCCGAAGATATCGGAAAGTTTCTCGCCACTCTGACGGACGCCAATCTGGACTGCATGCTGCACGCGTGGCTCGATGTGAAGCACGTTTGGCCCTCCGTCACATTTCGAAACGCAGGCCCATCGATCCGAGACCGGATACTTGATGGAATTGAGCGAAGGGATTTGAATATGAACCACGCACTCCGGGCGATTGCATGGATTGGTGATGACACGGTGCAACGCAAGTTGGCAGGCTGGAAAAAAGAACCTCCGCAGTGGCGCAAGGCGCTTCGCGTCGGACCTGCCGAGTACGCGAAAGTTGGAGGATGGGAACTGCTTGGCCATCATCGAAGAAGCCTTTGCTACGACCAGTGTCTGGCGCTGGAAAAAACGGAAGACCTCAGCCAGGCATCCGAAGTCCACCTCCTCACGGAGCGGGACGAAGCTTGTCCTTGGTGTGGCGATAGGCTCGTTCATTTGCTGGAAATTCCAGCGAGTCGGCCAGAGTTCGCTTTTCTGAAGTTTGTCGGGGCGATACTTCCTGTGCTCACCTGCGAACGATGCACCTGCTGGAGTGGGCACCTCTTCGCACAAGTCTCGGACAATGGATTGACCGCGCTCCACCCGGCCAATCAGAAGTCTCATCTTCCCACTCAAACGGACTTCGAATGGGAGCGTGGACCCTGGCAGGGTATCGCTGTCCGATTAAAACACCGGCGCGCCATCCATGCGGTGGATTGGTGTATGGAGTTGTCAGCAACTCAAATCGGTGGATTGCCGACTTGGGTACAAGATACGGCTTATCCTAGCTGCCCCGATTGCTCACGGACGATGATGTTCCTTGCTCAAATCGACAACGGTTGCTTCTGCGGCCACGAGGGAACCTACTACGCCTTCTGGTGTGGAGATTGCCGCGTTACCGCTACGACTTATCAGCAGACGTGATGGATTGGGATTCCAAGACGGGTACTGCTACTCGCGTAAAGGCTGGAGACAACCCGGAAATTCGAGTTCGATTTTCTACCACGCCTGATATCCTTTGAGTATTGATACATTTTTTACGCATTGCGGTCCGCCTTTGATTACCAAAGCGTGAGAATCTGTGGAAAGTGGATGGCAGCGTATGTCCCACTCCACTCCATCACTCTTCGATAAATCGATCATCGCACCCGCGATCGGCGACTCGTTCCGCAAGCTGAATCCGCGGCTCATGATCAAGAATCCGGTCATGTTCGTCACCCTGATCGGCGCGGTTCTAACAACCGTGGCGATCTTCACCTCCGCCACCGATCGCGGCTTTGTCATCCAACTCGCCGTCTGGCTCTGGTTCACCGTGCTCTTCGCGAACTTCGCCGAAGCCGTCGCCGAGGGACGGGGAAAAGCCCAAGCGGACAGCTTGCGCAAGGCCCGCAAGGACACGATGGCCCGCCGGCTTAAGAACGGCAGGGAGGAGAAAGTCGTAGCGCCCGCGCTGGAGAAAGGCGATCTCGTCGTCTGCGAAACCGGCGACATCATCCCTGCGGATGGCGACGTGATCGAAGGCATCGCCTCCGTCGATGAAGCCGCTATCACCGGCGAATCCGCACCCGTCATCCGCGAAAGCGGTGGCGACCGCAGCGCCGTCACCGGTGGTACCCGCGTGATCAGCGACCGCATCGTGATCAAGATCACTTCGGAAAAAGGCAACACGTTTCTCGACCGGATGATCTCGATGGTGGAGGGAGCCAAGCGCCAGAAGACTCCTAACGAAATCGCGCTCACCATCCTGCTCTCGGCGCTTACGCTCATTTTCCTACTCGTCGTGATGACCTTGAAACCGTTCGGCACCTACGCCGGTATCAACTTCACCATCCCCGTGCTCGTTGCGTTGTTAGTCTGCCTCATCCCAACCACCATCGGCGGTCTGCTCAGCGCCATCGGCATCAGCGGCATCGACCGACTGATCCGCCGCAACGTCATGGCCACGAGCGGCCGTGCCGTCGAGGCGGCGGGGGATATCGATGTCCTGATGCTCGACAAGACCGGCACCATCACCATCGGCAACCGCATGGCGTCCGATTTCGTGCCCGCACCCGGCGTCACCGAACAGGAACTCGCCGATGCCTCGCAGCTCGCCTCTCTAGCAGACGAAACTCCCGAGGGCCGCAGCATCGTCGTGCTCGCGAAGCAAAAGTTCAACATCCGTGCCCGCGAGGTCGCGCATCCGCACGTCACCTTTGTTCCCTTCACGGCCCAGACCCGCATGAGCGGCGTGGACATCGAAGGCCGCAGTGTTCGCAAAGGAGCCGCTGACTCGGTGAAACAATGGGTCGAACAACAAGGCGGCGCTTATCCGGTCGATGTCGAAAAAGCCGTGGAAGCCGCCTCCCGAGCCGGTCGCACGCCACTGGTGGTCGCCGACGGCCGCAAGGTGTTAGGCGTGGTCGAGCTGAAAGACATCGTCAAAGGCGGGATGAAAGAACGCTTCGCCCAGCTCCGCAAGATGGGCATCCGCACCGTCATGATCACCGGCGACAACCCGATGACCGCCGCCGCCATCGCCGCCGAAGCCGGTGTCGATGATTTCATGGCGCAGGCCACGCCCGAGGATAAACTCAAACGCATCCGCGCCGAGCAGGCGGCCGGCCACCTCGTCGCCATGACCGGCGACGGCACCAACGACGCGCCCGCCCTTGCGCAGGCCGACGTCGGCGTGGCGATGAACACCGGCACCCAGGCTGCCCGCGAGGCTGGCAACATGGTGGACCTCGACAGCAACCCGACCAAGCTCATCGAGATCGTGGAAATCGGCAAACAGCTCCTGATGACCCGCGGTTCTCTAACGACATTCTCCATCGCCAACGACGTCGCCAAATATTTCGCCATCATCCCTGCAATGCTGATGGTGACGTTCCCCGCAATGGCCGCTTTGAACATCATGAATCTCGGCTCGCCACAGAGCGCGATCCTCAGCGCCATCATCTTCAACGCCCTTGTTATTGTCGCGCTGATTCCGCTGGCCCTCAAAGGCGTTCCCTACAAGCCGTTGGGAGCTGTCGAAGTGCTGCGTCGGAACCTGCTCATCTACGGGCTCGGCGGCCTCGTGGTTCCTTTCATCGGCATCAAAGCCATCGACCTCGTCATCACCACCCTGAATATCGCCTAATGCGGGTAGGACTACGGCCTACCCGCAGTGTTCCAAGTTCGAATTCCCTATCAGTATAAAATCATGAAAACAATCCTCTCGGAAATCCGTCCCGCCATCGTCTCCACGCTTGTTTTCGCCGTCGTGTGCTGCGGTTTCTATCCATTAGCCGTCACTGGTATTTCGAAGATCGCCTTCGCGAAACAGGCGGAAGGAAGCCTGATCACCGATAAGAGAGGCACCCTCATCGGTTCCGAATTGCTCGGTCAGAATTTCACCGCCGAAGGTTATTTCCACCCGCGCCCGTCCGCGGTGGATTATAACGCCGCGAGTTCCGGCGGCAGCAACCTCGGTCCCACCTCGCAGAAACTCGCGGATCAGGTCAAGGAACGCATCGCCACCTATCGCACGACCAACGGACTAACGGAAAGTCAGGCCGTTCCCGCCGATGCGGTCACCGCCTCGGCCAGCGGCTTGGATTCCCACATCAGCACCAAAAACGCAGCGATTCAAATCACCCGGGTCGCCAAGTCCCGGAGTCTTGCACCGGAAAAAATTCAGGAACTCATTTCAGCCAATACGGACAAGGCCACCTTCGGTCTGCTCGGCGTGAACGGGGTGAATGTCCTGAAATTGAACATCGCGCTTGATGCCCTTAAGAAGTAGGGACATTCCTGTCCGCACACTTCCCAAACCGGAGACAGGAATGTCCCCGCTCCTTATGAACGACGACCATCGCCCCGATCCAGACACCTTGCTCGCGCAGGTGCGGCGGGAGGAGAATCTGGAAAACAAGGGCCGGCTCTACATCCTGCTCGGCATGTGCCCGGGTGTGGGGAAAACCTATGCGATGCTGCTGCTGGCCCGGCAGCGGCAGCAGGACGGGCTGAATGTCCTGGTCGGAGTGGTGGAAACCCACGGGCGCGAGGAAACCGCCACGTTGTTGGAGGGATTGACGATTTTGCCACGGAGGAAGATCCAACACGGCGGGCACGTGCTGGAGGAATTTGATCTCGATACCGCGCTCCAGCGACGTCCGGATCTTTTGTTAGTTGATGAACTTGCCCATACCAACACGTCCGGCAGCCGTCATCTGAAACGCTATCAGGATGTAATGGAACTTCTCGACGCCGGCATTGATGTCTGCACCACGCTCAACGTCCAGCACATCGAAAGCCAGGTGGACATCGTACGTCAGGTGACGGGTGTCGCCGTGCATGAGACAGTGCCGGATTCGCTGCTGGATCGCGCGCACGAGATCCAGCTCGTGGACCTGAGCGTCGAGAAACTCATGCTCCGCCTCGGCGAAGGGAAAGTCTATCTGGGCGAACGCGCCCAGGCGGCGGCCGAAGGTTTTTTTCGAGAGGGGAATCTAACTGCTCTGCGCGAACTCGCCCTGCGCTTCACCGCCGAGCGGGTGGATCGTGATTTGGAAGACATCCGGAAGGCGCGGCGGGTGAGCAGTCCTTGGAAGACGAACGCGCGGCTGATGGTCGGCGTGGGTCCGACGCCGTACTCGGAAAGCCTGATCCGCTGGACGCGGCGGGCGTCCGGCCGTCACGGCTGCCCGTGGCTGGCGGTGTGGGTGGAAGGGACGAAGCCGCTAGGCACCCAGCAGCAGGACTTGTTAGCCCGTGGCCTGGGACTGGCGCGCAAGCTCGGGGCGGAGGTCGTTCATGCGACCGGCGACGATGTGGCGGCGACCTTGCTTGAGGTCGCGCGGGAAAGGAACGTTTCCCAAATCGTCGTTGGCAAGGCCAACAGGCGGTCGTGGTGGAAACCCACTCTCGCGGACAAAGTCATCGCCGGCAGTGGCGACATCGACGTCTGCGTGGTGCGTCCGATGATCGGTCGGCCGTCGAACCGTCCGGAGCCCGAACGGCGGAGTTTCAGGATGAGTTCCTATCAGGAGTATGGAATCGCATTCGCCATCATCCTGGTGCTGACGGCCGTGTGTTGGCCGTTGACGGCGGTGGTCGGTTACACGGTTCCAGCTCTGGTTTATTTGTTCTCGATCCTGCTGGCGGCGCTGCACCTGGGGCGTTGGCCGATGCTTTTCATGGCGGGGATGAGCGCGCTGGCGTGGAATTTCTTTTTCATTTCCCCCAGGTTCACCTTCGAGGTCCGGGCGCTTGAGGACGTGATTCTGCTAGGGCTGTTTTTCGCCGTCGCTCTGAGCATGGGGCATCTGACAAGCCGGCTGAGGACGCGGGAAATCGCCGAACGCCGGCGGCAGATCGAAACGGACGCGTTGCTCCGCGTGACCCAAAGCGCGGCGCTGGCACCCGAGATGGCGAAGGGGCTTTCCGACGCGTTGAAAATCATTAATTCGGTGATCGGTGCCGATACCGCGTTGATGGTTAGAACGCTGGACCACTCGCTGCCGCCGACCGCGCATGCGGCGAGCACTTGGCAGCCGGAAGAACATGAACTCGGTGTCGCGAACTGGGCCTACATGAACAAACTCACTGCCGGGCGTTTCACCGACACACTGCCGCAGTCCGTAGCCACGTGGTTTCCGCTCCAGACGGCGACCTCGGCAATGGGCGTGCTCGGCCTGAGGGTGGCGGAGGAATCCACGACGCTGGATTTCACCCGGCGTCAGGCCGTGGAGGCATTCGCGCTGCAACTCGCGCTGGTGTTGGAGAAGGAACATTTCATCCAGGCCGTTAGTCAGGCGGAGGTGATGGAGAAATCCGAACGGCTGCGAAGAAATCTGTTGGATAGCGTTTCCCACGAGTTGAAGACGCCGCTGGCGATCATCCGTGCATCCATCGAAGGCATGGGGGACACAGCGACAAATCCCTATATCGTCGAAATCGATACCGCCACAAAGCGGCTCCAGCGACTGGTGGACGGTCTGCTCCAGATGACACGGTTGGAATCGCAAGTGGTCGAGCCGCAGATGGAGTGGTGCGACGTGAACGAACTGGTGGAGTCCGCGGTGAGGGCGGCGGGGGATGCGTTGAAGAGTCACGCTTTGGAAATCGATGTTTCTTCCGACATGCCACTGGTCAGGACGGATCAGGCGCTATTGACCCAGGCTCTGGCGAACGTTCTCCACAACGCTGCCGTTTACACTCCGGCCCAGGCCTCGGTTGAGCTGACCGTCCGCCACGCCGAACAGAAACTCAGCCTAACGGTCCGTGATCACGGCCCAGGTCTGCCACCGGGTGAGGAGTCACGAGTGTTCGGGAAATTTTACCGTGCTCCGGGGGCACCGGCCGGAGGAACCGGACTCGGTTTGTCGATCGCTCGGGGATTTGTCGAGGCGCTGGGAGGCGACATCGCCGGTTGGAATCACCCGCAGGGCGGCGCGGTTTTCGAAATCCTGCTCAAGTCGGAATTTCTCGTTGAGGATGACAGTGCTTGTGTCCCGAACCGGATCGCGGAAACTCCGGTTGCATGACCGCGCTGATCATCGATGACGAAATCCAGATCCGACGCCTGCTGCGGCTCGCTTTGGAATCACGCGATTACATCGTTCGCGAGGCGGAAACAGGGCGACTCGGTTTGCAGGAAGCCGCATTCCACCGGCCGGATGTCGTGCTGCTGGATCTGGGGTTGCCAGACATGGACGGACTCGATGTTTTGAAAAGCCTTCGTGAGTGGAGTTCCGTCCCGGTCCTTATTCTATCCGTGCGCGATCAGGAAGACGTGAAAGTTGCCGCTCTCGAAAACGGTGCTGATGATTATGTGACCAAGCCGTTTTCCACCGCAGAACTCGTCGCCCGGTTGACAGTCATCCAGCGCCGCCATAATGGCACGGATTCTCCCGAAATCATCGTCGGTCCGCTCACCATGCACCTAGACCGCCACGAGGTTTTCCTCTCCGGAGTGCCATTGAAAATGACCCCCACCGAATACGCGTTTCTCCTGGCCTTGGCCCGCCACGCCGGGAAAATCGTCACCCAGCGCCAACTCCTGCGCGAAGTCTGGGGCCAGCAAGGCGACGGTCAGACCCACTACCTGCGGGTGTATGCCAACCATCTTCGAAAGAAGCTTGCTGAAAAGCTGCTGATCCAGAACGAGGCGGGGATTGGTTATCGGTTGTTGATGCCCTAATGAGCCACGACACTTTTGTCGTGGGAGCGAATGGGATGTCCTTGAAAAGAGCTTCGCGCGTTTCAAGGTTTCCGCATTCCCCGGCATTACAAAAGTGCGGTGCCTCTTTAGACTGAGCCGGTGGCAAATAAAACCCCGCTCCGGGGATTGACGTAAGCGGTTCATCCCGCTGAGATTCCCGCCCCCGCCGCCCGGCGGGCTTTGCCATGGACTACACCGCGAAAATCGCAACCAACGTCGCTTCCATCCCGCGTTCCGGGATCCGCGACTTCTTCGAACTCGTACAAGGCCGCGATGATGTGATCTCGCTGGGCGTGGGCGAGCCTGACTTCGTCACTCCATGGCATATCCGCGAAGCCGCCATCTACTCGCTCGAAAAAGGCCAGACGACCTACACCTCGAACCTCGGCCTGCTCTCGCTACGCAAATCGATTTCAAAATACGTCGAAGGTTTCTTCCACGTGGACTACGACCCGGCGAAGGAAATCCTCGTCACGGTCGGTGTGTCCGAGGCCATCGACATCGCCCTGCGCGCCCTGCTCAATCCCGGCGACGAGGTGATTTTCCACGAGCCCTGCTACGTCTCCTACAGCCCGAGCATCGTCATGGCGCACGGCGTCGCCGTGCCGGTGGTGACCACGAAAGAGGATGAATTCTCGCTGAAACCGGAAGCCGTCGCCGCCGTCATCACGCCACGAACACGGATCATATTCATCAATTTCCCCACCAATCCGACCGGTGCCTGCGCCTCGCGCGCGGACCTCGAAGGAATCGCGAAACTCGCCATCGAGCACGACCTGATCGTGATGACCGACGAAATCTACAGCGAACTTCGTTACGACGAAACCGAGGAACACCTCTCCATCGCCTCGCTGCCGGGGATGAAGGAGCGGACGATCCTGCTGCACGGATTTTCCAAAGCCTTCGCGATGACCGGCTTCCGTCTCGGCTATGCCTGCGCGCCGCAGCCGATCATCGAGGCGATGATGAAAATCCATCAATACGCCATGCTCTGCGCGCCGATCATGAGCCAGAACGCCGCCATCGAAGCGCTCGAAAACGGCCAGCCCGCGATGATCGAAATGCGCAACAGCTACCACCAGCGTCGCGATTTCCTGGTCAAGCGGCTGAATGAAATCGGCCTCGACTGCCACACGCCGGGCGGTGCGTTCTACGTTTTCCCGGACATCCGCAAGACCGGTCTAACGAGCAAGGAATTCGCCATGCGTTTGTTGGAAGAGGAAAGCGTCGCCTGCGTGCCGGGCAGCGCGTTCGGACCATCCGGCGAGGGATTCCTGCGCTGCTGTTATGCCACCGCGTTCGAGGACATCCGCACGGCGACTGACAAGATGGAGCGATTCGTCGGACGACTCTAACGGCCATGAGTCCGGAGCCACATGCCAAGGACTCCGGGCATCCCGCGAAGGATCCCGAACTGCTCACGCGCGCCCACGTGATGCCGTTCGCGGTCTTCATGGGCTTCATGATCGTGTTGCAGCTCATCGGCGGCTTCATCGAGTGGAAACACCCCGACGCGCCCTGGTGGCGGCGGGATCCGGCGCAGTTCATCTATCCGATCCAGACCCTCGTGGCCCTCGGGTTTCTCATCTACTACCGGCGGAACTATCGATTCGACTGGTCGCTGAAATGGACCCTCGCCGGAGTCGTCTTCGGCGCGGTGGGCATAGGCTTCTGGCTGCTTCCCACCGCGCTCTATGACGCGTGGGGCCTGACCGGAAAAACCGAAGGACTGCTCAAACTGCTAGGCGTCGCGGAGCGCAAGGAAGGCTTTGATCCCGGGATTTTCCAAAACCCTCTCGCTTACTGGACCTCACTGGCTTTCCGCTTTTTCCGC
This sequence comes from Verrucomicrobiota bacterium, assembly GCA_040386755.1. Classification (GTDB taxonomy): domain Bacteria; phylum Verrucomicrobiota; class Verrucomicrobiia; order Verrucomicrobiales; family Akkermansiaceae; genus Luteolibacter. The sequence goes on along the minus strand of JAZKEY010000003.1, from coordinate 212,775 downwards.
GCGGCTGTCATCGTCGCACTGGTCGAGGAAATCTTCTGGCGCGGCTTCCTCATGCGCTTCGTCTGCGATTGGGAAGGGGACTACTGGAAACAACCGTTCGGCCGCGCCACTTGGCTTTCCTTCGCCGTCGTCACCGGCCTTTTCATGGCCGCCCACGCGCCGGTCGATTACGCCGGAGCCTTCGTCTATGGCAGTCTAACGTATCTCCTCTGCGTCTGGAGCAAGAGCCTCGGCGCCTGCGTCATCATGCACGGCACCGCGAATTTCCTGATGGGCCTCTACATCATGAAGACCGGGCATTACGGTCTCTGGTAATCCATTTTCTCCATGAGCCTCAAACTTCTCCGCATCGCAATCGTTGGCTGCGGAACTGCCGGGCCCGCTGCTGCCACTCTACTAAGCCGGCAAGGCCATGAAGTTGTCTTGTTCGAACGCGCGGACGAATGCAAGGCCGTCGGCGCGGGATTTCTCCTTCAACCGTCCGGCATGGGAGTCTTGCAGGAACTCGGCATCCTTGACGAAGTCCTCGCTCACGCCGCCAGAGTGGAACGGCTCCATGTTCTCGATTCCCATGGAGCCACCTTGCTCGATCTCCGCTATCAGGAAATCGGCGCGGAAAATTTCGGCGCGGGTCTCCATCGGCCCGTTCTCCTCCATCACCTGATCCAAGCGATGCGCGAGGCCAAGGTGGATGTCCGCTGGGGCTGGGAAATCGACAATGTTTCAAAGTTGGAAAATCGCTGGGTCCTATCATCATCCGATGGCGGTGAATGCGGCGGTTTCGATCTCCTCATCGTCGCCGATGGTGCCCGCTCGAAACTCCGCGACCTCGTCGGAACCGGCGGCACCAACCGCGGCTACCTGTGGGGCGCGCATTGGTTCATCGGCCACAACGACGGAGTCTTTCCTGAAAATGAACTCTATCAGGTCGTCAAGGGCACGCGCCGCCTCGGTGGATTTCTCGCCACCGGCCGTGATCTCGACGGCGGCCCGCCGCTGGTCAGCCTGTTTTGGAGCATCAGGATCGCCGATGACGCCGCATGGCGCGCAAAGCCCATCGACGAATGGAAAAACCAGATCCTCGCGCTCTGCCCGAAATCCGCAGGACTCCTCAGCCAGATCCACTCCTGGAACCAGGTCCTCACCGCCCGCTACGGCGACGTCCGGATGAGCCGATGGCATGCCGATGGCGTCGTGGTCCTCGGCGATGCCGCCCACGCCATGAGTCCGCAGCTCGGCCAAGGCGTCAACCTCGCCCTCGCCGATGCATCCTGCCTCGCCGATTGCCTCGCGATTTTCCCGCTGGCCGAAGCCTTGAAACACTACCAACGCCGCAGAACCCTCTCGCTCCGCTACTACCAACTCGCCACCCGCTGGCTCACCCCGTGGTTCCAGTCCGACCACGAATGGCTCAGTCCGGTCCGGCACCTGTTCTTCGGCATCACCCGCCGGATTCCGTGGGCACGGCAGTTCATGACCCTGACGATGGCCGGACTGGTCGGCTGCGGGCGCAACTCATTCAGGCGCTGAGGCTGGAATCGCGCGAAATCGAAAATTTTCCCTCGCGGGGAAGGTTTTTCTTGTCAGGTCCGGCCCTCTTCCTCATACCTCCGCCCCGCGTAAGCGGGAATGGGTAGATGCCCGAGTGGCTAAAGGGGGCAGACTGTAAATCTGCTAGCGAAAGCTTACGTTGGTTCGAATCCATCTCTACCCACCATTTCTTTTTCAACAACTTAGGGAGTCCGGAAGGACTCCCTTTTTTTATTAGGCGGCTTCTACGAGCGGTGCATTTGTTTCCAGCGACGACGCTGTCGGATGAATCTCTCGCAACGTCGATTGAAACCCGTGTTAGATTGGCCCATGGTCGCCTGGACTTTAAACATGGACGGCCAGCCGCAAGCAGGCTCGGGAAGTTATCGGCATCAACCGCCGCGGGCTTGAGATCGCGTTAAAGGACCGGACCAAATGCGGAAGTGGCTATTCAGCCTCCATACGCTTCCCTCCGATCCCTCGACCGGGTGCGTCCGCCGATCCTGCCAACGAAGTCTTATGGAGAGTTGAACTCGTAGCTGCCGGAACCCACCGCAAACACGGCGTAACCGGCTTGCTCCCTTAGAAAATCGACCGACGGTGCCTTGGATGCCGGGAATTTGCCTTCCTTCACTTGGGCGGCATTGGCGCAAGGCACATGGACGATGGCCGTCGTATTGACCGGAATCTCGACTTTCAGCGTTAGCCCGCGCGGGTCCTTTTTCCAGTCGGTGGCGATGGTTCCATGGACTGACTCAAAACGGGCGGTCGCGCTCTGCAAGGTTCCGGTGACACTCGGCCGGATGACGATTTGTGAGAAACCCGCGCCCGCGGCGTCTTGATCGATGCCGCCGACGTTCCTGAAAATCCATTCGCCGGCGGTTCCAAGCGCGCAGTGGTTGAGGGAGTTCGCGCCATCGCTGATCGTTCCGTCCAGCTTCACGACATTCCAGTTTTCCCAGATGGTGGTGGAACCGCTCTTCACCATGTAGCCCCAGGACGGGTTGTCGGTTTGGCGGAGAATCGCGCACGCGAGGTCGGTGCGCCCGATCTCAGACAAGACCGGCAGGAGCCACTGGGTGCCGACGAAACCGGTGGTCAGGTGGTTTTTGTGAGCCGTAATGTTTTCCACTAACCGCTCCCCGGCGGCTTGCTTCAAATCATCCGGCACCAATCCCACATGCAGGGCCATCACTTGTGCTGTCTGGCTCCCCGTGGCGACGCGGCCGTCGCGGGCAATCCACTTGTTGCGGATCGCGGCGCGGACCTGTTGGAAGAGCTCGTCGTATTTCACGGAGTCTTCCCGCTTGTCTAACATTCGCGCCATTTCCGCCATCAACTTCACGTCGTAGGCGAAATAGGCGGTGGCGATGAAATTGGCCGGAGTTCCGTCATTCTGGTTCTGCCAGTCGCCGGCGGGCGCGAGAGCGTCGGGGAGGATGAACTCCGTGCCTTGGCTTTGCAGGTAATCGATGAACTTGACCATGGCCGCATAACTCTCGCGGACGAGCGCCGTGTTTCCGTAGGTCTTCCACAATTCGTAAGGAAGGCAGACGCCGACATCGCCCCACCCGCCGGCATAGCCGCCATCGGCACCGGTTCCCCATCCACCGGGGGAGACGTTGGAAAAGCAGCCCTCCGCGGTCTGGCTCTGGATCCCGTCGCGCTGCCATTTGGTGAAGAACCGCTCGATGTCGAAATTGAACGCGGCCGTCTTGAGATAGAAATTCGCGTCGCCGGTCCATCCCAGCCGCTCGCACCGTTGCGGACTGTCCACGGGAATGGAAATGAAGGCGCACTGCCCGGACCATTTCATGATGTTGAAAATCCGGTTGATGAGGTCGTCCGAGGTTTGGACGGTCCCCGTGTCGGGAACATGGGTTCCGATCGAAAGACCCGCCACGTCCGCCAAGGCCGGTTTTGACACGGTCCCGGAAATTTCAATATAGCGGAAACCCCGCCAGCTGAAGCGGGGTTGATAGATCGCCTCACCGGTTTTTCCGAAAGTGTAGGTATCGGTGTTGGCGGAAAACATGTTGCCGACACCCGGTTGTACCTGGGTTTTCTGATTCAACGAGCCGTCGGGATTGACCGCTTCGGAACAACGGATCCGCACCGTCGAGCCAGCGGTGCCGCGGATTTTCACGCGGGGGATGCCGGTGATGTTCCGTGGCAACTGGTAAACGAACACGCCCGGTTTCGGCTCTGAAACCGCCAGCGGCGCGAGGGTTTCCAGCACGTTCATCAAAGGATCCGCCTGGGAAACGAGACGGCTTTGTTCGAAGGAATCAAACAGACGGACCGGGCTCCAGGCCGCGTCCTTGAATGCGCTCCTGTCCCATCCCGGCTGTTCGAGCCGTGCATCGTAAGTCTCTCCGTCTTGATAATCCGCCGCCACGACCGGGCCGGCGCTGGTTTTCCACGAGTCATCCGTCCGGGCGACGATTTCGGCGCTTCCATCCTCATACTCCACGTGAAGCTCCGCGATCAACCGCGGTTCGCGACCATAACGGGCCGGGCCGAACCAGCCGATTTTCCCGGCGAACCATCCGGGTGCCAACTGCGCTCCCAAGGCGTTCGCTCCCGGTCGCATCAGCGCCGTCACGTCGTAGGTCTGATATTGTACGGTCTTCCGGTAGTTCGTCCAACCGGGCGCGAAAAACGCGTCGCCGACCTTCTGCCCGTTGAGACGCATTTCATAAATCCCCAGCGCGGACGAATGAACCCATGCACGCCTGACGGGCTTGCCAACGGTGAATTCCTTTCGCAGCAAAGGCGTCAACGCGGGGTTCGGCGTGGTGAGTGATACATCCTGATTCGCCACCACCAATCCAGAAGAAGGGAAATCCGAGTGATAGAGCACCTTGCCGTCGGCGGATGTCAGCGTGAGTTCGTGGATCAGGGTTTCTTCGGTCGGCGACGCCCGGAAGCCGAGTCCGCTGCCGTGGCGGCTTTCTTCCGTCGTGGTGTCGATCAATTTTCCATCGAGAAACGTATCGATGCGCCCTTCGTTCATCGTGATTTTCATCGTGTGCGGCTGCGCGAAAGCCGAAGGAGCCATTGGCAACGGCACCTCCTTCAAAACCCGGAATCCGCCATCGACCCTGATGTGAGGGGAAAAGCGCACCCGGCCACCGGTGGTGTTGATCTGCCACATGCAGGAGTTTTCCACCCCTTGCGCGCGGAAATAGACACTCATCGCCTCTTTCCTGATCGTGAAACGCACTTCGAGATTGCGGGCGTTTTCATCTTGTCCGGGGCCTCCGATCCACTTGCCGGCCCAGGAGGCATTGTCGAACAACCCCATCGTCCACTCGGAAACCTCGCTCCAATCCGACGCATTGCCCGCCTGATCCCACACCTGGACTTTCCAGAAAACCCGTTGGTTCTCCGTTAGGTTTTTTCCCGCATAAGGAATCCCGACGGATGCGGCGGACTCAATGCGCCCCGAGTCCCAGAGGTCGCCCGTGTCGTTGGCAAACCGGTCCAATGAACTCGCGGCGAGGATGCGGTAGGCGCTCTGCCGCTGGGCGCGAAGACCACTCGCGACGGACTTCAGTTTCCAGCTCAGGCGTGGTTGCAATGCATCGAGCCCCAGCGGACGGGAGGCGGACTCGCAGCGAAGGTCCGCGAGTTTGATCTGAGGCATACCGAGCACCACCTGCACGCCAAACAGGGTGACGATGGCAATTTTTCCAAGAAACCACATGCCTCTATCAGCTAACGGACCACTCGTGGGAATTCGCATGGGCGTTACGGTAGCGATCAGCCGGCGCGCCCGTCAACGGGCACCGTTCGGTTCCGTTTCGATGAAGGGCTGTAAGGTGTTGGTTATGATTGCGTTGAAAAGCACCTCTATAAACAGGGAGGTTCCCCAAGTGGATGGCAACCGTTACTGGTTCCTTCAAACTGCCACGTATTTTCAACTAATTCCATGAATTCAAATGACGATATCGCCGCGACGTCCGGCATCAGGTTTTTTGGAGCTGGAAACATACTCGCGAGCGGTCTTCTCAAGGTCTGGTTGTTATTGGTTTTGGGGATTTCCACAAATGTCCGTGCTGACATCGAAAGCGATATCCAGAGCGTCATCAATCAAATGACCTTGGAGGAGGAACAGGCCATGTGCTACGGCAACGGCATGCTGGACGGGGGGAGTTGCCCCCGGCTCAAGATTGGGGGGATACGGATGAGCGATGGTCCGCTCGGCTCCCACCGCACCGGACCCGCCACCGGCTTCGGTTCCGGCCTCGTGGTTGCCCAGACTTGGAACCACGCATTGCATTACGATGTCGGCGTGGTGCTCGGAAAGGAGACCAATGGCAATGCCGACATGCTGCTTGGGCCCGGGATCAATATCATCCGGGATTTGGTCACGGGCCGGTCGTTTGAATACAATTCCGAGGACCCCTATCTGAATGGGAAGTCTGCCGTGAAGGTCATCCAAGGCATCCAGAGCCAAGGGGTCGCGGCGTGCATGAAGCACTTCGTCGCCAACAATACCGAGAAAAACCGCGAGGGTTCTTTTTCAAAAGTCGACGAGCGCACGCTCCGGGAAATCTACCTTCCGGGATACGAGATGTCGGTCAAGGAGGGCAACGTGATGGCCTGCATGTCGGGGGCGAATTACATCAATGGCGTGCGGTGCTACGGCACGCCGCTGCTGCGGGAAATCCTCAAGAAGGACTTTGGCTTCAAGGGGATGACGCTCACCGACTGGAGCAGCGTCAACAAGGACCTCACCACGGAGAGCGCGGCCATGTCCGGCATGGACGTGTCGATGCCCTCGGCCGCGAAGTATGGGAATCTCGCCGCCGCCGTCCGCAACGGAACTTTGAAAAAAGCGGTCCTGGATGACATGGTGCGGCGGGTCCTGCGGGTCTCCTATTTCGCCGGTGTGTCGGGCTGGGGTCCCGCTTCTCCCGCCGGTGAGAAGAATACCCCGGCCAACCAGGCGGTCGCACGCAAGGTCGCGCAGGAAGGCATCGTGCTTCTGAAGAACGCGGGCAACATCCTGCCACTGGACAAGAACACGGTCCACACGGTGTGCCTGGCCGGGGTGAATGCCGATGCGGGACACTGCGGCGGCGGTGGTAGCAGCGGCACGCCGGTGCCCTATGAGATCACGCCATTGAAGGGCCTCGAAAACTACGGCGGGCTGACGATCAACATGCAGACCACGCAAAGCGGCGCGGTGGCCGCGGCGGCGACCTCCGACGTGACCATCATCATGACCGGCCGCGGTCACGGCCCGGTGGAAACTTCACCGACCAGCGACTCGGAAGGTGGCGACGCGGCGAATATGGACTTCCCCGCCGCCGAAAAGGAATTGATCAACGCCGTCGCCGCGGTGAGCCGCAAGGTGATCGTCGTCTTCGTCGGCGGAGCGATGGAGATGCGGGACTGGATCGACCAGGTTCCCGGTGTGATCTATTGCGCCTATCCCGGGATGGAAGGCGGTAATGCCCTGGCCGGCATTCTCTTCGGCGATGTGAATCCTTCCGGCAAGCTCACCTTCACCTGGCCGAAGCGCGATACCGACCAGCCCTCCTATCCGACCCGCAATAACAATCCCATCGACTACTCCGAAGGCGTGTTCGTTGGCTATCGTGGTTACGAAATCAACAAAGTCGTGCCGGAATTCGCCTTCGGTCATGGCCTGTCCTACAGCACCTTCCAGTATGGCAATCTACAGGTCAGCTCGCCTTCGTTTGTTGATTCCGACACCGTAACGGTGAAGGTGGACGTAAAGAACACCGGCACCCGCGCGGGCCAGGAAATCGTGCAGCTCTATGTCGCGGACATGGCATCGAGCATCCCCCGGCCGGTGAAGGAGCTGAAGGGTTTTGACAAGCTCTCGCTCGCCCCGAATCAAACGGGCACCGCCACCTTCACCTTGGACAAGCGTTCCTTCGCCGCCTATTGGACGGGCTTCGGCTGGTATGCGGAGCCGGGCCAATACGATCTTCTGGTTGGCAGCGCCTCCGATGACATCAAGCTGACCCGCATGGTGACCTTGGAGCCAACCCCGGGTGCCGCCGCGCCAGCCGTCCCGGCGGCGAAACCTGCCCGCGCGACCGGTGCCGAGGCGGAAAATGCGAAGCTGGCAGGCGTGCATGCGGCCACGAATCAGAAGGGGTTCTCCGGCACCGGCTTTGTCACCGGATTCACGGCGTTGGGTGCCTCGACGACTTTCAACGTGGCCTCGGCCTCACCGGCATTCACCAATGTCAGTCTGCGCTATTCGAACGGCACCGGTCGCACGCAAACCCTCGGGGTTTATGTCAACGGATCGCGTTTGGCCCAGACCATTCTCCCGCCCACCGCCGGTTGGGATTCTTGGAAAACCAAGACCGAGAGCCTGCTCCTGAACAACGGGGACAACACCATCGCCTACAAATTCGAAAGCCCCGACAGCGGCAACGTGAATCTTGATTGCATCGATGTCGGTGGCTCGATGGCGGCGCAAACCCGTGCCCCGTATCGCGGCGTGAAAGCAACCATCCCGGGCACCATCGAAGCGGAAAATTATGACGAGGGCGGTGAAGGTGTCGCCTATCACGACACATCCGGCGGCAATTATGGAAATGTCTATCGACACGACAACGTGGACCTCGAAGCCTGCACCAACGCCGGCGGCGGTTTCGGCTTGGGCTGGACCGAGCCCGGCGAATGGCTGAATTACAGCGTCAACGTCCAGCACATCGCCACCTACACCGTGGAGATCCGGGTCGCCCGCATCAATGCCGGAACGTCGACCCTCCACCTCGAAAGCAGCGGCGGCGATCTCACGGGCCCCATGGAGGTGCCGAGCACCGGGGCGGCCCAGAATTGGACCACGATCACCAAAAAGAACGTCGGCCTGAATATTATCAACAATGAGATCAGGCTCTGCAGTGATGGTGGCGGCTTCAACGTGAACTGGATCCGATTCACGCTGGAGACTCCTCCGTAGCCGGGTGGCTTAGGGGGAATTCAAAGTGAGAATCGATTGATTGACCTGGAAATGGCGACTGATAGGTTGCCCGCATGACCCGGTTTTGCATCCTCGCCGCCCTCCTGTTAGCCGCCTCGCCCGTATTCGCCATCTCTCCGAAGGATCTGGTTGGCGATTGGTCTGGCAGACACGAAGAAACGGTCAAAGGAAAGAGCGAGACGATTTCTGTCAGATTGGAGGGTTCCAAAACCACCGGGGGCGGTTTCCAGCTGGTGGAATACGCGTCGTCGTTGTCGATCACCGCGACTTACGTTTTCAAAAAAGACGGGAAGTTTTCCTGCAAAACGGTCCAGTATGGCATGTATGTCTTATCCTCCTACTCGGGAAGGTGGCAAACCAGCTCCGGGAAACTCGTCATTTCAGCGGATGGACGTGACGGAAGATTGCTCGGTTCAGTGGTTGAAACCGAGAAGGGATTCAAGTTCACGGGAAATGCTTCCAAGTCGAAGATCGTGATTACGGCCAAGCGCGGTTGATTTCCCCCAAGGGAATTCCAACGCCGGGTTTGGCCGGGGTTGGATGTCTCAACGCGTTTTTAGAGATGGGTTTGGGACTCTGGTAAGGGAGCCCATCCCCATTTCGTGGTAGAATTGCGAATTGCATCGCAGGGTGGGCGATCACGGTCGATAGATGGGCATTTTGACATCCCGGACGGGCTGTCACTTTAGATCCTCAATCTCTTTGATCCCAAATGATTCGCAAATTCCAGTTGGTGTGGTCCGTCATCGTCTTCGCGCTGGGCGGGACCTTGTCCCACGCCGCCATCGTCGGCCCCTATCAGCCGGATGCCGACACGGTTTACCTTTTCCACCTTGATGAGGGGGCCGCTGCCACTGTCGCGGAAAATATGGGATCGGCAGGCAAGGATGGAATCACGGTGGATGGGAATGCCGCCACAGTGACCAGCGTCTTCACCGGAACCGCCGGCGTGTTCGGCGGGAGCGCGTCGCTGGCGAACGAACGGGGCATCGGCATCGACTTCAACAACAGCGGCGGCTTCAGCACCGGCGGGGCGGATCGCTTCAATTTCAACACGCTGGTCGGCAGCAACAACGCTTTCACGTTGGAAGCGCTGGTCAAGCCATCGACCGGGGATTTCGTGAACCACGGCGAGATCTGGTCGGGAGATTCCTCGTTGTTAGGCCAGAGGGGATTTCAATTCCGCATCACGAGTTCCGAGCAGTTGGAATACAACGGACTGGATTTCGGCGGAGGAAATAAAATCGTCACGCTGCCGGCGATCAACGCCGGTTCCTGGTATCATGTGGCTCTATCCTATACCGAGGCCGGCCAAGCGGCGGGAACCGGCTTGTTCACGATGTATTGGACGCCGTTGGATAACGCGGTAACGGAAGCAACCGTGCTGTCCCAATGGACCGGGGCAGCGATCACTCCGTCCGTGGTCACCCAGTTGGTTCTCGGAAATGAAGGCCGCAGCACTCTCAATGAAGGATTTCCCGGCCTCATCGATGAAGCCCGCATCAGCCGTGTTGCGCGCGCGGCGGGTGAGTTCATTTTCGGAATGCCGGTCGATATTGATCAGGATGGTTTGCCGGATGATTGGGAGCAGCAAATCATCACCGCAAATCCCGCGGATGCCATCGTGAACATCGGTGGCGTGCTGCCCGGCGCTGATTTCGACGGCGACACTCTCACGAATCTACAGGAATATCAGTTCGGAACGAATCCAACCGTCGCTAACAACCCGGCGGATCTCGATGGCGACGGCCTGGCGGATGCTTGGGAAAGAACCTATTTCACGTCGATCACCATTCATGTTGGCGATGACAATCCTGATGGCGACGCCTTCACCAACGAACAGGAGGAAACCCTCGGAACCCATCCGTTGGTTTACGACGACCCCAACGACATTGACAAAGACGGGCTTCCCGACGACTGGGAGCTCCGGATCATCAATGCGCATGGTGACGATGCCATCACCACGATCCAGCAGGTCCAGCCGGAGGATGACTTCGACGGCGATGGCGCCACCAACTTCGAGGAATACGTCGCAGGCACCGCGCCGGACGATGCGGGATCGCTCCCGGGCGACAGCGACACCGATGGCCTTTTCGATGATTGGGAACTGGCAAATTTCGGGAATCTCTCACAGAACGCCGGAGGCGATCCGGATGGAGACGGCGCCAACAACTCCGCCGAGCGGAGCGCCGACACCGGACCGAACGACCCTTCCTCCCATCCCGGCGGACCGTCCGATCCTTACAAACCGGACGGCCTGATGACCGATCTCCTCGCGCTGCCCCACCGCGCCACCATTCCCGACAAGTCGCCGGAATTCACGTGGATCTATCAGCCATCGCGGCGCGGCGATTCGCAGAGCGCCTATCAGATCATCGTCGCATCCGCCCCGCTGCTTGCCGGAGCCGGGACCGGCGACGTATGGGACAGCGGCAAAACCACTTCCGGAAATTCCGTGAACATCGAATGCGCGGCTCCCGCCCTCACGGCTGGCGCGAACTATTGGTGGCGGGTCCGCACGTGGGACGCCGAAGGCAAGGGCAGCTCGTGGTCGGCGATCCAGATGTTCACCATCGCATCAACCGCCCCTCAATCCGGAGCGCGGACGATCCACAAGGCATCCGCGAACGACGGCACGGGCTACGATTGGGCGGGACGATACAAGCCGTCGTTCGGAAGCATCGTCCCGCCGTCCGTCGTCATCGCCAAGGGAGGTGGCAACTACTTCATCGACTTCGGCCGCGATGGTTTCGGTTATCTCACCGTCCGTCTCAATGGTTCCTTCGCCGGACAAACGATGACGGTGAAATTCAGCGAACACGCAAGCGCCATCTCGGTGATCGATGCGGGTGGCAGCACCACCAATCCCAACACCACCCAAGCGACTGTTAGCTTGCAGAACGGCGACGTGACCTACCAAATCCGCAGCAACGACGTCAGCGGCAACGGCATCAATGTGGATGGATTCGGCGGCGGAGTGGTCACACCTTTCCGCTTTGTCGAGTTGGTCAACTGCCCCGGTGTCGTGACGGCGGCGGATGTCAGGCAACAGGTGCTGCACGTTCCCTTCTCCGACAAGGCCGCGAGTTTCGGTTCATCCGACGCCACACTCGATGCGGTGTGGGAAATGTGCCGCTACTCGATGAAGGCCACCAGCTTCGCGGGCGCTTATGTCGATGGCGACCGGGAGCGGCTTCCCTACGAGGCGGACGCCTATATCAACCAACTCGGGCACTACGGCGTGGATCGCGAGTTCACCACCGCGCGCTACTCGTATGAATGGCTGCTCGATCACTCGACCTGGCCGACCGAATGGAAGCTGCATTTCCCGCTGATGGCGTGGGCGGATTATCTCTATACCGGCAACACCGAAGCCCTGGCGGCGAATTACAGCAAGATCGTCAGCCATGTCGCCCAATATCAGCCTAAGGTCCGCGCCGATGGAATTCTTTCCCACTCGACGGATAACATCGTCGATTGGCCGGCAGCCGAGCGGGACGGCTATGTTCTCACTTCGGAAAACACCGTGGTAAATGCCTTCTACTACAAGTCTTGGAAAATCCTGGCGGACATCGCGGGTGTGTTAGACAACGCCGCCGATCAAGCGACGTTCGCCAGCCGCGCGAATCTGTTGAAATCGAATTTCAACTCCGTGTTCTGGAATGGCAGCCTCTACAAGGACGGCGGCTCGACCTCCCACGTTTCGGCGCACGCCAATTTCTTCCCCCTCGCGATGGGAATCGAACCGCCAAACAAACAAGCCGTTCTCGACTTCCTCAAGACGAAGAGGATGCCGTGCAGTGTCTATGGTGCACAATACCTGCTGGAAGCCTTGTTCGAAGGAGGTGAAGCCGACCAGGCCATCGGTCTGATGAAGGACAATTCCACCAGCTACGACCGCCACTGGTGGAACATGATCGCGAAGGGATCCACCATCGCGATGGAAGCGTGGGGGAACAACTACAAGTCCAACCAGGACTGGAACCACGCGTGGGGAGCCGCTCCCGCGAATCTCATTCCCCGCTACGTCCTCGGTCTCAAGCCGCTCACTCCGGGATTCGCCACCGCAGAGATCAAGCCGCAGCTTGGCACTGGTGATGGGAGCGCTGGTCTAACACACGCGGCGGGCGTGGTTCCCACGATCCGCGGACCGGTGGAGATCCAGGTGGAAAATTCTCCCAATCACTTCCGCCTCGCATTGAATATTCCGGGAAACATGTTAGTACGTGTGCTGGTTCCCACCAAAGGACTGTTAAATCCACGCCTCCTGGTTGATGGAACCAGTGTCACTATACCCATCGAGGAAGGCTATCTGGTGCTGGAGAACTTGCGCGGTGGTCAGCACTCGATCTGGTTGAGCGGCGCTCCAAATGAAGCCACGTTGCGGGCGAATTGGAAGGCCGCGATATTCGGGGCGGATGCGTCGAATCCAGTGATCGCGAATGACACCCTCGATCCGGACGGAGATGGCTTGACGACTGGCGAGGAATTTATCGCGAACACTGATCCCTTGGATGGAAACGACCGGTTCGTGATGAAACAGTATGTGACTTCGGGTCCGGACGCTCCTTTCAGCATGACGATTCAGGGGAAACCCGGACGGCGTTACTTGCTCGAGCGAACCACCAGCTTGGAGCCGTTTTCATGGTCCATCATCGATGAACCCTCCATTCTCTCACAGCAAGGAGATCTGGTCTTGGAGGATCCTTCGCCTCCATCACCGAAAGCGTTCTATCGCGCCCGTGTGGAGCTGCCGTGAGTCCAAGGCCTTTAAGGATTGGAAAATATTCCGGAAGGTTTTTCTTTATCCTGCTAGGGATTGCAGACGGTAGCCCGGGGTCGGGGCGCGATAGCGACGACAACCCCGGGTGCCGGTTTTCAGTGAATTTGCACCCTGAAAGGCAATGCCTGTAAGGATTTAGAACGAGCATTCGGGCTGATTGCCGGATGGGATGGGATCTCGATGATCTAACAAGGATCGGTGATCTCCGAATCGCCGATGCCCATGAAAAGCCAAAGTGTTGCGGTTTACCTCGAATCTTTGGCTTTTCATGGGCTGGGGCGGATCGGAGTCCGCCCTTCCTTGGGTTCTGAATTCTTACAGGCATTGCCTTGATGGCACGTAATCAAGCCGCATCCGCAACGGAGCGCTGGCTTCAGCCGGCCTGTTCAATCACGCAATGATAGACTCGCCGGATAAATCCAGCGCTCCAATTGTTCCGGCGCGTCAACGAAATCGGCCTGAATTACGTGCGATTCGGCATTACCCTTAAAGGTGTGCCAGAAACATCGAAGTGCCACGAATCGTCACACGTTCTGCGACCCGCTGCCGGGGTCGAATCTCCGCCCACATGGATCCCGGGGGTTCGTCGCTGACGCTCCTCGACCCAGGGCTAACATCTGCGATCCCATCCGGGATCACGAAACGAAATGCAGATATCGAGTGCATAACTGTATTTTGAGTCCGCAGAAAACAAAAGGGGCCGGAGGAACCCAAACCTCCGACCCCAACGAATTCTGCCGAACCCGTTACCCAAAAAATCAGGGAGATACCAGTTCCACGCGATAGAAGGCCTTTTTATCCGGAGGAACCGGCGTGGCATCGGTGTGGCTGGTCGAGGTGGCTGGTGCCGGTGACGCGGTCACGTCACTGGCGATTTCCGTCCAGCCCGCGAGGTCATAGCTCCGCCAGATGTTGAAGCTCGTGCCTGCCAGGCTCGGCCAGGTGAGGGTGAAGCCATCGTCCGGATTGCCATCGGTCGTCACAGCGGCGAAGCGTGAGGTTCCGCTGTTAGGAATCAGGCCGAGGCGGAACTCGGTGAGGTTGTCGGTGCCATCGCTGTCGAAGTCGCCGGTATCGGTTTCATCGAGATCGCCGAAGTAGGTCATCTCCCACGTGTCGCCGAGGTTGTCGGCGACTTCGGTGCTGACGAAGTGGAACTGCGAGGGTGTGCGGGCGATGTTGCTGATGCGGACCTCATCGACCACGCCGAGGAAACTGTCGGTGGAGCCGGTACCGTTGAAGTCGCGGCCTTCGTTGCCGATGGTGAAGTCGGGCGCGGCGGTGATCAGGTCGTTGGTCATCTGGCCGCTGAAGAGTTCGTTGGCTTCGGTGCGTGCGGAGTCGAGCAGCGTCCAGTAGAGCTTGATATTGCCCGCGGTCGCCTCGCTGCCATTGTAGGCGACGGCCACGTGATACCAGCCGTTCTGAGCGATGGCATCCGGGTCCGCCGTGAGCGGCAGGGGAGCGGAGAGCGATTGGACGCCGACATCGCCGTGGAGATTGATGAATTCCAACAGCGGAGTGGTACCGGCGACATTACCTGGACCGCCGATCGGAACAAGGCGGAGTTGCCAGACGCGGTTGGGGCTGTCTTCCGCTTCGCCGGTCACGATTTGCATGGGAATCATGTTGGGCGGAGCGATGGAGGGATCGAAGTCGATGCGAACGATGGCTTCGAAGGTGAAGGCTCCGTCAACCCCGGCGTAAGTTAGAGTGGTGTTGTCCGAGGCGGTGTTGGATGGGGGTAGTGCGGAGAGAACGCCGCCGGCCGCGGTGCCGCGGCCGAGCGAAGGATCCAGAGCGGTGCCGAACCCAGCAAGAGACGGAGTCCACATCCGGCCATTGGCACTGAGCGCGGTCATGGTGAGGCCGCCGCTCACGGCATCGGCCGCAGGCTGGTCCATTTCATCGAGGTGCCACAGGTGGAGTGTGTTGGAATCGACCGAGTAAGGCTGGAACGCTTCCGCAGTGTCGGCGGTGCTGTCGCCATCGATGTCGCTTGGCACGGAGGCGGTGTCTTCCGGATTCGAGCCGGCATTTTGCTCCTGCAGGTTGGAGAAAGCGTCGCCATCGCCGGTGAGATCGCCGGGAAGAGGATCGAGGCTTTCGAAGTGGGCGATCTCCCAGGTGTCTATCAGGCCGTCGCTGTCGGTGTCGGTCGGCTTCTGCGAGGTGGTGGGATTGGTTCCCGCGGTTTCCTCGGCGTCGTTCGAGTAGCCATCGCTGTCCGCGTCGGACGCCCCGCTTTCGCGGGCGAGCAGGGTGGGGCGGTCATCGCCGCTGACGAAGAAATGAAGCGCTTCCCAGCCGTCGTTCAGGCCGTCGCCGTCGCCGTCGGGCGCGGAGAGCTGGTCGGTGGGATTGGTGAGCAGCGTGTATTCCTCGGCATGGGTATAGAGGTCTTCGTCGGAGTCGTCGTCGGCGGTTTCATCGAGATTCCCGAAGTAGGCGAATTCCCAAGCGTCGCTCAGGCCGTCGCCGGTGCCGCCCTCGGTGTCGGGGAAATCGAGGAAGCCATCGGCTCCGGATGGATCAGTCTCCGCCGGTTGCTCCTCCTCGTTGGTGGCGAAGTCGCCGTCGGGATCGCCGCCTTCCACCTCGTCCAGATCCCCGAAGTGGAGGAATTCCCAAGCATCGTCCAAGCCGTCGCCGTCGGCGTTGCCGGGAATAGAGCCCGGATCGGTGGGGTTCGAGCCAGCGGTTTGCTCGGCGAGATTGTCAAAGGAGTCCTCGTCCGGATCGTCGCTGCCGTCGAACTTGGCTAGGATATCCACGAGAGTCTCCGACTCGTTCTCGCGGAAATAGGTCACCTCCCAGTCGTCGCGGAGATCGTCGCCGTCCGAGAAGATGAACTGGGTGGCTTGGCGCTCAACCTCGCTGATCCGGACCTCGTCGATGAGGCCGTTGAGCGGCTCGCCGCCGAGCCCGTTAGTGGCGCGGCCTTCGTTGCCGATCACCAACACGGCGTCGTCGACCAGATCGACGGTCTCGACCGTGTTGGTAGCGATCGGATTGGCGTGGACGGCCCCGGAATCCACCCGGGTCCAGTAGTAGGTCATGGTGGAGCCAGTATAAGTCAGGGCCAGGTGGAACCATTGGTTTGCGGCAAAAGCGTGGGGACCCGTGGTCGGGATCGGGGCGATGAAGGCTGCGGTGCCGGTGGTGCCGAGGAAATTGAAATCCAGTTGTCCGGTGGCGGAGATGCGGAATTGGAAACCGCGTTCGGCTACCGCAGCGTTGTTGTTGTCCGTGCAGAAGATCTGGCGGCTGCCGCTGGTGATCGAGGGGACATTCACCATGGCCTCCAAGGTAAAGGCGTTCCCCGTTCCGAAGAGGGTGCTGTGGTTCGGCATCTGGTCCGGTCCCACCGGAGCGAAGTCGCCGGGGCGGAAGCCACCATTCCCGTCGGAATCGACTCCCAGGCAGGCGTCGCTCGTAACGTTGGCCGCATTGCCGAAGCCGCTGAAACCGGTCGAGCCCAGTACGGTGGTGATGAGCGGCTGATCCACGGTGTCGCCGGCGTAAGGATTGCCGTCCACCGAGAGCGCCGCGCGGCCGGTCGATCCGCCGTTGGCGGCGCTGCTGCCGCCAGCGGCCTCGTTAAAGTGATAGAGGTAGCTCGTGTCGGCGTCGGCCGACACATACGGTGTCACCGCCGCATGGAGAGTGGGAACGAACAAACCTGAACCGAGAGCCACGGCCAGGAAGGGATTCTTAGGAATTTTCATTTCTGTTGGATTTTTCAGGTCTGGGTTGGACGCGACGCCGGAGTCATTGTTAGATACGGAATCGCCGCAAACTAGCGGCGTGGTTCCGCCACATTCAATGAAATGCTTCCTGCTCACACGAAACGGGGATGCGGGTCCGCGCGGTCATCCCCCTTTCGTGTGATGCTTCGGTTCCCGCCTTGCACCCGCCGGGAATTTGCCGTCTGGAATCATATGAAAACCTACCGATGGCCTCGCATGATGAACCACTTCGATCGACAGCGTTCCGCCCTGCGATTTGCCTCGCAGGAGCTCCGGCATTGTGGATCAGTTCGCTGATGCCATCGCCAACACTAACAATTTCGCTGCTTCTGAGCGGGATTCTCGTGGCGGACGCGGAAGTCCGGCCTTACGAGGTGGATGAGTTCACCCTGCAACTCTGGCATCTCGACGAAGGCGCGCCGCCGTTCAAGACTTCCGTAAAAGACGGGATTTCGCTGCGCGGCATTCACAACGGGGCGGTGCCCGGCGAGCAGGGCCTTGCGGGCCTGGGGCGCGCGGTCTCCTTCAACCATCACAAGGGAGGAACTCCGGGCCAGCCGAATCTGGCGGGCGGGATTGTGACCTTGGCACCCGGGCTTGCCAGCGGGCCCCAGGACAACGCTCCGAAGGATTTCCGTTTCCAAGGGGCGGACGGCGCATTCACCTATGAAGCCATGGTGAAATTCGACCGATTGCCCTCCGAGGCATCATCGGTCGCGCTGGCCATCATCACCCTGGACGGTGAGCAAAATGACAGGGTCTTCAGTTTCCGCGTCGAGCGCGAAGGCTTCGTCTCGTTCTCCCCGCTGCCGAATAGCGGTGCGGTGGGCGGCGCCATCGCCTCGATCCCGACGAACGGCCCGGATGCGATCAACACCAAAGACTGGTTCCATGTGGCGGTCTCCTATGATGGCCGCCCCGGAGTACCGGGCGCGCTCCAGCTTTACTGGACGCGGCTCGACAGCCGCAGGGAATCCGCCAACCGGATCGGCGTCGGCATGCTCTCGCAGAACCTCTCTCAGATCTCCGGCGATTTCGCGGTGGGCAACGAGGCTAGAAACCACATTCAGGGAAATGCCGAGGCGGAACCCTTTCCCGGATTGATCGACGAGGTCCGCCTCAGTTCGGTGGCGAGGCATCCGACCGATTTCCTATTTGTCCCTCCCAAGTCCCGCGCTACGGACTACTCCGCCGGATCTAACGAGCCCGGATCCGGCAAGAGTCCATTCCAACTGCGCCTGACAGGTATCGGCGTCGATGGTGAAGCGGTCGCGGCCATCCCCGCTCCCGGGACGCCTCTCAGTCTGAAGCCGGGACTTCACCGGCTGGATTTCGACATCGGCGCCGGATCTAACATATTCGAGCGGCCGGTCCAGTTGCGCTGCCAACTGGCGGGGTTCGACGAGCACTGGCAGGAAAGCGTGCTTGGGATGAGCCTGACCTTCGAGTTCCTCGACCCGCAATCAAAGCCGGTTTCGCAGGCTGAATTCAACATGACCGGGAACAGTCCCGGATGGGCCACGGGCCTGACCGACTCCATTCTAACTTCGCGGCGGGAGATTCTCTACACGCCTGAAAACGCCGCTTATCTCCGCGTGACCTTGAGCTCCGGAGCACCGGATACCAGCGGGTGCCTGGGCATCGACGACCTCAATCTGATCCTCCCCGACAAACCCGATGCCCCGCTCTGGCCTAACGGAGGTTTTGAAAAAGGCTCGGACTCGCTCTTCCCGATGCGGGCTCCCACGGGCTGGATGCGGGGAGGCACGGAGCCCGCATTCGCCCTAATCTCCAGACGTGATGGGTCGGCGATCCTCAGCTTGATCGACGGCGATCAATCCATGGGCGGAAAATGGACCGCTGTCCAACCTCTCGACTCCCGAAAAGTCGGAGGGCGGACATTGATCGTCACCTGGCGCGAGGCTTACAACGTGATCACGGGAAACCAGCAACGCGCCACCTTCCTCAATGTCCCTCCTGGCGACTATGTTTTCCGCGCCATCGGAATGACCGAGGACAAGATTCCGAAATCGGCAGGGCTTTCCGCCAGGATCGTCGTGCGTCCCCATTTCTGGCAACGGGGATGGTTCTGGCCCGCCGCCACGGCCTGCATCATCTCGCTGATCGCCGTCGGGGTGGTGCGCCAACGCAACCGGCGCAACCGGCGGCGGCTGCGAGAACTCGCGTTCCAGACCGCTCTGGAACGGGACCGCACCCGCATCGCACGCGACATGCATGACGATCTAGGCACCCGCATCACGGTCCTGAACATCGCCGCGTCGCTCGCCGGCAGCGCGATGGACCACGATCCTAACAAGGCCCGCAAGCAACTCAACAAGATGTCGTCCGCCGCAAGGGAACTCGTGGTGGCGATGGACGAGTTGGTCTGGGCCGTCGATCCATCACGGGACAATCTCGACGAACTCGCCCTGCGGCTCACCCGTCATGCCGAGGAGTTTTTCGAGGAAAGCGAAGTCCGCTGCCGGTTCGATATTCCATCCTTGCTTCCGACCCGATCTATCAGTTCGGATTTCCGCCACAACGTCTCGATGGCTGTACGCGAGGCCCTCAACAACATCCTCAAGCACGCCGGCTCTTGCGAGGTCACTTTGACCGTGCGCTTCGAGGGGGAAATGCTGAGCATCGACATCCGGGACAACGGCCGGGGCTTCACCATCGGTTCCACAGCAGAGGGGCACGGACTCGGAAACCTCAAAGGCCGGCTTGCCGAAATTGGCGGCACTTGTGAAATCACCTCCTCGCCCGGCAGCGGAACTCTCGTTAGATTCCATTGCTCCGTACCGAAAGATTCCAAGCTCTATCCATCATGACCGAAAATCCCGTAACCATCGCCATCGTGGAAGACGACGACGCCCTCCGCGACAGCCTCGTTGACATCATCGAAACTTCTCCCCGCTGGAAATTCACCGCCGCGTTTCCCGATGGGGAATCCGCGGTGGAAGTGCTTTCCACTTCACCCGTTAGCGTCGTTCTTATGGACATCCAGTTGCCGGGGATGTCAGGCATCGAGTGTGTTGAAAAACTCGCCGTCAGCCAACCCGACATGCAGATCCTGATGGTGACGGTCTATGACAACAACGACCGCATCTACGACGCCCTGGCGGCCGGTGCTTCCGGCTATCTTCTCAAGCGCGATATCCCCACCAAACTGCTAGTGGCGCTCGACGATCTCGTTGCGGGAGGATCCCCGATGTCCAGCGCCATCGCCCGCAAGGTGGTGCGGCACTTCAAGAAGGAATCACCGCACAAGAACGAGGATCTGAACCTGACCCCCCGGGAGACCCAGATCCTCGACCTGCTGGCGAAGGGCTCGCTTTACAAGGAGATTGCCTGGGATCTTGGAATCGGTGTCGAGACCGTGCGCACGCACCTCCATCACATCTACGGCAAGCTTCACGTCCGCACCCGCACCGAGGCCGTCATCAAATATCTCGGGAATACTCAGGGTGCTGGCGGTGGATCTGACGGCCGTTGACTCTTTGGGACAATGTAGAATGCAACGGACTTAAGGCTGATTTCATTGATGCGCTTGGAACCATCGGAGCGCTGGCTTCAGCTGGCGAGTCTCTCATTGCGTGGTTGGACGGGCCGGCTAAAGCCAGCGCTCCGTTGCGAATCCGGCGTGAATACGTGCCATTCGAGTGAAGCCGAAATTCTATCCAAATATTACTTCTGGAAATCCGGACTTTCAATGGACGTTTTTCGGTCCGAAGTTCCCCGGCATTTTCGGGGCTTGGACGGATTGGAAAAACACCTGGCGTTCGAGAAGTTCGGCGAGGAGCAGCACGGGCAGTGCGAACCACGGTTGGACCAGCGCGATCGGAATCGCCAGCAGAGCGAGCGTGAACCGGGCGCGGAGGAAGGGGCCGAGCGGTCCGAGTTGCAGACGGGCGCTGTGGGCATCCGGCGACCATGGATCGTCGAGATCCTCGCCGAGTTTCAGAAAACGCAGTTCGGGGATCATCTTCAGGATGACGGCGGCGGCGAAAATTGCACCTGAAACTGCTGTCGGATGTGCGGCCAGATTTCCCAACGCGGCGAAAGAAGAAACTGTTCCGAAAAAGCGTGCGGCTCCTAACGGGAAGCGCCACAACGACCGATGGGTGTCGTGATAGATCATGACGCTCGTGAAAACGGCGGACAAGCCGAGCGCCCACGCGGAGATGGTCGTGATCAGCGAGGCAAGCGGTAACAGATCCGTCACGAAGGTCGGGATGGGCAGCTTGGGGAAGAGTGGAAGCAATGCAAACGCGACCAGCGCCATCGGGATCGGAGCGAACATGGAAAACGCGAGGATTTCCCGCGAGAGCCATGAGGTGCGCAGGCCGAGGAAAAAGCGCCATGCCTTGAGCGGTTGGCCGAGGTGGAAGATCGAGGCTCCCATACCGGCGAAGAAGATCGCCGCGCCGGCGATGGTTAGAGCGGGATTGCCACGTGAGGTGAGCAGCAGGCCGACACCCGCCTGCGTGAGCATGAGCATAAGCACCAGCGGCCAATGGGCGTGTTGGGGAATCAGCGCCTCGCGGTCCGCCGCAGTCGCGGAGACTGGAACTTCCCGTCCGACATAGCGCGTGGTTGGCAGCGTGATCGAGGAGTCGGGAATCGCGGATTGGGAATTGAAGATTTTCGATTGGAAGAGATTGGTCTTCTCCGCCTTCTTCCTGGCTTCCGGACTCGGGTCTCTGGCGACTTTGACAATCCGGATGGCCTCGGTCGGGCAGGCCTGGACGCACGCCGGAGCCTCGCCTTCCGCAAGGCGCTGGTGGCACATGTCGCATTTCCTAACAATTCCACGCTTTTTCGAATACTTGGGAACGTCGTAAGGGCACTTGAGGATGCAGTAGGAACAGCCGATGCATTGGTCGTCCAGGTGGCGGACGATGCCGGTGTCCTTGTCCTTTTCGTAGGCGCCGACCGGGCAGCCGTTCATACAACCGGGATCGGCGCAGTGGTGGCAGGCGGTGGTGACCGTTTGTTGCCAGCCGGGTGTGTCATTGCCACCTAACAAGGTGCCGACATCGCGCCATGCCTCGTCGTCATCGAGGCCGTTCAGCGAGTGGCAGGCGGAAACACAAGCCTTGCAGCCGGTGCAGCGGTCGAGCGAAACCTCGAAGGCGTATTGTTCGCCCTCGCCGGGTTTGGTTAGGGGGATGAGGCTGCGGTAGTGGTCAGCGAGATCCGGCTTGCGCTTGTGATGGACTTCCGAGAACCGGGCGACGGGTGTCTGGAGCTGCTTTTGCTCGGCGAGGAGCTGGTCGATGAGATTGCCTTGCTCGATGTCAGGCTTTGAAGCGGACTTCAAGGCGGGGAGACGTTGGAGAGTGGCGGGCACGGAAAGGAGATTTGAAATTTGAGATTTGAAATTTCAGATCATCAGGCTGCGACGAGGGCGGCTTCCAGTTGCTTGATCCAGTTGGCGAACGGCACGTCATAGTCCACATCCGCCTCGATGATCGGCGTGAGCGGCTTCGCTCCCAGTGCCGTGAGGCGGTTGTTGAAATCGTGGCCGCATTTGCAGAAGTCCGGGTAGCTGGAATCGCCGAGGGCGAGGACCGAGTAGCTGACCGACGAAAGCTGCGGGGCATCGGGCGCGTGAAGCGCGGCGTGGAGCGAGGCGGCATTGTCAGGTGGCTCGCCATCGCCATAGGTGGACGTGATGATGAGGACGTGACCACTGGCGGATAGATCGGCGGGCGAGACGTCCGCCATGTCGCAGAGGGTAGGGGTGTGGCCTTTCGCGGCGAGCGCCTTGCTGAGTTTCTTGCCGAGACTTTCGGAGTTTCCGGTTTGGGATCCCCAAAGAATCGTGACGGGGATGCCGGCAGGAACGGTTTCGGCAGGTCCGGCGGCGGTGCTGCCGGAGGCGGGATTCAGTGCACAGTTGAGCGCGTCAAGATAACCCTTGAGCCACATTTTCTGGGCACCTGAGAACGGAGCGGTGTTGGGAACGCTGAGTGACATGAGGATGGATGTTAGCGGTTCAGGCGGCGGCGGTCTTGGCGGGATCGCAGAGGTCGATGAGTTGTTCCGGGGTGTGGCGGTTGGCGAAGCGGGTGAAGCTCTCGTCCTCGATCCTGTCGCGGAGATAGACGACCAGAAGTTGTTCGATGAGCGCGGGCATTTCGTCAGCGCGGACCGATTTCCAGACTTCGCGGGCGATGGCCTGGGTGTCGTCAACTCCGCCGCCGAGCACGATGGTGTAGCCATCCACGGTGGAGCCGTCTTCCACTTTCACGCGGGTGCCCATCATGCCGATGTCGCCGATGTAGTGTTGGGCGCAGGAATTCTGGCAGCCGGTTAGGTGAATGTTGACGGGCTGGTCGAGGATCATCTTGCGGGAGAGATGTTCGCCGAGGGCGATGGCGTTGCCCTTGGTGTCCGCCGCGGCGAACTTGCAACCCCGGCTGCCGGTGCAGGCGATGAGGCCGCCGGTGAGAGTGTTGTTGCGGTGGTCGAGGCCGGTCGCCTGGATCGCGGTGATGGCGGCTTGCAGGTTTTCCTCGGCGATGCCGGGAATGATGAGGTTCTGCCAGACGGTGAGGCGGATTTCCCCGCGGCCGAACTGGTCGGCGATGTCGGCGAGCGCGAGCATCTGGGTGACCGACATGCGGCCGACGGGGGTGAGGACGCCGATGTAGTGCTTGCCGTCGGTCTGCTGATGGATGCCGAGGTGGCCGTGTTTGGATTTCGGTGCGGATGGCTCGCAGGCTTCTAGCGGGAGATAGCGGAGCGGGAAGGTCATCTTCTTCGCGGTTTCCTCAAGGGTCTTGGGGATGCCCCAATCATCTACCAGGTACTTGAGGCGCGCCTTCTTGCGGTTGGTGCGGTCGCCGTTCTCGATGAACACGCGGATCAAAGCGGCTGCGACGGGGATCGTTTCGGCGGGTGTCAGCAGCACGCCGCAATCGGTTGCGAACTGCTTGTGGCCGGTGATGCCGCAAAGCTGCATGCGGAAATAGACGCCGGGCTCGATGCCTTGGTCGTTTGCCCCGACTCTAACGGCGTAGAAGCCGATGTCGTTGGTGTCGGCGCAGACGGAGACACAGCCGCCGGAATCGTAGGAGATGTTGAACTTGCGCGGCAAGCCGTAGAGGTCGCGGTTCTTGAGGATGTAATGATGCATCGCCCGCGCGTAGGGCATGACATCGATGAGTTCGGTGGGGTCGAATCCGGTCGTCGGCGTGGCGGTGACGTTGCGGATGTTGTCGGCGCCCGCGCCTTGCGAGGTGAGGCCGATGTCGGCGAGCTTCATCAGGATCTTGGCGCAGTTTTCCGGCATGATCTCGCGGATCTGGAGGTTGGCGCGGGTTGTTAGGTCGGTGTGGCCTGGACCCCAGTCGGCGGCGATTTCGGCCAGGCCGCGGAACTGATAGGTGCTGAGCGCGCCACCGGCGATGCGGCAGCGGAGCATGAAGCTTTCCTGGGCCGGGGTGACGAAGAACAGGCCGTGGAATTTATAACGGAAGACATCGCCATCCGTCGGGAAGCTGTTGGTTTCCGCGTTGGCGAGAATGGTGTCGTAGCAATCGAGACCATTCTTCTCATACTTGATCTGCTCCTCGCGGCAGAGCTCGTCCACCGGCGTGCCGTAAAGCATTTCGACGGCATCGGCCTGCTCATGGGTGAAACGCCCGCCGCAGTCCTGTCCGAGAAAGGGTAGATCGCGGGCTTGAAGGATTCCCGAAACGAAGCCGGAAAGGTAGGAGGTCTGTTCTTCGCTGAAGCCTGAGTTGTTGAAATCGACCATGATGTGCTGCGGGTTGTCAGCAGTCCATTGAGCACCCGGTATGCCACCCGGCGGCGGGTGTGGATTTCCTTCATCAATCTCACCGAAGTTGGTGATGAGTGGGGCTCATGGATTTTTGATCCAGACATGAGCGGGATTCGACACTCAGCCAAGAACCAGCCAAGTGATGATCCATCCGAGCGTGGAGAAAAGCGCCACGAGCTTCCATAAGAGAAGCGGATTGCGTTCCAAAAGTGAGGAAGATCCGTTCGCCAGCAACGACGGGTCCGGATGCCGCAGGTTGTGGACAAATTCGGACATCGCCTCCTGGCGGTCATCGATCCGGATCGACAGGGCCTTGCTCAGGACTGCGTCCAGCCATGGCGGAACCATGGGATTGTGGGCGGCGGCCGGATGGTAAGTCAGTTTCAGGAAATCCTTCGGGCTGTGAGCCGATGCCCAGGATTTCCCGTAAGGATGGTGGCCGCCGGTGAGGAGGTGGTAGGTGATGGCGGCGATGGAAAACAAATCCGAGCGGGTGGTCGCGGTGATTCCCATGCGGTATTCGGGCGCGGAAAAATCCAAGGTGCCGAGGGCTGAAGCGCGCTCGAATGGCGTGGAAATTTCCGCGATCCCACCAACCCGGCACGATCCGTAGTCGATGATTTTCACCATGCCGTCGTTGCCGAGGATGATGTTGTCCGGCTTGAGATCCTGATGGAGGGTGTCGCGGCGATGCAGCGAGCGGACGCCCTCGACGATTTGCTCGACGATGCCGATGACTTTTTCAATGGGTGGGGCAGGGTTTGCCTCGCTCCATTTCCCGAGCGTCGGGCCATCGATTGATTCGAGCACGAAGTAGAGAAACCGCCGTGGCCGGGTGCGGCGGATGACCTTGGCGAGGTGCTGGCTGTCGGTGCGCAGACCGATCCATTCCTCCAAGGCGAAGCGTTCGAGGTAGCCGGGATCATCCTCAAAGCTGATGGACGGCGTCTTGAGCACCAGCGGCCGGTTGCCGTCGTCCATGTCCGTCACCAGATAGAGTTGCGAATTTTTCGAAGCGGATATGATGCGCTCCACGTGCAGCCCGTCGATGGATTGGCCGGGGAGGAGATCGGGTGGAATCGGCAAGGCGGAGAGCTGGCGGAAAACGTCGTTCTTGTCGCTGTCGGGAAGCGACTGGACATCGAGGATGATGCACGAGCGGTTGTCCGGGCTTGGCTCGGTGGTGGAACCTATCAGGTCGGCGCAAGCCTGGGCATCGGGATTATTTGATAGAATCGATTCCAGGTCGTGATCGTTCATTTCACCATGGATTCCGTCGGTGCTTAGGACGAAACGGTCGCCCGTCTCGATGGGGAAGGTGTGATAGTCGATCCGTGGCGAGGCGGTCAGGCCGAGAGCTCTCGTTAGATAACATGTCTCCGCCGAGACGCGCGAGGCATGGTCGCGGGTGATTTGTTCCAGCTCGCCGGTGCGCAACCGGTAGAGCCGCGTGTCGCCGATGTGGAACACATGGGCGGTTTGGGATTTCAGCACGATCGCCGTGAAGGTTGTGACGCAGCCTTTCTCAGCCGCGCGGAATCCCTGGCCTTGGGAAAACAGCCAGCGGTTGAGGGCGGTGAGCACGCGCTGGCCGGCGGTTTTCACCTCCCAGGATTCGGGAGTTTCGTAGTAGTCGGTGATGAAACCGATCACTGCGGCTTCGGCGGCTTCCTTACCAGCACTCGCTGCGGACACCCCATCGGCAATGCAGGCGACGATTCCCTTTGTGGGAAGTAAATCGGCGGAAGGGATGTGGACTCCGAGACAATCCTCATTCTGCGGCTTGGGCCCGGCGGCGGTGAAGAGGCCGGTCGCCAGTTCGATCCGACCGGTGAGATGCATGCTGTCCACCATAGGGATCGGAATCGCGGCTGGCCAGCGGGATTACGCCACCTCAATGAGTTGTACCGATCCGTCCTCGCCGATCTCCGCGATGTGGCCCTTTGGTTCGGTCAGGAAGCAGGAGGCGATGAGACCCAGCACGGAGGAAGCGGCGATCACCATGAAGAAGGTGGGAGTGGAGACAAACGAGTAAATCGTCAGGTAAATCACGCCGCCGACATTGCCGTAGGCACCCGTCATCCCGGCGATCTGGCCGGTCATGCGGCGCTGGATCAGCGGGACCATCGCAAACACTGCACCGGTTCCCATGTGAACGAAAAGCCCGCAGCCGATCGTCGTCGCCACCGCGAGCACCAGCGGCCAGGTGGAGTCGATCCGCGAGATGAGCATGTAGCCGACGGCCAACCCCGCGAGCACGACCAGCATGGTTTTCCGGCGTCCGAATTTGTCGGAAACCCAACCACCACCGGGACGGGCGGCGACCGTGATGGTGGCGAATCCGGCGGAAATGAGGCCCGCCATGATGGGGGATAGATGGAAGGTGTCCGCGAAGAATCCGGGCAACATCGATACCACGGCCAACTCGGAGCCGAAGGTGATCAGGTAGTTGACGTTGAGGATGGCGACCTGGCGGAACGGATAGCGCTGGAACTCGGGAACCCCACCAGCCTTGAGCATCTCGGCATTGACCCGATAGATTTGCCAAGCCTGGAGGCAGAACAGCAGGAACAGGATGACATAAATCGCATTCACCGCCGGAGTGGGCAGGAGTTTCACGCCAGCGGGCGAAAGCTTCCATGCGAGAGCTGCCAGAGCGCCGAACATCGGGATGTTCATCACCAGCAGGAACACAAAGTCGCGTGGCGTGGAAACCTCGAGTCCTCCCGATTTCTTCGGTTTGAAGTAGGTCGATCCCCTGGGCGTGTCGCGGATGACCCGATAGAAAAAGATCCCGTAGAGGAAAGACACGGCACCCGCGGTCATGAAGGCATATCTCCAGCCTTCCTCACCACCGTAGATCAGGGCCACCGATGGCAGGATGATGGCCGCCGCAGCGGATCCGAAATTCCCCCAACCGCCGTAAATGCCTTCCGCCAGGCCGACCTGGCGGGCGGGAAACCACTCACCGACCAAACGGATTCCGATGACGAATCCGGCACCCGCGAAGCCCATCAGGAAGCGGGTGAGGGCGAGCATTTCAAAGGACTGGCTGAGTGCGAAAAAGCAGCAGAGAACACCGGAAATCATCAGCAACAGCGAGAAGGTCACCCGTGGTCCGAATTTATCCACCAGGATTCCGATGATGATCCGGGCAGGAATGGTTAGGGCCACGTTGAGGATCAGCAGGGCCTTCCACTGCGCGTCGTTCATGTGGAACGCCTTGACAAGGGTGCCCTTGAAAGGTGCGTGGGCAAACCAAAGCACGAACGTTAGAAAAAACGCGAACCAGGTGGCGTGAAGCGTTCGGATGGATGGGGCTTTAAACGCAAGCAGGTTGAGCTTGCCGGTGGACGAGTTGGACATGTTTGGGGAAATAAAGTGTTCTATCAGATACCGGTGACGCAGAGTTCGGCGGCGTGGAAGAGATCCTCACGGTAGATCCTGGAAAGCGCGCCGCAGGTTCCTTCTGGAATGGTTCCCGCGTTGCGGAGCTCGGAAAGCACCCAGGAGGCCTTGTCCATGCTCGGGCGGTTCATCGACTCGCCGTGGAAAATGTGGAAACCGGCGGCGCTGACGCGGTCCACACCGGTATTGAAGGTGGCTCCAAGGCTGTTCCGCAGGACATCCTCCGACGCCCCGGTGTATTCGCGTTGCGCGAGGATCGAGATCAGGTCCTCGCGGAATTCAGGGTTCTGGCACATCTGGCAGGCCTCGATCAGCGCCGCGACCAGCGAGATCGATTTCTCCTTTTCCTCGCGCAGGAAATTTCCTGATAGAAGCAGGATCTTCTCGGGATGCCCGCGCGCGATTTCCGCCGAGGTCACAGGACACCAGCCGGTTCCCGCGATGATGGATTCGGAATTCCACGGTTCGCCCACGCAGTAGCCGTCGATGTGGCCGGCTTTCAGTTGCCGTGGCATCAAAGAGGGCGGCAGGAAAATGATCTCCACATGCTCCGGCGAGACCACGCCGTGGCGGCTCAGCCAGTTCTTCAGCAAGGTGTAATGCGACGAATACCGGTGCGTCACCGCCAGCGTGAACGGGCGCTCCTTTTTCCAGGCGTAAGTGAGGAAATTCCGCAGACCCTCACCACGGCCGATCTTGTCCATGCCGATTTCCGTTGAGAGCGTGATCGCGTTGCCATGCAGGTTGAGGATCATCGGCACCGCGACTTCGCAGCGCATTTCGTTGATTCCCAATCCCAACGCGATGGCGATTCCGGCGATGGACTGCGCCGCATCGAGGTGGCCGTAGATGATTTTGTCCCGGACGCTGGCCCAGCCAAGCTCACGGGAAAGGGTGACGTTGAGTCCGTGCCGGTCAAAAATTCCCGTTTCCTGGGCCACGGCGATCGGCGCGCAATCGACCAGCGGCACGTAGCCAAACCTCAGCGGCTTGTTGTTCGGGAAGGATTTGGGGAATACCATTTGCCCCGATAAAGCGGGGCGGATGCCAAATTGGCTGGAAACCATCAAACCGCGTCATATACCATTCATGTAAAAATGAATAAGACTCATCCCTTGTCGATAAATCCGATTTACAGATAAATTTCCCCATCGTCCGTGATGGCCCGGACGATTGTCACTGAGTTCCTGCTGCAAGCCTTATTTCAAGACGTAGCCGACCAGATTGATCGAAAGTCCGTTGGGCGTGTAGTTCGAGATCCGATACTGATAGAATGTCATCGTGGCTGCGACCGGATTTCCTTTTGAATCCTTGAAGACGGCGGCACCGTTGGGGGAAACGGTCTTCGAACTCGGCAGCTTGGCGTAAGAATTGGCGTTGGAGGCGGAATTCAGAAACGCGATGGAAAATCCGGGACCTGTGAGTTCACCTTTGCCACCGATCTTGAAGCTGACTTTTTGGCCCGGCTTGAACTTGGGGATGCCCTCGGGAACGGCCACTTTGTCCTTCACCTTCGTTCCGATCGTCTGACTGGAAGTCATTTGCTGGACGGTCAGGGTGAACTTCTTACCGGAGGTGAACCCGCCGAAGTTCTTGCTGGCGGGGCCGGCCGCATTTGCCTGGTTGGCGGTGAGAAGGGAGCCGCAAAGGAGGAAAAACTGGAGGGATAATGTCTTCATGAGGTGTGGTTCTGGGTAGCTGATAGGTAGCGGGACATGTTGTGGGAGACAAGGTCAAAATGGGGAGGATCTCCGTCGGCGCGGTAGGGCGTCACCAGTTCGCGATGGTCAGGCTTATCTGGCTGAAGAAGCCGCTGTCCAATCGCTGCTGGAGAAGCACGTCGCCGTTGGCGCGGTTCAGGCCGATTTCGTTGGCGAAGACGACACCTGCGCCAGCGCTGATAGAAATTTGTTCCGTGAGCCGCCGGGTGGCATGGATGCCGACGCGGTAGGAGCTGAGATCGATGTCGAGTGATTCCCCACTGTTGTCGGAGATGTTCCAGATTTCACCCGTGGAAGCGCCACGGATGGAGAACAGCCAGTTCGTGTCGGAAATGTAGGTTGCCGCAAAATTCGGACCGCAAAGGCCGATATCGAGCCGGTCGCTGACCTGCCAGTCGAGCCCCAGGCCCGGATAGAAGTCCACATTACCGGTGAGGTTCGTTACTGCGCCACCGAAGCCAGCGGACAGTGTTTCATGAAATCGGTAGCCGGCACCCACTGCGAGATCGAAGGTGAGGTCGTCGCTTCCGACATCGCGAAAATCGGTTGCCAAGCCGGTTCTTGCCCAGGCACCGAACATCCAGGGCGAATCCGCGCGTGAGGCGAACAACACGGCGCTCGTTTCCAACACCGACGGATAGACGCTGAACGTTTCGAGATTGTTCCTGTCGATCGGGATCGAAGTCGGAACCTGGTTGAAACGCAGGATCGTGGCCCGGTAATCGAATGCCGGCTGGAGCGTCAGGATTTCGGTTAGGTAAATCTCGTTGGGAGACAGCGCGTGAAATCCGAAATCCGACACTTCCAAATTTCCCGGAGTGCGGTCGAAATGCATGCCTCCCGAGTGACTGGCATACACGACGGAATCATCCCATCCGACGAGTTGGGGTCTTGCGGACAATGATGCTGCGCACACGATCCAAACGGCGGAGGAAGCGACATTGTTCAACATTCGCGAGGTGGCCAGTTGAACCAATGCCGGACTCGGAATCACCTTACGGCAAATTCGTCGCGCCCATCAGGAAGCGGTCGCACTCGCGTGCAGCACCGCGGCCTTCATTGATGGCCCAGACGACGAGCGACTGGCCGCGGCGAACGTCGCCGGCGGCGAAGACTCCGGGGACATTCGTGGTGAAGATGCCATGCTCGGCCCTGATGTTCGAGCGTGTGTCGGTATCGAGCGCGAATTTTTCGATGACTTCGGTTTCCGGACCGGTGAAGCCCATAGCCAACAACGCGAGCTGGCAGGGGATGACGCGGAGCGTGCCTTCGACATCTTTCGGGATGAATCGGCCCTGGTCGTCCTTGGCCCATTCGATCTCGACGATTTCAAGACCCGTAAGATTGCCTGCCGGGTCCTTGATGAAACGCTTGGTCTGGACGAGGTAGTGGCGCGGATCGCGGCCTTGGATGGCGGCGGCTTCCTCCTGCCCGTAGTCCATCTTGTAAACCTTGGGCCACTCGGGCCACGGGTTGTTAGCGGCACGTTTTTCCGGCGGCTGCGGCATGATTTCCAACTGGATCACGCTCTTGCAACCGTGGCGCAGGCTTGTGCCGACGCAGTCGGTGCCGGTGTCGCCGCCGCCGATGACGACGACGTCCTTGCCGGTGGCGTTGAGCGCCGGGTTGGTGCCGTCGAACTTGTGGTCGAGCTGATAGCGGGTGTTCGTCGTGAGGAACTCCATCGCCATGTAAACGCCGGTGGCGTCGCGGTTTTCGATGGGAAGGTCGCGGCCGGCGGTCGCACCGCAGCAGAGGACGACCGAGTCGAAATCCTTTCGCAGACGCTCGGCGGTCCACTCGCTGTCCTTGCCGATGAAGATGCCGGTTTTGAAAACGATACCTTCCTCCGCCATCAGGTTGACGCGGCGTTGGACGACGAGCTCCTTGTCGAGCTTCATGTTAGGGATGCCATACATGAGCAGCCCGCCGATGCGGTCCTCGCGTTCGAAGACGGTGACGCTGTGGCCGGCCTGGTTGAGCTGGTCCGCGCAGGCGAGGCCGGCAGGACCGGAACCAACGATGGCGACTTTCTTGCCGGTGCGGATCGCCGGGATTTTCGGAACGACCCAGCCTTCCTCCCAGCCGCGGTCGATGATGGCGCACTCGTTGTTCTTGATGGTGACGGGTGGCTCGATCACGCCGAGCACGCAGGAGCCTTCACAAGGAGCCGGACAGACGCGGCCGGTGAATTCCGGGAAGTTGTTCGTCTTGTGGAGACGTTGCAGCGCTTCCTTCCAACGACCGCGGAAGATCAGGTCGTTCCACTCGGGGATCAGGTTGTTGACCGGGCAGCCGCTGGCCATGCCGGAAACCATGTGGCCGGTGTGGCAGAAGGGCGTGCCGCAGTCCATGCAGCGCGAGCCCTGGGCACGCTGGGTTTTCTCGTCGGAGTGAATCTTGAACTCGCGCCAGTTCTTGATGCGCTCGAGTGGTGCGGTTTCGGAATCGGTCACCCGATCGACTTCCATGAATCCTGTTGGCTTGCCCATTTGATCAGTTGGTCTTTGTGAATGTGTTGCTTGTAGCGGCGCTCTGCGAGCGTCGGGCGTTTGAGGTGCTCTTGATGTTTCCCGGGTAAGTCAGCGACGGTCACAGACCGCCGCTACAGTGTTAGTTTCCGCCGACGCGGGCGAGGTCCTTGAGGTTCTCCTCGAAGGCGGCCATCGCGGCTTCGTCGCCGGTGAGGCCTTGTTCCTCGACCCGTTTGAACGCTTCGAGCATCCGCTCGTAATCGCGCGGGAGCACCTTGAAGAACTTCGGCAGTTCGGCATCCCAGTTTTCCAACAGGAATTTGCCGCGCGGCGAACCGGTGTATTCGACGTGTTTCCCGATGGTGGATTTCACCAGCTCGATGTCCTTGTCGCTGCACTCGATGAGGCGATAGAGATTCACCATCTCCTTGTTGAGGCGCTTCTCGAACAGGCCGTCCACGTCGTAAACGTAAGCGACACCGCCGGACATGCCCGCCGCGAAGTTGCGGCCGGTTTCACCGAGCACGATCACCTGGCCGCCGGTCATGTATTCGCAGCCGTGGTCACCCACGCCTTCGACGACGGCGGATGCACCGGAGTTGCGGACGCAGAAGCGTTCGCCACCGATGCCGTTGAAATAGGCCTCACCGCTGGTCGCACCGTAAAGAGCGACGTTGCCGATGATGATGTTTTCCTCCGGCTTGAACAACGAACCCTTCGGCGGATAGATGATGATCTTCGCTCCGGACAGGCCCTTGCCGACATAGTCGTTGGCATCGCCTTCGAGGCGGAACGTCATGCCAGGAGGCGTGAACGCGCCGAGCGACTGACCGGCGCTGCCGACGAACTTGAGATCAATGGTGTCCTCTGGCAGTCCCTTGCCGCCGTATTTGCGGGAAATCTCGCTGCCGGTAATGGTGCCGACGACGCGGTTGATGTTGATGATCGGCAGCTCGGCGCGGACCTTCTCACCACGCTCGATGGCGGGTTTGCAAAGCGTGAGCAGGTGCGTGTTGTCGAGTGCCGCTTTCAGGCCGTGGTCCTGTTGAATCGTGTTGTAGGCACCCACGCTTTCGTCGACATCCGGCTTGTGGAAAATACTCGTTAGATCGACGCCCCTGGCTTTCCAGTGTTCGGTGGCTTCGTTGGTGTCGAGACATTCGACTTTGCCGACCATTTCGTTGATCGTGCGGAAGCCGAGCTCTGCCATGATTTCGCGGAGTTCCATGGCGATGAAGGTCATGAAATTCACAACGTGCTCCGGCTTGCCCTCGAAGTTCTTGCGAAGCTCCGGATCCTGGGTGGCGATGCCGACCGGGCAGGTGTTTTTCTGACAGACGCGCATCATCAAACAACCGACGGTGACGAGCGGTGCGGTGGCGAATCCGTATTCCTCGGCTCCTAGCAGAGTGGCGATGGCAACATCGCGGCCGGTCTTGAGCTGGCCGTCCGTTTCAAGCACTACGCGGCTGCGGAGGTCATTGAGAAGGAGGATCTGATTCGTTTCCGCAAGACCGAGTTCCCATGGGGCACCGGCGTTGAAGATGGAGGAGGATGGCGAAGCACCCGTGCCGCCGTCGTGACCGGCGATGAGGATCACGTCCGCGTGGGCTTTGGCGACACCGGCGGCGATGGTTCCGACGCCGACTTCTGCCACGAGTTTCACATTGATGCGGGCGCGCGGGTTCGAGTTCTTCAGGTCGTGAATGAGTTCCGATAGATCCTCGATGGAATAGATGTCGTGGTGCGGAGGAGGGGACACGAGGCCGACACCCGGGGTCGAGTAACGGACCTTGGCGATCCACGGATAGACCTTTGAGCCGGGAAGCTCGCCGCCTTCGCCGGGCTTGGCACCCTGTGAAATCTTGATCTGGATTTCGTCCGCGTTGACAAGGTATTCGCCGGTGACGCCGAAGCGGCCGGAGGCGACCTGCTTGATGGCGGAGCGCTTGCTGTCGCCGTTAGGCATCGTCACGAAACGCGATGGATCCTCGCCGCCTTCGCCGGTGTTCGACTTGCCGCCGATGCGGTTCATCGCGATGGCGAGCGTTTCGTGGGCTTCCTGCGAGATCGACCCGTAGGACATCGCGCCGGTTTTGAAGCGCTTGGTGATGGTCTCGACGGATTCCACTTCCTCGATTGGCACCGGTTTGCGGTTGGCCTTGAATTTCATCAGTCCGCGGAGTGTGGAGATGTTCTCGCTCTGGTCGTTCACCTTCTTGGCATACTGCTTGAAGACCTCGTAGCTGCCGGTGCGGGTGGATTTCTGGAGAAGATGGATGGTTTCCGGATTGAAAAGGTGATATTCACCATCGCTGCGCCACTGATAGACGCCGCCGGCGTCGAGTGCGGCTTCCTCGGCCTCGATGTGCCTATCAGGAAATGCCTCGCGGTGGCGGATGAGCGCTTCCTCGGCGATTTGTTCGATGTCCGAGCCCTCGCAGCGGCTGGAGGTGCCGCGGAAGAACTTGTTCACAAGGTCGGTGCTGAGACCGATGGTTTCGAAAATCTGCGCGCCGCGGTAGGAGGCGACTGTGGAGATGCCCATTTTCGCCATTGTCTTCACCACGCCCTTGATCGAGCCCTTGAGGAAGTTGTAAACCGCCTTGTCGAAGTCGATGGCGAGCATGTCGTCCTTGATCATCTTGTGGATGGACTCGAACGCCATGTAGGGGTTGATCGCATCCGCGCCGTAGCCGATGAGGGTGGAGAAATGGTGGACCTCGCGGGCCTCGCCGGTTTCAAGGATGATGCTGACCAGCGTGCGCGTGCCTTGTCCGACCAGATAGTGGTGGAGGCCGCCCATCAGGAGCAGGGTGGGGATGGCGGCGTTGGCCTTGTCGATGTTTCTATCAGACAAGATCAGCAGGTTATAACCGGCGGCGATGGCTTCGTCGGCCTGCTCGCAAATGTTGTCGAAAGCGGTTTCGAGTCCTTCGCCGCCTTGATCGGCAGGGAACACGGCGTCGATGGTGGTCGCCTTGAATCCATTGAGTTCCACCTCGCGGAGGCGGGCCAGCGATTCGTTATCGATCAGTGGGCTGTCGAGACGGATCATGCGGCAGCTTTCCGGGCCGGGCGCGAGCAGGTTGCCCTCGGAGCCGAGGAAAGTCTCGGTGGAGGTAACGAGTTCCTCACGGATACAGTCGAGCGCCGGGTTGGTCACCTGGGCGAAGATCTGTTTGAAATACTGATAGAGATGCTTCGGCTTGGTGGACAGGACCGCGAGCGGCGTGTCATTGCCCATCGAGGAAATCGGTTGGACGCCGGTGGAAGCCGTGGGTCCTAGCAGCATGCGGAGATC
This sequence comes from Verrucomicrobiota bacterium, assembly GCA_040386755.1. Classification (GTDB taxonomy): domain Bacteria; phylum Verrucomicrobiota; class Verrucomicrobiia; order Verrucomicrobiales; family Akkermansiaceae; genus Luteolibacter. The sequence continues at coordinate 177,038 of JAZKEY010000003.1, read as the reverse complement.
CTCGTAGGTGTAACCGAACGCGATCTGGCGCTCCAGCACGCGGTCTTCCTCGACGGTTTTCGCAGCCTTTGCAGCCGGAAGATCCTTGAGCGTGATGCGGTTTTCCTTGAGCCACTGGCCGTAGGGTTTCGCGCCATAGACGCGCTTTTTCACTTCATCGTCGGGGACGATGCGGCCTTCCTTCATGTCCACGAGGAACATCTTGCCGGGACGCAGGCGGCCTTTTTCGATGACCTTCAACGGATCTATGTCCGGCACGACGCCGACTTCGGAAGCCATGATGACGAGATCGTCGTCGGTGACATAATAGCGGCTCGGGCGGAGACCGTTTCTATCAAGAACCGCACCGATCTGCTGGCCGTCGGAGAAAGTGATGGAAGCCGGGCCGTCCCATGGCTCCATCAGGCAGGCGTGGAATTCGTAGAACGCCTTTTTTTCCTCATCCATCATGGTGTGACGCTCCCATGGCTCGGGAATCATCATCATCATCGCGTGGACCAGGTCGTAGCCGCCGAAATGCATGAACTCCAACGCATTGTCGAAACGCGCGGAGTCCGAGCCATCCTCGTTGATGACGGGGAAAATGTTCTCGATTTCCGTGCCGAAGAGGTCCGACTGGCAGAGCGCCTGGCGGGCCTTCATGAAATTCGCGTTGCCCATGACCGTGTTGATCTCGCCGTTGTGGGCGATGAAACGGTTAGGGTGTGCGCGCGACCAGCTCGGGAAGGTGTTGGTCGAGAACCGGGTGTGCATCAGCGCGAGCGCCGATTCGAAATCCGGATCGAGGAAATCCGGGAAATACTCGGACAACTGGCAAGGTGTTAGCATGCCTTTGTAAATCATCGTGCGCGCCGAGAGACCGGTGACGTAATGATAGTCCGCGCCGGGGAAGGAGTTGCCCTTGTTGCCGTGGACGTCGCGGAACTGGTTCGGCACCTCGTTGTCGCGAATCCAGCTAGCGACCTTCTTGCGGATCACATACAGCTTCCGCTCGAATGCCATCGCGTCGGTGATGTCGGCGCTTTTTCCGATGAATACCTGCTTGATGGTCGGCTCGTAACGGCCGGAGGTTTTTCCGAGAATGGAGCTTTTGACCGGCACCGCGCGCCAGCCGAGGAATTCCTGACCTTGATCGCGGATGACGTGTTCGAAGACCTGCATCGCCAGATTGCGTAGCGAGTTTTCCGGCGGGAAAAACACCAGGCCGGACCCGTAATCGCCTTCGGGCGGCAGCTCCACGCCCTTTGCTGCCATTTCGCGGCGCAAAAACTTGTCCGGCATCTGGATCAACATCCCCGCGCCATCGCCGGTCGCCGGGTCCGATCCGCTCGCACCACGATGGTCCATGTGCTCGTTCATCGTCAGCGTTTTGAGGACGATGTCATGCGAACGTTTCCCCTTGAGGTGGGCGATGAAACCGACGCCGCACGAGTCTTTCTCGCGCGACGGATGCCAAAGTCCTTGAGGTTCAGGCCAGCCAAATGGGGATTTCTGCGATGATGACATGGAATTGATGAAGGAAATTTTTCGAAAGCGGGGTGCCATATTCTGGCGCAAGGAAGTGGCAGGAGAGCCGCCCGATCCAGCCGACAATGCGACCGGGATTCACGGGAACATCACAGGCTGAGGCCGAAACGGGGGGAGAATCTGCTTTTCACGACGGGGGCTGTCAAGAGCGGGGGTAGCACCCGCCATGCCCGATTTTTGAAATCAAAGACGCCGGATGGAATATCCCGACAACCAGATGGAGAATCCCGCCATTTTGCCGATTCACTGAGCGGCGGCGGGGACGTCGAGCGCGTGGACCTTGAAAGTCGCGTCCTTGGAATAGTCCGCATAGGGAGTTTTCAGGTATTTCCCGGCGAATCCCTTCAAATAGGCTGTCCACTTTTCCGCAGTGGTGATGTCGCCCTGACCTTCCCAGCCAAATCCAGCAAACCAGCGGATGCCGCCGTTCGCATCGGTGCGGGCAAGGCAAAGAGCCTGCGCATGACCGGCCGCATCGGTGAATGGCTGCATTTTCAACACCCGCGCCGGATCGATTACGATGCCGGACCCAAATCCATTGCCGTCGAATTGTTCCCAAAGCTGCATCGTCCCGGCCTTCGGGGTATTCACCGCCTCGGTTCCCTTCACCTGAGGGCAGAGGCCGATCGCCACATCGAGGTTCACCGCCGGCTTGCCATCGAGGGTGTAACGCGAGTCGCACTGGAACATCCGCTCGCCCATGATGAGCGTGATCCGCTTGGTTTCTCGAAGCGCCTGGCCTTTGAAATCGCTGGCGTAGTCGAGTTCGAAAACGACCTTGTCCGGTGAGTTCTCGATCACGCGGTGGGCGACAAACGTGTCGGAGTTATGCAGCTTCCCATCCGCCCAGACTGAAATGCCGCCGCAGCCGCGGGTGTCGCCGACCTTGTAAACATCGTAACCTTCGCCCTGGTCGTCGTGGTAGGGCTTGTTGACCTTGCCGTATTCCAGCTTGAGGCGGTCCTGCAAATACCACTTGTCGATGACCGGGTAGGGGACGCGCTTGAACCAGCAATCGATCCCACTGTTTTCCGGGCCGGGCCGCAGCGCCGGGCCGTAGGTGCGGAACGCGACCAGATCGTTTTCCCACGCGAAATCATCCGCACGTTCCGGCACGAAACGGGCAAATGCGCGCGGGGTGGCTGGCATGAAACGCTCGCGCAATTCCACGCCCTTGAAACTCGCGACATCGGTCCGGCGCTTCGAGGGATCGAGCAGGCGGACGATTTCGGACCCCGCCAGCAGAAACGCGCCGGAGCCATAGACTTCGGTGGATTCGGCCGTCGCCACGTCAGGCGCGTCACCGATTTTCTGAACCCAGCCGATCATCCCCGACGGCTGGATGTTTTTCGCCAGCGCCTGATAGCCCTTCATCACCGCCGGGCGGAAGGTGTCGGCGGGCAACAGTCCCCGGTTGATACCCCAAGCCATGCCGTAAACGAAAAACGATGTGCCGGATGATTCCCCGTGTTCTCCCTCGGGATCCAGCAGGCTCGTGCGCCACAGGCCATCCGCGTTCTGGAGCTTCAGCAACGCGTACATCATATCATGATAGAGCCCGAGGTATTTCACCCGCGACGGATGATCCGCCGGGAGATAGTCGAGCACATGGACCAATCCGCCGACGACCCAGCCGTTGCCGCGTGCCCAGAAAACCTTCCTGCCGCTGGGCGTGCGCTTGGTGAAAAATTTGTTATCTCGATAGAAAAGGCGATGCGTCGGATCATACAGCACATCGGTGGTCGTCCACCATTCCTTGTCCGCCCAAGCCAGATACTTCGGATCGCCGGTGATTTTCGATAGATGGGTCCACACCGGAGGCGACATAAACAGCGCGTCACACCAACACCACGTGAACGACCCGCCGGAAATCGACTTCGGCGTCTCCGTCGCCAGCGCCGCGGTGACCTTGTCGAAATGCGCGATGCTCGGATTCAGCTTCGCCGGGTCCTCGTCGAGCCGGTATTCCTCCAGCCACGCCTGAAGCACCGCGTGGTCGTCCGCATGAGTCACCCGCGGTCCCGGGCCATAGGAGAGTTGTTTGCCGAACCCATTCAGCGCATCCCGGTATTTCGCCTCACCCGTCACCTGGTTGAGATTGGCGAGCCCCAGGAAAAACGGCGCCTGCGTCCAATCATGCACCGCATGCTTCGACGGATTCCCAATCTGCCAATCCGCCACCCGCTTCATGTCCGTGACGATCTCCGCAGGCTTGGGATCCGCCGCAGACAACGGGGAAATCGCGGCCACTGCGAATAACAGGACCTTGGAAAGCATGGAACAGCGGGCGGATGTCGGTGGTTGCATGGGATTTTGAAAGTGAGGTCACCGTGGAAACTGAGATTCCAATTGCCACGGATCAGGTCGAATGAAGAATGGTCGTCCGCCCGATCAAAGGAAAATCGTTCACCCGAAAAGGGGATTCATCGGAACTCGCGGGACAATCGATCATCATATTAGAAATTCTCCATGGAAACACGCCTGATGCCATCCCCCCGCGAAACCGCGGTCCTCGATACCGGAGAACTCCGCGCCTCCTTTCTCCTCGACGACCTTTTCGCCTCTGGTGAAATCCAGCTCATTTACACCGACCTCGACCGCGCCGTCGTCGGCAGCGCCATCCCCACCGGCAGCACTCTGGAACTCCCGAACGACGACGCCCTGAAAGCCGATTTCTTCTGCCAACGCCGCGAACTCGGCATCCTCAATCTCGGCCAATCCGGCACCGTCACCGTCGATGGCACCGCCTACGAAATGGGAGCCCACGACTGCCTCTACATTGGCCGTGGCAGCAAGGAAATCTCTTTCACCAGCGCCTCTGCCGGAGATCCCGCCGTTTTCTATCTGGTCAGCTATCCGGCCCACGCCACCTACCCGACGGCCAAAGCCACCCGCGCCGATGCGAACCGCGTCGAACTCGGCAGCAAGGACGAGTGCAACGAGCGCACCATCTTCCAATACATCCACGAAAACGGCATCAAGAGCTGCCAGCTCGTGTTAGGCTTCACCGAGTTCAAACCCGGCAGCATCTGGAACACCATGCCCTGCCACACCCACGACCGCCGCAGCGAGGTCTATTGTTATTTCGATGTCCCCGCCGCCCACCGCGTCCTGCACATGATGGGCCAGCCGCAGGAAACCCGCCCGCTGTGGGTGGCTGATCGACAAGTCGTCCTGTCCCCGCCGTGGTCCATCCACACCGGCTGCGGCACCGCCAGCTACCGCTTCTGCTGGGCCATGGGCGGTGAAAACCAAGCCTTCACCGACATGGACCGTGTCGAAATCGCGGAGCTGCGCTAGAAACAAGAGACAAGAATCCAGAGACAAGACATCTTGTCTGGATTCTTGATTCTGGACTCTCATCTCTCCAACAATCATGAACCCATTCGATCTAAGCGGAAAAACCGCCCTCGTCACCGGTTGCAAACGCGGCATCGGCTTCGCCATGGCTCAGGGCCTAGCAGAAGCCGGAGCCGACATCATCGGCGTCAGCGCCAGCCTGGAACCCGGCAGTGCCATTGAAAAAGCCGTCACCGCCCTCGGCCGCAAGTTCACCGCCTATCAGTGCGACTTCTCCGACCGCGATGCCGTGAAAGCCTTCGCCGCCCAAGTCCTCGCCGAACACGGCACGCCCGACATCCTCGTCAACAACGCCGGCACCATCAAACGCGCCCCGGCCGCCCGGCATCCCGACGACATGTGGTTCGAGGTCATCGATGTGAACCTCAACGCCCAATTCCTCCTCAGCCGCGACATCGGCGCGAAAATGATCGAGCGCGGCAGCGGGAAAATCATCTTCACCGCCTCGCTTCTCACCTTCCAAGGCGGCGTCACCGTCCCCGGCTACGCGGCGTCGAAAGGGGCCATCGGCTCACTCGTCAAAGCCCTCTCTAACGAATGGGCGTCCAAAGGCGTCAACGTCAACGCCATCGCTCCCGGTTACATCTCCACCGACAACACCGAAGCCCTCCGCGAGGATCCCGTGAGGAGCACGCAAATCCTCGCCCGCATTCCCGCCGGTCGCTGGGGCGATCCCGACGATTTCAAAGGCCCCGTCGTCTTCCTCGCCAGCGACGCCTCCCGCTACGTCCACGGCGAGATCCTCGTCGTCGATGGCGGCTGGATGGGCCGGTGAGAGAGGAAGCGGCGACCGTTCCTCCAGAGCCTCCCTAACGGCAGGGACATTTCTCCTCAAAGGTCCGGCGAATGCGAAGTGAATGAATCCGCGCATGAGAAGTTCGCAATAAGGAGTTTCGACATTCCTGTCGAAACAGGTGGGCCGCAGTCCCACCCTCCTCAACGGGCGATCATTTTGACTTGTCGACTATCGACCTTGCGATGGATCCGGCATGGACTTTGAATCATACCGGAAAATGACAATGTTCCTGCCACGCTCGGCAAAACGTCCGTTTCATCCCCTTGGACTTAACGCCCCATCCGTTTCCCATTCTCCCGGACCGCCCTCCGTGGGATTTGATTTCCTCGACCCCGGACACAAGAAGGCCGGGGGAGAAGAAAGACACAACAACTCCCCCGGCCCTATCCCGGAAATTCGAAACCTCAAACCGACGGGCCGACGGTGACGGCCTGCTCGGCGCTCAGCTCGCTGGGGTCACGGCTGTTTCCCACATCCGTGCGGATGCGGACGATCTGGCCTTGGGTGAAGGGGCCGATGAGGTTGCCGGTGGACACCGTGGCCGGGAGCGTTTGGAAATCCGCATTTTCCCCTTCCACGAGGTATTGGAGATTCAGGACGGTGGCGTGGGCACCGGTGCCGGGGACGTAGGTCACGCGCAGGGACAATCCCTGCTGGACGATGGCGGCGATTTCCAACACCTGCGGCAGAGAGCCGCGGGACTCGGTATCCACTCCGGCCAGCGCATCCCCTTCCGGAGTGCCGGGGGGAAATTCACTGGCCCATGCCTGATACCAAGCCTTGTTGAGGCGGTCCAGCTTGCGGTCCACCGCCCGCAGCAGGCTGGCGGAGGTGCGCCAGACGCCGGCCGCATTTTCCCGGGTCTGGCGCTTGGCCGGCAGGGCTTTCCAACGGGTATCATACGCCGCGACGGCGGTGCTGCGGACGGTGATGGCGGGAAGCGGCGGCACGGCGGCGGCGCGGGCGGCGTTCACTTTCTGCCAGCAGGACACCGTCTTGAGCGTGCGCTCGTCGATGGCGGCGCGGCTGGACGGCGCGCTGCGGATCTCGTCCACATCGCGCTGGAGCGGATCGGCATCCTCCACCTCGCTGTCGAGCCGGGCGGCGATGGCGACGTTCATGGACTGGAAAAAGGCGTATTCCGTGCGGAGCACACCGTCGGCGGTATCGAGCAGGTTGTCGTTGGTCTCCGCCGTGGTGGCGGCGTCTCCCAGCTCGGTGAGGAAGTCTTCATGATGGTCATAACTGAGTCCGCCGACAGTGAAGCTGTCGGCTAGATTCCAAACACCCCGCGTTTGCAAGGCGCGGGCTTGAGTGATTTGCCAGGATTGGGGCATGGTTTTGGTGGTTTTTTGGTTATTGGTGGTGCCGGCCCAACAGAATGTTGGACAGCTCTAACCAACAGCTAGAACGGAACGGCGTATGTCAAGCTCCCGGCTGCTGTACAGCAGAAATTCTTCACAAAGTCGGCCCGTCCGGCGTCGAAGTCGGCCCATCCGGCGTCGAAGTCGGCCCGTGCGGCGGCGAAGTCGACCCGTCCGGCGTCGAAGTCGGCCCATCCGGCGGCGAAGTCTGCCCGTGCGGCGGCGAAGTCGGCCCGCGCGGCGGCGAAGTCGGCCCGCGCGGCGGCGAAGTCGGCCCATCCGGCGGCAAAGTCGGCCCGTGCGGCAGAAAAGTCGGCCCGTGCGGCAGAAAAGTCGGCCCATCCGGCGGCGAAGTCGGGGTTTCGGGTGGAAAAGTTTTTTCTCGGCGTCGTTAATTCTAAGTGACTTGCCAAAAATTTGGGCAAGTCCGTCCCCCTGATGCTCCCGCCGGAGCCACTCGGAATGGCCGGATTCCCACCCTTCGGAAAATCCCGTAACCACCCGCCGGTTCTCGGACTCACATCTTGACTCATCGTCCATAGATCTTTCCGCAGGATCCGACATGGACTTTGAGTCATGCCGAAAAATGACTCCGTTCTTGCCGGGCTAGGGCAAACCGTCCGCATCTCATGGCGGAAAATTAGCCGAGTTTGGGGAATTCCAGAGCCGGTCAGTCGTTCTGGTCCTTCCAATGAGGATTGTAAAAATTAGATGGCGGCACGGAATTCCTCAAATCTGAATGCGAGAGCGTCTCTGTCGGGACGAAAATCCGAGTCGCGAGGAAATCTCATCAATTGCCGATGAAGTGCTTTAAGGCCGCCTTCCAACATGGGGCCGTCTTTTTGGGAAAGAATCCGTTCTGAAACCTCCACCCGCCCGTCCGGATCGATCCCTATCAATTTGCCGTCGTATGCCAAATGATGGAGCGCGGATAGAGCAATTCCGTTTGTGACCGCGGCGAATCCGTTTCGGTGTCCATCCGGATAAATATGTGCTGCGTGCAGCAGTGTACGGACCGGGAAGCCAGTCAATGAACAACGTCCATCATAAGCATCCAAGACCATTTCCCTAAATGCAGCTTGATGAAGACGTTGCTGCACATGACGTGAACCGTATCGCCGAGTATCTTCTCTCACGACAGACGAATCACTATCGTCGGCGATATTGTCGGCAACTCTAATTTCAATTTTCAATTCGTTAGGCAGCCATCTCAAAACATAGGCAGGCCATAAAACTTCATAGCGTGCGGCAGAAACACCAAAAAAATAGATGAAGGGAGTTTGATCATCGAAAGCTTCTTTGAGCCTGCGGTTATCATGTCCAAGTGGATCATCGCCTTGAAGCGAATAGAAAAGCGATTCACCCAACCGGTCATCAACATAACGTCGAGGTCTTCCGGACCGCGGAAATGTGCTTTTCACACTGAGAATGCCTCTCTGCATCTGCTTTGGCTTGAAGATGCCGCGGGCGCGATTCGTGATGTAAACTTCCTCTTCGCCAATTCGAAATGTTCTGATGATTTCTTCCCAAGGAAGGGATGTACCACAAATTTGAACTCTCCGATTTATCTCCGCGAATGCTGCGCTGCGGATCAAGGAATCGTTCATGCGGAAAATCTAAAAGGGTGCCGGAAGAATTACCAGAGCGGAGATGAAGCGCCTATGAATCAAAAAGTCGGATGGAATCCAGAGAAGTGGCTTCAGCGGAATTGGCCTGCAAAATGAGAATTTCTTCTTACGAATCGCAAATTTCCAGCTTGTTGTTCGCTGATCTCCTGGCCAGGTATTTTCGCCAGCCATGGCAAAACAATACCGAATCGAGCTGGATGAAAATGACTGGGGGCAGCTACTCGACGGATTGGAGATCCGTGCGGAATCTTGGAGGAGCACTGCGGAATATCTTCGAATGGGAGACATGCCGAACGGCGAGCTTTTCCTGATCGAGGAGTGTGCCGATGAAGAAGAGGCGGACGGAGTGGCTGCCCATTACGAAGCGATCATCACGAACATCCAAAAGCAAATGGAGGTGCAGTCATGAACCAGCGTGGCTACTGCATTTTCATCGACACGGTTTTTCAAGGACCGGTGCCTTCTGTGACGGAGGTGAGGTCAACGGATGCCAGCGACGCCCCCGAACAGATCTGTGTTTTCCCAACAGAACTGGAGGCCCAGAGCGAGATCGCCGATTTCATGATGACGCGGCTCCAGCAGTTTCTCGACGGCGAGCGTGATTTCGAGGATGCGATCACGGTCGATGAATATGTCGTCGAGGTGGATGTGTTGCCCGATGGGAGGATTGTCGATGAGGCGGGGAATTGCTTCGGGTGAAAGCCGGGTCAGATGACTTCACCGGATCGGATCGATCAGGCTGCGTGGGTGTATTCGATCTTCCCGGTGCCGTTGAAGGAGAGGATTTTTTCCCTCAGGAGACGGTCGATGGTTTTGGTGATGAACTCGGGCTCGGTTTCTGATCCGAAGGCGGATCGGATGAGATTCTCCAGTTTGGCCCGTGAACGGGGACGATTTCCCGAAGAGCCGTCCCGCAGGTGCTGGATGAGGTGGGTGAGACGATCCGCAGGGGATCGAGGCGCTCGGAAGATGGGAATCTCCGCCAAGGATTTGTGGCGGGCGATCCGGCGATCTTCGGCGGTGAGATGGAGAACGACGGATTGGAAATCGGTGTCCTTGGAGATGATGTGGAAGATGCCGCCGGGGTCGGCGGCGAGCTGGCGTCCGAGTTCGAACGTGAGGACAAAATCGAGCGCATTTCGTCCGACGACCTTGGTCTGAATGATGCGGAGCTGGTGCGGGTGCTGTTGGGCAAACAGGGTGACTTTCACCGGAAGCTTGTCCTGATGGTGGCCCAGGATGAGAAAGACGAAGGCATCTTTTCCAGCAAGGAGGGAAAGGTCCGTCACACAGACGTTTTCGTAGTCGATGAAGATGTATTGGGTGCGGGCCATGGCGGGATTTCCGGGATGACTCTGCCTGATGGTTCCGGAGATGGGAACCGGGGAATCTAACGCGATCCCGTAGTGGGCTTATGGCCGGAAACGGGAGTTGAGGGGGAAATCACGAATCACCAATTTTCAAATCACCAATCGAAAAGTCTGATTGATGATTTCTTCACTTCACCCTTTACCATCGAGGTATTTCCAAGCTCCTTGGTAGCGCTTGAAGCGGGAGCGTTCGCGGAGTTTGCGGGCTTGGCCGGCCTCGAAGTATTCGGCGATGAATTCGACTTTTCCGACCTTGTCATCAGGGCCGCCTTTGGAGGATCCGAGGATGGTGAGGAAGCGCCAGTTCACCTCGTGGATGGATTCCTCGATCCGTTGTTTCAGATCCCGATCCCGGCTGTCCGGGTGGGTGGTAGCGACGAGGTAGTCGGTGAGCCGGAAGAAGTAGGCGCTGTAGCGGGAGCGCATGAGTTGCTCGGCGGTGGCCGGTTTTGCCTTGCCGAGGTGGAAGGGCTGGCAGCAGGCGGCGTAGGTTTCGCGGCTTTTGCAGGGGCAGAGGGAAATCTCTCGCGGGCCGGTGGGGCGTTCCGTCGGTTCGTTCATGAGGCCGAGTGTGGCGAGAAATCCTCAATCACCAATTTTCAAATGATCAATCGGACTGTTAGATTGATGATTGGGGCTTTGTGATGGGTGATTTCCCTTCACAGGAGTCCGGTGCGGACGGAGGTCACGTTGCTGACGCGGGCGAGAGTGAGCGATGCCTGGGACTCAAGGGCGGGACGTTTCGCCGGGCGGCGGCCGGATCTTCCGGGGATGCAACCGACAGCTCCGATGAGGATGGCTGCCACGCAGAAACAGAGGATCGCATTCCTGAAGCCGGATGAATCCGTGGCGTGAACCGCCGGAGCAGCAAGGTCTGGCACCGGATCCGGGAAGCCAGCGGTGGTCAGTGATGCGGCGATCACCGGCGGAAGCTCCAAGGCATCGGCGAGCAGCGGCTCGGCCGATGGCGGGTGAATACGGGGACGGACCAACTGCGGTGCCTGTTGGGGAATGAAATCCGGATTTCCATGGGCGGTGAAAGCGAAAAGGGGAAGGGAAACCTTGATGGATGGATGCCATTGGCCGTCCGATTTCCGTTCCACGATCACCGCTTCCGGAAGGAAATTCCCCCGGCCGCCCGACCATGGGGTCCAGCCGGTCTGGCCCTGGCGAAAGGCGTGGGATTTCGTGCAGTCGAGGAAAACCAGATAGCGCCCGAGGATGCCTGCGGCCCTTGCCTCGTGATCGACCGGCTGCACTTGGATGCGCGACAGTCTCAGTCCGGAAACCTCGGTCCACAGGTCGCCGCCGGAGGTGGTCTGTCTGAAGAGGATGTTGCCCATGTTAGGCTTGGCATGGCGGGCAAGGAACCCGGCGGCAGTGGTGCGGATTTCGCCCAAGGTCCTTGCCGGAATCAGATGGGTGTCGAGGGGCTGGCCTGCTTCCATGGAGGACGCGGGCAGGGCGGTCATGGATCCTGCCAGGGCGAGCAGGACGGATAGGGCGCGAAGGTGTCGTCTCATCACAATCAGGTTCTATCAAATTTTGCGGATAGGGATATTCCGCGATGCCGTACCCGCGCGATCATCCGGCCTGCGGACCGGGAGGCATGTTAGCGGGGCTTTTTCTATCCGCCGATTAGGCCGGGCAGCCTCGACAGGAGCCATTCTCGGGCGGCGGCGGTCTTCAGCGCGCATTCCCAGATGGTGACGACGTGCCACCCGAGCTGGCGGAGGGCGGTTTCGTTGCGAAGGTCGCGGGAGCGGTTGCCAGAGATCTTGGCGGTCCACCAGTCGCTGCGGGACTTCGGCAGTCGGAAGGCGGGGCAGTTCTCGTGACCGTGCCAGAAGCAGCCGTGGACGAAGATGACCGTGCGGTATTTCGGCAGGACGAGGTCGGGTTTGCCGGGGAGAGCTTTATTCCTCGGGCCGCTGACGGTGAAGCGGTATCCGGCGTGGTGAAGCAAGGAGCGCAGGGCGAGCTCCGGCTTGGTGTCGCGTCCGCGGATGCGGGACATGACGTAGGAGCGCTTTTCCGGAGTGAAGACGTCCATGGAGTGGAATAAATCACCAATCGCCCATTTTCAAATCACCAATCGAACTGTTTAGGTGATCTTTGCTGCTTTCTTTGAAAACGAAGCGGGCGCGGACCGTTTGACCGGTCCGCGCCCGAGATAGCACATTTCCCCCCCAAAGTTCCGGTTGGCTTGGCTTGGTGTGTGATCGGCTTCCCCCCGGAGACCGATCTGACCTGAGCTGAATTACCCGGAACAGGATATGTTGGAAAGGTTTTCAGTTCACCGAGGTGCGCTGTCGCCTTTCGTTGGATGTAAGATGACCCGGAAATTACGCTTTTGGAAGTTATTAAGGGTCCCGATTCCGGTCAGGTGGTCCCATTTCCGGACATAGGTGGCTGAATTTCAGGGATTCCGGCTTCGGGGATCGTGATCCAGGCGAGGAATTCCTGATTGCCATCGGTGCCGGTGATGGGCGAGGGGATGACTCCGTGCCAGTCGCAGGAGAATTCCGTGGTGACGAATTCGCGGATCTTCTGGACGGCGCGTTCGTGGAGCATCGGATCGCGGACGATGCCGCCCTTGGTGATGTCCTCTCGGCGGAGTTCGAACTGCGGCTTGATGAGGCAGACGACGGAGCCGCCGCCTTCGAGCACGGAGAAGATGGCGGGCAAAACCTTTGTTAGGGAAATGAAGGAAAGGTCGGTGACGGCGAGGCGGCATTTCTCGCCGATGTCGGCGGGGACCATGTGGCGGGCGTTGAACTGTTCCTTCACAACGACACGGGGGTCGTTGCGGAGTTTCCAGACGAGTTGGTTGGTCCCGACATCGACGGCATGCACTCTAACGGCACCGCGCTGGAGTAGGCAGTCGGTAAAGCCGCCGGTGGAGGCGCCGACATCGATGCAGACCCAGCCGTTGGGATCGATCTGGAAGGCATCGAGCGCGCCTTCGAGTTTCAGTCCGCCGCGGCCGACGTAGCGCATTTTTTCCTTCACCTCCAACGGCGCATCTTCGGCGAGTTTGGTGGCGGGCTTGTCGATGATGCGGTCGCCGCTGCGGACTTCCCCGGCGAGGATGAGGCGCTTCGCCTGTTCGCGGGAATCGCAGAGGCCGCGGGCGACTAACATGGCGTCGATCCGGTCTTTTTTCATGCGTCAGTGGGCGCCGGCCTTGATGTGCTCGGCGAGGATGTCGCGGCCGAAGTCGCCGGTGAAATCGCGCCAGGTGGCGTGGATGTGGTTGGCCTGGTTCTGGATGTTGCAGGATTCCATCAGGAAGGTTGGGCCCTGGATGCGGTAGTAGTAGGCTTCGCCGGGTTTGCTGCCTCCGGCCCAGCCGAAGCGGATTTTTTCGATGCCGGCTTTTTCGATTTTCGCCATGTCGGCGGCGGCGATTTCCGAACGGTAGCGACCGGTGTATTGGGAGATGAGTTTGAGGAGTGCCTCGCGCTGGGTGTCGCTCATTTCGGCAGCGGTGATGCCGACGGGCTCGAGGGCGGTGGCGGTGCGGTTTTCGCCGGAGATGATTTCGGCGGGTGGTTTTTCGCTGAAGACGGCGGTGGTTTTTCCGGCAGCGAGGAGGGTGGTGATGAGGGCGCGGGCGAGGTCTTCTTCGGCGGCGAGGACGCGGAGGCCTTTGTGTGGACCCTCGCGGACTTCGGCGGGATTGGTGCCGAGGAACGACGGGGTGACGGAGATGTCTTTTCCTTCGACGAGGGTGATGTTGAACGACAGGTGATGACCTTCGAAACGCCAGCCCCAGCCCTTCGCATTTCCCGGAGTGCCGAAGATGGTGACGTAGTATTTTCCGGCGTCGCGGTAGGTCGGGTTTTTCTCGATTTCGGCGAGCACGCCTTCGAGCGTCATGATCTGGGTGACCTTGAGTTTACCCTTCTCGCTCAACGCGGTATCGAGGAGTTTCATGGCAGCCTCGCGCTGCGCGTCGTTCATTTCCTTCATGGGAAGGCCGGCGCGGTCGCGTGGGGTGTAGCGGAAATTCTCGCGCTCGTCGCCGGTGAAGGGGAGGGCGGCTTTGGTCTTCTGGTCGGGAGTCAGGGTTTCGAGAAATTTCTCCGCAGCGGCGGCGGAGACGACTTCGGGCGGGAGTTCCTTGGCGAGAAGGGGAAGGGTGAAAAACGCGAGGATCAGTAGATTTTTCATCGGAAGAACAACCAATCAGGAACGACCGGGACCGGCAAGGAGAGTCTCTTTAAACAAAAAACGGATGAAACTTGTGCCTTGCCTAGCTTGCAATTTGCCGTCCACGATCCGCGCCGTGACGCGCCACCGCACCGACGACCTCAGAATCACAGGCTTGAATCCGCTTATTTCACCGGCGGTTCTGGCCTATTATCTTCCTCTTACAGAGCAGGCTTCCGAGCTTGTTGCCAACACCCGTGCCCAGGCGGATGCGATCCTGCGTGGCGAGGATGACCGCTTGCTGGCGATTGTCGGACCGTGCTCGATCCATGATCCGGAAGCGGCGCTGGAGTATGCGGAAAAACTGAAGGCTGAGGCGAAGCGCGTGGAGAAAGACGTGCTGGTGATCATGCGGGTTTATTTTGAAAAGCCACGGACGACGGTCGGCTGGAAAGGGCTGATCAATGATCCGAATCTCGATGATTCGTTCGACATCAATCACGGGCTGCGCATTGCACGCGGACTGCTGCTGGATCTGGCGAACATGGGCGTGCCTGCCGGGACCGAGTTCCTTGATACCATTTCACCGCAATACATCGCGGATCTGATCGCATGGGGAGCCATTGGTGCCCGCACCACGGAATCACAGATCCATCGTGAACTGGCATCCGGCCTTTCGATGCCGGTCGGTTTCAAAAACGGCACCGGCGGATCGATCCAAATCGCTTTGGATGCTATCCAGTCGTCGTCGCGCCCTCATCATTTTCTATCAGTCACGAAGCAGGGCGTTTCAGCGATTGTTTCCACGTCCGGAAACGAGTCGTGCCATCTCATTCTGCGCGGCGGAAAATCCGGCCCGAATTACGACAAGGCATCCGTCGATGAAGCAGCGGCGATGCTCCGTGAGCAAGGCTTGATCGAGACGGTGATGATCGACTGCTCGCACGGCAACTCGATGAAGGATTTCCGCAACCAGCCGATGGTCGCACGCGACATCGCTAACCAACTTGCGGAGGGATCCAAGGTGATCACCTCGGTGATGATCGAATCCAACCTCGTTGAAGGAAATCAGAAGCTGTCGAAGGATTTGTCCGCACTCACGCGCGGCCAGTCGGTGACGGATGCCTGCATTGGTTGGAACGACACGGTTGAGACTCTCAATTGCCTGGCGGAAGCGGTGCGCAAACGGCGGGAATTCTGAGTGTTTTTCGGGGAGGATTGCGACTTTCCGAATCGTTGAGCGACAATGGATTAGTCTGCAAATTTTGCCGGATTATCAAGCCATCTGAAAAAAATGGGATGGGTGCTTGCGGACTGAAAAAGAACCGGGCAATCTGAGGCGTCGTTCAACTTCGAGAATGGATTTAACAAGCGAATCATCCCAGAGCGTCATCACCTGCCGGAATAGCCAAGGCACGGAATTGACGGCGAACCTCCTCAGAATCAAGCGGTATTCCGTGGTATTCGAGGTCTATAATCCATACAGTATCCTTCAGTTGTCGGAAGTGCTCTCGGACTTCCGGATCATGGCATCCCGGCGTCTTCTCTATCACGGCAAGGCGGTCGTCAGCAATCTTCTCAACACCGGCATCGTGCTCGTTTGCGAAGCGATGTTGGACGAGGGCTGGGTGGAGGTTGATTTCCTTTCCAGCGTCGCGGGTGGCACTTCTCCGAGCGGCAGCGGTGATCTATCAGGACAGTTCGCCAATTTCATGGGCGAGTGGAAATCCGCCAACAAGGTGCAGGATCCCTTCAAGCTGGTGGTGGCGGATCTTTCGAGCATGCTCTCCGGTGTCCAGCACTGGCTGACAGGAGTGGACGTGGGTATCCGGACAACGGTGACCCGCCGCCGGGACGAGCTGGAGCAGGAGATTTTTTCGGGAATCGAGAACCGCGTGGTTGAGGAAGTTCTGCCTTCGATGGAGCGCTTCGAAGAGGTCTCGCTTGAAGTCAGTGAGGCGGAGGTGGCGGTCCACAAGGCGTATGTCCGTCGCGAGTTGCATCCGATCGTGCTGTGCTCGCCGTTTCTCTATCGGACCTACACCAAGCCGTTAGGTTATGCCGGCGACTATGAAATGGTGAACATGATGCTGCGGAATCCCTACGAGGGTTCATCGGCATTCGCCAAGCTTCTCAATTTCGCGCTGCTCAACACCGAGCCCGTCGTGGCCCACCGCAACCGGATCGATTTCCTGGTGGAGAAACTCCGTTCCGAGTGCGCCCGCCGCGTCTCCAGAGGCAGAACCCGGGTCTTCAACCTGGCGTGCGGACCGGCGATGGAGGTTCAACGTTTCCTGCGAGAGTGCGAGGAAAGCGATTTGGCGGAAATCGATCTGTTGGACTTCAATCCCGAAACTCTCGAATACACCCGCGAGCGCATGCAGGAGGCAAAGATGGCCGGCGGACGGGAAACCCAAGTGCGCTATTTCCAACGCTCGGTCCACCAACTGCTGCGGGCGGCGACCCAGGGCGGAGATGACGAATTTTCCAACTACGATGTCGTCTATTGCGCGGGATTGTTCGACTATCTATCACAGCGGGTTTGCAAACGGCTGGTGGAATTGTTCTGCACCATGATCCGCCCCGGTGGCATCGTCATCGTTACCAACGTCGCCGCCAGCAATCCGCGGAAGGCATGGATGGAATACGTCATGGAATGGAACCTGATCTATCGGAACGAGGATGAAATGAACGATCTGGTTCCCGACGGTTTGAATTTGAAAGGCACGACGGTGAAAGCCGATTCCACGGGAGTGAACCTGTTCCTTGAAATCGAACTCGCCAATGGCTGAAGCCAGCGTCAACCACCTGCGGGAAACCGACGCGGAGCTCCTGAAGTCCTTCCGCGAATACGAAAGCGGCATCGCCTTCGACAATACGCGCCGGGCCGCGGTCATCGCCGCCATCTTCATGCTGGCCGGCTGGTCACTCGACTGGGTGGTTTATCCCGGCATGGCATGGACGTTTCTCCTGATCCGGGCGATTTCCGCAATTTTGTTAGGTGCGGTATTCCTGCACATCGGCAGGACCCGGCATCCCCAAAGCGCCAGCGTGGCGACACAGGCCGTGGCCCTGGTCCCGTTGGTCGCGATCTGTACGATGATCGCTCTAACCGAGGGTGGGAACTCGGTTTACTACGCAGGGCTGAACCTGGTGCTCGTCGGTCTCTCGCTTCTCATGAGGTGGACGTTCCGGAGTTCGCTGTTCATGATCGGGATGGATTTCATCTGTTATGCGGCGAGTGTTCTCCTCTCGCCGGAAACCGCCGGCTTCCGGATACTCTTCAACAACTGCTATTTCATTTTCGTCACTTCGGCCTTCGTTCTTGCCGGCAGCTATTTCTACGAAAAACTGCGCTTCAGCGAGTTCTGCCTGCGCATGGAGGTGGAGAGGGCGCGCGAGGTGGTGGAGGCCCAGAACCGCCAGCTCAGCGAGCTCGACGAGGCGAAGACCCGGTTCTTCGCCAATATCAGCCACGAACTCCGGACGCCGCTCACCATCATGCTCGGCATCACCGAGCGCCTGCGGATGGTGCTCAGCCGCCACACCGGCGAGCCGGTGGTGCAGGAGATGACGCTGATGCTGGAGCAGAACGGACTGCGCCTGCTCAAGCTCATCGACGATCTGTTGGACCTCGTCCGTTTCGATACCGGACACGCTGACATCAACCGCCAGCCCACCCTCATCGGTGCCCATATTGACGGGCTTCTCCGCTCGCTGCGCCACTTGGCAGAACAGGACCGCGTGGCGCTGCTTTGGGACTGCGACACGGACAGCGAGGCCATCCAGCTCGACCGCGACAAGTTCGACAAGATTCTCCTCAATCTTGTGATCAATGCCATCAAGTTCACCCCGTCGAGTGGCACAATCGAGGTGAAGGTTTTCGCGAAGGAAGGCCACCTCCGTCTAACCGTTGAGGACTCGGGTGTCGGTATTCCGCCCGATGTCCTGCCGAGGATTTTCGAACGCTTCTGGCAGGTGGATACCTCGTCCACCCGGAAATTCCAAGGCGCTGGCATCGGCCTCGCATTGGTGCGGAGTCTAACTGAAGCAATGGATGGTGCGGTGAAGGTGGATAGCCAGCTTGGCCATGGCACGACGTTCACGATCGATCTTCCGGCGGAGGCTGCGACGCTGGCGATTTCCGAAGGACCGGAAACGGAGGATCCGTTGAAGGACGGTGGCAACATCGCCAACCTCCACCGCCGGGCGGCCATGTCCATTCCCGGGAAAATGGCCCCCAAGGCCGTTGCCTCGATTCACCCGCCGATTCCGGTCGCCGCTCCGATGATCGGCACCCGGCCCAGTGGCGCGCGGCCGCTGGTTCTCATCGCCGACGACGAGCCGGACATCCGGCGCTTCCTGCGGATGCAGCTTGAGGATGTGGATGTGATCGAGGCATCCGATGGCGCGGAAGCGTTGGAACTCGCGCGCCTGCGCCGTCCACAGCTTGCCCTGCTCGACCACATGATGCCCGAGATGGATGGTGTGGAGGTTTGCAAACGCATCCGCGAGAACCACAGCACACGCGGGATGGCGGTGATCATCCTAACGGCACGTGCCGACGAGCAAACGAAGCTCGGCGCGCTCCAGGCAGGTGCCAATGATTTTCTAACAAAACCCTTCTCCACCGCCGAACTGGCGCTTCGTCTTGAAAACCAGATCGCCATGGCCCGCGTCCGCCGTGAGATCATGGACCTCAACACCGAGCTTCACGCCGCGCTCGAACAGATCAAGGAGAACGAGGTCATGATGGTCCGCAACGAGAAGCTCTCGGCGCTTGGCCGGATGAGCGCGGGCATCATCCACGAGATCAACAATCCGCTGAACTATGCCAGCGCCGGGCTGCACGCGTTGGAAACTTTCACCCGGTCGATCCCGGACAAGGACCAGGCGGATTACGTGGATATCCTCACCGACATCCGCGAGGGCGTGGAGCGCGTTTCACAGATCGTCATCGACCTCCGCAAGTTCACCCGCGACGACAAGGCGACTTCGGGCGATGCCGATCTGGCGGAAATCGTCGGGCGTTCGCGACGGATGGTCAGCCACCAGGTGGGCAAGGACATCGAGTTCAATCTCAAGTCACCGGACAACGCCCTGATCAGTGGAAATCCGAACCAACTCGTCCAGGTTTTCATCAATTTCTTCCAGAACAGCATCGACGCCATCCACCAGCGGGTCGAGGCCATCGGTGGCGACCAAGGGAAAATCGACGTCTCCATCGATGCTTCCGGCGAAGGCTGGCAGGTGACCATCCGCGACAACGGAATCGGCATTCCGCCCGAAAACCTGCAGAAGATTTTCGACCCGTTTTTCACATCAAAGGACGTGGGCAAGGGGATGGGCCTCGGATTGTCGATCACCCACCAGATCCTGCAAGCGCACAAGGCGATCATCGAGGTGGACAGCCGTCCGACCGAGTTCACGCGCTTCCGGATTGCCTTCCCGGCCCCTTCTTTCACCTCGGAACCGGAATCGGTTCTCGACCAACCGGCCTGATTCTATCACTGTCCCGCCATTAGATATCAACCTCCACTTTCCATCGACCACCATGAGCAACGAGATCGACGCCTATGACTACCAACGCTACGCCATCCTTTTCGTGGATGACGAGGCAAACACCCGCAAGTATTTCAAGCGCCTGTTCGGGGAGAAATTCCGGATTCTCGAAGCCGAGGACGGCATCCAGGCGCTTGCCGTTTTCCGCCAGCATGCGAACGAAATCGGCATCATCGTGACCGACCAACGGATGCCGAATGAAACCGGTGTCGGGTTCCTCTCGAAGATCGCCGACGATTATCCGGACATCATCAAGATCCTTTCCACCGCCTATTCCGACATCGACGCTGCCATCGGCTCGGTCAACCAAGGCGGGATCTTCCGTTACATGACCAAGCCGTGGGACATCCCTCAGCTTGAAGTCACGCTCCGCCGGGCGATGGAATTCTTCACCGTGAAACGCGAGCGCGATGCCTTGCTCGGTGCGAAAATGCAGGCCATGGGCAATGTCCTTCTCTCCAGCAGACTTGCCGCCTTCGCCCTCGCGCCTGTCTGTGCCGGGATCAAGTGCAACCGTGCCGCCGAGGCCATCGCCTCGTTCGTGCAAACCGGCGTCGCCGGCCGCCGCACCGGTTCCGACGGGGATTCCGCACTCCGCTCGCCGGATTGGGCGCGCCTCCATGCACGCCAGGTTTCACTGGCATCGGGCTTGGAAAAGCAACTTCCGGTTGCCCTGGGCCAAGCCGATCTGGCAGCTCGGATCGCCGCACTTGTCAAGGCTCTCGAAGCTGCCGGATCCAGCGGCATCACCTCCACGCCGAATGGTGCGGTCACCCGTTTGGCGGCAGCCATCGACCCGACACCGGTCCTGCTGGATGCGCTGCTGGGACGGAACGAGGAAACGGATGTCGCCGAGAAATCCGTCGCAGTGCTCTCCGCCTTCATGGCCGTTTATGATGCCGGTGGTGTCATCCGCCGGATTCGTGGCGAAGGCTTCACGCTCGATGTCACCGAGTCCTCCGCCCCGGCCAAGGCCAGCAACCCCGGTGCGGAAGCGGCCAAGTGGTTGATCGATGACGATCTCCTGATCTCCGCGGCGCTCGGCCTGCTGTGATCGGACTTTTCAAAAAGCGCCGGGACGATCCGTCCCGGCGCTTTTTTATTTACCCTTCTTTTCCGGCCATGGCTCGGAGACGACCCTCGCCCGCAACGGCTTTTCGGAGGCTCCGTCGAGGTCCGCGAGATGGCTCTTAATCAGAAACCAGATCGCTGTCGCCAGAAGGAGCGAGAGGATCTTTGCGATCCAGTTGTTTGGCAGGTTCAGTTTCATTGGTTGGTTTGCCCGAGAAGAAAATCTCAGAGATCTTTTCCCTGAACTGTTTCTCAGTTAGATTCCGTTGGAGGTGGCCGTTTTCAGAAATGGAGATCCCGCCGGTTTCCTCGCTCACCACCACGGCGACGGCGTCGGTGCGTTCCGTTAGGCCGATGGCCGCGCGGTGGCGGAGACCGGTCGAGCGGTCCTGCATTTCCTTTTCCGTCACCGGAAAAACGCAGGCTGCTCCGGCGACGCGGTCATCGGCGATGATCATCCCGCCGTCGTGCAAAGGTGCCTTCGGATGGAAGACCGCCATCGCGAGTTCAGGTGAAAATTGCGCGTCCAGCACGACTCCGCTGTCGAGATAGTCCTTGAGGCTGATCTCCCGTTGGATGGCGAAGAGGGCGCCGACGCGCTTTTTCGAGAGGTTGATCACCGCGTCCGCGAAACGTTCGAGGAAGGCGAGGCGGCGCTTGCTGGAGAACGAGAACAGCCGGTTGCTCCCCAGCCGGGCAAGGCCGTTGCGCAGCTCGGGTTGGAAAATAACGATCAGCGCGAAGGCCAGGATCGCGGCGGCGCGGGTGATGATCCACTGGATGACCTCGAATTTGAAAATCGTCGAGACGAGTGTCAGCACCACCAGGATCGTTCCCAATCCCACCAGGATCTGGGCACCGCGGGTGGCGCGGAAGGCCCGGTAGATTTGGTAAACGCAGGTCGCCAACAGCAGGATTTCAATGCCGTCGGGCCAGTGTTCGATGATGAATTTCCACATTGCAAAGATTCCGTTGCTCAGGATATACCCTGCCGTGAGAAAGTGGCAATCTTAGAAATTGGCGATGTCTTCATCCCATTTGAAAATTTTCTCAAGATCCGTGATCCGGAATCCATTCGCTCACCGGATCAATCATGAATCCTGATACAACCTCCCCAATCAAACAGACCCTATGAAACTCCAATCGAAACTCACACTCATCGGTTCGGTCGCGGCGCTCGCCACAAGCCCGCTGGCTCTCGCCAACAAAGAAGGTGCCGCCAAGCCCGAAGCCACCGAAGTGCAGGACGCGGAACCCGAAGTGATCATCTGCGAAGAAGGTCCCGATAGCGGCGAAGTCGTCGTGGATGAACCGTCCGATGTCGAAGAAGGCACGGATGAACCTACCGACGAGACCGTCATAGACGACACCGTGGTCGATGTCGAAGACGGCGGCTCCGATGGCGAAGTGACCACCACCGGCGAAGAAGGCGAAGGCATCCCGCTCGATTGGGTGAAGCGCGGCGGCGGTGACAATCCCGAGATCTTCCAAAACATGGCCGGTGGCGAAGCTCCGGTTTTCAAGGGCGAGACCGCCGGCAAGGAACTCGGCCAGGATGAAAAGGCCACCGCCATCGAAGCTCAGGACGCACCGGTGGTTTCCCAAGTCAATCGTGAGAAAAAGGTGCCAGTCGCACTGATCAAGAAGGGCCGGGTTTTCCTCCGCTGATCCTCCTGATCCGATGATCTAACTCCTCTAAGCCGCCGGGTGATTCCGGCGGCTTTTTCTTGCCCCATTTCCGATGAAAGCCACCGCTTCCCTGGTATCGCTGTGTACCCTCGTCCCCATTCCATTGTTCGGCTTGAGCCCGGATGAGGCAAATCGTCCAACCCCGCCGAGCGAATCCCGCGCCCCGGAGCGTGCGGTCCGGGAGGAAGCGGACACGTCGGATGGCGTGAAGGCGGGACAAGATGATGTCCTCCTTCCGGCACTCCGTGGCCTGGCCATCGCCAGCCGTTCCGAATCCGCGCTCGACCTCCAGCGGCAGTCCAAGGATGGATTACTGATAGATGGATTCAATGTCAAGGAATCCGCAGCGATCCGGAAAATCACCGAGCCGTCGATTGGCCAGCCGGTCTCCCTCCGCTCGCTGGATGAACTGACGAAAAAACTGGAGGTGGCGTTCCGTTACCAAGGGCGGCCATTCATGCTGGTCACTTTTCCGGAGCAGGAAATCACTTCGGGCATTGTGGCCATTCAAATCCAGCCGGCCCACGCCGGGCAGGTGCTTCTATCAGGCAAACCGGCGTTCGGCGGCGCATTCGCGGCCAAGGCGTTCAGGACCCGTCCGGGCGATGAGATTTCCGGCGATACCATTGTTGAGGATCTGGAATGGATGAATGAGAATCCGCTGCGGCGCGCGTCCATTTCCTATGCCGACGGACCGACGCCCGAAACACTCGATCTAACGCTCCGTCTCGCCGCATCCAAACCATGGCGCGGTTACGCGGGAATCGACAACCAACTCAGCAACGATCTCGGCGATGAGCGGCTGTTCCTCGGTTTCCAGTATGGCGATCTTTTCAAGCTCGACCACCGGATCACCGCGCAGGTCACCTCGGCGCTCAACCCGGATCATTTGCGTGGCGTCAGCGGTATTTATGAAATCCCGCTACCGGTCCGTGACCTGCTCCAGCTTTCGTTAGGCTACACGGAATCCCAATCCGAGAGCACCGGACCGATCGATCAAAGCGGCAAGTTCTCGCGGCTCGCGCTCGGCTACCGGGTACCGCTGCCGCGCTGGCGTTCGATCAGCCAGGAATGGCGGATGGGGCTGGAATTCCGTAACAACGACTATTTTTTTTCCAACAGTCCGTCTGAAACGGTGAAGTTCTTCAACATCGAAACCGGATGGAAGGGCCGCCGGTCCGACAGTTTCGGCATGTCCCGCCTCGACGCCGCGCTGTCCTACAATCCGGGGCAGGGGATTTTCGGTTCCGATGACGAGGACTACATCGCGCTCGGCGGCTCCGGTGCCGAATCGCTGGTCGGCCGCTTCGAGTTGGAGCGCACCCTGAAGCTCGGCGAGCACGCAATCTTGGCCGGTAGAGCACGTGCCCAGTGGTCGGATTCCAGCTTGCTATCATCGGATCAACTATCAGCCGGTGGCTACAACCGCGTCCGTGGATTCGATGAAACCGTCGGCTATGCCTCGACCGGCATCGTCACCACCCTTGAGCTTCAGTCGAAATTCTATCAGACTCCGAAGACCGGAACGTTTCAAGGACTCACCTTCATCGATGCCGCAGCCTTGCATCGCGACGAGGACACGGACGCCGGACAACTCGCCTCGGTCGGCGTCGGCATGCGCTGGCGGTTTGAGGAAGTGGTGTCCGCTCGGGTCGATCTCGGAATTCCCATCGACCATCCGGATGACATCGATGGAGATCCCCGCATCGAGTTTTCCGTTAGCACCAGTTGGTGATTTTTCAGGGATTGGAATTTTGCGGCGAGAGCACCGTATCCGTTAGAGCTGAAACCGCCACGGCACGAGCAGCGTGGCATGAGCAGCGCGTTTTGCAATCCGGGGTGCAGCATGAGCACACATCCATGAAGCGACAGGAGACTCAATTCGTCTCCTGCCGCTCAACGGGATGGGCTTCTCAAGAGGACCGGCGGCGCAGCAGCAAGGCGATGAACCCAAAGCCCCCAAGCAGTGCCGCGGTGCCGGATTCCGGGATCGCGGTGACGGTGACGAAGCTGCTGCCTGTACCTCCATTGGCTCCGCTGGAGAGATCGTCGTAATCGATCATCCATATTCCACCCGCGTCGTTGAAGGTGTCGCCATCGTTCAGGATGGTGTTGGAGACGTCGGTGAATGTTCCGGCGAGGGTGCCCGTGTAACTGAACAAAGTGAATTTATTCCCGATCGTATAGGTCCCGAGTTGGACGAGATCGAGGACCGAGCCGGCGGTGATGATCAGGTTGCCCGCGACGTTTCCGAGGTCCGCGCTGCCGACCGTGGGAGCTGCACCACCGGTGACTTCCGCAGTGACGGTGGACAATGCGCCCAGCGTGAGATTGCTTCCAAAGTTCACGGTGCCAGGGGAGTTGCCGATGGCCATTCCGGTGGAAACGGTTAGCGAGCCGATGACATTGCCCGAGCCCGTTAGGTTGTTCACGGTGTAGCCGGCCCCGCCCTTGGCTGAGACATCGAACGTGCCGGTGGTGCCGAGGGAAACCCCGCTGGTGCCGTCGATCGTGCCGGTCGCGGAGAGTGCGATCGTCCCACCGACGATGGTGGTCGCGCCGGTATAATCGTTGACACCGCCAAGGGTCGTGGTGCCCGCACCGATCTGGGTGACGTCTCCCGTTCCGGAAATGACATTGTTGAAAGCCAGCGCATTCGAGCGGTTGAAGGCCAGAGTCGCGTTGTTGGTGATGGCGGTGGTCGAGACGAGGGAGCCGGTGGTTCCGCCGTTTCCAATTTGCAGTGTTCCGCCGTTGATCGTGGTTGCGCCGGAGTAGGTATTCGCGCCAGAGAGGATCTGCGTGCCGGTCCCGCTTTTGGTGATCGTCATGATGCTGCCGCCGCGGTCACGGACAAATCCACCAAAGTCGTAGGTGCCGCCTGCGGTGTTGATGATCAAATTCCCCGTGATGCCGGTGCCGCCGGAGGCGGCATCGAAAGCTTCAACAAGGGATGCTGCAGAAGCTGCGCCACTAAGACCCTTGATGGTCTCCGTATAACTTCCCGATGCAGCGAGGCCTACTACAAATTTTCCACCATTGGAAATCACCACCTCCGAGGCATCCGGAATGACTTCGTTCGCGCCGATCTGCAAGATGCCCGCGGACCCGGTGCCGTTGATGATGGTTTGACCGCTGTAGCTGTTAGCGGTGTTGGACAAGGTCAGAATGCCCGGGCCGGATTTGGTGAGTCCGAGGTTGTTCTGGTTGGTTCCGCCTCCGCCGAGAATGCCGGCGAACGTCACGTTGGAAGCACTGTTAATCGTGAGCGTCGAGACGCTCGCGTTGCCGCCCACCACCGCATTGGCGGTGCCGGTTCCGGCGATTGCAATGCTGGCCAAACTCGCGTTGACCGCGCCACCTGCGTTACCGAGTTGGAAGATGCCACTGGTGTTGGTGGTGCCGTCACCCAAAATCAGCGAGCCGGAACCGGGCAGGCTGCCGGTCGAGCTGAGGATGAGCGTTCCGTTTTTCACCGAGGTTGCGCCGGTGTAGGTGTTGGCGTTCGAAATCGTTAGGTCACCGCTGCCTTCCTTGGTCAGACCCGCACTGCCGCTGATGGAGCCGCTGCCGCTGAAGGTGTAGGCATTGGTATTGTTTACCGTCACGTCGCCCGCGGGCAGCAGGGTGCCGTTCAGCGTGACCGTGCTGCTAGATGCCGGATCGCCGAAGATCACCGTGTCACCGTTGAAGTATTTCTGGTCGCCCTCCGACCAGTTGGTCCCGGCCCCGCCTATTTCCCAAACGCCGCTGGTGGTGTTCCATGTCCGTGTGCCGGTGGAAACGGTGCCGGTGACCTTGGTGCCGGTGTCGTTGAAGGTGGTCCGGAAAGTGGAAGTTAGGTTGCCTAGTCCCGTTACGCCGCCCGCGCCATAAGTAAACAAATCGTAAGTGGAACCATTGGTGGTGGCTCCGTTGAAGATGAGATTTGTGGCTCCGGTGAATGCAACGCCATTGGCCGTGAGAGCGGTTCCCGAGGTGTTGGCGGCAAAGGTGGATCCGCCACTCATCGTCAGTAACCCGGTCGTGCTGCCGGTGCCGGTGATGGTCGCACCGCTGGCGACGTTGATTGCCGAGGTGAGGGAGCCCGTTAGACTCAGGGTGCCATTGTTGACCGCCGTGGCTCCGGTGTAGTTGTTGGCACCGCTCAGAGTCAGCACTCCGGAGCCGCTCTTCGTCAAGCCGCCGTCGGTGGCCGCGTCCGGTGTGCCGGTGACCGGATTGTTCGTGACAATGTTGCTGTGAAGAAGGGCTTGGGCAATGGTGACGTTGAAGCTGCCTGTGTCGATCTTCGCACCGCCGTCACGGACGTTCGCCCGGGTCAGGCCGGTCATGAAATCGGTGTTGTTCGTCACGTTGGCGGTGAGGGTGCCGCCGTTGAAGTTGAAGATCCCGCTGGCCGCGCCGGGGGTACCGATCACTCCCTTGAAAACGCGGGGAGTGGTGAGGATTCCGCCGTTGAGATTCATCGTGCCGCCGCCAGCTCCCGTTCGCGCGATGTTCAAGCCGGAGGTGGAACTGGTATTTGACAAGGTGACCGCGCCGCCACTCGCCAGGTTGAGGACGGACGTCGCGCCATTGTTCGAAAGGACGATGCTCCCCAAGCTGGAAGCCGATCCCGTGGAGTTGGTGGTCAACAAGCCCCCGGAGTTCACGTTCATCGTGGTTGTCCCGCTGGTTTGACCAATCACGATCTGCGAGGTCCCCGAAGTGACCTCATACTTCACGGTCCCGGCCACGTTGACGATGCCGTTGGTACTGGCGGTGGATGTGGTGAACTGGAGTTGTCCGGTTCCCCCGTTCGCGTTCTTGGTCAGTGTCGCGCCGCTGTCGATGTTGAGGGTCGAGTCGTTTCCTGCCGATGCCGCGAGAGAGACGGTCGTGGAAGTTCCGTTGTTCACATTGACCGCGACAACGACATTGTTTCCGATGGTGGCCGATTTGCCTGCGGCCACGGTGACGACGTTGCCGGTGTTGGTCAGTGACAGGGTCTGAGCGCTGGTGGCGCTCAGGGTGTATCCACTGTTGTTGAAAGTCATCGCCTGAGCCGAAAACGAAGAACCCAACGTAATCGCATAGGTGCCGTCCACGCCTCCGAAAATGGCGGAATTCGCAGCAGACCACACGGTGTCGGTTCCTGCGTTGTTCCACTTCAAGTTGCCCACAACGGTATCCCAAGTGCCGTTGCCCGGAGTGATCGTGGTTCCATCTCCCGTTACGGTGTCCCATGTCAGGTTGGCGGCTTGTGCGCATTGCGGGTTGAATGTCACCACGGCAAAGGCCGTGACACCAAGGCTGGCAAGGCGGAGGAAAGGATTGGATTTTGTGCGGGTTTTCATGGGTTTTAACGGAAGGTTTTTAAAATCTGATAGAAACGCACCGTGGGCAAACTGTGGTCCGCGCGATTCCAGAAGCGGAGGAAGCTAGGAGTGTCGCTTCGTTCCGATCAATGAGAAGCGGTGTCCTCACACCAAAATGGGATGCCTCCCGTCCCACGTTCGTGGGAGGCTGCCAGAGACCGTTAGGAAAAGGTCATTGGCCGCGCAACGCCGGGATTTCACGGGATTGCCGTGCGATCACCGGCGGGTGAACGTTGGATGATGTTGTTGGAGATCCACGCATCGGGTTCTCCATCAGCATCCGTTGGTGATTTCAAACCGGGTATTGTCACGGTGTGAAAGCGTGGCGATGTCCTGCCCGTTACCCACAAGCAGAGGACGGAAAAATCGAGGAGCTGAATCTGTCCGCCGTCCCCATGGAAAAGCCGATGAGGTGAGGAAGCCGCTTTTCATTGGCTTTCTCATGGACCGGGCGATCGGATATCGCCCTTCCTTGCCTGAATCGCCTTCGACTCAGGACATGTCCCCGCAGTTTCAGTGACACCCGAACAGACGGATATCTCAGTAAGGTCCCACGAGGATGGTGTTGTCTTTGGACGGTGTGATCGGTTCACCGGTGCTGCTGCCCTCGGTGAGAATGAATGCGGAAGGGATGATCCCCGTGGAACCCAGGTTGAAATCGAAGGAGTCCGCCCCTTGGTTGTTGGACTCGGGAAGCCTGCCTACATACACCGGTTTGCCAGCTTCTTGGGTTTCCACCCACAGGTAGCGCTCTACGTTAGGTTGTTTGTTCGATAGATTGCTGACGACCAGCGTGCCGGTGTCCCTCGCTGCATCATAAATCGGGATCGCCGAGGGCTCGGTCTTCGGGGTGGCCAGTTCGCCGGCTCGCACCACGTTTTGCCCATATCCGGCGGAAGCAACTCCAGCGGTGGTCAGGGCATCACCCAGAATCGCAGTGATCGGCGGCTCCTCCTTGTTCAAGGCCAGTCCACCGCTGATTTCACCGGAGCTACCGGGAGGAACCATCCGCATCACGATGGGCCACGACATCCCGGCGACGGGTTCGAAACGTTTGCGATCCCGCTCCTGGAAATTTTCCAGCTCGTCTCGCAGGACTTCGATTTCCTGGATCAGCCGTTTCGTTTCCACCTTGGCGAAGCCTTTGCCGTCAATGTCCGCGCTGGCGACGGGCAGCACGTCATGCTGTGGTTCGACTTGGCGGGCGACGTTGGATTCGTCGTCTTCGGTTGGGGATGGCTCCGGAGTTGCGACGTGAGGTCGCTTCAGTTGGGAGAGCACCGGAGTGGCCGGATGATTTTCAACCACTTGGTTGGATTTCACCGGATTCCGGTCGAGTAACAGGATCATGGTTAGGGCCGCCGCGGCCGCCCAGCCGGAAATGCCGAACCAGTTGGTGCGCTTGGATGCGTTGAGTCCGAGCCTCAGATGCAGGCGCTCGAGTTGCCCTGCCCGAGGGGCGACGGGCACCGTGCTAGCCACGGCCACCGCGGTGGCGAGACAGTCCATTTCCCGATAGGCGTTTCGCAACTCCGGATCATGGCGCATGGCCTCGTCGAAACCGGCTGCCTCGTCGGCATCCAGCATTCCAAAGGTGCGCCAGGCGGCGTTCTCGTGTGGATCAGAATTCATGGCGTGATAGTTGGTTGCGCACTTTTTCCAAAGCGCGGCGGAGTCGGTTTTTCACCGTCCCCAAGGGAGTTCCCAGATGCGCGGAAATCTCCGAGTGGGTGTATTCCAGGAAAACTGCCAGTTCCAGGCATCGGCGTTCTTCTTTTTCGAGAACACCCAGCGCGGCGCGGACCCGCCGCCAATCGTCGAGGGCCATCACCCGCGAATCTTCGATCTCTTCCGGCGGCGCATGCAGGTGGATTGGCACCACCCGCGAGGAATCCCGTTTGCTGCGGTGACGGTAGCGCAGCCGGTCGATGCAATAACCGCGCATCACTGCGAAGGCCCAGACAAACGGGGGAGATTGTTTTGGATCGTAGTCTGCGGAGCGATGCCACATCCGGACGAAGGTGTCTTGTACCGCTTCCTCGGCCTCGCGCCGGTCGCCCAGCATCCGGCAAGCCGCTCCAAGCAAAACCGGACTCCACATTTCGTGCAGCTCCGTCAGCGCCGAGCCGTCCTCCTTCGCCATCCGTTCGATCAATGCCACCGCCTCGCCGCTCCGATCCACACCCAATCCGGTGGTGAAATGGGGAATCGTCGTGGCGTCGGCCATGGATTGCGGTTGGTTCATTGGCGGTAGTTGCCTGACTGCCGGAATAATCCGCCATTTCCGGCCGATTGGACCATCCTAATTCTTGTCACGAATCCGGAGGTGAAAGAATTGTCACCGGAAGGATTCTTGTGGCAATGCTAACAAAAATGGTGAAGCGTGGGCGCTATGAAACCCGGCTCGGTAAAAATCGCCATTTCCACCGCAGTTCTCCTGGGTGTATCCGGAGCCGGTTCGAATGCCGGGGAACCGGAAGTGCAGTTCCAGAGGCTGCCCGGAAAAGCCCGTGTGAACTGGACGATTCCTCCGGCGGCTATTCCAAACTCACTGACCACCCGGCGGACACAATTGGAGAGCAGCACCACTCTGGGCTCTTGGAATCCTGTGGGAGACGCTGTGATCAGTGCTCCGGGTGGCCCCGTGCAGTCGGCTCTGGATATTCTTGATCCCGGTGGCACGCGGTTTTTCCGGGTCAAGGTGACTGACACGCCATCGTTCCTGGCTGCGGGTGGTGCCGATGTTTTTGGATACGGCACGGCGATGGCGGAGCGCCTTTCGTGGAATACCGACATCACGCTTGGCAACTTCGCGTCTCTTTATCCCGACGGTCCCAGCCTGTCCGGCCTGTCATTCGACGTGGCCACGGCCGAGTATTTTTCCGAGTGGAATGCGGACCCAGCCGCCTGGAATGCAGCGCTGCCACCGGGCTCGACCAACCAGCGGCTCACCGATTTCCGGCTCGACCCGGCAACCCAACAGAAACTGCTCACCAACGGCTTCGTCGTCAGCGAGCCGCGCGGCTCGGTTAGTTTCGCCGATCTCTACTACAAGATCTGGACGGATGACCTGCCTGTATTTGTCACCAGCGACTCCATCCTCCACGCCTGGCACCGGACATGGATCACGATGTTGGAGGAAATCGAGGAATTGGCGTTGCGTCCAAGGCTGGTGACCTTGGTCGATGGTTTGCAATCCCATTTGAGTGGCAACGGCATGCCCTCCGCCCTCGCCACGGGGAGAACCGATGCCCTGAGTTTCGTTAGCACTGGCAAGTCCCTGGCAAATTATTTGGGCACACCTCTCAATCCTCCATTTACTTCTCCTCCTCCGGTTGGCTTTGCCCGCAAAGCCGTGGAAGCATCTTCGGCTTTGACTGAATCCATGTTCGGAGGCACGCGGATCGTCGATTGGACCCAGTTTGGTCCTCGTTCCCATTACGCCAATTCCGAGACGCTGAAGAGCTATTTCCGCACGATGATGTGGCTCGGGACCGTCGATTTCAGAATCGACGAGAGGGCGGGTGATCTGTCACTCCGCCAATTGGGAGCCGCCGTGGTGCTGACTCTGGCGCTGAGGGATGCCGGGCTCATGGACGAGTGGGAGGAAATCGACCGCATCCTGACGCCTTTTGTCGGACGGACGGATTCGATGACTCCTCCCCAGCTTCTGGAAATCCTCCAGTCGGAGAATCTCGGATTATCGTCCGCCTTCACCTCCACCTCAGTTTTGGAAAATCTGCTTGTCCGCATCCAGTCAGGCCAAGCGGGAGTGCAGGATATTCTGGCACATCCGATCCCGGCACCGCTCGGAGAGACAAAGCTCGTTCTGCCCCGCTCGTTCACTTTCTTGGGCCAGCGGTTCACTCCGGAAAGCTGGGCGATGGGACGCATGGTTTTCGACAACCTCTGGCGCGAAAATTCAGATCCGACCGGGCCACCGATGAAGCGAGTTCTACGCCGTTTGCCCTCGGCGCTGGACATTAATTTCGCAGTGATGGGAAACAACACACCTGCCGGTCATCTCGCCCAACGCATGGCCTCCTTGTCCGGCGTGCCCTATCGCGACGGCCTCGATTTTTCCCGCGAACTGGTGTCCATCCGTGAAATCATGGACAGCCAACCGCCCTCAGCCTGGGGCGGCACACTCTACCTGCATCAGCTCGCCGCCCTGCGCACCTTGTCGGAGCCGATGCCTTCCACCGTGCCGGAAGCGTTGCGCACCGAAGCATGGAAATGGAAAACCGTCCAAACCCAACTCGCGGGGTGGACCGAGCTGCGGCATGACTTTTTGCTCTATGCCAAACAAAGCTACACACCGCCGGTCCTGTGCTTCTATCCGGCTGGCTATGTCGAGCCGCGCCCTGCTTTCTATGCGGCGATGAAGCAGTTGGTGGATTTCGCATCCTTCACACTCGCCACAGTTCCGATGTCAGGAACCTATTCAAGACCACCCGTCCCCCCCAATAATAGCTCTATTCCCGTAAATCTCGCCACCCGCAAATCTGAATGGCTGGCTCATTTCAGCAGCATGTCATCCTCACTCCAATCACTCACTGAAGTCGCTCAGAGCGAGGTCGATCAGGTTGCTTTCTCAGCCAGCCAAACGTCTTTCATCCAGAGTATTGTGCATAGTGTATTCGACGCCTACAGCGTAGGAGCCCGCAGTTATTCCGGCTGGTATACGGAAATGTATCTAAAAAGCGCGTTTGCGAGCCCCGCTGATCCCCACCCGTCCGAAATGTGGGATCCGCTTGTAACAGATGTGCACACGGATACTCCCGACGGCGTTCTAACCAGCGATCCCGGTGCCATCCTCTACAACGCCACCGGAAACGCCGCCCTGATGCTCGTCGCTGTCGACGTGAATGGCCAACGCTGCCTGCACGGCGGACCGTCCTTCACCTATTACGAATTCACCAAGCCCTACGGTCAGAGCCGCCTGACCGATCAGGACTGGAAAACCCAAGTGAAGGCCAAGGCCCAGCCAGGCCATCCGGAATGGACGACTTCCTGGCTAACACCCGGCCCGATCACGGTTCCTTCGGGAACTCCCTGATATCTCAAAACTCATCCCTTGCCGTCTGCGGCGGGCTGGTTTTAACTCCGCCCATGCACGAGGAAATCAAGCTCACCCGCGAAGTCGCCGCCATCCAGATCCCGAGCGGCGATACCCTATCACTGCCAGCGGGTACCGCAGTTTTCATTACCCAACGTCTCGGCGGAACTTACACAGTCGCTACATCCCAAGGACTTGCACGGATTTCTTCGCAGGATGCGGATGCGCTGGGAGTGAACCCGGAAGAAGAGGTCAAGAAGCAGGCGGAGGTCATCCGGCTCAAGGATGCGCCGCTCGAAGAACAAGTCTGGAGCCAGCTCAAGGGCGTCTATGATCCGGAAATCCCGGTGGACATCGTCAACCTCGGCCTTGTTTACGACTGCATCATCGAGGAATCCGAAGGGAAAAAAACCGTCGCCGTGAAGATGACGCTCACCGCTCCCGGCTGCGGCATGGGACCGGTCATCGCAGCCGACGCCCAGGCGAAAATCATGACCATCGACGGCATCGACGACGCCCGCGTCGAACTCGTCTGGGACCCCGCGTGGAATCAGGAAATGATTTCCGAGGAAGGCCGGATGAAGCTGGGGATGGTTTGATAAATCACTCCGCCGGCTTCCAAGTCTGGTCGATGTAGGCGATGATCGACGGGATCGCGGCATCGAACATTTCGGCCACCTCTTCGTAGGCACGTCGGCCAAGCCCGATAGGGTCGGGAACATCAGTGCCAATGCCTTCGTTGGGGATTTCAACGAATTCGCAGACCAGATAGAATTTGTCCGCGTGTTGGGGAAACCGGGCTTCGAGCGTTTGCAGATGGCCTTGGGTCATCGCGAAGACGTGGGTCGCCTTGGCGAGGATTTCATCCGACACCATCCGGCTGCTGAATCCATCGAGACTGGTGCCACGCTTTTTCAAAAGAACCGCGGTTTCCGGATTGCACGGCGCCCCCTTCGACGCGGCGACGCCAGCCGAACTGGTTTCATAGTCTTCCCGGTCCTTCAACGCCAACCGGAAGAGACCTTCCGCCATCGGGCTGCGGCAGGTGTTTCCGGTGCAAACAAACAGCACGTGCTTCATCTCAGACATCGCGGCGGACTGTGAGGGGTCATCGCGACTTCGTCAAATCGCAATGGCCCGGTGCTTGCGGATGCCCGTCATCGGCGTATGATCTGCGGCGAAAGCGTGGAAGAGAATTCGGGTCAGATCGGCGAGGAGTTGCGGAAGGCACGCGAAACCGCGGGCTTGAGCGTGGATGACATTGTTTCCAAGGCCCGTATTTCGCGCTCGGTCATCGAGGCCTTGGAGGCTGAGGATTTTTCGGTGTTTGCCAGCCCCACGTATGCCAAAAGTTTCCTCTCGCAATACAGCGATTTCCTCGGAGTGGACGCGCGGCTATGGCTGGACGCCCTGGAGCCCGTAGCATTCCAGCCGGGCGATGTCGTTAGCTCATCGTGGCAAACCGGGCATTCCGCGAGGGAAGAAAGCAGGGCGGAACACGCATCGTCGGGTGGATGGGTGGCGGCCCTCGGCACGCTGGCGCTTTCCTGCGGTCTGATCCTTGCAGCCATCAAGGGCTACGAGTTTCTCGAACAACGCTTCGGAGGAGACCCCGGCTCTTTGAAGGTCAAGCGCGAGGAGCCTCCCGAAACTCCACCGTCCGAAGTTCCACCCGTCGCCGATTCGGTGGAAACGCCCGCCACCGGACTCCCTGCCGAAGTCACCCAGCCTCCGCCGCGACCCACTGTAGTCAGGGAAAATCCATGACCACCGGATTTCCCCGCTGTCGAAAGATCGCCTTGGAATGCCCGGTAAAACCCGATCTCCATGAAAAAACCCATCGCCGCCCTCGGCCTGTCACTCGTCGCCACCATGATGCCCGCCCGTTCTGAATCCGGACCCGGTTGGGTTTCCTATCCGCCGGGAAAAGGACCGGGCGCGGGAAAGCAGATTGTGCTGTTAGCCGGCGATGAGGAATACCGCTCCGAGGAAGCGTTGCCGATGTTGGCCAAGATCCTCAGCCAGCGCCAGGGTTTCGCGTGCACCGTGCTTTTCTCGACCGATGCCGACGGCGTCATCGATCCTAACAAGGGCGACAGCCTCGGAAAACCCGAAGCGCTCGACTCCGCCGACGTCATCATCACCTCGCTGCGTTTCCGCAAATGGCCGGACGACGCCATGAAACATTTCGACGCCGCCATCCAGCGCGGCGTCCCGGTCATCGGCCTGCGCACCAGTACCCACTCGTTCCAGCTTCCCGACTCCAGCGCGTTCAAGCAGTATAACAGTTTTGGCAAGAAGGTGCTCGGCGAAGGCTGGGTCAGCCACTGGGGGAATCACAAGGTGGAAGCCGCCCGCGCGGTCATCGAACCCGGTGCGGAAAAAAACCCGCTGCTGCGCGGGGTGAAGGACATCTTCGCCGACTCCGACGTTTACGAAGCCTATCCGCCCGCCGATGCGACTATCCTCCTGCGCGGCCAGGTCCTCAAGGCGATGGACCCGAAAGACCCACCCGCAGCCCGTGAAAAGCAGCGCGCCAGCGACAAGCAGAAGCAGGACATCAACACCCCGATGATGCCCGTCGCCTGGACCCGCGAGGTGAGGAATGCCTCGGGGAAAACCAACAAGATCCTCTGCACCACCATGGGCGCCGCCACCGATCTCAAGAGTGAGGATCTCCGCCGCTTCGTCGTCAACGGCGTCTTCTGGGGTGCCGGCATCGAAATTCCCGCCAAGGCCGATGTCACGCTGGTCGGCGACTATCAGCCCAGCGCCTTCCAGTTCAATGGCTCCAAAAAAGGCGTCAAAGCGTCCGATCACGAACTGGCCAGATAACTGGAGCGCGGAATTTATTCCGCGCGATTCCTCCGCCCTGTCAGGATCTGATAGAACGACCGCGACCGGATCTCCTCCAGCGTCAGCCCCGTCTCCAGCGCCTCCGCCTCGGTGATCGCGCCACACGCGATTCCGCGCAGGAAGAAGTTCAACAGCCCTTGCCCGGTCGCGGCGTCGTCGAACACGTCGCCGAACAACGACGCCAGAGCCGCCTTTTCCACGAACGCCTTCAACCGCCCGGACGCCGCTTCCAACCCTTGCAGGAAAAAGCTGTAAACCGCCGCGTAACGCGCGACGAACTGCGCCGGATGCAGATCCCATCCTTGATAGATTCCGTTGACCAACGAATGCATGTTGTCGTCAAAACCCATTTTCCATGCCCCGTGCACGGCGGCGGAATTGAATGCGATCTGCTCCGCTGTCAGTGATTCACCACGATGCGGAGCGACCGGCAGGATATTCGTCGCGCCGTCGGATAGATGGACGCCGGTTCCCGCCAGCGAGACGATCATGTGCGCCCGCGCGAAATCGCACGTCGGGTGGCCCATCGCCTGATAGGCTGCGGTGATCCCGCTGGAGGCCGTGTAATCGTAAACGCCGAAGTGCACGCTGTGGCAGCGTCCTTCCGCCGCTTTCACGATCGACAGCAACGGGCAATTCCCATGCCGGTCGATGATCGACTGCGGAGTCTCGATCATCGGCTCGATCGGGATTGTGCCGTCGGGCAGCCCGAGTTTTTTCTCAAGCACCGAGAGCAAATTCGCCGCCGCGCTGACGTGGGCCGCGAGCTGCACCTTGGGCAGCGTGACCACGAAGTTGGGAGGAAGCTTGCCGCCGGTTTCACGAACCAGCGTGGTGATGAAAATATCCAGCGTCCGCATCGAGCGTTCCCGCAGGTCTTCGTTGAACGGCTTGATCCGGATGCCGATGAACGGTGGCAAGGTCCCCGCTGCTAGACCCGCCGCCACTTGCCGCGCGCCTTCCTCCGCGTGGCCGTCTTCCTCGCTATCGACGCGGTTGCCGTAGCCATCTTCGAAATCCAACCGGAAATCCTCCACCGGCTCGCGGTTCAGTTTTTCGACAATCCGCGCATACAGTTTTTCCGCAAACACCGGCTCCCAATCCGCCCCCAACACCCGCGCCAGCTCCGCCGCATCCGGCGCGAATACCTTCAACGAGCGCAACGCCACCACGCCGAGTTTCCCGGTCGAGTCCGCCTTGAACAGATGCGCCCCGCCGTAAACCGTATGCACCGCCTGCCGCCGGTCGGACTCGCCGGGATAGGTGTCCATGAACGCGCGGTTTCCCTCCGCGAGGGCGGCGACGATGGGGGAGAGTTCGGCAGCAGTCAGCGAGGTTTGGCTCATGGTGGATTTGAAAATGGGTGGGTGGCGGGCGTCAAGGTCCCACTCGTCACGCACCCCTGCATTTTCAGGGCCAATTTCCGAACTTTGGACTGCTCCGACATGTCGGCCAGTGCCAAAGCGGGGACATGTCCCCGCAGTCCATGGGCGCACCGCATTCAAGACCTCCATCTAGCGACCCGCCGCACCTCGCTTTGTCCTTGGCACGCGGGCGCTGGTGGCTTGAATGGCGGCACCTTGTTCACCTCACCTTACAACCTGCCTTTCGAACCGTGGATCTGGTTTCTCCCGGTGTTTCTCCTCGGTGCATGCATCGGATCTTTCCTGAACGTGGTCATCTACCGGGTGCCGTTAGGGATGTCCGTCAACGAGCCGAAACGCTCGTTCTGCCCGCTCTGCAAGAATCCGATCCCGATGTGGCTGAATTTCCCGCTCGTCAGCTGGCTGTGGCTGCGCGGAAAATGCAAGGAATGCCACGCGCCCATCGCCTTCCGTTACTTCGGTGTGGAACTTCTAACGGCCGTGCTTTACTGCGTGGTCTGGTGGCTGTTCGCCGCGCATTCCATTCCGGTGGTGATCTGCCTGTGGGTGCTGATGGCGCTGCTGGTTTCCATCACTTTCATCGATGCCGAGCATCTCATCATCCCATGTTCGCTGACTTGGGGCGGAACCGCGGTCGGCCTCGCCGCCTGCGCGCTGTGGCCGCAACTGCCGGTCCTCGGCGGCGAGGCGGGGAACTGGTTCGCTGGCCTGAAATCCGGCGTCATCGGCTGGATCTTCGGCTTTGTCGGACTCTGGCTGGTCGTGGAACTCGGCAAACTCGCCTTCGGCAAAAAAGCTCTGAAGTTCGACAAGCCCGTCGCGTGGTCGCTCAAGGAACCCGAAAACGACCAGGACCCGATGCTGTTCATCATCGATGGCGAGGAGATCGCCTGGTGGGACATTTTCTCCCGCAAGTCGGACCGCTTGTTAGTCGAAACGACGGACATCCGCGTGAGCGGAGAGTCGGTGGGCGGTGGCCAGTTGATCATCCGCGAACAGGAAATCCAGTTGTCCGACGGCACCATCCATCAGTTGATGAAAATCAAATCGCTCGATGGCATGGCGACCTCCACCGTGATCCCGCGCGAGGCGATGGGCATGGGCGACGTCCATCTGTTGGGAATGATCGGCGCGTTTTTCGGCTGGACCGGCGTGTTCTTCTCGCTGTTCGCCGCGTCGATCTTCGCCATCCTCGCCGCCTTGGTCGGGCGCATCGGCTTCGGCAAGCAACTGCCGTTCGGGCCCTTCCTCGCCATGGGGGCCGTGGCCTGGATGTTCGGGGCCTGGAGGATCTGGGAATGGTATATCAACGCCCTCAGCCCGATGCCGTGATTTCAAACCCATGGATGAAAAGAAGCCAGAAACGTGGAGCAACAGCACCGGTCTCGCCCGGGCGATCCTCCACGACCGGACGGAGCGCCGGAAATGGTTGTTCTATCTCGTGCTCGTCCCCCTCGGGATGCTCGCCATCGGTCTCTGGTTGATCGACGCATGGATCTGGGCCAGCCCGTGGCGCGTGCTTTTCTGGTGGGGCGGTTGCGCCCTCGCGACCGGCATTGTCCTTCTCTTCGCCCTCTACGACGCGCTCGCCGTGGTCCGCGAGGAGCGGGAGAAATCCAAGGAGGATGTCGATAAACGCTAGCGGTTTAGCGAAATCATCCTGAATCCGGGAAAAGTTTCCAATCGCGTCCCAAGGCTTGCGGTGGGGGGATCGGCAGGTGCTAAGCTGCGATTTCGAAAACCCTCCCAACCCACGATGACTGAAAAACCGCGTCTATCATTTCTCAAGATCTGGAACATGTCCTTCGGATTCTTCGGCATCCAGTTCGGCTGGGGCCTCCAGATGGGAAACATGTCCGCCATTTATGAATACCTCGGCGCGAACGAGAGCGAGCTCCCGCTCCTCTGGCTGGCCGCTCCTCTAACAGGATTGATCGTCCAGCCGATCATCGGCGCCATGAGCGACCGGACATGGCACCCCGTCCTCGGACGGCGGAGGCCGTATTTCCTGATCGGCGCGCTGCTGGCATCGCTCGCGCTGATCGCCATGCCACACTCCGGCGCGTTGTGGATGGCCGCCGGTCTGTTATGGATTCTCGACGCCTCGGTGAACGTCAGCATGGAGCCGTTCCGCGCCTTCGTGGCGGATCTCCTGCCGGCCCAACAGCGCACCGTCGGCTTCGCCATGCAGTCGGTCTTCATCGGCGCGGGCGCGGTCATCGCGTCGAAACTGCCCGGCTGGCTCAGGGACTACGGCGGCATCAGCGCCGAGACCGGTGTCGGACAGGCGATCCCGCAGACGGTCCACGTCGCATTCACCATCGGCGCCATCGTATTTTTTCTAGCAGTCCTGTGGACGGTCATCACCACCCGCGAGCACCCGCCGGAGCCAGACGAGCCGAAACACGAATTCAGCGGCGCGGGGGAAATCCTCGATGCATTGAAAAAAATGCCCACCCGCATGAAGCAGCTCGCGTTCGTCCAGTTCTTCACTTGGATGGGGCTGTTCTGCATGTGGATCTTCTTCAGCGTCGCCGTCGCCCGTAACATCATGGGCGCCACCGACACCGCCTCGAAGCTCTACAAGGATGGCATCGACCTCGCGAACAACTGCTTCGCCGTTTACAACCTCGTCGCCTTCTTCGCCGCCATGGCCCTGCTGTGGATCGGGAGGATCTTCGCCGCGAAATGGATCCACTTCTTCTCGCTCATCGCCGGCGGCCTCGGCCTCGCCTCCGTCGGCTTCGTCCGGGATCCGGTGATCCTCCAGTGGGTGTGCTTCGGCGGCATCGGCATCGCCTGGGCCTCGATCCTTTCCATGCCCTACGCCATGCTCTCCGGCGCGCTCCCGCCTAACCGGATGGGCGTTTACATGGGCATCTTCAACTTCTTCATCGTCATCCCGCAGATCCTCGTCGCCATCGTCCTGAGCCGCCTGATGGAGAATTTCGAGGGCGTGAACCGCTTGTCCGCCGTCGTCATCGGCGGCGTCTGCATGCTCATCGCCGCCGGCTTCACCCTGCTGGTGAAGGATGATACCAAGGCCACCCCCGACCTCATCGAACCATGACTTGGCAAAATCTCGCTCTCGGTGTTGTCTTGTCTGCGATGACACTCAGCAGCACTGCCCCCGCGGCGACCCGCCCCGTGATCTATCAGCTCATGGTCCGCACGTTCGGAAATGCGAACGAGACGCGCAAGACCAATGGCACCCTGGCGGAAAACGGCTGCGGGAAATTCAATGACATCAACGATGCCGCGCTCACCTCGTTGAAAACCATGGGCTTCACCCATGTCTGGCTCACCGGCGTGCTCGAACAAGCCAGCGGCACCGCCTATCCGAACCGTCCCGCCGATGCGCCGGACATCCTCAAGGGCATTGCCGGCAGCCCCTACGCCATCAAGGACTACTTCGACGTCTGCCCCGACTACGCCGTCGATCCGGACAAACGCCTCGCGGAGTTCAAATCCTTGCTCGACCGCTGCCGCTCGCACGGCCTCCAGGTCATCATTGACTTCGTGCCGAACCACGTCGCCCGCTCCTATCAGTCCGATGTGAAACCGGACCTCACCTTCGGGGCGGGGGATAGCCACGACGTTTTCTTCGCCCGCGACAATCATTTCTATTACCTCGGGAAAAACGACGCCGGTGGCGGCCCGCCGCTCAAGCTGCCCACCGCGTCCATGCCTGG
The DNA here is from genome assembly GCA_040386755.1 of Verrucomicrobiota bacterium. GTDB lineage: Bacteria > Verrucomicrobiota > Verrucomicrobiia > Verrucomicrobiales > Akkermansiaceae > Luteolibacter. The sequence goes on along the minus strand of JAZKEY010000003.1, from coordinate 136,164 downwards.
CTGCAACGGCCTCTTCGCACCGGAAACCACCTTCGGCCGTGTCACCGGCAACAACGTCATCTCATGGTCGCCGTCCATCAACGACTGGTATGAAACCGTGAAGCTGAACTACGGCCACGACTACACCAAGGGCCGCGACACCTCCGCGCTCCCCGCTCCCGATGCTGCTCTAACTGCCGTGCCGAAAACCTGGCGCACCATGGATGCCATCCTCTCCTACTGGCAGGAAATGGGCGTCAACGGCTTCCGCTGCGACATGGCCCACATGGTGCCTATGGAGTTCTGGCGCTGGGCCGTTAGGCAGGCCCGCGCCCGCCAGCCCGGCGTTTTCTTCTCTGCGGAAGCCTACGACAACGACCCCGCCAAACTCACCGAAGGCCACGTCCTCGACGAACTCCTCAAGGCCGGATTCGACGCCGTCTATGACGATCCCAGCTACGATGTCCTCGAAGGCATCTACGACGCCGGAAAATGGGCCAACGACCTCGACCCGCTCACCTTCACCGGCGCCCGTTTCCATCAGTCACTCCGCTACGCGGAAAACCACGACGAAGTCCGCCTCGCCAGTCCCATTGTCTGGGGCGGCCACGGCATGAACATGGGCAAGCCTGTTAGCACTGTCCTCTTTGCCATGGGCCGCGGCCCGGTCATGCTCTACAGTGGCCAGGAAGTCGGCGAGCCCGCCGCCGGCAAGGAAGGCTTCGGCGGCGATGACGCCCGCACCACCATCTTCGACTACTGGTCCATGCCCGAGTTCACCAAGTGGGTGAACGGCGGGAAATACGACGGCGGCAAACTCAGCGTCGACCAGAAATCCCTCCGCGCCTGGTATGCCAAGCTCATCCACGCCACCCAGTCCCCGGCCTTCACCGCCGGCGAATTCTACGGTCTCAACCACGTCAACGCGGAGAACCCGAAGTTCGGCCGGGTAGGGGAGGAAACCGCCTCCGGCCACTGGCTCTACGCCTTCCTCCGCCACGATCCGAAATCCGGCCAATCCTTTCTCATCGTCTCTAACTTCAGCCCCGCCGAGACCCTGCGCGGCGTCACCATCCGCCTCCCGGAAAACGCCTGGGAGTTCACCGGCCGTTCTAACGACGCTGCCTGGAAATTCACCGACCGCCTCGACTCCACCTGGACCGCCACCGTCCCGCGCGGCGATCTCGCTTTGGCGGGAGTCCCCATGCCCGACCTCCCGCCATGCAGCGCGATGGTCATCGAGATCACGAAGTGAAGCCCAACTGGAGCGCGAATCTAGAGTCTGCGATAGCAGACTTGAAGAAGTGGCGGAGCCCAAACCGGCTGGCCCCTTGGCAAATTCATTTCGCGCGTTTATGCAGGCAGGGACCGTTCTCCGCAACGGTCCTGCGAATGCGATGCTCATGGAGAGCCGGTAAGTCATCTCATGAACGGCCATTAACCGGACCGCCCGGAGGTCGATCCCTGCCGGGATCACATCGCGAATTCCGCGATCCGCGGCTTCACCAGCGATTTGTAATCCAGCCATCCCATCTTGATCAGCTCCGTGTGGGATCCGGCGTTAAAGATGATATCCGGTTCCATCGCCAGTTCCGGCGAAACATAGACGGACATGTCATAGAGATTGCCGAACGGTGGCATCGCGCCGGCTTCGCAATCCGGGAAACAAGCTTTGAACTCGTCCTCGTGCGCCAGCCGGATGTCATCCCTGTCGGTCACCCGCCGCAACTCTTCCACCCGCACCCGCCGATTCGCTGGGAGCACCGCCATGGCCAGTGCGCCATCGATGATGACCATCACCGTCTTTGCCAATCCGCTTTCCGGAATGTGCGCCGAGTGGGCCACCTCCTGCGCCTTGTAGGCGGGGGAGTGGATGATGGTGATGTATTTGGTTTTCCGCTCATCGAGATAGTGTTTCAATGATTTCGCAAGCATCGGATTTTCCTCGCTTTCATGTGAGCCGGAAGCGGCGCGAGTTCAGGCGGTTAGAGTCATTCACAGCGCAGGGCTGCATTGGGAAATCATCTCTCCGGACGGTCCGCACCGCTGGATCCCGCTCCGGAGATCGGATGGATGATTGGCATGTCTTTCATTGCCATATTAGCCTCTATTCTAGTGATTTCCCTTACAACCACCGTTACCTTTGCCTCCGCTCCAAGTCAAACCGGAGCTTTGTCGTCGTGCAGCTTTCCGTGACATTCTCCCGCCTCACTTACAAGAGTGAGCCGGGCGATTTTTTTCGGATCTTCGCTTATCCCTTCAGGATTTCGCGGCGTTCATCTTACTGCACTTCAGATTCTGATCCGAGCTCGTCCGGCTCTATTTATGCATCGCACGGCATTACACGCGTGCAACGGATTTTTTTGAAAACTTTCCCCAAAAAAATCGGGGCTCCGGAGGTCAGTGCGCTTGGAGCGCTGCTGACGGGGCGTTGCAGTCTCCGACCGTTTCAGTTTCCCCAGAATTGAGCGCAGCGATGCGGCTGGGGCGGATGTGGGAACGCTCGTTGAGGAACGTGAGGAGATGATTCCTGATTTCCAGATAGCGCGGATCCGCCATGACCTCGGTGCGGACACGCGGACGGGCGAACGGTATTGTTAGAATGTCTCCCACTTCGGCTTCGGGGCCGTCGGTCATCATGACGACGCGGTCGGATAGGAAAATGGCCTCATCTACGTCGTGGGTGACCATGAGGGTGGTGAGCTTGTTCCGCCGCCAGAGGTCGAGAAGGACTTCCTGAAGCTCCATCTTGGTGAGCGAGTCGAGCATTCCGAACGGCTCGTCCAACAGCAGCATCTTCGGCTGGAGGGCGAAGGCGCGGGCGATGCCGACGCGCTGGCGCATCCCTTGCGAGAGATCACCGGGGAACTTGTGCATCGCATTGCCGAGGCCGACGACGGATAGATAATATTCGGCAAGTTCGTGGCGCTCCTGCTTCGAAGCGGTGAAATAGACCTGATTCACACCGAGCATGACGTTCTCATAAGCGGTCATCCACGGCAACAGGCAAGGGGACTGGAAGACGACACCCCGGTCGGGGCCGGCTTCGTTGGTTTCGCGACCGGCGAGGATCATCGCGCCGTCGGTCACATCCGTTAGTCCGGCGACCATTGAGAGCACGGTGGATTTTCCGCAACCGGAGTGGCCAATGAGCGTGATGAATTCCCCGGCGGCGAAGTTGAGGGTGAAGTCCTTGACGATGACGGCAGGACCTTTCGCCGACGGATAGGATTTCGTCAGCTTGAAAAGTTCGAGGACGGGAGCGTGGGCGGAGGTCATGAGGCTTCGATTTTGAGTTCTTCGCGCTCAAGCTGCGAGCGGCGGCGGGGCGCGGGGCGGTTGAAAATGCTGGAAGTCCGCTTGTGGCCGAGGTCTTCCGGCAGGATATCGGGTGCGGCGAGTTTCTTGGTGACGGTGGGGATGGTTTCCTTTTTCGCGTCGAGGAGCGTCTGGACGAGCTGGAGCTTGAGGTCTTTGAAGCCCTCGGTTTTCAACACCTCGTTGCGAAGACGAGGACGCTGGATGTCCACTGAAATCTCCGCGCCAAGGGTTGCCCCTTCGTTGCCGGGCAGGAGAGGGATGACCCTATCAGCCACTAGCAACGCTTCGTCGGGATCGTTGGTGATCCAGATGACGGTGGTGCGGTTCTTGTGCCAGATATCGGCGATTTCATCCTGCAGGGTGGCGCGTGTCAGCGCGTCGAGCGCGGAGAGCGGTTCATCCAACAGAAGGATGCGTGGATTCGCAGCGAGCGTGCGGGCGACGGACACACGCTGGCGCATCCCGCCGGAAAGTTCCTTGGGATACTTTCCGGCTGCGGGTGTCAGTTTCACCATGTCCACATACTTCGCGGTGTATTCCTTGCGCTCTTGAGCGGACTTTTCCGGGAAGAGCTGGTCCACGGCGAGTTGGACGTTCTCACCGACGGTGAGCCAAGGCAGCAGCGAATAGTTTTGGAAAACAATGCCCCGCTCGGGACCAGGGCCATCGATCGGCTTACCATCCATCAACGCGGCACCGGTGGTCGGCTTGAGCAGGCCGGCGATGAGATTGATGAGCGTGCTCTTGCCGGAGCCGGAGTAGCCGATGATGGAAACGAAGTCGCCTTCTTCGACGGTGAGATTCACATCGCGGAGAACGGTGGTGAGTTCGTGGGCGCGGCCGAAGTTTTTCGTAACGCCGGAGAGTTCAAGAATAGGTCTCATAAGTCGTATAGGTATAAGTCCCATCTCTCAAGCCGAGCGGAACCGTCCTTCGACCAAGCTCATGGCACGGTCCAGAACGAATCCGATGACGCCGATGGTGAGGATGGAAAGAATGATGTGGGCATAGCTGTTCGCGTTGTATTGCTGCCACAGGAATCCACCGACACCGGGTTTGCCTATGAGCATTTCCACGGCGACGATAACGAGCCAGGCAATCCCCAGCGATAGCCGGAATCCGGTGAACATGTAGGGCAGGGCGGAGGGGATGAGGATCTTGAAGAGCGTTTTCATCTTCGAGAGTTTGAGGACCTTGGCGACGTTCAGGTAATCCTGCGGCACTGCTCTAACACCGACGGCGGTGTTCAAGACAGTGGGCCACATGGCGCAGATGGCGATGGTGAACAGCGCTGCTGCATCCGACGTGCCAAATACCGAGCGGCCGTTGGCATCCATGATCTTCAATCCGCTGAAAAGAACCATCCCGAGCGGCAGCCAAGCGAGAGGGGATACGGGACGCAGGATCTGGATGATGGGATCGAAGGCGCGGGTGAAATTTTTCGAAAGCCCGAGGAAGAAGCCGATGGGGGTGCCGAGGATCAGCGCGATGGCATAGCCTTGGGCGACAAGTTTCAACGAAAGCCAGGCGAAGCTGAGGATGCCCTGGTCGAGTTCACCGCGCTTGGCGAAAGGTTCTACGATGTAGGGTTTGCTGGCGGTCCATGTCTCGACTGGAGAGGGGAGATTCTTCGAAAGGCCGAAGCGCTCGGTCTTGGTGACCGGATCTCCCCAATCGTCAACGGACTTGGTGACCTTGGAATGACCGGAAACGAGTGCCCAACCACCGAGACAGATGAGCAGCGCGATGGCGGGAAGGAGGATGGCGTCGATCTTGAGTTGATAGAAGAGTTTCATGGGGTCGTGGGATGGGAATGAACTCCGGGCGGACCGGGATTGGACCGATCCGCCGGGAGTATGTGTATCTAGCGGATCAGCCTTTGAGTGTCTTGACGGCGAACGAGGCGGCATAGGCTTCCATGTCGGCGGCGGGGTCGAAGACCGAGCCGTCGAAGAAGGTTTCCTTGTCAACGCTGGCACCGCCGTGGGTGTAGCCGATTTCCTTCATGGCTTCCTCGTAGATGTCGGAACGCATGACTTGTTTGGCGACGCCCTCGTAGTCCGGCGCCCCCTCGGTGAAGCCCCAGCGGCGGAGCTGGGTGAGCCACCATTTGCCATACTTCAACTGCGGGTAGTTGCAGTTGCGGTCGCTGAAGATCATGTAGTTCGGATCACGGAACTTGCGGCCGTCGCCCATGTCGTATTTCCCCTGAAGGCGGGGAAGGATGGCTTCCGGCGGGCAGTTGATATAACTTGTCGCGCTGACGATTTTCGCCTGCTCCGGGCGATTGTCCATCTTGTCGAGCCAGACGCTGGCTTCGTGGAGCGCCTTGAGGACGGCCTTGACGGTCTTAGGGTTCTTGGCGGCGAATTCCTCGGTGAAGGCGCAGACTTTTTCCGGATGATCCTTCCAGATGTCCTGGGTGTTGGTGGCGGTGAAACCAATATCATCCTTGATGGTCTTGGCGTTCCATGGCTCGCCCACGCAGAAGCCATCCATTTTACCGGCCTGCATGTTGGCCACCATTTGCGGTGGTGGAATGGTGATGAGCGAAATGTCCGCGCCACCGCCCGCCGCATCGCCGGGATTGATGCCACCGGCTGCGAGCCAGTAACGGATCCACATGGCGTGGGTGCCCGGCGGGAAAGTCATGGCGAAGGACATCGGCGCGCCAGCGGCCTTCGCGGCATCCACCAGCGGTTTGAGTGCTTTCGGATCAGCGGCAACCTTGCCTTTCAACGAGTTGGCAAGGCTGATGGACTGGCCGTTGCGGTTGAGAATCCACGGCGCGATCATCGGCTTCTTCGGTGCACCGCCGAGACCCATGGTCGAGGCGATCGGCATCCCTAACAGCATGTGCGTCGCCTGGATGTCGCCATTGGAGAGCGAGTCGCGGATGGCCGCCCAGCTCGCGCCCTTGGTGACGGTGGAGTTGATGCCATACTTCTTGAACAGGCCCTTTTCGTGGGCGATGACGATGGGCGAACAGTCCGTTAGAGCAATGATGCCGAAGTTGACGTTCGGTGATTCCGGTGCGTCGCTGGCGGTCTGGGCTCCGACCCAGCCGGCGGGGAGTCCGGTGGCGAGCAGTCCGAGCGCGGTGGTCTTGGTGGTGGCGGAAAGGAATTTCCGGCGTGATAGTGATTGTATTGGTTCCATGGTGAGTTGGATGTGCCGTCCGTTGATATAGCTTCACGGGTGCCAAATCGGATTTTATGGAATTAACCGCAGAGATGCTGTTTCATCGGCGGGATGAAGTGGACTCATGTCGCGTTGGCGCACAGCGTTGCCGCGTGAAAGAGGTCTTCCCGATAGATTCGGGAAAGCGAGCCGGCGGTGACATCGGGAAGGATGCCGATGCTGCGGAGGCCAGCGAGCACCCATGATGCTTTCTCCACGGTGGGACAGTTCACGGACTCTCCATGGAAGACGTGGAACGAGGCGGCGCTGGTGGTGCCCGTGCCGGTGATGAACTTTCCGCCGAGACTGTTTCTCAGAACCTCTTCGGACGCGCCGGTGTATTCCTTCATGGCGAGGATGGAGATCATTTCATTCTGAAATGCGGGATCCTGGCACTTCTTGCAGGATTCCAAGAGAGCCGCGGCCAATGCGATGGCCTCATCCTTCCGCTCACGCAGGAATTTTCCCGACATGAGCAGCACCTTTTCCGGGTGGCCATGGGAAAGATCGGAAGAAACCGCGGGGCTCCAGCCGGTGCCTGCTAGAATCGCCTCGGAGTTCCACGGCTCACCGACGCAATAGCCGTCGATATGCCCGGCCTTGAGATGGCGGGGCATGAGCGGGGGAGGCAGGAAAATGATTTCCACATCGGCAGGGGCCGAAAGCCCATACCGCCTCAGCCATTGATAGAGCAGGATGTGATGGGATGAGAACCGGTGGGTGGCCGCCAAGGTGAAGGGGCGGTCCTTTTTCCAAGAGTGGGTGAGATAAGACTGGAGCCCCTCGCCCTTGCCGATGTCGGACGGTTTCAACTCGCTCGATAGCGTGATCGCATTCCCGTGCAAGTTCAGGATCAGCGGAACCGCCACATCGCAGCGCAGTTCACTGAAGCCCATGCCCAATGCGAAGGCGATTCCCGCGATGGATTGTGCGGCATCGAGATCCCCGTAAAACATCTTATCTCTAACACTCGCCCAGCCGAGCTCGCGGGAGAGCGCGACATTCAATCCGTAGCGGTCGAAGATTCCGAGCTCCCGGGCCACCGCGATGGGGGCACTGTCACTCAACGGCACGAATCCAAGGCGTATCTGGGATTGGTTGCCGCGCCGCTGTCCCTGATCGTTCATGGATCACCGGATAAGCGTGTGGAGTGCCAAAGGTGATAATTTGGCACAAGCACTGCTCATCAAGAATCAACTTTCAATGAGAGTGATTCATTATGGATTGGGTTCCGGACTTGAGACAACTGAGGGCGTTCGTGGCCGTGGTGGAAGAAGGCAGTTTCACGCTCGCCGCGCGCAGGATCTTTGTCACTCAGTCGGCGGTAAGCCATTCACTCAGAACACTTGAAGAGCAACTTTCGTGCCGTCTTCTGGATCGCACCGGAAAACGTGTCGCTGTCACAGCGGAAGGCGAACTGCTGCTGAGGCGCTGCAAGCGCGTGATTTTCGAACTCGAGCAAGCGAGCCGCGATCTCGACGGATTGCGACGCTGGGGACAAACCCGGATCCGGATCGGAGCTCCTCACAGCCTTTGTCATTTTTTAATTCCATCCGTTCTCCGCGAATTCCGCGATTGTTTTCCGCGGTGTGAACCGGTGATCGAGGCGGGGGACACCACTGTTCTGCTAGACCGGCTCGCCGGAGCGGACCTGGACCTGGTCGTCGGATTGAAACCCCGTGGCAAAGGAGACGAAGGGTATCGTCCGATGTTCAAGGACCGTCTGGCATTTGTGGTTTCACCGTTTCATCCCTGGGCGGTTGACAGTTCGCGGGTCATCGAAACCATCAACGACCATCAATTCATCATCTATGCCAAAGCCACCGAGACCCATCGGTTGATCGAGGAATGGATTGAGCAAAAAGGCGGCCGGGGAAAGAAGCCGCTCGTTCTGGGAGATATGCAGGCGATCAAGGAGATGGCCAAGCTCGGCATCGGGGTCGGCATCGTCGCGCCGTGGGTGGCTTCACGCGAAATCGAGGACGGCAGCTTGAAGGTCGTGAACATCGACGAGCCGGGCATCGAACGCGAGTGGGGGGTTTTCCATTCGCCGAAGCGCGAGCCGAGTCTCGTGGAAGAGGCGTTCATCGGCCTGTGCGAAATGGCCTTCGCCGCGATGCCAACCACCCTAACGGAATAAGAACGGGTCGTTCCGGAATTCCGAAACGACCCGCTCCCTTTGCAACAACCGACGACCGATATCGTCAGAAGGTGTAATCCAGTTCCACCGAGAAGCGGGTGGTGGTTGGAATCGCAGCGCCGGCGGCACCGCCCACGTAGGCGTCGTCTTCCGAATGGAAGTAGGCAAACTTGGCGAGCGCGGTGAAGTTTTCGTCGAACTTCTTGGTCAGCACCGAATCGTATTCCCAGCCGTAACCGGCGGAGATGGAGTTGTCTCCCAACGCTCGGACGGCGTTCATCCATTTGATTCCGAAGAAAATCGGCAGGGTATAGCCGACGTAGAGATCCGTTAGGCCGTTCTGCGCTCCGGAAATGCGGCCGCCGTCGGTACCGTCCGCGAATCCGTTGAAGGCGTGGACCGTCGCGAGCGGGGTCTTGAAGCCCTGGCCGAGATTCTCCAGACCGATGATCGCGGTGTGCGTTCCGAAGAAGGTCTTCGACGCGGTGACATGGGCATAATACGCGTCGTCGTCGGCAAGCAAGCCGGCCTGGTCCTGATAGGCGGCCTCGCCATACAGCAGGATTCCACCGAGGGTGCCTTTGGCGCTGATGCCGAAGGTGTTGTTGTCCCAGGCGCTGAGTTCCTCGAAGTCCATCAGGTAGGCATACCCGCCGAGGGTCACGCCTTCGATGCCGGTATAAGAAGCATTGAACAGGTTGACGTTGGCATCCACATATTCGAAGTTCTTGACCGTGGCTTCCGATCCGAAGATCCGGTTGACCTGGTTGACGTAAGCATAGTTGAGCGTCAGTTTGTCCACCGAGGTGTTGGCCAGCGAGATGGCATCGAACGTTTGCTCGTTCTGGCGCCAGCCGGCGTTTCCGATGAACGCGGCATTGTCATAGATGATGCGCTGGCGACCGGCCTTGGCGGTTGTGTCAAATCCCGTGTATTGAAGATATCCTTGGTTGAGTTCGTTGGTTTCGGGATCGGCGATGACGGAATCAGCGGGATTGAAGGGATCCGCACCGACGGCGCCGCCGTTGTAGTGATCGACCACCGCTTGGCTGAATTCCCCCTCTACCAGAAGGCTGAAACCGTTCCATGCTTGGGTTTTCAAGCCAACGCGCTCGCGCACGGTGAATGCGTTGGATTGGTCGAAGGTATCGATATCGGCGTATTCATAGCGGGCGCGGATGTCGATGATGGGCTTGATCCATGGCTCCGGCTTGGGAGCGATGGTGGTTTCAAGGTCGGGGCTGCCGGCGTGAAGCAGGCTGGCGGTGGATAGAAACAAGGCGAATTTTGCTTTCATGGTGGATTGTGTTGGATCGGAGCTGTGTGAGGCTCGCTGGCGGGACATGTAGCGTTCCGCTTGCCAGATTTTCCAAACGGCACGCCCGAAAGGTGAAGTGTGTTCCATTTCCGCATGAAGGCCAGTCATGCGAAATGCCCGTCAAGGCTTGGCCGCTTGGATGAAATCCACGAGATCCGTCCGGCACTTGATGAGGTCCGGCGGATTCAGATAGAACATGTGTCCACCGTCGTAAAAGACGCTCGATATATTATCCCTGGCATCCACCGGCAGGTTGAACATGTGCCTCACGGAATGGGCCACACCGGCGGGAGGGGTCGCAAGGTCGGTGTAGCCGCCCATCACCAGCACACGCAGATGCGGATTGTCCCTCATGGCCTTGGCGAGGCGATCGCTGAGATTGACGACCCCGTTGTTCGAATTCCACTGCCATGGCTGGACTTTTCCGGTTAGAATTTCATAAGGTTGGTCTTCCTTGTAGCCGAGATCGCGTCCGAGATAGTCGAGCATGGCCGTGGAGAACGCACCATAAGCCAGTGAATAAGAGGGGTCATAATCCGGAAACGCCGCCGCCTTGTCGGTGGTGTCCCATGCGACGCGTCCGTCGAAGCGCCCGATGACCTTGCCTTCCTTCCGCAGGAGTTCCGCCCGGAACAGCATCGAGTCGAGCCGCAGATCGTGTGCCAGCCAGGTGGCGGCTTCGATGCCGGTCAGGCTTGCCAATTTCTCCGCGATTTTTGTCCGGGTGGCTTGATCGAGATCGGTTCCCTTGAGCAAGGCCGCCGCATAGTCACCGAACGCGAACTCGGTGCTCTCCTTAACCAGTGCATCGCGGTCTCCCTGGATTTTTTTGTGAAAATGTGCGACGCCGGTGAGCGCAGGAAGAAAGACCATATAGGCGAGATCGTTTCCCTGGGCAGGCTGGAGAGTGGCGAAATCGAGCAGCGAAGAAAGGAGGATCACTCCATTGAGAGTCATGCCGTAGCGCGATTGCAAATGGTTGGAGAGTCCCGCCACCCGGATGCCGCCATAAGATTCCCCGAGAAGGTATTTCGGCGATCCCCAGCGGTCGTGCTCGCTGATCCAGCGGCGAATAAAATCGCCAACCGATTCGATGTCTTCATCCACGCCGTGGAAATCCCCGGGTTTCACGTCTTTTTCCGCCCGGCTGTAGCCAGTGGAAACCGGATCCACGAAAACCAGATCGCACACGTCAAGAATGCTCAGCGGGTTATCGGCGACCCGCGCCGGCGGGAAGGGAGCTTGGGTGCCGTCGCCCGGGAGCTTCAGGATTTTCGGACCGAGCACGCCGATATGAAGCCAGACCGCCGAAGAGCCGGGACCGCCGTTGAAGGCAAACATCACGGGCCGGGTTCCTGTATCCTTCGTGTCCGTGCGCTCATAACTGACGTGGAAAATCGAGGCGCGGGCTTTTCCATCGTCCTGCTTGAGCTGGAGTTTGCCCGTGGTGACCTTGTAAGGGATTTTTTTGCCGTCGATGGTGACGCTCGACTCCCGGATGACCGGTGCGATCACGGCCACCGGCGGATCCTTGGGCGGGACTTCCGCTGGTTTTTCCGGCTCGGCAGCGCCGAAAGTGAGGCTATTCAAACAGACTAAAACAGGGACCAGTAAGTGGCGCATGGACGGGACCGTAAGGAGTGAAATCGGCTTTGTCGATGGCCGGCGATCAAGGCTTGGAAAATCGTAGTATCGGGTTTTAGAGGAACGGCAGGGTTGATTTTTGCCATCCGACTAGGCCAATTCCGGACGACTTTCCTTGATTATGAACGACCGTTTCATTTGGTTGTTCGAGCTCAACTAGCGACCAGTCCGAGATGAACTTTAGATTCAAACGATTGCTCCAATCGCTGATTTTTGATAAAATCCCATGTCAAAATGAACAGAGAAAGCTTCATCTTCACGCCTAAAGGACTTAGGTTTTTATTTGTGTAAATATCATCCAAAAAAAAACACAAAATCAATTAGTTCAGGATACTCGGCTACCTTCAAGATATTCAAGTCTGGCTCTGGCTCCTAGACAAAAACATTCAAAAGAAGCCGCATTGAGACCTGCGTGAGATCCGAGGAGTCCCTGAGCTCTCCAAAATGTGAATTTGAGTAGCCCAGTCCAAATATTGGATAACAAGCGCCAAGACCCACCAATTTAAACTTGTTACAATATATGTAATACGGAGCCTAAAAAGCCAAGCCGCCTGATTCATTTTACGTGCCATCGTTCGGATTCCATGTTTCCTATCCCTTCCATGTCCCATGGAAAATCCAACAGAGAAGCCATACCCGTCTGGGGATTATGGGTCATCGGCAGCGTGCTGGGCCTCATCGTGGTCACGGTCGGAGTTCTCACGGGCATCCTGCCACGGCTGGCGGAAGCCGCCGGTCTATTCACCCGTGGAGCCTCCTTCCTGATCCTGCTGGCACTGGCTGGCATTCTGTATTTCGTGCCTACACTCATCGCTCGCGGCACCCCGCGTGTCGTCGCTATCTTCGCCGCGAACCTCATGTTCGGCTGGACCGGCATCGGCTGGGCACTCGTCCTCGTCTGGGCGCTGGCGGAATCCGGCACCATGAATAACAAACTCGTCCCGTGAGTTGTCCGTTGGCGGGTCACATGGAATCCAGTCAGTCAGCCTAAACTCCTGAACTTGCCTACCCAAAGCCCCGCGCCTGCCTTCTCACCGTCCGATGATCTTCGCAGCCATTGCGGCATCGACGTTGAACGTCTCCGTGCCGAATGGCTTCACGCTTCCACCTTCGGCGACTTGGTATTGGTAAACCTTGATTGGATCGACTCCGGCGACTTCGGATCTCAAATACACGCGGATCGTCAAGGCTTCCTTGCCGGTTCCGCCTTCGAGCTTTTTCGTGGAAAACTGGATTTCATTCGGGCCGTCCAAGGCTCCGCCGATCACGACTTCGGCTTCCGTGACGTTGGCAAACCGATGCTGGCTGATCTTATTGATTTGCACCTTCACCTCCCGCCCAGGGCTGAAGACATAGACCTTGGCCACGTATTTGGCGGCGCGCGCGGCGATAGGAGTCGGCGGGATCTGGCCTGATGGCTGGGCTTCCGGAGTCTCCTTGAGGTATTTCAGATCCCCTGCGGCCAGCTCTTTCCTGACGGCGGGCAATTCGGCGAGATTGACGAAGTCCGCCCGGTCGTAAAGCCAGCCGCCAGCCCCCTTGACGAAGGACAGGACGAGGAGGTTGTCCGACGGTTGATCGATATTGAATTTGACCTTGCCGAAATACGACGCCTTGGCCGTGGCTCCATTCTGTTTGGCTTCGAGGAACTTGAGTCCTTGGAGCGATGGCGGCGGCGCGGGCAGGTTGAAAATGGCTGCGGGAAACGGCAGTTTTTCCGAGACGATGCGGTTCTTGATATCGACCTTGCGATGCTCCGCGGTGACGCGTTGCCAGAGGGACGCGTCGCGCCGGATCATGGATTCCCGCCAGGCATTGTAGGTGGTTTCCAACGACGGCCGCAGGTTCTCCTGAGCGGCTGCTAGAGACGCCATGATCAGGGAAAACGCAAAAATTAGTCGATTCATCGGCGAAACGATTGGACAAGATGGCCCTTCCCACAACAAACAAATTGCAGGCCGATTCGTTTGAGCGCGGCAGGGATTCAGCTATGAGCAGTATTTTGCAGAAAGTGGCGCCGATCGGCGAGGCGCGCGACCGTGAGATTTTGAAGGACGCGGCGACCTACGTTTACGAGCAGCGTCCCGAAGGCGACGTGCTGGCGCATTTGTTTTTTCCTGAAAAGGCGAAGCCCGAGCCACGTCCCGTGATTCTGTTTTTTCATGGGGGTCTTTGGGACACTCCGACGCCGACGCAATTTGTCCCCCACTGTCTGCATTTCGCAGCTCGTGGCGCGGTGGCGGTGGCTGCGGAAACGCGGACATCCGCACGGCATGGCAGCGGTCCGTTGGAAGCGATCGAGGACGCGCGCGATCTGATCCGCTGGCTCCGACACAATGCGGATACCTTCAATCTTGATCCTAACAAAATCACGGTCGGTGGTGCCGGCGGCGGTGCGTTTCTCGCCCTGCTGGCGACCATGCCGAAGGCAAAGAGCCTGCCACCCGTGGACGGTCTGGATTGTTTCCCGCAGGCGCTGATTCTTTTCAGTTCGCTGGTCAATACGGCTGTCAAAGGCGCGGCGGCGGATCGGTTCCCCGATTTCAAAACCGCGAAACGCCTGAGTCCCACCAATCTCATCCGCCGCAAGCTCCCGCCGATGCTTTTCTTCCACGGAAAATCCGACCGGATCACTCCGTTCGAGGAGGTGGAGAAATTCCGCCGCCGCATGCGTTGGCGCGGAAATTCGTGCGAGTTGGTGGATTTCGTCCGGGCGGATCACAGTTTTTTCAATTTCAATGTCAGCCACAAGAACTTCGAGCAAACCATCGGCGCGGCAGACCGGTTTCTCGTGGACCGGGGCTTGCTGCCGCCCGAGGAGATTGGCGATCTGGAATGACGCGCGGGTGCGGACGAGGATGGCTTGTTAGGTCCGGCTCGCGGATCAATCGGGCACAATTCCTGCTTGGCAGCCAACGAGACCTGCCGTTTATTCCGCGTTCCGCCCGGGCTGTGGTTCGAGACGGGATTTCCTGAATTTCCGATGAATCCGTTTTACCACTCCACCACCCCTCTCGTCCCCGGTTCGTTGCACCGGCTTTCCCAGGAACACGACAACTGCGGCATGGGCGCCATCGCCCATTTGAAGGGTGAACGGAGTTTTAAAGTCCTCGATTACGCGCTGACTTCCGTCTGCTGCATGACCCACCGCGGCGCCGTGGATGCGGACATGAAAACCGGCGATGGCTCGGGCGTCCTGACGCAGATCCCCTACCCGTTGTTCCGCAAAGCGGCGGCGAAGCTCGGGCACACGTTGGAAAACGATGCGGATCTCGCGGTCGCGGTGTTCTTTTTTCCCAGCGAGGAAAGCACAGCGAAAATCAAGGCGATCGCCAGCGAGGTCACGGCGAAGCGCGGGATTCCGCAAATCGGCTGGCGCGAAGTGCCGGTGGATGTTGATGCGTTGGGCAAAATCGCCATCGCATCCTTGCCGAAAATCGAGCACCTGCTGATGACACGGCCCGAAGGAATGGAGCCCGAGAAATTCGAACGAATGCTCTACCTCTGCCGCCGTGAGATCGAACACCGCACCAAGGAAATCCAGGGCTTCTACATGCCGACGTTTTCCAGCCGCCTGATTTCCTACAAGGCGCTCGCCATGCCGGCCGCGCTGCGGGCGTTCTATCTGGATTTCGCCGATCCCGACTATCAGGTGGCCATCGCGCTCTATCACCAGCGTTTTTCGACCAACACCTTCCCCGCCTGGCCGCTCGGCCAGCCATTCCGGATGATGTGCCACAACGGTGAAATCAACACGGTCGAGGGCAACCGCAACTGGATGACCTCCCGCGAAGAATTCTTCGCCTCGCCGGTCTGGGGCGACGACATCGAGCTGGTGAAAAACCTGATCCGCCACGGCGAGTCGGACTCCGCATCGCTCGATCACGCGCTGGAGTTACTCATTCTATCAGGTCGGTCGCCGGAGCACGCGATGTGCATGCTGGTGCCGCCGGCCTATCGCAATGACGCGGACATTTCCGACGAACTCCGCGCGTTCTATCAATTCATCCGCTCGTTCTCCGAACCTTGGGATGGTCCGGCGGGTCTTGTTTTCACCGACGGCACCAAACTCTGCGCCTCGCTCGACCGCAACGGCCTGCGCCCATCCCGTTATAAAATCACCGAGGATGGCATCCTCTACATCGGCTCGGAAGCGGGTGCGGTGGTTCTCGATGACGCGACCATCATCCGCAAGGGACGGCTCGGACCCGGCCAGATGATTTCCGCGAACACCGCGACCGGTGAGTTCAAATACGACAAGGAAATCAAGGACGAGCTTTCCAAACAGAAGCCCTACCGCCGCTGGATCGACGAGCAGCAGTTGGAGCTCCGCAAATTCGTTTCGCCTGATGCCCACATCCCGGAAATCGATTTCGCTCCGCTCGAACTCTCACGGCAGCAGGTCGCGCATGGCATTTCGTTAGAAGAGCTCGACATGGTTTTCCCGCCGATGCTCAAGGGCGCGCAGGAAGCCGTTTTCTCGATGGGCGACGACATCCCGCTGGCGGTTTTGTCGAACCAGCCGCGCCTGCTCTACACCTATTTCAAGCAGCTCTTCGCCCAAGTCACCAATCCGCCGATCGACCCGATCCGCGAATGGGCCGTCATGTCACTGGGGGCCGGACTCGGCTCGGAGCGGAACCTGTTGGATGAAACGCCGCAGCACTGCAACACCGTCAGCCTCGACAGCGCGATCCTCTTCGAACACCAGTTGGAGAAAATCAAAGATCTCGAGGAACAGGGCTTCCCTTCGTTCGTCCTCGACTGCACCTGGCCCGCCGAGAGCGGAGCCGCCGGGATGAAGCCCCGCCTCGACGAACTTTGCGCCGAAGTCGAAAGCCACATCCTGGCCGACCGGAACATCCTCATCCTCTCCGACCGCGCCACCTCGTCCGGGCGCATCCCGATTCCGATGCTGCTCGCCATCGGCACCATCCATCACCACCTCACCCGGATTCGCAAGCGGATGCGCGCCTCCATCGTCGTGGAGTCAGGCGAAGTGCGGGACGTCCACCAGATCGCGTGCTGCTTCGGCTTCGGCGCAACCGCCATTTGCCCGTACCTCGGCTACGCGTCCGTCCGCCAGCTCGTCACCGCCGATGCTGGCAAGGGCAAGCTCGACATCACCGCTCAGAAGGCGATGACCAACTACCGCAAGGCGCTCGAAAAAGGCATCCTCAAGATCATGTCAAAAATGGGCATTTCGGTGCTCAATTCCTACCAAGGTGCCCAGACCTTCGAAGCCATCGGCGTCGGTCGCGATGTCGTTGATTTTTCGTTCACCGGCGTCCCGTCGAAAATCGGCGGGGTCGGCTTCGTTGAAATTGCGGAAGAGTCCATCATCCGTCACAAAGCGGCATTTGAAACAGTTGTTCCAAACGACGGAATCCTCGACCTTGGCGACCCTGGCTACAATCGCTACCGCAAGGCTGGAGAGCGCCATGTTTACACCACGGAAGTCATCAAGAATTTCCACACTTACGTCAAATCCGGCAAGGCCGAGGATTACGAGGAATATGTGCGTGTTGCATTGGAAACCAATCCTGTAGCAATCAAGGATCTTATCGAATTCGTGCCTGCCGCGAGCGGTCCGATCGCTCTTGAGGAAGTCGAGCCGATGGAGGCCATCCGCAAGCGCTTCACTACCGCCGCGATGTCGCTGGGAGCTCTTTCACCCGAGGCTCACGAGACACTGGCCATCGCCATGAACCGCATCGGCGGCAAGTCGGACTCCGGTGAAGGCGGCGAGGATCCTGTCCGTTACAAGCCGTATGCGAACGGCGATTTTGCCCGTTCCTACATCAAGCAGGTGGCGTCCGGCCGATTCGGTGTTTCCGCTTACTACCTCGTCAATGCCGACGAACTGGAAATCAAGATGGCGCAGGGAGCCAAGCCTGGTGAAGGCGGTCAGCTTCCCGGTCACAAAGTGAATGCTTTAATCGCCCGTTTGAGAAACACCCAGCCTGGAGTGCAGCTCATTTCCCCTCCGCCGCATCACGACATTTACTCGATTGAGGACTTGGCCCAGCTCATTCACGACCTCAAGGAAGTGAACCCGCGGGCGAGGATCACCGTGAAGCTCGTATCCGAGTCTGGCGTCGGCACAGTGGCTTCCGGATGTGCCAAAGCATCAGCGGATAACATCCTTATTTCCGGCCATGACGGAGGCACCGGAGCATCGCCCCTTTCCTCCACCAAACACGCGGGCTCGCCCTGGGAACTCGGCCTCGCAGAAGCCCAGCAAACGCTCCTCATCAACAACCTCCGCGACCGCGTCGTCCTCCGCACTGACGGCGGCATCCGCAACGGCCGCGACGTGGTCATCGCCGCGATCCTCGGAGCCGAGCAATTCAATTTCGGCACCACCGCCATGATCGCCATGGGCTGCGTCTATGTCCGCAAGTGCCACTTGAACACCTGCCCGGTCGGCATCGCCACCACCGATCCGAAATTCCGCGCCAAGTTCAAAGGCACGCCGGAAATGGTCATCAACTATTTCACCGCCGTCGCCGAGGAAGCCCGCCGCTACATGGCGAAAATCGGCGTCCGCACGCTGGATGAACTCATCGGCCGCCCGGAATTCCTCAAGCAGCGCGTCATCCCGAATCACCCGAAGGCGAACACGCTCGACCTCTCGGCCCTGCTCAAGGACGTCGTCCCCACCCTCGCCAGCCATTCAGGACAACCCGCCGATTCCATTTCCCGGATTTGCGCGAAGGAACGCAACGATGGCCTCACCAAGCCCGAACTCGACCTCCAGATCCTCGCCGATCTGGTTTCCAAGATCTCGGGTTCGTCATGTCCCGAGTTTGCCGAATACGGCGCGAACTCCGTCCCGTCCGAAATCCTCGATGCCATCAAACTGCTCCCCGACCGCCCGCCGGTCGCATTGGAATACGACGTCATCAACACCAACCGCAACATCGGCACCCGCCTGTCGGGCCGCATCGCGGAAATCCACGGCGACCGCAAGCTCGCCCCCGGTTCCGTCCACATCACCTGCCGTGGCAGCGCCGGGCAATCGTTCGGCACTTTCCTTGTCGCCGGCGTGAAACTCGAACTCATCGGTGAAGCGAACGACTACGTCGGCAAAGGCATGGCCGCCGGAGAAATCGTCATCCGCGTTTCACCCGAAGCGAAATTCGAAGCCGCCACCAACACGATCTGCGGCAATACCTGCCTCTACGGAGCCACCGGCGGTTCGCTCTTCGCCACCGGCCGCGCGGGCGAACGTTTCGCTGTTAGGAATTCCGGAGCCACCACCGTCGTCGAGGGCGTCGGCGACCACGGCTGCGAATACATGACCAACGGCAGCGTCGCCATCCTCGGCAAGACCGGCAAAAACTTCGGTGCGGGCATGTCCGGCGGCACCGCCTACGTTTACGATGTGGATGGAAAATTCTTCTCCCGCGTGAACTCGGAGATGGTTGTCGCCCTACCGGTTAGGCGGCCGCAGGACATCGCCGAGATCCGCAAGCTCATCGAACTCCACCTTGAGAAAACCGGCAGCAAGCAGGCGGAAAAGCTCCTGGCCCACTGGGAGGAAACCACGCGCAAGCTTGTCCGTGTCATCGCCAAGGAACGACACGAACTCGAAGCCGCCGAGGAAAAACACGAAGCCGCCTCCACCCCTGTCGGAGCTCAGTGAGGCGTTTCGGGCTGCGATTCCGGACAGACTCATCCTTGACGCTGCGCTAAAAACGGACACCCTCCGAGGCCTAAACCCAGCCTCCGCCCCTGCCGATCCTGTCTTCGGCGGTGGCGGGTGTGTCGTTCCCATGAATCCCATCACTGTTGCCACTGCCACCCGCAAACGCACCTCCGCAAGTGGCCGCTGCCCGATCAGGGTGATTCTGCTCGTCGTTCCCATCCTTCTCTGCGCCGTCCTGCTACCTTCCTGCAATCTGATAGGAACCGCTCTGGGCCTTGGTTTGGCAAAGCTCCAGTTCGGTTGCCTCCCGGAAGGAACCCGGATCGATACGGCTCACGGAACGGTGAAAATCGAAGACCTCAAATCCGGTGACACCATCACCGGCTTCAACGGCAGTGAGGTCCGCATCAGCCAGATCCATCAATACCAGGTGGATCCGGCGAGCAGCCAATATTTGACCATTCATTTCTCCAACGGCTCCACCGTCAGCGCCTCGCCGCGGCATCGGATCGACGGCACTCCGGCAGGCACCCTGAAGATCGGCGATTCCTGCGGCTCCCAAGTCGTGACCCGCATCGAGGCCCTTCACGGGGTTTCCCGCAGCTTCGATCTGCTCACCGGGGATCCCGGTTATCGCATCGGCGGCATCCCCGTGAACAGCATGATCGAGGAAATGCTCGGACAAGCCGCGCGTCCCCGCGTCACATCGAGTTCCGCCAGTAATCGAGCCGCTCCTTGATGCGCTTTTCCATCCCTTGGTCACCGGGCTGATAGTAAATCTTCCCCTCCGGCAGATAGGCCTGCGGCACATAGGCTCCCTCGTAATCGTGGGCGTAGAGGTATTTCATCGCCTCTTCGGATTCACCCGATGCGGCGGCGAGTTTCTTGCGGGTGTTCGTCCGCAAATGCACCGGCACGGCCAGCGTCCGGCCGTTTTCCACATCGTCCATCGCCTTGCCCAGCGCCGCGTAGGCGGTGTTGGATTTCGGCGCCGTCGCCAGATATACCGTCGCGTGCGCCAGCGGAATCCGTCCTTCCGGCATCCCCACGAATTCAAACGCACCATGCGCGTCCAGCGCCACCCGCAGTGCGTTGGAATCCGCCAGACCGATGTCTTCGGAGGCAGAAATCACCAACCGCCGCGAGATGAACCGCGGGTCTTCGCCGGCGTGCAACATCTTCGCCAGCCAGTAGAGCGCCGCATCCGGATCCGATCCGCGGATCGACTTGATGAAGGCCGAGATCGTGTCGTGGTGCGCGTCGCCGTGGGCATCATAAACCACCGCCTTGCGTTGGATGGATTCCTCGGCCACCGCCAGGGTCAGATGGACCGAGCCGTCCGCGGATGGAGTTGTTAGAATGGCCAGTTCGAGCGCGCTCAAGGCTTTTCTAACATCACCATCCGATTTCTCCGACAGATGCCGCAGCGCGTCGGCATCGGCAGCCACCTTGTATTCCCCTAGCCCGCGCTCCGTATCGGCCAGCGTGCGTTCAAGGACGCCGATGATGTCCTTCACCGGCACCGGCTCCAATTGGAAAATCTGCGACCGCGAGACCAGCGGAGAGTTCACGTGGAAATACGGATTGTGCGTCGTCGCTCCGATGAACCGAACGACACCGCGTTCGATATGCGGCAGGAGCACGTCCTGTTGGGCTTTGTTGAAACGGTGGATCTCGTCGATGAAAAGGATCGTCGTCTCCCCACGCAAATCCCGCCAGGTCCGGGCCTGATCGATCTTCGCACGGATTTCCGCGACGTTCGACTCCACCCCGTTCAACGACTCGAAACGCGAGCCGGTCGTCCGCGCGATCACGCTGGCGAGCGTGGTTTTCCCCGTCCCCGGCGGACCGTAGAAAATCAAGGAAGTGAACCTATCCGACTCGATTGCCCGACGCAAAAGTTTCCCTTCCGCCAGAATGTGCTGCTGACCGGCCACCTCGTTGAGCGAACGCGGCCGCATCCGCGCGGCCAGCGGCTCGGCGGGATTCGGCTTGCCGGAAAGGGCCGCAGGAGTGGTGAAAAGATCGGACACGATGGAGGCACGGCAAGATTCACCGGAGATCCGGCATCATTCCAGCCGATATTCGTCTCTTCGTTCACCCGATTTCCAACTTCCGTTGAATTCCAACCCCGAATTCTGGCGTTATGGCCGTTTTTGGGACCAGTTGGCCGGAATAGAGACCATGAAAAGCTTCCGATCTCCTGATTTTCAGGTAATTTGATCTCGTTCTGAGGCGCTTCGGCCCCAAAGAATTCTAAGCCAAAAAGCAGAGCCAATAAAATTCGTTTTTGATCTCCGGGGGGAAGTCAACCGAACCAGGCAACGCCCAGTGGCTCTGAAAAAAAGCGCGCTTTGAGAGATCCGGGGGGATATCCAAAGCGCGCTTTTCTTTTTAAGGATATTCCTGTCCGCGAAGACGATGCGAGGTGAAAGAATCGCGCGAAGCTCTTTCCTAGCGCTCTCCATCGGCCAGTAGGGCCACAGTCCCACCCTCCTTTGGATTGAAAACCCCAGAAAACCTGCGTGTATCGGGGCAAATGAAACGTCTTCTCCTCTCGATCGCCTGCTGCACCGGACCTCTCGCAGCCGATGAAGTCACCGCGAAGCGCGAGGGAAAGCAGGTCGTCATCCGTTCCGGCAAAAACGAAATCCTGAGCTATCAGGCGGAACCTGGCGATTTGCCGAAACCGGAAATCCCCAAGACGTTTGTGCGTGGAGGCTACATCCAGTCGATCCGCACGCCGTCGGGACGGTTGATCACCGATGATTTTCCGGCCGATCACCTGCATCATCACGGTGTTTGGAGTCCGTGGACCAAGACTGAATTCGAAGGCCGCCACCCGGATTTCTGGAACATGGGCGATGGCACCGGGAAGGTGGAATTCGTGGCGCTGGACGATGTCTGGCAGAAGGATGGCAAGGCCGGCTTCAAGGCGCGCCATCAATTTGTCGATCTCAGCGCGTCGCCACCCAAGACCGCCCTGTTGGAAACCTGGGATGTCAGCGTCTCCACTGCCGGAAAAACCTACCTAATCGATTTCACCTCCACCCAAACCTGCGCCACCCCTTCTCCGCTCAAGCTGCCAGAGTATCATTACGGCGGTTTCGGCTTCCGGGGAAACGCGGCTTGGAACGGCAAGCCGAATTGCAGGTTTCTCTCCGCCTCCGGACTAACAGACCGGGTGAAGCTCAACACCTCGCGTGAAAAGTGGTGCTGGGTCGGTGGCAAGGTGGATGGCGAAACCTGCGGCGTCACCATCCTCGGGCATCCTGAAAATTTCCGCTTTCCCCAGCCCGTCCGGGCGAATCCGGATCAACCGTTTTTCTGCTTCGCTCCGCAACAGTTGGGAGAAATGGAAATCGTTACAGGAAAGGAATACGTCGCCCGCTATAGGATGGTCATCGCGGATGGAGAGCCTGACGCGAAGGTTGCCGGGACCTGGTGGAGCGACTACTCAAAGACTCGTTAGAATTTCCGCAATACCGTGTCCGCGCAAAGTCGCTCTTCGGTATTCGGATGATCCAGCGTGTAATGCAGCCCGCGCGACTCCTTGCGGCGGGTCGCGCACTCGACGATCAGGCCCGCCACAGCGACGAGGTTCCGGAGTTCCAGGATGTCGGCGTTGACGCGGTGCCCCCAGTAGAACTCGCGAACTTCCTTCTTGAGATTTCTCAAACGAGCCGTCGCCCGGCGCAGGCGGTTGTCGGTGCGGACGATGGACACATAGTCCCACATCAGGCGGCGGATCTCGTCCCAGTTGTGATAGATGACCACCAGTTCGTCGGGCTCCGCGGTGTCACCGTGTTCCCATGCGGGAATCTCGGGCTCTGGCGGGGCGAACTTGTCCGGCGGATGAAGTTTCATGATCTCATCGAGCGCGCGGCGGGCGATGACATTTCCTTCGAGCAGGGAATTCGATGCCAGCCGGTTCGCGCCGTGAAGTCCGGTGCAGCCCGCCTCGCCCACGGCGAACAAGCCGCGCACCGTGGTCTTGCCATTCACGTCGGTCAGGATGCCGCCGCACTGGTAATGCGCTGCGGGAACGACCGGGATCGGCTGCGTTTCGCAATCGAGGCCGAACTTCAGCAGCGTCTGATAGATATAGGGAAACCGCTGCTTCATGAAGCCCTTCGGCTTGTGGGTGACGTCCAGATAGACGCAGGTGGCACCGGTGCGCTTGATTTCCCGGTCGATGGCGCGGGCCACGATGTCGCGCGGTGCCAGTGAGCCGCGCGGGTCGATCTTTTTGGTGAAATCCTCGCCCTTCGCGTTGATCAAAATGCCGCCTTCGCCGCGCACCGCCTCGCTGACAAGGAACGAACGCGCTTCCGGACCGGTCGCACCCGGATTGTAAAAACAGGTCGGGTGAAACTGGATGAACTCCATGTTCGCGATGGAAGCCCCGGCCCGCCAGCCGAGAGCCACGCCGTCACCGGTCGCGGAGTCGGGATTGGTGGTGTAGAGATAGACTTTTCCACAGCCGCCGGCGGCGAGGATGACTCGGTCGGAGCGGAAGACCTTGACTTCGTGGGTCTTCGTTTCGAGCACGTAGGCACCTAACACCCGGTCATCCACCGCCGCGCCGAGCTTGGCGGTGGTGATGAGATCGATGACGAAATGGTGTTCCAACAGGGTCAGGTTCGGCGTCTTCCGGGCCGTTTCAATGAGCGCCCTGGCGACCTCCTTGCCGGTCGTGTCGCGGGCATGGAGAATCCGCCGGTGCGAGTGCCCGCCTTCCTTTCCTAACTGGAACTGGCCATCCTGCGTGTCGAACGAAACTCCGTATTCCACCAGATCGTCGATGGCCGCCGCTCCTTCACCGATGATCGTCCGCACGGAGGCTTCCTTGCAGAGCCCGGCACCGGCATCGAGCGTGTCGGCCACATGCAGTTCCTCCGAATCGCCGGGATCGCGCCACTCTTCCGGCAGCACCGAAGCGATTCCTCCTTGGGCCCATGCCGTGTTGGATTCGTAGGCCTCGCCTTTCGTGACCACGATCACCGAGCCATGTTTCGCGGCCCGCAGCGCAAAGGAAAGTCCGGCAATACCGGCGCCGATCACCAGGAAATCTGCTGTCATCTGACGCGAGCATGAACGGCGATGCCAGATGGAAAAAGGCAAATTTGTCACTTCCGCGCCTTGACCCCGCCGCCCCGGCAAGCCACCCCTGCGCCATGAGTTTTTTCATCACGGGCACCGATACCGGAGTCGGCAAGACCTACGTCACCCGCCTGATTCTCGAAACCCTGCGGGCCGAGGGACAGGATGTCGTCGGTTACAAGCCGGTCGCCTGCGGGGATCGCGAGGACGCCGCCATCCTGTCCGCCGCATCCGGCGGGATCGACGTCGATGAGATCAATCCGGTCTATCTCAATACCCCCGTCGCCCCCTACGTCGCATGCATGTTGGAAAACCGGACGATCAATCCGTTTGATCTGATCGCCGGATTCAATCAGCTCGCAGCCAGACATGCGAAGGTGGTCGTCGAAGGAGCCGGGGGATGGGAGGTCCCGCTGGCTCCGAACTATCGGGTTTCCGATCTCGCGGCGGATTTGAAACTACCCGTGATCGTCGTTGCCGGAAACAAGCTCGGCGCGCTCAACCACATCATTCTCACCGTGAACGCCATCCGCGCCAAGGGGTTGACCTGCGCGGGCATCGTCCTCAACCAACTGGAGGATGAGATGGACACCGCGATGATCACCAACAAGGGCGTGGTCGAGGATCTCACCGGAGTTCCCCTGCTGGATCATATCATCCACGGCCAGGATTTCCTCGATGTGGACGCGTTTCTGAAAATCTAACTTCTCATGCCTTTTCCCACGGCCCGGTGATTGCGACCGTCAGCCCCTGCCCCATCAGGTTGACGAAAAACCATTTCCCATCGGGAGAAAAGCAGCCTCCAGCGAACTCACCATTCTTGCGGTTTTTTGCGAGCGTGAAGATCTTCCCTTCCGGCGTGACGCAGCGGACATGTGCGGCCGGCGAGAAACTGGCGTCGATGAGATCCTCGCAAATGACGATGCCACCCCACGGCGCGGGGCAGAGGTTGTCGCCGTTGGTGAGCAGGTCGCTTTTTTCCGGCTGGAGGAAAAGTTCGAGCACGTCGTTGCCATCTGCCTTAGGTTCGAGTTTGAAAATCTGTCCACGCCGGGACGGTCCGCCATCGGTACAACAGATGTAAAAGACGCCGTCCACCCAGTGGATGCCCTCGCCCCGGGCGAAACGCGCGGCACCCGCCTTGTGACCACGGATCCGCAGGTCGTCGCGTGGGGATTCCACGTCGTCGAGGTCGATCCATTCCGCGCTGAGTGGTTCCGACTCCACCGGCCATTTCGACTCGCGCTGATAGTTTCTCAAGTCGGCCGAGGGTTTTCCGGAAATCGCGAGAGCCTGCAATTTTCCTCGCGAAAGATCCCCTTTCACCGTTGGGATGAATCGATAAAGCAGACCGTCGGTCCGATCCTCCGTTAGATACAACATGCCTGTCCCAGGATCGAGCGCCACCGCTTCGTGGCGGAACCTGCCGAGCGCTTTCAAGGGAACCGGTTGTTGCAAACCCCCGCCATTGGTCGCCTTCACCTCGAAGCACCAACCGTGGCCTTTCCCCCGCTCGCTGGTTAGATCCTCGGGTTCCTCGCAGGTGATCCAGGAGCCCCATGGCATCGGACCGCCGGCACAGTTGCGGTCGGTGCCGGTCAGGCTGAGAAACTGCGAGACGGTCTTCCCGCTCTTCGGATCGAAAACCAGATTGGTGGTGCCGCCGAGATGCGGCTTTTTTCCGTCGGGTCCGCCGTCGAAGGATTGCACGCCCTCAGGGATCAGTGAATTGTCGGGAAACGGGCCATCCGCCACGGATTTCAGTGCGAGTTCGTGATTGCGGACCAGCACGATTTTTCCGTCCGCCGCCGGGAACGCCGCCATGCCATCGGGCTGTCCAGGAGTTTTGAAACCATCGGCCATGATCTCTCCCCGCCGTGACAGGATCCGGTAAGTGAATCCTTCCGGCAGATCGATCACTCCCGCCGGATCGGCGAGCAACGGGCCGAATGGCTCGATCAGGCGGGTGGCGGGCTCCGCACCGGCGTAACGCTGGAGTCCGAGAAAGGCGAGGCCGGTGGTGCCGATGAAGGATCGTCGGGTAATCATGAGGGTGAGTGTTCTTGAAAGGATGGGAAGTGCAAGAGCCTAGAGTTGACGTTTCGGACATCGCTGTTCCTTTCAACGATGATCGAGGCGCATGACCGGATTTCAACCGCTTGCGGGAACCCACGGATTCATTTATTGAAATGGACGCCCACACATTCCATGACCCGCATCATCCTTCTCTTCACCGTGCTGCTCGCAGCCACCGGCTATTCCGCCGGGCGGCCTAACATCATCGTCATCCTCGCCGATGACATGGGTTTTTCGGATCTCGGCTGTTACGGCGGCGAGATCGCCACGCCGAATCTCGACGCGCTCGCCGCCCGCGGCTTGAAATTCTCCCAATTCTACAACTCCGCCCGCTGCTGTCCCACCCGCGCCTCGTTGATGACCGGACTGCATCCGCACCAGACCGGCATCGGCCACATGACCCAGGAACCGGAAGCCGCCGGTTCATCGCCTGTTCCACCAGCCTATCAGGGCTATCTGAACCGCGAATGCGTCACCATCGCCGAAGTTCTCAAGGACAGCGGCTACGCCACCCTCATGTCCGGCAAGTGGCATCTTGGCCAAGGCGACCGCGACCGCTGGCCCTTGCAGCGCAGTTTCGAAAAATACTATGGTCTTCTATCAGGTGCTACCAACTATTTCAAACCCGGCGGCAAACGCGGCATCACCGCCGGCAACGAACCGGACACCGAACTCAAAAGCACCACCGACCGCCCCTACTACACCACTGACGCCTTCACCGATCACGCCATCCGTTTCATCGGCGAAACCGAAAAGCCCTTCTTCCTCTACCTCGCCTACAACGCCCCGCACTGGCCGATCCAGGCTCATGAGGACGACATCGCGAAATACCGCGGCAAATACAAGCTCGGCTGGGATACCCTGCGGAAGCAGCGTTACGAAAAGCAAATCAAGCTCGGCCTCATCGATCCTAAATGGCCGCTCTCCCCGCGCGATCCGGAGGTCCCCGCGTGGGATTCCCTGTCGCTCGATAAGCAGGATGAAATGGACCTGCGCATGGCCATCTACGCGGCCATGGTGGATCGTCTCGATCAGAATATCGGCAAACTCATTTCCTATCTGAAGGAGAAGAACCGCTTCGACAACACCCTCATCCTCTTTCTATCCGACAACGGCGCCTGCGCCGAGATGGGAGTGTTAGGAAACCTCGACGTGAAGGACATCGCGAAGCGCAACTCCGAATGGAACATCGCTTACGGCACCGCCTGGGCCAACGCCTCCGCCACCCCGTTCCGCCTCTACAAGCACTTCGCCCACGAAGGCGGCACCGCCACTCCCTTCATCGCTCACTGGCCCGGTGGCATCAAAAAACAGGAAGGCTGGTCGAGCTCGCCCGGCCAGATCATCGACATCATGCCCACCCTCGTCGAAGTCGCCGGAGCGAAATACCCCGAAGACAAACCCGCCCTCCCCGGCATCTCACTCAAACCCGCCTTCGACGGTGGCAAACTCACCCGCAGCAAGCCCCTCTTCATGGAACACGAAGCCAACGCCTTCATCCGCGATGGCGACTGGAAACTCGTTGGCCGCAAGGTCGCCCCGCCCGGTGGCGTGAAACCGAAACGCTGGGAACTCTACAACCTCGCCAACGACCGCACCGAGCTGAGAGATCTATCAGCAGAGATGCCCGACAAGGTCGCGGAGATGTCCGCCGGATGGAGCGGGTGGGCCAAGGCCGCGCATGTCTATCCGAAGTGATCCAGACATTCCGTTCCAGGTGGCTGTGACGTCTCGCCGATTTTTACCTTTTCGCGCGCCTGTTCGTTATTAACCTCCGGATCTTCCATGCAACATTCTGCTTCGTTTTCGCTCCTCCTTTCCCTGCTCGTCCTGCTTCCCGCCGGGCTGCACGCCAAGCCTCGCAAGTTCAGCAGCAGCAACGGCAAGACGCTGGAGGCGGAAATCGTCGAGGCCACCGATACCAACGTGACGCTACGCCGCGCCAGCGATGCCAAGGACTTCACGCTGCCCGTGGACCGCCTCAGCGAGGAGGACCGGGTATGGATCAAGGACTGGCGTGTCCGTGAGGCACCCGTTCCGTATCCGCTCGGCTGGAAGCGTCTGCGGTTCCATGGGGAAAGCCCGGGCCTCCTGTTCGCCCACGCCACTATTTTCGGGAATGGCATGAGCTACATGGAGAATGACAACGAAATCTATCTGCCGGTGGGAGCCTGGATCAAACTGGAGGTTTTCCGGTTCCAACACACCATGGAATGCATCATCCGCTACGATGGCTCCCCGGACTGGTATGTGGAGGACGCCAGGGGCAAATTTCTCATCCGCAACCGGCAGGACGGCCCCCAACGGGTTGTCGCGGTGGAATACCAGGGCAGCGACGACAATTCCGAATCCATCGGCAGAGCGAAGCCCCTCACCCTGAAGGAATGCGCCGCAGCGGTCGCCGCCGGCGCGGGAGTCACCACGAATTCCTCCGTCCTTGGCGACCTGGCAAAGCTCAATGTGAGTCCCGAATCCCTGGATCTCCGGGTGGGCAGCGAGGGCGTCCTTTGGGGGCAAATCCCTCCCGGCGTTCGCGCCCTGTCCATTTCGGGGGCCTCTGGAAAAATCGATTTCAACGGCATCGAGGTGCTGACCCGCCTCGAGCACCTGGAGATCGACACCAAGGAAATCACCGGAATGGAGTCGCTCCAGAAACTGCCGAAACTCGAACTGCTGTCGGTGCGCGCGATGGCGGGTAGCGATCAGGTCGCCCATCTCGGGAAACTCACGAAGCTGCGTCACCTCGCATTTCTTGAAAACTCCACCGGCCCGTTTCCGGAAAACGCCATCGACTGCGTGGGCGAGCTGACCCGGCTTGAAAGCGCCTTCCTCGGCTCCCACGACGCCAATGACAAGCGCGTCAATCCCGGCAAGGCGTTCGCAAACTGCCCGAACCTCACGATCTATCACCTCAACCAGAAGTCGATCACCGACAACGGCGCTTTCATCGAGCGCCTGCCGAAGCTCACCGAGGCCGATTTCGCGGGAGGAATGGTCCCTCAGGAACGGGCCCTGAAACTGATGGACTCCGGCCACTTCAAGTACGTCCGGCTCCTCAAGACCCCTGCCTCCTATCCGGTCCGCAACCTGCCGAACCTCCAACACCTTTTCACCAGCATCTATCCGAACGGGAAAAATTTCGACAAGTTCGAGACACTGCCATCGCTGCGGGAAATCAACATCAACGGCACCCGCAGCGAGGATCTTCCCATCCTCGCCGCCCATACGGCATTCGCCAAAGTCGGAAAACTCACGCTCTCCCACCCTCGGGCCGAGGATCTCAGCGGACTGCGCGAGATGCCGTCGCTTGACCACCTCGTCCTCTTCTACAGCCCCGCCACCCGGGCGGATCTCTCGGCTCTCGCTTCGTTGGAAAAAGTGACGGTCACAGCCTGCTCTTCTCTCGCCGAACTAACACTTCCCGACAGTCTCGAGAATCTCCGGGTCCACACCGCCGGAGCCCTCGACTTCGGCCCGGCGTCACCACTCCCGCACCTGCGCCAGCTCCATTTTGAGCACTGCGAATCGCTGAAAACCATCGCCCCGCTCGCCCCCTGTCCCGAACTCACCCGGCTCAGCCTGCTAGACTGCAAGCAGCTCACCACCACCGCCGGACTGGAAAAAGGCTCTAAGATCCAACGCTGCGTCATCCAGGGTTGCGGAAAAATTCCCGACCGCCAGAAGTAAGAGGCGCTCAAGGAACGCCCAATCGGCTATTACGCCTATCTTGTTGGACATCAGAGAGTAGTGACTGCTGATTGCCCGCAAAATCCTGCCGCGAGACGGATGGAGGATGCTGCTCCCCTGCAAAATCCCGCCGTTTGTAGGAGGTAAGGTGCGCCCCCCATCGGAAGCTGCCATGGCGCAAACGGCCGCCGCGTGCAGGTCATCCGGTCCGGATGAGCCGCGCATTTCCGCCGCACGGAGAGGGCGGGTCCCGCCGAGCTGCATCCAGCGGCAGCGAGGAGGCCGGCGGGACCGGCGGTGCCCCGCGCGGCGGCCGTGCGAGGTGAGGCTACATCGCATTTCCGGCATTTCCCGACAGGAGAATCCGGCGATGGGAAAGGTGTCGTGCCAATTTCCATCACTCGATGGGAGGCGGCTTGCGGCGGGGAACATTTCCGCCTGGCCTTCAAATCTTGGTGGCTGGCTCCGAGGGGGGAGGTCTCGGAGCCCACCAGCCTGATTTTGCTGTCATTTGTCGTGGCAGCGAAATAGTCATACCCCACCCGTGCCTGTCGTGACATTACGTGATCGCGGGTTTGTCCATCAGCTCTCCATGCCAGCCAAAAATTTCCACGTCCGCCAAGCCGCCGTTTCCGCCCTCCGTGCCTGGGCCAAAGGCCATGATTATGCGGAGACCCTGATCGAGCGCCATGCGCAGCGCCGCAAATTGTCGTCCGCCGACCGCGGGTTGTTGCAGGCGATCTTGTTCGGCGTGCTGCGGCATCGGCGGCTGCTAGACCACTGGATCGGCAAACTGCGTGATGGCAAGCTGGATCCGGAAACGCGCGACATCCTGCGGGTCGGACTTTGCCAGTTGCTGATTCTCGGACTGCCGGATCATGCTGCGGTGAACGAAACGGTCGAGGCCGGAAAAGCCAGCGTCCGTTCGTTGATCAACGCGGTGCTTCGCCGGGCGATTCTTTCACGCAAGCGGTTGCTCGATCTGGAGGATCTTCCACAACCGGTCGCGCATTCGCATCCGGACTGGCTCTATAACAGGTGGCGGCAGGCTTTCGGCACGCGCAACGCGATTTCGCTGATGGAGTGGGACAATCTTCCGGCAGTGACCTTTTTCCGCGTGAATCCCCTCTCTCCGGCTCCGGAGTCGCTGCCGGGAAATCCGGTGGAAGGCGCGGCGGGATTCTATCAACTCGAAGGATCGCTGCCGTCCGCGTTGCTCGCTTCCGGCTCGGTTTACATCCAGGATCCGGCGACCCGGCACTCGGTGGAGCTGTTGGACCCGCAGCCCGGCGAGCGGATTCTGGACGCTTGCGCGGCTCCGGGAGGAAAGGCGTTTCTCATCGCGGCGGCGTTGGGATCGGCGGAAGGATTGGTCTGCACGGATTCTAACGAAAAGCGCCTCCCGCGGCTGGAGGAAAACCTGGAACGCCTGCATGCGGGAAAGGCCGCCGTTTCCGTGCACGATTGGACGAAGCCCGCGCCGGCCGAGTGGCATAACAGTTTCGACGGCATCCTGCTGGATGTGCCTTGCTCGAACACCGGCGTGATCCGCCGCCGGGTGGACGTGCGCTGGCGTTTGCAAGCGCCGGACATCGACAAGATCGCGATCACGCAGCGCAGGATTTTGGAAAACGCCCTCGTCTGCCTCAAGCCCGGCGGCCGTATCGTTTACTCGACTTGCTCAATCGAGCATGCGGAAAACCTCGGGCTGGTGGAGGCGTTTCTCGCCGATCACCCGGAGCTCGAGCTCCGCGCCACCCGCGATGCCCTGCCGTTCCGCGACGCGACCGACGGTGCCTTCGCCGCCCGCATCGAGCGGAAATCCGCAATTCCCGCTGGCTAGGTCCGTTCCCACTCCTTAGAAAAAACCCATGAAGTCCTGCCTCGGCATCCTGCTTGTCTTTTTCACCTTCGTCGCCGTCGTTGGTGGCGGGGCTCTGATCTGGTATCTGAGCAACACCGCCGAGTTTTCGCGGAAAGAAGCAGCCTCCACCACGCCGGGCATTCCGAAAGCGAGAGTTGCTATTCCTCCGACAGCACCGCCCAAGGCACAAGTCGTCCCTAAGACAGCTCCCAAGAAGTCCACACCGTTCGGGGAACGCTGATCGGTGTTAGACCAGGCGGGAATAACAGGCCTTCAAACCGGCGCGCCATTTCTCAAGAAAAGCGAGATTGCGTGCGATTTTGGAAACCGCTTCGACATCGGGAGCGGTCGAGTTTTCCAGATCGGGAAATGCGGTGCACTCGGTTGAGATCATCGAATCCACCTTGGAAATCGCGCGTTCCACGGTCTCTCGACAGAGTTGCGTTTCGCCTTCGAGCATCGCACGGACCAAGGCGGACTTTGCTTCCTCGCGTTTGCGGATCACGGCTTCCGCCTGTTGGGTGACCGCGCCGACTTCAGAGAAAAGATCCATCAGCGAGGTATCAATAGTTCCGCGGACATCGCCCGGTCTGCCGAGCAATTCCAGCCAGTGCCGCAATCGTCGCGACGGGCTGGAGACCACGGCGAAGGCCTCACGCAACGCGGCAAACTCCCCTTCCCCGCCACCGGCGTCGGGATGGACCCGCTTGCCGGCCTCGCGATAGGCATCACGCACGGCTTCGTCGGAAATCGACAGTCGGAGTTCCAGTCCCAGGATTTGAAAAGCATTGGTCACAGGCGGAAGAAACTGGTCACGGATGGGCATCGCGGTAAAGCTCCGAGCACCTGCCATGTCAGCCTTGCGAAAAATCGGACTCTTCGGCGGCACCTTCGATCCCGTGCATCTCGGGCACATCCATCTCGCGACCTTGGCGAAGGAAGCTCTCCAACTCGACGAAGTCCGCTTCCTGCCCTGCCGGATTTCCCCGCACAAGACCGGCACCGCGCCTGCCAGCGGCGAAGACCGGTGTGAAATGCTTCGTATCGCGACGGCTGATCTTCCCTGGGCGGTGGTCGATGATTTCGAACTCACGCAAATCGATCCGTCCTTCTCTTATCTAACCGCCGAAGCGATGGCGGGGAAATTCCGCGACGCCCGACTCTTCTGGATCATGGGCGGCGATCAATGGGACGCGCTTCCCCGCTGGAAAAATCCCGAGCGGCTGGCGGCGCGTGTCGAGTTCATCGTCCTCGCCCGTGGGGAAACTCCGCCACCTCGCGATGGCTATCGGTTGCATGTCGTCCAAGGCCAACACCCGGCATCCGCGACGGCCATCCGCGAGGCGGTTTCCAACGGACTAACGGAGATCCATTTTCTTGATCCTGCGGTAGCGAAGTGGATCGAGGAAAAGGGACTCTATCGGCAGGACCTCAGTTCTTCTCCAGCTTCTTCAGATCCTCCACGGTCCACGGAGTGAAGTTGCGTTTCTCGACATCCGGGCGCAGGGCCTTCACTTGTTCCGCCGGGAAGGGCTTCTCCTTCTTGTCACCGAAGGCGTAGCGGACGTAGCTGGCGATGGCGGCGATCTGCTCGTCGGGCATGTGGCTGTGGCCCGGCATGACGCTGTTGAACTTGACGCCCTTGATTTCCACCGGTCCGGCCAGCCCTCCTAACATGATGCGGAGGAAAGTGCGCGGATTGCCGGACACCCACTCGGAACCGGCGAGCGGCGGGAAAGTGTCGGGGACACCCTGGCCGTTCGCCTGATGGCACTCGATGCAGGATTTCATGTAGCCATCGCGCCCGGCGACGAGATGCTCGGGCAAGGCGACGGGGACCGGGGTCGTGTCGGGTGCGGCGGCGAGCGCCTTTTCGATGTGACTGCGCAGTCCGGCAGGTGCGGAACCGGCCAGAGCCACCAGCGCGGGGCGGTTCGGGCTGGCGGCAACGCGTCCGATGACGTCGATGACTTCCTTGCCATACCATTTGCCGGTATCCGCGTCACCGAAGGCGGAGAAATCGGCTGATAGAAGCGATACCGCCTGACGACGCATCGCCAGCCGCGCGGCTTCACGCAGGGTGTCGTCCATTTCGGCTCCGGCGGAAACCCGCTTCCACAGCGCGGCGGCGACGGGTTGGTTGGGAGTGCCCTGTGCCACGGTGGTTAGAACGTAAAGCAGTTCGCGCGGATCGGCCACTTTCGAAATGAGTTCGGGCAGAGCAGCGACGACCGAGGCATCGGATGCGCCGAGAGCCAGCATCGCGTGGCGGCGGACCAGCGGATCCGCGTTGCCCAAGGCTCCGGTGAGAACGCGGTGGGCCTCGCTGCCGGAAGGCGCGCCGATCCCCTGCAAGGCCCAGATGGCATGAAGCGCAGCCAACGGCTTGTCACTGCCTTCCGGTGCGACATTCTGATTGATGAGCATTTCCAGTGGCTTCGCGGCATCCTGGCCACCGCGTTCGACGAGAAGGCGCTGCGCGTGCAGGCGCATGAGCTGCGAGGGAGATGCAAGACCGGCGGCGAGGCTCGCGGGTTTCGCCGGGTCGAGTTTGCCTCCCTTGCGGACGACGCCGCTTTTCGGAACGATCCGCCAGATCCGGCCATGCTCCTTGTCGCGCAGCGGCGTTTCATAGGCGTTGCCCTTGCCCGGTCCGGGAGCGCCGGTCTGATAGGGGCTGTGCGGCTGGTCGTAGTTGCGGGCGGGGTTCCAGAAACGGAAAACGACGTTGTGCTGGATGATCGGGTTATACCAATCCGCGATCCACACCGCTCCATCCGGGCCGACTCTGGCGGCGACCGGAGCTGCCCATGCATCCGAGCTGGCAAAGATGTTATTGCCCCGCAGGAAGGTCGTCATGAGCGAGCCTTTTTTCTCAACCACTCCATCGGCGACGAGGTGGCCGGTGGGTTCGCAGATGAAGGCGTTTTTCGCGCTGAAGGTTCCGGCGAAGACGTTGTCGGTGTAGAACTGATGTCCGGCAGCGGCGGTGTAGCGGTCGATCTGGTCCACCTGAGTGATGTCCATCGTGTTTGGATAGATGATCGTCGAGGTGTCGAGCCGCGGGGTCAGCGGTTGCTCGATGCCGCTGCCGGCGTAGGCGGCGGAGGGAATGGACACGATCCACGACGGGTTGTTATTCGCAGTGGAGCCGATCACGTCGCCGTCTTCGGTGAAGGCGAGACCCCAGGTGTTGTTGGTCGTGCTCTGGAGGTGTTCCAATTCGGATAGATCCGGGCGGAAGCGGAAGACGGACTGCCCGAACTTGTGCTTCTTGCCGTTGATCTCGATGTCCACTCCGCTATAGCCGACGGTCGCGTAGATCCAGTTGTCCATGCCATAGAGGAAATGCGACGTGGACGCGTGGGTGTCGTGGATGTCGAGGCCGGTCGCCAGCACCTTGCGGGTATCGGATTTCCCGTCGCCGTCGTCATCGCGCAGATAGACGATGTCCCGTCCGTCGGTGGCGACGACTCCCCCCTTGACGAACACGGTGGTGGTGCAGTGGCGCAGGCCGCTGGCGAAAACGGTCATCTTGTCGGCCTTGCCGTCGCCGTTGGTGTCCTCGAGGATCTTGATCTTGTCCTCGCCGCTGCCCGGCTTGTCGGGGACGTTGTTAGGGTAGCCGAAACTCTCGACCACCCATGCGCGGCCGCGCTCGTCCCAGTCGATGGCGATCGGGTTCATCACCATCGGTTCGCTGGCGAACAACACCAGCCGCGTCCCGGCGGGAACCTGGGTGTGGAGGGCGCTTTCCGCCGCAGTGAGCGGTTTCTGGAGAGCCATCATCGGGATTTCCGGGTGAGCGCGGTTGGTCACGCGGGGAACCTCGACAACCAGCGGAGGCAGCTTGAGTTTCGCGAATCCCTGGGCCTTGCGGTCGCCGATGGCCCACAGGATCCCCCGCTTCACCAGCTCCTGATAGGCGGGATCCTTCCAGCAGCGGAGGTCATGGCCGCTGGCGGTGTAAAACACGCGTCCCTTGCCTTCGTCGCGGGTCCAGGTCCAGGGTTCCGGTGCGGTTTCGCCCTGGTTGATGGGATCGCGGACCTGGAGCACGTGACGGTCTGCGGTGAGATCCATGTGCTGATAGGTTTCATCCCAGCATTTCAGAACAGGGAGGTTTTTCGTGATCGCATGATTCTGATCGACATTCTTCGGGCTGATTTCGTGGCCTTCGTGGCTTTTGAAACGACCGCCTATCAGATCGAACCACTCCTTCGACGGGTGGAAGTTGCCGCACGCGCTGTGCAAGGCGACCAACGCCCCGCCGTCGTTGACCCACGGGCGGATCGTCGTGGGGACCGGGTCTGACTCGTGATTCGCGTAAACGATCAGCGCGTCGTAGAGATCCAGGTTTTCCCGGGTGATCTGCTTGAGATCCTCGACGAACGTCAGGTTGATTCCCTGCGGTCCGAGGCCCTGTTTCAGGACGCGGTAGCGCTCGATGGGCTTGTGGCCTCGGTCATCGCCGAGAAAAAGAACTTCGAGCCGGCGGCCTTCCACAGGCGCTTGGGCGAAGGTGGAAATCATTCCCAGCACGCTGAGAAACAGGGTCAAAAAACAACGATTGATCATGAGGATATAGGAAAACTCCGGGACGACGCCCGGAAAGTAAGGAAGTCCGGAAACGTGGAAAGCCTGAATTTTCTTGCAGCCCGCAACCGCGATCAATCGATGATCCGCCGCATCGGGATCATGTTGGAATACTCGAAGCCCTGCTTTTTGAAGAACTCCTGCGACTCCGCGCTGATCCGGTCCGTGAGCAGCGTGATGCGCTTGAATTGCTTCTTCTTCGCAAACTCCACGACGTAATCCACCAGCATCGTTCCGTAGCCTTGGCCACGGTGGTCGGGGTGGATCACCACATCTTCCATCAGAATCACGAAGCCGCCTCGTGCGGTCGAAATGGTGAACAACAGGTTCACCATTCCGAAAATCTGGTCATCGTTGCGGACCAGGAAAATCCGGCCACGGCTCGGTTGTTCGAGGATCAGTTGCAAGCCGCGTTCCTGCAACACGCGGTCTGGAGTGAAATCTCCCGACACATCGAAAAGATTCATCACCAGTTCCGTCAGCGCCGGCAGATCCTCAATGGTCGCGGGCTCCACGCGGGGACGATCATCCCCGGCTTTTTTTTTTGCTGAGTCCGGAACCGTGTTCACGGGCGGAACCTTGGCACGAATTTCAAATCCCGAAACGAAATTTTCCAGTCTCCCGGAAATTATTCATCCGGGCATTGATCTTCCAATAGATCCGGACGGTTCGCCCGCGTCCGGGCCAGCGCTTGGGCCTCTTTCCACGCCGAAATTTTCCCGTGGTGCCCGGAAACCAGCACCTCCGGCACCGTCATCCCGCGGAAATCGATGGGCCGCGTGTAGGCCG
Source organism: Verrucomicrobiota bacterium (assembly GCA_040386755.1). Taxonomy (GTDB): domain Bacteria; phylum Verrucomicrobiota; class Verrucomicrobiia; order Verrucomicrobiales; family Akkermansiaceae; genus Luteolibacter. The sequence goes on along the minus strand of JAZKEY010000003.1, from coordinate 98,816 downwards.
GAGCTTCCAGCAGATGCGGATCGGAAAACGACTCGTCGATCGGTGACCGTTCGTCACCCAGCGCACCGGGCAGCAGGCGGATCACCGCGTCGCAGAGCACCGCCGCCGCCAGTGCGCCGTTGGTTAGAACATAGTCACCGATGGAGATCTCCTCATCCACCAGCGCCTCCACCACCCGGTGGTCCACGCCTTCGTAGTGACCGCAGAGGATCAGCAGATGCTCCGACTCCGCGAGTTCTCTAACTATCGCTTGTTTCAACGGCTTGCCCTGCGGCGTCATCAGGATCACCCGCGTGTTAGGGCCGCGCAGGGCCTCCACCGCCGCGAACAACGGACCCGGCTGGAGCACCATCCCCTGCCCGCCGCCGCAGGGCGAATCATCCACCCGCCGGTGTTTGTCCTCCGACCAATCCCTGAGCTGATGCCCCGCCACCCCCACCAGCCCTGCCGCGCGGGCGCGCTGGATGATCGAGTCGCTCAATGGCGCCAGCGCCACCTCGGGAAACAAGGTTACAATATCAATCCGCATGGCCGACGCTAGACGTCTCCTTAACCGGGCTCAATCAAAAGGAGGGTTGGACTGTGGCCAACCTGTTTGGAAATTGAATCGGGCAGACGGGTCGGCCGTAGTCCGACCCTCCATATTCCCATCGCCAGCCTGCCGCCGGGCGAATAGTTTCCATCCGTCCGCCGGGCCATGAACAAACACCACAAGCTCGTCATCGCCTGGTTCATCATCTCCGGCCTCATCGTCTTCACCGCCGTTCGCGAGATCCAGACGGCCGTCGCCAGCGAAGCCGCGGGACGCAAACCGCTGCCCCCGCCGAAGAAAACCCGCCATGCGATGCGGCCTGTCGTGCTGCCATGGAGTGGTGATCCGGTGGCGGATTACGTGGCGCGGTGTGAGAAGGGAATGACGAATAGGCAGATTGGTTGGATCATTGAGGATTTTAGAAATGCGGGGCTGGATCAGTTACATTCCACTGACAACGCAACTGACGAGGAACTCGACATCTATCTCTCCGCCCAGCAGCGTTGGTATCAGCAAGCTCTCGTTGATGGACTTCGCCTGACTCGCGAGCAATCCGCCCAAGTTGCCAAGAAGTTGGGAGAGTTGTTCAAAAACGCCGAAATGGATCTTCGCGAGAAACCGGTAATTGGCGACATGAGCGCATCGGTTGCCACCCGTTTTAAAACCGCCATCCCTGCCCCATGGCGCTTTAACGCATACGGAATTCTACCTGCGAGCGAAATGAGCATGTCCCCTTGGAATCTCTGTCAGCTCTCGGCCAGCCAGGAACGCCTGACTTGGATGAGCTGGTTTGAGCTTTTGGATAGTGCCGATAGTAGCGATCTCGTAACGCGCATGGAGAATGCAAGTCGTCAATTTCGCGCGAAAAAAGGCGAACCGTTATTCTGGTCACCAGATCCTCTTTCAGCAAATTTGCGAGATCAGACAATTCCGAATTGGGTCGCCGAAACCAATTCCATCCTTCCACTGCATGCTAGTCAAAAGATCCTCAGTCCTCCGGAATTGCAGGATCCCTTCGCCGAGCCCGTGGACGACGGTGGAATCTTGCTTTTGGCAAACATCCGCCTTCTTCATCCCGCCCAATTCAAACTCGTCCTCCTTTTTGGCCCCGAACTGGCTGAGGAAATCCAAAGCGCGCTGGAGAACAGCGTCCGGTGAGCGTTTGAGCTGAAATGTCCGGCAACGCTATCGCAGATCTCCGACAGGGCCGCCGGATGTTCCCGGATGCTCTGGCTAGGGAGACGGAGCACCGCCGGATGTTCAGGGACGCTCCGGACAGGGAGACGGAGCATCGGAAAGTGTTTCCGGCGGTCTCAGCCGGATTCCGGGGGAACCGGCTCCCGGCTGTGACAGCCGGGACACATTGAGAAGGGACAGGAATGTCCCTTCCCCTATTTTCCGATCTGTTGGATCGCGGCGCGGAGGCGGTCGAGGAGGGCGCGGGTCTCGGGGGTGATGCGGTCCTGCCAGAGGAGGACGTCTTCGTCATCCGCCATGGTGGGGATGGTGGCGCGGGTGACGCGGTGGTTGGGGAGGAAGCGGCGGGCTTCTTCGGCGGTGGCGAGGTGGAAGAGGCCGGCGTAGAACCAGGGTTTCGGGTCGTCCAGAGGATCGCGGACCCGGCACATGGCGCGGGCGATCTCGCAGGAGGGAATGAGGCGGCCGTCGTTGAGGCCTGCCAGATAGTCCATCCAGTCCTGGGCGCTGTTGTTGAGATTGTTGTGAACGATCCAGGTGCGGTTCACCAGTTTCGCCCACTCGATGGGATCCAGATCATCGATGGGTCTTCTGGCCATGGCTTACTCCTCGATCAGCCATTTTCCATCAGATAGACGGCGGGATTCATCCGTGAGGCCGAGCCATTCCCATACCCAGGCGGTGATGGGCTCGCTGCTCTGCTGCATGACCGTGGCGGGGACGCGGCGATATTCGCTGCCTTGGATTTCTCCGGCGGACAGGCCTTCGAAAATGTCGAGCGCGGCGAGTTGTTCGGGATCGACAGAATAGACCTCGCCGTGGATTTCATCGCCCGCGTCGTCGAGGACGAGACCGGGATACCAGTCGATTCGATAGAGCCGCCCTTGCACGGTGCCGCTGGAGATGAACCCCGCCCCGTCCATCCGGAAATGGTTCGATCCGCCACGGCGCAGGGTGCCGTAAACGAAAACGAGCTGGGGGGACTGGGGCATTGGGGAAACCTATTTGTCGGGGCGGTAGCCGATTTCGTTGTCGAGAATCTGGCGGAGGTCATCGAGACCTTGCTCACTGTCGGCGGAAATCGGGATGATGTCGATCTTCGGAAAGCGGGCCTTGAAGATTTCCAGGTTTTCGGCGGCACCTTCGAGGTCCATTTTGTTGGCGATGATCTTCCACGGGAAACGGGCGAGTTCGGCATCGTATTCCTTGATTTCCTTGCGGAGGATTTCGAGGTCGGAAATCGGGTCACGGCCTTCGCTGCCGGCCATGTCGATGACGAATAACAGAACGCGGCAGCGGGTGATGTGACGAAGGAATTCGTGACCGAGGCCGCGGTTTTCATGGGCTCCTTCGATGAGTCCCGGAATGTCGGCGAGGGTGCAGCGGCGGAAGCCGGGAAACTCGACGACACCGACGACCGGCTGGAGCGTGGTGAACGGATAGGACGCGACTTTGGGCTTGGCGTGGGAGAGCTTGCCGATGAGGGTGGATTTTCCGGCGTTGGGGAATCCGACGAGTCCGGCATCGGCGATGCGGCGGAGTTCCAGATAGAAAACGGAGACTTCACCGGGTGTGCCGAGCGTGTGCTCGACGGGGGTGCGGTTGGTGGCGGTTTTGAAATTCCAGTTGCCCTTGCCGGGGTCGCCGCCTTTGCAGAGGACGAATTCCTGGCCGACTTCGGTGAGGTCGGCGATGGGTTCGAGGTCGATGCCTTCCTCGCTGCGTTCGAATTCGACCGCTTCCTGGACGGTCATGGCATTGCTGCGGAACACGACGGTGCCGGGTGGAACCTTGCCGATGACGTTTTTGCCGCTTTTGCCGGTCTTGCGTCCGCCCGCGCCGTTTTTGCCGTCCTCGGCGATGAGTTTCGGGTCGTAGTGGTAGGCGCGGAGGTTGTCCACGGAGTTGTCCACCACGAGGATGATGTCGCCACCCGCTCCGCCGTCGCCGCCGTCGGGACCACCGCGGGGGACAAATTTCTCACGCTTCCAGGAGACAACGCCATTTCCGCCGTCGCCGGCCTTTCCGAAAATGCGGATGTGATCGATAAACATGGGCGCAGAGTGCCAGCGGAAGGACGCGGGTCAACGGCAATGGTGAAAGGGGGTGGAATTGAGCCGGATTTTTCTTCCGGGATCGTGCTGATGTGTTTCACTCCGGCCATGCAATCGCGCATCGCAGCACTCGCCATGATGGTCGTCCTGGCCCTCGCCCCCGCCGGTTTCGCCGGGGGGAACAAGAGCAACAAGGCGTCGGTCACGTTTCACATGGAAACAGCCGGAACCGACAATCCGAAGATGATTTTCTCGCAGCAGATGGCCAACGGACAGGAACGCTTTTTCCTGCGTTCGCCGGAAATTTCGATCTCGGACATCGCGACGTTCCAGCCCTTCCCCTCGGAATCCGGACAGGACTACGGGGTGGTTTTCACGCTCAAGCCAGCCGCTGTGACCAAGCTGGCGGCGATCACCAATACCAACCCCGGAAAATGGATGGTCGTCCAAATGAACGGACGGCTTGTGGACGGGGTGATGATCGACAAGCAGATCGACGACGGCCGGTTGGTGGTCTGGCAAGGGGTGACTCTGTCGGACATCACGGTTCTGGAGTCGAAGATGAAGCGGACCGGCGAGGATGGCAAAAAGAAGGACTAACCCACGATGATCCGTTTCATTTTTCCCGCACTCCTCGCGCTGGCCGGACTTCTCCGCGCCGAGCCCATCGACCTTCGTCTGCCGACGGAAAACCAGCACCTGTTCACGGGCCAGTTCGATCTGTTCTACACCTACGTGGATCGGAATTTCGAAGGCCAGGTCAGCAAGCCATGGGAAGGCGGCTCGTATGGCTTCGTCCGCAATGCCATGCGCATCAACGACGGCACCAACGACCAGGTGATCATGACAAAATTCCATGAGGGCATCGACATTTCCCCGCTGAAGCGGGACAAGGCGGGCAATCCTCTGGACATGATTTCAAGCATCGCCGCAGGAACCGTGGTCCATGTCAGCGCCGTCGCGGGCCAGAGCAATTATGGCAAGTATGTGGTGGTCGAGCATCCTTGGGAGAACTCGAAGGTCGTTTCACTTTACGCCCATCTATCTGATATCCTGGTGAAAAAGGGAGACGCCGTGAACGCCGGCACCGTGCTCGCCCGCATGGGCTTCACGGGAGCCGGGATCACCCGCACCCGCGCGCACTGCCACGTCGAGCTCGGGATGGTGATGAGCACCCGTTACGAGGACTGGCACAAGAAAAACGGCGGCGGGGTGAACCACCACGGGATTTATAACGGCATAAACATCACGGGCTCCGAGGTCTCGCGGTTTTTCGTGGAGCACAAGGCGAATCCCGATTTGCAGTTCAGCCAGTTCATCACCTCCACTCCGGCGTATTTCAAGGTCGCGGTGCCTGCCAAGGGCACGCCGGATTTCGTCACCCGCTATCCGTGGATCATCCGTGGCATCGCCGATGGAGCGAAGTCCTGGGAAATCAGCTTCACCGCGACCGGTCTGCCTGTTAGCTTTGTTCCCAGCCAGCGCGAGGTCGCCGCGCCGGCCATCATCTCGATCCGCCCGGCGAAGATTCCCCACCGTTATCTAACACGCGGGCTGGTGAGCGGCGACGGCAACCGCGCCACGCTGGGTGACTCCGGCAAAAAGCTCGTATCGCTGCTGACCGACGATTTTCCGGCAGCTCCGCCTCAACCTTCCGTTCCTTCCCACCAATGAATATCCTCGAAAAACTCGATTCGCTCGGCCTCACCCTGCCTGCCGTTCCCGTTCCTGTCGCCGCCTACGTGAACTGCGTCCGCAGCGGCAATCTGTTATTTCTCTCCGGTGGCCTGCCCATCGATGGTGACAAGAAAGTCATCGGCAAGGTGCCGACCGACGTCTCCATCGACGAGGCGAAGGAAGGTGCGCGGATGATCGTGCTCAACCGCCTGGCCGTGGTGGAGGATGAAATCGGCTCGCTCGACAAGGTGAAGCAGATCGTCGCGCTGAATGGTTTCGTAAATTCCGAGCCTGACTTTTCCGGACATCCGCAGGTGATCAACGGCGCTTCGGAGCTGCTGGTCGAAATTTTCGGCGACAAGGGCAAGCACTCCCGCACCGCTCTGGGAGCGGCCGCACTTCCCCTGAACGTGGCCGTGGAGATCAATCTGATCGTAGAAGTGGAAGGTTGAGACGAAGATCACCTATCAATGCCCAAGAACCCGATTCGATACCGGATTTTCGAAAATCCCGACTCCGCGAGCGCCCAGGTCGCCGCGGAAATGGCACTGCTGATCCGTGAGAGAGCGACCCTCGGGCGCACCGCGGTGATCGGCTTCGCGACAGGCAAGACTCCCCTGCCCTTGTTTGAGGAACTCATCTATCTCTACCGTGAGGAAGGGCTGTCGTTCAAGAACGTGATTTCCTTCAACCTGGACGAATACCACGGCTTGCCGGACGACCATCCGCAGAGTTTCCGCTCGTTCATGCAGCAGAACCTGTTCGAGCACGTCGACATTCCTAACAATAATATCCATTTCCTCCGGGGAGACTTGCAGGAATTTGAAATCGCCGCCCATTGCGCCGCTTACGAGGAAGAAATCGTCCAGGCCGGCGGGATCGATCTGCAGATCCTCGGGATCGGGCGCACCGGGCACATCGGCTTCAACGAACCCGGTTCGCGGATTTATTCCCGCACCGGCCGGGTCGAATTGGACGACGTGACCCGTGAGGACGCCATCAAGGATTTCGGAACCCTCGGCGAAGTCCCGACCCACGCACTGACGATGGGTTGCGGAACCATTCTGGAAGCCCGCAAGATCATCCTGATGGCCTGGGGCCTGAAAAAGGCGAGGATTGTCCGGCGGGCCATCGAAGGTCCGCTGACTCCCAAGGTCACCGCGTCCTATCTGAAGTCCCATCCGTCGGTGCAGATCTTCCTCGATCAACCGGCCGCCTCGGGATTGAAGCCGAGGTAGTCAGGCAAAAAAAGACCCGTCATCCGAAAATGACGGGTCTTTGGAGAAAACTCGGAACGGATCAACTGCAGCATCCGCCGCCACCGTGGCCGCCGCAGCAACCGCCGCCGGATTCGACGAGGTCTTCAGCGCTCGGCACCTTGCCGTTTTCGATGGTGCTGCTGACATACTTGGCGATTTCCTTCTGGAGGCCTTCCAACTCGCGCTGGGCGGAAAGGAAATCACGGGCGATCGCGTTTTCGAAAAGTGCGTCGCGGGCGCTTTCGAACTCGCGGATTTCAGCGGCACCCAGCTCAATACCGGCGTGTTGCTTGTGATGGAGTTCCTCGCCGCGCTCATGGACGCTCTGGTATTGGAGGCGGGCGGCGTCGTCATTCAGGAAACGTTCGACATCGGCCTGGAGCTTGAGAAATGAAGGATCGGCGGCGATCTGGGCGCACAGCTCCTTGGTTTTCGTGATCACGGCGGAGTCTTCGGAGACTAAGGACATGGTTGGTTCAGCAACAGCGGACATGCCCCGTCCATAACTCCGCAGAACCGGACTGGCAACGTGCATTTGTGGGAAATTTCCGCCACCGCATGGGAACAAAAGCGTGACAGGAAGCGCCGGGGTGACTTTCGTCGGCGGACCTGCATGGCCATCGACCCACTTAAAGACGGCATCCGCTCGAATGTGCGGATCGATTTCTACGGCCACGTCCACAAGCGGCTCCGGGGGACCGATGCCGACAAACGCTATGCCATGGAGGTGCAGGTGCTCAAAGTGTTGGAAGAACGCGGCTGCCCTTACGTGCCTCGGCTATTGGAAGAGTACCCGGAGGAATTGTATTTCGTTTCGACCAACTGCGGCAAACCCGCGCCCCAGCTTTCCAAGGCGAAATCCGACAAGCTCTTCGCCAAGCTGGAGCAGGAATACGGCATCCGCCACCTCGATGCGGAGCCGCGCAACATCACCTACAACGACAAGATGGGCTGCTTCTGCATCATCGACTTCGAACTCGCCGAAATCCTGCCTCCTCCGCCCGGACTGGTCATGCCCCAAAGCTGAACCCGGTCATTTCCCCCTAAAAACCCCATCCACCGTGACCGAAGCCGCGATCCTCCATTGGGCAGCCCTCACCCACAGCGGTTCGCGGAAACCGCGCAATGACGATTCGCTGATCGCCTTCGCCTCCGGTCCTAACGGAGCCGAACCCCTCGCGGAAGCCGGCAGCCACCCGCTCGCCAGCCACGACTTGGTGTTCGCCGTCTCGGACGGTATGGGCGGAGGAAACGCCGGTGACATCGCCTCATCGACCATTCTCCAACAGATGACGGAAATCATCCCGGAAACATTCAAGGCCGCCGCCTCCGGATTTTTCCCCGACTCCCTCAGCCACCTCGGCGAGGCCATCCGCACGGTCCACGAAAAAATCAACGCCGCCGCGCACGGCTGCGCCGACAAGTCCGGCATGGCCGCCACCCTCGCCCTCGCTTGGTTCACTCCGGAAAATCTCTACCTCACCAATGTCGGGGACTCGCGGATCTATCGCTTCCGGGACGGCGTTCTCGAACAACTCAGCCGCGATCACACCTACGCCTGGGCCCAGTGGAAACGCGGCGAAATCACCGAGCGCGACTACCGCGCCCACCCCCGCCGGGCGGCGCTTTACGAAGTCGTCGGCGGTGGCCATTCCAAGGTGAATCCGCACTTCGCCGCCATCGCCTACGAGCCCGGCGACCGCTTCCTCGTCTGCTCGGACGGCCTCATCGACGGGTTGTGGGAAAAGCACCTTGCCAACGCCCTTGCCGGCTGTCCGGACGACCCCGCCTCCACGGCCGTAACTCTTTTAAAACGTGCTATCGACAACTCCGGAATCGACGATACAAGCCTCATCGTCATCGCGGTCAACGCCCCTGCCAAGGACGCGGATCATGACTGACAAAAACCCCTTTGGCTTGGCACGCATGATGCTTTTTCATGAGTGTTAGCCATCCCCGGCGGCTGCAAGTGTCCCTTCATCCCCGGAGAATCTAAAAACAACCGTTAATTACTGAAAACCATCCATCATCATGGCCAAATACAAATTGGAATACATCTGGCTCGACGGCTACACCCCCGTGCCAAATCTTCGCGGAAAAACCCTCGTCAAGGATTTCGACAGCTTTCCCGCCCTTGAGGCTCTCCCGTTGTGGGGCTTCGACGGTAGCTCCACCCAGCAAGCCGAAGGAAAGAGCTCGGATTGTATTCTCAAGCCGGTCGCCGTCTATCCGGACTCCACCCGCAAGAACGGCGCTGTCGTGATGTGCGAAGTCATGCTTCCTGACGGCACTCCCCACCCGACGAATGCCCGCGCCACCATCCTCGACGATCCCGGTGCCTGGTTCGGCTTCGAGCAGGAATATTTCCTCTATCAGGACGGCCGTCCGCTCGGTTTCCCGGTCGATGGTTTCCCGAAAGTCGGCCAAGGCCCGTATTACTGCGGTGTCGGCTACTCGTTTATGGGTGACATCGCCCGCCAGATCGTCGAGGAGCACCTCGACCTCTGCCTCGATGCCGGCATCAACCACGAAGGCATCAACGCCGAGGTCGCCAAGGGCCAATGGGAATTCCAGATCTTCGGCAAGGGCTCCAAGAAAGCCGCCGACGAAATGTGGGTCGCCCGCTACCTCCTCAACCGCCTTTGCGAAAAATACGGCATCGACGTCGAGTACCACTGCAAACCCCTCGGTGACAGCGACTGGAACGGATCCGGCATGCACGCGAACTTCTCCACCGACTACCTCCGCGAAAAAGGCGGCAAGGCCTATTTCGAGGCCCTCATGGCTGCGTTCGCCGACCACGTCGAAGAACACATCGCCGTTTACGGACCCGACAACCACATGCGCCTCACCGGACTTCACGAGACCCAAGCGATCGACAAGTTCTCCTACGGCGTCGCCGACCGCGGTGCCTCGATCCGTGTCCCCCACGGCTTCGTCAAGGGCGACAAATATCAAGGTTACCTCGAAGACCGCCGTCCGAATTCCCAAGGTGATCCCTATCAAATCGCCTCGCGGATCCTCAAGACCATCTCCCTCGTCCCGGCTCCTTGAGCTGGCACGATGAGATCGTCCTGAACGATTGACTCCTCCAAGCCGCCTTCCCTTCCGGGAAGGCGGCTTTTTGCATACAGGCTTCGGCAAGCTTACCCCGCTTCGTGGAGGCCCTCCTTATTTGAAGGCACTCTGGACCGTGACAACTTCCTTCTTGTTTTCGAACCGTGGTTCCCCTCCACTTGGAGCTGTTCCGTCGGATTCTAACTCGCCCCCGGTCCGGGAAGAACATCAAAGACAAACCTATCCCACAACATGAACACAGCCCATCATCCACTGGCGGTCCTCCTAACCGCCCTTGCCACCACGACGATCCCCGTGATCGCCGCCACCGGGACCCTCGATGCGACCTTCAACAGCACCGGTGCCGTCAGCACCAGCTTTGGAGCCACCGAGTCCGCCAATGCCATCGCGGTCATGCCTAACGGCAAGATCGTTGTCGTCGGATCCACCAATGTGCTGGGCAACAGCGACATCGCCGTGGTCCGCTATCTTGCCAATGGCTCGCTCGACAAGACGTTCTCCAGTGACGGCGGCACCACCACCGGCATCGGGGCCGCTTCGCAGGATTTCGCCAACGCCGTGGCGATCCAAGCGGATGGCAAGATCGTCGTCGCCGGTTACACGAATGCCGATGGGACCAATGATTTCGTCACCGCCCGTTATAACGCCGACGGATCGCTCGACACCTTCTTCGGTGCAGGCGGCAGGGTCATCAGCGCGGTCGGTGGCAACGATGACCGGGCCACCTGCGTCGCTGTCCAACCGGATGGCAAAATTGTGGTCGCGGGTTCGACCGACGGTGGAGGCTCGGATTTCGTGGTGTTCCGCTACAATGCCAACGGCACCCCGGACACCACCTTTTCGGGTGATGGAAGGGCAAACAATGGCTTCAACGGCACAGAATTCTGCAATGCGCTGGCGCTCCAGGACGACGGTAAAATCGTGCTGGCAGGGTATACCGATTCTCAAACCAACGACTTCGCGATCGTCCGTTACACCGATACCGGACTTTTGGACACCACCTTCGACACCGACGGCAAACAAACCGTCGCCTTCGGCAATGATGACCGGGCCACCGGCGTCGTGATCCAGGACGACGGAGCGATCGTCGTGGCCGGCTCATGGGATGGCGGCAGTTCCGACATGGCCATCGTCCGCTTCAACGGCGTCACCGGCGCGCTCGACACCGCGTTCTCGACGGATGGAAAGCATACGGTGAATTTGGGCGGTGCTGATTTCTGCAATGCCCTCGCTCTTCAGGACGATGGCAAGCTCCTGCTGGGAGGTTACACGAACGAGTTGGGAAACAATGATTTTGCCCTCCTCCGGCTCAACTCCAACGGAAGTTCTGACACATCATTCGGCTCCAACGCTATTCTCATGCTGGACCTCAGCATTGGCGGTGACGACCGGGCAACCGCCATCGCCCTGCAAAAGAATGGAAAAGCCCTGGTGGCCGGAACTTCTCTAGCCGATTTCACGGTGGCACGCCTCGACACCATCGCTAAAACCGACGCCCGCATCGGATCGAGCGCACCGGCACCGCTCGGCAACAATGTTTACAACGAAAACGGCAACGGCCAGTCGCTGAACGTCGATGTTCCCAAATCCGGCGGTGTGAAAACCTCCTTCGTCCGGATTGAGAACGACGGCCACGCGACCGATTCATTCCTCATCGGGGGCACCTCAGGCAACTCCAACTTCCTGGTGGAATACTTCAACGGAAACACGAACGTGAGCACCGCAGTCAAGAACGGAAGTTTCAGCACCGGCAATCTCGCACCGGGCAAATCGTTCACTCTCAAAGTCAGGGTGACCGCGAAGACGGGAGCCGCCAACAAACAGCTGACCATATTCCTGACAGGATCGTCGGACACCGACACCACCTCCACCGACACGGTCCGCATCAAGGCCAAAACCAAATAACCGCTATCCGCCCGTTTCCAACAGAAGCGGGGAGCGTCACGGCTCCCCGCTTCCCTGGTTTTTCCTCAGAAATGGCTCACGGCCGGGTGGCGATTCGATAGAACATCCGGGTCTCGGAGGTCGTGGTGTCCGTGAAATTGAGGGAACCCGGCTCCAACAGGACGATTTCATCGACCACGGTCCAGACGACAAGGTCCGTGGAGCGAAGCAAATCATAAGTGCCGGCCTCCGTGGCGAAGGTGGCGATCTGGACCGTCCCCGGAGTCAGCGTGAGCGAGGGAGTCGCGAGCGGGACCGGGTCGGACGGCTGGGATTCCGAATCGTTCTGGATCGTCACGTTGTCGAGCAGGAGGTCGATGTCCACGGTCGCCAACGAGCGGTCCCGGAAGGTCACCGTCGCGACGGTGCCTGACGCCTGAAAGGTGAGATTCTTCGCGGCCCAGCGGGTGCCGCCGCCCCCCAGTCCTTGGAGTGGGAACATCTGCGAAACCGGTGCGGTCGCTCCCGAAACGTCGACATCGAGCCGCTGTTCGTTGGTATTCGACGCGACCACCCCCATGTGGAACGACAGGAGATACGTTTGCCCCGCGACTGTCGGGAAAGTCCGGGTCAACACGCCGTTGGGAATCGAGTCTGCCCGATTGAAAGCGGCGCATTTGACGCCCTCTGGAAAAGTGCCGGGTGACGAAGTCAGGATCTCTTGGTTTCCCGTCACCGTCCAACCGGCGAAACCAGATTCAAAGCCACCGTTGGCGAAGCCTGACGCGACGACGGCATTGATTGTGATGGTTACGGTGACCTCGTTGGAGTCCAGCGATCCGTCGCTGGCGTGATAGGTGAACGAATCCGTCCCCGAGTAGCCGGCAGCGGGAGTGTAGGTGAAACCACCGCTGCCGTTCAAGGCTAACAAACCGTGGGCCGGGCCGTCGTCAAGCACGGCGATCAGCGGATCGGCGTGCGCGTCGGCATCGTTGGTTAGAACGCCCTTCGCGGGAACCGTCAATGGCGTGTCCTGTTGGACCGCGTAGGTCTCCGGATTCGCCACCGGCGCGGTATTGGGACCGGCCGCGATCCGGTCGATCCGCAGGGCAACGTCTTCCTGATAGGTCACCGCATTCAAGGTCAGAGGCCCGCCGGTGTGGGTGATGACCTGGGAGCCGAGCTGTACAAGATCGAGCGGGCGCGTCCAAACCGCGCGCCAAGTCCCAGCAGGCAAATTCGTGACGAGTGATGCGGTGTGGTTGGATCCGTCGATGGGTTGATAGGAGAGTTGGAAGTTGGTGAGGCTGCCGCGCCCGTGGTGCAGATAGGCGACGTATTGCTGGCCGGGCTCCGCCATGGCCTGGAGGGTCGCACCTGATGGAATTCCGCCGGTGACCCAGGAAAAACTCCGCCGCAGTCCTGTCAGGCGGAGACCGCCGACGTAGGTGCCGATGTTGCGCACCGCCGTCCGATAGGAATTTCCAGAGGGGCTATCGCCGCTTTCGTCTTCCTCGACATACACCGAGACCGGCAGATCGAGGCCGTTGTAGATGCCGCCGCCACCGAGGAAAAACATCCACGATTCCAAGCGGGTCTGGACCGGGCTGGTGGTGTCGGTTTCATCGAAGGAAAGGATCCTGCCGCGGTAATGGTGGTCGCGCAGCAGGGCCTCGGCACCTGCAACGGTAGTGTTTGGGACCGCGGCGGGATAATGCTCGTTGATCACGTCGAAGTCGGACGAAAGGACGCTGAGCTGCTGCGGAAAATTGTGCGCGACGAGATGCCGGTTAGGCAAACGGGATTCCTCGTCGCGGATCACGGCGAGCATGTGATGATGGAAGGCGACCTCCTCCGCATCCTTGACGCCGGGTTCGTTCCAGAACGGTTCGTTCTCGATCTCGTAATAGATGTTGTCGTAGGGGTTCATCTCCCGCACGAGCCGCCGGACGAACGCCTCCTGCGCCGCTAACAGCCCGGTATCGACCATGCGCATGGAGTCGTAGCGGCTAGCCGGTCCGACACCCTGGACGTTGTTCGACGGATGGAACGGACTCGTCCGCCACTGGAGGTCGGTGTATTGCACACAAAACAAGGTCAGCTCGATGGCGATGCCGCGCTCACTGCACGCCTGGGCGAAGACGTGGAGGCGGGCGAAGAAATCCTCGTTCCATGCCGAGAAGTCCCACTTGGGAAGGCCGTCGAGAGCGTTTCCCTGGACTGCGACACGTTTCCACGGCTGCACGTAGGCGGCCGGCGCGGGTGAGAGCGGAGTTTGGTTGTAATCGCCCTCGGCCAACCGGAAACCGGCCGTGAAGGCCCGTGTTAGATTCATTCCGTCTCTCTTGAGAACATTCAGATAGGGAATGAAATCAAACTCGGAGTTGAGGATCGAGCTGTAGTGCTCGCCGTAGGTCCGGAGGACGGTTGGCTGGCCGCGGAACTCGAGAAGATACGGATTCTGCGGGTGGGCCCGGAGCGGCTGCCACGCTTCGGCTGGGCCGGAAATCGACAAGGCCGCTAGGCCGACAAGTAACGACTGGACAATCAGTTTCATGATCCGGGGGAGGTTCGCGGTTTCCAGACCGCCTGTGGGGCGATTCATCGGGGGGAAGGATTCCTTCGGGATCCTACTAGGGGAAATGCTTATGGGTCAACCCATCATCAATCCCGCTTTTGTCACCCGTAGCGCGGTCCGCCGCTCCTGGCAAATCAATCAAAAGACGCCTTCAGCCACTGATGGACCGTCGCCACCAGTTGCGGATAGCTCGTTTCATCAAACGAATGCCCGGCACCGGCGATGGCCAAAAACTCCTTCTCGCCAATCGCGGCATCGAAGGCGTCGCGGCCATCCTGGATAGGGACGAGGTCATCAGCGTCACCATGGATGATTAGCCACGGTTGGGTGACCGCTTCGGCGGCGGAGAGAGTGTTGTCGATCAGGCGGAGATCATCGACATAAGTCCATGACAGCGGGCAATTCTCATCCTCCCACATGAAGCCCTCGCCCGGAGTAACGTCGCCGAATTCGCGTTGCACGAAATCCGCGGTGTGGGTCATGCCAGCCAGCGACACCAGGGCGCGGATGCGGAGATCCCGCGCGGCGGTGAGAACACCGACGGCACCACCCATGCTGTGGCCGACGTAAGCGACACGCGCGGTGTCCGGGACGGCGTCGAGCACGGCCTGGAGGTCGCCGATTTCCTTGGTGATGCAGGAATCCTGGAAGCGACCTTCCGATCCGCCATTTCCCGAATAGGAAATCCGCAGGCACGGCCAGCCGACTGCGGAAAGGCCTTCGGCGAGGGCGACGAGGTGCGGGCGGTCCTTGTTGCCGGTGACGCCGTGGGCGAGGATCACCAGCGCGTCGGCCCGGTTGCCTGGATGAAAAGTATGGTCGATCCGCTCGCCCGAGCGGTTCCGGATTTCACAGTCGGTCATCATGGATCAAAATCAGTTAGGCTCCGGCGCGTTCCGGGAAGGTCAGCTCGGCGATGCCGGACTTATCGAGTTCGCCGAGCCCGAGGTCGATCATTTTCCGGTATTGGGCCTCGGTCGCGTGGGAAAGCGGGACGGTCACCCCGGCGGCACCGGCGAGGGCATTGGCGATCCCGCTGTCCTTGGCGGCGTGGGCGGCGGAGAAATAACAATCGTGCTCGCGGGTGATCATGTCGTCGCCATCGGTTTCGAGAACGCGGGAGTTCGCCCCGGTCTGCGAGAAGACTTCCTTCAGGACCTGGAGATCGAGACCGAGCGCTGCACCGAGGCCAAGGCCTTCGGCGAGACCGGCGGTATTGATGTTCATGACCATGTTGACGAGCGCCTTGATTTTCGCGGCGTTTCCTACAGGCCCGACATGGCGCAGGGAAATGGAAATGTCCTTGAGCAGCGGTTCCATTTTTTCAAAGACCGCCGCGTCGCCACCGATCATCAGATAGAGCGTTCCCTGCCGTGCCTGGGTGATGCTCGATGCCATGCTGGCCGCCAGAGTGGAGGCTCCGACCGCTGCCGCTGCTTCTTCCGCCGCCTCGTGCGAGGCGGGGCTAACAGTCGCGCAGTTGATGAAGATTTTCCCCTCGGCTCCCTTGAGCAACGATTCCTCACCGGCGAAAATCCCGCGCATCGCCGCATCGTCGGTGACCACGGTGAAGATCACGTCGGACTCCGCAGTCACCTCGGGGAGAGAAATCGCCACCTTGGCCCCCAGCTCGAAGGCCAGCGAGGTGGCTAGGGACTCGTTGTGATCGAATACCGAGGCGATCGGGTATCCCAAATCCGCCAGGCGGCGGGCCATGTTCGATCCCATCCTCCCGACTCCGACAAATCCAATGGACGCTTTTTTCATCGCGGCAAATTTGGCGGCATCCCTCCACTGGCGCAACCCCAAGTTTCACGAGGAGGTGACCAGAGTCGGCACCGCTTCCATCCGGATACAGTCGTAGAGCACGCCCTGGTGCCAGACCGTTCCTTTCAGCCGGAATTGGAGGACATTTTCCCCGGTTTTCAAACGGGCGGGAGGAATGTCGAACGAGCGCTCGAACCACATGCCGCGGTGGGAATCGCGGTGCATCGCTCCGTTTTCCGGAAGCGTGCCGGTATTTCCCACCTCGGTTCCGTTGAGCAAAAGAACCAGACTGGAACCCGCGCGGGATCCGCAGAATGAAATCCGCAAACGGGTCCCGCCGTCCGGCACCGCCTCAAGCGGAAACCTAACCGTCCACACCGACTCGCCGAGCACCTCGCATTCAGGCGACAGGTCGAGCGGCTGACAGACGTTCCAGTCCTTTTTCCAATCGCTTTTGCCGACGATGTAGTTCACGCCGTTAGGAAAATCGGTTCTGAATTTCAGATAGTTTCCCCAATGCCAATACTGGTCGCCATTGCGGAACTCGGCGGCGCTGCGGTCGGGAATCCCGATTTGCCAAATTGTCGGTCCAGCCCTCTCCGGTGTCCAGACGAGATCGCCCGCGGAGGTTGTCCCGCCGGCCTTGACGCTCATTCCGGACTGTTGGAACTCGCCGAGCACACCGTCGGTGAACGCGCGGAGGACGTAGGTTCCCGGACGCACGCCTTGGAGCGAGAACGAACCGTCGGCCTTGGAACGGACCCAGTATTGATAGAATTTCCCATCGCGCTGCCAGCCGACCGGGTTCTGGCTGAACCGGTCCCGGGACGTGTATTCGGGATTCGTTAGCCCGACCCACATTCCCTCGGCTGAAGCCGGATCCTCGATCCTGATTTTCCCCGAGACCCCGCCGCGTGCGGTGCTGGCGGGATATTCGCCGTGCTTCAGCCATGGATACGGCCAGGCGGATCGTTCGATCCTCGCACGTTCGAGAGCCGAATTCCAGAGTTGTTGCGGGCTGCCGCCTTCATTGAAATGAATCGCGAACGGACCGATCACCTTCGCCCATTTCTCATCCTTCGCCAGCGTCAGCACGGTGCCGCCGTAATGGCTGCCGTGCCACATGTTGAGCAAGGTCGGCTGTGAATCGCCGCCGACGTCGAGATGTCCTGTTAGTTCCATCTTCGTCGGGCCGCCCGCGATGTATTCGACACTGGGGTTGATCATCCAGACTCCGAATTTCCGCTTCGTTCCGAGCCATCCATAGGCAGGAACTTTTTCCAGAATCGCCGAATAGCTGTACTTGTGTTCGGCCCATCCGACGTGGATGCCGGTCGTCATGCGGCGGGCTTCCTTGAGGTTCAGCGGACTGCCCGCGTCCCAATCGGCGCTGGTCGGCATGATCCAGTTCCGGTCCTTGTCCACAGTGAGCTGATCAAAAATCCCGGCGTCGAGCTTGATCACGAAACGCCCCTCGCCGATCCGGAAAGGCGCATCCCCCGCCCCGTGCGAGAGGACGGCGGTCGCATAGATCGTGGTGGATCCGCGGTCGATGGCATAACGGATTTCCGACGCTCCCGGAAACGCGCTATCAGCTCCGGTCCCGTGAAACCGGCAGACAATCTCGGCCCGTTCGCCGCCATTCGATGAAGGATCGATTGAAACCGCTTGTCCATTGGACTTGCCGAAGCCACCCACCCGGTTTCTTGCCGATGAGGCGGCCATCGACCAATAGCCGGTGCCACCGCCCAACAGCCCCTGTCCGCCGAGCGAGACCGAGGTGATTCTACCCGAGCTCTTGTCGATGGTAGCCGACAGTTTTCCGTTCGACAGCTTGAAGAAACGCGTGTCCTGGAAAAGCGAGACATCTCCTCCGCGGGACAACAGGGAAGCGAGGATCAAACAGGCAAGAGCTAAAGCAAACGCGCGCATCGGAAGAGTGATCGCATGATATAACACGGTTCGAGCGAGCGCCCTAGGACAGATTTAACCCGATGGGGTTAAGCCCAAGGCAGGGATCGACCTCCGGGCGGTCCAAGCGAATGGGATGCGAATGATCGAGCATGAAGAGCTTGGAAATCCGTTCATGGTCGATCATTCACTTCGCATTCGCCAGACCTTTGCGGAGAAAGGTCCCTACCATTCTTCGGACACGCCTCAGTGGGAATTCACCTCGTATGCCTTGCCGTTGAGCACGACATTTTTCGCGGCGAAGTTCTTCACGCCCTTCGGTTGGAAGGACGCATCCTTCAGCTTCAGATCGATGTTCTCCAGGGTGATGTCACGCAGGGTGTCACCGGGATTTCCGCCGAGCGAGCCGAGGGTGTGGAATGCACCGGTCACGTTGCGGATGGTGATGTTATTGACCGTCCGCGACGGCGGGGCGTGGCCTTTCAAATCGAAGAATTGGGTCCACGGCGCGACGTTGAGCATGCGGCCCTTGCCGCCCTCCAGCGTGATGCCGTCGATAAGGATGTTCTCGTAATGCTGCGGCGTGTCAGGACGGAGCTTGAGGGTGAGCATGGTGGCATCGCCGGTGATGCGGCAGTTTCTAACGGTGACGTTGCGGACGAGGGTGGCCTCGCTGCCGCAGGTGATCATGCCGTTGCCATCGCCGAATTCGCAATTCTCCACCAGGATGTCCTCGACCGGCGGGCTGTCCTTGTCCTGATCGGCGAGCGGGCCCTTGCTGCCCTTGAGCGCGATGTTGTCGTCATTCACCGAGATATAACAATTCCGGACGGTGACCTTCTGTGAGCTGTCGATGTCGATGCCATCGGTGCTGGGGCCGAGGATGTTGTCCTTGAGCGGCAGGTTCCTGACCGTGGCGTCCTTTTCCATCCCCTTGAGGATGTCCGCGGTCATGTAGTTCCGGTGCTGGGTGTGGCGGGTCGGCGCGGTGATGGTTAGACCGTCGATGAGCACCTCGCTGCAACGGTAGAGGTGGAGATTCCAGAAGCCGGAATAGCGGAGGGAAATTCCCTCAACGCGGACGTCCTTGCAGCGGTCGATGAACATCAGGCGCGGACGCTCGACCTCAAGGTTGGTGCACTTGGGATTTTCCTTACGCCGCTGCCAGAACTTCGCCCAGAAGGTGATGCCATTGCCGTCGATGACGCCCTTGCCGCCAATTCTAACGTGATCCATTTCCTGCGCGTTCACCAAGGCCATCCGCCATGGTTCAAAGTGCCCCTCGATGCGGGTGTCGCGTTTCGGATAGTCCTCGATGTCGGTGGAGCCAAGCAACACGGCGTTCTCCGCGAGGTGGAGTTCGACGCCCTTTTTCAGGAAGATCGACCCGCTGCGGAAGGTGCCCGCCGGGATCTCCACGACTCCCCCGCCATCGATGGCGGCCTGATCGATGGCTTTCTGGATGGCAGCCGTGTTGATCGTTTTCCCATCGGCAACGGCACCGAATTCGGAGATCGGAAAATGTTTCAGCTCCGCGGCGCAAGCGAGCGGGGCGAGGAGAAGAACGAGGCAGAGTTTTTGAGGAAACACGGTGCGAATTTGCCTGCGGAAAAGGGTGGTGGCGATCATCCAAATGGGTTAGCCATCATTGGAGCGCGAAATTCATTTCGCGAGATTCCGTATGAATGAATGCGCGCGAAATGAATTTGCCTAGGGGCTAGCCGGGATGTGCTTCGCATTCGTTTTAATGCCTGCTATCGCAGGCTCTGGATTCGCGCTCCAGTTCAGCGAAGACCCGCAGGCGTTTGGCGGGCCGGAGGGAGATGTCCTTTGACATACGCCTTCACCAGCGCAGAGAGCTTCGCGACCACATCGGCATGTTTCGGATCGCTCGCGATGTTGGTGAGCTCGTGTGGATCTTTCGTTGGATCGAGCAACATCGCACCGGAACCACGGCCGTAGAACTCGCCATAGCGCCATTGCTCGGTGCGGACCGTGACGCCGGTGAAATGTTTCCCGTCTTCGCTCCACACGGTGTAAGCGGGGTGATTCCATTCCCGCGCCGGATTTCCCAACAACGGCGCGAGACTGCGGCCTTCGAGTCCTTTCGGTTGTTCCAGGCCGCAGAGTTCGACAAGCGTCGGATAGAGATCGATCATCTCGACAACACGGGCGCAGGTTTTTCCGGCGGTTTGCTCGCGCGGATCACAAATGAAAAACGGTGTCCGCGTGCCTTGCTCCCACAGCGACCCCGCTTTCGACCATTTTCCCTTCTCGCCTAACTGATAACCGTGATCCCCCCAGAAAACGACGATCGTCTTCTGCCGCAGGCCAAGCTTGTCGAGTTCCTCTAGGACCCGGCCCACGTTCCAATCCATGAAAGCGGACGACGCAAGATAGGCGCGGATCATCTGCCGTGCCTCGTCTGCAGAGGCATCGCGGCCGATGAAGAGATCGGCGTTTTTCGGACGGACGGATCCGGCTGGAAATCCATCCGGCACGGTCGGCCGCGGCGCGAAATCGACGGGAAGAGGAATCTTGTCCACATCCCACAGGTCATAGAACGACTGCGGCGCTTCCGGCGGGCTGTGGGGTTTCACAAATCCGCAACCGATGAAGAACTGCTGATCCTTGTATTGCCGCAGGTAGTTGATCGCGCGGTCGGCGGCCTTGGAATCGCCGTGTTCCTCGCCCTTCTCTTTCAGAACCACCCATTGGTCGGACTTGTGATCCCGGACATCGGCGGGCACCTCCAGCACAACGTCATCGGGATCCGCCGCGGTTTTCGCTGGTGGGTTTTTGGGAACTCCCGCCAGGGTGCGGATTTGTCCATCGACGCTCCAGGCTTCCGTGTCATCGATTCCGCCGTGGAAAATTTTCCCGACGCGGATCGAGGTGTAGCCGTTGTTTTTAAAATGCTTCGGCAGGCTGACGATTTCCGGGTGCGCTTCCCCAAACCAGGTGCGGTTTCCCAACACGCCGACCGTCGCAGGACGGCGTCCTGTTAGCATCGAAGCCCGTGAAGGACCGCACAGCGGAAACTGGCAATAGGCGCGGTCGAACCTGATGCCGGTGGCGGCGAGCCGGTCGAGATTGGGAGTCTTGGCCAAGGTGCTCGCGTAGCAACCCAACTCGGTCCTCATGTCGTCTGAAATGATCAGCAGCACATTCATCTTCTCCGCCGCGGACGCGGGAAGAAGCACCGCGGTGCCAAGAACCAACATCTGGAGCAATTTCATGAATCAGGGCGCGTGAAAGACTTCGGGCAATGGAATGCTAACGGGTGAGTTGTCGGGATTCACCTCCATGATGTCCGCCATATGATCCCACCACTTGCGAAGGACGGGATGGAACGGGAGTTGATCGGCGCTGTGACTGGCGGCCAGTTTTTGCACGGCGAACAACGTCAGGGTTTCCTCATCCAAGAAGATGGAATAGTCCGAAACCCCGGCATCCGCGAGTGCTTTGGATAGATCGGGCCAGATTTCGTCGTGGCGCTTTTTGTATTCCGCCGCGAAACCGGGTTTCAGTTTCATTTTGAATGCATTGCGGGTCATCTTGGCTGGCTTTCGCGGGTTACATTGTGCATTTCGATGGTTCGCGCATGTTCCACGACATCCGGATTTTTCAAACCGTAGAAGGAGGAATTGGAAATGCGGATCCCCTCGATGATCGCTCCCTTGAAGCCCCGGACGTTCAATACGCGCGGGCTGTTCTCGCTGGTGATGTTCTCAAGATTCACGTTTCGGACCACCGGCGGCCACGGACCATCGGCACCTTCCTCATAAAGCAAATCAATGGTTAGAACCGCCTCGGCGAGGCGGCCGATTTTCACATTCCGCATGAAGACATTCTCCAACACCCCACCGCGGCGGGCGTTGGACTTGAGGCGGAGCGCGCAGTCGAGATTCGGGCTGTCCATCCGGCAGTCCTCGATAAAGACATTCCGGACGTTGCCGGAAATCTCGCTGCCGAGAACCACCCCGCCGTGGCCATCCTTCATTTCGCAGCGGCGGATGATCAGGTTCTCGCTCGGCACGTTGACCCGGCGGCCGTCGTTGTTGCGGCCGGATTTGATGGCGATGCAGTCGTCCCCGGTGTCAAAGACACAGTTTTCTATCAGCACATCGCGGCATGACTCCGGATCGCAACCGTCGTTGTTCGGACCATGGCTGCTGATTTTCACGCCACGGACGGTGACGTTTTGCGAAAGGACCGGATGGATTTCCCACATCGGAGAACGAAGGAGGGTGATGCCTTCGACGAGGATATTCTTGCAGCGGTAAAACTGGATGAAGTTCGGCCGGAGAAACGAGCCTTTGCCGAATTTGCGCTCAGCCACCGGCACGCCGGCTTCGCCCATCGCTACCAAGCGGTCGCGGTCCCGCTGCTGGAGAACCGGCTTTTTCCGTTTGTCATGCCAGCTCCACCAGTTCGACCAGTCCGATTGACCGTCGAGCGTTCCGTTGCCAGTGACGGCCACGTTTTCCTGATCGAGCGCGTAAACGAGCGATGAGAAATTCATACACTCGGTTCCTTCCCAGCGGGTGGAAACCATCGGGTAGTCCGCAGGCACGGTTGAGAACATCAGTCTGGCGTTGTCCGATAGATGGAGGTTCACGTTTCCCAACAGATGGATGGCGCCGGTTTTCCATTCACCATCAGGGACCACCACTCGCCCTCCCCCGGCGGCATGGCAGGCGCGGATCGCCTCGCGGATCGCAGCCGTGCAGTCCGCTGACTGTTTTGCGTCGAAATCCGTAATCGAGAAGTCCTTGGCTGGAAATTCCGGCGCATGAATCCTAGCGAGAATTTCCGCCACGTCATTCCAGCCGCCACCGACGAGGCGCTGCACTTCCAGTCCCGCCAGAATGAACGGCCCGACGCCCTTGAGATCGTTCTTCACCACGGGTTCGCTGAGGTAATAGGCGTAGCTGCCATCGCGCGGCCTGCCGCTGGAGGATGTGTAACCGAGGCCGGCCACCTCGCACACTTTCGTTAGATCAACACTGCCGTCCTGGTTGGTGTGGATGAACTCCCGCACCAACCCCGCGTAGCCTTTGAGGACAGCGGGCAGAAATTTCCCGCGCGGGAGATCGCCACGGTTGATCCCTTTGGCGAGAGCGTAAACAAACATGCTGGAGGCCGATGACTCCAGATAGTTCCCCTCTCGACCACCCTGATCGACCACTTGCCACCAAAGCCCGCTTTCCGGATCCTGGTGGCGGACGATGCCGTCCGCCAACCGGCGTTGCACCTCCTTGACGGCGGCAATGTCGCGATGGTCGGACGGAAGCGCGTCGAGGCAATCGACGATGGCCATCGCATACCAACCGATCTCCCGCCCCCAGAACGAGGGCGAACATCCGGTCTCGCGGTTTGCCCAAGATTGCTCGCGTTTCTCATCCCAGCCGTGATAGAACAATCCGCTCACCGGATCATAAGTGTGTTTGTCCACGAGGAGAATCTGCTTCGTCACTTCATCGAACGCGGCGGGTTCCTTGAAGAGCTTGCCATAACCTGCTAGAAACGGCGAACCCATGTAAAGTCCGTCGAGCCACATTTGGGAGGGATAGCGCTGCTTGTGCCAGAATCCCCCATCGCTGGTCCTCGGCTGCCTGGCGAGTTGATCTCGCAAATGGCCGATGGCGAGCTTGAGTCGTTCGTCCCCGGATTTTTCATAAAGACCTAGCAGAACCCGGCCCGGCGTGATCATGTCGATGTTGTAGGTCGAGGCGTCGTAGGTCGAAATCCCGCCATCGGCACCGACATAGGATTCAACGATCTTCGCCGCATAGGCAGTGGCCGCGGCATCACCGGTACGCTCGCCCAAAGCCATCAACGATGTGGCGAACAATCCGGAAGTGTAGTCCCAGCGGGCGGTGGCACTGCCGCCCTTGAACAACGTGTCGCCACGGCGCGCCATTTCCGATTTGGCCAGCCGCTGCGACCACTCCAGTGGAGTGACATCCCCCGCAAGAATGGTGGTGGTCAGAATGC
The DNA here is from genome assembly GCA_040386755.1 of Verrucomicrobiota bacterium. GTDB lineage: Bacteria > Verrucomicrobiota > Verrucomicrobiia > Verrucomicrobiales > Akkermansiaceae > Luteolibacter. Next base: position 74,879 of record JAZKEY010000003.1, on the reverse strand, counting down.
AGATCAAACTCAGAGGACGAACGATCACCAGCGGAAAATGTTAGGGTTTCCAATCACCGAGAACCTTTTCCTTACTGAACTCGACCGGAGCGGCATCGCTTGAAACCATGACCCAATCCACCCGCCCGGCGGTGGCGGCTCCAGGGCCGGTGCAGGCGTATTCGGCGAAACGGACGAGCGGTGGTTTCACATTCCACTCCTGCCAACCTTGCGGGCGGATTCCGGCCCCCAGCTCGCAGCGGACAAATGTCGCGCTCGGCGAATCCCGCCATGGACGGCCCATATAGACGGAAGGATTTCCGAAAGGAAAGGTGATCCGGCATTGATCGAAGACGAATCCCGTCTGGCCCGGCAAGGTCGAGGGCGCGACGATGTAGCCGGGCTCGCGACAGTTGATTTCACAGCCGGTGAAATAGGCGGTCGCCGAGCCGTAGATGAAATCGACGTGACCGGTGATATAACAGTTTTCGAAATAGTGCCTGCCGGTGTCGATCTTCAGCGTGTCCTGCCAGCCCATGATCCGGCAGCGGCGGAAGGCCACGCGATCCGCCAGCGAGGAGCACGCCTGGGCCTGCATGCCTTTGCCATACGTATTCTCGATAGTTAGATTTTCGATAGCCGCCCCCTGCCCTTCCGCGGTGATGAGCAACGCGGCGGCACCTTGCCAACCGACCGGCTGCATGTCGTTACCGGGAATGGCCTGGCCGAGATTGTAAGTCAGCAGCGTGGACGGGCCCGAACCCCTCAGCGTAACGTTCGGCTTGTTCAAGACCGTGTGACCGAAATACGCGCCGGGCTGGATCAGGATCAGCTTTTTTTCCCGATTTCCCGCAGGCACGGCGTCGATTGCGGCTTGAACCGTAGGATAATCCGCCTCTATCAGGCCTACGGTTTTGAAGACGCGCTCATCCGCCGCAACCATGCCCACGGTGAGGAAAAACAATAACACCGCCTGTTTCAGGGATTTCAATGGGATCAACATCACAATTCTTTGGGGAAACCTGAGATCGCGGCCATTGACCGTCAATAACTCAACGGAAGTAGCATTCCCCGTGTAACCCGACCGGGTTGCTGGAATTCCTGTGCAAGGAGCCGTATTTTCTAAATCCTCATTCCATGGCGCTCCCAACCCATTTCACCCGACTGGCCGCAGCGATGCTCCTCGCCGCCGGATTTTCCGGCACTCCCGCGCGTGGCGGCGATTTTCCCGCAGACCCTCTCGGTTGGCCCGTCATTACCTCCGCTAACAAGCCGTGGACCCGCTGGTGGTGGCTTGGCAGCGCGGTGGACAAGAAGAACCTCACTCAGGAGCTTGAGGATTTCGCGAAAACGGGGCTCGGTGGCGTCGAGATTTGTCCGATCTACGAAGCGGTCGGGGCCGAGGATCGATCGTTGAAATTCCTATCACCACAATGGATGGAAATGCTGGCGCACACGACCACCGAGGCCAAGCGGCTCGGACTCGGCGTGGACATGACCACCGGTACGGGTTGGCCATTCGGCGGACCACAGGTCACACCGGAAATCGCCTCGAATGGTCTAACATTGATCCGGTATGAAGCCATCAGCGGCACCCGGTTCACGCTCGCACTGCCGAAGGGAAATCTCCAGTGCCTGCGTGCCTATCCTGAATCCGGTGCCTTCGTCGATCTCACCGCCATGATGAAGGACGGCCAGCTCGATTGGCTGCCCCCTGCCGGAAAATGGAACGTCCTTGGTCTCACTTCCGCCTCACCGATTCAGAAGGTCAAGCGCGCGGCCCCCGGTGGTGAGGGAAATGTGCTGGATCCGTTTTCGGCCACGGCGATGACCGCCTATCTCGTCGCTTTCGACAATGCGTTCGAGAAATACACCGCACCCATGCCTCGGGCGCAGTTCCATGATTCGTTCGAATACTACGCGGCGGAATGGACGCGCGCATTCTTGGAATGTTTTCTAGCAGCCCGCGGCTACGACCTGCGCGACCAACTTCCCGCCTTCGCGGGGATTGGCGATCCCGACACGGTTTCACGCATCCGTTCCGATTACCGCGAAACGCTTAGCGGGCTTCATCTCGCGTATCTGAAGCGCTGGCATGACTGGGCGAAATCCCGTGGCGGTATCACGCGCAATCAGGCTCACGGCTCGCCCGGCAACCTCCTGGACCACTACGCGGTTTCAGAAATCCCGGAGACGGAGATCTTCAAGCACGTCGAGGAAAGCCAGATCCCGATGCTGCGTATGGCAGCCTCCGCCGCGCATTCGAACGGCAACAACCTCGTCAGCGCGGAAACCTTCACCTGGCTTGACGAACATTTCCAGGTCACTCCGGAGAAACTCAAGGAAGCCGCCGACTTCGTCTTCCTCGGCGGGGTCAACCATGTGTTTTTCCACGGCATCCCCTACTCGCCCGAGGATGCGAGATGGCCGGGTTGGTTGTTCTACGCCTCCACCCACATGGGTCCTAACGGCGGACTCTGGCGGGATCTCTCCGCGTTCACCAGCTATCTCCAGCGCTGTCAGTCGATCCTCCAGGAGGGCCAGCCCTCACAGGACGTCCTGCTCTACTATCCGATCCACGACATCTGGCACAACAGCCAGGAAAAACTTCCGCTCTTCACCCTCCACAACCAGGACGCATGGCTCTACCCAACCGGGTTTTACAAGACCGCGATGGAACTCTGGAACCACGGCGTCACCTTCAGCTACGCCAGCGGCAGCATGCTTTCCAACGCTATCGTTAGAGACGGCAAGGTCATCGTCGGCGGAAACGCCTATGCCGCGCTTGTCCTCCCCGGCGTGAAGCGGATGCCGACAGAAACACTGGAAAAAATCCAGTACCTGACGCGGCAAGGAGCCAAGCTTTTCGTTCAAGACGCCTGGCCCACCGAAGTTCCTGGACTTCACCGACAAAAAGAGCGCCGTGATGAACTGCTGGCGATCACGGAGAAATTCGGCAAACAAGGAACCGTCCTGCCTGCCGGAGATTCGATTCTCCCCGCTCTATCAAAACTGGTTCCCCGCGAATCCATGACCGCCGCGGGCCTGCGCTTCGTCCGCCGGACCCATGCCACGGGCTACCACTACTTCGTCGTCAACCGCAGTGACAAAACCTTCGATGGCATCCTCCCACTTGCGGTCCCATTCCAAAGCGCCGCGATTCTCGATCCATGGAATCCCTCCGGAAATATCACGGTGAAGCAGCAGGATGGCGGTGTTCCCGTCCGTCTGGAGCCCGGCCAGTCCATCATCATCCGCACCTTCACCGGCAACGTAGTCGAAGGTAAGCCGTGGACCGCCGCACCCTCTAACGTGACAACACTTCCCGTCGAAGGCCCATGGAAAATCGAGTTCATCGAAGGCGGCCCAACACTCCCGGCACCTGCGGAAGCGATTTCCACGGGCACTTGGACAAACCTCCCCGGAGCCAAGGACTTCTCCGGCACCGCGCGCTACACCACTCACTTCGATTTTACAGAAACGCTGTCCTCCGAAGTCCGAATCGATCTTGGCAAGGTCGCGAACACGGCGCGTGTTTCGCTGAACGGCCAGCCGCTCGGGATTTCATGGTGCGCGCCTCATGTCATCCATCTCGGAAACGCCCTGAAGTCCGGGAAAAACCTGTTGGAAATCGAAGTCACCAACCTCGCCGCCAACCGCATCGCCGATCTCGACCGCCGCAAAATTCCTTGGAAACAATTCCATGAGATCAATTTCGTGAACATCGACTACAAGCTCTTCGATGCCTCAAGTTGGCCAAAGATGGACTCAGGCCTGCTAGGCCCGGTGAAATTGATCGCCCTAGGCGCCCCCTGATGTCTCCGTAAAACCTATTAGAAGACAAAACTCCGGTTTTTCTGATATCTTCGGCGGAAGCGTATTCGAAATTCCGAAAGGGCCCCGCTGGATCGGGCCATACGACTTCGCCGGTCTCCCTAAGGAAAAGGATCGCACCGGTTGCCTGTAACCTATTGATTTCAGTGGATTTTTCCCGGATGGCGCCGACGCCGGTCATCATTCGATTGATGACGGAGTGGATTGCTGAATGATCCCATCATGGTGCAGCCCCGGCCAAGGCTTGATTCCAGCGCGGAATTTCCCCAGATTTTCCGCGCAATCCCCCCCGATGCGATTCTCACTCCCTCATGCCCAGTTTTCCCGGATGACCCTGCGCGCCGTTGCCGCAACGCAGCTTGTCCAAGTGGCGGCCGCCGGCGATGGCATCTGGACCAGTCCCGGCAGCGCGAGCTGGGCTAGTTCCGTTAGTTGGGCGGGCAGCAACATCGCGAACGGCATTCAGGCGAGCGCGGCTTTCAACTCGGTGGATCTTACTGGCAATGTCACCGTGACCCTGGACGGAAACAAGACCGCCGGTCATCTGACATTCGCCGACACGAATCCGAGCCACCAGTGGTATCTCCGGGCCGGGTCGGGCGGTACTCTCGCGCTGGACGCCGGCGGCGTGACGCCGATCATCCATGTGGCCAATCAAACAGCGACTGTCGGCGTCAGCCTAGCAGGATCTGCGGGCATTTCAAAAACCGGTGGCGGCACGCTCGTGCTGGCCGGTGCCAACAGCTACAGCGGCCCGACCTCCGTCCAATCTGGAACCCTTCGTTTGGAAACCCAGCCTGTGTTTCCATCTGGAATGCGGATCATGCCGATGGGCGACTCCATCACCTACGGATTCGACGGCAGCAACGCGGGTTATCGTGGCCCGCTCTATGGCCTGCTTTTGCCGCTCGTTCCGGACTTCCGCTACATCGGAACGTCGCTGGAGCGCCCTGGCTCCCTGCCGTCCCAGCCCATCGACCAGAGATATCATGAAGGTCATTCGTCCTACCGGATCCAGGATACCTCCAACAATCTCGACGGTTACGACAACGCCCGCTTCCTCGAGTTAGGCGGGCCAGATCGGGATCCTAACGGCGGCTACTGGATCACCGGCGGCAACGGAACCGGACGCGCTCCGGCGTTTCCCGATATCATCACCATGATGTTAGGTCACAACGACCTCTCCCTTCTGCCCGGAGCGGAAGCCCGGCTGCATGGCTTGATCGCGAAAATCACCACCTTGCGCCCGGACTGCCACCTGTGTGTCGCGAAGATCATCCCCGTCCCCGGAAATCCCGGAGTCGCTCCCTATAACCAGATCGTCGCGAATGTCGTCGCGGGTTTCCAGGCACTCGGAAAGAAGGTACATTTGGTGGACCTGAACACGAATTTCCCAACTAACGGGCTTTCCGGCGACGCGATCCATCCCAACGACACGGGCTTCAACTGGATGGCGATCCAGTGGCATGAGGCGATCATCGAGGCCTGCACGCCGGAGGGCGGCCCATCGCTGGCGATCCCAGAGGCCTCACAGGTCACGGTTAACGCCGGAGCCACGCTGGATCTCGATGGCAACCTGGCGTCGCTCGGAATCGTGAACAGCTCGGGAACTGTCGACTTGGGCGAGGGCGGCGGTTTGACAACGCAACGACTGCTGGTTACCCAAACGGGGGGTATCGGAGGCACCGGAACCATCCATGGCCCGGTGGTCAACAACTCCACCATCGTCGGCGAGCCCGGCCATAGCCTGACCTTCACCGGGCAATTCACCAACAACCGGGCGCTCGACACGACACACGGTGCCTCGCTCCATTTCCAGGGAACCTTCATCAACAACGGCACTCTCGCGGGAGGTCCGGGCGCGATTCCCGAATTCACGGGCCAGGTCATCAACAACGGAATCATCCGCCTCACCGGCGGGGCGGATCTAACTATCGGCGGTTCTTTCGTGAACAACGGAGTGCTCGATCTCATCACCGCCGGACAGGTCGCTTCCGCGGATTTCGCGAACCACGGCGTGGTAATCAACGAAAAGGACGTGAAAGTGGAGTCCGTCACCACCAGCTCAACCCATCTGCACTTGTCGGTCCATTCACACACCGGCCACATCTATCAGCTGCAGAAATCGGCTGGCCTCGCCAGTGGGTCGTGGGCCAACGAAGGAGCCCCGCAGTCCGGTATTTCCGGGATGCTTCTCAATTTCACGGCGGTCCGGGAATCTGAACAGGGGTTCTATCGAATCCGGGTTTCCCCATAGGTCCCGGGCAAGAAAAAAGCCTCCCGCGCGGGTTTCGCGCGGCAGGCCGGGAGTCAGTTGGCAGGATTACTTCTTGCCGGGCTGGATGTCGGAAATGCCGACGTCGATGTATTGTCCGCCACCGGTCTGGTGGCAATGGACGGCGATCACGTTCTTGCCGGGCTTGAGGGCGGCCTTGCCTTCGGCCGTGAGGGGAAGGACCTCGTAGCTTTCGGTGAATCCTGTCGCGGTGGCGGCGAGGACGCCGTTCACGTAGATTTCCACATCCTCATCGTGGTGCGAGACGATGCCCACCGTGGCGGGAATGGTTTCGGGCAGTGTGACCGTGCGGCGCAACCAGATATCATCCGTATTCCATTGGGTGCGGGCCTTGGCATTCGGCGTGTTGCTGGTGCCGAATCCGGCTGGACCACGGCGCCACAGCGAGTCGTCGAAATCGGGCTTCAGCCAACCCTCATCCGGACGTTTGAAGGTGTAGGTCCACGGGATGTTGTCATTTTCCTCAGCGGTCTGCATGATCGGTGTTAGAACCGGAGCGATGTATTCGGGCATCGGTGCCCAGCCCTTGGCCTTGGTCACGTCGCGGCCGGCGTGCTTCTTCCAAAGCGGTTTGTCATACAGCGCCTTGAGGAAGACGCCACCGACGACGGGACGCGCGGTGAAGCCGACTTTCTTGGCGGTCTTGGTTTGATACCAGTCGGTCATCGGCGAACGATCGGGCGTCTCGTTGAGGAAACGGAAGATCGGCGTGGCAAGCGATTCGAAATCCTTCCTATCGCCAGTCAGCGTGGCGGTCCAGAGAATCCAGTCGAGCTTGGTGTAGTCGGCGCGGTTGTCGAGCGCGAGGCCATAGGTATTCTGGGTCTTCAGATAGAAATCCATTTCCGTCTGATAGACTTCCTCAGGGAAAAGCTTCAGGCCGAGGATTTTGTCCCAGACGAGGTTATACTTCTGGCTCCAAGTGCCGGGGCGGTCGAAGGCGAGGCGGTAGTGATCGCCGTCCTTCGCTTCCTTGACCCAACGTTGGGCGTATTCCTTGGCCGTGGCCATGTAGGACGCTGCCTTTTCCTTCTCACCGCGCATCTCACAGAGCGTGGCGAAGGCGCCGAGTCCGCAAATCGCCTTGGCGCTGAGGTTCACGTTGTGCGCGAGGTGACCGGAGAAGTCGTCGGTGCAGAGTTGGTTGGCAGGGTCGAAACCTTCCTTTTTGAGGTACTCGGCCCATTGTTCGAGGCGCGACCAGTAGAGGCCCGCGTAGTCGGCATTGCCTTCCATCTGGGCGATGGCACCCATGAGCAGGAGGATGTTGCCGCTTTCCTCGACGGGCATCTGGTTTTCTTCGGTCTTCTCACCGCCGCCATAGACCTGGCCGTTGGCTAACGGATAGGTGCCGAGGTCGTGCGGGGCGAACGGGAATTTCCAGCGGTCGCTCTTCGCGTATTCCATGAATGGCGCGAGGAAGGATTTCGCGAGACTCGGTCCGAAGAGCAGGAACTGCGGAGCCATCGGATAGAAAACGTCCGAGGTGGCGATGCAGCCGTTCGAGTGGTTTTCCTTGCTGAACTGCAGCGGTTGGCCGTTTTCGTCGGCGACGAACTTGCCGGCGGCGAAACACTGGCGGTAGGCCAGCGCGGTGATCTTGGCGTATTGTTCGCCGCCAATGGCGGTCATGTCGGCCATTAGCTCCTTGTCGAAAGCGGCACAGCGCTTCATCAGCGCGTCATATTCCTTTGCGGAAGCGGTTAACAGATCCCTGGCTTCCCAGCCGTCCTTGCGCCAGAACGCGCGCAGGTTCTTGCGGTTGTATTGGATGGCGAAAATGTCGTCATAGGCGATCATCGCCCAGGTGGATACCGGCTTGGCTCCGACCTTGAGGGATTTCAACTCGATGCCCGCACCGGCCTGGTCGGCACGCGAAATACCGTCCTTTTTCGTGAGAGCGGATTTCGCAGCGAAGCTCTCCGCGAGTTTCTCCGGGCGGTCGAAACCGGTCGAAGCCGTGACGGACTCCGGCGCGGCGATGTAGGCGTAGCCCCAGTCGATGCGGTGGTCGTCGCCCTTCGATCCGAGGATCTTCTGGACGGTGGATCCCATTTTCACAACCGACAGGCCGGGGATCGGATCCCCGGTGCAAGTGACGGTCTGGTCGGGGTTGTTGACGACGAGTTCGGCTCCGGCGCCGAAGAAAACGGACACCTCGTGTTCCTTGCCGTCGGTGGCGCGGAAATCATACGTTAGATAAGTCACCGGCCGCGAGAGGATGGCGATGTCGTCCGGCAACGCGGGAGTGGTGAAGGTGAGATCGAGGGAAATGCCCGCGCCTTCGAAAGTGTAGATCGTGCGCGTCGGCAGGACCGTTAGCCCTTTTTGCGTCAGGGCGGGAACGGAATCCGGCGAGGCCCCCATGACCCGGTGGGCCTGGCCGTCGATCCGGACCAGACTTGAGAGCGGATGCTTTTTTCCGGTCCAGTGAGTGGTCTCGACATCCGTGAGCTTGTCCCCCGGCGACCAGATGCTGAAATACGGATCACAGGCGACGAGCGGCGTCGATGGCGGGATGAGATCGTTCTCACTGGCAGGCTTTTCCCGTCCGAAGGCGGAAACCGTCAACAAGGTGGACGCCGTCATCAGAAATGCGGCGGATGGGGTCAGTCGTCTGGGCTTCATGGGTAGGTTGTGGGTTTCGTCGTGAAAATCGGGAGTCCGCGGGGGCAGGACCCGACCCATAGAGTGAAGGTGGCAGTCCCGTTGAGTAAACGCCAAATTCCGCCGCCGATCCACATGTGGATATTCAGAAAATACCCGTTGTCTGCAGTTCATTGTCCTCCAAAAGCGGCGCCCGCACCGCAGGAATTCGTTAGATCCAGCGACGATCAGTTCGTCCATCGTCACGAACCGGAACCCCCGTGCCCCTATTCCGCCGCTTGGACGGAAGCCTTATCCGTCGACACGCTGACGTTCACGCTGCGAGTGGCGACGCCGCCGTTGGAATTCAGGATTGTGTAGGTAAACACATCCGCCTTCGTGTTTCCGGCCTGCGGCTGGTAGTGCACCGAGCCGTCACTGACCGTAACGGAAGCACCGTTGATGCTGAGCGGAGATACCGAGCGGAAGTTGCAGAGCTTGCCATCGTTGCCCAGCAGCGTGCTGATCGGAATTTTCACCCCGGCCTCCGGACTTCTGGAAGTGGCGTCGGTCCCCGGAATCGGGGCGTTGCCGGTGGAGAACTGATAGCGTCCGGACTCGACGGCGAAAACCGCCGCACCGTTTTCCATCCGCAGGAACCGGACGCCCTCGGCACCGGACGCCGGTTTCCCCGATTCACGGACGCCGGCGGCATCCTTGGCGGGAACGTAAACAGTCGCGGTCGTATTTGTCGGAATGGTCGCAGTTAGAGTGAAACCGCCATTGGCGGAACTCCAGGCGCTGGTGATCAAACCGTGGACCGAGCGGAACCGGCCGCTGGCCTCGGTGAGCTTGGTGCCTGTCACCGGGCGGATGATGATCTTCTTGAACGCAATGCCATCAGATTCCGAATCAATCCCCGCGACCGAGTCATAGAGCCACTCGCCGCAGGAACCGAGCGAGTAGTGGTTGAAGGAATTCATGCCGACGTTCTGGAATCCCTTGTCAGGCGTCCAGCCATCCCAACGCTCCCAGATGGTGGTGGCTCCCATTTTCACCGAGAACAACCATGATGGAAAAGTGTCCTGCATGAGCAGGCGATGAGCGGTATCGACCTTGCCGGCCTTGGTGAGTTCCGGCAGGAGATAACTCACGCCGACGAAACCGGTGGATAGATGATAGTCCTTGGCGATGATGTCGGCTTCCAACAGATCGGCGACGGGAGCCCGCAACGCATCCGGCAGCAGGTCGAAGCGGAGAGCCATCAGATAGGCGCACTGGGTGTCGCCCCTGATGTGTCCGTCCGGCTTCACATACTTCGCGATGAACGCCTCCTTGATCGATTGGAAAAGCTCTTCGTGGGCCTTGGCATCCGCAGTTTTGCCGAGAACGGCGGCGGCCTTGGACACCAGGCGGGCGGAGTAGGCGAAATAGGCGGTGCCGATGAGTTCCTTGTCGGTATCCGCGCCGATGGAGAGCCAGTCGCCATAGTCGCTGCCACGGTCCCCGCTGCGGATGAATCCGTTGCTTCCGCCCTTGCACCATTCGACCCATTTCACCATCGACGGATACTGGCGCTCCAACAGTTGAAGGTCGCCATAAGCCTGATAGATGGTCCATGGACAAATGACCCCGGCATCGCCCCAGGCGGGGGTGCCGTGGGAAGGACCGGCGAACGGCGCGACATCGGCGAAGCGGCCGTTGGATTGCTGGCTGTCGGTCACGTCGACCAGCCACTTGGTGAAGAACGCGGCGACATCCGCATTGTAGGTCGCGGTGCGGACGAACACCTGCGCGTCACCCATCCAGCCGAGACGCTCGTCGCGCTGCGGGCAGTCGGTCGGGACGCTCAAATAATTTCCGCGCTGGCCCCACTCGATGTTCGACTGGAGCTGGTTGACTTGGCCGTCCGAGCAGGCGAACTCTCCGGTCTGCGGGGTGGCGGAACCCATGACGATGCCGGTAACGGCATCCAGCGGCGGCTTGCGGGTCAGGCCGGTAAGCTCGACATAGCGGAAACCGTGGAAGGCGAACTTCGGCTGCCAGATTTCCTCTCCGTTGCCCTTGCAAACATAGGTGTCGACCGAAGGAGCCCCGCGGAGGTTGTCGGTGTAGATGGTGCCGTCCGGATTGAGCATTTCCGCGTGGCGGAGGGTGATCTTGGTGCCAGCCGCCGCGGTGATCTTCAATCTAACCACGCCGACCATGTTCTGGCCGAGATCGTAAGTCCACTTGCCCGGCTTGGGGATGGTCAGGGCCTTGGTTTGGATCTCGGACAACTGCCGGACAGGTTCCATCACCTGGCCGTTCATCTCGCGGACCGGCTCGGCGCGCACCAGCACGTCGGACCAATCCGAATCGTCGAATCCCGGCTTGTCCCAGCCGCGGATTTCCCGGGTGGCGTCATAGTCCTCGCCCAACATGAAGTCGCTGGCAAGCAGCGGGCTGACGTGGGATTTCCAGGTGCCGTCGGTGACGATCCGCTCGCGGGTGCCATCCTGATAGACCAATTCAAGCTGCGTGAATAGCGCGGGGCTCTTCCCCCAATACTGATAGCCTCCATTGCCGATGTGGCCGGAATACCAGCCGTGGGCGACCTGGGCGCCGAGGACGTTGTCGCCGGATGCCAGCAAGGAGGTGACATCGTATTCCTGATAGCGGAGGCGCTTCGTGTAGTCGGTCCATTCCGGTGCGAGAAGACAGTCCCCCACCCGCCCGCCGTTGAGCCTCAGCTCGTAAACGCCGAGCGCGGTGGCGTAGATGGTGGCTCGCGCCAGCGGCTTTCCAACTGCGAAGGATTTCCGCAGATAAGGAACGGTGGCCGGAGGGGCAAGGTCCGTCGGGTAGTGCAGCGGGGTGTTTTCCGGGATGAGCTTTTCCCATGATTTGCCGTTCGAGGTGAACTCCACACGCAGTCGCTTCAGGTGATCCTTCGAAGGATCGTTGCCGAGGGAGTTGTTGTCCACGACCAGCGAGAAACTTCCCGGCTCTGAAAGTCCGACCAGCTTCCCGGTGACATCCAACGAGCCGCTGCCATCGACCGCCTCGTAAACCGCGCGCGTGATCACGGGGGGCTCCGATAGATCGACAGGGAAATCCACCGAATCCTTTTCGGCAAAGAACCTCACAGTCTTCTTCCCGCCGATCTCATACTCCACCCGCAGGTGCTTCACCTTGCCGTAGGCGGGGTCATTTCCGAAGCTCCCGTTTTCCACCGCCAGCGAAAACGTCCCGGCCCGGGCGAGGTCGTTCAGCTTCGCGGTGACATTGATCGACACGCCGCCATCGAGGGTTTCGTAAGCAGCCTTGGAAATGACCGGAACCGCCTGGCCAGGGACGGCCTCCACCCGCGCGCTGGCATCGATCCATTGCGCGCTCCAGTCGGATGGCTTGAGCAAGCCGATGGTCCAGGTGGCGGGTTTGCTCCATTCCGAGCGCACGCCATTCCTGTCCCACGAACACACTTTCCAAAAGCACTGCGTCCGCGAGCCTAACGGAGAGCCACCGTAAACCACCTGGTTTGTCGCGTCGCCCGCCACCTTGCCGCTGTCCCACAGATCCCCCTTGTTCTCCGCCAACAGCGCCGCAGACGAAGCCACCAGTATCTGATAGCCCGTCTGTTTCTCGCCGCGCTCCAGCGACTCCACCACCCACGACAGGCGCGGCTTCGCCACCTCGATCCCGCGTGGCTCGGATAGATACTCGCAGCGCAGGCCACCCGTCGTCACGGCCGCCCCCAACGGGACGGAGAGATATGTCAGAACGACGAGCGCCGCGCGGAGGATGGGGCGGCTTTGCTGCATTTTCATGTGAATGGGTTCCTTTTGGTTTCTGATGGAAATGATCAATGGATCGCAAACCGGACGAAAAACCGCGTGCTGCCGACGGGGCTGGGAATGCGGAACGTGAGCCGCTCCAGCGCGGGAGTCCCCGGCAGGCGGACATTGCTGACGAAATCGACTCCGGCGGCCGTCTGCCACTGGTGGATCGTCTCCGAGCTTTGCGGGACCAGACTCAGTCCGCCCACATCCGCCCGGCGGGTGATGGAGAGCAGCATCGTGCCGCCAGGCTCAAGAGTGTGGGTGGGGGCCAGTCCCGGATCAGAAACCAGTGGATTTCCACCCATGTAATACTCGGCAAGGGTGGTTAGACCGTCGCCATCGGCATCGAGATCATCAGCGGGATTTCCATAGCCCGCTTTCCACGTGGCATACTCCAGGGTGTCGCTGGTTCCGGGCGAGCCACCCACCGCGTTGCTGGCACGCCAGCTCATGGGATCCGAGTGATTCGGATTGGAAAACGGATTCACCAGGACCAGTGAGTAACCAGCCGTGTCGGGAACCGTCGGCCATGGCGGTTCGTCATCGTAGGCGAAGGTGCGGATTACCGCGTTGTCCGAGCCGCGGCGGAGCGTGATGGTTTCGCCGGCATTGTCGAGCGAGCCGGACGTGAACACACCGGCGACGGGACGACCGGTGCCGAATTCCGTTTGGAATGCCGCCAGATTCTTGACCGCCACGATTTTCGCGCCGGGGGCAAGCGTGACTCCGTTAGGAAAGGTGAACACGACGCCGGTGATGGCCAGACCGCTCATGTCGATCGTGGCGGTCGTGGAGATATTCTGGAATTCGAGGTATTCGCTCGTGTCGTCGGCAACGAGCGGATTGTAGTAGATTTCAGAAACGACGAGGTTGTTGGCGCTCGGAAGCTGCGTGCTGCCGGTGTTGGTGACGGTAATGCTGTCGGTGCCGACGACCTGCCCGGAGAAATCCACGGCTTCCAGATGGATCACGTTGGAACCGGGTCCGATGGGCACGACGGTTGACCAGGCGGTGGATGACGTCCAGGTCACGCCTAACGGGACAATCGATCCTGCTAGGCGGATATTCCTCACGTTGATCCAGCCCTGGCCGGAGAGGGCGACCGGAGTGTCGTTCGTGGAGAAATTCGCACCGCCGTTGGTGGTGATCGCAAACGGGACCGAAGCGATGTCCGAGTTGATCGACGAGAGGATGTAATTCGAACGGGTGTTGATGTAACTCAAGTGCCCGGAGAAATTCTCGTTAGGCAGCAGGCCGCCGTAGTGACTCGTCCAAGACGACATGTAGGACTGGTTGAAAACGGTGGTGCAGATGTCATGCAAATGCCCGAGGTAAGCCCGGCGGCGCGCCGGATCGGCAATAAGCTTCTGAAGCTCATTGTTGGTGAAAATCCCCATATAGGCATTGAAGGCATAGTCCATGTCGTGGGGGAAATAGAGCATCCGGCCATCCGACGGACGGGCGAAGAACTGGCCGTTGTGTCCGGAGTTTGCAAAGAACGAATCCCCCGCCCCGCTGGCACAGGAATAGGCGAGGGCGCGCAGCCATTGATCGACGTCCAGCACGTCGTTCACGGTGGCGTCGAAGGCCGCGCCTGATAGATCGAACTGCTTCGCCATCGCGATGACGCGTGAGTAGTCGTTCTTGTCCTCGTTGTTTTTCGAAAGCCAGTTCCACCGGTAGCTTTCCGGATCATCACCGAGGCTGGTGACTCCCACGCCCACCACGTTGTCGGGCTGCGGCAGCTTGTAGCCGTTGGGATCCGCCGTGGTTGGGTAGTAGATGAGTTCGTATTCGTAAACCGTACCGTCCGCTCCGTTGTCGAACTGGGTATCGAGAAACTCCGAACCAAAGCGGGCCATTTGGAGAATCGCGGAGCTGGTGTGCGCGGGATCGGGGGCGATTACCTTCACCAGGTCGTTGCACTCGCCGGGAATGCCGCCGCTGGCGTACATCATGTGGTCGTAAAGGAGCTCCTGCGCGCCGACGACCTGCCCCTCGGAGCGGTCGATGGCGATGGTGCCGTGGATGCCGCGGAAAAGCTGGTCATCGTTGAAGGAGAGATTGAAGCCGACGCGGGAGGCGTTCTGGCGGCCGCGCTGGCTGCTTTTCAAACGGACTCCGGCGTTGTAGTAGATCTCGCTTTCCCGATAGATGACGGTGCAGCCGATGCGGCCGTTGCTCATCAGGTTGTTCGCCTGATAGAGCAGGGCCTTGTCCGCCGGGGCCATGATGATGCGGATGTTGTTCAGGCCGTTGGTGGCGGCGAGGCCGTCGTTCACCTGATAGAGAGCGTGCGAGGACCCGCCTTCCGCCGGGAAAAACGAGGTGGCGGGAACCGGAGCGGCATCGGTGGCTGCCACGTAGAAGCGGACCACCGAGGCGGCGGACTTACCAGGAATGACCGCGGTGTAAGTGGCGCCATCTCCGGCCGGTGTCATCGGCAGGCTTGCGAACGTCCCCCCATCGGTCGAATGGAACAACGTGAGGGATCCCAGGCCATCCAGATCGCTGGCCCGTGCGGTGATGGTGACGGATCCGCCGGGTTCCGGCACGGCGGGCGAATGCCTCAAGTCCTTGAATCCGGGGCCGGTGTTGGAAATGGCGGTGGAATTCACGAGACCGGGAGTGCCGAGAATCTCCGTGCGGGGAAGCTCGGTGGTTTTGGCGAGGCGGTTGAAGTACAGGCGGGTATTGAGCTTGTTGGAACCGCTGATCCAGCGGGCCTTGAACGAGATCTGATAGGTGCGCCCGTTGACGACGGTGCGGCCTCCGGCGAATGTGGTCTCGACGTGGTTGTGCATGTGCTCGGTGGCTCCGGTGGCACGGAGAAGGAGCGCGTGGTTCGAGGCGTTGTCGGGGTCGGTGACGATGCTGGCGTCGCGGTGGTTGCCAAGGAAACGCCAACCGCCGGTGCCGGACTCGAAGTTTCCGCCGCTGATCATGGCTGTGCTGCCGTTTTCGGTGACGGTGATGTCGTCCAGCAGGACCTCCCCTTCGTCGAGCAGGCCGAGAATGAACTCATGCCACTGGCCGTCAGGGCCTACGGTGCTGGGCGACGCGACGGCCTGATAGGTGTAGGTCTGCCAGGAGCGGCGGCTGGTTTCATCGCTGGCAGCCCAGGATTCCGGCAGTGAATTGTCGGAACGAGGATCACGGAGTTCGAGGGTGGAGCCGCCGCCATCCGGTGTTCCCGGCCAGCGGCCGCCGTCGAGGTAGGAAACCTCGTCGGCCGGGTTGCCAGATACGTCCTGGAGCAGGAGTCGCTCGCCACTGCCGGAGAGGCTTCCCGACCACGGGCCTAACACGGTGAGCCCCGGAGCCGGTGGAACGAGGGCGACGTCACGTGCGACGACGAGACGGCCGCCGGCGGCGAGCGTGGTGCCGGGGGCGAAGGTGTAGGTGATTCCTGCCGCGAATTTCCAACCGGACAGATTCACCGGCGCGGCTCCTCTGTTGTATAATTCGATCCATTGTTGTTGCGACTCCGCTGCCGGGACATCGGGAACGCCGGGAGTGGTGACGATATCCGCCGACGCCTGGAGCCCGAACACAATATCGCTGCTGCTTGTAGAACCTTGATGGACCTCGACCGAGAGCCGGTTGGTTCCGGCAACGGCGGTTCCAGGCGGGACCGCCACCGTCGGGGGAGTGACCAATGCTGCGGTGGCGACGCCGGGAGTCGCTAGAGTCCCCGCGTTGAAGTCACCGGCGGGCATGTTGAACCTCGTGAGCTCGACACCGTTCAGATAGATCACGGCACCGTCGTCGATCAGATGCGTGAGGGTCAAAGAACCGAGATTGGCCGCATTCGGGGCGGACAGGTTGAAATCCGTTTCAAAATAATAAGTGATGACAAACGGATTGTTAGTCGACGGGGGATTGAGGGCCGTTCCGACGGCCAGCGGCAAGGCAGTGCCGGAGTGGGCGAGCGTGCCGGGGCCGGACTGCCAACCGCCGCCCACCGGGTGGGATGAAGCGGCCCAACCGGCGTTGAGGACCACGCCGGACTGGTTGTAGCGCCAGGTGCTGCCGTAGGAGATCAGGGGGATGGTGCTGGAGACCGGCGGAGTTCCCGGAACGGCGGGCAGCTCGGGCGCTTTATAACAGATTTCACTGATGACGATGTCGGAGGTCAGGGAGAACTGGTTGGCGCCGCCCGGAGTTGCGGCGGAGGGGCGCAGCCATTGGCCGGGCCAGGTATCGCCACGGCCACCGACGGTGGCGGCGGCCAACTGGACATCGGAGACCCTGGAATTCGGTGCAAGCAGGACGATTTTGTCGCCCGCCGCGGGGCGATAGCCGAGCTGGGCCTCGGTGAAACTGACGATACCTCCGGCTGCCAGCGAGGAGACGGGCAAGGCGAAGGACGCACCGCCGGAAATGGAGAGCGTGTAACCCGCCGTGGAAACGGAGGTTGATCCGTTGTTGCGCAGTTCGATGAAGAACGCGGGATCCGTCGAAGCCGCGATTTCGTTCAACTGCAGCGTCTGGGACTCGCCTGGCTCGGGCGGATCCTCCGTGGCTGCCAGACTCGCGGAAAAGTAGGCGCTGGGATCGGCGGCGGCCTTGTGGAGGGAAACGGCGAGCACGTTGGTGCCGGACACCAGTGCTGTCGAAGCCACCGCCTGGAAGCCACTGGAGAGTGGCTGGGGAATGTCGGAGGCCGCCGGGGTGCTGTGGCTAACAGCTCCGGCCGGCATGTTGCTGCGGGTGATTTCCTGGCCGTTCAGATAGAAAACCGCGCCATCGGCCACGGTCTGGTCCAGACGGAGTTCGGTGCGCGCGGGATCTCCGGTGAAATTGAAGGTTTTCCTGAAATAGCTCGTCGGCGTGGCGGCCGCGAGCGGGGTGACGACGGTGGTATCGGGGAACGCGGTGCTGAGGTTGTAGCGGGCTTCAAGATAGGCTCCGACGGATTGGAAATCCGTGTCTGATAGAGCGTTCTTGTAAACGAGCAGCTCTGCGATGTCGCCGTCGAAGCCGCCGGTCACGGTGGTGGCATGCCGGCCGATGACGATGGGCTGGGGTGTGAGGTTGTCGCCGGGATCGGGGGTGGTTCCTTCCATCACGCCATCCACCCAGATTTCGAACCGGCTTGCGGCGGTATTGCGGCGGACCGCGACGATCTGGAACTGGCTGGTGGAAATCGAAGTGGTGGAAACCGGGCCGCCGAGATTGCCGTTGGAATCGTCGCGCTTTTGAAATTCAAATTTTCCGTTCAATGCCTTGAGCGACACCAGAGGCTCGTCGAAGCTGCTGATATTGCGGTCGAAAATATAATCACTGTTGCCCGGCACGGTATCCGCCTTGCAGACGATGAAATAAACGAAGCCGGACGAGGGCGCGATGCCGGGCGACGCGGTGGTCCTGAATTCGTCATTGCCGTCGAATCTAACCACCGGCTGGCCGATGATAGCGACATTGGCCCGGTAAGTCGGATTTCCGCCTGCGTCCGCGTTTTGTGAGGCGGAATCGCCGGTGGCGGTGTCGGTCCATTGGGAGAAAGTGGCGGCATTGGCAACGCCGGTGATCGCACCTGCCCGATAGCGTTCCACCAGATTCGTGGTGACCGACAGCACGGGCGTGGCGGATGCGGTGCCGAACAGCGGCTGCCCCGTCGGCCATGCGGAATCATTGAAGGCGACTCCCGTCCATCCGGCCGCCGGCGCGATGTTGGAATCGTTGTAGCGCCAGGTGGAACTTCCATCCACCAAAGTGTGTTTGATGGAAACTCCGGGGACCGGGAAATTGGCGACGGCAGGAGTGCCGCCCGTGGTGAGACTGGCGGTCCAGCTGGCGGCTTTTTCCGAGTTCGTGCCCGGCTGGCGTTTGGCGAGGGTGGCTCCCGCACCGTCGGCAGCGACCGGCCATTCGCCGGTATCGCTGAATTCCACGAGGTCCATCACGCGGCCGGAGCGGCTGAGGAGCTCGATGGCCTCGCCCGAGTTTGATAGGTTTCCGGAAAACGGACCGACCACGCCCGGCACTCCGGTGAGCGCTGCGTTGGCGGGATTTTTGGCGACTATCAGAAATCCGCCTGCGGGGATGACGGTGCCGTTCGCGAAGGTGTAGGAGATGCCGTCCGCGAGCGACCAGCCGGAGATATCGACATTCACCGCCATCTGGTTGTGCAACTCCACCCACTCGGCGTCCTGCGAGACCGCGGGGTTATAGTTCACCTCGTTGAACGTGACGACGGCGTCGGCAAGCAACAGCGCCGGCGACAGGATTGCCAGGATAACAGCGGGGCGTGTGAAGGCGGTGGGAAACATCGGATTGAGCGATAAGGCGGGTGTTGGAAAGTGAACCCGAAGGCACCGGCCGTTCTAACGAACAGACCGGCGCCACCGGGAAGGAAAACTCCCGGAAACTCGTGCACGCATGGGTTTCCGGGAGGGGTTAGACATGGAAGACTGATTCCGCGGCCAACCAATGGTTGACCGGGAATCCGGCGGGATCATTCGGTGGCGAACACGCGGGCGAACTTTTTGGCAATATCGATCGGGATGATCGCCTGCTTGCGGACATACGAATCCGAGTAGAGTCCGGTTTGATTGGTATCCACGGTGGGTGTCACCCCGCTGGCGGGCCATGGGTTTTCCAGTGTCGTACTTTCCTGAAGCTCATAGACGCTGGTGCTGTCCAGACGCTCGCACCAACGCACGATCAGGGTGGAACCTGTGTCCTCGACGCTGGACAAGCTGCCGGTGGAGGCAACCGGCGAGGTTCCGAACAGGAACTCGTCCAAGTTCGTGAAGCCGTCGCCATCCGCATCTTCGGCGCGATCGTCCAAACCGTTGGTGATGGCCGAGGCCCAGGTTTCATAGGAAACGGTCAAGCCGGTATTTACCGTCAGGAGTCCGGCTCCCGTGAACAGAGCGAGTTCGACATCGGCACCCGAGCCGATGGCACCATAGGTTCCCGAATCTTGTTGAACGGCGCCGAAGAACAGGGTGTCCACCGTTTCATTGGCAGCAAGTCCGAGTTTGCCGGTGCCGTCGAGGATCAGCTTGTTGGTGTCGGGGATGGAGTTGCCGCTCACGATGAGTTCACCCTCCGAGACGGTGGTGTCACCGGTGTAGGTGTTGGCACCTGATAGCAACATGGTTCCTGGACCGGTCTTGGTGAGCGGCGAGGCGATACTGAGCACGTTTCTCAAAATCGAGCTGACCGTGAGATCGTCCCCAACGGCAACGTCCGCCACCTGGAAGGTCGTTCCCGGCGCGCCGACCGATCCGAGCGATGCGTTGGCATTCGCTCCGGCTCCCGAAGTGAAGATCTCGGCCGGTACGGTGCTGGTACCTCCGACGACCAGCGTTCCGACCAACGTCAGGTCGGTTCCGAAACCGCCGTGATTGGCGCCGTTGGTGATCTCGATTTTACCGCCGTCCAGCGTGATGTTGGAAACGAACGCCACCGTGTTGGTGCCGCCGAAGATCTTCGATCCCTCGTTGACAAGGATGGACGGAGCGAACTCTGGCAATACCGTGGAATCCCCAAGTGGGGCGGTGTTGTCGAGCGAAAGAATGCCGCCATTGATCAGGGTGATTTGATTGTCCGGATCCATGGCTCCACCGACACAGGTCTGGCCGAGACCGGTTCCTGCCCCCACGGGAGTAATGCTTTCCAATGCAAGGAAGCCTCCGTCAACGGTGAGACCATTGGAGAAGGAGTTCCCGCCGTTGCGGAGGATCACGGCATTGGTGCCATCCACCACCACATTCCCATCGCCGGAGATGATCCGGTCGAAGTTGAAGTTGCTCCCCCTCGCCGCACGGAATCCAAGGGTGGCCGGAGCGGAAACTGTGATGTTCGATCCGAAGCCGTTGTTTCCAAAGGCGAAGCTGATCCGGAGTGTCCCTTCGTTGACGAGGGTGGGGCCGGTGTAGCCATAGCCTTGGATGGGCTGCATGTTGAGGAATTCCTGAACGCCCGGGCCGGTCTTGGTGACCGAGACCGCTCCGCCATCATTGTCGCGGATGAGACCGTAGAAACTGTGGTCGCTGGTGGCGTTGATCGTCAGAGAGGCCGCAACTGGAGGTCCCGCGTAGCCTGGTTGGCCGATTTCATCATTCTGAATCAATGACACACGGTTGGCAGGTGCGGGAGCGCTGTCCAGGCCGGCGATGGTCTGGCTGGTTCCGCGGAGGTTGATCTTCGTCTGATAGAAGTTACCCTGGTCGAAGGTGAAGACGCTGGTCGATGCCACCTGGTTGCTTCCCCCCATACCCAGGCTGACGTGGTCGCTGCCGTTTCCGAACAGCAGGTCGCCGTTGAGCGCGGTGCCGCCGGAACTCGCGGCAATGACCCCGCCGCTGAAGATCTTGGTGATTCCGTTGGAAGTATTGGTTCCCGTGAGACTGAGGATGCCAGGGCCGGTTTTCACCAGTCCCATTCCCGGCTGGGTCAGATTCCGCGAGAGGGTGGTGTTTGTCAGGGTGTTGAGACCGAGGGCGGAACCCGAATCGAAGCCTCCGAGCTCCAGGGTGTTGGCGTCGGACTCGGTGAACTCACCAATGCCACCGACTGCCAATCCGAGGGTGCCCCCGGAGTTCACGACAATGTTGCTCGCGGTCCACGATAAGGGGGTTCCGTGATAGAGCGACAGGCGGCGTCCAAATTCGAGGGTTCCCCCGTCTACCGTGGTCTCACCCGTATAGGTGTTGTCTCCGGTCAGGGTAAGGGTGCTGTCCGCCGTCTTGATGAGTCCGCTGGTGGCACCTGCGGCATCCATGATGCTGCCGGCGAAGCCCGTGGAGACTGTGGAAACGTCGCCCACACTGAGGAAGGTATTGACGGGGCCGGTGGAGTTGCCCAGCACAATGGAACCTCCGGTGCCGCCGATGCTGAGAACAGTCGGCGAGGCGGTGGAGAATGCAGCCGTGCCGCCAGTCATCGAAAGCGAGGCGTAAGCGACCGCGTCATTGTGGGTCAGGCTCAGCAAGCCGTTGGTGACGGAGACCGTGCCGGTAAGCAACACGTTCGAGGCGTTCAGGGTGATGCTTCCAGTGCCGCTGAGCGCGACTCCGGTGGATGTCAAATCGGAGTTGAAAACCAAGCTGCCGCTGCCGGTAAGGGCAACGCCGGTAGTGGCGGTGACTGAATTGCCGAAGGTGGCGAGTCCGCTGCCTGTCGAGCTGATGTCGTTGGTCACCGTGACCGGCTGGCCACTAAAGGTGAAGGGGGTGCCGTTGCTGGCGAAGGACAGTGACGCCGCAGTGATGGCCGTGGGAACATTGATGCTCCGGTTAATGCCGGTGGTATCGAAGGTGAGCGGAGCGGCGACGTTATAAGGCCCCGTCCAGTTGTTGGCGGTGGTGTCCCAAGTGGCATTCGTTGCTCCGGTCCAGGTGAGTGGACTGAAGAGCGGCACCGCGCTGCCCTGAGCGATGAATTCGCGGAAACCGGTGTAGCCGTTCTCCTGCTCGGAGAAGAACCGGATCTGGATGGCCGCGACGTTGGTGGCAAGAAATCCGGAGCTTGGAGTGATGCGGCAGTGTGTCGCCTTGGTTTCCTGGGTCTTGTTCTTGACGACCTGAAGCGGGATGAAGGTGCCCGGGTCGCTGACCGTGGAGTAGAAAAGGGTGTAATCCTGGTCATCCCGACCGCTGTTCACCCATTCGCAGTAGGAATCGAATGCCGTGAGATTGTAACCGCTGGTATTCACCGAAGTGTCCAGGGTAAACGTGACGGTCTCGTTGTTGTTCGGAGTGCAGCTCGTTGCGGGCAGGCCGTTGCCCAAGCTTCCGTCGCGCACAGTGTCCCAACTGCCGCTGGAGCCTTCATGGATGGAGGCACTGGATGAGACCGTGGCCCCGGATGAGAGTCCGATGAGGTTGATTCCGGCAGGAAAGGTCCAAGCGCCCGTATTGTTCGCTTCGTTGACGAGATTGGTGGCGTAGGGAGTGTCGCGCACGACGAATTCGCGGAAGCCGGTAAAGCCGTTTTCCTGACCATTGAAGGTGACCCGGATCGAATTGGCGCCGGTGGCCAGATTGCCGGTATTGGAAGTAATGCTGGTGTGGGTGGCGACCTTGGCGTTGCCCCCATAGAAGTCGCTCGTATTGGCGACCGCGGTGATGGGGATGTAGACGCCCGGATTTGCCACGGTGTCATACTCGAGGGTGTAATTCTGGTCATCCCGGCCGCTGTTTGCCCATGCGGCGTAGGAATCGACGGTGGTGATGTCACGCCCGCCGG
The DNA here is from genome assembly GCA_040386755.1 of Verrucomicrobiota bacterium. GTDB lineage: Bacteria > Verrucomicrobiota > Verrucomicrobiia > Verrucomicrobiales > Akkermansiaceae > Luteolibacter. Next base: position 52,160 of record JAZKEY010000003.1, on the reverse strand, counting down.
GGTGGCCGGTGAGATCGAGCGGGAAAACAACGGAGTCACCGTTGCCTGGAGCAACGCTCGTGCCGATCACGTTGTGGTCGCCGAGGCTGCCGTCAATCAGGCGGCCCCAGTTGCTGTCCGAGCCTTCATTGGTATTCGCCGTGCCGGACGGAGCGGTGAGAATGTTGCCCGTAGGAAAGGGCCAGACGTTGGTGTTGTTTTTCTCGTTGTTGACGCAGGCGACGACCGGCGTGTCCAAAGCGATGAACTCGCGGAAGCCGGTATAGCCGTTTTCCTGGTTGTTGAAGATGACGCGCAGGGAGTGAGCTCCGGTGGCCAGAAAGCCATCGCTGCTCGTCATGCGGGCATGGGTGGATTTAAACCCCGAGGCATTGAACTGCGTCCGGGCGCTGACGGCGGAAATCGTGATGAAGGTGGTGGGATCCGCGACGGTGGAGTACTGGAGGGTGTAGTCCTGGTCATCGCGACCATTGCTTCCCCAAGCGCAGTAGGAGTCAAAGGAAGTGATGTCGCGGCCACCGGCGTGACCGGTGAGATCCAGCGGGAAAGTAACGACGCCACCGTTGCCGGGGGCGCAACTGGTGCCCGGTGTGCCACCGGCGGTATCACCCAGTGAATTGTCGATCAGGGTGTGCCAGCTGTTGCTGGATCCTTCGTTGGTGGGCGCGGTGAGCGAAACGGGATCGGTGAGAAGGTTCGTACCCGAGGGGAAAGTCCAAGTTGCGGGGAGATTTTTGGCCTCGTTGGTGACGATGACGCGGGCACTTGCCGGTACACAGGCAAGAAGCGGGGCGACACAGACGACCAAGGTCCGTGGAAAATGACAAAGCGAGCGGGGTTTCATTTGGATTTTTGGGATTTTGGATTTTATCAAACAGGGTCCGCTGCAATGTAGCTACAGAGACCATCCACCGCGGCAGCCGTGGTGGAGTGTGGTTCACTAGTGCTGTTTGTGGTGATTGTGAACCTACTCGTTTATGGAGTAAGCCGCAACAAGCTATTTATCAATGTGTTACATTGATCTCAAATTGTCGAATTCCGAATGAATTTTCATTGCTGAATCGAAACCCCAAAAAGCGGAAGTCACCATGGAGACATTTCCTGACGGCGTCTTGGGAGAGGAACCGCAGCGGGTCCGTTGCCCTGCATAAAAAAGGCTCCCGACTCCTCTTCCAGTGAAGAGTCGTCGGGAGCCAGTTGAGCAGAGCCAGGATGGAATTATTCAGTCGCAAACACCCGCGCGAACTTCTTCGCAATGTCTACCGGGATGACCGCTTGCTTGCGAACGTAGTCCACCGAGTAGAGTCCGGTTTGATTGGCATCCACGGTGGGAGTCACGCCGCTGGTCGGCCAGGGGTTTTCCAGCGTGGTGCTTTCCTGAAGCACATAGACGCTGGGACTGCCCAAGCGCTCGCACCAGCGAATGATCAGGGTGGAACCGGTATCCTCGACGGAGGACAACGTCGCGGTGGAAGTGATCGGCGAGGTGCCGAACAGGAACTCGTCGAGGTTGGTGAAACCGTCGCTGTCCGGATCATCCGTGCGGTCGCGGTCGGCGGCATTCGGAATCACCAATTTCCAATCATCATAGGTAATGCTCGGCGCGGTGGACACATACAGCATGCCAGGCCCGGTGATGCGCGGGGTTTGCGTGATTCCGGGAGTCGCGTTGGTCATCGATCCGTAAATGCCCACCGCCACTCCGGTGCCGGCCAGCGTCAGTCTGGAAACGGTGTCCACACTGCCGAATTGCAGGTTCAGCGTCCCGGCGGCATCCACTGCCACATCCCCGGTATCCGCGAAGGATGCGACATTCACCCGAAGTTCACCTTGCTGGATATGGGTCTTGCCGGTGTAGGTGTTGGCGGCCTGCAGCTCCATGGTTCCCAGGCCGGTCTTGGTGAGGGGTGAAACGACATTCAGCACGTTCCTCAGAATTGAACTGACCGTGAGATCGGTCGCGCTGTCACCGGTGACATTGGCCACTTGGAAGGTTGTTCCCGGCGCGCCGACTGAACCGAGTGAGGCATTGGCATTCCCTCCCGTTCCCGTGGTGAAGATTTCGGCTGGCACCGTGCTGCTGCCACCGACGACCAGCGTTCCGACAAAGGTCAGGTTGGTTCCAAAACCTCCGGTGTTGGCGCCGTTGGTGATCTCGATTTTACCACCGTCCAGGGTGATGTTGGAAACGAAGGCCACTGTGTTGGTGCCGCCGAAGATCTTCGATCCCTCGTTGACGAAAATGGAGGGAGCGAACGCCGGCAAGACCGGGGAATTGCCAAGTGCGGCGGTGTTGTCGACCGAAAGGACGCCGCCGTTGATCAAGGTGATTTGATTGTCCGGATCCATGGCGCCACCGATACAGGTTTGGCCGGGACCATTCCCGGCACCGCTGCCCGTGATGCCGTTCAATGCGAGAAACCCTCCGTCAACGGTAACACCATTGGAGAACGAGTTGCCGCCGTTGGTGAAGACCACGGCACTGGTGCCATCCACCACCACGTTCCCCTCGCCCGCGATGACCCGGTCGAAGGCGTAGTTACCGGCCGCGGCATGGAAATTCAGGGTGGCGGGTGCCGCGACCGTGATATTGGAACCGAAGCCGCTGTTGCCAGCGGCGAAGTTGATCCGCAGAGTGCCTGCATTCACCGTGGTGGGACCGGTATAGCCGTATCCCTGAACCGTTGGGAGGTTGATGAGTTCCTGAGTACCCAGGCCAATCTTGGTGAGCGAAACCGGAGGACCTTGCTCATTGCGGATGATTCCGCGGAAGCTGTAGGAATTGCCCTGGGTGTCAATGGTCAGCGAGGCGCCGAGCAAGGGAGCCGCGACGAAATCCGGGACAGAGCTGTCATCATTCTGAATGATGGAAATGAACGCGGTGGCCGGACTGTCCAGGCCCGCGACCGTTTGGCTGGTGCCACGAAGCTGGAGTTTGGTGTTGGAACCGTTGAACGTCACGTTGTTCATGTGCAGCACGGAGGTCGGGCCGAACTGGTTGTCCGCGCCCATCGTCATGTAGACGCTGTTATTCGATCCGTCGCCCATATGAACGTCGCCCGGAAGCGTCACGTGGCCGCTACCGGCCGCGACGAGCGTCCCCGCACTGATCGTGGTGCTTCCCGTGTGGCTGTTAGTCCCGGTGAGGGTCAGCAGTGCCGAGCCTCTTTTGTAGAGACCGAGCCCGCCGGAAATGTCCCGGCTGAGGGTGAAATTCGATACCGGATTGATGTCCGTGGTGTTGATGCCCAGTCGGGAGCCGCTGGCGAAACCACCCAATCCCAGATTCACATTCAAATCCGTCTCATCGAATTCAAAGACGTTGAAACCCAGAGTCGCGCCCGAATCCACCAGCAAGTTGCCGCTGGTCCACGAAGCCGCGTTGCCGCCGTACAGCGACTGCTTCTGTGCAAGCTGGAGCGTGCCGCCCTTCACGTGGGTGACGCCGGTGTAGTTATTCAGCCCGCTAAGGGTCAAGGTGCTTGCACCGTCCTTGATCAGGCTGCCCGAGCCCGATGCCTGCAGGATATCCCCAGCGAAACTCGCGCTTTGGTTGGCGAGTGACCCCGTCCCCACGGTCAATGCCGTGGAGCTGAGGTTCACGGTTCCGGCGGTTCCGGAAAGGATGGCCACCGATGGCGTTGCGGTGGTGAAATTGGCAGTGCCTCCGGTCATGGACAGGGTGGCGGATTTTACTGCCAGATTGTTGGCGATGTTGAGAGTTCCGTCGCTCACCCCGGCGGTACCGGTGAACAGGGGCGTCCCTGTATTGTCATTGTCGGCATTGAGCGTGATGGTGCCGGTTCCCGATAGATCCAAGCCGGCGGCTTCAAGGTCACCATCGAACGTCAGACTTCCCGAACCTGATAGAGCCACGCCGGTGGCTGCCTGGACGACGTTGGCAAACGTCGCGGCACCGGCTCCCGTGGAGGTGATCGAGTTGGTGACCGTGATGGCTGAACCGCTGAACGCGTAAGGCGGACTGGACGTATGGGAAAACGCCATGGACGAAGCCGTGATCGGCGCGGGAACGCTGATGCTCTTGTTGGAAGCGGTCTGGATGAAATTGAGCGGTGCAAGGGAATCGTAGGCTGCGGTCCAGTTGTTAGCGACCGTGTCCCAGATGCCGCTGCTGCTTCCCGTCCAAGTGAGGGGAGGATTGATTGGCGAAGGCGTGCCCGAGGCGACGAACTCGCGATAGCCGACCCAGTTGTTCTGTTGATCGCGGAAGTTGAGTTTGATCGCGACCACGTTGCTGGCCAGGAAGCCAGAGGCCGGAGTCAGGCGGGAGTGGGTGGAACTGATCGGATTGCCCCCGCCGTTGTTATCGACGTTGCTGAGGGCGACGAAGGTTCCCGGGGCATCGTAGGTGGCATAGCTGACGGCGAAATGGATGTCTTTCCGCCCGGAGTCAGCCCACGCACAGTAAAAATCCATGGCGGTCAGATCATAGCCTTTGGTGTTCACCCCGAGATTCTTCAGCGGGATGATGACCGATCCACCGGTGAGCGGGGCGACGCAAGCGCCATCGTCCACCGAGTTGCCGATGGCTCCATTGGTTGCCGTGGCCCAATTGGTCGAAACCGCGTTGCCGGCAAACGGCGGCGGGGATTGAAGCGCTGGAATACTGGTTGCCGCCGCGCCGTCCAGCAGGTTGGTTCCCGCTGGCAGCGTCCATGTGGGTTGTCCGCTCATCGTCTCATTGAGAACGAATACCTCGACCGGCGCAGGTACAAGCGGCTCGGCATTCAGGATGAACTCGCTGTAGCCAACCCAACTATTTTCCTGATTATTGAAATGAACCCTAACAGCAGCGACGTTGGTGGCCAGAGTACCCGTCGTATCGTAGATCCGGGAGTGGGTGGATTTGCCGCCCGCGCTGTTGCTGATGGTACCGATGTCGATGAAGGTCGTTTCATCCCCCACCACCGAATATGCCAGGGTGTAATCCTGATTGTTCCGTCCACCGTCGTTCCAGTGGCAATAGGAATCGAAAGAGGTGATATTGAAACCCAGTCCGCCGTTGCCCGCGACATCCAGATTGAAAATAACCTCGTTGCCGCCGTTAGGTGCCACCACGCTTCCTACGGCTGCGGGGTTTGGATCCACTGTGGGAAGCAGGCCATCCGTCAAGGTCGCCCAACTGCTAGAAGTTAGAGCCGGACCATTGTTCTGGTTGGCGTTCGCCGGGCTGGTCGTGACCTGCGGATCTGCCAGAAGATTGGTGACTGCGGGAAGCGACCAGGTGAGACCGGCTGAATTCTCGTTGAACGTGGCGACCGCAGCCGATGCGGAAGCACAGGCAAGAAGGGGAGCGAAGCAGACCACGATACGTGGGAAATTGCGAAGTGAGCGGGGTTTCATGGGGTTTTTTGGATTTTGGATTTTTATCAGGCATGGGTAAGCTGCTTGGCAGCTTTCCTGAACACCCACCGCAACGGCAGTCGTGGTGGATAATGAATGGCGTAATGCCAATTTGACCTCCAGTGAACCTCCTTGTTTATGGAGTATTGCCGCAAATAACTAAGCATAAGCAACTTGATTGGAAAAATCCATTGAAACCCCTGCCCTCTGCGCACCGTAAGCGCGCGTGACCCGGGCTGGCTGGTATCCGGATGAATCAAATTCCGCCGTGTGCGGGGCCGCTGAAACCCATTCAGCGGCCCCGCGTTTTCGGAGATAACCCATTAACTCCAGAAAAATCGCTTGGCGGAGTTCGCGAGCCTAACAAATTTCCAACGGCAGCCACGGCCACCACTCACCTGACACTATTGGAGAAAACCTGTCCCGTGAAGCTCCCGGTTTATGGAGCAAGACAGCCTGTCAAAATTTCCCTTAATTCGCGTTCCCGGTGTTCACTCCCCTCCCCTCCCCGCCTCCGCTGGGTGGCATATTTCGAATCAGCATGAGCTAACAGATTCATGAGGCCTGCATAAACGAGGAGGTGCCGATTCCAGGTTTTACCTTTCATTCCTCTGCCTCCCCGGAAGAATCGATTGATGCACCCCAAGCCTGAAGCATCTCCGCCACACCGGAAAGCCTTCTCGCCCGACCTGCCAAAACCCAATTCGAGTCGATTGTTCCCACAGACATCCGTGGTCCGTTTCAGCTCTCCTTTCCTATTTTGACTATCGTGAAAATCCAGATGTTAACCACAGCCAGGGGTGCGACACGCCGATGGTTCCATGCGGTGGTTACGTGCACCGTATTGTGGATCGTTCCGATTTGCGATGCCGCCGAAGGCCAGATCGACCCTGAAACCGCGGATGAAATGACCACGGCATTCAATCAGGGCGCGGCCGCCTTCGAGAAGCGCGAATGGGCGAACGCCATCGCCGGGATGGAGAAAGTCATTTCGATCTGCGAGAACTATCCGGACAAGAGCGCGATCGCGGCGGCGAAGGACCGGCTGGCACCGGTCTATTACACGGTCGGTGCGGCGGCGTTCAATGTGCCGGATTACGCGAAGGCGATCGCCGCGTTCGAGCGTTTCGTGTCGCGGTTTCCCTATCACGAGAAAGTTCCGTTCGCACGGCTGTCGATCGCGCGGGCCACATTCCTGAACAAGGATTTCAACAAGGCGGCGGAGCTCTTCGCGGCGATGGAGCAGTATCCGTCGTTGCGAGAACAGTCTCTGGTGATCCAGGCGCAATGCTTCAAGGAAAGCGGCAAGACCGCGGAGATGGTGGCGGTGGTGGAGAGGTTGATCGCCGATGGCATCACGACTCCGGCACGGGCCGGCGCCGCCTTGATGCTGGCGCAGGCGAGGTCACAGGCCGCCGAGCTGGACAAACTCGCACCCCTGCTGGAACAACTCGTCGCACGCAGGCAGATGGTCGAAAACGTGGTGGAGCTCAATGCGCTCATCGTCGGTCTGGGAGACTCGCAGGCGGAGAAAGAGCAGTTTGAGAAGGCATCCCGCACCTATCTAACGGTGATGCCGCCGGCACAGGTGATCGCATTTCAGAAGCAACGCATCGAATCCCAGGAGCGGCGCATCGCGGCGAACAAAGCCCTCGCGGCGCGCAACCCACAGGGAGAGATCACGCTGGCCAGCCAGAACGCGGATCTCCAGTCGGCTCTCGACCAGTCGAAGGGATTGCTGGCCGAGTTTGAAAAACTGCCGGACTACATGCCGGCGCTGATGCTGCGCAACTCACGCTGCTGGTACGGGCGTGAAATGAAGTGGGAGTCCATCCTCGTCAATGATCGCCTGATCAAACTCTATCCGAACGCCGCGAAGGAACGGGAAGCCGCCCTCTTCGGCAATGTGATCTGTTATGCGGATCTCATGCGCATCACCGCCTGTCAGGAGGTTTGCGCGCAATATCTCAAGGAGTTCCCCAAAGGCGAGAACGCCGGAACCGTGGCCTACGTGCAAGGCGCGGTGGCGATGCAGGGTGGCGACGTGAAAGGCGCGGCCTCGATGTTCGGGACCCTGGTCGAGTCGCATCCCGACAGCCGTTTCATCGACCAGATGTATCTCATGCTCGCCAGCGCGCATTTCAGCATGGGTGAAATGGACGAGGCGCTGCGCGCTTACAAAACCTACATCGGCAAGTTCCCTACCGGCCCCGCGATCGAAGAAGCGAAGTATCGCTCGGCGATCATCCCGGTGTTCCAAGGCAAGTATGAGGACGGCTGGAAATTGCTGGAGGCCTTTCTGAAAGAGTATCCCGTCGGTCCGTTTGCCGAGGATGCGGAGTACCGTCTGATGATCTGCAAATACGCCGCGAACCTCTACGACGAGGTGCTAACAGCCGTGGCCGCCTGGCAGAACGACCACCCCGGCGGCATCATGGAGCCGGAAGTCCTCTCGCTGAAGGGCGACTGTCTGGCAGCCCAGATGAAGAACAAGGAAGCTGCCGATGCCTACATGGCGGCGGCGAAAAATGCGGCCACCGACGAGGTGCTCAACTACGCGCTCAACGAGGCAAGCAGGCTGCTGCAGAAACTCGGGGACATGGCCACGCTCTCGCAGATGTGGGAGGATTTCATCGAACAACGGCCGGATCATCCCAGCGTCGTCGCGGGCATTTACTGGATCGGCAAGGCGAAGACGCGGGAAGGCAAGGTGGATGAGGCCAAGGAGATCACCGTGACGCAACTCAAGCGGAGTCTGAACAATTTAAAAAACGAATCCGTGGAAATGCTCTTGCAGCAACTCGCGCAACTCTGTTGGAAGCGACCGCGGGCCATCTCCCCTCCCCCCGCGCCCGAGCCTGCTCCGGTGTTGGACAAGGATGGCAAGCCCGTGCCGGAGCCACCCGCCCCGCCGCCGTTGCCGCCGTGGGATGCGATGGCGGAGTTGGAGAAACAGATCGAGCCGTTAGCCGCCATCGCCGATGCGAGCGGACGACTCCGGCTCGACTTCCTCCGCATCGAATTGCTCAAGCTGCTCAAGAACCCCGGTGAGGTGGAGAAGTTGATGTTCGGGATCGCCACCTCGCGGCCCGACGTGCTCAGTCCGCAATTGTTAGCCCTCGCCGGCGAGTTCCTCCAGGCGAACAAGCGCGATGCTGAAGCCGCCGACCGCTACAACTATCTCAAGGACAATTTCCTCAAGAGCGCGTGGCTGGACTACGCCTACTCCGGTCTCGGCGCGATGGAACTGGCCAAGGGCAATGCCGCGAAAGCGCTCGAACTCTACACGCTCGCCGCGGACGATTATGCGGGGGCCAAGATCAAGGAAAGCACGCTGGGTCTTGCGATCGCCATGATGGAGAACGGACGTTACCCCGAGGCGCGGAAGCTTTTCGAGCAAGTCGCCGGCACCCGCGAATGGCGCGGAGAATCGACCGCCCAGGCGGTGTTCTACCTTGGCATGGTCGAGGAACGGCAAAGCCATCTGCCCGAGGCGGTGGCCCATTACCAGCGCGTGTTTGTGGCCTATCAGAAATACACCGTCTGGGTGGAGAAGGCCTACATCAAGGCCGCACAGTGTTTCGACAAGCTCGGCAAACGCAAGGAAGCCATCGATCATCTCAACGAAGTGCTGCGCAATGACAAGCTGGGCTATGCCGTGAAGTCGGAAGCCCGCGAACTCCTGAAGCAATGGGGGGTGAACTCATGAGCAACTCCATCCAACAGACCGGCCGGGCATTGGCCATGGTTCTCCTGCTTGCCACCGGTCTTCATGCGGACACGCTGGTGCTCAAGAACGGCCAGACCATCAGCGGCAAGTCGTTCCTCCGTGAGGGCGATGTGCTCACTGTTTCCGCAGGACCCGCTGGCGAACCGGTGACTGCGGGGGCGGGCGTCAATCTAGCGGAAATTGCCAAGGTGGAATGCGACCGGCCGGCCGCGTTCAAAAGCGTTCCTCTGCTGTTAGCTTCCGGGAAATCAATCGTGGCGCTTGAGAATGTCCAGGCCGCGCTGAAATCCGCCGAGGTATTCGGACAACTTCCCGGAAGCCACTGGCCGGACTTGTTTGTGCTGCAGGCGCACATCCTGCTGGCCATGGGCAAGGATGACGAAGCTGTCAAACTGGCTTCCGCGATGGAGAAGACCAAACTGCCGGATCTCGTTCAGGATGCGCAAGCCCTGCGCGCCTTGATCGCCGCACGCAAAGGCGACCACGGCACCGCCACATCACTGCTGGATGCACTGGGCAGGGATTCTAGCAGGCCAAGCATCGTCGCCGCCGCCTCGGTGGCTCGCGGGCTGGGTCATCTGGAGAAGAAGCGGTTTGAGGAAGCATTGAAGTCCTTCCTCGAACTTCCCGTTTTCCTGCCCGATGAAACGGCATTCAGCGCCATGGCCCGGCTTGGCGCGGCCCAGGCCTACCAGGGTCTGGAAGACGCCGACCGCGCCATCGCCGCGTTGGAAGATTTGATCAAGACCCAGCCCGGCACCCCGGAAATCTCCATCGCCAAGTCCCTCCTTCCCGAATGGAAACGCCGCCGCAGCGTGGTCCTCGAAGCCAAAGAACCTTGATCCCGAATTTACCTAACATTATGAAACGCGCCGTATTCTCACTCGCACTCGTTCTCGCAGCAAGCGCCTCCTTGTTCGCTGAAGAGGCCAAACCCGCCGCAACGCCGGGTGAAGCCCATGCCGTTCACAACAAGACGCTGTGGGAGCAGGTCAAGGAAGGTGGCTGGGTCATGTTCCCCATCGGCGCCTGCTCCATGCTCACGCTCTATCTCATTGGCGACGGCTTCCTCCGTGTCACGTCGCCGAAGAAAATGCTTCCCGCCGACCAGGTCGCTGCCGTGAAGAATTTCTTCCGCCACGGAAAATATGTGGAAGCCTACAACTACTGCAAGGCGCAGGACTCGGCGTTTGCCAACGTGGCCCGCGTGACCATCAGCAGCCTCGGCGACGGCAAGTCCGCCACCGAGGAGGCGATTTTCACCGAGATGACCAAGGAGAACTCCCGCATCCAGACCTTCGTGAGCTACCTTTCCGTGATCGGCGTCTGCGCGCCGATGATCGGGCTGCTAGGAACCGTGACCGGGATGATCAGCGCCTTCGCCGTGCTCGGGTCATCGGGCATCGGCGACCCCAGCGGTCTATCCGCCGCCATCGGCGAGGTTCTGGTGGCGACCGCGTCCGGCCTGTTCATCGCCATCCCCGCCTTCGGTTCGTATTATTGGCTGCGCAACCGCGGCGCGAAAGTCCTACACGACATCCAGGACACCCTCGCCCACATGCTGCGCAAAATGCCCTACGACAAGCTCGCCGGAGCCCACATCGGTGACGAGGAAATCATCGCCGCCGATCCCGAATGGTGGGTCGCCGGCGAGCAGGAGGAACCCGCTTGAATCACCCGCAATCCAAAATCCAATAACCTAACACGATGGCAGGCGGAGGTGGAGGCAGTGAAGGCGAACCGGAGTTTCAAATCGCTCCGATGATCGACGTGCTGTTGGTATTGCTCATTTTCTTCATGAGCATCACCAGCGCGCAGGTCTTGAAGGTGGACAAGGGTATCACCCTGCCTGTCGCGGCGCATGGCAGCAAAAAAGACAACACCCGCGCCGAAGCCATCGTCAACGTCCGCTGGGAGGCGGACAAAAAGAAGGCCATCTATACTTATGATGACAAGCCGTTCGACGACATGTCCAAGCTGAGCACCGCGCTGTCCGAGGCCCGCAAAGCCAGCGAGAAGGCACCGGCCAAAGGCAGCAATCCCGAGTTCCGCGTGGTCATCCGCGGTGACCGCGAAGGCACCGCGCGCAGTGTCTCTCTGGTGATGAACGCCGCCGCCGAAGCCGGCATCGGCGACATCTCGTTCTCCACCTCCAACAAGGAATAACATGAAACGCTTCGACCCCAACGCCCATGGCGACGGCAATCTGGGATTCCAGATCGCCCCGATGATCGATGTCGTCTTCGTCATCATGCTGTTCTTCATGGTCATGGCCGGCGCGGTGAAAGTGGAACACGAACTCAACCAGAAACTCCCCGGCACCGTCGAGACCGCCAAGAGCGCCGACTTCACCGACGAAATCATCATCAACATTTCCGTGAACGGCGAAGTGCTGCTCAACGACGAACCGATGGACCCCGTGGGCAAGAAACAGATGCCCCATCTAACCGCGTCCCTCATGCGTCTTAAGCAAGGCGGCGACGCCGCGAAAACCCCTGTCCTCGTCACCATCATCAGCGAACCCGAGGCCAAGTATGCCCGCGTCGTCGATACCCTGGACGCCCTTGCGTCCGCCGAGATCACCAACGTCACGTTCACCCTCACCGAGGAAGAAGAATGAACCCGCCCACCGACATCCACGCTTGGTTAGAAGGCATCGGCCTAGGCGAACTCGCGCCCGTCTTCGAGGAGAATCACATCACCCCCGACGTGCTGTCCGCCCTCACCGGCGATGACCTCCGCGAGATGGGAATCACCTCGCTCGGGCAACGCAAGAAGCTGCTAACAGTCATTGCCGGTTTCAACGCGGTCAAAGCCCCCCAAGCGCTGGTGCCGGAGTTTCTCCCCGCATCCATCGTGCCGACGCCGCAACTCGTGACCTTGAAGCCGGCACCCTCAGTGAGGAAAATCGCCAGCGTCCAGGTCGCGCCGGAACCCGATTTACAGCCAGTTGTCGAGGTCCTGCCGCCATCGCCTCCGGTCGGCCCGAAATCCAAGCGCAAGGCTTTTTCCGCCGGTTTTCTAACCGCTTCTATCTGCCTTCATCTCCTGCTCGCCGTCGGCGCGGGGTATTGGGTCGTGCAACGGATCGAGGCGAAACGCAAACTCCAGTTCGCGGCCGGTCCCCCGACCGCGAGTCCCAGCAAGCGGGCGCTGGAGCACAAGGTGTCCTTGCAGAAAAAGAAGAATGCCGGCGGCTCGCCCGCCCAGGCACGGCGCATCTCGGTGACCGGCCTTGCCGCGAAGATCACCCTGCCCGAGATGCCATCGGTCCCCACCACCAGCACGCAGTTCGTCGCCGGACGCATGGCGGGCATGGGCGGCGCGGGATTCGGCACCGGCCTCGGATTCGGCAACGGCAGCGGCATGGGTGTCGGTGGGGGTGCGGGTGGAGCGGGACTCACCATGTTCGGCGCGCGCGGAGGAACGGGATTGATCGGCTACTTTTATGATTTGAAACAAACCCGGGATGGTAAGCCCACCGCACTGGCCCCCCAGGGAAATGTTTCGGAGGCGCAGCCGATGAGCACGCAGTACATGGACGTCCTCAGGAATTTTGCGGCCAATTGGGACACTCGTCAGCTTGACGGATACTATCGAAGTTCGAATGCGTTGGTCGCATCGCAACTCTACATCACCAACGGCTCTTCCGACGAGGCGGCGAAAGCCTTTGGCGAAGAGAAGAAGGCTTCCGGCTATCGCTGGATCGTCCACTACAAAGGATCGGCCATCGCCTCCAAGGATGGCAGCTTTCGTTTCATCGGCCGCGGCGACAATATCATGCTGGTGCGGTTGAACGGAAAAAACGTTCTCGATGGAGGCTTCCCCGCCCAATATCAATTCGATCCCGGTGTGAATACCGATAACAACCTCGGTCCCGCCGGTCCGCCCGGATGGACGCTCTCCGGGGGAGCATGGTTCGATGTCAAACGCGGCGACCTGTTGAAATTGGAGGTTCTGATCGGAGATGCCGGCGGATTTTTCTGCGACTATCTGCTCATTGAAGAGAGGGGCGTGAAGTACGCCAACAGGCGTGATGGACAAGGGCTTGCCTATCCGGTTTTCCAACTCGCCTCCACGCGGGTCCCCAAACGGGGGAAAGACGGGGGCGATCCGGAAACAGCGAATCAGAACGTGATCTTTCCGGGAGCGGGCAGTCGGAACGCATTGGATGTTCTCAGACGCTGAGTCCACGGAACCGCCGGTGCCACGGCTGTCAGGCAGGGCCGCCTTCGCGCGGATGGGATTTCCGCATGCTTCCAGGCCAGTCCGGCGCGACTTCCAGCAGAGTCTAGCAATAGAATCATCTGTAATGGATACGGCCAACCTGACATGACAGGAACCTGCTGACATGGTCGCTATTTCGTTGTTGCAAGGGCCGTATTGTCGGCTTGTGGAGCGGTTCACAGGTCTCTTCGGCCAACACCGCCTTCACCCAACATCTACCGATCCCCCATGAAAACCACACTGCCCGTCATCCTGATGTGCCTCGGTCTCGCCGCGCTAACAGCCACTAGCTTGGGAGCATCGGATGATATCCTTGTCTCCGACTTCGAACGCGAGGACTTCGGCGCGTGGAAAACCACCGGTGACGCCTTCGGCAAAGGCCCGGTCCAAGGCCCCATTGAAGGGCAGATGGCCGTGGACGGCTTTGATGGCAAAAGCTACTCCAGCAGCTTCCATGGCGGCGACAAATCCACGGGCACCCTGGTCTCTCCACCGCTCAAAATCGAACGGAGCTACCTCAATTTCCTGATTGGCGGCGGAGGATATGCGGAAAAGACCTGCATCAACCTCCGGCATCTCGGAAAAGTCGTCCGGACCGCCACCGGGCCTAACACCGAGCCAGGCGGCAGCGAGCGCCTCGGTTGGAAATCCTGGGACGTCGCGGATCTCAACGGCAAGGAAGTCGTCTTGGAAATCGTGGATGAGGCGACCGGTGGCTGGGGCCATCTCAGCGTGGACCAGATTACCCAGAGCGACACCCCGCCCCTTTCTCCCCAGGCCCGGTTCATCAAGGAGGCCGGGGAATTTCTCGAAAGCAAGGCCGTCATTGCCGGGAAAGACCCGCTGCGGCCGATCTATCACATCATGCCGAAGGCCCAGTCGATCGGCGACCCTAACGGACCGGTGTTTTTCAACGGGGAATATCATGTTTTCTATCAAGGCTTCCCCTACTGGGGCACGCGCACGGCGGGCACCGGCTGGGGCCACGCCGTCAGCAAGGACATGGTTCATTGGGAGCATCTGCCGATGGCCCTCGCACCCGGCCCCGATTCCTACGACCATGCCGGTGTCTGGTCCGGAGGCTGTGTGATTCACGAAGGCGTCCCCACCATTATTTACTCGGGCAACAGAGGCAACAGACAATCCCAATGCATCGCCACCAGTTCGGACAACCTCCGGACCTGGACGAAGGATCCATCAAACCCGGTGATCCCGGCGCTCCCTCCGGTCGAGGGCCTGGATCCTGCCGGGTTTCGTGATCCGTTCACCTGGCGCGAGGGCAACGAATGGCGGATGTTGGTCGGTTCGGGCTACGCCAAAAGCAAAGGCGGCACCCTTTTGCTCTATCGGTCGAAGGATCTGCGGAAATGGGATTTCATTGGCACCCTGTGCGAAGGCATGGGCGAGAATTGCTTCATGTGGGAATGTCCCACGTTTTTCCCGATGGGGAACCAGCACATGTTAGTTGTCTCGCCGCTGTTCCGCAACATCCCCGGTCTGCGCGGATTCACGCAATACTCCACGGGAACCTATCGGAACAACCGCTTCGAGCCGGGCGAGTGGAAGCCGCTCGATCTCGGCGGACCGAAGGTCTTCTATGCCGCCACCTCCTTCGAGGATCCGAAGAAACGCCGCATCCTGTGGGGCTTCATCATGACACCGCAGCAACCTGCCGCGGGTTGGAGCCATTGCCTGTCGTTACCAAGACTCGTCACCCCCGGCAAGGACTCCGGCGTCCACTTCGCGCCTCTACCCGAGTTGGCCGCTCTCCGCACCCGGGAACGCGACTGCGGAAATCCCGTCCTGAAGCAGGATGAGGAGTTTATGTTAGACGGGACTCTGGGGCTTCACGCCGAGGTTGCCATTGAAATCGATATGAAGGCCGCCGAAAAAGTCGAGTTGCGGATTGGACGCACGGCGGATGGCCGGGATTATGTTTCGCTCTCTTACGACAAGACGTCGGGCAAACTGGTCTTCGGCAACAAGACGGCGGATTTCCAATTGGATGCGGACCAGCGTCTCCGGATCCGCCTCTTTACGGACGGAGTAGTTGCGGAAGCGTTCATCAACGAAAAAGTCTGCTTCAGCAACGCCATGCCTGTTACGGAGAAATCCGTCGGATTATCCATTGTCGCGTCAAAGGGAAATGCCCGAGTTACCCGGTGCCGGGTTTGGGAAATGACCTCGATTTGGTAAGCTTGCGTTTTCGGATCCGGTCCCTCTGGATCCAGGGTCGCTGTTCCCCTGCTATCCAAAAAAGGCGCGGTCCATCCGGGCCGGCTCATCGTCCCCTCGCCCGGCCGGCGACAGGCTGTCCGTGTGTCCCCGAATCACCCGGTCTTGAGCCGGACTCCCGTCAGATCACGCTTTCTCACCGCACCTATCAGAGACTAACATCATATCGACCTGTAATGCGCACTGACCAACCTGACATGACAGGAACCTTCTGAGATGGCCATTATTTCGTTGTTGCAATGGATGCGTTGTCGGCTTGTGGGACTAATTCAATCAGCGAGGGCCCGCTCCCGGTTTCCGGGAATTTCTCCTCGTGGTGAAGCCAACCCCATAAAATCCCATGAAACAGATAACTCCGAAATTCAGTGCGAATCCCGCCGCCTTGCTGGCCGGATTGTTGCTGATCCCAGCCGGCATTGAGGCCGCGCAAATGGCCTATGAAGGATTCGACTATCCGAGCGCCACAAATTTATACGGTAGGAATGGTGGGTCCGGGTGGTATGGCACCTGGCTGACAGTCAATGGCGCCGGTGGCGACACCGTGTCAGGCAGTCTTGCAGCCGGGGCGTCGGCTCCCGCGGGCTATGACGCCCGTTCGATTGCGAACAGTTGCAACCTTCTGAATGGTCGCCGTGTTGGCCGGGAACTCGATACAAGCGTCGGCGGCCCCTTCGGCTCCCGCGGCTACCGCGATGCCAACGGACGCATCGGGGCCGATGGTAAAACAATTTACATCAGCTTCGTGCAACGGCCCAGTGCCACAACCTATTACTACGAGTTCGAACTTCATCGCGGCAATTTGGGTGATTCCGGACGGATCGCCGGCATCGGCAACGACGTGAATCCCGGGACCAATGTCAACCTGCGCACGAACACAAGTGCAACAGGCAGTCCCCCGCCCACCATCAGCACTCCCATTGGTGCGGGCACTGCGGTGCCGAATTTTTACGTGATGCGCATCGACTTCAAGGCGGGTGCCGATGATGTTTACGTCTATCGGAATTCCACCTCCGCCACTGACCCTGGTACCGGCGGAGCCACCCTGACCAAGTTGGCCGTTCCCGACATGTCGTTCGATGGCATTTCTTTCGGAGCATTTGTTGGCTCCCTCACTGTGGCGCATGACGAGGTCCGCCTTGGCGAATCATGGGCGGACGTGACGGTCCCGGCCATCGCGCAGCCCGCCATCACCAGCCAGCCACGTGCGGCCACTACCAGTTTCGCAGGCGGCACGGTAGTCCTGACGGCGGAAGCGAGCGGCCAGCCGCTGCCCACCTACCAGTGGTTCAAAGGCGTGGACCCGATCTCAGGACAAACCAGCGCGACGCTCACTCTAACCAACGTGCAGACGACGGACACGGGCGCGTATCACCTCACCGCTACCAACTCGCAGGGATCGGCGACAACCAATAACGCGCAGGTCAATGTTGTGGCAGCACCCGCTGGATTGCTGGTTTACGAGGGTTTCGATTATGACACCGGCCCAGGCGTGCTCCCCGGAAAAGCCGGCGGTCTCGGTTGGGGTGCCGCTTGGACGAACATCAATGCGGGCGGGGGAACCATTCTCTCGAACAGCCTCACTGCCGGCACGAACGCTCCCAATGGCTACGATGCGCAATCCCTCGGCAACGACGTCCAGATGGCTAACGGCCGGCGGGACGGACGGTTGGTGGACACCTCGCCCGGTGGCCGGTTAGGCACCGCAGGCTACATCGACGGCTTCGGCAACGTCGGAGCGGACGGCAAAACCGTTTACCTCAGCTTCCTGCAGCAACCCGATGGAACCAGCAAGTTTTACGAATTTGAATTTCATCGCGACAACTTAGGCGATCCCGGCCGGATCGCCGGCATCGGCAACGACACGGCAAACCCGATCGTCAACCTGAGGGCTCCCAACGGCGCTCAATCGCTCATCGGCACCGGCAGCACGGGCGTGAATTTCTACGTGGTGCGCATCGACTTCAAGGCCGGCAACGACGACGTCTTCGTCTATCAAAATCCCGTTTCCGCCGCGGAGCCGGGCACGCCGACGCTGACCAAGCTGGCTGTTTCGGATATGTCGTTCGACGGTTTTTCAATCGCCGCGTTCGACAACCTCCGCACTGTGAAGCACGATGAGATCCGCCTCGGCCAGAACTGGTCGGACGTGGTCTTCGGCACCAGCCGCCTCCCGCTCACCTGGGTGGGCGATGGCACCAACAACAACTGGAATTTCACCGATGCGAATTGGAACGATGGAACCGGCGCGACTCCGTTCACCGATGGAAATCCGGTTACATTCAATGACAACGGATCCGACTCTCCTGCAGTGAACGTCACCACCGCTGTTTCCACCGGCTCGGTCACCGTTACCAACGACACGAAGAACTACACCATCGGCGGCACCGGCACGATCAACTGTTCCGGAGGTCTGGCGAAATCAGGTAACGGATCCCTCGTCCTAACAGGAACTTCGGGCTTTAGCGCGGCCGCGGTTGTCAATGGCGGCACCCTGTCACTCAATGGCACAACAACTGCCGGAGGAGGACTCAACGCCAATGCAGGCGTCACCAATCTGGGCGGAACCAATTCTCTCGGCGGCCTGATTTCCACCAGTGGCAACCTCTCCATCACAGGTCCGACGACGATCACCGGAGCTGGCGCATACGTCTGGATCGGCAACTTTCCCGGAGCCAATTCATCCCTCACGATCGAGCCCGGCGGCTCGCTGGACATGTCCGGGGCGTTGGCCGATTCCTGGGTGATCGGGCGTGACGGCGGCATTGGTTCAGTGACCCAGAATGGGGGTACCGTAACGTATAACCCGCCAAACCGGCCTGACATTTACGTTGGTGCCAGCCTATCCGCCGCGACCAACGCATCCTACACCATCACGGCGGGCACTCTGGAGATGAGCGCCAAACGTCTCACGATTGCCCTCGGCCCGATCACCGCCAATCTCAATCAAAGCGGCGGAACGATCAACGTGAACCAACTGCAACTTGGCCAAAACCTGATGGCCGGCAACGGCACCGGCATTTTCGAGCTCACGGGTGGTGTGATCAACATCGGCGCCGCCGGCATCACTGCGGGGAACGCACTCTATCAGGTCAACCTTCGTGGTGGCACCCTCGGGGCGGCGGCCAATTGGAACTCCTCGCTGGCGATGAAATTGATTAACCCCGTGACCTTCGACACCGCAAGCCATGTGATCACCCTTTCCGGCGGTCTCACCGATCTGGACGCGGAAACAGCCCCAGGCGCACTGGTCAAGAACGGCAGCGGCACCCTGGTCCTCTCAGGTTTCAATGACTACACCGGCCCTACCACGGTTAGCCAGGGAACGGTCGCCGGCAATGGGAACCAGTCCTCCGCGTTCACCGTTGCAACAGGAGCCACCATCGCGCCGGGTGCTGGCGGCATCGGTAATTTCCTGTGTGATTCGACCGATTTTGCGAACGGCTCCACCCTCGCCATTGAAATCAACAGCACCACGCAGCTAACAGACCAACTGGTCTCGTTCAACGGTGCCATCGATATCGACGGAGCCAGTGTTTCATTCACGGAAATCGGCACTGGATTCCTCCCGGCGGAAACCGTCCTGGTGCTGGTCGAGTCCGCCACCGCCGTCACCGGAACCTTCACGGGCTATGCCGACGGTGCGGAGATCACCATCGGGTCCAACACCTTCACCCTGGACTACACTCCGACACAGGTGACCCTGACCTCCATCGGCAGCCCCTACACCAACTGGGCCTTCTCCAAAGGTCTTGATGGAACACCTGGCAAGGATCCGGCGTTTGATGCGGATCCCGAACAGGACGGCATGGCCAATGGCTTGGAATGGATTCTCGGCGGTGACCCGCTGGCCTCGGATGCGGGAACCCTCGTCACCACTACCGCCAGCGAAGCCGGCGGCCTCACCCTGGAGTTCACCCGCGAGGAGGACTCGCTCGGCAGCGCCACCCTGGTTATCGAGTGGGATGACAACCTCGACGGAACCTGGACTCAAGTCGAGATCGATCAGGACGGCGGTTCCTATCCTAACGGAGTCACGGTCGGCGTCGACGAAATCCCCGCGCCGGACGACGTCACCGTCAACATTCCGGCCGCCAACGGTCCCGACGGAAAAGTGTTCGCCCGCCTCCGCGCGATCCTGCCTTGATCCTCCCCCATCCCGTCGCCGCCGGTTTCCCGGTTGACGACGGGATGGAAAGCATCTAACACCAATATCAAGCCCATTCCATTGCTGCCAGTCCCGCTTCACCGGGCTGGCAGCATTTTCCTGTCAGCCAACCCGATGAAATCCGACTCCTTGAAGTGCCTCTCCGTCCATTCATCCGGATGGCCAATCGCCGTCCTGGGACTGCTCCTGTCCGCAACGCTGCCACTCCGTGCCGAAATCACGCTGGAATCCCTGCTGGACGAGATGACCGACTTTGGTGCGGTCGCCCGCTGGCCGCAGCCGGAATACACGTGCCGCGAGGCCAGCAGTTACGACCGCGCCACCAAGTCCCCTGACCAGCCCGGTTGGTTCGCCAACACCGATCAGAACCAGTTCATCCGCACCGAAACCCATCAGGGCCGCACCGAGAAGGTCATGCTCGATACCGAGGGCCCCGGTTCCATCGTACGCTTCTGGCTGACCACCGATCAAAAAAAACAAGGCACGCTGCGCTTCTATCTCGATGGCGCGGCCGAGCCGTCACTGGTCTTTCCCGCGTACGATCTTCTCAGCGGCGATCTCGGCATCGGCGCGCCACTCGCCCAACCTCATCCGGGCTACCGGCCTGACAGCAACGGTGGCAACAATTTCCATCTGCCGGTTCCCTACGCGAAACATTGCAAGATCACCTGGGAGGAAGCCGGCAACAGTTCGCGCTACTATCAGATCAACTACCGCACCTATCCGCCGGGCACCGCCGTCCGCTCCTTCACCCGCGCCGCGCTCGACGCCGCCCGGTCCGCGGTCGGGCGGGCTAACAAGAAACTGGAAACTCCTCCGGATGATCCATCCGGACAACGCATCGCGATGAAAATGGATCTCGCCGCCGGAGCCACGCGCGCGATGGATCTCCCATCAGGTCCGGCGGCGGTGCGCCGACTCGAACTCAAATTGCCTCTCCTCACGGAACAAGCGCTGCGTTCGCTGATCGTGCAAATGGACTGCGATGGCGAACGCACCATCTGGTGTCCCGCCGGCGACTTCTTCGGCAGCGGCGTTGGGATGAACTCACTGCGGAGCTGGTATCGCACGGTCACGGAGGACGGCACGATGATCTGCCGCTGGGTGATGCCCTATCGGAAGGACGCCGCCATTTCCCTGACCAATCTCGCCGGCGCACCGGTCAAGGTGGACCTAACGGCAATCACCGGCCCATGGCAGTGGGATGACCGCTCGATGCATTTCCACACCGTATGGCATCATGAAGCGGGCCTCGGGACGACGCCCCACCGCGATTGGAACTTCGTGAAAATCGCAGGCCGCGGCGTGTATGTCGGCGACACCCTGGCCCTCTTCAATCCGGTCGCCACCTGGTATGGCGAAGGCGACGAGAAGATCCGGGTCGATGGCGAAAAATTCCCGTCCCACCTCGGCACCGGCACCGAGGATTACTATGGCTATTCCTATGCGCCCAAGCCGGTTCACCAGACGCCGTTCTGCGGCCAGCCGCGCATCGACCAACCCGCGACACAGGGGCACAACACCTCAACCCGCACCCGCAATCTTGACGGCATTCCGTTCCGGAAGTCACTCCAGTTCGACATCGAGCTCATCTCCTGGAAACCGACGACGCTCACCTACGCCGCGACGACTCATTGGTATGCGTTTCCCGGCGCGTCGACGAACCTAACTCCCCAACCCGCCGCCGCCGTGGCGCCGGTTCCAACGTTGGCCGAAGCCATCGCCGCCGCCGCCAATGCCTCGCTCAGACCCGGTGCCATCGAGTGCGAAACCCTGAAAATCCTGACGAAGTCCGGCGATTTCTTCGTGGGCGGACAGGACATGGAACCCTTCGGCGGCGAGCGCTGGAGCAGCGGCCATCAATTGTTAGGGAAGACGACCGCCATCGGCGACGCCATCGAAATTGAGATCCCCTGCCCCGACGCCGCGCCGCGCAAGCTGGTGCTCCACGCCACCCAGGCTCCCGATTTCGCCATGCTCCGCTTCCAGGTCAACGGCAAGGCAACCGCCATCATGTTAGACGGCCATGCGGATTCGGTGCAACCGGCCCCGGCCCTCGTGCTCGGAGTCTTCGAGCCGCGCGACGGAAAATTCACACTGCGGGTCGAAGTGGCCGGAGCCAATCCCGCCTCGACCGGAGCGAAATATTTTTTCGGCCTCGACTGTGTGCTGTTGGAGAAGCCGTGACCAGGCGATGACAGACTCGCAATTCCCTGCGGTGCGTCCGCGGGAAACCCTGGGGTCCGAACCGGAAGATCATTTGCCATCCGTTTCAACGGCAGGATCATCGAATAGGCCTGCATTTCCAATGAGCACCAGATTTTCAAAAGCGTTTTGCTTGAACTCCCCCGCGGGGAACTGATCCACCCAGGTGGCGGCTCGATCCGGCTGATGTTGCGCCCAGCGTTGGACAATTCCCATCACGGCGTCGGCTTGGGTCCGGCCTGGCGGGATTTCGAGCGCGAGGTCTGCCGCCGGCACCGGATCACTTTCACTCCAAGCCATTGCAATGGCCGACATCACCTGTTCACGCAAAGACTCGTCCGCAATTTGCCGCGCCCAATCCGCCGCTGACGGGCCATCATGCGAAGCCCATTCCATCGCCGCGCGGCAAATCAATTCGTCCCGCTGCGGGCTTGCGGCAAGGTCCGCTGATAGACGCAAGGCCTCAACCGGTTCGCTCCGCACCGCTTCATTGGCCACCGCGAGCGCGGCGGACTGGCGTTCCGTTTCATCCGGCAAACTTCCCGCCCAGGCAGCGGCATCCGGCAGGCTGGTGTTGGCCCATTCGATGGCCACTCCCGAGAGGCCGGCCTCCCGCAACGGGCCGCTTGGCAGTTGTCCGGTCCAAGTTGCGGCGGAATCGCCATCGCTTTCCGCCCATTTTCTGAGCAGCAGCAAGGTCGCCTCGGTCACGAGGTCGTCCGGAGCGAGCTTCGTTAGATCGTCCAAGGAGGATTCGATGTCGGCGACGGCCGATGGGTCCACGAGCGCCTCCAGCATTTTCTCACGCATCTCCGGATCTTCGTCAGCCCGGATTGCGGCCAGTTTTCTCTCCATTTGAACTTCACCCGGACTCCGGTCACGAGCCGAGTCAGCCCTGACTCGCTCCCGTGGATGATGGGACGAAGCGCGCACATCTTTGTTAGAATACTCTTTACCGGACGGCGACAACATCCATCCGCCAAGGAGAAGCAATGGGAAAGCTCCCCATCGCCAGAACCGCGGCCCGCGCGATGGACGCGGGCCGGGTGGATTTTGCCTTCGTGGAGAGGACATCTCGTTCGGTGTTAGGGAACGGCCGTCACGTTGCTGATGGTGGCGGTGTTGAGCTGGTTGGCATCCCCGCTTTCCACGCCGATGCCGATGAAGGCGCTGGAGCTCATGCTGACCGTTCTCGCGGATCCCAGTTGGGTCCAGGTGGTTCCGTTGGTCGAGTAGGAGGCGGCGAACGAGTTGCTGGTGCGGGTGAGTCTCACCCAGTAGGGGGCGACTTTCCCCGTTGACGCCGTGGTGGTGGTGGTGCCGCCGGTGCTGCTGCGGGTGGTGAAGACGATCCCGCTGCCTGGCGTGACCCACACGCCTGCTTCGCGGGCGTTTGCATTGAGGGACTCGCGGACCATGACTCCGGCCTTGGCATTGGCGTTCGTATTCTGGAGCGACGCGACACGGACGGTGATCGAACAGTTTCCGCTGGAAGATTGACGCAGGAAGCTGACGGAGTCCGCGGTTCCGGCGACATTCGTTCCGGCCCCGGTGAAGGTGAAAAGTCCTCCGGCGTAGCTGGCATTGCTAACGGCACCCGTGACCCCGATGTCCTGCCTCAGCCAAGGGCTGGGAAGGGTGGGAGGTGTGATGGCGGACCGGATGTTGTCGATGAACACCGTGTTGTCACCGGTTGCCAGATTCGTGCCTACGAATGCAAGGGTGTGGATGGTCGCCGTGGCGGTGAAGGTGGCGGTATAATCCACATAACTGGTGGCGGCGGGTCCCGGATTGTAGCTGCCGACGATGAGGCTGTCGATTTTCACGTTCCACGACTGGCCGCCGTTCTGGTTAGGTGCCGGCCTTTGGGCGGCGGCGAAGGTGAGGGTGTAGGTGGTCCCGATGGTGAGGCCGGTCAGCGGCTGCGACATGGTTCCCAACGTCTGGACGAAAGCCGCCTGGCTTCCTTCCGCGGCGTTCGGATTGCTGAAGCCGCTGCCGTTGGCGACAAGGCCCGAGCCGTTTCCAGGTGAGCCGCCGAAAGTCCATGCTCCGCCAGTGGGATTGTATTGATAGTTCCCCGCGCCAATGGCGGGCGCTTCGAAACCGGGGTTGGTGAATGCCGCAGCCGGTGTGGCGCTGACCTGGCTGGAGCCGGCACTTTCTCCGCCGGCATTGAGTGCCGTCACCACATAGTAGTAGGTGGTGCCGTTGGTTAGGCCGGTGTTGGGGAAACTCGTGGTCGCGACTGTGCCAACCGTCGTGTGAGGTCCACCGTTCACGGTCGAACGCTTCACGTTGTAGCTCGTCGCGCCGGGCGAAGCCGACCAGTTCACCGTCACTTGTGAGTTGCCCGACGTGGCAACCACGCCCGCTGGAGCGGCTGGTGCCGCGACCTGCGGCGTGGCGCTTACCTGGCTGGAGTTGGCGCTTTCCCCGCCGGCATTCACGGCGGACACCACGTAGTAGTAGAGGGTCCCGTTAGTCAGGCCGGTGTTGGGGTAGCTGTTATTTGTCGGACTGCCAACGGTGGTGTAGGGCCCGCCGCTGACCGTGGCTCGTTTCACGTTATAGCTGGTCGCGCCGGGAGTTGCGGCCCAGTTCAATGTCACCTGCGCATCACCCGCGGAGGCGGCCAATCCCGTCGGGGCGGGTGGCGGCGTGACGGTGATCCGGAGGTCGTCGATGAAGACCGTATTGTCGCCACCGGCGAGATTGGTTCCCACAAAGGACACGGTGTGGAGTGCGGCCGTGGCGGTGAAGTTAGTGGAGTAAGGCGCATAGCCGGATCCTCCCGCCGGGTTGGATTGAATGACCGCGTTGTCGATCTTCACATCCCACGTCTGCTGGTTTCCGGACCGCTGGGCGGCGGAATAGGCAAGTGTATAGTTGGTTCCCGGAACAAAGCCGGACAGGATCTGGGAAGTGAATCCCACGCGTTGCACAAAGGCGGCCTGCGCGCCTTGTGTCGCGTTCGGATTTCCAAACCCGCTGCCGTTGGAGACGATGCCTGATTCCCCCGTGAATTTCCATGATCCTCCGGTCGAATTGTATTGGTACTGACCGCCACCGAGGCCGGGTGTTTCAAAACCGAGATCCGGATTGGTGTTGACGACCACGATGCCAACCGCAGCGGATTCGGCGGAACTGCCGTTATTGAAAAGTACCCGGGCGAAGACAGTATGAAAACCACTTCCAGGATTCGTCCAGGCGAAGTTGTAAGGGGCGTTCGTCACCTGGCCGAGCAAGATCGCGTTGTCGGCATAGAATTGCACGCTGTTGATGACATTGCCGTTGCCGGTCACAGACGTCGTGAGGTTGACCGTCCCTGGAGTGTTGAAAACGGAATTGTTGGTGGGACTGGTTAGAGCAATCGAAGCCGCCACCGGTTGGAGCGGGGAAATGAGGCTGACGTTGTCGATGAAGACGGTGTTGTCGCCGCCGGCCAGATTCGTACCGGCAAAAGTCAGGGTATGTGAGGTAGAGGTGGCGAGGAAGTTGACCTTGCAAGTGATGTAGCCGGTTCCGCCGGCGGGATTGGACTGGATGACCGTGTTGTCGATCTTCACATCCCACGTCTGCTGGTTGCCAGGGCGCTGGGCGGCGGCGTAGGCGAGCGAGTAGGACGTACCGGGAATGAAGCCGGAGAGGGTTTGGGAAATCGTCCCCGATGTCTGGAGAAAGGCCGCCTGCACTCCCATGGGGGCGCTGGCATTGCCGAACGCGCTGCCGTTGCGCAGGATGCCCGCACCGGAGAATGTCCATGATCCACCCGCCGGGACGTATTGATGGTTGGCGATCGCGGGGGTTTCAAAACTGGAATTGGCGATGACCGGCGTCACGATGGTGACCTGCACGTTGTCGATGAAGACCGTGTTGTCTCCGCCTGCCAGATTGGTTCCGGCAAAGGACAAGGTGTGGACGCTGGCCGTGGCGGTGAAGGTGGTGGCGTAGGGCGCATAGCCGCTGCCTCCCGCCGGGTTGGACTGGATGACCGTGTTGTCGATCTTCACATCCCAAGTCTGGACATTGCCCGGCCGCTGGGCCGCGGCATACCGGATTTCATAGGTCGTTCCGGGAGCAAAGCCGGACAGCGTCTGGGAAATGCTTCCGGTACCCTGCATGAGTGCCGCCTGCGTGCCTTCGGGGGCATTGGGATTGTTGAAGCCGCTGCCGTTGCCGGCGATGCCCGAGCCGTTGCCACTCCCGCCGCCAAAGGTCCAGATGGCCCCGCCCGGGTTGTAGGCAAAGCCGCCACCGAGGTTTGGATTCTCAAAACTGAAGCCAGCCACGGCCTGGGGTGTGGCGCTCGTTTCCGTCGAATTGGCGCTCTCGCCGTTCGCATTCACGGCGGAAACCACATAGTAATATTTCACACCATGGGTCAATCCGCTGTCGGTGTAGTTCATGCCGGTGGAGGTGCCCACCGTCGTGTGTGGCCCGCCCGCAATGGTCGAACGCTTCACCTTGTAGCTGGTCGCCTCCTGTCCGCCGACCCATGAAAGGGTAATCCGCAGGCTGGTGTCCTCGACCGCGGCCAACGCGACGGGCACCGGTGGGAAAAATTTCTGGACCGTGACCACCACGCGCCGGTTAGTCTCTGTTAGCGAGGAATTGTTCACGTTGGTGATGTTCACGAACACCTCGAACTGCGCCGCATAGAGGGCTGGATTCGCCGCCAGGGCATAGTAATCCAGCAGGGCGTTGTTCGATACCCGGACCACGCCGCTGTTGTCCACGGAGAACGTGCCACCGGTATTGCCCGCGGTGATCGCATAAACCAGCGGACTGCCGTTGGGATTGTTAGCCGGCACCGTGCCCACGACGGTATTGGTGGCCGCGTGTTCCACCACGCTCAGCCGCGTTGGCTGCCGCGCTCCCGCGATGGTTCCCGTGATCGAATAATAGCCAAGGCTCGCATAGCTCGTGAAGCCATTGGTTAGAGGATCGTTTTTTCCGGTTCCCGTCACGCGGAAGGTGTAAGTGCCTGCCGCCAGAGTCGTCGCAATTGTGGCCGAAACGGAGCTTTGCACGTTGGCTGTGGCAATCACCGTACCCGTCGCATCCGCCAGCGTCCCCATGATGGCCAGGTTCGCCCAATCGCCGGCTGCGACGGGATTGGCGGTCAACGTCACCGCGCCGCCCGTCGTGGTGAACTGAAAAGCATCCGTATCCGCAGTTTGCTCGATCACGCCTTCGGCGGAAACGGAGTTGTTCGTGGCCACTTCCAGATACCGGGACGCCGCCAACGTGCTGCCCGTATCGTCGACGCGGTAGTCGACGTTATTGTTGCCATTGGTGATCTGGCTCAAGTCATCCTGCGGTTGGTCGGCAAAAGCATACTCTCCTTTGCTCCATTGACTCAAGGCTTGGTAATACCCGACGCCCATGATCGGAGCCCAACCTGTTTCTCCGCCTCCATGGCCACCAAAATATCCCTCGGGCGGCGTCGAGCGTCCATCATGCGCCAACCCCAGTGTGTGGCCGATTTCATGCGACACGACTTCCGCCGCCGCTTTGCCCACATAATAGCCTGACCAGCACACCACGTCGTTGCCCCAGTTCCACGAACCGATATAGGCCACGCCCCCTCCGCCGTGCGAGGGAGTGAGGCAGCATCTTTGCCGGCTCGCGGCCGGGGCGGCTTGGAAGACCTTGATGTCCGTGGTCACGTTGATGTTGAAGGGCATGTAATCCTCAGCCACACGCTTCCAGACGTCCCTGATCGTGGCGTTGTCCACGGGTGCCCGAGCATAGGTGACACCGCCCCAATGAGGCGTGTAGCCCCCTGCGAAATCCAGCAGCAACACGGCCGGGGAGCCCGGCAAGCTTTGCAGGGAAACAATGTCGGCATTGTAGCTCGGCACGTATTCGGGAGCCTGATCCGGCCGCAACGGGACGATGTTCGCCGTTTCGCGATCGGGCGCACCGGCTTCCTCCATATTCATGCAGACCACCTCGTCCAGTTCCCGTTTCCATAGCTCCGGTTCGCCATCGACTCCGGTCGGCTCAACGCGGTAGGCGGTCTCACTCCCGGCGAATTCGAAGATCGCCACGGCCTTGCCGGCCTTGCTGCCTTGCGGAGGTGTCAGGAGGAAAAACCTGCCCTTCTCTGGCGCTGTCAGTTCTCCCGACACATAGGACACGATTCCGTTCTGAACCTGGACCATCTTCAGATGGCCTGACGCCATGACGCCATCCGTCAGCTCGAAACTTACCGGATCACCGTCCTTCGCCTGTTGGAAACCCTCGATATAGCCGGCATCCCACTGGCGCTTGGATTTGCCGGGGCCGCTCAATCCTGCGGCGTAGGGGTTCACCGCGACATCCATCTCCCGGGGAACCGGCGGCTTGTTAGCCACTGTGGGGGAAGTGGGGGTGTCAGCATCCTCGGCTTGAAGCGGTTTCCCGCCGCTTCCGACCACATCGGACGCCGGATCTGTTTCCGCAGCCCTGGTGCTGACCGGTGGCCCGGCGGCAAGTGGCGATGATTCCCGCACCACAGGCAAATGCTGCCGCCAAAGAAGCGTAACAATGCAAAGCGCTATCAAAAGACCGAGCAACAATGTCCGGCGTGAGATGTAAGTTGAGTGAGACATGGGATTGGATTTTTAGAGATACAGGTTTGGGGACGGGAGATGCGGATCGTTCATGCGGCACCGGCCGGTCTTTCCAGACCAAGCCGGAGAATCATCACAGACGGGTGATGCGATTGGGATAATGAATGGGATTCTGACAGAATATTCTTGGATGTTCTTTTCATTCAATTTTGGGATTTCTGTTTTAAAGTCATCAACTCATCACAATCCGGAGCCATCCGGTTGTTAAAAAATAAAAATCGATCCATCTTCAAAAGATCGACATCATCCATCAGACATCGCCCGATGAAAACTCTCGTTTCGAAGTCCCGATCACAGGACGCATGTGATTCCGACCCGGATCAACAGATATCACCCATGGGATGAATCGATCGATTTCCGGGATTGGATTCCAGGTTTTCGGTGAATTTTTTGCTAGAACACAAATGAAAGACTAACGTCTTTTCATTGCGTGGTGCCACTCAAACCTCCACGATAGCGGAGTTTTGAGTGGTGGAGGGTTTTTGTCGGATTTGGGTTTTACAATGGTTTTCGTAGAATTCCGAATTTCAGATAGAAAAATGACAGTCGGGACGGGAATGGAAACATTATTCGATTTACCCACTGGTCGGCATACCCGCCTAGTGAGGCAATGCTCTATCTATTCCGCGGTCAGATGCTTCATGTGGATTTTCGACACGGGCCATTCGTCGGCTTCAGACTCTTCAAATAACAGTTAACACACCGCCGACGCTTGCTTGTCTAGGGAAACTTCCGGCTTCCGTAAACCTCCCAGTTTATGGAGTTGTCGCACAACCCGCCAAAAACCAATCCATTGCCTATCCAGCAATTAGATCCAGAGCGAGAGGATTCCTGCCTCGATGGGTGCGACCCGACTCCGCCATCCCCTAAGCCGATTTCCCCCAAGCACACTGATTTCAAGGGACACGCTGCGCGGTCCTCATGATCGCGGAATTGATCCCATCGATCACCATTCGGGCAGGAAGGTCCCGGACGCGCATTTCATTTGTACCGGTTTGTCGTTCAGGACGGCGCGGATGACGATCTTGTGGATGCCCGGCTGGAGCGTGACGGAGCCGCTGGCGCATTCCACGCCATCGACCCATTGGCTAACAGGCGCGCCTCCCGCAGGGAAGTCGAGCTGGATTTCCGTTGTTTCCGCGAGCTGGAGTTTGGTGGCGATCATCATCTCCGTCGCTGTCGCGTGGCCGATCGCCGCTCTCGCGTCGGCCGGGAGGAGCGAGCCATTGACGGGGGCGGTGACGGGAACCCAGGGCAGCGTCGGATCACCTTGCGAGGCGCGTTCCTGAATGTCGGTCCGCACCGGATGCACGGCCCAGACTTTCGGCGCGTGGCTCTTGGTGGCGTCGAAGTCGCCGGGCTTGCCGAGTTCCGAGAGGAATTTGAAAAGATCGTTGATGTCGCTTTCGGGAAGGCTCGCGATGAGGTTGCCGGGCATCAGGCTGCCGGCATCGGTCTTTTTCGAAACCATGTTGTCAGCGACCGTGATTTCGGCGCCGGAGCCATCGCGGATCACCGAACTGCCGTTTCCGCTTTTCACGAGCTGGCCCATGATGGCCTTGCCGTCCTTGGTTTCGAGGATGACGGAGTGATAACCTTCCTTCACTTTGGCACCGGGATTCACCGTGGATTCGATGAGGTAATCCAAGGGCGCGCTGGCCCCGATCGAAGTTAGATCGGGGCCGACCTTGCCGCCCGCGCCGCCGATGGCGTGACAAGCGGTGCAAGCGATTGCCGGCCGCCGATAGACAAGCTCGCCACGCGCGGCATCGCCTTTCGTTTTCACCAGCTCCGCCATTTTCGCAATCACCGCCGCGTCATAGGTTCTGGCTCCGCCGGCACCCGCCTGCTCGCGCAGCACCTTGAGCAAGGCGTCATGCTCGGCGACATCCGGAACATGCTGGAGCGTCAGGTTGGCGATCTCGGGTGTGAGTTTCTTTTCGAAGGCGGTGGCGAGTTGCTTGGAAATTCCTTGGGCGGATAGAACCTGCTGCCAGAACTGGCGCGATTGCTCTGGATCACGGGTTTCGGCGGCGATGGCCACGATCAGCGGGACCGAAACGTCACGGAAATAACGGCTCAAGGCGAGCGCGGCGCGCTGCCGAAGATTCGCCGGAGATTTGACATCCGCAACCGCGACCAGCGCATCACGGGCGGTCGCTACCTGGAAATTTCCAAGCGCATCGACCGCGGCGCTGCGGATCACCACCGGCGATGAGGAATCCGCAGCAAGCTCTATCAGGCGTGGCATGATCGCCGCGGACGCCGTGGTCCCCCCCAGTGCGATCCCCGCAACACGCAGCGCCTCGTCATTGCCATTGATGATGGAAAGCAATTTGGATGAATCGCTCCGGAGCTTGATCTGCCGCTGGATGATCGCGTCGTTGATTCCCTTCAATGCCACCAGCGAGGTCCTGGCATCAAAGCCACCGGAGGCTACCTGCTCGAAAACGGCACCGATGACTCCCGCATCGCCGGTTTTCAAGGCAAGGCCCAGGTAGGGGCCGGATCCATCTTTGGGCAGCGTTTTGCCAGCGAGCTGGGAATTGGCCGCCGCTGCCTTCGCGGGAGGAAGATTTCCTAACACGAACTCGCGCGCTTTCTCGTTAGCCGGGACATTGCCCTTATTGTTCGCCAGCGCATAAAGCCATTCCTCGCCACGCTCCTGGACGTTCAGCCACAGCGCGTAGTCGATGAAACGATCCGTTGGTTTGTTCAATGCGCCGAGAGCGACGTCCATCGCCTCCGACTCTTGGAATTTCGAGAGCACGCGGATTGCCTCGAGGCGGACCCGCGGAAATTCATCGGCAATGGCGGCTTTCAACAGCGCGAGGGATCCCGCCGATGGAGGCCAGTCGCCAAGCACCCGGATGGCCGCGGCGCGGACTTCGCCCTGCCTGGAGGCCAAGGCTTTCTTCATGAGATCGGGATCGCGTTCTTTGCGGCCGTTGCCTAACCACAGGGCGGAAAGTAGAACCCGGTCGTTTTTCGCCGACGCCTTGATCGCCGCAGCCAATGTCTTCGATTTGCTCTCGAACAGAACGGCTGTCGCTTGGTTGCGGTCGTAGCGGTTGTTACCGGAAAGCGCCTCTAGCAGGTCTTTCTCCGGCAGCTTGGCGAGGTCGCGCGGCTTGACGAGCGCACCGCCTTTTTTCGTAACCCTCCAGATGCGGCCGTGCTCGCGGTCACGCCGTGGATCGCGGAAATCGACCTCACCGTGGTTGATGATCGGGTTCGACCAATCGGCGATGTAGAGCGCGCCATCGGGTCCGGTTTTCACATCGATCGGCCGGAAATTAACGTCATCGGTGCGGACGAGATCGCCAATTTCCTGTGCGGCGTATCCGGCCCCCTGATCCGCGAGACCGAAGCGGACGATGCGATGCGCGCGGAAATCGCAGGTGATCAAGTTGCCCTGCCAGTCCGCCGGAAAATGCGGCGACTCGATGATCTCAAGACCGGCGAATTTCGGATAGCTGCCGGGGCTGACGCTGTCGAGAACCTTGGGCGCATTGGCATAGGTGGTATACATCGCGCCGGGAACTCCCCAGTTGATCCCTCCCACGCCCGCGCCATCGGTGACGAAGGATTGGCCGAATCTATCAAACTGATGTCCCCATGCATTCAACCAGCCGTAGAAGACCGTTTCGAGTTTTCCAGCGCGCGGATCGAAACGCATGATGCCGCCGCTCCTCAATCGGAAAATTCCGTTAGGTGTTTCGGTATCAGTGCGGGTGTAGATGCTTTGGTTGAACCAAAGCAGGCCGTCGGGACCGCGGCGGAGCGTGTGGATGTTGTGGTGGGTGTCCTCGGTGCCGAACCCGCTGAGGACGCGGGTTTTGGTGTCGGCCTTGCCGTCGCCATCGGTATCGGTGAAATGCAGGAGGTCGGTGCTTTGGCCGACATAGACACCACCATCGCCGGGGAGCACTGCGGTCGGCATCATCATGCCGTCGGCGAAGACGGTGGACTTGTCCGCCTTGCCATCGCCGTCGGAATCCTGGAGCACCAGGATCTTGTCATCCGCTGTCTGTCCGACCTCGACCTGCGGATAGGTCTGCGAACTCGCGATCCACAGTTTTCCGCTCGGGTCGAAATTCATTTGCGTCGGTTTGTGAAGCAGCGGGCTCTCGGCCCACAGCGAGATTTCATAACCCGCTGCAACGGTGAAATTCGGATGCGGTTGCGCGACCTTGGCGGCAAATTTCGATTCGGTGCGCGCCGGCTCTATCGGGATGACGACCCCTTTCGATAGATCGCGCATCTTCGCGATGGCTTGCTCCTGCGCGGCGATGAGCGCATCGAACTGGGGGATCTCCACCGCGTTGTTCCCCTGCTCCCCTTTGCGGAAGCCGAAGATGTAGGCCATGTTCGCGGGCCGCGAGCGATTGAAGAACCATTCGTTCTTTTTCAGGATGTGCTTCCGCAATGCCGCGGCGCTGTCGCCTTTGTCCCAGGCACCCGGTTGCCAGCCGAGGGATTTTTCAATGAGGCGCGCGACCGCTTGATAGCCCGCGTCGGTTAGATGGATGCCATTCTGGGAGTAGCCGGGATCCTGTTTGAGGCCGTCGAGCGAAACAAAGGGAAGGCCGCGCCTGGTGGCGATTTCCTGTAGGATCCTGTTAGCCGCCGCAAGTGATTCGCGATGGGCCTTGAGAACGGACGCATCCTCTCCCGGCCGTTCGAAGCGTGGAGGCGCGCCGAGAACGAGAAAGCGCACCTCTTTGCCGACGGACTTCGGCGCATCATCAAGCAGGCGTTCGAGATCCGTTCCGAATTTTTCCGGCGGGCATCCGTTCGGCAGTGATGCCGCCATGCCATAACCGAGGATGATGACATTCGGTTTATAAATGCTTAGCTGGTTCTGAAGCTGTTTCCATCCTTCATCCGGCCCTTCCATCCCCGCCTGCAAGGGACTCAACCCACTCCGTGAATCACCGGACGGCAGGTCGGCGTTCCAGCCGAGATTGCGGAAGGTGACGTTGGATTGCGGAAACCGGGTGGTCGCCGCGATTTCAATCCAGCCGTTGTATTGCTCGCGCTCGATGAACGCATCGCCAAGAAGCGCGACACGATCACCGTCCTTGAGCTCGAACGCCGGTGCGGAAAAAGCCTGGGCGCTGAGACAGCACAGGGCGACGGTGGAAAATAACAGATGTCTCATGAAGGAATAGGCAAAGGATTTCTCTCACTCCGGCGGCTCGCGCCTGTCGCCCGCCAAGTGTGGGACGCTGGATCCCGGTTTGGGTTATTTTTTGATCAACCAGATGTTGCGATAGCGGACAGGATTACCGTGCTCCTGAAGGAGGATGGGGCCGGGTTGATCATTGTCCCCGAGCACGGCTCCGCCGGTGGGGCCGGGCAGTTCGAGGTCCTTGTGGACCACAACGCCGTTGTGGCGGACCGTGACGGTGGCTTTCTTTTTCTTACCGTCCTTGTTGAATTTCGCGGCGGTGAAGTCGATGTCGTAGGTTTGCCATGTCAAGGGAGGGAAGCACATGTTCTCCGATGGCCGGGCGATCTGGTAGATGCCCGCACATTCGTTGTCTTTCCCTTCGAGGCCGAAGCTGTCTAGCATCTGGATTTCATAGCGCCCCTGCAGATAGAGTCCACTGTTTGCACGATCCTGACCACGGGCTTTTGGCATATAGGGAAGACGGAACTCAATGTGAATGCTGAAATCGCCGAAGGTCTCAGTGGTTTTCACGCCCTGCATGAGGAGCCCGTCTCCAGTGACTTTGGTGCTATCGAAAAGGTTCGTGCCCTCTCCGAAAAGAACCACCGCGCCCTTGGGTGGTTTCATGCCAAGGGTGGGAGATTTGCGTTCGACGCGGGCGAGCGCGACCGTCTTGCCGGCCGGGCCTTTGAGGAGGAATTTGAGACCATCCACCTCGCCCTTCAGTTCCGCGCCTTCGAAGGTGACGGGGGCCGATTCCGTCCCGCGACTTCCTTCACCGTGGATCACGGAATCCCATTTCCCCTCCCAACCCGCGCCCGGCAGCCCGCGCTTGTAGCACACCGCTTCGAATTTCCCGTCGCCAAGAGCAATGACCCGGATGCCGAGCCCCTTCTGGCTGCCTTTCGCGTCGAGCGCATATTCACCTTGAATCGGAAAATCGGCATCGGTCGATGACGGGTCCGGGTAAACGGGCTGTTGGGCCGTCAAAGTGGTGGCGAGCAGCGGAAGAAAAAGCAGGGCGGGCTTCATGGTGGAATGAGGGTCAAATGATTGAGATGGATCTCAAGGCTTCCGCTTCTGGACATGGACGAAAGTCCCCTTCTTGTTCGCCGTTAGAAAATCCGGGAAGCCGTCGCCATTGACATCGCCGGTCGGCAGCATCACGCCGACACCGGAATCCGGATGGATGGTCTTCGGCGTGAATTTCACCACACCGCCTTCGCGGGTCACCTTCAGCCAGAACAGCAGTGCGGGATCATTTACGCCCGGATCGCCGCCACTGCCGTCCGCTTTCGGCGCGTGGGCCCAGAAACGCTTGCCGGTGATGACATCCTTGATGCCATCACCATCGACATCGAGAAATTCCACGCCGTGCATCTGAGCCACCACCACTCCACCGGCAGAGGTCTCCGGCTTGTCGGTGAGGATCGGATGTTGTTTCCAGCCATCGGCGGTTTGTTCGAACCACGACAGCCCGTAGGCGTGGGCGTCGATCACGGTGATGATGTCATTTTTCCCGTCCCCGTTGAAATCGTGGCAATACATCTGCGCGCCGCCGTTTCCAGGAAACGGCACTGGATTGAGTGTCCACTCCCCTTCCTTGCCTGGATTTTTCCACCACCCGCGTTTCTCGATGAAATCCGGTTTTCCGTCGCCATCCACATCGCCGATGCCTTGGCCATGGATGTATTTGAAAACGGACTTGTCCGGAGGGGTGATCGCTTTGAACGGCCAGGGTTGCGTCGGATCGGCGGGAGCCGAGGCATAACCGTAGGAGCCGTTCTGGGCGCAGACGATCTCCGGCTTGCCATCACCCGTTAGATCAGCGAAGGTCGGCGATTCAGCGTCCACGACATCCATGATATGGTGCTTCACCCAGCGCGCCGCTCCGCTTTTCGGATTCTCCAGCCACCACGCGCCCTTCCCCGGCCAACTGTAAACCAGCACGTCGGGGTAGCCGTCGCCGTTGATATCCGGAGCGAACTGGAGAAACACGTCCGAGTAGGTGTGTGGATCGACCGACACCGGTTCGAAAATCTCATGGCGTTTCTTGAGATCCGGTCCCGCATACCAGAACGGGCCGGAGATCACGTCTGCTTTGCCATCCTTGTTGATGTCGGCGATCGCGCCGCCTTCGGAGTAGAATTTGTCATCGAGTTGCTTGCTGACCCAGGAAACGTCCGCGAAGGCGACGGTGGGCAGAAGCGAGGTCAGGAGCAGGGCGGCGGTGGGATTCATGGGGTATTGTTTCAGGGATTCTTAAAACTAGACAATCACGGATTTTTTCAGGTTTTTCACCGAAAGCGGGACTTTCGGCACGAAGAGCCCCGGCAGGGATACTTGGAAACAAGGCGATCTCAAACCTACGCATTTATAGAGGCTTCCACCCAGCGCATCATGATGCGTTCAAGCCTCCCCCGCCCCGGCCGCGGCTCAGGGTGTGCCAGGGATCCAGATCCGGACCCGCGCGAATTTCTTTGGATCACCATTGGAGGGAATTACCACGGTGATGTCATCAGCAGCGGTTCCGTTTTCAACGACCGTTAGAGGAGGTCCGGTGATGGCGTTGTGGGTCACGACGAATGACGACCACGGCGGCTGCAGGCCGATGGAGCTTTCCACCGTCACCGTGTAAGCCTTGGCGGCATCCGTGCGCTTGAAATGCAGCACAAGGTTTCCCGCGCCATCCACGGTGGTTATAACCGGGCGAGCGCCGGCCGGGTTCGCGGGCGAGGTGCCGGTTAGAAATTCAATTCCATTCGGCACGCCATCGTCGTCCGGATCCGCATCAGGCGCGCGGTCCGCACCGATGATGGAGGGGTAGGCATTGAGCCAGCCGTCATAACCTGCCGGCATGGGAGTCACGGAGACCTGGCCGGAGATGACGGATTCCCCGCCTCCGTTGAGCGCGGTGACGACATAGTAATACGGAGTGCTGTTGGTGAGGCCGGTATTGGTGAAGCCGGGGGTCGGGACGGTGCCGACGTTGGTGTAGGAGCCGCCGCTCACGGTCGAGCGTTTCACATGATAGCTGGTGGCACCCGCGGTGGCGGTCCAGGCGAGGGTCGCTTGCGCATCGCCCGGCGTGGCGGTTAGATTGACGGGCGCGGGCAATGTGGGCACGCCGTAGACGGCGAGTTGGGCATAGCCGACCCAGCCGTTTTCCGAGGTGGGGTTGGTGAAGTTGAAACGCACGGCCGCCACTTCCGTGGCCAGCGCTCCGCTTGCCGGAATGAGCGTGGCGCGGGTGGTGGACTGGACGCCCGCGGGATTGGCGGGGTTGTAATTGACAGTGCCTAACGTGACGAAGGTCGTGGGGGTGGCGACCTTCGAATAGGAAACGGTGTAGGCCTGTTGGTCGCGGCCCGCATCGCTCCAGCCGCCGTGGACGACGATCTTGTTCAGGTTGTAACCACTGACGCTGGGAGGCAGTGTGTAAACCACCGATGACCCGGCCCCGTTGCCATTTCCGGCGCTGAGGTAGTTGATGCTGTTATCGCCGCCGCTGGTCGCGCTGATGGCGAGGGGACGTGGCGTGGTGAGGGCGGCGGTGGTCATGACGTTGGCATGCACGTTGAAATTTCCCGCGGAGCTGGTGGGCACCATGCCGCCGATGAGGCTGTTGTCCGTGGTGAGTTTCCAACTCGGGAGAAACGTGGTGTTTCCACCGAGGCCGGTCTGCGCGGCCATGGCGGTGATCACGTTGTTCACGGCGGCGGCCAGAGTCGCCACCGTTAGAACCGCGGGGCTACTGGTTGCGTTGCCTTGGGCATTGGTGGCGCGGAGCTGATAGCTCGCGGCATCTCCAGCCTGCAAATTGGTGAGAGTGAGGCTGGTGCCGGTGGCTCCGGAGATGTTGCTGGGAACGCCGCCGACCACTTTCTGCCACTGATAGGAAACGGGGGCGGCTCCGGCGATGGACGCGGTGAAAGTCACCTCCCCACCGACCACTTCCCTGGCGGTGGCCGGGGTGGTCTGCATGGTGACGGCCGGTGCTTGGGGCGCGCCATAGACGGCGATTTCCGTGTAACCGCACCAGGCGTTCTCCGGGACAGGAGTGGTGAAGTCGAAGCGCAGCGAAGCGACGCCGCTGGCGAGCGGCGCGGCGCTTGCGGAGCGCAGGGTGGCGCGGGTGGCGGATTGGACGGCGGTGGGATTCGCCGGGTTGTAATTGACGACCGCGAGCGGGAGGAAGGTGGCCGGATCGGCCGCGGTGGCGTAGGAAACGGTGTAGGCCTGCTGGTCGCGCCCGGCATCCGGCCAACTGCCGTGGACGACGACATTCGTTAGATCATAACCTCCGGCGGCGCTGCCGAGGGAGTAGGTGACGGACTGGCCCGCGCCGCTGCCGGCGCTGATCTGGCTGGCGGTGGCTCCACCGAGGCCGGTTCTGGAGCGGCCGGGGCTGCCATCCGTGAGAAGGTTGATCGGGTTGGTGAAATTTCCGGAACCCACGGCGGCGGGCGACAAGCTGGCGATGAGGCTGCCCGGCGGGATTTCCCACGTGGAGGAGAAATCAGGCACCGCACTTCCGAGGCCGGTCTGGGCGGCGATGGCGGTGACGACGTTTTCCACGGCGGCGGGCAGCGGATTGACCGTGAGAGGGCTGACCGCGCTGACGGAGACGCCCGACGCGTTGGTCGCCTGGAGGCGGTAGTCGCCCGCGTCGCCTAACTGGAGATTGGATAGAGTGAGGGTGGGCGTGGTCGCTCCGGGGATGGCGGTGACCTGGCCGTTCACGATCTTCTGCCACTGATAGGTGGTGGGCAGGGCGCTGGAGAACGCGGCCACGAAGGTCACCTCGCTACCGACCACGTCCAACGCGGTGGCGGGCAGGGTGCTGGCTAACAACGCGGGACCTTGGCCGCCGGAGAGGGGTGGATTGAAGCTGACATTGTCAATGAAGACGGTGTTGTCGCCGCCAGCGAGATTGGTGCCCGCAAAGGACAAGGTGTGATACCCCGCCGTGGCGGTGAAGGTGGCGGTCTGGGCCGTGTATGAGGTGGAACCCGGGAGGTTGCTCTTGATCACGTTGCCGTCGATGGAGACATCCCACGACTCTCCGCCGTTTTGCGACGGCGGGGGCCGTTGCGCGGCCGAGTAGCTGATCGTGTAGCTGGTGCCCGGCGTGAACCCGACGAACGATTGGCTGACGCTGCCGAACTGCTGGATAAACGCCGCCTGCGTGCCTTGCGGCGCGTTCGGGTTGGAAAACGCGCTGCCGTTGGCAACAATGCCCGAACCGCTCGCACCGGTGCCCAAGAAGGACCAGGTCGCGCCACCGGGCCGATAGCTGTAGTTGCCCCCGCCAATACCCGGAGTTTCAAATCCGAGGTTTGTGTTGGGGTTGGCGACCGCGAAGTTGATGGAAGCCGAGTCCGAGAAACTGCCATCGTTGAACAACACCCTCGCATAAGCGCTGTGATTGCCACCGCTGGCATGCGCCCACGCGCAGACGTAGGGAGCGTTGTTGCTTTGTCCGATGAGGTCGCCGTCCACATAGAATTGCACGCCGTTGATGAGATTGCCGTTCACGGCCACCGTCGCCGTTAGATCGACCGGCGCGTTGGCGGCGAAAACGGTGTTGTTCGCCGGACTGGTCAGGGCCACCGCAGCGGCCACGGGCTGCGTCGGCAGCATCAGGCTGACGTTGTCAATGAACACGGTGCGGTCACCACCGGCGAGGTTCGTCCCGACAAACGACAGGGTTTGGTTGGCCGCCGAGGCCACGAAGTTGACGGCGTAGGTCGCGTAGCCGGTGCCACCCGCGGCGTTGGACTGGATGACCGTGTTGTTGATCTTCACGTTCCAAGTCTGGCCACCCATGTTCCCCGGACGCTGCGCGGCGAAGTAGCCCACGGTGTAGGTTCTGCCCGGCGTGAAGCCCGACAGCGTCTGGGTGACGGTCCCCAGATTCTGCACGAACGCCGTCTGCGTCCCGTCCGGTGCGTTGGGATTGTTGAAACCGCTGCCATTCCCGGCAAGGCCCGATCCATTCCCGGGAGCTCCGTTGAAAGTCCACGATCCGCCCGAGGGATTGTATTGATAGCTTCCGCCTCCGGTGCCGATGTTAGGAGTTTCAAAGCTGAGATTGGGGATCGTCGGCGTCGCCGCGCTGATCTGCAGGTTGTCGATGAACACCGTGTTGTCACCGCCATTGAGATTGGTTCCGAGAATCGACAAGGAGTGGAAAGCCGCCGTCGCGGTGAAGGTGGCGGTATAGAGAGTGTAGCTGGCGGGAGCCGATGTGTTGGTCTTGATGACATTCCCGTCGATGACGATATTCCAAGTCTGGTTTTGCCCCCCGCGTCGCGCGGCCAGATAAGAAATGGTGTAGACCGTTCCCGGTGTGAAGCCGGAGAAGGTCTGTAAAAGACTGCCGGTCCGCTGGACGAAGGCCGCCTGCACCCCTTCTGGCGCTGTCGGTGGAGTGAAACCGCTGCCATTCGCAGTGATGCCCGCCTCGCCGTTGAAAGTCCATCCGCCGCCCCCACCGTTGGGAGCGTATTTGAAAACCCCGTTGCCGAGGACCGGCGATTCGAAGCCACCCGCCACCGCCAGCGCCAGGGCCCTGGCTTCCGTGGATGGGTCGCTCTCTCCGTTGGAATTGACCGCCGTGACGACGTAGTAATAGGTCACGCCATGGGTCAGGCCGCCATCGGTGTAACTGGTGCCGGTGACGGTGGCGACGGAAGTGTACGGTCCGCCGGGAGTGGTCGAGCGTTTCACGCTGTAGCCAGTGGCTCCGTAACTGCCGATCCATGACAGATTGATGCGCAGGCTGCTGTCCAGCGTGGCGGTCAGCGCGGTGGGCTCGGCGGCGTACAGCTGCTGTACGGCGATGACGACCCGGCGGTTCGTTTCCGTGAGCGCGGGGTTGTTGACGTTGGTGATGTCCATGAACACCTCGAACTCCGCCGCATAACGGGCGGGATCGGCGGCGAGGGCGTAATAATCCAGCAGCGTGTTGTTCGCCACGGTGACGACGCCGGTGTTGCTCACGGAAAAGGTCGTGCCGGTGTTTCCTCCGGTGATGGTATAAACCAGCGGGCTGCTGTTAGGATTGATGGCGGACACCGTGCCGACGACGGTGCTGTTCGGCGCGCGTTCCGCCACGGTCAGGCGGGTGGACTGCCGCCCTCCCGCCACACTGCCGCTGATCGAGTAATAGCCGAGGCTGCCGTAGTCGGTAAATCCGTTGGTCAGCGGGTTGTTCTTGCCGACGCCGGTTACGCCGAAGGTGTAGGTGCCAGCGGCGAGGGTGGCGGTGACGGTGGAGGACACGTCGTCCTGCGCGTCATCCGTTGCGATGACATTGCCCACCGCGTCGGCGAGCGTCGCGCGGGTGGCGAGATTTCCCCAATCCCCTTCCGCCACGGGAACGACCGTGAGGGAAACCGCGCCACCGGTGGTGGTGAATTGGAACACGTCCGTATCCGCCGTGCGCTCGATGACGCCCTCCGCAAAAACCGTGTTTCCCGAATAAATTTCCAGATACCGCGAGGTGGCGAGCGTGGTGCCGGTATCGTCGGGCCGATAGGCGACATTGTTGAAGCCCGTGGTCATGGTGTTCAGCTCGTCCTGCTGGTCATTCGCATTCTGATATTCGCCCTTCGCCCAGGTGGTCACCGCCTGATAGTAGCCAACTCCCATGATGGGTGCCCAACCGGTCTCGCCGCCGCCGTGACCGCCGTAATAGCCGCCGCCGGGTGTTGTGGTGAGGCCTTGGTGGGCCAGTCCGAGCGTGTGGCCGACCTCGTGCGAGACGACCTCCGCGGCCGCCTTTCCAATGTAATAGCCTGACCAGCACACCGTGTCGTTGCCCCAGTTCCACGAGCCGAAATACGCCACCCCCGCTCCGCCATGTGAGGGAGTGAGGCAGCATCTCTGCCGACTCGCCGCCGGGGCGGCCAGGAAAACCTTGATGTCCGTGGTCACGTTGATGTTGAACGGCATGTAGTCCTCTGCCACACGCTTCCAGATGTCCTTGATCGTGGCGTTATCCACCGGTGCCCGCGCGTAGGTGACACCGCCCCAACTGGAGGTGTAGCCGCCGGCGAAATCCAACAGCATGACCGCCGGTGAGCCGGGGTAACTTTGCAGGGAAACGATCTCGTCATTGTAGCTCGGCACGTAGTCCGGCACCTGATCGGGACGCAGCGGAACGATCTCTGCGGTCCCGGCCACCAATGCCGGATCCGCTTCCGTCATCTCGCCGCAAATCACCTCGTCCAATTTCCGCTGCCAGAGTTCCGGCGCGCCATCGGGTCCGGTCGGCTCGATCCGATAGGCCGTCTTGCTCTTGGGAAACTCAACCACGCCTACCGCCTTGCCGGCCTTGCCGCCTGCCGGAGGAGTGAGGAGGAAAAACTTCCCCTTTTCCGGAGCGGTGAGCTCACCGGAGACGTGGGAGACCACGGTGCCGTCGGACTGGATCATTTTCACCGTGCCTTGGGCGATGACGCCGTTGGTGAGTTCGAAGCGGACCGGATCCCCTGCTTTCGCCTGGAGGAAACTGCCGATGAATCCGGCATCCCAAGCGCGCTTGGATTTCCCCGGACCGCCCAGACCGGCGGCATAGGGGTTCACCGTGACGTCCATCTCGCGGGACACGGGCGCGGTCACGGGTGCGGCGGCAACGGTGGAAGAAGGCGCGGATGCGGACGCAGCGGGCTGGAACCGATTACCGCCGTTTCCGACGGCATCAGCCACCGGATTTTTTTCCGCGCCACGGGGGCTGGCTGAATTTTCCGTAGCTGCGGGTGACGCTTGGTCTGCGACCGGCTTCGATGGTCTCCAAAGAAGCGTGCCCACGCAAAGTGCCACGAAAAGACCGACCAGTGCGGTCCGGCGGGAAATGAAATTCGAATGAAACATGAGGTCTGGAAGTCGGGAAACGAACGAAGCGGCGCCTCGCAAGAGATGAATCATCGGCCATCAATCCATCGATTGGATCAACAGGTTGCCGGACGGGTTAGAGGTTGGGTTTGGGCTTTTTCGACTGAACGTCGGCCGGAGCGCGATGGATGAGCCCATCGCCGCGAACCGCCGACATGCGAATCGGACGGTGGACTTGGTAGCGCGGGAAGTCGGTTTCGAATACCTGCGTATTTATGGAGGCCCCCCGGAGCCGTCTTCAGCGCGTCACTTCCAGCGTCGCGATCCGCACCGGTCCGATCAAGCCGGACGGCAGCAGGGCCTCATTCGGCGCGTAGTTGGGAATATTGCCTCCCCACACTGGGGGGCCCGCCAATTCCTTGATTCCATGCCGTTCGCCGACGAGCCGGTTGTGCCAGACGTTGACGACGCGCACGGAGAGTTGGTTGGAATCCGGGCGCAGAACGGCGCTGACATCGAGCCGGTACGGCGGCTTCCAAAGCACCGGATACACATGGCCGTTGAGCGTGACTTCCGCCATCGACTCGACCTTTCCGAGGTCGAGCATCGTGACCGTATTCCCGGCGACGGCGGGGGCTTGGAAGGTGGTGTGGTAGATCGCTTCGCCCGAATGATATTTGATCGAGGGCTCGGGGCGCTCCGGCCAGGAAACCAATTGCTCG
The DNA here is from genome assembly GCA_040386755.1 of Verrucomicrobiota bacterium. Taxonomy (GTDB): domain Bacteria; phylum Verrucomicrobiota; class Verrucomicrobiia; order Verrucomicrobiales; family Akkermansiaceae; genus Luteolibacter. The sequence goes on along the minus strand of JAZKEY010000003.1, from coordinate 8,875 downwards.
AACCGCGCTTTTTCCGAACCGAATTCCACGTCCCATGCTCCCGTGAGCTCGGTGCCGGAGGAAATGGTCAGAGGTTGGTTCTCGGCCACGGTCACCGACCTCGGATTGCCATCGACGACGTAGTCCACGCGCAGTTGTTTGAGACGTTGGAAGGCCGGATCGCTGCCGACGAGATCGTTGGTCACGGTGAGATCGAGGCGGCCTTCGCCGACCGCCGCCGCGACCTTCGCGGTCGCATCCGCCGAGCCGGAGCCATCCACCGCCTCGTAGACCGCATTCCGGATTTCAAGGTTGCCGGTTTTTTTCGTGGCGATGGTGCGTTGGGTTTCCTTGCGAAACACCACGAACACCGAACCGCGGGCATCGAGACGCAGCGGCACGCGGGTCACCCCATTGCTTCCCTCGCCGGGCGGGCGTTCGATCTCCCCGCTGTCCGGATGCCAGATTTCCGGCACCATCCCGGTCACGCGGAAAACCGGCTCTAGCAGGGCCGGTGAATCGCCTTGGTTGGATAGAAAATAGATCTCCAGTTCGGGCGTCCTGCGGTGGCTGAACAGAACCTTCCCGGCAGGCAGTCCGGTCACATCGGGTGGTAGTTTGAGCGCGTCCTTCAAATCGCCGCCACTCATCACACGGCCAGCGAGCGATTCTGATAGATCCTTCACCCTGGCGTCGCAGTCGGGAAATCCCTCCAGGCTGGGCGAACGCGTGGGCAGCGGCCCGACGACGGTCAGCCCGCCATCGACGAACGATTTGATCTTCGCCAGCGTCGCGGGCCGCATCGTTTCCGATGGCGGCAGGACCAGCATCTGATAGCTCATGCCGTCGGTTAGAACGAGCCGGCCGTTCTCGACCCGCGCGCGGTTGAGCAGGACGTCGGCATTGATGTAGTCGAAATCATGACCCGCCGGCAGTTCGGGCTGGCGGAGACCGGTCATCTTCGGCGCATCCTCGCCGATGAAGTACGCCACATCCGCCACCTGATGCCCCTGTTGGAGCAGGAAACTGCAGCGGCGCAGGTAATCCATCCACGACTTCGACATCCCGAACCAGGTGTTGTGGCGGTTGAACTCGGTGCCGAACCACGCACTCACGCCGGGCTTCTTGTCCTCCCACGGCTGGTGGATGTTCACGTGGAACACGAACTGGTTGATGCCCTCGCACATCGCCCAGTCGCCGCGTTTCTTCAGGCTCCACGGCGTGCTGCGGAATAACGGACCGCCCGTCCACGCCTCGGCGAAAACCTGGCGCTTGCCATAGATGTGCGCCGCAGAGGAAGCGTCCCGGAGTTCGACCTTGCCCAGATCGCCACTCTCCCAGAACTCGCCGCCGAGTTCGTCGGACTGGCCGCCGTATAACAGAAACTCGCTCGGGAAACCCCAGTGGCCGTAGTTCTCCAGCCACAATTTCAGGCCGTTCTTATGGCACAGGTCGCGCAGGCCGCCGACATACTCGGTCGCCACCTGGTCCGCGATCAAGCGCCGCAAGTCCCAGAGGAAGCGGTTCGATTGGTCGGCGCTGCCCACCAGCCGGCCCGTTAGAACCGGCAGGAAGGGCGACGGATCATAGCCATAGCGTTTGCTGAAAATGGCTGCAAAGCCGTCGGTCCAGTTCTGCGGGCCCTTCTCGTAGCTGTCCCCCACCACGTATTTCCAGGACTTGCGCTCCTCCGGCTTCAGCCGCGCTAACAACTTCCCGATGTAGGAGTCGAAATGCCCCTTCACCGCCTGGCGGTTCATTTTGTCCACTTCCAAGCCGGTCGCCTCGGGCGCCGCCGGGCTGTTCACCGAGCCGGTGGGAACCATCCCCGTGCGCAGCACGACCCAGTCACCCTCCGGCACCTCCCACGTGAACGAGCCGTCGGGTTGCAGGTTCCCGGACAAATCGCGCACCGAGTCCGGTGCCACCGCATAGCCTGCGGCCGACGGCTCGGCTTGAGCGGGCCATGTGTAGAAGTCGAAGGGCGGCAGCGGATCCTGGAAAACCTTCTCCAGCGATTTTCCGGCGATGTCGTCCACCCGCGCCGCTGCGGACAACTGCATGTCGCCGATGTTCGCCGGGCCTGATAGAACCACCCGGAACATCCGTGCGGTGGTCTCGGGAAAGGAAACCACCACCGGGGCCAGCGGCGTCGAACCCACACCGATTTCGAGATTGTGGCGGTCGATGGTGAAACTGTGGACCGGCCGGAACTCCGTCCCGTCGTCCGAAGCCTCCAAACTCGCGCTGACGCGGACCGCGCCCGCCGGCGTCACCGTGAGACTGCGGGCGGTGGTGGGTTGCGGCATCTCGAAGGTCCAAAGCTGCGCGGCACGGGTCTTCTTGCCTTCGAAGACCGCCTGCGATTCCTCGTCCTCTCCCAGCGGCGCGGGAAAGGCGATGATCGAGACGTCCTGGAATTCCCCCGGCGGTTGCGGCAGCTTCCCGGTGAAGCGCTGCGGCCCGCGCAGCCGCACTTCCGGCAGCGCGAGATGGCGCATCGTCTGCGGCGGTTTCACCCACGGCCCGCCCGACTGGCTCCAGCCCGGCGAGTTGAAAACCCCGATGTCCACTCCCAGCCGCGTCCCTTCGCGGATCGCGTGCGCCATCGCATCCCAGAACGGCTCGCCCAGGATCTGGATCGCACCGGGCTGGCCGTTGCTTTGGCCATGGATCACCCCGATGTAGGCCGCGCCGATGCCCACGCGTTGCATTGCTTCAAGGTCCTTGGTAATGCCATCCTGGGTGATGTTGCCCTCCATCCAGTACCAATAACAGCGCGGGCGGGTGCCCTCCGGCGGGTTCTTGAAATCCAGCTCCAGTGGATCCGCCGCGGCGACCCGCAGGGCAGCGGTCAGGGTGATTCCTGCGAGGATCAGATAGCGAGAAAGGGACAAACTCATGAATGGCAAGGTGGCGGGACGGTTGTGTGACGGGATCGTCACCACTACCGCAATCTCCCCGGATTTCCAACAATCTCCACAGTCGGTCCGTGACCCGGCAAGCGCCAAAACCCACCCTCTATAAATCGGTAGGAGGGACCTTCCGGAGCCTGTGCATGCTCGCCCCTTCATTCCTGGACGGCAGCTTCGGAATCATCGACTCTCTTCCCCTCGCCTCCTGCATTTCATAAGGGGTAACGACAGTTGCTGTCGTTTCTTCAGCCGCTGAAACGCAAATGTGGGGACAAGAGTGTCCCCACTCCATTCGTCCGCGTCTGCGCCTTAATCTTTCCTTGCAGCCGCCGACCAATCATCCGCCAGCGCCTCCGCCTGTTGGAGCACCAGAGCACCCATCCGGCGGATACTTATATTTCCTCAAAAGCCGCTGGATCAGAATCCGCATCTTCGCACGCACGCTGTCACTGAACTGCCAATCCAGTGCCTGCTCTAGCAGGCTTGGACAAATGGCGAAGGCACCCCGGCACTTCTGCCAGTGCGTCATTAAGAAGCCGTTTCATCCCCTCGCGAAATCTTTCTGGCCATTGCATGAGCATCCCGCCGAACCCATGCGCTCCTACTAACCGCTTGCGGGGGTTGAGCCTTGCTCCCCTCGGGCGACACAAAAGAGAAGCGCAGCACCGAAAAGGGATAAACTACGGCAGAAGAACTCGATAGAAACGCCTCGTCGTTCCGACCGGCGGAATATCAACGATCGAAATCACGCCCGACGGATCCGCCACCTGACTTCGCAGCGTCCGCCACTCGCCGGGTGCCATATCCGACGAGTATTGGATGGTATATTGCTGACCCGGATTTCCGACAAAGCCGATGTCGAATCCCCCGCCCGCCGCCGCGCGGATGGTGCCGCTGCGTTGCACGGTTTCCACACTCGGGTTGACGGTAAATGTGACGCTTGGGCCCGCCGCTGGAGCCGTGTTGCCGGTGCTGTCGGTGGCGGTGCCGGCAACAATCGAGATCCCGAGCGTGCCGTAGCCGGTGATCCCGCTCAGTGTGACGGTGCGAGTGGAAACGGTGCTGGATGTGACGCTCACTGACGCATGGATCGTGCCCGAGCGGTTCAGTGTCACATTTCCGGGGGTGAGCGAGCTAGAGAGGAAGTTCGCATCCGCATAGGTGATCGTGTAAGTCACTGTGCCACCGGGATTCGCAACCTTGGAGGATGGGACGCTGATGCTGATGGTCGGAGGCGTGGTGTCCGCCGCTCCCTGCACTTCATACGCACCGATATCTATGGCACCCGAGCTCTTCCGCAGAAAGACGGATCCGCGCTGATCGTAAGGCGTGCTCGTGTTGTTGAAGCTTGGGTCGCCAGCATCAATCGCCGGGCTGCCTGCCAGAAGCGCATGGGTTTGGGTTGGCCCGCCATTCGAGGCCAGGATACCGAGTTGCGGGTTGACGTTCAGCTGGTTGCCTGTGGTTGTGCCGGTGATCGTGGCGCCGCTGCTATTGCCGATCAGGTTGTAGCCCTGCGACGTCAAAGTGCCGAAAAAATCCGGGCCGCTGCCGCTGGCGTTGCCGGCGACGATCGTGTTGCTGAGATTGAAAATGCCGTAAAGTCCGCCGCCGCCATGTGTGGAGGTGTTACCCGACACGGTGCAATTGGCGAGGGTCACGATGCCGGATTCTTGGGAAATGCCGCCACCCCGACCCTGATCGCCGAAGGCACTGGCCGAGTCCGCCCTGTTGCCTGATAGAGTGCAGTTGGAAGCGTTCAGGACCGTAGAGCTGCCTGTCACGTAGATGCCACCACCATATCCGTCGGAGTCTGTGTAGTAGTCGGAAAATAGGACGTTTCCGGATACGGTGCAACCGATCAGATTCACGATCGTGCCTGCACTCGCGTGGATGCCGCCACCCAAACGGTTGACAACCGAGATACTAGAAACCGTGTTGTTTGATACGGTGCAATTCACCATCGACAGCGAGCCGCCTTGGCTGAAGATACCGCCCCCGCGGCTGTCGTTGGAGTTCGTGGAGTTAATATAGGCGGCCTGATTTGCTGTCACGACGCAGCCCGTCAACGACAGTGCGCCCTTGTTGTAGATGCCGCCGCCCGTGCCGCCGATTCTATAGGGGCCGCCGGCCAATTCGCCAGTGGAGCGATTGGCCGTCACGACGCAATCCAACAGCGTCAGCGTGCCGATGTTGATAATGCCCGGAGCCCCTTTGGAAATCGTCAGCCCGCCAAGCGTTGAGGAAATACCGCTGTCGTTGGTGAAGACGGCAAACGAGAATTCCGTAGCGGGTCTAACGGTAAGCAAACTCGCGCCTGGGCCGGTGACCGTCATGCTCTTACTCAAGTTCGGCAAGGCCGAGGTGATTACGATGTCGCCGCTGACATTCGGTGCAAATGTGACGACCGGATTGGTGCCCGATAGCGTGCTGAGAGCGTGCGTGATCGCTTCGCGCAGTGTGTTATTGTTGTCGTTGCTGACGGGCGTGGCATCCGAAGTCGTTGTAACGACGAGTCCGCTGTCGTCATTCTGGATGGTTCCGAATACCATCGGCGTGCCTGTCAGGGGAGCCCGGCTGAGGGTGACAGTGAAGTTCTCATCTGGCTCCCGACCCTGATCGCCTACAACGGGCACCACGATGCTGGCATTGGTCTGGCCCGCCGCGAAGTTAATGATGCCGGGCGAACCGCCATCGGAATCAATGACATCGCCGTAATCCACTCCTGCCGTCGCGCTCCGGGCGGCGACGCTGTAAGCCACCGTCGAAGTGCGCGCCGTGTCGCCGGAGCGAGTCACGGTGTAAAGGAAAGTGGTGGTGCCGCTGTCGCCTTCGTTTTTATCCAAGGACGGCGAGATGGAAACCAATGGTGGCGGTGGCTGCACTTCGAAGGCACCGATGTCCACCACCCCGCTATCGATGCGCAAGAAGGCGCGCTGGTCGGTCGTGAGTCCATTGGGAATGAGTGCGTTGCTGCCCGCGTTGATGGCCGGGCTGCCCGGAAGGAGAGCCATCGTCGCCGTCGGGCCGCCGTTTGCGGCCAATGTGCCAAGTTTGGGATCCACCGGTTGCGCAGCTGTGCCGACCTGGTTGCCGTTGCTGGCATTCACCAATCCGGAGCTGGCGTCGCCTTTGCCCACCAGATTGTTTCCGCCCGATGCGATAACGCCGGAAATATCCGGGCCCGTCGTCGCGGTGTTGCCGGCCACGATGCTGTTGTTGATCGCCACCGGCATAGTGTTTGCATTGAAAATGCCGCCCCCGCTGAGGGCGCTATTGCCGGAGAGGGTGCTGTTCGACAACGTCAACGAGCCGTAGCTATAGGTACAGTAAATCCCGCCGCCGTTGGAGCTCGCGCTGTTGCCGGAGAAGGTGCTGTTTGTCACGGCGAGTATATTTTCGTTGCGGATCGCGCCGCCGTGGCCAGCGCTGTTGCCTGAGAAAGTGCTGTTCGTGACAATCAACGTGCCGCTGTTGTGGATGGCACCGCCGCCATAGAAGGTGATATCGCCGGAAACGGTGGAACTGTTGCCGGAAAAGGTGCACTCATTCACAGTCACTGTCGTCGAATTGACCAAGTTGATCATGGCACCACCGCTACCGTTGTAGGAGGCTCCCGCCCCGTTGCCGCCGCTTAGCGTCAATCTGTGGAGTTGGACCGCGCCGTTGTTAAAACTGTTGCTGATTGAGAAGATGCGGCTGGCGTTATTGCCCGAAACCGTGATGCCGGGAGAATCCGACGGAACTGCAATTGTCAGGTTTTTCGCGATGACGATCTCGCCTTGTGTCAGCGTGATGACCCCGGTAACGCTGAAGCTGATAGTGCTTCCGGCAGGCGCATATTTCACGGCCTCGCGAAGGGTGCAGTTTGACAACCCGGCAGCGCCATCGTCCCCATCAGACAGCGTGTTGACCACAACGACGCTGCCGCCTTGATCCCGTTCGGTTTCATAGGCGCCGATATCCATTCGCCCGCCGAGGATGCGTGTGAAGCCCGCACCGCGCTGGTCGTATGGCAAACTCGTGATGTCGAAGTTCGGATCGCCCGCGTCAATGGCAGGGCTATCTGTCAGAGGTTTATGGGTTTTCGTCGGCCCGCCGTTATTTGCCAGCAAGCCAAGCTTCACGTCCTGGTTAATGAGGTTGTGGGTGCCTGTGATGGTGGCATTCGAAATGTTAGCGCTATCTGCTCTGAAAGCGTAGTTATCGGAAACGATGGTGTTGGACATATTCACCGGTCCGCCGTAGATGCCGCCGCCCCCAGGAAGGTTGCCACCGACATTGGCGGTATTATTGGTGAGGGTGCTGTTGGTGATCGTCGTGTTGCCGCCAGAGCCTCCAATGTAGATGCCTCCGCCATAGCCGTTTGTTGAGCCTTGCGCCTTGTTATTGGACAATGTGCAGCTGGCTATGGTCACCGGGCCGCCGTTGGTGAGGACAGCTCCGCCAGCGCCCTGGGAATCATTGCCGGAAAAAGTGCTGTTCCTGATTGTGACCTCGTCGGTGCTGTTGGTGGTATAAATGGCTCCTCCGCCAGTATTGGCGTCATTGTCGGAAAGGGTGCTGTTGGTGATTGTCGCAACCGCATTGCCCCTCAGGCTGATCGCGCCGCCGTATTTGGAACCATTTTGTGACAGAAGGCAGCTCGATACCGTCAGTTGGCCTCCGGTCATGAAGATGGCGCCGCCAAAGCCGATCGAACCGGTATTACTGGAAAGGATGCAGTTTGTAACTGTCACGGCCCCGCTGGTGATATACAGGGCTCCGCCGCTCCTTACGGTCGTGTTCACACCGCCCGTAACGTAAGTATAGAAGGTGCCAATGCCTTTGCTCAGGGTGAGGCCGCTAATGCTGACCGTGCCGGCGTTGATACGGAAGATTGAGCGTGCGCCGTTGCCGTTGGTGCCGCTGAGAGTCAGGCTGCCTGCGCCCGGCCCGGTAATGGACATGCTCCGACTGATGGTAATCACGCTGTTTGATGCGGGTGATAACGTGATGGTGCCGGTAACGTCGGCCGCGAAGGTGATGACTGGATCGTAGCCGGTGATGGTGTTGGCATACGCCACTGCTTCTCGGATTGAGGTTAATCCATCGGTGGAGTCGGCCGCATCGCTGTTCGTATTTACCAGGAGCGAGTTGATCTCCAACGCGCCCAGTGTCGCCGATGCCGTGTTGGAATCGGCGCCATTGCTGTCAGTCGCTTTGAAGGTGAGCGTTCTCGCCGCAAAACCGCCCGTTGTGCCGCTGATGATACCGGTGGCTGTGTCGAAGGTCAGCCCGGTGGGCAGGGTGCCGGTGACGATGGTGTAGGTAAGGGTGTCGCCGCTATCCCGATCGCTGGCCGGAAGCGAGCCGCTGAAGGCCGTATTGGGCGTCACGATGAATGCCGTATTGACGGCAGTAGGCATCCGGTTGGTGAAAGCGGATTCAACGGCGCCAAGGTCAACCGCGTTTGATATCTTACGGGCATAGCCTGCACCTCTCTGGTCGTAGGGCGTAGCAACCGAGTCAAAGTCTGGATTACCCGCGTTGATCGCCTGGCTGCTCGAAAGCAGAGCCATCGTCATGGTCGGACCGCCGTTGTCGGCCAGCGCTCCCAGGTTCGGGGAAATCCCGAAGATCGTATTGCTTCCAAAGTTCCCTTGGCTGCCGGCGTTTTGCACCAGGTTATAATCGCCGCTCACCACGCCCCTGAAATCGCTGCTGTTTCCCAGATAACCGGTGTTTCCTGCTAGAATGCTGTTCGAAAGATTGGTGAAGCTGCCGGCATAATTGCCTTGGCCAATACCTCCGCCTCCGGTATTTCCAGTCGCACTGTTCTCAACAATTGTGCTGCTGGAGATCGTCGCCGCACCGACGTTGTAGATGCCGCCCCCCTCGCCACCACCGGCGCTATTGGCGGTCAGCGTACTGTTCTTCACCGTGAGACTGGCATTGATGGTATTGTAGAGAGCGCCGCCGTTGCCACCGCTGTTTCCAGA
>JAZKEY010000002.1:0-515176 GCA_040386755.1 Verrucomicrobiota bacterium | reverse complement strand
TAAGTGTTCGTAATTCACGCTCGCAATCTGTCGCACTTCGCTCTTGAATCCAAGAAGCCCAACAAGTCGTGGTAGGCAACCGCGACAACGCCTCTAGTTCGCTGCGCTCTGGACAGTTCAGCGCGCGGTTGCCTACACTCTAACGTTGTGCAAGAAATGAAGAACCTCATCTCATTGGTCCTCGGCCTAGCATTTTGCCTGTCAGCGGTGGCATACGAGAACGATATTCGGAACGAAGTCGCAGTCGTTGACATGCCAGCAGAGGACTACCTCAGGATTTGCGGGCGCGAATTTGACAGGGAGGCCGGAGGCTACTCCACGTGTGCAATTGATCTCAATGGCGATGGACGGGACGATCAGATGTTCGCCAATGCTGCGACTTCTGGAACTGGCGGAGAGGCCGCGACGATTTATCTCGCGAGGGAGGATGGGCGCTTTACCAGAATAGGAACGATCCTACATCAGGCTATTGCCACCGAAACTATCAAGACGGGAGAAAGGTTACTGCATTGCTCCTCAAATGGCGGCGGAGGACATTCGTCGATTACGACCTATTTGCTTTCTCATGATGGCCTCAAGAGAATCATGAGCCTCAAGGGCGAGTGAAAGGACGCCAAATACAAAGAGCTTTTTGAGTCAGTGTTCGCGACGGCATTGAAGCCGGATTACAAGTTCGTTGCTGCGAGACCGGAATCCGCAGAAGCAGAATCGGGTCCCCGGGAGTAGTTAGCTCCCGGGTCCCACACCACCCTGCGTACGGCTCCATACAGGGCGGTTCCAATCAGACTCGGGCCTCAGGTCCGTAGTGCAGAAACATCCAGATGGCTCTCAGGTAGGGAACTCCTTGTTCCTCTAACTAACGTCGACAGGGTCATCGATAGGGGCAGTCCCGACTAACAAGCATTCACGTGGGACGGAGCGCGCCTGGTGCCTTTTTCAAATGAACGGTCGCCGTTTCCGGATCCGCGGTGGTAGGCGAAGCGATCAAGAGTGCCTGCAGAAACGCTGCTGGTTCAAACCGGCGAATTTCCATTAGCCGCTATTTTTTGGGATCCTCTCGCGACCATTTTGGCGTATCATCCGAAAGTGGAACCCATCCCGCACTCCGGCTTATGAAAACCCACATTCCCGGCGCGTTTGCCGCCTTTGCCATTCCGGCCCTGTGCCTGCTTGGTCAACCGGTCTTCGCGGACGGCAACTTCGGAAATTTCACCTACACCGAAGATGCCACCAGCGTCACTATCACGGACTACGCGGAGGACGCGCCCGGTGCGGTAGGGATTCCAGCCACGATCAACGGCAAGCCCGTGGTCGCCATTGGCGAACGTGCCTTCGCGAGATGTGACATCACCACCGTTTCGATGCCCGACAGCATCGTCACCGTCGGGGCTTCGGCGTTTGCAGACAGCGCTGCGACTTCGGTCACGTTTTCCCCGAACGTGACGGTGTTGGGCGAGAAGGTTTTCTACCGTTGCCGGGAACTGCAGGAGGTTTCCCTCCCGCCGGGGGTCACAACGATTCCCAGTGCCACCTTCAACGGATGCCGCAAGCTCGACGAGATCGGGATTCCGGCGGGGGTGACCTCCATCGGTGTCGCCGCCTTTCATGGCTGCTTCGCCCTTGAGTCCCTTATAATTCCCGGCTCGGTGAAGGTCATCGGTCCGCAAGCCTTCCGCGGTTGCAAGAGGCTGGAAACACTCACCTTGTCCGAGGGACTGGAAACCATCGGCTCCAACTCGTTCTACAATTGCAATGCGCTCCAAGACGTGACGATCCCCTCCACGGTCACCACCATTGGCAGCCTGGCTTTCCGCCGGGAGAACTATCCGCTGAAGACCATGACCTTTCTCGGAGACGCGCCGGTCATGGGGGGCGTGGTGCCGGGCAATGTGTTTATCGTGCGCCCTCTCAAGAAGTCCCCTCCCCTGGTCATCTATTTCAAGGAGGGTGCCACGGGCTTCTCCACTCCCAAATGGCTCTCGCAATGGGCCGTCGAGCTGCAGGATGGTCCGGGAGTGGCCGTGCAGGAACCGGAATACAACTACCTGCCAAGTAAGGGCGCTAAAAAAGCCTTTGGCACCACTGCCGTGGGTGAGTCACGCCGCTGGAAAACCTTCACGATCTCTAACACCGGAACGGAAACCCTCACGGCCCTGGAGATCCGCGTGACAGGTGCGAACCCGATGGATTTCCCGGTGGATCAACCGAACAAAACCACGGTCGCTCCGGGCGAGTCCCGCATTTTCAAGGTGACCTTCAAACCGAAGGCAAGCGGCGACCGGAAGGCCAAGCTGAAGATAGTCACCAGCCAGACCTCCGGCGAACCGTTCAACATCGCCGTGTCGGGCACCGGAGAGGGCAAATAAGCCCGACGCCCTGATTGGAAAACACACAGCACCGCCCCGGTTAGGCCAGACTGCGTGCCTTGGGTGGCAAGGCTGCTTTCACTTGGAAGAGCGCTCTCAAAGAGTCGGGCATCGATGGAACCGCTCCGTCACAGGAGCAAACATGGGCGGCGACCTCGTTGGCCGCCGCCGAGATCGTTTCCAGCCGCCACTGCTTCAGCAAACCGACCGCTACCGCCGCCGTGAACGAATCCCCCGCACCGACCGTGTTGGAAACCTCCGTCGGCAAACCAGGGTGCTCGCACCATTCCTCCCCGTCGAACAGGACGCTGCCTTGGGATCCGCGAGTGTAAACGATCAGGCGCAGATCGAACCGCGAGATCAGCTTCGCCAGCTTCTCCCTCAGGCTTCCTTCAAAGCCTAACATACTGGCGATTTCCGGCAGTTCGGCGTCGCTCAATTTCAGCACGTTCGCCAGTTCCAGCGACGCGACCAGCGTGGCGGCGGAGTAGTGGTTCTGGCGGAGGTTCACGTCGAGGACGCGCAAGGCTTCCGCCGGAGTCATGGCGACCAACGCGCGGATCGTCGCCGCCGATGCGGGAGCCCGCTGGCCAAGCGTGCCGAAGCAAACCGCATCTGCCCTCGAGAACAGTTCTTTTGTCAGCGAATCGGCGGCGAGATGGTCCCACGCGACGTTTTCCTCGATCGTGAACACCGGCTGCCCGTCGTCCATGAGGTCCACGCTAACAGATCCTGTCGGATGATAGGCATCGTAGGAAATCCCCGAAACCGGCATGCCCGTTTCCTCCAGCTTCGTGAGCAACGACGCACCCGGCGCATCGTCTCCGACCCGGCTGACGATTCTGCCGTCCGCCCCCAGGGCGCGGGCGTGGCAGGCGAAATTCGCGGGTGCGCCGCCCATCCTCGGTCCTGCGGGGAACATGTCCCAGAGGATTTCTCCGATGCCGATGATCAGGGGTTCCATAGGTGTGTTAGGAACTATTTCCAAACCGATTTCAAGGTGTGTAGCTTGAGGGATTCGAAGCGCACGGGACCTCCCGTGGCGATGATCCGCGCAGGCTTGGCTCCCGGCGTCTGGCGCAGGTAACGGCTGGTGAAGGTGCCGTTCACGAACACCTCCATCGAGACGGTATCGACAAACAGGCGGATGTGGAGCTTGCCATCGACAGGGGCTTGTTTGCCCTCGGCTCCGGTAAATGTTTGGTCATCCTTTTTCCAGATCGCGGAGGAGTCGTTGAAGATCCTGAAGCCCATTTCGGACGCCTGCGAACCAGCGTCGATCACCGCCTCGATTTCAAAATGTCCGTTGCCGACATCCGCCAGTGGATCCACGTCGCCCGGAGTGATAACTAGGTTTTTCCATTCCTTCGTATTCTCACGAAGTTTGATAACTTCAGCGCTCGGCTCGGCCCAAAGCCGCAATCCGCCTCCGCTGTTCTTCAAGGTGAAATCCATCGGCAGCGTCATCTGCAGATTGAATGGAGCGCCCTGCAGGCCGGCACCGCCGTCACGCATCCAACCGAAGTGGACCCGGCGTCCGCCCGGAGCATTGTCATAACTCTGGCCTGCGTAGGCACTGCCGAAATAGTGGCGGTGCGGGCCGCTCTCCGGCTTGAACACCCGGCCGTCGAAGCCGCCTAACATATATTTCCCGTTCGCGCCCCAGACGACCCAGCGGGTGTTCTTCGGATCGCCGTCGACCGGCAGCTCGAACATGTCCGGGCACTCGCCCTCGCCGGGAATCTGATAGTCGCAGGTCTTCTCCCACTTCACCAGATCGGGCGAGGTGTAGATGCCGTAGTCGTTGCCGTCGTAGTAGAGGTTCAGGACCCAGCGTTTGGTCGGCGCGTGCCAGAGCACCTTGGGATCGCGGTTTTCCGCACGGAAATGGGGAACCACCGGATTTTTCGCGAACTTGCTGAAGGTCTTCCCGCCATCGTCGCTGGTCGCGACGCATTGGACGGATTGGAGGCCGGGGATGTAGCTGAGACTGCCGTGCGCGGTGTATGCCAGAACCAGCGCGTTGTCGCCCTTGATCGGGAGACTGGTGCTGCCCTTGGGAGCCACCACTGCGGACCCCGAGAACATGTAACCTTCCGCATCGGGAAACAACGCGGGCGGGAGTTCCTTCCAGTGGAACAGGTCCGGACTGGTGGCGTGGCCCCAGGTCATGTTGTCCCAGCCGTGGTTATACGGATTATGCTGATAGAAAAGGTGCCATGTTCCGTCTTTCCAGACGAGTCCGTTGGGATCGTTGAGCCAGCCGCGGCGGCTCGTGAAATGGTATTGCGGCCGCAGCGCTTCCTGATAGATCTTCTCCTCGCCGGGATAGGTGGGGCTCAGGACGACCTTCTTCCACGCTTCCGCCAGATGGCCGGGCAGTTTGCCGGTGACGGTGATCTTCCTGCCCTGGAAATCCGCCAGATCGGTGAAGACCCAGAAGTCGGGATTGTTGGTCAGGCAGATGTCGTAGAATGCGAAGGGAGCTTCCGCACCCTCCACGGTGAAGAAAAAGCGTTTCTTCAGTTTCGTATCGAGACTGACGGGCCAGACCAGGTAACGCTGGTTGACCGTGAATTCCTGGCGAATCTCCAACGCGGCAGGGACATCGCTCTGGACGATCCTGTCGATGTTCACATGACCCCAGGTTCCCTTCCGCGCGTCCACTGCTTCCAGTGAGACGGTTTTCCCCATCAGGTCGGAAACATCCCATGACTCCCAGTCGAGACGCTCGCTGCCGCCGGGATTTTTGTTAGTTCCGGTGGCGGTGCGGACCACCTTCCCCTGCGAGACCAGGTTCAGGCAGGTTTCCTTCGGGAAGCCGCCGCCGCCGATGAGGAAGTTGAGGTGCTTGCGTTCGATTTTGAACGGTGGTGAAACCAGCGTGCCCTCCGCGTCGTCGGTGCCGTGGTAACTGTTGGCGAATCCCTTGCCCGCGAATCCGTCGATCTTCATCTGCCCTTCAATGGCACCTTCCGCGGGTGCCTTTCCGAACGCCTCACCGGTGGTTTTCCAGTCGCCGAAATCGGGTCCTTCGAAATCGGCGACGGTCAAATCCTCCGAGGCACAGGCCGTCCCGAGAGACAGCGCCCAAGCCAGCCGGATGATGGAACTGCGGAGCGGTGACCTGAGATTGAATATGGGTTGAAGCATCACTGGCATACGAGAGGGTTCAAATAACCTTACCATGCGACAACTTTTTATTGTCATTGGCGCCAGATTCCTGCCATTACAGATCGAAGAAGTTGTCACCATGAGCGAATCAAACGACACCACCATCCGATTCCGGGAAGTGGCCCGCCAACTCAAAGAGGAAGTCCTGTCAGGGCTCTATGGGAAAGAGGGACGTATGCCGAGCGAAGCCCAGCTTGTGAATCGCTTCGGCGTTTCCCGGCCCACCGTGGCGAAAGCGCTCTCCTTGTTGGGAAACGAAGGACTGGTGGAACGGCGCGCGGGATCTGGTACTTACGCGAAAGCTGGCAGACGCCCCGAAGCCTCGACCAACCTGCTAGCTCTGTTGGTTCCCAGCCTTGGCAATACGGAGATTTTCCAACTCATCTGCGGCGAGATCGCCAGTCTGGCCCGGGTTCATAACTACGGCCTCGTCTGGGGCGGCTCGGAACTGCCGAAGCTCGATCCGGAACTTAGCCTCCGCCACTCCAAGGAACTCTGTCAGCAATTCATCGAGCGCAGGGTGTCCGGTGTCTTCTTCGCGCCGCACGAACTGGTGAAGGACAAGGAGGAAACCAACCGCTCCATGGCGGTGATGCTGCGCGAAGCGGGAATCCCGGTGGTATTGTTAGACCGGGATCTCGCATCCTTTCCGACACGGAGCGATTTCGACCTGGTCGGCATCGATAACTTCGCCGGCGGCTACATGCTTGCCGAACACCTGTTGAAACTCGGCTGCACCCGCATCCACTTCGTCGCCCGGCCGATGTCGGCACCGACCGTCGAAGCCCGCATCGCCGGAGTGCGCGAAGCACTGGGCCGCCAGGGAATCGAACCGGAACGCGGGTGGCTGCACATCGGCGATCTGGACGACAAGAAATTCGTCCGCGGCCTAACAGGACCGTTGCGGCCGGACGCGTATATCTGCGCCAACGACCACACGGCCGCCCTGCTGATGCGCGAGCTCCAGAAGAGCAACATCCGCGTGCCTCAGGATGTCAGGGTCCTCGGCTTCGACGATGTGAAATTCGCGACACTCGTTTCTCCGCCGCTAACAACCATCCAGCAGCCGTGCCGGGAAATCGCGCTCATTGCCTTCCGTGCGATGATGGACCGCCTCGCGGATCCGACACTTCCGGCCTGCCACCTGACCGTCGCGCCGCGTTTGATCATCCGCGATTCCTGCGGAGCCTACCTGCGCCGTCCGGCGCAGGGGTGACTGGGTCGCTCAGTGCATGAGCTTCTTCTCCAGACCTTCCAGCGAGGTTCCCTTGGTTTCGGGCACCATCATTTTCACCCAGACAAGTTGCAGGACCATCATGCCGGTGAAGATGAGAAACACGACTCCGGCAGGAAGGGCATCGACCATTTTCGGGAAAAACAAGGTCAGCAATGCGGCGAACACCCAGTGGGTCGCACTGCCGAGGGATTGGCCGGTGGCCCGGAAACGGTTAGGAAAGATCTCGGAGATGAACACCCAGATCACCGCGCCCTGGCCGATGGCGTGCGAGGCGATGAATGCGAAGATGCAGACCGGGACGATGGAGAAATGTCCGGTGAAGAACGCCCATGAACACAAGCCGAGCGAAGCGATGTAACCGAAGGACCCGATGTAGAGCAAGGTGCGCCGCCCGAGCCGGTCGATGAGCCACAAACCGACGAAGGTGAAAATGAGGTTGGTCACCCCGATCCCGACCGACTGCAACAACGCGGCGCTCTCTCCCAGACCCGTCATCTTGAAAATCCGCGGGGCGAAGTAGAGGATGGCGTTGATGCCGGAGAGCTGGTTGAAGAACGCGATCAGGAAGGCTAACAGAATCGGCGTCCGCAGGTGGCCGCTCCAGAAACCGCCCGCCTTGTTTTCGCGGGTTGCGGCGGCTTCGATGGAATCCGCCATCGCGTTGAGTTCCGCATCCGGCATCTCAGGATTGATTTTCTTCAACACGCTCAAGCCTTCCGCACGCTGGCCGCGGTTCGTGATGAGCCAGCGGGGGCTCTCCGGCAGCATGAAACAGCATGCGGTGTAGATCAGCGAAGGCACGGCCATCACGCCGAGCATCCAGCGCCAGGCATTCTCTCCCATGTACTTTCCGATGAGGTAGTTCGACAGGAACGCGATGAGGATGCCGAAGACGATGTTGAACTGGAACATGCCGGCCAGGCGGCCACGTCTCGCAGGTGGTGCGATCTCCGAAATGAACAGCGGCGATGCGACCGTGGAGATGCCGATGCCGACACCACCGATAAAGCGGGCGATGATGAATGAGTAGACATCCCCCGCCAGAGCGGACCAGACGGCGGATATCAGATAGAGCGCGCCGATCCAGATGAGTGTCTTCTTCCGGCCGAATTTGTCGGTGGGAAACGCCCCGACGAGCGAGCCCAGCACGGTGCCCCAGAGCGCGCCGGAAATCGCCAGCCCGTGCAGGAACGGACTGAGCCCCCAGAGCGCTTGGATTTTCTGTTCGGCTCCGGAGATGACGACGGTGTCGAAGCCGAAGAGGAATCCGGCGAGCGCCGAAATGATGGACCAGAGTAACAGTTTGTTCATGGGTTGTTGGTTTTTTACGAGGCCCGTGCCGGAGACGGGCGGGTTTTGGGATCAGGGAGGACCGAGGCGGAAAAAGATCCGTTCTTCAGTCGAAGTGACGGTGGCGTGATTCGTTAAGTACTCGCTGCCGGGCACTTTCGTCCAGTCACTTCCGTCGAGGGTTCTGCTTTGCCAGAGAGCCAGACCGGTTCCCGCAGGCCAGGAAACGAAGGTGCTGCTGCCGTGGCGGTCGATCCGGAGCGATGGCGGGGTGACGGGCGCGGGAGGACCCGGCGGAATCGCCGAGCCGGGATTCGTGCGGAGATAGGCGACATCGGCATCCGATAGAACGCCGCCGTAAAGCCGCAGGTCGTCGTAAATGGTTAGACCCGCACCTGACCTGATGCCGCCGCCGATCCCGGTGCTGCCATAGCGGGACGAGCCGAGAAGGTTTGTCACGGTTTTCTCGGATTTCACGCCGTCGAGATAGAGGGTGAGCTTGCCGGTGAGCGCATTGTAGGATGCCGCGACATGGTGCCACACCGGATCGTTGTCGAGGTTGTCGGAGGTCCCGCCGGAGGCATTGAAGGCCTCGAAAGGCAGTTGGGCCGCCGATTGCACATCGTTGGCCGAGTCCGAATCGAAGACATAGAAGTTCATCGTGCGATTGGCCAGGATTTCGAATCCCCAACCGAGTCCGGCGGCGGTTTCCCAGCGAATCTGCGGGAGCTTCACGTTGTCGTTCGCTTTCGGGTTGAAGTGATAGGAAACGCTGAAGCTGTCCGGCATGATGGAATCCGCCGCGGGCACGTTGAGCGAGGTCATCTGCCCCCCGGCCTCCACCCGCCGGATTTCCGCAGCACTTCCCTGCACGCCGACGACCACGGCGGGCGCGGGAAGTCCGCCGGTGGCGGTCATGGTGTTGCCGTTGCCGGAGGAATCGACGTAGGTGCCGGGTGCCGCTTCGTCGAATTTCCATTGCCCTAACAAACCAGACGGTTCGGCGGCATGGATGGAACCCAGCTCCCAGAGATCAAAGGACGTCACTAGGGTTCCCGCCACTCCGAAAAGCTGCAGCCCCTTGGTCGCGGCGGCGGGAAAAATCAGATTCGACAGAGTCGAAACACCGTCGCCCGAGAAGACTTCAAGCGAGGCGGCATCAACTAACAGATGCAGCTTCAGCCGGTTTCCCGCGTCAATGACCGGAGCGGAAAAGACACCAGGAAAACTGCCGCTGAAACCGGTCGCTCCCGACAGCGTGCGGTCCACCGACAGCAGCGACGCATCGCGGTTCCACGTGACCCGCGTGTTTTCCGTCGGAGTGCCGACCCTCAATCCGGCGCTCTGGCCTGCGGGGACTTCCAGTTCGATGATGCATTCGAAAAGCTTGGGCACGTCTTGCCCGGCAAGCCATGAGTTCAAATCCTCCAGGCTCGCGGGAGCATGGGTTAGATGGGTGGAACGGAGGCTTGCCAATTCCGCCACCGGCCGTTGCGACATGCGCAGGCCGAGCGAAGTCCGTTTCAAAACGAGTTCACGCGGCACGGTCATGCCACCGCGCCAGGGAGTGGTCGGCGGCGAGCCAGCGTAACGAAGGTCGATCATCCAGCCGATCCACAAGCGACGGCCATCCGCCTCCGGAATACCGTCCCACGAAATGGCCGCATAGTTGTCCGGACCGTATTCCATCCAGCGCGTCGTCTCCGGTTCTGTTGGAACCATGCTGTCCGCCATGAGGATGTGATCCACGTTGACGTGGCCCCAGCCGCCGCCGATGGAATCGACGATCTGGATCGACGCGTTCTGGCCGAGGTAGGGGGAGACATCCCAGTTTTTCCAGTTGAGGCGTTCGCTGTTAGCACCGTTGGCGGTGCGGACGACGTTGCCGCCGACAATCAGATTGATGCAAGTCTGGCCGGGATGATTTCCACCGCCGATGAGGAAATTCAGATAGGTGTTCGTGATCGGGAAAGCGGGCGAAGCCAGGGTGCCGGTGGTGCCGTCGCCGCCGAGGTAACTGTTGACCAGCTTGGTCCCGCGGTAGCCGGTGACCGGATTCTGGTTGCCAAAGGTGCCGGCCACGGGGCCACTGCCGAACGCGGTGCCGGTCGTGGTCCAGGTCCCGTAGTTCGCGCCCTCGAAGTCGGCGATCAACGTTCCATCCGGCAGCGGTTGCGGAACGATCAGCGAATTGTCATCCACGAAGGTGGTTCCATCGAACGTCCCGGTGAAATACTGGCAACCGGTTCCGCCCGCCGGTGCACCGCCGACACCGACGGTGAGCACCCATTTCACGGTGTCCTCGCCTTCGACGGGCAGCGGAAACAAATCGGGGCATTCCCAACTTCCATCGGTCGCGCCCGCGGGGCCGAATTCACTCTGCAGGGTCCATGCCTTCAGATCCGGCGAGGCATAGAGACGGATCTTCTTTTGAGCTGATAGAGCGACGATCATCACCCACTTGCCGGTCGGCTCGTGCCAGAAAACCTTGGGATCACGGAAATCATTGCTGCCGATGTCGATCACCGGATTGGCGGAGTAATTCGTAAATGTCCTGCCACGATCATTGCTGTAGGCGATCCGCTGGTCCTGGATGCCGTGGGCTCCGGTGTAGATCGCGACCATCGGCGGTTCCGCGCCGGTTTGGAAACCGCTGGTGTTGTTCCAGTCGATCACCGCGCTGCCGGAGAAAATTTCGATACCATTCGCGTAGGGAATCGCGACCGGAAGTTCCTCCCAGCGCACCAGGTCCCGGCTCACCGCGTGGCCCCAGCTCTTGTAGGCACCGCCGATGCCATAAGGGTTGTATTGGAAAAACAGGTGATACTCGCCGGCGTAATAGACGAGTCCGTTAGGGTCGTTCATCCAGTTGCGTTCCGGCGTGAAATGGAACTGCGGGCGGAACGGCTCGCCATCCGCAAGAGCGGCGGGTGGAAGAACCGCCAACAGGCAGCCGGCCATTCCGAGGACGGTCCGGGTCAGGTTGAGTAAGATCGATTTCAATGGGTTTAAAATTTCGCCGGACCCGCTTCGTCATGGCTTTGGGCGGGGCATTCCAGACCACTACCCTTCCCCTCCCCCGGCAGGGCCGAAAGGGAGAAATTACCGGATTGAGAGTTTCCTGAGCTTACAAGGCTGCAAACCTGTTCAGACAAAACGGCGGTGCATGGAACCCGTCAGATCCTCCGCAGGACGCCTCCGCCCAACATCAACGCGATGGCCGCAAGGCCGAACCACGGCAGGGCGTTGGTGCGGATGCGGACCGGTTGGATTCCCTCACGGATGCGGGCGGGGTCGAAGCCGGTCGCGTCGGCAAGCGACTTTTCCGCATTGGCCGTGAGTTGATATTCGGCGGGATAGGAGCGGTTCCAGCGCAGGGTTTTCACCTTGCCCTCATCCGTATCCGTGAGCCGGATGGTTAGACGGGGGGAATCCGCAACCGGGATGGTGAAACGGTATTTGCCGACGCCGGTTTCCTCGGAGGAAACCGGCTGCTCCTTGCCCGCGTCGTCGAGCGCGCTGGCATTCCACCGCACCCGGTCGAGAGGTTTGCCCGCCTCGTCGGTGCGGTTCACATCGATGATCATCCGGCCGCGGTCATCGCGGATGCGGGTTTCGATGCCGACCGCATCTTCCTTGCGGAGCACCGCGCGGAGGGCCTGCGCCCAGAACTTGCCACACCCATCCCACGCGAGCCACTCGCCGCCCCAACGTTCCGTTAGATCGGCGGTGAAGGCGATGCCGGTGCCAAGGCCGAAACGGGCGATGGCTAACAGCGGATCGCCGGTTTCGGTGGCGAGCAGCACCTGCGCGGTCGGCTTGGGTTTCGCCATGACGTAGCCGAGCACCGGGGGAAACTCGGTACGCTCGAATCCGGCAAGCAGCGGATGTTCCGTCACGGTGGCCGCGCCGTAGAGGTCCTCCTTGATTGCGGATCGCGAGGCCTGCATGGTTTCCCTCGTGAAAATCTGCGGCACGTTTTCCGGAGAGTCCGTCTGATAGTAACGTCCGCCGCCCGCCCCGGCCATTTCCTCCAGCAACCCGCCAGCGGCGGACTCGCCCATCGCGACGGTGGAAACGGTCATTCCGGAATCCGCCATCTCACGCGACAACTCGACGAGGTTCGAGGGATCGGTCTGGCCATCGGTCATGGCAATGACGTGTTTGAGCCGGGCGCTGGCCCCGCGGAGGATGTCGCGCGCCTGGACCATGGCAGGTTGCAGGTTGGTGCCGCCACTGGCTTGCAGCGAATCGATGGCCGCCGCCACGGACGCGCGGTTGGAAGCGGGTGTCAGGTCGCAAACGAGTTGCGCCTGATCATCGAAACCGATTACGGCGATCTGGTCCTGGCCACCTAATAACTCAGCCGCGGCGCGTGCCGCCTGGCGGGCGAGCTCCATCGGGGTGCCCTCCATCGAACCGGACTTGTCCACCACCAGCACCATCGCCAGCGAGGGCTTTTCCTTGTCCTTCTCGAACCGGGAGATCAGCGGCAGCACCTCTTCGACCGGCGTCCGGTAGTAGCCGCCGAGGCCGAAGGAATTTTCCGATCCCATCATGATGAGGCCGCCGCCGAAGTCCGTGACATAGCGTTTCAACCACCCCATCTGCTTCGGGGTGAGCGCGGTGGCCGTAACATCCGCTAGAATGATGGCATCGAACGACAGGATGGCATCGAAGGTGTCGGGAAGCCCGCGCACGCCGCGGGTTTCGAGCTCGATGTCCTGCTCGCGGAGCAGCCGCTCGGCAGGACGCATGAGCGCGGGCTTGTCGTGGAGAACGAGTACACGCGGCCGGCCTCTAACCGGCAATGTGACTGAAGCACGGTTGTTCACTGGAAACCAATCGTCCTGCGGGATGACCTCCGCCTCCCACACGGTATCGCCGCCGGTGACCATCTTGATGTCCGCATGGCAGATGGTTTCGCCGGTGGCGGCCAACGTGACATCCTGCTCCGCGACCGCCACGCCGCGATGGGTGATGCGCAGCTTTGCGGGCATTTCCTTGTTCGACGCGAGGCGGACCTTGAAACGCACGACCTCGCCCTCGAAGGCCATGGGAGCGCCGGATTCGATGGCAACCACCGCGGCTTCTGGATGGGCGATGGATTTCAAACGGGCGAAACGGAGGTCGGTTTGTTCCGAGGCGAGGCGGGCAACGATCCCGCTAACCGAAGTTTCCGAAGCACCGTCGCTGAGCACCACGATGCGGCGGCCCTTGTCGCCGGGGAGCGCCAGCCGCGCGGTGGAAAGCGCGCTCTCGATGTCGGTGGCGGAACGGAAATCCGCATCCCCGCGGCCTTGCTCGCAATCGGCGATGAATTTCCCGGCGTCCTCCGGAGTGACCGGCCGCAGGCCTTTCGCGAAGAGAAACAGCGACGATGTATCTCCCGAATGAAGCGCCTCTTTCGCGCGGCGGATCTCGTCGAGGCCGCGGCGCATTTCGGCAGGCTCCACGGATTCGGAAACGTCCAGCAGGAAAACGACATGCAGTCCGTCGGCCCGGTGGTTGATGAACGGACGGCAGAGCGCGAGGACCAGCAGGACAACTGCCGCCAGCCGGCAAAGGAATGAGGAGGATTTCAGCGCCTGCGGCCGGTCCACCAGCGACCACTTGTAGCCGGCGACCAGCAGCGGGATCACCGCCAACAGGCAGAGCAATGGAGTGTAAGTTAGAAATTCCATGGTCAGCCCGCCTTGCGGCGATGATAGAGTAGGGATTCGGCGGTGAGGACAAGGATCGCGACAACGATCAGCCAGAAGGAAACCGGCTGCCCTTGCGCGACCGCGCGGGCATTGGCAAGCGGCCCGCCGCCGTCAAGCCGGGTCTCGGCGGGCTCCAGTAATGCCCCGCCGAAGGGGATGTTCATGCCGGCGTGTTCCATTTGATAAATACCCCGGCGCTCGATCAGCAGGCCGTCGCGGGTGACTTTTTCCTTCGTGTCCGAAAATTTGCCGGGGATTGAAAGGCGCGTGCCGGTGGGATAGACCGCGAGCATCGGGTTTTCACGATCCGCCAGATGCACCGCCGCCCCATGGACGAGGGCGGGAAACCACGGAGAGAGGAAGAAATCGCCGCGGGTGGGATCGAGGTTGACGACCACGGCGGTGCGGTTGCCGACCTGGGACTTCCAGATCAGGGGCACGCCGGATTCGGAGTTCGCCAGGATCAGCGAGCCGGCGGCGGGTTCGATTTTCCGGGCTCCCTCGAACCGCAGCGCATCAAGATCGAGACTGCGGACCAAGGGGTGATCCTTGACCTTCGACTCCACGGCCAGAATTTCCAACGGCTCCCCGACTGACTTCCAAAACGGCGATTCCCCATCAGGAGCGAAGATCAGCAGTTTCCCATCCGCAGGAGTCGTGCCTTGGGCGATCGCGATGTCACCACCCGATTCGACGCGTGTTAGAAGGCCGCCGGTCTGAGCAAAGGCATCCACGCAGCGGCCGAAGAAATACGCGTCGCGGGTATCCAGACGGATTGCCACCGGACGGCGTTCGGCCAGCCCTAACGAAACCTGGTTGTCGGTGGCGAGGGCATCCTCGATTTTCAGGATGGCGGTCCAGCGGCCGGCACTGGCGTTTTCCACATCGAGGGTCGCGCTGGCTTCCTCGCCCGGCCGGAGCACCACGGGAACCAGGCGCGCGAGTCCCCCGCCGTCTTCGTTGCGGAGTTCGAGTTCGGCGTAGGTTTCCTTCGGAAAGGTCGAAACAATCCGATAGTAAAACCGCGCGTTGCGACCGCCCGATTCCGCCCAGGTGATATCGGCGGCGACGAGGCCCGCGTTGGGAGCCGTCCCGCCGAGACGGATGACCTCGATGCCGGGAGAAAGCCCTTCCCAGCCGCCATGACCGTCCGTTAGAAGCAGAACCCGGTGGCCGGAGCCTGAGCTGGCGGAAAAGGCATTGAGCGAGCGGATCGCGGCGGAGGTCACCGGCATGTCGGAAACCTCCACCCGGGCGAGGGCGTCCAACAGATCCTTCGGAGCGGAGCTGAGGTGGCAGAGGAACCGCAACTCTCCCGACGAGGTGGCAAGCGCGGCGCGGCGCGTGCCATTGAGCGCCCGGATGATCTCGCGGGCGCGGTTTTTCGCCTGCTGGATGGTTTCCCTGCCACCCACCTTCGCCCGCATCGACGGGGAAACGTCGATCACGATGAGCAGGTCGCGCTTGTCGTCCTGACTGAAGCGAGGTCCCGCGGCGGCGATCGCCAGCGCGGCGATGACGAGGGCTAACAGCAGCAGCGAAATGAGATCGCGCAGGCGCTGGAAAAGCGACGAGGCGCGGCGTTCCTCGAAGATCTGGTTCCACAGGAAGAACGCGTTCACCGGCAGCCTGCGTGGCCGGATTTTCAGGAAATAGATCGCCACCAGCGGTGCGAGCGCGGCGAGGATCCAGAGGAATGCGGGTGAGCTGAAGGACATCGCGGGAGATCAGGAGGCGAGGCCGCCTTTTTGGAGGATGGTGCGGATGACTTCGTCGAAGGCGTCGTCCGCCATCGTGCGGGTGAACCCGATGCCGCGGCGCGCGCATTCGGTGCGGAGGCGCTCGTTCCAATCGGTCACCGCCTTGGCGTAGGCATCGGACTCGCGGGCGGTGATGGTGACGCGCTTGCGGGTTCCGGATTCGACGCATTCGAGTTCAACATCGCCTTTTTCGCGGCAGGCGAGATCCTCGGGGGAAAGCACCTGCAGTGCGTGGACATCGTGACCGAGGCCTGATAGACGTTTGAGACCTTCGTCGAATCCGTTAGGAAAAAAGAAATCCGAAATCACGATCACCAATCCCTTTTTGCCGCGGCGGGCTTGCAGCGTGCGGACGCAGGTGGAGAAATCCGTGTCCTTGCCGAAACCCGTCGCGGTTTCCAGCGACCGGAGAAATGGCAGCACATGGGCGCGGCCGCGCGAGGGATCGAGAATCGGCCGGAGTTCGTCCGCCATGCCATAGGCCGCCACGCGATCCTGGCAGTTCAGCCCGATGTATCCCAGCGCAGCGGCCAGCCGGCGGGCGATTCCGGTTTTCGAATCCATCGAATGGCTGAGGTCCAACAGAATGTAAACCGTCGCATCTTCCTCAAGCTCGAAGAGTTTCACGACCAGCTCGCCAAACCGCGCGTAAACCCGCCAGTCGATGGCCCGATAGTCGTCGCCATGCCGGTATTCCGCATAATCGGCAAAGGTGATGCCGGTGCCTTTGCGGGTGCTCTTGCGATCCGCCTGCATCGAGCCGCCCAACACCCGCCTGACGAGCAGGAAAAGTGTTTCCAGGCGGCGGATGAACGCGGCTCCGGTGAGTTCTCCGGGGGCGAGGCCGCCGGCATGGTCAGGCGTTCCGGACATCGGTTAGTAGGCGCTGCGGATGGCGGAACGGATGAGATCGGCGGGTTTGATGCCCTCGGCCTCGCCCTCGAAGGAAAGGATGAGACGGTGGCAAAGCGCGGGTGCGGCGACGGCATCCACGTCCTCGCGGGCGACATGGAAACGCCCGTCTAGCAAAGCCCTGACACGACCGGCGGCGAGCATCGCCTGCGCGGCGCGCGGACTGGCACCGTGGCGGACAAATTTCTTCACTTTCTCAGGTGCCTTCTCGTTCTCCGGGTGGGTGTTGCGGACCACGCGGATCAGATGGTCCTGCACATCCTTGGCCACTGGAATCTCGCGCAGTGTGCGGCCCATGCGGAGGATGTCCTCGCCGTGCGCAACAGGCTTGATCTCGGGAGTGTGATTTCCTCCGGTGCGGTTTAGGATTTCCGCGAACTCGTCGTGGTTGGGAAGCTCGACCTGGAGCTTGAAGAAAAAGCGGTCGAGCTGGGCTTCGGGCAGCGGATAGGTGCCGTCGTTCTCGATCGGGTTCTGGGTGGCAAGCACGAAAAATGGCTGATCGAGCGGATGGGAAACACCGGCGACGGTCACCCGCTTTTCCTGCATGGTTTCCAACAGCGCGCTCTGCGTCTTCGGGGTGGCGCGGTTGATTTCATCTGCTAGCAGAATGTTGCAGAACACCGGGCCGCGCTGGAACACCAGATCGCGGCGACCGTCTCGTTCGGATAGAACCTGCGTACCCACGACATCGCTGGGAAGCAGGTCAGGAGTGAACTGGATGCGGCCGAACTTGAGGTCGAGCGCCCTTGCGAGCGTGGTGACGAGCGCGGTTTTCCCGAGACCCGGAACGCCCTCCAGCAGAACGTGTCCGCCGCAGCAGATGGCGATCAGGACGTTTTCGATGATGTCCTGTTGGCCGACGATGAATTTGGAAACTTCATCACGGATGGTTTGGAAAGTTTGCGCGAAGAGCGCGGCATCGGATTCAAAAGCGGCGGGCATGGGCGGATGGTTTGGGATAGGGTCCTATTTGGTGGCGGAGTCCGTTTCGTGGACTTTCTCAAAGTATTCACGGACTCCGAGCTTGAGGGCTTCGGGGATGTCGTCGCGGTGGACGAGCGATTCGAGCTGTTGCTTGAACTCGCGCTGTTTGGCGACGTTCGCGCGGCCGGCGATGCCGCTGCCGCTCTCGGCGGATTCAACGCTGCTGGATGAAGGGCCATCGGCATTCTGCTGGCCCTTGACCTCCACCCGGTTGCCGTTGTCCTTGAAATCGTCCTGCTCCGCGCGGCGGGAGGAGTCGCTGCCTCTGCCGGCTTCCTTGCCGCCGGGCTGCATGCTTTGCGCGGTGCTTTGGGCGAGACCGAGGGATTGGGATTTTCCCTGGGCGAACTGGCGCGCCTCGCCGAGACCGCCTCGCAGGGCATTGAGTTTGGACTTGGCCTTCTGGCGTGCGCCGAGTTTGCCAAGGCGCTTGCCGAGTTCATCCATCTTGCCGCCGACCTTGCCAGCCATCGCCTCGGCATCCTCACCGGGCTCATCGCCTTCCTCCAGCTCCTTCGCCAGCTCGCGGGATTCTCCATCCAGTTCCTCCAACATTTCCTCCATACCGCGTTGCTGGTCCTCGCCGGGTTTCGCATTTCTGTTATCGCCGGGTTTCATTTTACTGAAATCCCGCTGGCGCGCGCCGTCGGCCATGCGCTTGGCCATGTCGCGGGATTTCGCGGCGTTCTTGCGGAGTTTCTCCAGCTCCTCCGGCGTCATCTTCGGCTTGGCGCCGGGCTTCATGTCCTTGAGCTCCTGCGCGGCTTTTTCGAAATCCTTGGCATCAAGCTGTTTGCCTAACTGACGCACGTCCGCCAACGACGATTTCGAAAGTTCGCCGGCGGCAAGCTTGAGCACCGCCTCGTCCTGGCGGGCCTCGAGACCCTGCATGGCTTTGGAAATCTGCTGTTCGAGACGGGCGAGCTGCTTCTCGTTCTCGCGCGCGTCCTTGGTCGCCTCAAGCTGTTTCGCCCACTCGCGCATGGCTTCGGGACTGAGCAGCTCGCGCTCCTCCTCGCTCATCGCATTGATGATTTCCTCGATCGCCTCATCGACCTGTTTTTCGATTTCCGCGCTGCGCTTGCCCGCCAGTTCCTCGCGGGCGAGGCGATCCCTCACTGCGGCGCTGTGGGGAAGCAAGGCGAGGAAGAAGGCGGCGGCCGCGAGCAACAAACCGAACGCAATGATCTTGCGCGGTTTCGGAACGGGAATCTGTGGGACCTCAAGGGTGGCGACTCGACTTACAAGATGCCGTTCGTTCAACTGATAGATCTCACCTTCGAGCCCGGCGGCTTTGAAATCCAGCCATGAAACCAAGCCGTCCTTGAGTTTGAAAAACGCATCCGCGACGTTGGCGGCCTCACGCACCCCCCGGCGGGAAAGAAGGATCCACACGATGCCGGCCGCGAGAGCGAGTCCCGCCACCACCGCATAGCCCGGACGCGGCGCGGCGTAGCCGAAAATCCTCCAGGCGACGGCCCATGCCAGGGCGCTGCCCGCGGCCACGAGGAACACCCGGGAGAACACTTGAAGGCGGACCCCGCCATCAAGACGACGGCGCACCGCTTGCAAAAAATTTCCAACAGGTGAATTCATTCCTTCTTCTCCTTCGCCGCGGCTTTCTTGAGCACCTCATCGACGGTTTTCCGCTCCCGTTCAGGAAGGTTGTCGAGTTGGATGGCTTTGGCGATCACCAATGCATCATCCAGCTTCCCCTGATGATCCAGGTACATCACCCGATAGGATTTCACGAAATCGAGAGCCTTCGCGTCGCCGGTGGCGGCGGCTTCCGCCACGTTATAAGCGGTTAGAGTCTCCTCCAGCGTGCCGCCCCGCCAGCCGATGATTCCGGCTTTCTCGCAAAGGAACTCGGCGCGCCGCGGATGTTTTTCCGGCAGGGCATCGATGACGGCGAAGATCTCCTCGCGGGTGAACACCTTGGAATCCATGAGCGAGGAAATGTCTGTCATGTGCCTGATGACACGCGCCGCGATCATGGGATCGTTCAGCATGGCGGAGAGCAGGGCGCGGCGCCGGGCATCGTGCTCGCTTCCTGACAGATTGCTTTTCACCATCGTTGCCACCGAATTGGAAAAACCCGCCGAGGCGGTGGTTTTGTCATAGGTTTCCTTCAAGGGGGCGGGAAGTTCCCCCAGCCACTGTCCGAGCGCCGCGCCGTCTCCTGCGGCAGCCGTGGAGACGACCGACAGGGCGACCGCAGTGCGCACCGCTTGGTCCCTGCCCTTATCTAACAGAATCCGGGAAATCGCCAGCGCCTGCTTCGCGGACCCGGCACGCTGGTCCGCCGCCAGTCCGAGGAGACGGTTTACCAGTAATCCGGAATACCAGTTGCCGGTTTCCTCCAGCATTTCCCTGGCATCATACTCCTGATTTCCGTTAGGAATCGGATTGATCGATTCAAACTGCGCCACCGCCAGCGACGTGTCGCCGAGCACTTCCAGTGAATATTGCATCGCCCGCCGGATGAGAATTTCCGGGACGTAGGAGGCGTCGGCTTCCCTGGCGTTTTCCGAATTCCCGTCGCGCAACGGCAGCAGGAATCCCAGCGACTGCTTGCCAACTGCCTCCACATACTCGGCCACCAGGGCCTTCGCGGGCTCGGCCTCATTTCCCAACACCGCGAGCACCTCGTTGCGGGAAACGCGTTGTTTCGGTGCCTCTTCAGGGAATCGTTTCACCAACGCCGCGATCCGTTCGGCACAGTTCTTTGCCGGAGCCTGGTTGTCTTTGGCATCGGCGGCGGACGAAATCACGCACTCCACCCTGAAGCGCTGGCCGGGATCGGGAATCGACGCGAGCCAAGCCGTTAGACCCGCCTGCGTTTCACGGGTGAACCGGGGAACCTTGGTATTGTTGTTCGCGCGGGAGAGCAACAACGCCTGCATGCCCTGGTGATATTCGCCGGGCCGGGCGATCAGCGACACCGCGGCTTCAGGATGATTTCCCTGCCAGAGCTGGAGCGCTAAATCGAGATTGCCCCTCAAGCCGTCGCCACCGCTTTTCACGAGGCGCGCGACCTCCGCCTTGTCGCCGCCGCGCATGGCGAGCGGCAACAGGAAACGGGTGACCACCGCCATGTTGTCCTGGCTGGAGCCATTGTTGCTGAACTCGGGAGGGTTCGCCTTCACTGCGGCGACCACCCGGGCAGCGTCTTCAGCCGAGACCGCATCTAACTGGGAGAAACAGGTGAAGCACTTGAGCGTCTCCGATGAAGCCCATTGCGAATCCGTGGCGGTGATGGAAACCAGCATGTCGGCCATGGCCTTGGAACATGAGGCATCATCCAGCCATGAAATATCGGTGCCACGTGACATCAGGCCGGTCATCGAGAAGGCGCGTAGCAACGCCGGAACCCTCGCATCCTTCATGAGAGAACAGAACGCCTGCCGCAGCTCCTGTTTGTCAGCATCGGCCTGATCTTTGGTGGAACGGGATTGCAGGGAGACCACCGCGGCATTCGCCAGATCCGGATCGAGCTTTTTCAGGTCCTTGCGCGTCCACTCCAGCAGCTGCGGCCGGGTGGAACTACTGGAAGATGATGAGTTGTAGATCGCATCCATCAGATAGAGATGCGCCGCGATCGGGCGCGCCTCCTTCGACGCGTCCTCATGGATTTCCGTCAGGATGCCGACGAACGGACGGAGCTCCGCTTTCATTCCCGCCAGCGCCTTGTCATTCACGAAGGCATCCTTGGAACGCACCCGGTAGCGTTCGAACAGCTCCCTCAGATAATAACTGGAATTGGAATCGAACATGCCGGAGGTGGATCCCGGACTTCCCTTTTCCAACAGGACGACGAACTCCGCGAACATCGGCACCGGGGTATCACCATTGCCAAACGCCTGGATCAGCTCGCCGTTGGCATACTGCGTGGCTGTGCGGCTGTAGCCATTGCCACTGGCGGAAAATCCATTTGGAGAGTTCTCGAAAAACTCAAGCGCCTTCAGCCATACCTTCACCGCCAGTTCGGGATCATCGGCAACCAGGCGGCGCATCATGACGCCCAGGCTGTTGCTAACCGAATATGGCTGCATGTCCGCTGGGAAACCCTCCTTGATATAGGCTTCCGCCTGCTTGCGAGTCTCCGTGTCGCCCTGTTTGCGGGAGTCCGCCAGCAGGCGCTTGATGCCGGCACCGGCGGATTTCTCCGCAGTCGGGAACCATTTGACCACGGTGCGGGCCAGGCCATCGCGGCAATGCGGCGGCCATTTGGAAATCGCGACGGCCTCACGATCAAGCTCAGCCACCGCGGCGCCGGTGTCGTTAGAGAAACGGGCACCGAGCAACCGCTCCCAAAAACGCTCCGGGCCTTCGGATTCCAGGAAAATCTCACCCAGCTTTATCTTCGTGTCGCTTCCCAGATTGCCGGCGACGGATTCCATCGACTCGATCAACGAGACGCCGTCATTCTTTCCCGCCCCCGCGAGGGCCGCGCCGGGGGAAAACACGCCGCTCTCGCGCCAGTCGCTCGCGATCGCCCCGGCGTCTCCGCTCGTCTGCCATTGGCCGCTGTGATTCCGGAAATCGAAATTCGTCAGCCAGATGCGGTTTTCAGCGGCAAAACGGGCCATTGCCACGGTGTTCGCCCGGTCGGTTTGGAACGACTGGCACAACTGTTGGTAAAGCCCGACCCGCATCTGTACGGCATACAGGCCTTGGTTGCTATCGGGATTTCCATAAAGCTCCCAAGCCTCTGGCGGACCTAACAGTCTCCTGGTGATGCGGTCGATCGCCTTGGTTTTCGCCTGAAGTCCCACGGCGTCCGATACCGAAAGCGCGAGCACCTCGGAACCACCGGCCGCGTGGCGGCCGGCTCCGTTGCCCACTTTTCCCAACGCGAGGTCGCAGGAGAATTCCAAGGCGGCATCGAGGATGTCACCTCGCTTTTTGAAATAGGCCAGACGGCTGATCCATACCAGCTTCTCCAACGCAGTTTGCGGGGAATCCTTTGCCTTGTCCTTCCATGAGGCAAACCTGTCGAGTCCCGCGGCATCCACGATTTCCAAACACTCGCTGAAGGACTTGCCCCGCTCGGAATCATCCTTGGTTAGATCCGCGAGGAATTCAGGCGAGAACGGATTGGCTCCCTTGCCATCGGCGGAATGGCGGATCAGATAGCTCATGGGATCGATGGCACCTTCCGGTGTGCCACTGCTCCGGCCTCCGCCGCCATTCGTCCGCCACATCCAGAGCCATTGCGAACGACTGCCGCCATACGAGCGCCTCGAGTCATCGTCATCCGGCTTCATGCGGAATCCGAGCGCCACCGCGGCCCGTGCGGCCTTGTCGAGGGTCTCATCGCTGGTCCCGAGGGCGGATTTGTTAGCCAGCATCAGGATGAATCCCTGCTCGCAGGTTTGCGGATGGCGCAGCATCGCCTCGTGAAGCCGGCGGGCGAGTGCGTCGCGTTCCGCCGTCTTCGCCTCATCGAATTTATCCGAGCTCCCCGAAGAACGGCCAAGCGGTTTCAACCGCACCTCCCCGAAAGAGTAATTCTGGAACAGCTCCTTGCTGAAATAGTTCACCCAGGAAAGGTTCTGCTGCGGATCGAAGGAGGGCGGCAGCTTTTCAAGAAACAGCACGAACATTTCCACAGCCGCCAGATAGTTTTCCAACTTCTCGTTGCCCTCATTGCGCTCTAACACAGATTGGAACCAAGTGGCGATGCGGTCGCTGTCGATTTTTCCATCGGCCAGGGTCAGGATATGACTTTTCTGCTCCTCCTTCGGCAGCGCGAGCAGGAGCGCGGTGCGGACCTGGAAATCGTCCGGTTTCTCGGTGGAGAGTCCCCGCAGGATCGGCAGGGCTTGGTCCATTTTTTTCAACCGCGTCAGCAACATCGCGAATTCGCGGCGGCTGTTGAAGCCGGCACCCGCGGCCGGTTGCGAGATTCTGACAAGGTCGTCCTCCAGCTTGAGCGATACGATGAGTTCGAAAAGCTGGCGCTCCTCATACTCGGAATTCGAGTGCATCGATGAGGCTGCCTTCAGGCGGCGGATTTCACCCATGGCCCGCCGGGCGGCGGCTTCCCGTTTTCCCTGGCCGGCGAGAGTGGCCAGAGCCTGTTGATCCGCTTCCCGTTGTGAGTTCCCGCTCATCCGTCTTCCGGATAGACCGTAGGGCTGGCGAAGCCCGATGACCGCCTTGGGCGCGGTGGAGTATCGTTTCCCTTCCTCTTCGAGGCCGAGCAGGGCCATGTTGGCGGCGAGCTTGCGTTTCGAGTCCTCGTCACGGGACATGGCCTTCCGCAGCCGGAGCGCCGCGCGGCGGGCGGGCTCCAGGTCCAGCCCTTTCCGGACTTCGTCGGTGAAGCCGGACCCGAGTTCGCAGAGCTGCCAGTCCATCATGTCCCGCGAGGCGTCCGGCTTCGCGAGCTGGCAGGCTTTGGATAGAAGCGCATACGCCTTCGCCGGGTCCTTGCCGACCGAAAGCCGATAGGCGGCCGCGATGTAAAGGGCGGTGGCATCATCCGCATGGGATTTTTCCAACCCGGCGATCTCGCCTTCTATCAGCCCTGGCTTGCCGACACCATTGGCGAGGAAAACACGGAGATAGGGATCGGCGATTTCGGGAAGCACCTTGGCGAGGCCGTCAAGCTCGATAGGCACCCTGGGTTCTTGTCCCGGCTGGCCGGGAAGACCTCCGGCTTGCTCGCCCAGCAGACTGAGCAACTTCTTCCGGGCGGGAGTCAACGCGACCATTCCGTTAGCATTTCCGTTGTTGAACTCCGACTGGAACGCGTGGCTCACCGAAGTCGCGAGGACCGCGGGAAAAGCCATTTTTCCACCCTCTCCTGCCATCTGCCTTCCGTACATGCCATACATCCTCGCCTGGTTATGGGCGGCCTTCGGAGAAAGGGTTTTGCCGAATTCATAGGTCTGGTTCAGCAGGACGACGGCGTCATCGAAACGTCCGGCACGCATCCATTGCAAGGCCAGCGAGTCGGCGAGCCAGGTATTTCCGTATTTCTCCTGCGTCGCCTTGAGATCCGCGAGCATCATGCTTTCGGCCTTGTCGCGAATCTCCTTGGGCACATTTTTCTCATCCGCGAAAACGAGCATCTGAAGGGACGGCAGGTATCCGGAGCGCTTTTCATCATCGAGCGCCAAAATGAGGTCCAGCATCTGGCGCGCGCCCTCCGTGCCGAGGCAGTTTTCCCCAACCAACGGCAACGAGCGCATCAACATCAGGGCAAGCTCGGGATCTTTCTTGAGACAAACATCCACGCCCTTGCGGAGCAGTTTGAAATCAACGGTCCGCTCCTGATAGGGATTGAAGTTCATTGTTTCGAGATACCAGCGGAAAAGAAGGGGATCAGCGTTCTCCGCCATCATCCGCTCGCGCAGTTCATCGGACTTGAGGCCATGGACGGACTTGATGAATTCCAGTCCGGTCAAGTCGCTGGAGGTCAGCGCCGCGAGCCGGGTGGCGCGGGTTTCCGGATTCTCTCCGGCGAGCGAGAGCGCCTGGCTGAGCGCCATCCAGCGCGCTTCCACCAGCGTGCCCGGCATGGGAAGGCCGGGCTGGCTCATGCCATAATACATGCGCCGGTTTTCCTGAGACGCCGTGGCGAACAACTGGAGCTGGGAAAACAACCTGAAATCGGAATTCCCGGCTTGGGCACCGGACATCCACTGCATTTGATTCGGCTGAATGAGCGGCAGGACACCTGGCAGATCGCCCTTGGCCCCCAGCAGCGCGGCAAAGGCGTTGAAGGCGACCTCCTTTTTGTCCGCCTGAGCAAGGGCGACCGCGTGAAGATACGCCAAGCGCCAGTCTTCGGGATGGCGCGGCGCTTCGGCATCGAGAATTCTAACCGCAGTCTCCCAGTCCTTCGCGTCGGCGAGGGGCATCACGAGTTTCTCGGTATCGCGCGGGCTTGCTGCCCCCTTGGTGGCGAGCAATTCCGCGAGACCGCGTTCCGATTCGCCTGCGCGGATCCAGAAGGCGGAGAGGCGGCGGCGATTGTCCGGCGTGTCCTGAATACGGATCGCGGACTTGAGCAAGGCTTCGGCCTTCTCGCTGGAACCGGACTGCTCCTCGATATCCGCCAGCCGCTGGAGCAACGCGGTGTCATCGGGTTTCCGGCGGGAGGCTTCTGATAGAGACTGGAGTTCCTCCTCCGGTTGCTGCCAAGCGCGGTACATTTCCGCCAGGGCGAGCAGCGGGACCACCGACGAGGGATTGTCGCGAGCGCGGCGTTTGAAATCATTGAGCAGCTCCTCTTCCTTGCCCTCGCGGGCGGCCAGCTCCGCGAGTGATCCCGCCCATTTCAGCTTCGAGGCGGGTGATTCCGCTTCGTCATAGAGGCCGTAATACATGCGCCATGCCTCCGGCTCCATGCCGGATTCGGATAGAGCGGTGGCGAGTTTCGACCGCATCTCCTCCTCGTTGCCGAACTTGGCGAGCGCGCGCCGCAGTTCCGCGACAGCTTCCTCCGACTTGCCATCGGCCTGGAAAAGCTCCGCCCGCTTCGCCCATGCGAGCTTGTCGCCGGGAGCAATGCGTTTCCAGTTTTCGGTTTCCTTGAGGGCGGCCTCGTTATCGCCGCTCCGCTCGTGGAGATTGACGAGACGTTTCACCTGTTCGGTCCTGAGCCCGCCGGGCAAGGCGAGCCAGTCACGGGTGGCGGTGATCGCCGAGGCGAAATCCCCGCGCAACTCGAACAAGCGGACGCGCTGGGCGGCGGCCAACAGTGGATCGCCGCCTTCCAGCGCCTTCTTCAAAATGCGGTCCGCCTCGATGCTGTCGC
Source organism: Verrucomicrobiota bacterium (assembly GCA_040386755.1). Classification (GTDB taxonomy): domain Bacteria; phylum Verrucomicrobiota; class Verrucomicrobiia; order Verrucomicrobiales; family Akkermansiaceae; genus Luteolibacter. Next base: position 488,972 of record JAZKEY010000002.1, on the reverse strand, counting down.
CCAGCGTTTCCTGCATTTCCGCCAGCAGGCACAGCTCCTGGGTACCCGGGTTCGCCTTCGAGGCGAGTTCGTCGATCCATTTCCGCGGTTCCTTGGCCCGGAATACGAGTGCCAGGGCCTGACGCAGCGCGGTTTCGAGATCACCCGCGGTCTTCGCCTGACGAACCAGATCCAGCGCCTGGGGAATCGCGCCCTCGGCCTGATCCGCGAATTGCGCGGACTGGCAAAGGGCGGCTAACAACAAGGGATCCCCCTCGAAATCCACCATGCGCGACGACAGAATTCCGTAGGCATCCGGCGCACGGCCGTTGGCGGTGAGCGACCTAACAATCCGTAACAGGCCCTCGCGATCCGCGGTTTTCGCCATCTCCCGCCACAGCCCGACGGCTTCGTCGGCCTTGCCACGGTTCGCCAGCGAAGCGGCGAGAGCATCGCCCGCCTCACCTGCCAGACCGTGTGATTTCACCGCCTCTCGCAGGCAGCGCTCCGCGTCATCGGAGCGCCCGTAGCGCTCGTAAATCGCGGCGGCCGAAATGCTGCCGGCTTCGCCCTCGGGAACGAGCGCGACCGCCTTTTCCACGGCCTCTTTCACTCCGGCCTCGTCCCCCAGGGATTTCCGGATGCCCGCCAGTTTCTCCCACAGCGCCGCATCCTTGTCCGCCGTCGCTAACAGGGCCGACACCTCATCCGCGGCATCCTTGTGGCGACCGGCTCCTTCCAGCATCGCGATGAATTCGTCGCGCGCCTCACGGTCACCCGGCAGCACCTTCAGCACTTCGCGGAACATCGCGACCGCCTCATCGCCCTCGCCCGATGCCATCAGGCTGCGGGCGGCCTCCTTTTTCACCACCACCCGCCGTGGATAGGTCTCGCGCAGTTGATCGTAAAAGCCCCGCAGCCCGGCGGTATCGTCCTCGCGGGAAAACAAGGCGTTCACCCGCGCAAGCACCTCGCGCTCGAGCCACGAGCTTTCCGCCGAGACGGCGAACACGGCGCGGTATTTTTCAACCGCCTCGTTCTTCTTCCCCGCCTGGGCGAAAATCTCCGCCACGCGCATCTGGCGCAGCGCCTTCTGATAGGGATCCGCCGTCTTGTCGGCCAGTTCCGTCGCGGCAGCCACCGCCTCGTCCAACATGCCCTCGCCGATCTCCAGTTCGATCAAATCCTCCCGCAATCCCTCATCGGCGGGATGGGCGGCGATGACCTCCATCCACGCCTTCACCGCATCCGCCGGGCGACCGGCGCGCGCCAGGAATTTCCCTCGCAGCGTCCCGGCCTCCATCAGAACGGCGGGATCCTTCGCCGCGATCTCCAAATCCGCCAGCGCGTCCTCAAACCGCGACGCCGTCCCCAGCGCCTTCGCCCGCGCCAGTCTCGTTTGCGAATCATCCGGACTTTTCTTCAGCGCCTCGTCCAAGGCCGAAATCGCGCCCGCTTCGTCACCCGAATAACCGCGGAAAACCGCCAGCAGGCGCCAATCCGCCGGACCACCCGCAGCGGCCTTCGCCTCCAGCAGTTCCTTCAGGCCGGCCATCTCGCCTTTTTCCAGCCAGGCATCCACCAGACGTCCGAACAGCACGGCGTTTTCCGGGCGTTTCAACAACATCCCGCGGTATTGCTCCACCTTGTCCGCCTCCTGCGCCGGCGCGTGGACCGCGGCGATGCATGTTAGCCCGACCATAACGGAACTGGTTCTCATGATCGCAAGCTAGGCAAACCGCCGGGCCTGACAAACAGAATCGCCGCGCGAAACGATCAATTCACGCAATCTTCACAATCCACCCGAACTACAGGCAAATCCGGCGGAACAGCACGTCGAGCGGAAGCTGCATGCCGATGTAGAAATCCCCGAACTCGCCGTAGCGCGCGGTGACTTCGTCGAAACGCATTTCATAGACGATGGATTTCACGTCGATGGTGTCCTTGGCGAGCAGGGTGACGCCCCACTCGTGTTCGTCGAGGCCGGTGGAGCCGGTGATGAGCTGGAGGATGCGGCCGGAATAGGTGCGACCGACGCGGGCGTGGCCGGCCATGAGTTTTTTGCGGGCCTCGAAATCGAGGGCATACCAGTTGTCGCCGCCGTTGCGGCGCTTGGACATCGGATAGAAACAGATCACCGGCCAGTCGGGCAGGACCGGATAGAGGCGGTGCTTGAGGTAGTGCGCCATGCGCTCGTCGAATTCCTTGAGGCCCGCCTCGAACTCGGGCGTGCCTTCGGCAAGGCCTTTTTCACCGATCAGGGTTTCCGCGGAGTATTGCTCGCGGGTGGTGGTGTATTCGGAGCTCTCGGTCTGGGAGAGATAGGAATACGTCGGACTGAGGATTTCCGGGCCTAACGAAAGGCTGAGTTGTTTCTCGAAAATGTTGGCCACCTGGAGGTCGGGCGTTAGAAGCATGAATCCGAGGTCGGCCTTGGGCGTGGCGATGGAGAAGATGAGCAGGTGGGTGTCCGGCGTGGCGCGGATTTCCTGCACCAGTTCGGTGAGGCGGGTCTTGGCCTGGCGCTTTTCGTCGTCGCTGTAGAGCGCCCATTGCGCGTGATCGACATGATAGAAAAGGTGCATGACGTGCCAGCCTTCGCGCGGCACCAGTGGAGTGACTTCTTGATTGGACATTGGGATGGAAAATTCAGCGGCGGTCGGACGCGATGTTCATTTCGAAGAGTTTTCTGAACGCCGTGGTCGGCGAGTCCGCGGTAGGAGCCTCGCGGACCTCGATGGTCCATGGCTTGCTTTGTCCGGTGCGATAGGCGGCGTGCTTCGCAAGGTCATCAAGTCCGGCGGTGGCCGCGAATTGGAATTTCATTTCCCCGCGGACCGAGCGGCTCACGGCGTCGCCAACGAGTTCGCCCTCGCTGTCGCGGAAGAACACGCGGATGGCCGCCGGGCCTCCGCTAGTGGCGAAGTCGACCACCGGGATCAGCAACGTGTCCCGGCGGACCGTATCGACGTTGGTTCCCGAAGTGACCGGCGCGCGCCAGAAGGTGACTGCAGAGCGGACGCTGATTTTATCGCCCTGGATCGGGAAATCATTTTCCTTCACCCTCGCGGCAGCGGTCGGCAGGCGGCTGATGGTGTTGAAATAAAACACCGCGCCGCCCACGACGAGGATCGCCAGCAGGGCGATGAGTCCCGCGCGCTCGATGCGGGTCAGGTTCAACTTCGGACGAATGGAGACCGGCGGGATATCATCCCTCATGTGCGGGGTGAATTCATCATCGTCGTCCGCGGCGACGGGCGGAAGTGAAGGGATCGCCTCAACTGCCATCGGCTGGGGCTGGGGTTTGTGATGCTCGGATTCCTTCGAGACCGGCATTTCACCAAGACTCTTGGGAGTTTCCATTGCTGGCACACTTTCCTCCCAACTGTCGAGATCGTCGAAATCGCTGCCGGGTTTGGATTGGCCTGACGATGAAGTCTGAACCGTCGCCGCCCCGGGAGAACGGGATTTCCCACCCCTTTTTTGGATATTGACCGAGATGTCGTCGCTGCCGCCGGAGTCCTGGCGCGGGGTGATTCTCTCCGCGGATGAAGGTTTTTTCACCTTTTCGCCGGCCGGGTTCTCCCTATCCCGCGGGACGGGGATTCCCAGCCGCGTCGTCTTCGGCGGCTCGGCCGGGGGCGTGTCTTCGAGTGGATCGAGGTCATCAAAGGCCCATAAATCCATCTCCGTAGTATCCTTGGCCAGATTGCCCATGGGCGGCCGGTGCCGGGGCGGAAGGGCGGATCCGTCGGAGGATGATGGGGGCTTGGGTGTCATGGCGGGCGGCTGCGGGAGTAATTAAAGCCGCGACTCCGTCTTGACCAGTGCGAAAGGCGAATCGGAAGTTCCGGAAAAATCCAGTTGCAACAAAGGCCGCGTGAAGGCATCGAAGGGCTGCAATCCTTTTTATCCTCCATGGCTGACCGCGAAGACAAGAATGTGGAAAACGTGCCCGGCAAGTTCTATGTGGACAGCCAGTGCATCGATTGTGACCTGTGCCGCGAAACCGCGCCGAACAATTTCACCCGCGCCGACGACGAGGGATATTCCTACGTTTTCAAACAGCCGACCACCCCTGAGGAAGTCGCCCAATCCCGCGAAGCCATGGAAGGCTGCCCGGTGGAAGCCATCGGCGAGGACGGCGACGCTTAAAGCGCTCTCCGCCATGAAAAAGCCGCCGCGCCCTGGAAAAATCCGAGAGGAAATCCTACGGGAATGGCGCGGTGCCGACGAACCGGACGATCTCAACGCCGGCATCCACCTCGCGGAGAAATTCATTTCCGCCATCCTCCGTGCCGCCGGGGCTGAGGACGGACTTCATGAGGACCAGGTCCGCGCGACCTGGAAAGAACTCGCCGGAGATTTCATCGCTTCCCATACCGAGCCGATTTCCGTGAAAGGCGGCAACTTGGTCCTCCGCGTCACGCAGCCCGCGTTGCGCTTCCAACTGGAGCAAATGAAGCCCATGCTCCTCAAACGCATCCGCGAGCAGCTCGGTGAAGGGCGGATCAAGACCATCAAGTTCCAACTCGGCTAACTCAAGAAGCCAGATGCCAGAGGCCAGAAACAAGAGAAGAAGAAAAATGAAACGCTCCCATCATTCACCTGATTGCCATCTCTCCCTCTTGTCTCTGGATTCTGGTTTCTAGCCTCTCTTCCCCATGTTCAGAAACCTCATCTTCGATTGGTCCGGCACGCTCGTTGACGATCTCGGCCCGGTCATCGAGGCGACCAACGCGGTGTTAGAGAAATACGCCATCGCCAAGCTCGACCGCGAGGCCTTCCGCCGTTGCTTCCGCCTGCCCTATCGGGAATTCTATGCCGAGCTACTGCCTAACATTCCGCTGGAGGAGTTAGAAGCCCATTTCCGACCCGCCTTCGACAACGCCGTCACGCCCGTCACCGTCCTGCCGCACGCGCGGGAAAAACTCGAATGGTGCACCGCCCTCGGCATCCGCACCTTTGTCCTGACGTCAATGGACACGCTCGCCTTCGAGCGGCAGATGGACGATTTCGGATTCCGCCACCATTTCGAAGCCACCTACTCCGGTGTCCTGGACAAACGGGAAATCATCCACCGCATCCTCGAAACCCACGACCTCAATCCCGCGGAAACCGCCTTCGTCGGCGACATGACGCACGATGTGGAAACCGCGCGGCATGGCGGCATTTCCTCCATCGCCGTGCTCACCGGCTACAACCACGCGGAAATCCTCGCCGCCGTTAGACCGGACATCACCGTGCCCGACCTCGGCGTCCTGCGCACCCTGCTCGACCGCCGCCGCAGCGTTTCCCGCCCGGTCTCCACCGTCGGCGCGCTCATCCACGACGGTGCGGGAAAAGTCCTGATGGTCCGCACCCACAAGTGGGGCAACCGCTGGGGCATCCCCGGTGGAAAAATCGAGCGCGGCGAGCCATCCACCGCCGCGCTCCGCCGCGAGATCCGCGAGGAAACCGGACTCGATCTAACGAACGTCGAGTTCGCCCTCGTTCAGGACAGCATCGACTCGCCCGAGTTCATGCGGCCCGAGCATTTCATCCTGCTCAACTACGTCGCCCGCGCCACCACCACCGCCGTCACCCTCAATGACGAGGCCGAGGAATTCATGTGGCTCACCCCGTCCGACGCGCTTGAACTCAATCTCAACCACCCCACCCGCGTGCTCATCGCCGAGGCCCTCGAACGCCAGCTCATCCCCCATGTCCACGCCTGACATCATCGAGATCCGCCGCCTTCGCGTCAGCACCCTGATCGGCGTGCCCGAGGAGGAACGCGCGGCTTCCCAAACGCTGTTAGTCACTGTGAAAATGACGCCGTCGCAGGGCTTCAACGGACTGGCGGATGAAATCTCGCGCACCATCGACTACTATCAGGTTTCGCTGGAGATCGAAGCCCTCGCGGCCGCTAGGCCGCGCCGGCTCATCGAGACACTCGCCACCGAGATCGCCGGACATCTGTTGGAAAATCATCCGCTGCAACACGTCGCAGTCACCATCGAGAAACACATCCTGCCGAACACCGAGTGCGTCGCGGTGCACATCGAGCGCAGCCGTTAGGGGACAGGGACGTCTCGTCCCTGCGAATGGACGAGACGTCCACTCCCCTTAATTCCCCCACCCATCCATGCACTTCGCCGAAATCCCCTACGACTCACCGGAATACCGGATGGAATGCGAACTGCGCCAATCCGTGCTACGCGCGCCGCTGGGCATGAACCTCTACGACGAGGACCTAACCGCCGAGCGCCTGCAACGCCACTTCGGCCTATTTCTAACCGACGGAAGCCTCGCCGCCTGCGCCATCGCCACCTCCATTTCCGCAGATGAGGTGAAAATCCGCCAGATGGCCGTCCGCGGCGACTTGCAAGGATGCGGTCACGGCCAGACCCTCATGACCCTGCTCCAGGATCATCTCGCGGAAAACGGCATCCGGCACATTTCACTCCACGCCCGGTGCCAAGTCGCGGGATTTTACGAATCGCTGGGTTTTACCCGATCCGGCGATGAATTCACCGAAATCGGAATCCCCCACGTGAAGATGGTGAAGTCCGTGTAGGTCCAATCACAGCAGTTTCATGGAAAAATAGATCGCGAAGCCCGCGACCGCCCACACAAATAAACCGAACACACAGATCCATTCGGCCCGCAATGCGCGGGCCCGGCCGGGGCGAAGTAGCCAAATATTCCCAGACCACCATTTCTCTCCCCGGTTCCTATCTTGGAAGGTCTCCAGCGGCGCCAGCCTCAGCCGACCGAAACTGGCCAAGGTCAGAACCAAGGCACCCGTGTAGTAGGCCAGACCGTAGACGATCACCTCGAGAATCCCTCGGATGAAAATTTCAGCGATGATTTCTCCCAACGGCATCAGTTTTTCGGTTGTTTAGGCGAACCCGTGAAACCTGACGAGGAAGATCTCTTTCGGGCCGTTTCCGTCAAACCGACCCCGTTGGCTTGACCTGCGGACGTTCCGAGTGCAGTCTCCGCCGCCTATGAAGTCAACTTTCCTTAACTATCTGCCGCTGGCGGCTCTGGCGCTCGCGCTGAGTTCCTGCTTCTCAAGCGGACCGGGACGCTCGGATTACCTGACGGGAGTTGGCGGACCCGTCCACCAGCAGACCTCGGGCGGCCCGCATCACAAGCCCCCGGCCATCCCGGACGACGTTTCCTACTGGGACGGCGACAGCGCGCAGGGCAGTCCGTTGATCAAGATCAACCGTGGCCAGCAGAAGGCGTTTTTCTACAAGGGCGGCACGCTGGTGGGGATTTCCCGGATTTCCAGCGGCACTGAGGACCACGGCACGCCGGCTGGAAAATACAAGATCACGGAAAAGGACGAGGACCACGTTTCCTCCGCTTATGGCGTCTTCAAGGACCGCGCCTCCGGGATGACTACCAACGACAATGTGGACATCCGCACGGACAAACCGAAATCCACCGAGATCTTCTACAACGCGCCGATGCCGAACTTCATGCGCTTCAACGGTGGCATCGGCATGCACACGGGCTACCTTCCCGGCTATGCGGCCTCCCACGGCTGCATCCGGATGCCCCACCACATGTCCACACACTTCTTCCAGAACGTCCAGGTCGGGACGCCGGTGATTGTCGAGTGAGGATCTAACTGGACTGCGTGATTCCAACAGCCATCCGCGCGAAATGAATTTCGCGCTCAAATTATCAGATGACCACGCACCTGCCTGACGCCTCGGCGACCATGGAAATCACCCCGGAAGCGGTGGCGGAATGGATCCACCTGCCGCGTGAGGAACGGCCGAAACTGATCGACTGCCGGGAAGAGGACGAACTGGCGATCTGCCAGATCGCCGGCAACGAATGGTTTCCGCTAGGTTTGTTTCCCGGAGTCCGGGAGAAACTGCTGGCTCGCAACGAACGTGGAGTGGTGGTCTATTGCCACCACGGCGTGCGGTCGCTGCGGGCGACGCATTTCCTGCGCTCCATCGGCGTGGAGAACGCGTTTTCGATGAGCGGCGGGATCGAGGCCTGGTCGGAGCGGATCGATCCGGAAGTGGCGCGGTATTGAGGATTTTTTTAACCGCGGATTTCGCGGCGCCATTAAAGGTTGGCTGGAGCCTGCTACTCGAAAAACGGCGGCAGTGTCGGATTCGCCAAAGCACGAAAGGCATGTTCAACGCGGGGCTTATGTCCGTCGGAAAGCGGTGGCAGCGCGTCCGGCGCGAAGAAGGCGACGTCCAGTGTTTCGTCGGATAGCCCCGGTACTCCACCGATGATGGCAGCGTGGAAAAGCAGGTGGCAGAACTCGTTGTCCTTCCAGGGGTAGTGGACGTACTCGTATCGGGCGGAGCTGAAGACGCCCAACAGTTTTAGCAGCCGCACTTCGTAACCGGTCTCTTCCCGGCACTCGCGACAGGCGCACTCGGCCGGAGTTTCCCCGATATCCTGGCAACCGCCGGGCAAGGCCCAGAGTCCGTCGTCCTGACGACGGATGAGCAGAACTTGACCCGCCTCGTCGGTAACGAAAACGTCGCAGCCGACGAAAGGAGTGATGGGTCTTGGCATGTCGATCTAACGTTTTACTTGCTCCAGTCAAGGGCCATTGGATGGAGGCAGCAAGCAGGAAGGGTTCCTTTCTCACCTCGGCTAATTTGGTGACGTTTGACCAATCACCCAATCGCGATACGGCCCGAAGACTTGGGCGGGTTCGAGGGCGATGATTTCCGGAACTTCGTAGGGGTGGAGTTCCGTGAGGGCTTTTTCGAAGGCGGGAAAAACGGCGGCGGTGGTTTTGAAAATGGCGAGGGTTTCGGTGGCGGTTTCGATGTTTCCCTGCCAGCGGTAAATCGATTCGACGGCGGGAATAAGATTCACGCACGCGGCGAGTTGCATTTCCACGAGGGCCGTGCCAATTTGTCGCGCCTGCTCTGGACTCGGAAAGGTGCAAAGGATTACTAAAACGTCGCTCATGGCTCTTCCTGAACACCGGAAACCCAAAACAGGCAAACACAAGGTGAAATCCGGTTTCCTGGAAAAGCTGGTGGCCCGGCTCGATCGCGTCGTCCCGGGCGACGTGCAGCAGATCGTCACGCGGCTGATCCGCGAGAAGGGATTCCTGGAAAAAGTCTTCGAGGCGCTCCACGAGGGGGTGATCATCCTCGATCCGAACGGCGTGATCGGCTTCCTCAACCACGCGGCCTGCCAGTTCTTCGGGCTTGATGCGGAACAGGCGACCGGTGATTTCATTTCCGACAAGATCCGCGGGCTGGACTGGGCGACGCTGGGCAAGCCGGGGCGGACGGTGAGTCGCGATCTGGAGGTTTTCTATCCGGAGAATCGCTATCTGAATTTCTACCTGGCTCCCATCGACGACTCGGAAAACGAGAACGAACCGCTCGGCTACGTGATGCTGGTCCGGGACCTAACCACGACCCGTGCCGAGGCGGAGGAGACGTTGGAATCAGAACGGCTGAACGCGCTCACCCTTCTGGCCGCCGGTGTGGCCCATGAAATCGGGAATCCGCTCAACTCGCTGGACATCCATCTCCAGTTGCTCGGACGGAAACTGCGCAAGCTGCCGGCGGGTGATCGCGCACCACTGGAGGAAAACCTATCCACCGCCCGCGAGGAGATCAAGCGGCTGGACGCGATCCTGAAGAATTTCCTTCATGCCGTTAGACCGACCACACCGCATCGCGAGCGGCAGGATCTGAACCTGCTGCTGCACGACACGCTGAAGCTTCTGGAGCCGGACATCGCGGCGCGGAAAATCTCGGTGCAGCTCGATCTCGCGGAGTCGCTTCCGCCGGCGACCATCGACCAAGGGCAATTCCAACAGGTTTTCTATAACCTGATCCGGAACGCCTATCAGGCGATCGCCTGCAACGAGGGCCACATCACGATTCGGACGCGGGTGAACGATTTCGAATACATCATCTCCATCGAGGACAACGGTTCCGGCATTTCCCCCGAGCACATGGGGGCGTTGTTCGAGCCTTACCGCACGACGAAATCGTCCGGCTCCGGACTGGGATTGCTGATCGTGAGGCGGATCATCCGCGAGCACGGCGGCGAGATCGCCATCGAGAGCGAGGTGAACCAAGGCACGCGGGTGCTGATCCACCTTCCGAGGACGGAACGCTCGGTTCGTTTGTTAGGAGCGCCGGATGCGGATCCCGTCATCGATCTTTAAATTTCAAAACCATGTTGCCGACCCTGTTAATCGTAGAAGACGAACGCGCCACCCGCGAGGGACTGAGGAGCGCGTTGGAGGAGGAATTCGACGTTTACACGGCGTCGGGGACGAGCGAGGCGATGGCGATTTTGAAAACCGAGCCGATCAAGCTGTTGCTGACCGATCTCCGGTTAGGCGGTGACTCCGGGATGGATCTGCTGGACGCGGCGCTCGCACTGCCCGAACCGCCGCTGGCGATCATGATGACGGCTTACGGCTCGGTCGATACGGCGGTGGAGGCGATGCGGCGCGGGGCGTGGCATTTCGTGACGAAGCCGCTGAATCTCGACGAGGTGGAAATGCTGCTCAAGCGCGCGCTGCGCACCCGCAACCTGGAAACGGAGAACCAGCAGCTCACCCAGCAGGTCAAGAAGTCGCACAAGCTGGATCGCCTGATCGGAAAATCCCCGGCGATCCGCAAGGTTTCCGAACTCGTCCAACAGGTCGCGCCCACTCGTGCGACCATTCTGATCGAAGGCGAGTCGGGAACCGGCAAGGAAGTCGTCGCGCACACACTGCACCACCTATCAGGCAGACCGGCGGCGAAGATGGTGATCGTGCATTGCGCGGCGCTGTCGGCGCAGTTATTGGAGAGCGAGTTGTTCGGCCATGAGAAGGGCGCGTTCACCGGCGCGTCGCAACGGCGGATCGGCCGGTTCGAGCAGGCGGACGGCGGGACGCTTTTCCTCGATGAAATCGGCGAGATCGATGCGGCGACGCAGGTGAAACTGTTGCGCGTGCTTTCCGAGCGGACCTTGGAACGAGTCGGTTCGAATTCGCCGATCAAGGTCGATGTGCGCGTCATCGCCGCGACGAACAAGAACCTCAAGGATCTCGTGGCACGCGGCGATTTCCGAGAGGACCTCTATTTCCGGCTCAACGTCGTAAAAATCGAGATGCCGCCGCTGCGCACCCGGCGGGAGGACATCGTGCTGCTGGCGAACAGTTTCCTGCAGGAATTCGCCAAGGAAAACGATCGCCCGATGAAGCCGCTGACGGATGAAGCGATGGAGCTGCTTTTGAAATATCCCTGGCCGGGAAACGTCCGCGAACTGCGCACGGCCATCGAGCACGGCGTGGTGATGAGCAACGATTCCGTCATCGAAGCCCGCCACCTGCCGCAATTCCTGCATTTCCAAGCCATTGCCATCGGCGAGCCGTCTCTACCCGGGAAAATCACCCTTGATGCACCGGCGGAATTCAACTTGCATGCCCTCGAAACCAATACGATCCGCGCAGCCCTTTCCATCGCCGGTGGAAACCGCACTCATGCCGCGGATTTGCTTGGGGTCAGCCGCAGAACCCTCCAGCGCAAGTTGAAGGAACTCGGCCTCTGATTTTCATCGCCTGCCTTCATCCCCACTTTTCATGAGTATCACCGCCTCACAGCTCGACACCGGTATCATCATCCGCCGCAGCTTGTTTTTCCTCATCCTGATCATCCTGACTCTTGGGAATCTGTTCGTACTTTTCCAAGGGCTCAATTCCCCCCAAGCGATGGATCAGGCGCAGATCTCCCGGGAAATCGCCCGGGGCAATGGATTCACCACCAAGATGATCCGGCCCGTCGCTTACAATCAGGCGCAGAAAGCGGCGAACAGCTCGACCTCGTTTTTTCTGTTCGAGGACACCTATCACTCCCCGCTCAACCCACTACTCAATGCGGCGGTGCTCAAGCTGATCGGAGCCGACAATGCAAAATCCACGGTCTGGCAAATGAACGCCAATGAAATGGTGTTCCCACTCGACCGGGTGATCGCGACTGTTTCGACGCTGTTTTTCCTGATGGCCATCGGCGTGAACTACCTGCTGATCTCCCGGATTTTCGACGCGAAGATCGCGGGTGTCTGCGCGATCCTGATGTTGTTTTGTGAGACGTTCTGGAGTTATTCGCTGAGCGGGCTGCCGCAGATGCTGATGCTGCTGCTGTTTTCCTGCGGGATTTATTTCGTCTACCGCGCCGTCGAGTCTGCTTCGGAAGGCCGGATTGCGATGACCCCCGCGATCATCGCCGGGGTTTTCTTCACGTTGCTGGCTTTGACGCACTGGATGACTGTCTGGATCGCGTTGGGCTACATCATCTATGCGGCGATCGCCTTCCGCCCGCGGGGGATCGTCGGGATTTCCATTCTCGTGTTGATCCTGGTACCGGCCATTTTCGTGATGATGCGGAACAACACGCACTCCGGATCACCCTTTGGAACGGCGTTTCTCACGCTCTATAACGGCTTGGGCAACGGCTCGGAAGCGGCGGTCATGCGGACCACCGACCTGGAAACCCAGCCGCTGATCCTCAACGGACTCATTTCAAAAATCCTTCGGACGACGCTGCTTCAAGCCACCGACATCATTCCGTTCCTTGGGGGAATCATCGTCGCCCCGTTGTTTTTCATTTCCCTGCTTCATCCATTCAAGCGGGCCTCCATCGCCAATTTCCGCTGGTCGATCCTGTTGATGTGGATTTTCGCCGCCCTCGGGATGGCGTTTTTCGGGATTTCCAAGGATCCGCTGGACCCGAACCAGCTCCACCTGCTGTTCGCGCCAATCATGACGGCCTATGGCATCGCGTTCATCTCGATCCTCTGGAGCCGGCTCGACGTGGTGGCCTCGAATCCGATTTTGAGAAATGTCCATCTGATCGTGGTCATCGCGATCTGCGCGCTGCCGCTGGCCCTCTCGCTTCCCCGAAGCGTCATGATCGGGCTGGACCGCCGCGATCATGGTGGGGTGCCCCACTGGCCGCCCTACTTCGCACCGGTTCTCAACAGTACTGAATCCGGACTCAAGGGCTGGGTGAAGGACAAGCAAATCGTTTTCTCGGACCAGCCGTGGGCCGTCGCTTGGTACGCGGACCGCGTCAGCATCTGGCTGCCGCCGAAACGCGAGGGCTTTGAAAAGCTCGAATCCATCGCCGCAGATCTTCAGACTCCCGTGGCCGGAATTCTGATTTCGCCGTCATCCCACGGCTCCGGTCCGGTCATGGATATCGCCGCCAACTATCAGGATTTCACCTCGATGGTGCTGGATGGCCGGGTCACCCTGGCGACCTATCCCTTCAGGGCGGGAGCGGTCTGGAAGGACGGCGTCTCGATTTTCGACAAGGACCAGCACATCGAAGGCATCGCAAAGCGCTACCCGTACCGGAAATGGCTGCAAGTTCCGGACATGGTCTATTACAGCGACCGCCTGATCCCCAACCCGAACCAGGAGCAACGTAGCAACTGACCATGGCACGCCGCAAACCAGATGCCGAAGGCGGTGACACCGCCCCTCCCTCCTTCGAAGACGCGCTCGCCGGGCTTGAAGCCATCGTCGAGGCCATGGAGCACGAACACCTCACGCTGGAGGAACTCGTGGCCCATTACGAGAAGGGCTCGACCTACTTGACCCACTGCGAATCCATCCTCCAATCGGCCCGCGGACGCATCGAACTGATCACCCTGCGCAACCAGAACGAAATTGCGCTGGATGCGGACGCGAAATCGGCGGAAAATGCCGGACTCCCCACACCGACCGGTGCTCCGGACGATTCTGACGACGACGATAATGACATCCGCCTCTTCTAAGCCCCCCGCCCTCGGCCCGCTGCTTTCCACGATTCACGCACCCGGCGATGTCAAGAAACTCACCGATGACGACTTGCCGAAACTGGCGGCGGAGATCCGGCACACGCTGATCGATTCCCTTTCGAAAACCGGCGGCCATCTCGGCCCGAATCTCGGCGTCGTCGAGTTGAGCGTTGCGTTGCACCGGGTGTTTTCCACGCCGGAGGACAAGTTTGTATTCGACGTTTCCCACCAAGGCTACGTCCACAAGATGCTCACCGGGCGGGCCGACCGGATCGACACGATCCGGACTTACAAAGGCCTTAATGGATTTCTGCTGCGCAGCGAGTCCGAGCACGACTGCTATGGCGCGGGCCATGCGGGCACCGCTCTATCAGCCGCGCTCGGCATGGCCGCCGCACGCGATTTGTCAGGCGCTGACAACCATGTCGTCGCCGTCGCCGGCGATGCCGCGTTCACCTGCGGACCGACGCTCGAAGCCCTCAACAACATCGCGGAAACGACCAAGAAATTCATCGTCGTGCTCAACGACAACGAGTGGTCGATCGACAAGAATGTCGGAGCCATCGCCCGTTATTTCAACGCGCTGCAAACCCACTCGACCTATGCCGCCGTCCGCCGGCAGGCCGCGGAGTTTGTCGAAAAAATCGCGGGCAAAGCCGCCCGCACGCTCGCCCACCGGGTGGAGGAAGGCGCGAAGAACCTGCTTTTCCAGAACGTGCTGTTCGAGAAATTCGGCATGCGCTATTTCGGCCCGATCGATGGCCACGATCTCCCGCTGTTAGTCCGGACCTTCGAACATCTCAAGACGTTGCACGAGCCGGTCGTCCTCCACATCATCACGGAAAAGGGCCGGGGCTATCAGCCCGCGCTCGACAATCCCGGGAAATTCCACGGCCTCGGCACCTACAAGATCGAGGACGGTTCCACCGACGCGACCGCCACGCCGACCTGTTCGGATCTCTTCGGCCGGGCGGTCACGGACTTCGCGAAGAAGGATCCGAAGATCGTCGCCATCACCGCCGCCATGCCCGGCGGGACCAAGCTGGAGATTTTCAAGAAGGAGCTGCCTGATAGATACTTCGATGTCGGCATCGCCGAGGAACATGCCGCACTTTTCGCCTGCGGCCTGGCCACCGAAGGCTTCCGGCCGTTTCTCGCGATTTACTCGACGTTCATGCAGCGCGCCTATGACATGATCATCCACGACATGGCGCTCCAAGGCCTACCGGTTAGATTGTGCATGGACCGCGGTGGCCTCTCGGGCGACGACGGACCGACCCACCACGGGCTCTTCGACATCGGCTACCTCCGCCACATCCCCGGTATCGTCCACATGCAGCCGAAGGACGAGGATGAGTTCGTGGACATGCTCCACACCATGGCCCTTTACGATGCAGGCCCATCCGCCATCCGTTACCCGCGCGGTGTGATCAAGGGAACTCCGGTCAAGGCAGTTCCCGAGTTGATCGAAATCGGCAAGGCGGAAGTTGTCGCCGATGGCACGGACGTCGCGCTCATCGGGCTCGGCACTTTGTTCGAAATGGCGGAACGTACCAAACTGTTGCTGGAAGCGAAAGGTCTGTCCGTCGCTCTCATCAACCCGCGTTTCATCAAGCCACTCGACGCTGACGTCCTTCAAACTTACGCGGCAAAATGCAAGGTCGTCTGCACGTTCGAGGACCATGTCCTCTTCAACGGCTTCGGTGCTGCCATCATCGAACACCTGCACGATGCCGGCATTCACACTCCCGTCGAGCGGATCGGCTGGCCGGATGAGTTCATCGAACACGGGAAACCCGAGACGCTGCGCGAACTCCACGGCCTGACTGCGGAAAACGCCGCTGGAAAAGTGCTCAAGCACTTTCCAACGGTTTGAGGAAGTCCTCCGCTTCAGTTGTTGGCCGCTTCCTGGATTTTATCCCCGGTCTTCTCAACGTCCTGGCCGAAGCCTCTGGCTGTGCTGCAGGAGCTGGAGGCTCCAGCAAAGACGAGCAAGGCGGCTCCGGTAGCGATTGCGAAGCGGCGGATCGACGACTTCTTGGATGTCTGGCAATTGGTTTTGGAGATTAGTATAGGATTCATGGCAATCTTTCCATCGCATGCGTTGAGCCAAGTTGGAAAAATCCCATAATCCGTTCATTTTCAAATCATTTCGTGCTGCTGTGATCCCCTCGCCGGGCGAAAAGCTTGTTGCATCTTGCACGGAACCGGATTACGTCATGGCGTTTTGCACGAAACCTGATTCCTCAAGCATCGCCGCACATCAGCTAAGACGCTCATTTTGAAATGGTTAAGCATTGTGCGGATTGCGGCACGTGGAATGATATGAAACTGCAGCTTCCCTCACCAACCCACATCGCATGGACATTCTCATCGTTGACGACGAAAAATCGATCCGCCTCACCACCTCGCTTGCCTTGGAAGGGGAGGGTCACTACGTAGAAACCGCCGAAGACGGCACTCTCGCCCTGAAGCGCATCAAGGAGGAAAATTTCGATCTGGTCTTTCTGGATCTCCGCCTAGGCGACGAAGATGGGTTGGAAATCCTCCAGAAAATCGTGGCAATGAAGCCGCAGCAATTGGTGACGATTTTCACCGCGCACGCGTCCATTTCCACTGCGGTCAAGGCGACCCAGCTCGGCGCGTTCGACTATCTGGAAAAGCCGTTCACCCCGGACCAGCTGCGCACCATCCTGATCAAGGCGCAGAAGGCACTTCGGACCCAAGGCGAGGTCACTCAGTTGAAAGAAGTCGTTCAGGAACTCAAAAGCGAAGTCCGCCACTCCTCACCGCCGCTCCGTTTTTCCTCAGAGGACGACCGAACGAGGGAAGAATTTGACATCCTGTTCCGTGCTGCCGCCACTTCCGCGTCCATGCTCATCCTCGGTGAAAGCGGCACCGGCAAGAGCGTCATCGCCCGGGAAATCCACGACCGCAGCCACCTCCGGGACAAACCGTTCGTCACGGTGAGCTGCCCGAGTCTCTCCAAGGAACTCTTGGAAAGCGCGCTCTTCGGCCACATGAAGGGATCCTTCACCGGAGCGATCAAGGACACTTGGGGCAAGGTCCACGCGGCCGACGGCGGCACCCTCTTCCTCGACGAAATCGGTGAACTGCCGATGGAAATCCAGCCGAAGCTACTGCGCCTGCTCCAGGAACGCGAATACGAGCGACTGGGCGAAAACAAGGTTCGCCAAGTCAACGTCCGCGTCATCGCCGCGACGAACAGGGATCTCAAGGCCAGCATCCAGGCCGGCGAATTCCGCGAGGATCTCTACTACCGTCTCAATGTCATCAGCGTGACGGTACCTCCGCTGCGCGACCGTCCTGCCGACCTCGCGCGCTTCGCGAAGGACTATCTGGAATTTTTCTCGTCCCAACTCGGCCGCAAGATCGACGGCTTCAGCGAAAGCGGTCGCAGCGCCTTGATGCGCCACCCTTGGCCGGGAAATCTGCGGGAACTCCGCAACGCCATCGAGCGGGCGGCCATTCTTTGCCAAGGTTCGAAGGTGGAAGCCGAAGACCTGCCACGGCCAGCCCCCCTACCCGCTTCCGCGGACAATCAGAAATCGGGACTCCCGGGCATCGGCGGGGAACACAGCCTCGACGAGATCGAACAAGCGCACCTCACCAAGGTGCTCGGCTGGGCTCCATCTCTTCACGATGCCGCCGCAGTCCTCGGCATCGACAAAGCAACGCTCTATCGAAAACGGAAGCGGTTCGGCATCAGTTGACCTTCCACCTCACCTCCATGCTCCGCCTCCGGCTATTTTACGGACTCCTTACCATCATCCTGCTTCTCTGGAGTGTCGGTGCCGCGGCGCTGTTGCTGATGCGCGACTCGGTCAAACGGTTCGATCATCAATTACGGATGGACTATCAGGTGATCGACGCCGCACAGACCGTCCGCACGCTGACGACGACCATCAACACCACCTATCTTCCGGCACTCGCCGGACCACCCGCCCACATGGTGCCGGACCGGGCACTTTATGACAAAACAAAGAAGGGGCTGCAGGAAAAGCTCCAGGTCATGCAGATGAGCGTGAGCAAGGACGCACGTTGGCAAAGCGTGATGACCCGCTTGGACCAGGTCTTCACCAGCTATTTCGAGGTTTACGAGCAATACTTCGCCGGCTCCGCCGTCACCCGGGAGGATCGCGAGAAGCAGCTCCAGTCCGCCAGCATCCAGACCCAGAGGCTGATCGATCTGACGGAAAACGTGATGACCCTCGGCGAGGAGAAGCTCTTTTCCGGAGCCGGCAAACTCGGCGAGGACTCGGGCAAGAACACCCTGTTCGTGGGCACGCTGGTATTGTTAGGAACCTCCATCGCCGTCATCATCTATTTCCAGCTCGTCCGCCATCTGGTGGATCCCGTGTCCACGCTGGAGCGCTCCATCGATGAGATCCGCAAGGGGAACTTCGAGCTTACCCTGCCGCAGCCAAGCCAGGGCAGCGAGTTTTCCAAAGTCATTTCCGCCTTCAACGACATGGCGCTCGAGTTGAAGATCCGCCGCGGTGAAAGCGACGAGAACCTCTCGCGCGCCAACCTCGTCAACAGCGCCATCCTCGAGGCGATCCCCTCTCCCGTCTTCGTGCTGGGTGACGATACCGGCATCATCCAGATCAATCCCGCGGCGGAAATCCTCACGGAAAAGCTCGGGGTGACCGGCCGCCTTCCGATGAAGATCCAGCGCATCCTGGAGGAGTGCCGCGAGACTTCCGCCCATTTCCTGCCGGAGGATCCACGGGAGGCCCTGCTCTTCCGCATCAATGAACAGGAGTATTACTACCTTCCCCGTATTTTCCGCTACGCTGCGGAGAATTCCAAGCAATCCGGTTGGGCGGTCCTCCTTCACAACGTCAGCCGGATCCGCTGGCTGGACGACATGAAGACCAATCTTCTCTCAACCGTCAGTCATGAGATCAAAACCCCGCTCACCGGGATCCGGATGGTGCTCCACCTTTTGTTAGAAGAAAGGACCGGCCGTCTCGACGAGATGCAGCGCGTGATGGTGAGTTCCGCCAACGAGGATTGTGAACGGCTGCTCGCCACCCTCAACACGCTGCTCGATCTTTCCCGGGCGGAAAACGGCGCCACCCATCTGGATTGTGTCCCGATCTCACTTCCGGACAGCGTGAAGCGCGCGGCCCAGCTCTATTCGGGCATCGCCTCGAACAACGGAATCACGATTGACGTCGAGGACAAGACCCGGGGCTCGACCGAGATTCTCGCCGATCCGCTCCGGCTGGATGAAGTGCTGAACAACCTCGTTTCCAACGCGGTCAAGCACAGCCCTCGAGACGGCAAGGTCACCCTCAGGATTTCACAACCGGATGCGGATTACCTGCGCGTTTCGGTCATCGACCAAGGGCCCGGCGTTCCGGAGAACAGCCAAAGCCGGATCTTCGAGCGCTTCTATCGGGCACCCGGACAACAGGTGGACGGCGTCGGACTCGGGCTTTTCATCTCCCGGGAAATCATGAGGGCGCACGACGGCCGCATCGGCCTGCTCGAACGGAAGGACGATCTAACGGAATTTTACATCGATGTCCCCATCGCCTGACATTGCACAAGCTCCCGAAAGCGGGAATCTCAGGATCCTCGTCGTGGATGACGAGCCGACCCTGCGCTTGGGCTTTGCCTACGCGTTGGCCAGCAGGACCATCACGGTCGAGACCGCCGCCACCGGACGGGTGGCCTTGGACAAGATCGCGACAACGGCTTTCAATATCATCATTCTGGATCTGCGCATGCCCGATCTCGATGGCATCGGCGTGATCGAGACCCTGAGAAACGACGGCAACAGGGTTCCGATCATTCTATGCAGCGCCGCGCTTAGCCCCGCCTCCGCGCTGCGGGCCATCCGCCATGGTGTGGTCGATTTCCTGCTCAAACCCGTGCGTCCGGTCGATCTGCGGCAAGTGGTCGAGTTCGTCCTTCGCCCGGAACAACGGGCGCTTCCACTCGCCATGCAGGCGGCCAGGAATGGACGGACGGATGAGGCTATCCGGATTCTGGAAAACAAGGAATCGCCCAGCAGACAGGCCGCCCATTGGCTGAGCATGTTGAAATGCCTCCGGGATGCCGAAGTGGATGGGGACATTTCCCATCTTGAGGAGAAGATCCGGACCGATCTATCAATTCTCGCGTTCAACGCGCCGACGGTCGGCTGAAGAATTTGTTAGACTATCGGACACTTGATATCGTCTCGCAAACCGGGTGCCGGAATCGCACACCCCCGCATTTCGCAAAAATCGGGATTTTCAAAAAAACAGGGGCAGGCGTGCCCCCCGGATCGCCTGCCCCATTGGGGATCACCTGAATGAACAGGTGAAGAAAAGTGGTGAATTTTACTAGTGGGGCTTGTCGTGAAGAGAGCGGCCCCAGGCCGAAACGACCAGCAGGATGAGGAAAACGAAAAAGAGCGCTTGGGCGATGCTGGCTGCAGCTCCTGCAACACTGGTGAAACCGAGAACGCCGGCGATCAAGGCAAGGATGAGAAATGTAAGTGTCCAGTTGAGCATGGAGTGGTCGGGTTGGTGACACCTCCCAACTTGCAGAATGCCGGCCAAAGCACTAATCAACGCATAAATCATTGATTACAAGCGCCATTCAATTCAATCAATCTTGCTGAGAGCCGCTTCCACCGGATCAATTCGTCGGAATTTGCACGTGGCAGGGCGCACATTGCATTACCTCCCTGTTCGTTGAGGTAACCGCATTATGGCCACATTCCAGTTGTCCTTTGCTGCTGAATTACTAGCTTTCGAGGCGTGCCTCCGAAGGCATGAAACACCCATTTTTCCATGGCCAATCCCGTCGCCCGCCCTCTCTCCAAACGTGTGCTCCTGATGGGCACCTGCCTCTGCGATGCCTTTTACGATGATGTCGCCAAAGCCACGGTGGAAGTTCTCGAACACCTCGGGCTCTGCGTGGAATTTCCCGAAAACCAGACCTGCTGCGGCCAACCGGCCTTCAATTCCGGCGACTGGGTGGCCTCGCGCAAAGTCGCCCGCCACACCGCATCCGTCTTTGCTGGCGAACTGCCGGTCATCGTCCCATCCGGCTCCTGCGCCGCGATGAATTTCCATGGCAATCCGCTCCAGTTCGAGGAAACACCGGATGCGTCCATCGACTCACTAGCCCGCCGGACGTGGGAAGTCATGGATTTCATTTACAACGGCCTGGGCATCAAGAAATGGCCGGGAAAATTCGATGAAACCACGCGCATCGCCTTCCACCGTTCCTGCCACAGCCGAGGGACCGGCAGTGGTGAAGCGACTCTCAAGCTGTTGGAATCCATCGAAAACGCCGTCGTTTCACCTTTCGGCCAGGCCGAGCAATGCTGCGGCTTCGGCGGCACGTTTTCGGTCACCTTCCCGCACATTTCCGGCAGGATGGGATCGCTCAAGCTCGACCATATTTTCGAAACGAACCCGGATATCCTCGTCAGCGGTGACATGTCCTGCCTGATGCACCTCACCGGTCTCGCCATCACCCAAGGCCGTCCAATCAAGCACCTTCACGCGATCCAGATCCTCAGAAATTCACTTCCATGATCGGCATCCAACCCATCGATCAATACGCCCGCGACATTTCCGACGAGAAGCAGCATTCGGTCATCGACGGCTCGTCCGCCGGCACGGACAAGCGTTACTACGTCCTCCACAAGGACTATCCCGATCCCGACGCGTTGCGGAAACTGGCGGCCTCCATCAAGGATCACACGCTGCACCACCTCGGCGACTATCTGGCGAAAGCGGAGAAATCGCTAACTGACCGCGGCGTCAATGTTCACTACGCCTCCACCGACGAGGATGCCCGCCAGACGATTCTCTCCATCCTGCGCGGCCACGAAGTCACGCGGCTCACGAAATCCAAGTCGATGGCGGCGGAGGAAATCCACCTCAACCCGTTCCTGATAGAGAACGGCGTCGAGTGCCTGGAGTCCGACCTCGGCGAATTCATCATCCAGCTCGATGGCGACGAACCCTCGCACATCGTCAAGCCGATCATCCACAAGAACCGCCGGGAAATCGCCAAGACGTTTCTCCGCGAAGGAGTCGCAGGCGATTACAACGACGATCCGGAAACCATCACCCGCCGCGCGCGCGTTCACTTCCGGCGGAAATACATGGAAGCGCAGGCCGTCATCACCGGCGCGAATTTCGTCTGCTCCGATACCGGCCGCCTCATCCTCGCCACCAACGAGGGCAACTCGCGCTTCGGCATGGCTCCCGTGCCGGTGCACATCGCTCTGGTCGGCATCGAAAAAATCATCCCGGAGGAGAAGGACCTCGCGGTCTTCCTGAATTTGTTAGGGCGCTCCGCCACCGGCCAACAGCTCACCGTTTACACCGAGTTCATCAACGGCCCCCGCTCGCCTGACCAACCCGACGGCCCCGAGCACATGCACGTCGTCTTCATGGACAACGGGCGCACCGAAGTCCTCGCTTCGAACTGCAAGGAAATCCTCCGCTGCATCCGCTGCGGTGCCTGCCAGAACGTCTGCCCCGTCTATCGGCAGGCGTCCGGCCACGCCTATCGCTCCACCTACGGCGGCCCCATCGGCGCGGTGCTGTCACCCATCCTCTTCGGCAGCCGTTTCCCCGAACTCGCGGATCTCCCGAAAGCCTCGTCCCTCTGCGGCGCGTGCAACGAAGTCTGCCCCGTGGACATCCCGATCCCCGATCTGTTACTGCGCCTCCGCGACAAGGCAAAGCGCGAGGAGATCCCCTCCGCCGGAGCCATCCCGATGTCGCCCTTCGCCCACCTCGCCACCTCGCCCTCGCTCTGGCGCACCGCGATGACCATGTCGAAAGCGATGAACCATCTCCCGATCCAAGTCGCCCCCATCAAGCCGCTGCAAGATTGGTTAGGCCAACGCACCCTGCCGGAATCCCACGGCGGGGATTTCAGGAAATGGTTCAAGGCGCGGAAGAAGGCCTGACTTTTTTCTAAGAGATCCCGTCCGCCCGTGTCTTCCTCTTCAGAGGGGAAATCTTCCAACCCCCGCCATGAAAAAAAAAGCCACCCGGATTCGCCTGTTTGCATCGCTCTGGCTCGCGGCCTTGCTTCCGAGTGCCCACGCAAAGGTCGCCCCTTCTCCCGCTTACCTCGAGGTCTCGCAGGTAGCGGATTCCAAGCAACTCTCGCCAGCGGAAAAAGTGGCCCGCTTGCGGGAGCTGACGCGCAAGGAGGAAACGCGTCAGATGGCGTTGTATCGTCTGGATGCCATCGACCCGGCGGCAGCCAGAGACGAAGTCCTGACCCTTTTTCGCGCCGCCGACACTCCGCGGCAAACCAAGCTACTGACCGGACATTTCCTGCTAGAGGGCAACCGTCCGCAACAGGCGGATTTTCCAAGTGCTTTCGTCGCGGAGTTCGCAAGGTATCTCGTCCAAGCCATTCTCGACGGCGGGGAAGCGGAATTCTGCCAGAAGCTGGAACAGCGTCACCCGACGGCTGTGGGCGAATATGCCTGTCTGGTCAGCGACTTTAACGGTTACAAGGGCATCGACTTCGCGCCATTCATGGATCCCCGGGTGGTGCCAATCCTGATCCGCTGCCTCGACGCCCCCGACACTGTTTTCCCCAAGGATCAAGGCTGCGTCATTCGTGGCCAGCCCGGTGAGCCGACCGGCAGAAACGTCGCGCGCCAGCAGATTCCCGTAACGTTAGCCATGCTTGGCGATGCGAGCGCCATCAAACCGCTCGAAACAGTTTTGTTCCATCACACGGACATCAACCAGCGAATGAACGCGGCCTACGCCCTGGCCAAGTTGCTCGATCAAAAGGACGACCGCGCCGCGATCGGACGCAAGCTGTTGGAGCAATCCGATCTGCTACCATGCCGCCTCCCATTCGGCAAAGGGCTGATTGAAGCGGGCGAGGACACCGGCGTGGAGTTTCTTTCCATCAAATATACCGGTGAATCCGCCGACCGCGCCGGATCCCCCCAATGAACTCTCCTATCACCTGGATCGGCGGCTCGACATTCTCCAAGGCTTCAAAAGTCCAAAGGTCGAAAGCTTCATCCGGGAAACTTTGGATGATGGACCTTGGCTCGACCTCATCCTCTACAAGCCCGGCAGCGCGAAGATTGTCCCTCACACCTATCTACAGCCGCCGAAGGATGAGGCAGAAGCCTTGGAAATGTGTTTGCCCAGGATCATCCGGACCTACGCGGCCATGTTGGAGTGCGTGAAGGTGAATCACTTGAAATCCCTGTCCGGAAAATTGCAGGAGATCGCCGGGCAAACTCGCAACGAACAGATCAGCCAGATGACGGAGGAATGCGTGAACGCCATCCAGTGAACGTGGCTGAAGACCTGTCCAGCGAACATGCGCTGCCAAGAAGATTCTTGGCAGAGTGATCTGGAAGGCTACGCTTGATGCAATCGAATTGGAAAGTTTGATCGCAAGCATCACCCCACACACCATGGATCTCCAGCTCGCCCTCGACCAATGCGAACGGGTGGAGGAATTCCGCCGGAAGCATCGGATCGGGCTGCTCACGCTGCTTTTCACCGACATGGTGGGATCGACGCGGCTCAAGCAGGCATTGGGGGATACGGATGGCTTCGACCGGATTCAGGAGCATCATGCGTTGGTTAGAGAAACCCTTGCCGGATTCCCGGAAGGCGAGGAAATCGGGACTGCCGGCGATTCGTTCTTCGTCGTCTTTGCGAAGCCTTCCGAGGCGGTGAAATTTTCCCTGCTGCTCCAGTCGCGGCTGCGGGATCTATCGGAGAATTCGTCCTCGCCTTTGTTGGATCGTGTCGGCATCCACATCGGCGAGGTGATCATCGAGGAACGACCCGGAGAGAAGAAGCCGAAGGACCTCTACGGCATCCAGGTGGACATCTGCGCGCGGGTGATGTCGCTGGGCCAGGGGGATCAGATCCTGATGACGCGTTCGACATTCGACAACGCCCGGCAGGTTCTCAAAGGCCGGGAGCTGGAGGCCTTGGGACCGCTCACCTGGACGAGCCACGGAGCCTATCTGCTCCAGGGTGTGGACGAACCGCTGGAGGTTTGCGAAGTGGGCGAAACCGGCCGCGCATGCCTAACACCTCCAGCGGATTCCGGCAAGGCGCGCCGGGCGGAAACGGTTGCCCGATCCCAAGCCGATGGTCTTCTACCGATATGGGGAAAACGCCACCCGGCACAATGGTGGCCGATCCTGGCAGGTGTGGTTGCCGGGCTAGCAGCTCTCTTGCTGATCGTCGGATACCGTCAGGGATGGTTTCGGTCAAAGCCACCCGCCACCCCTCTTTTCCACAGCGGCTTCGAAGCCACGGAAGGCTATCAGGCGGGCCAGTCCGTGATCGGCCGTGAGGGATGGATGCGCGGCGGCTGGCAGGGACAATTGACCACCGGTGGCGAAGGCGTGGCGGCGGGGCTTTTTCCCGGCTCCGCCCAACAGGCGTTCATTGGCGGGGTTCCGGGTGAGAGAACTCCGGCCGTTCATGCCTCGCTCCGGCGCAATGTGCTTTTTTCTCCCACTCCGGACGGCCCGTCCGTGGTGGAAATGGCCTGGAGCCAGCGCCTAACGGATTCCACCAACGGCGTGCGCAACTCGTTCGAGTGGTTGTTCCACAACCAACGCAGCCAGCTCCTCGGCGGGCTGATGTTCGACAACGCGACGCTCAAGATCATGAGCCGCCGGCCTGACAACCGACTCACCGACACCGGCCTCAGCTTCGAGCGCGACCGCGTCTATCCGGTGAAACTGCAGCTCGATTTCCGGGCGAACACGTGGTCGGCGGAGATTGGCAACGCGACGCTGGGTCCGCTGCCGCTGGCCGACAGCGGCCTGGCGATGAACCTCGGCAACCTTGCCGTGACTTGGTGGAGCCGCGGCAACACCCCGCCCGATCCCGGCGGCCAGCTGACCGGCGACAACCGGATGGCGTTCGATGATCTGGAAATCACGGCGCGGGATTGATTGCGGCCCGCTTCAATCGGCGCTTGATCCGGCCGCGCGGCGGTCCTCCAATGAGCGCAATAGAAGCCACCATGAAAGACGCCATTTTCGCCAGAATCCGGACCGCTAACGAAGCCGTGAAAAACAAGGCTCCCTATCCGGAATACGATATGGCGCTCGTCCACTCCGCGCCAAAGCTCGAAGGCACGGATTTGTGGGAAATTTTCTCCCGCAATTTCTCCGCGGTGAACGGCAAGCCGATGGCTTCTACCGAGCAGTTGATCGATTTCCTCAAGGTAAACAAGCAGCTCCACGGTTATTGCGATCCCGCGCTGTTTGACACCATCGGCAGCCAGCTTGCCGCAGCCGGACTCACGGTGGAAACCGAATACGACCGCAGCCGTTTCGAGGACTATCAGTTCGGTATCACCCGCGCCACAGGAGCCATCGCGGAATCCGGCTCGGTCATTCTTGACGACAACCGGACTTCTCATCGTCTCGCCGCGCTTTCGCCGTGGGTTCATGTGGCGGTGGTGGAGCGTTCGGAAATCCACCGGACGATTCCCGATGCCATCGCGGCGTTCGGCGACAGCCCGAACATCATCTGGGCCACCGGCCCGTCGAAGACCGCCGATGTCGAGGGCATCCTAATCGAGGGCGTCCATGGACCGGGCGAGCAGATCGCGCTTTTGGTGTAGCGGCGACCTTGGACTGCGTGCAGTCCAAGCACCCTACGCGATCACGTACCCCAAAGAATGCTTGGCAGGGACCGGAAGTGTTGATAGTTAATGATCCTTGATCACCTCGTTTCTGCCTTCCAAAGTGCTGATCCTCCTCGTGGCCGCGTGCCTTGTGTGGATCGGGCTGCTTTCGCTGGCGTTCGTGATTTTCAGCGGCACGGCGGTTTCAGCCGGCTGGATCGTGGCGGGTGCGCTGGTGTCCGCGGTGGTCGTCTGGGTGCTGGTGATGCTCCGGGAAATCCGCAATGCGATCAAACTGCCGGACTTTTCCGCCTATGGAAAACGGGATGAGAGTTTGGAGACGATTGAAAAATCCACGGTCACCCGGCCCGGTTTGGGAATCGCGGACCGGACGTTCACCGGACGTCGCGGCCTGATGCCGAACCGCAGCCACAAGACCCGCCCCCGCAAGCTGAGATCCAAGTTGGGAAATCCGGAGACGAGTGCCGCGCGCTGAATTTTTCCACGCGGACGTTTGACATCCCGGCGCGGGCTGAAACATTCGGGCGCATGTACGAGGTTACCGGAAAAATCAAACTGATCAACGACACCCAATCCTTCCCCAGCGGGTTCACAAAACGGGAATTCGTCGTCACCACGGCGGCCGACAAGTATCCGCAGGACATCAAGTTCGACATGGTGAAGGACAAGTGCGCGATCCTGGATTCCTTCAAACCCGGCGATGACGTGCAGGTGAATTTCGACATCCGCGGCAGAGAGTACAACGGAAAATACTTCGTGGACCTCTCCTGTTGGAAACTGCAGGCGGCCGACGGTGCGGAACCCGCCCGTTCACCACAAGCCGCATCGCGCGGACAAGCGTCATCCGGACAAGCCAACTCCAACGCGGAGCCGAAGATGGACGAGCTGCGGGACGAGGATGATTTCGACGACGTTCCGTTCTAACCATAAGGAGGGTAGGACTACGGCCTACCCGTCCGGAGGAGGAACGCACGTTATTTCAAGTGCAACCGGACTGCGGGGTGGATTTCATCATTCACGCATGATTGGCCAGTGCCGCACAGGTCGGCCACAGTCCGACCCTCCTCACCACCGTTCTAACGAATCATGAACGCTCCGGCGGCCATCCCTGCTAACAGCAAGACGGCCAGCGCCCACCAGTACCATTTCAGCCCAGTCTGCCGGTGCGGGCTTTTGCCGAACTCTCGTTTGCAGAAATCGTCATAATCGAAATCGTCGTCGGGCAGATCGAGGCCGTCGAGCGACGCGGGTTGTTCCCAGGATTTTTTCGCTCGGATCTTTTTCGCGGCCTTTTTCGCACAACCCGGACACGGCTCGCCGACGCGGACCTCACGTTCGCAAAACGGGCACAGGTAGCTGAGGACTTCAGGCATGATCTGCGGCTACCAATGAGACCGAGCAAGCGAAGGTGTGCAAGCCTGAAGAATCGCTTGGCATTCGGGCGGATGGGGTGGAAGTTCGGCGCGCGATGGGATTGACTCTAGCTGAACTACGCGATGGATTGCCGGATGGTGGGTTGTTTGGCGGGGGCGCGTGGCGCTGGTCGCCGGAGCCGCTGAAGTTGAGCCAGGCGGAGACGCGGCAGATGATGTCGCTCGGCCATCCGCTGGCGAGGTTCCAGCAAGCGTGCGACGGGCTCTACCGGCGCAGCGCGGCGGGGAAACTGCCGGAATGGCTGGCGGAGCTGCTCGATGAAGGCAAACCGGATTGGCTGGCCATGCTCCAGCGCGAACCCGGCATGGCGGAACAATTTCCTCGTGTGATCCGGCCGGACCTGATCCTGACAGAGACGGGATTTTCCATGACCGAGCTCGACAGCGTGCCGGGCGGCATCGGGGTGACGGCTTGGCTTTCGCAAATTTACTCGAAAGCGGGATACGATGTCCTCGGCGGGCCCGACGGGATGATCGATGGATTTCGCTCGCTGATGCCGAAGGGCGGCACGGTGCTCGTTTCCGAGGAATCCGCGGACTATCGACCGGAAATGGATTGGCTGACGGGTGAACTGGGCGCAGCGTGGAACGTGAAATCGGCAGAGGAATATCAACCGGGCGATCAGACACTATACCGGTTTTTCGAGCTGTTCGATTGGGAGTCAGTCCCCTCGGTGAGGCATCTCGCGGAAGATGCGGCCGAGGGAAAAATCAAGATCACCCCGCCGTTCAAGCCGCATCTGGAGGACAAGCTGTGGCTCGCCCTGCTGTGGTCACCAGCGCTGAAAAAAGTATGGGAACAAACCTTGCGCGGCAGCCATCTCAGACGCTTGCGGGCGCTGGTGCCGTTCGGCTGGGTGCTGGATCCCGAACCGCTGCCACCTCACGCCGCACTCCCCCGGCTCAACGCGCACTCGTGGGAGGAAGTCGCGGATTTCAGCCAAAAGGAACGCCAGCTCGTGCTCAAGGTCAGCGGGTTTCATGAAACCGCGTGGGGTTCGCGCGGAGTGTTCATCGGCCACGACATGCCGTCAGCGGAGTGGTCGGAGCGGCTGCAAACGGCGTTGGAACAATCTTCCGAACAACCGTGGATCCTTCAGGAATTCCGCGAGGGCCGACGAATTGAACACCCGGTTTTCCGCGACGATGGCTCGGTGGAAATGATGCAGGGACGGGTCCGGCTGTGCCCTTACTTTTTCACCAACGACGCAGGACAAACGAAATTCGGCGGTTGCCTGGCCACCATCGTCCCGGCGGACAAGAAGAAGATCCACGGGATGAGCGACGGGGTGCTGGTGCCGTGTGTGATCGGGTGAAACAGATCCGAGCCTCGCCATGAAAAAATACAAACTCGCGGCGAGTGTGGTTTTGACGTTGATCGCAATTTCCAGCGCCGTTTTTCCAATGCTTTCGATCAATGAATTGCTCAATGGTCTTCAACCGGTCCCTTCACTTCGGTATATCGCATTGGCAAGACTACTGCCGGGGCCGGTTTTCACCTTGGCCTTTTCCACTTTGTTTCTCGTCACCACCCTCATGAACAAAAGAATGGTTTGGTGGGTAGGGACTGTTGGTATCCTCGGACCAATATACACAGCGCGGGTTTTCCGGACATCAAACGCAAGCTTTCAGGACGACCTCATTGAGTTCTACCTCGAACACCATCAATTTTTCGTAGATGGATCGTGCATTCTAGGCGGGGTGTTGGTGGTGACCTATTGCATATTTGACAGGCTGGATCAGCGGCTGGGACAAGCTCCTATCTGAAGGCGAAACCAAGGGCGGTTTTGGATGACGGCACAAAAAAAGACCCGGTGTTTCCACCGGGTCGATTGAAAATTTGATTCAGCGGGATCTCAGATGATTCCAGCCTTCTTGAGCGTCACGAAGGCTCCATTCTTGTTGATGGTCTTCAGTGCGCGGCAGCTCAGCTTGGTTTTGACGAACTTGCTCAGCTCGGGAACCCAGATGCGCTTGGTCTGGAGGTTCGGAGAAATGGTGCGCTTCACCACCTTGGTGACGTGACGACCGATACCGCCCTTTTTCTTGGCCAAACCTGAACGGTGGATTTTGCCGCCGGAGCGGACGCGGGTTCCTCGAATACTGCAGATGCGTGCCATAATAGAAAGTGGTTGGAGTTGCGGGACGCGGAGAATGGCCACCGGAACCAACCCGTCAAGACGAATCCTGACAATTTCCGCCTAAAGTTTCTTCAATCGGTCCTTCCGCAGCAAATTCACCCAGCGCTCGATGTCCCGGAAAATGGTTTCCCGTTTCTCGTCATACATCAGCAGGTGGTAGGCCTGCGGGTAGTCGTGGTAGGTTTTCGAGACGCCGGCCGGGATGCGGGCGACGAAACCGCGGACGTCCGAATCGTTGTTGAAATAGTCTTTTCCTCCGTGCAGCACGAGGGTCGGCAGGCGGAAGGTGGCGGCACAATCGTTCATCGAGTCGATGTGGCGGCCGAGGGTGGCGATCAGGCGGAGTGTGTGTTTTTCGACGTTGTAGGAGTTCGTCTGGACCTGCTCGCTGTGATGGGAGGTCTGGGTCATTTGCACGTCCTGGCCGCCGGAGAGGGTTTCGAGGGAAATCCGGGCGAGCGGCAGGGTGGTCGCGGCGATTTGCACCAAGCCCGGCGTCCAGGCCGGGATGTCGTCGCGGAAACGGACGATGGGAGATGAGAGGATAAGCCCATCAGGAGGCTGATCATTGGCCGGTGCCTCGCGCAGGGCGTGAACCGAGATCAACGCGCCCATGCTCTCGCCGAACCAGACGATTTTCGCATCCGGATGCTGCTCCCGCACGAGCTGGGTGAAGGCGAACAAATCGCGATACCAGTCCTTGGGATCTCCGATGTCGCCGCGCCGTTCGTGGATGGGGTCGCTGCCTTGGCCGCGCACTTCGTAAGCGTAGAGGCCGGTCTTC
Source organism: Verrucomicrobiota bacterium (assembly GCA_040386755.1). Lineage (GTDB taxonomy): Bacteria > Verrucomicrobiota > Verrucomicrobiia > Verrucomicrobiales > Akkermansiaceae > Luteolibacter. The sequence continues at coordinate 458,199 of JAZKEY010000002.1, read as the reverse complement.
GGTTGGTAACGGAGCAGGTGGTTTCCGAGGTTCGCGTAGTCGATCGATGCACCGCAAAATCCGTGGATGCCAATGATGACGACGTCCGGCTCGGCCTTCTCGGAAATCCACTTGCGGTAGCCGAACGAGTCGGACTTGGAGCCGGTGCCGTTCTGGTGATTCACCATCGTGTATTGCGGCGAGCAGGCACCCAGCATGAATACCGCGAGGCAGGCACCCCAGCGGCTGATTCTTGAAACGGGCGGTCGTGTCACGAGGGAAATTTCGCAGAGTTTGAAAAAAGAGCAATGCCTGAGACCCTGGAGGGATTTTACGAAACATCCTGAAGAAAATGAATTTCCAACAGAGCGGAATCGTATGTTATATCGATTTGTCAAATCGCCATCCCATGAAACACATCCTGTCTGCCATCACGGCACCCCTGGCCATCACCATGGCCGCCTCCGCCGGCCCGCGGCTGGTCGTTTCTACTCCCTCACTCGTTCCGGAATCGCAGATCGACCTCGTGCTCGACGCGCCCGTCACCGCCATTTCGGACCTGGGGAAAACCGTCGATAACACCTGGATCGAAATCCAACCCGCGCTTCCCGGCAAACTGCTTTGGAAATCGCAGAACATCGCCCGCTTCATCCCCGCTCAGGCTCCGGCCATCGGCACGACCTACACGTTCTCGATTCCGAAAAATCTCCAGCATCTCGACAAGTCGCCCGTCCCTGCGGGAAAATTCGCCAGCTTGGCAAGCGAAGCCTTCCGCATCGTCGCGGCGAACGCACCGAACCGCTGGTCCTCGGATTATTCACCATCCACCGGCCAGTGGCTCATCATCTTCAATGACACCGTCGATCCCGCCGCAGCAGCGAACTACATTTCCTTCAGCTCCAAAAACGGCCAGCGCGTCGCCGCGAAACTCGGCCGCACGACCGTCGCCAACGCCGGCTACTACGGCAGCAACTACAAGCCATGGGCATTCCGTTTTTCGGACACACCCGCACCGGTGATCACGCCGGAGAGCGAAGCCCCTAACATCATCGTCGCATCTCCTGCTTCGCCACTCCCCGTCGGCGATGGCTGGAACGTGTCCGTGCTGAAAGGCCTGCCGAACGCGGCCAACGCCGCACGCACCACGGAAGATTCCAACTACGAGGTGGGCGACGTGAAACCGTTCCAAGTCGCGAGGATCGATTCCTATCAGAACCCCGGCGAACCTCGGAAAATCCTGATCCATTTCAACCAACCCATTCCCACCTCGTTGCCCGTCGATTTCCTCGCCAAGTGCGTCGCGATGAACCCACGCCCTGAAAATCTCAGTGCCGAAGCCGAAAACAGACAGATCACGCTCACTGGCGACTTCGCGGAAATGGATAAAACCATCGTAACCTTCCGCCCGCCCTTCATCTCCGCCAGCGGGCTTGATCTCCAAGGCCCGTTGACCAAGGAGGTCACCTTCGGCCACTTCATTCCCGTTCTTTCCTTCCCCTCGCAGGATCAGGCCCAGCTCGCCAACGGCAACCGCGAATACCGCATGCTCACGCTGAATCTGGAAAGCGCCCGCCTCCGCATCAAGAAACTATCAGGAGCCGACCAGATCCGCGCTTTCCAAGGCTACCGTCATGTCACGGGAAATGGTCCCGATGAAGAATCCATCGAACCCACCATCACGCTCCCCTACCCTCTCATCGTCGGCGAACCGGTGGCAGATCTAACTATTCCCTTGGATACGCCCATCGATGACACGAAGATCGTCACTCTGAAATGGGATGAGGTCCTTCCAAAAGACCAGCGCACCGGGACCTTTTTCCTCGAAGCAACGGGCACGGTTCTTCCCGACTACGACGGCAAGGGCACCGCACCCACCACCCAGGCGATCATCCAGCTAACAGACATCGGCCTCGCTTGGAAACTGACCGGCAAGGACGCCTTCATCTACGCGTTCTCGTGCGATACGGGTGCTCCGCTACCTGGCGTAAAAATTGAAATCTTCGGCGAGGACGCAGCTGCCCTGCCATCCGCCACCACCGACGCATCCGGCATCGCCACCCTTCCCCGCGCCGAGGCGGCGCGCACCCTTCGCGCCTCGCTTGGAAACGACAACTACCTGACCGCCTTCGATTCCTCACTGGAAACGGTCGGTCTCTGGCATTTCCCGATCCGCTATTCGTGGAACAAATCCGCCGAGTCCACACGCAAGGCGTTCCTCTTCACCGACCGCTCGCTCTACCGGCCCGGCGAGACCGTTAGAATGAAGGGCATCATCCGCACCCAGCGCGGCAACGCGGTCGAGCCCGCCGTGGCCAGCCCGGCGCGCGTCGTGGTCATCGATCCGACGGAAAAGGAAATCCACACCAGTGCGGTGACGATCTCCGAAAACGGTTCCTTCGATTTCATCTATCAGCTTCCCGCCGGAAAAACCGGCACCCACTCGATCCGCCTCGAATACCCCGAGGAACTCGCCAAGGCCGAGGCGCTGGAGGACGATTGGTATGCGCAGGAAGCCATCAACGAGAGCGCGCGCTTCGAGCTGCCGCTGCGCGTCGAGGAATTCCGCCGCAATGCGTTCGAAATCACCCAAAGCCTCGCGAACGCGGCCCCGGGAGCGACCAGTATTTCCGCCGAACTAACGGCCAAATATTACCAAGGCCAGCCGGTCGCCGGTGGCAGCGTGAAGCACTTCAGCCGCGTCACCACGCGCAATCCCTATCCGGAACGTTTCCGCGACTACCTTTTCGGCAACCACCGCACCGATGACTGGTCGTATTGGTATCACTACTTCGGCTATCGCTCGGACGACGATGAAGGCTCCGGAGGCCAGTCCTCGCAGATCCAGGGAGAAACCCAGCTCTCCGCCGAGGGCAAGGCGACCATCGCCACCGAGATTCCGCAGGCGGAATTTCCCACCGCCCGCGAGGTAACGATTTCCTCGGAAGTCACCGATGCGAACAACCAGACTCTAACGTCCACCACTACCGCCATGGTCCATCCGGCGTCCGTGTATGTCGGCGTCTCGCGCAACGACAAGCTCATCCGCGCCGGTGACACCGTGCCGCTGAAAATCGTCGCCACCGGCACCGATGGCGAACCGTTTCCCGGCGCGGTGAAGGTCACCGCCACGCTCAGCCGCGAATTGAATTCCGCCGTAAAATCCCGCACCGACACCGGAGCGACCACCACCCGCAACGACGTCACCGAGGAAACTGTTTCCACTTCCGAACTCACGCTCGATCCCGCCGCTTCCGCCGGGCAGGGAAATGCATTCAACCTGGCCTTCAAGTCCAACGGAAATCATTTCCTCACCATCCGTGGCACCGATCCGGATGGTCGTGCCTTCGCGACGGTCACCCGTTTCACCGTTTACGGCACGGATGAATATCCTTGGTATTACGAGGACGGGATGCGCGTGAAACTCGTCGCCGAGAAAAAATCCTACAAGCCGGGCGAGACCGCGCGGGTACTGGTTCTATCACCCATTGAGGGCACCGCGCTGGTTACCGTGGAACGCGAGAAAGTCCTGCGCTCGTTCCAAGTCCAGCTCAAGGCGGACAAGCCCGTCATCGAAATCCCGCTAACCGATGAAGACGCGCCGAACGCCTACGTCTCCATCCTCATCATCAAGGGCGCGAAGGAATCCGCCCGCGAACACAAGGAACCCCAACTCCGGCTCGGCTACTGCGAGCTCATTGTGGAAAACCTCCGCGACAAGCTCGCCGTCTCGATTTCCGAACCCGCGGAGTCCTACCGCCCCGGCGACGAGGTCACGCTAACCGGTTCTATCAAATCCGCCGATGGCAAGCCCGCCGCCGGAGCGGAGGTCACGTTCTACGCCGAGGACGAGGGCACGCTCGCCGTCATGGGTTACGAAACGCCGCGCCCGCTCGACCATTTCTACAAACCACGCGTGCTCGATGTGGAATCCGGTACCTCGTTCCAAACCTTCGTCTCGGAAGAGCCGGACATGCAGTATTTCCATAACAAAGGCTTCTTCATCGGCGGCGGCGGAGACAGGAGCAAACTCGCCGACCTCATGCGGAAAAATTTCGATCCGTGCGCTGCCTGGGCTCCCGCGCTTGTCACGGATGATGCCGGAAATTTCTCCTACACCTTCAAAGTGCCGGACACGCTCACGCGTTACCGGATCATTGCCATCGCCCACCAGCAGGCCGCGCGTTTCGGTCATGCCGAGTCGGCCATCGTGGTGAAAAAGGACCTCATGCTGGAGCCGAAAACCCCGCGCTTCGCCAACCAGTCGGACACCTTCAACTCGCAGGTGCTGGTCCAGAATGCTTCGGAATTCATCGGCACATGGGAAATCAAATTCAGCACCGGCAGCGGCCCGGAAACTCCGTGCGCCGTCCCGACCGGAACCACCGTCGAAACCGTCACCCTCGCCCCAGGAGCCTCCACCACCGTGATCTTCCCCGTCCGCGCCGAGAGCACCGGCGAGGCCGTCCTTACCTGGCAGGCCACTCCGGTTTCCCTGAACAACGCGAACCTAACGGCCCCCGTGAAGCACAAGCTCTCCGACGCCGTCGAGTCGCGCTTCCAGATCCACTATCCGATGCCGCTGCTGCGCCAGACCAAGCTCGTCAATCTATCCAAACCCGGCGCGAAACAAAACCTCCGCGAGGCGCTCGATGCGAAACTGCTGGATGGCTCCGGCACGGTGGAACTCGGTTTCGCCCGCTCCCCGCTCGTCGAGGCCGCCGGTTCCATCGACTACCTCCTCAGCTACCCGCACGGCTGCGTCGAGCAAACCACCTCGTCGCTCATGCCGTGGCTCGCCGTGGAAGAACTCAGCCCGGTCGTCCCGCGCTTCGCGAAAATCCCCGAGGCGAAAATCGAAGCCGCCATCCAGGGCGGAGCGGACCGCCTGCTTTCCATGCAGCTCCCCGACGGCGGATTCTCCTACTGGCCCGGCACGGACCAACCCGTTTCCTGGGCCACCGCCTACGCCGGACTCGGCCTGATGATGGCTTCGGAAAAAGGCGCGAACGTCCCGCAATCCGCCATCGATTCACTCGTGAAAAACCTCACGGAAAGCCTGCGCGGTATCGCTGGGGAAAAATCCTCCTACAACCTCGAAACCCACGCCCGCGGCCTGCTCGTCCTCGCCCTCGCCGGATCGCCGCAGCCCGCCTATCGGAACGTGCTCGTGGACCGCATCACCGAGCTCACACCCTCCGCCCGCTGCCTGTTAGCTGCTTCCATCGCGCTGGAGGATGAAGGAAATGAGGAAAACCTCGCCATCGCGAAATCCCTCCTCACGTCCCAGAATCCCTTCAAACTGAAAAACGACGACTGGATGCCCTACCGCGCGGACGCGGCCTATCAGCTCATCGCGTGGCTTGCCGTCGAACCCGACGGCCCGGAACCCACGAAGGCACTCGACCGCATGTTGCGCGATCGCAATCCCTACGGCCGGTGGCAGACCACCTGGGTCAACGGCTGGAGCCTCATGGCCATGGCCGCCTACGCGCAAAACGAGAACCTCGACACCGAACCCGTTTCCCTCGCTTTCGAAACGAACACCGGGACCGAGACCATCGCGCTAACCGCCGACCAGCCCGTCGCCTCGCGCACCTTCGAACTCGCGCCGGATCTCAAGCTCGACCTCGCCACCGACCGCAGCGCCTACGTCCGGATGGACATCGCCGCCAAGCCGAAGATCGAACCCATCCAACCCGTCGCTAACAACGGTCTGTCCATCGACCGCACCTACGAGCGCATCAATGCCGACGGCTCCGCCGAAATCCTCACCGAGCCACAAGTCGGCGACCTCATCCGCGTCTCGCTGCGGGTCACCCTGCCGAAAGATGATACACGCTATCTCGTCGTCGAAGACCTGCTGCCGTCGCTTTTTGAAACCGTGAACACCGATTTCAAATCCCAACGCGCCGCCGTCGGCACGCCCACCAGCGAGAACGACTGGAACGTCAGCCACTCCGAACTCCGCACCGACCGCGCCGTTTTCTACCTCGACCACGTCTGGCGGAAGGGCACCTACACCGTCACTTACCTCGCCCGCTGCACCGTCGCCGGCCAAGCCACCGCCCCGCCCGCCAAGGTCGAGTCGATGTATGACCCGGAAAATTTCGCTCTATCAGCTTCGCGGGTTTTCACGACAAAGTGATTGCCTGACGTTGTGAAGTTTCGTTTCACCGGCAAACCCATTTCAGATTCCATCGTTCGTGATCATCTCGCATCGCCACAAATTCATCTTCCTCAAGACGACCAAAACGGCGGGAACCTCCATCGAGATCGCGTTGTCGAAGTTCTGCGGCCCCGACGACATCATCACGCCGATCACTCAGGAGGATGAGCAAATACGGCGCAAGCTGGGCTACCCGGGTCCCCGGAATTTTCTCGCGCCATGGTGGAATTACGGGATCAAGGACTTGATCGTCTTGATCCGTACGAAGCGGAAAAAACGGTTATATTACAATCACATCCCTGCCTCCCTCGTCCGGAAGCATGTGGGAAAAGATGTTTGGGACGGCTATTTCAAATTCTGCGTAGAGCGAAACCCGTGGGATCGGGCGGTCTCGTTCTACTTTTGGAAAAACCGCGAAGAGCCGCGTATCCCCTTTTCGGAATATGTCGATTCGAAGGCCCCGGTGATTCTCAGGAAAAACGGATTCGGCGTTTACACCATCGACGGCGAGGTCGCCGTGGACCGCATCTGCCGGTTCGAGCATCTCGCGGAAGATCTCGAAGCCGTCCGGAACCGCCTGGGCCTCCAGGAAAAACTGGAACTGCCCCGGGCGAAGTCACGGTTCAGGAAAAGCGAGGGCGGCTATCAGGGAATTTACGGCGAAGCCGAAAAGGCGAAGATCGCGGAACTTTTCTCCGATGAGATCCGCCGGTTCGGCTACGAATTCTAGATCTGTAGCTCAACTGGCTCCCGACGCATCCCTGAATCCGGACTTGGCACGCCCGTATCCCAAGGCATTCTCCGGGAAATTCTTTCCTGATCACTGCTCACAACAATCCGCAGGATTTTAGCCCCTAGGCAAATCACTTTCCACCCTCTTCCATGTCTCCCGAACAACAACTCGCCCAGCTCACCGCCGGAACCGCCAAGGTCCTTTCCGAGAAGGAACTCCTCGAAAAACTCCGCCTCGGCCGTCCGCTGCGCATCAAGCTCGGCGTCGATCCCACCGCGCCGGACATCCACCTCGGCCACACCGTCGCATTGGAAAAACTCCGCCAGTTTCAGCTCCTCGGCCACCAGGCCGTGCTTCTGATCGGCGACTTCACCGCCACCATCGGCGATCCCTCCGGCCGCTCCGCCACCCGTCCGCCGCTCACCCGCGACGAGGTGTTAGTCAATGCCGCGACCTACACCGACCAGGCCTTCAAGATCCTCGACAAGTCGAAAACCGAGATCGTTTACAACGGCGACTGGTTCCGGAAAATGAGCTACGAGGAAATCCTCAAGCTCAACTCCCGCGTCACTCTCCAACAGATGCTCCAGCGCGAGGACTTCCGCACCCGCCTCGATGCCGGTCAGGAAATCCGCCTGCACGAACTCCAATACCCGATCATGCAGGGCTGGGACTCCGTGGAAATCCGCGCTGACGTCGAGATCGGCGGCACCGACCAGCTCTTCAACATCCTCGTCGGCCGCGATCTTCAGAAGGAAGAAGGCCAGCCGCAACAGGTTGTCATGGTCATGCCCCTGCTCGAAGGCCTCGACGGCGTTAGAAAGATGTCCAAGTCCTACGGCAACTACGTCGGCGTCAGCGACGCGCCGCAGGAAATGTTCGGCAAGCTCATGAGCGTGTCGGACGAGCTGATGGACCGCTACTACCTCCTCCTGCTAGGCGAAGCCCGCGATCCGTCCGGCCACCCGATGGACGCCAAGAAGTCCCTCGCCGAGAAACTCACCAGCCGCTACCACGGCCCCGAAGCCGGCCCCGCCGCCCGCGCCGATTGGGACACGCGCTTCTCGAAAAAAGACCTCGCCGCCGCCGAGCTCCCGGAAATCCCCCTCGCGGATCTTCCCGCCGATCTCACCGTCCTCAGCCTCACCGCCCACGCCTTCCAAGCCGCTTACGCCATCGAAAAATCCAACGGCGAGCTGAAAAAACAATTCATCACCACCGGCTCCGTCCAACTCAACGGCGGGAAGCTAACAGATCCGAATGCCGTCATTTCACCCGCTGCGGGAGATGTTCTCAAGCTTTCGAAAAAGCATGCGGTGAGATTCGCCTAGTCGCATCAATGGGAGGCAGGAGGCCTGTCTGGCGGTGTTTAGTGCCAGAGACTCATCTCTTTTGCTGCTCATTGACTGAGGAGTTGCACTCCTCTGTCCGCTTTTTCCAATTCAATGACTGCTATTGAGAACTTACCGCGCCAGTCTCCCCGCAGGCCATTGCTTGATACACTGCACTGAACATCCAAATATCGCGAATTATCAGCGTGCCGTATGTGAGCCTTTTTGGTAATAACTTGTTCATTAAACAAATTCATGTCCTACAGCTGGCTAAAACGACTCTATTTACGACTTCCGGTAGTTCGGGAAATATCTCAGATCAAGCAGGCGCTTAGATCGATACAGGTGGATATGTCAAGTTTGCAACGAACAGCCGCCGGAGAGATTCTTGGAGAGCTGAGATCTAGGCATTCCGGTGGGAATGACCCGTTGAGATTACACGGAAGTGAGTTCCAAGTGTGTTCGCAAAACGGGGAGGACGGTGTTTTGGCTGAGATATTCCGGAGGATTGGCTCGACTGACCGCATATTCGTTGAAATTGGGGTGGGAGATAACGGTGAAAACAATACGTCGTATCTGCATGCCCAGGGATGGACCGGATTCTGGATTGATGGCGACAACAAGAGTGAACGGATTCTTGCTGGCATGCGCGGAAGGCAGGAGATCCGGGCAAGGACGGCGATGGTCACGCGGGAAAACATCACGCCGATTCTCAAGGAGATGGGTGTACCCGGAGAGTTCGATTTACTTTCCATCGATATTGACCAAAACACCTATCATATTTGGGAGGGGCTGGGTGACTACCGTCCCCGTGTTGTCGTGGTGGAATACAATGCGTCTATTCCACCAGGGATCGACTGGAAGGTAATTTATGATCCCAATGCCGTTTGGGACGGCGGCATCAACTTTGGTGCTAGCTTGACTGCTTTTGAAATGATCGGCAGGAAAAGGGGCTATAGCCTTGTTCATTGCGAAGCGATTGGAGTGAACGCGTTTTTCGTGAGATCCGATCTAGCGATCGACAATTTTGCAGAACCGTTTGATGCGAAGAATCATTACGAGCCGCCAAGATATACGCTTTCTCATCGATCCGGACACGGCCCCAGCATCCTGGATCGGCATATTCAACCGGAGAATTGATCAGTCCAAGAAATCAAACACAAGCCCTTCATGGCTTCCGATTGGGGAGCCTCAATGCGTCGCTTGGGGGCAGAGCGCCAGTTACGATTGGATACTAGGTTTCGAGATTCATGGCTTTGGAGGTGACAGGGGGAAACCGAAGGCATGACCCGATTGATTATTGCCCCTCTTTGGAAGGCGGCACGAAGTCTACTTTTTTCTCGGGTTCGGAAAGCAAATTTTCAATCTCTTTCATCTGTTTCGGCATCATCTGCTCCGCCATCTTGAGGCCCATCAGTTGCATTTCCTTGGCCTGTTTCTGATAGTCCTGGAACGCGGCCATCTGATCCGCGTTGAGGATCTTGGATGTCTCGGCGCGGAGGGATTCTTGTTGGATCGCCCAGCTTTTCTCGTAGGTTTCCACGATATTGCCCTTCATCATCTCATCCATGGCGTTGGGTCCGGATAGATTGGGAGCCTTGGATTCGGTGCGGGCGCGGTACATGGCATCAACCAGTTTGGCTTCGGTGTCCGGATCGAGCGGCGCGCCTTTGGAACTCATGGCCGAGCGGATGCCATCAAGCTGCTGGCGCTCGGGGAGGTGGTTCTTGTAGTCGGTGTAGGCCTTGATGTCCTCCTCGTTGTTGAGGAATTTCTTGATCTCCGCCTCGTTATCCACACCGCGCTTTTTCAGCTCCTCGGCCAGGGCTTTCTGCTCTTCCGGAGTCGCACCCAGCATCTTCATGCCGAGTTCCTGTTGGTCCGACATCTCCTTGCCTAGCAGATTTTTGAAATAGTCGCTTTCCTCCTTGGACAGGTCCAGGCCATCGACGAAGTCCTGATACATCATGCCGACCGCCATTTTCACTCCCTGGTTCATCATCGATTTGCCGGCGGGATTGTCCCACATCTTGCGGGCGGTCTTGGCGAAGGATTCCTCCGAGGTGTCGGTTTCCTTGGCGGGAGCCGTCGGTGCGAGTTCAGTGCGGCCCTTGGTTTTGAGCGGAGCGTCCGGCTCTTCAGTGGATGCCGTGGTGACCGTTGCCGGGGCTTTCGCGGCGGCTGCGGTTAGCTCGGCTTTCGCGGATTGGCGTATCGATGAGATGCGGGATTCCTCGATGGCGACGGTGATGAGGACGGATACGGCCACCAGTCCGATGGCATAGGGGGTTTTCATGATGGGTGGCATCAAAGGAAATCATCCGGAATCATGCCACTATATTCATGACACGATTTTCCAACTGGCGGAACCCGGAGGGATGGCTTGATCCATGGAGCGGCGGAATCTGTCCGCCGAAGCCCATGAGATGCCAATGAAGTGAGTTCGCACACAATCCCATTGGCTTCCCATGGGCACGGCGATCGGATATCGCCGCCACTTGGGGCGGTTAGTGATGCGCGGCGGGTCCGGCGGGAGCTGGCTCCGGTTCGCCCTTTTTCTTCTTGTCGGAAAACTTCTGCACGAAGACATAACAGACCGGAATCAGGAACAGGCCGATGAGCGTGGAAATGGTCATGCCGTAAACGACGCCGGTGCCCATGGTGGCGCGCGAGGCGGCTCCGGAGCCTTTTGCTAACATCAGCGGCACGCAGCCGAGGATGAAGGCGAAGGAGGTCATCAGGATCGGACGGAGGCGGAGTTTGGCACCTTCGAGCGCGGCTTCGAGCGTCGGGATGCCTTCGTCGCGTTTCATCTTGGCGAACTCGACGATGAGGATGGCGTTCTTCGCCGCGAGTCCGATGAGCATGACGAGGCCGACCTGCGCATAGACGTTCATTTCATACTTGTTGAGCAGCAGTCCGATCATCGTTCCGAGAATGACCGTGGGCACGGAAAGCAGCACGGCGAAGGGCAACGACCAGCTTTCATACTGCGCGGCTAACAACAGGAAGACGAAGACGATCGCCATGCCGAAGATGAGCCCGGCCTGGCCTTCGGATTTCTTTTCCTGAAGCGTGAGGCCGGACCATTCGTAGCCAACGTTGGACGGCATGGTGGCCATGACTTCCTCCATCGCCTTGAGCGCCTGCGCCGAGCTGTAGCCGGGAGCCGGCGCGCCCATCATTTCAGCGGATAGATAGAGATTGAAGCGGGTGGCGAAGTTAGGCCCGGACATCTTGGTGACCTTCACGAGCGTGCTGAGCGGGACCATGCCACCGTCGTTGTTGCGGACGTAGAATTTTCCGATGTCGTCCGGAGAGCTGGTGAACTCGGGTTCGGCTTGCAGGAAGACCTTGTAAACGCGGCCGAATTTCACGAAGTCGTTCACGTAAAGTCCGCTCAGATAGGACTGGAGCGTTTGGAACACGCTATCCACCGGCACTCCGAGCGTGCGGGCTTTTTCGCGATCCATCTCGACCTTCACCTGCGGCGTCGAGGGATTGAATGTGGTGCTGACGCGACCGATTTCCGGGCGCTTCGCGGCAGCGGCCTGGACCTGGGCGACCATGGCGGCGAGCTGATCGACACTGCCGCCCGAGCGGTCCTGGAGTTGCATGGTGAAGCCGGAAACGTTGCCATAACCGGGCAGCGGCGGCGGTCCGAAGGCGAAAATGCGGGCACCGGGGATGGATGCGAATTTCTTGTTCCAAGTGGCTGCGATTTCCTTGGCGTGCAGCTCGGGAGTCGCGCGGTCGTGCCAGTCCTCAAGGCCGATGAACATCAGCGCGGCGTTCGGGACGTTAAGGTTGTTCAGGATGTTCATGCCGCTGAGGGCGAGCGAGGAGCGCACGCCCTTGGTGGAGACCACAATTTCCTCGACCTGCTTGAGCACTTCGTCGGAGCGCTGCAACGAGGCGCCTTCCGGCAGCTCGATGGCGACAAACATGTAACCCTTGTCCTCGTCCGGAATGAATCCACCCGGCACGATCTTGCCAAGGCCCCAGATGCCGCCGCAGACGATGACGAGCAGCAGCATGGAAAAAGTCGCCTTGCGGGTCAGGGCACCGACAATCCTGCCATAACGTTCGATGACCCAGTCGAAGAACTGGTTGAATTTTTTGAAGAACCAGGCGATCGGACCTTTTCCGGGAGTCGGCTTGCGGAGCAGCAGCGCGGATAGCGCCGGGCTGAGTGTTAGAGCGTTGATCGCTGAGAAAATGACGGAGACAGCGATCGTGATGGCGAACTGCTGATAGAGCCGACCGGTCACACCACCCATGAAGGCGACGGGCACGAACACCGCGCAAAGGATGAGCGCGATGGCGACCACCGGCCCGGACACTTCCTGCATCGCCTTGCGCGTCGCATCGACAGGTGATAGCCCGTGCTCGATGTGGTGCTGCACAGCCTCGACGACGACGATGGCATCGTCCACCACGATACCGATGGCGAGCACCAGGCCGAACATCGTGAGCGTGTTGACGCTGAAACCGAGCATCGGGAAGGCGATGAACACACCTAGCAGCGAAACCGGCACCGTCAGCATCGGGATGATCGTCGCGCGGAAACTCTGCAGGAAAATGTAAACCACGATGAGAACGAGGACGATCGCCTCGAACAGCGTGTGGACGATGGACTCCATCGACGCCTTGATCGGCAGCGTGGAGTCAAGCGTGATGCTGTAGTCCATATCCGGCGGGAACCGCAGTTTCGACTCCTCCAGGATCTTCTTCACGTTATCGGCGGTTTCCAAGGCGTTGGCGCCGGGTGCCAGATAGACGCCGAGCGCGCCGGCCGGAGCCTTGTCCAGGCGGGCGCGGAGGTCATAGGTTTGCGCGCCGAGTTCGACGCGCCCGACGTCCTTGATTTTCACCTGCTGGCCATTGGCGCTGGCGCGGACGATGATTTCCTCGAACTCCTTGGGATCCTTGAGCAGACCCAGTGCTCGCACGTTGAACTGCCCTTCCTGTCCTTTTGGCGCGGGCTCGGCACCGATTCGCCCGGCCGGGGATTGCGCGTTCTGCTCCTTGATGGCGTTGGAAATGTCGGTGGGGGTGATCCCGAGCGAGGCGAGCTTTTCGGGATCCAGCCAGATGCGCATCGAGTAATCCTGCGCGGTGAAGTTTTTCACATCGCCCACGCCGCGGACGCGCTTGATCTGGTCCACGAGGTTGATGTCGGCGTAGTTTCCGAGAAACACGCCGTCATAGGTTCCTTTCGGCGAAGAAAGGCCGATGGCTAACAAAATATCAGGACTGGAACGGTTGGTGATGACGCCTTCGCGTTTCACCGCGTCCGGGAGTTGCGATTCCGCCTGGCCCACGCGGTTCTGCGTGTTGACCTGCATGATGTCCACATCCGTGCCGACGTCGAAGGTGACGTTGAGCGTCATCTTGCCGTCGTTGGCGTTGTACGACTGCATGTACAACAGTTTATCGACGCCGTTGACCTTCGATTCGATGGGGGTGGCCACGGATTCCATGACCGCCTCCGCGGCAGCACCGCGGTAGGTGGAAGTCACCTGGATCAAAGTGGGGCTGACGATCGGGTATTCCGAAATCGGCAGTCTTGATAGGGAAATGAGACCCACGATGCAGGTGACGATCGAGATGACCATCGCCACGATCGGCCGGCGGATGAAGAATTCAGCCATGATGGTTTATTCCTTGGCGTGGTTGGCCTCGGCGGCGGAAGTGGATTTCGTGGCGGTCATCTGGGAGGCGGTCATGGCATTGACCGGGGCTCCTTCGCGCACCTTCTGCAAGCCCTCGACGACAATGCGCTCGCCGGGCTTGATGCCCTCGGTCACCAGGAAATTGGAACCCACCTGTTCGCCCAGTTTGACCGGCCGCTGGCTCGCGGTGTTTTCCGGGGTGATGACCCAGAGGAAATTCTTGCCCTGGAGTTGGACAATCGCCCGTTCGGGCACTTCGATGCTGTCCTTGCGGGTGCCGAGGTCCACGACGACCCTCGCGAACATGCCGGGTCGCAGCAGCTTCTTCTTGTTAGGAAACTCCGCGCGGATGCGCAAGGTGCCGGTTTTCACATCCACCGCGCGGTCGATGAAGACGAAGCGGCCCTGGTCCGGATGCTCCCCTCCGCCGGAAAGAACCAGCTTCAGCGGGAGGCTGGCGATATCCTTGCCGATTTCGCGGCTCTTTTCCTCGGCCTTGAGGTAATCCACCTCGCTGACGTTGCAGTAAAACCATATGGGATCGAGCGTGGAAATGGTCGCCATCAGAGTCGGTTCGCCTTTGCCCACGAGCTCGCCGATAGAAACTTGTTTGGCTCCGATCAGTCCGGTGGTGGGAGCTTTCACCGTGCAATAGCTGAGATCCAACTGGGTTGCCTCCACCCGGGCCTGGGCGGTGATCACTCCGGCTTTGCCGACATCCACACCGGCCATGGCGTTGTCGAGGTCCTGCTTGGGAATCGCCCGCCTTTCATGGAGAGGCTGGAGCCGCGCGACGTCAGTCTCGTACTTGGCGAGCGACGCTTCGGCTTCGCCCAGAGCACCTTTGGCGGCGGCAAGTTTTTCGAGGAAAGGTTTCCTATCAAGTTCGAACAGGACATCGCCCGCCTTCACCTCGGTCCCTTCGGTAAACAGCATCTGATCCACGAACCCCTCGACCCGCGCGCGGACCTCGACATTCTGAGGGGAGTCGAGCTGGCCGATGAGTGTGGATTTCAGCGGCACATCGGTAGTGGAAATTTCCATCACTTCGACGACCGGCGGTGGCAGCGCGGCGACTTCGGGTTTCTTGCAAGCGGAAAGGCCGAAGCACGCCATCCATGCGACACCGAGGCGCGCGGCGAGGAATCGTGCAGAGTGGTTGCCGGATTTTCGGGGGCTTGTTTTCAAATTCGCTCGGTTCAGGGGTTATGAAAATCGTGTCGAGTGCGACCCGCATGAGCGGAATCCATGCCTAATTGATGGAAAGCCATAGCTCCGACTTCCTTTGGAAATAAAGAATCACGCTGCCTGTGTCAACTTGGACCTTGGTTCCCTTGATCGGGGTTCTCTTGAGGCGCGGTATTTCCCAAGCCTGCCGGACTCAACAGCAGCCTGTGGGAAGAATCCACTTGATGCACGGAAGACACCCGTCAGCATGAGGAGCGCGTTGCCGCGGATCTTCCGATGTTCAAGCTGTTGCTACTCCTGTTCTTTCTCGTTTCAGCCTGCGTCGCCATCCACGGGCTCGGCATGATCCTCGGGCTGCGCTGGCTTGGCCGCACCTCGCCACAGCACGGGGGCCATTTCACCCTGCCCGCGATGTTCTGGATCCTGATCCGTGTGGTCTATGGGTTGTTGTTGCTTCACCTGCTGCAGATCCTGGTGTGGGCGGCGTGCTATCACTGGAACGGTTGTTTCCCGGATTTCGCCACCTCGTTTTATTACTCCGCCACGAGTTATTCCACCGCAGGTTACGGCGATGTGAATCCTGCCGGAAAGTGGCGCATCGTCGGTGCCATCGAAGCCGTCACCGGCATCCTGATGTTCGGATGGAGCACCGGCGTGTTGTTCTCCGTGGTCAATCATTTGTTAGCTCCTTTCAAGGAAATCCGCCATCACGGATGACCCCCACGCTTCCATCCCACCCATTTTCGTGAACGAGCAAAAGGTCGCCATCAACCGCCAGACATTCATCCGTTTGCTGTCAGCTATCGGGAGCTTCCTGAAATCGCCGGTCGGCGGCAGGGCACGGCTGATGTTGGCCGCGTTGCTGACCCTGATGTTAGGAATCAACGGGATGAACGTGGCCAACAGCTTTGTCGGTCGTTATTTCATGTCGGCCATCGAAGGCCGTGACTCCGACGGCTTCGTCCGCTTCGCCTGGCTCTACGTCGCCGTCTTCGCTGGGTCCGTTCTCACCGGCGTGCTCTTCCGTTTCACCGAAGAGCGCCTGGGCCTGTTATGGCGCGACTGGCTCACCCGCCGCATCACCGGAGCTTACATCGACCTCCGGCTCTATCTGCAACCCGATGGCGAGGAAGCCCTCAGCAACCCGGACCAGCGCATGACCGAGGATGTCAGGCAACTCACCACCACCACGCTCTCCTTCGTCCTCATGATCCTCAACGGAACGCTCACCGTCCTTTCGTTCTCAGGAGTCCTGTGGGCAATCAGTCCGAAGCTTTTCATGATCGCAGTCATCTACGCTCTCGCCGGTTCCGGCCTGGCGATCTGGTTAGGCCGGCCGCTCATCCGGCTCAACTACCGCCAGTCCGACTTCGAGGCGAACTTCCGTTCGGAACTGATTCAGACCCGCGAGGATGCCATGGAAATCGCCACTTCGCGCGCGGAACCCACCGTCAAGGAACGGCTCAACTCGCACATCGACGGCCTCGTTTCCAACCTCCGCAACATCGTAGCCGTGAATCGCAACCTCAACTTCTTCACCAGCGGCTACAATTATCTCATCCAGTTGATCCCCGTGCTCATCGTCGCGCCGCTGTTCATCCAGCGCCAGGTCGAGTTCGGTGTCATCGGCCAGTCCGCGATGGCCTTTGCCACCTTGTTAGGAGCATTCTCCCTCGTCATCACCCAGTTCCAGGCGATCTCTTCCTACGCCTCCGTGGTCGCGCGCCTCGGCGAATTCGTCGAACACGCGGAAAAATGCGCCAAGAATCAAACCAACCCGCCATGACCCCATGGAAACGGACGCCCCCAGCTCCACCGGATGCCTCATCGTAATCAACTGCGGCAGTTCGTCGTTGAAATTCGCGGTGTTTTCCGTGGATGGAGAAACCGTCCTGCTCAAAGGACTGGCGGAGCGGCTCGGCAGCCCCGAGGCCATACTCACCACCAAGCGCGACGGGGAGACTTACCTAACACTTATCCCCGGGGCATCGCACCACACCGCCCTACAGGCGGCCGTTGCCTCGATGACCGGCCTGAATCCCCTCGGCATCGGCCACCGGGTGGTGCATGGCGGCGAGGAATTCACCGGATCGGTGGTGATCGACGAAAATGTGATCGCCGCCATCGGGCGCTGCGCCAGCCTCGCTCCGCTCCACAATCCCGCCAACCTGATAGGCGTGAAAACCGCGCGCGAGCTTTTCCCGGATCTCCCGCAGGTGGCGGTCTTCGACACTGCCTTCCATCAGACCCTGCCGCGCGAGGCGTTTCTCTACGCCATTCCCTACGATTACTACGAAAACCTCAAGGTGCGACGCTATGGTTTCCACGGCACCAGCCATCACTACGTCTCCCTCGAAGCGGCGAGGCTGCTAGGGAAGCATCCGCAGGATACCAACCTGATCACCATCCATCTGGGAAACGGCTGCAGCGCCTGCTCCATCAAGGAAGGCGTCAGCGTGGACACCACCATGGGCCTAACTCCGAGCGAGGGCCTCGTCATGGGAACCCGCAGCGGGGATGTGGATCCCGCGCTCCATCAGTTTCTGCAGGACCAGACCGGGATACGCCTGGGCGAGATCACGGCGATGTTGAATTCCCGCAGCGGGCTTCTCGGACTCTCCGGCCTCAGCAACGACATGAGAACCCTGGCAGAAGCCGCGGCAAATGGCCACCCGCAGGCGAAGTTGGCCATCGACGTTTTCTGTTACCGGCTCGCAAAATCGATCAGCGGCCTCTCAGCGGCGCTCGATAGAGTCGACGCCCTCGTTTTCACCGGCGGCATCGGCGAAAATTCCGCTGCGGTCCGTTCCCTAACTTCCGCCCGCTTGAAAGTTCTCGGAGTCGATCTTGACGAGCGGAAAAATACCAGTCACGGTCGGGACGATGGAGGAAAAATCAGTTCCTCTGACAGCCGCATCGCTTGCCTGGTCATCCCCACCAACGAGGAACTGATGATTGCCCGCGAAACGCTTCGCCTCATTTCCTAGCCCCCCTGCCTCGCCATGAAGCACACGTTTTTCCTTACCGCCTCCGGTGCCGGGGTGGGACTCACATCGGTCAGCCTCGGAGTCGTGCGCGCGCTCGACCGGCTCGGCATCCGCGTCGGCTTCTGCAAACCGATCACCCAGTATCATTCCGCAGGCGGCGAAACGGATCCCTCGGCCCTCTTTATCCGGACGACGATGGGAAAAACTCCTCCGGAATCCATCACCATCGAACAGGCGGATGACCATGTCCGCGAAGATCATACCGGCGACCTGATGGAACGCGTGGTCGAAAAAGTCAACGAGGCTGGCAAGGACGCCGATGTTGTGATCGTCGAAGGACTGCTTCCGGCGGAAGGCCGCACCTTCAACAACCGCCTGAACCGGCTGATGGTGAGCAACCTCGATGCCGAGGTCATTCTAGTCACCACCTTGGGCGACGAAAGTCCTCAGGAGTTCGACCGCAAGGTGGAAACCGCCGCCGCCCTCTACGGCGGCATCGACAACCCGAAGCTCATCGGCTGCATCATCAACAAGATCGGCAAACCCCGCGAGGATGCTGCCAGCGGGGTCGTTCCGATCGTGGATTCCCCGATCGACGGAATCAACGATGAAGCCACTTCCGCTAGGGAAACCCTCTCTGCTGTTGACCGGCTCCTGGCCGGATGCTCGCTTTTCAAGAGTGGTCAGTTCGAGATGCTGGGGGCCATTCCGGCGAACAGCAAACTGCAGTCGTTCCGCACTTCCGATGTCGCCGCCCACTTGAATGCCGAGGTCCTCCACGCCGGTGACATGGCTTCCCGCCGCGTCCACTCGATGGCGCTTTGCGCCCGCCCCATTTCGAATATCCATCATGTCTTCGCGCCGGGAGCCCTGCTCATCATGCCGGCCGATCGCGAGGATGTCATCATCGCCGCCGCCCTCGCCGCGCTCAACGGTGTGCCGCTGGCGGGAATCGTCCTGACAGGCGACACCCCGCCGAACGAGAACCTGCGGCGTCTTTGCCACCGGGCGTTGGAAACAGGCCTGCCTGTTCTCAAGGTCCGATCGGGAAGCTATCAGACCGTGCTCAACCTTTCACGGCTGAGTCCCGAAGTGCCATCGGACGACACCGAGCGGATGAACCACGTCATGGATTTCATCGCCCGCAATATTTCCGCTAGAAAATTGGAGGACCGCTGCAAGGTCGAGCTTGCCGTCCGCATGTCGCCCGCCGCCTTCCGTCACAAGCTGGCATCCTGGGCGCGCGAACTCAACCGCCGCATCATCCTGCCGGAAGGTGACGAACCCCGCACCATCCAGGCCGCCGTCGCCTGCCACCAGCGCAAGATCGCGCGCTGCGTCCTGCTAGGCGATCCCGCTGAAATCCGCCGAGTCGCCGCCGCCAATGGTGTCACCCTGCCCGATGAAATCGAAATCCTCGATGCCGCAGCCCTCCGCCCGCGCTACGTCGCCCCTCTGGTGGAAATGCGGAAGCACAAGAATCTCAGCGAACACGACGCGATCGAAGCGCTTGAGGACAATGTCATGTTAGGAACCATGATGCTCGCCCTGGGAGAAGTGGACGGCCTCGTCTCCGGAGCCGTGCATTCCTCCGCCAACACCATCCGGCCCGCGCTCCAGCTCATCAAGACCCACCCGCAGGCCCGCGTCGTTTCCTCCGTCTTCTTCATGTGCCTGCCGGAGCAGGTGCTGGTCTATGGCGATTGCGCGGTGAACCCGGATCCGAACTCGGAGGAACTCGCCGACATCGCCATCCAGAGTGCGGAAACCGCGGCACAGTTCGGCATCGAGCCACGCGTGGCACTCATCAGCTACAGCACCGGCGAATCCGGGAGCGGCGCGGATGTGGAAAAAGTCAGGCAGGCAACGACCATTGCCAAAGCACTCCGCCCCGACCTCCTGCTGGATGGCCCGCTCCAATACGACGCCGCAGCCATCGCCGACGTGGCGGCCACCAAAGCCCCCGACAGCCCGGTCGCGGGAAAAGCCACGATCTTCGTTTTCCCGGACCTCAACACCGGCAACACCACTTACAAGGCCGTCCAGCGTAGCGCGAATCTCGTCAGCATCGGTCCCGTGCTCCAGGGCCTGCGCAAACCCGTCAACGACCTCTCACGCGGTGCTCTCGTGGACGACATCATCTACACCATCGCCGTCACCGCCATCCAGTCAGCATCAAACCCGAAAACCTAACATGCCATGGACATCAAGCTCATCCTCGAATTTCTCGTCATCCTCGGAGCCCTTGCCATGGGCGCGCGCGCAGGAGGCGTCGGCCTCGGCCTGTGGGGCGCGGTCGGACTGTTAGTCCTTGTCGCCGACTTCGGCATCGCCCCGGCGGCGCTGCCTGGCGATGTGCTGCTCATCGTGCTCACCGTCATCATGGCCGCGTCGGCGATGGAGGTGGCCGGTGGCATTGATTTCCTCGTCCGTATTGCGGAAAGGATCATCCGCAGGAATCCGAAGCAGGTGACGATCATTGCGCCGCTGGTGACGTATGGGTTCACCTTCGCCGCCGGCACGGGACACATCGTCTATCCGCTGCTGCCGGTGATCTACGAAGTGGCGCACGAAAATGGCATCCGCCCCGAGCGGCCGATGGCCGTGGCGACGATCGCATCACAGCAGGCGATCACCGCGAGTCCGGTGTCGGCGGCAACAGCCGCGATGATCACCATCCTCAGCTCACACGGCTACGGACTTGTGCAGATTCTCCTTATCTGCGTGCCTTCCACGCTGCTCTCGGTGCTCATCGCCGCGTTCGCGCAACTGCGGGTCGGCAAGGAATTGAAGGACGATCCCGAGTATCAACGCCTGCTCGCGTCGGGCGAACTTCAGCCGCCCGGCAAGTCCTCCGGCGTGGCACCGCCGCCGCTCAGGAAGGGCGCGAAAGCGAGTGCCATCATCTTCCTCGTCGGGGTCGCGGTTGTCGTGCTCGCTGGCATCTTTCCCGAGATCCGCACCGTGATCGGCTCGGGGGTGGAGCCCACGGAACTCAAAATGCCGGTTGCCATCGCAATCGTCATGCTCACGGTGGCTGCGGTCATCCTAACAGTCACCAAGGCTCCCGTCGGCGATGTGCCGAAGTGCAAGACGTGCCAATCGGGCATCACCGCCATCATCGGCATCCTGGGCCTCGCGTGGCTCGGCGACAGCTTCATCAATGCGAATCGCGAAGTCATCATCGGCGGCCTGAGCAGCATGGCGAAGGCCGCACCGTGGACATTCGCGATCGGGCTGTTTGTCGCGTCGATGTTGCTCTACAGCCAGGCGGCGACCGCGAAGGCGCTGATGCCGCTGGGACTTTCATTGGGCATTCCGGCACCTTTCCTCATCGGCATGTTCCCTGCGGTGAACGGCTACTTCTTCATCCCTAACTACGGCACCCTGATCGCCGCGATGCAATTCGACCGGTCGCAAACCACGCGCATCGGCAAATATCTTGTGAACCATTCCTTCATGCTTCCCGGCCTCATCTGCACCATCGGCGGCGTCGGCTTCGGCCTGCTTTTCGCCACCTTCTTCAAGTAATCAGAAATCCAACACGCCATGAAACTCGATCCAACAACCGTCAGCAACTTCGCCCGGCGACTGGGCATCAACGAAAGCGATTTTTCCTCCCTGATTCAAACCGGCGAATCCGTCAGCTATCCGGCCGGAGAATACCTTTATCACGAAAGTACTCCCCGCCAGTGGCTCGGTATCATTCTGGAAGGCGAAGTCGAAATCATCCGCGGATGCAACGCGCGGACGGTGACCGTCGCCACCCTTTTGCCAGGAGCGCTGATCAGCGAGGGCGTCATTCTGGACGATTCCCCCCATTCCGGAAGCGCCGTCACCCGGCGGGGAACCGAGGTCTGGCAAATCCCGAAGCAGGCGCTGGAACTGGCCCGGGTGGAGAAGCCCGAGCTTTTCTATCGAATCGTCGCCAGGGTCGCCGCGCGGCTCAGCGAACGCCTCCGCCACGCCTCCGAACGCATCGCCGCGGAAAAATCGGAGACCGTTCTTTCCGGATTCCGTGTCGAGCATGATTCCCTCGGGGAACGGGAAATCCCGGACCACGCTTACTACGGCACCCAGACGATGCGCGGCGTGGAGAATTTCCCGATCTCCGGCATCCGTCTCCATCACTTCACCCATTTTGTCCGAGGCCTCGCGCTGGTGAAAAAAGCGGCCGCCATCGCTAACAGCGAATTGGGCGTGCTGGATGCCGACAAGGCAGGAGCCATCGTCAAGGCATGCGACGAGGTGATCGCGGGAGGACTGCACGACCAATTCGTAATCGACATGTTCCAAGGAGGCGCCGGGACATCCACCAATATGAACGCCAACGAGGTGATCGCCAACCGCGCCCTTGAAATTCTCGGCCATCAAAAAGGCCAGTATGAATTTCTCCACCCGAATGACCACGTCAATTGCTCCCAATCCACCAACGACGCCTATCCGACCGCCATCAAGCTCGGCGTGATTCTCACCCTCCAAGACACGCTTTCCGCCCTGCGCGAACTGGCCGCCTCACTCAAGGACAAGGCGCGGGAGTTTGCCGACGTCCTGAAAATGGGACGCACCGAAAATCAAGATGCAGTGCCGATGACGTTAGGCCAGGAGTTCGGCGCCTACGCGGTGATGATCGGTGATGGAATCCGCCACCTGACCCGGGTTGGCCAGGAGTTTCTAGCGGTCAATATGGGAGCAACCGCGATCGGCACCGGACTCAACAGCCCTCCCGGTTATGCCGCGTTGTGCACGCGCCACCTAGCGGAGGCCAGCGGCATCCCCGTGGTCCTCGCTGATGACCTGGTCGAAGCCACACAGGATTCCGGGGAATTCGCCCTGATGAGCGGGACCATGAAAACGGCCGCGGTGCAGCTTTCGAAAATCTGCAACGACCTGCGTTGGATGTCCTCCGGCCCACGCTGCGGACTCTACGAAATCCGTCTCCCTTCCATGCAGCCCGGCTCCTCGATCATGCCCGGAAAGGTCAACCCCGTCGTTCCGGAAGTGGTCAATCAGATCTGCTATCAGATCATCGGTGCCGATGTCACCGTTTCCATGGCCTCCGAAGCCAGCGAACTCGAACTGAACATGGCCGAGCCGGTCATCGCGTTCAACTTGTTGTTCGGCCTCACCTTGCTGCGCAACGCCGCCATAACCCTGCGCACCCGCTGCATCACCGGCATCGAGGCGAACCGCGAACGCTGCATGGAATACGTTAGAAATTCGATCGGCCTGGTCACTGCGCTCAATCCGGTGCTCGGTTATGAAAAGAGCGCCGCCATCGCCAAGGAAGCGTTGAAAACGGGAGGCAGCGTTTACGATCTGGTTCTCCAGAAAGGCTGGCTCACCCGCGAACAACTCGACGACATGCTGAAGCCAGAAAACATGATCAGCCCGAGGGCAATTCCATGAACGAAACATGAATGCCATTTCACCAACACCGACTTTGGCCACAGGTCTCGGACTTCTGTTATTACAGCTTCCTCTGTCCGCCCAACAACAGGAAGCAACCACATCCTCTTCTCTCGAACAGGGCCAGACATCCATCGACGAGGCCTTCGACTGGCAGCAATGGCGGTTGGAGACACGCCGCGAGGCGTTGAAGGACACAACCTTCAAATTCAACCTGCGGACCTACTACATGAATCGCGAAAACTTCGACGATACCGAAAACGAGGCCTGGGCCGCCGGCGGTTGGGCGGGACTGAAGACCGGTTATTTCCTCGATCACATCTCGCTGGGCCTCACCGGTTACACCTCGCAACATCTTCACGGCGGCGATGACACCGACGGCACGCTGCTGCTCGCACCCGGCCAGGAAAGCTACTCGGTGCTGGGAGAACTTTACGCGGATGTCCGGATCGTGGACGGGCTGAATCTCGTTGCCGGACGCAAGGAGTTCGACACCCCCTTCATCAACCGCAACGACACCCGGATGACCCCTAACACCTTTGAGGCCATCGCACTGCAGGGCGTGACCGAGCTGAAAGATGGAGCCTCCATCAAATACGGAGCGGGCTATTTCGACCAGATCAAGGAACGCAATTCCGACGACTTCGTCTCCATGTCCGTCGATGCGGGAGCCACCGTCGAACGTGGCGTTTTCACCGCGGGCGGACTTTATAAAAAGGGAAATTTCTCGTTCGGCGGCATCGACTACTACAGCGAGGACATCATCAACATCGCCTATCTGGAGGCGAAGCTCGAAGTACCGGTCTGCAACGACTGGAAAGTGAATTTGGCCGCCCAGTATGTCGATCAGCGCAGCGTCGGCGAAGAGCTGTTACCCGGCGGGGCTTTTGATTCGCGCCAGTTCGGCATCAAGGCCGAGGTCCCGGTTGGCGACGCCCTGTTCACGGCGGCCTACACCGACGCCTCCGGAGATTCCAACCTGCAGAATCCGTGGAGCGGCTATCCCGGTTATACCTCCGTCCAGGTCCAGGATTTCAACCGGGAGGGTGAAGGTGCGTTCCTGCTCCGGGCAGGTTATGAATTCGCCGCCATCGAGGGTCTGAGTGCCTATGCGCTCGGCGTCTTCGGCACCGAACCCGACCAGCCGGGCGAATACCGGCAGGACGAGTATGACCTGAATCTCCAGTGGGCGCCCACGGAGGGAGCGATGAAAGGGTTGTCGCTGCGGCTGCGCTACGGCTTTGTTCAGCAGGACGGCGGCGACGACGACACGTTCACCGATTTTCGCGTGATCTGCAACTATGCGTTCGTGTTCTAGCAACAGTGCGTGGATGCCCAATTGACCCATTTATCAGGTTGCAAGGCATTGAATTGACCCCCCATCATTCACTTATGGAAAAATCGAATCCCGTCCCAGTCGTTTTCCCCTTCCGCGCCGCCAGCCCCTCCGGCATGAGCGCCGAGCTGAACGCCAACGGCTCCGTCCGCCGGATGGACTGCGGCGACATCATGCTCAATGTATTTCTCGGCAACGAAGCCGAAGGGGGCCCTTCCAACATCTATCTGCGCCGCCTCGGTAAAACGGTGGAAACGACTCCCCTGCTAGGTCCATGCAGCCCTTCTTCCTATCAAGTGAATGAACGCGGCCTGATCTCCAGCGGCACTTGGGGTGATCTCGTTTTCCGCGTGCGGCTGGTGCTGGCGGAATCCGCCAAGGCTTGGTTCTGGCATGTCGAATTGGAAAACACCGGAACAAGCGCCGTCACCTGCGATCTCATCCACACCCAGGACATCGGCATCGCCCACTACGGCGCGATGCGGCTCAATGAATTCTACGTCAGTCAATACGTGGACCACGCTCCGCTCGAACATGAGCTAACAGGCTCATCGGTCGCATCGCGGCAGAATCAGTCGATGGGCGGACGCTGCCCGTGGACCGTCATCGGATCGCTGGGAAAAGCCGTTTCCTGGTCCACCGACGCCCTCCAGTTCCACGGCCTCGCCACCCGCGCCGGAGGAGAAGCTGCCGCCCTAACCGAAGGACTTCCCGGAGAGCGCCTTCAACACGAGCATTCGCTGGTCGCCATCCAGGACGAGCCCATCGTGCTGGAACCCGGTGCGAAATCCCAACGCGGCTTCTTCGGCTGGTTCGAAGCGGACAAACCCACCGCCACCTCAGCGGACGACACCTGCTGGATCGACGCCGCGCTCGCCCTGCCGGAAGCCACCTGCCCGCCATGGCCGGATGAAATTTCAGCTAGCAGCCCCGCTCCAGGCCTTTTCACTTCTGCGGAATTCCTTGAAGCAGAAGATCTGAATGAAGCGGAAATCCTCAATTTTTTCGGCACGGAACAACGTCATGCGGAATATGAAAACGGCCAACCATGGTCGTTTTTCACCGGGAGCGGGAGCCATGTCGTGCTCAAGGAAAAGGAACTCAACGTCCTCCGGCCCCACGGCCATCTCCTGCGCTCCGGAGGATCACTAACACCTGACGAATCCGCACTCACCTCCACCGCGTGGATGAACGGCGTGTTCCACTCGATGGTCACGCAGGGCCATGTGAGCATCAACCGCTTCCTCTCCACCTGCCACAGTTACCTCGGGCTTTTCCGCAGCCATGGCCAGCGCGTGTTCGTGGAAACCGACGGTGGCTGGAAATTGTTAGCGATGCCTTCGGCGTTTGAAATACGCCAGGACTCGTGCCGCTGGATCTACAAACACAGCAGTGGCGTGATCGAGGTAATTTCCTCCGCACCGGATGACCGTCATGAACTTCGCTTGTCCCTGTCAGTAATCGAAGGCACTCCTGCCAGATTCATGGTCTCCCACCACATCGCCCTCAATGGTGATGACGGCAGCGCTTCCATTCCCGCGAAGTTTGAGATCAATGGCGCTTCCGCTTTCGTGCGCGCCATTCCGGACAGTGATGTGGGGCGCCGCTTCCCTGATGGAGGATTCATTGTCGGAGCATCCGAGGACACACTTGTGGATCAGATCGGTGGCGACGAACTGCTTTTCGCGGATGGCGTTTCCCACAACCAACCGTATCTCTGTTTCATCACCACGCCCGCCACCGCCGCCGGATTGATCATGCGTGGCAGCCTGGTGGATGAATCCGTCGGGCAAACCGGAAACTTCTGGGAGAACATCGCATCCGGTTTGCAGATCATCGCTCCCGGAGCGAGCTCGCTAGCCCGGGCCGCCGGGCGTGCGGGTGAGATTTTCCCATGGTTCATCCACAACGCGCTCGTCCACTACCTCTCCCCGCGCGGCCTCGAACAATACTCCGGCGGCGGCTGGGGCACCCGTGACGTTTGCCAGGGGCCGGTGGAACTGCTGTTGGCTCTCGGCCGCTTCGCGCCGGTGCGGGATCTGTTATGCCGCGTTTTCCGTCAACAGAACACCGACGGAGACTGGCCGCAGTGGTTCATGTTCTTCGAACGCGAGCGCAACATCCGCCCCGGTGACTCGCACGGCGACATCGTCTATTGGCCGCTGCTCGCCCTCGCCCAATACCTAACCGCCACCGGTGACGCCAGCGTGCTGGACGAATCCCTGCCGTTTTTCCATTCGGATGCAAACGCCGCCGAAGTGGCCAGCATCCGGGATCACGTCAAACGCGCCCTTGATCTGATCCATCACCGGGTCATCGAAGGCACCACCCTCGCCGCCTACGGCCACGGCGATTGGAACGACTCGCTCCAGCCCGCCAAGCCCGACATGCGCGAACGGCTTTGCAGCTCGTGGACGGTCACGCTCAACTATCAGACCCACGTCGCGCTCGCCGCCGCTTTCCGGCATCTGGGAAATACGGAACGCGCCACGGAGTTCGACGCCCTGGCCGCGAACATTCTCGAGGAATTCCAGCGCGTGCTCGTCGTGGACGACGTCCTCACCGGCCTCGCCTATTTCCAGGAAAACGGGGAAACCGACTATCTACTCCATCCGCGCGACGCCACGACCGGCTTGTCCTACAGCCTGCTGCCGATGATCCACGCCATCATCAACGACATGTTCACCCCGGCGCAGGCGGAAACCCATCTCGCGCTGATCCGCGATCATCTGCTAGGCCCGGACGGCGCGCATCTTTTTGATCGCCCGATGGCCTATCACGGCGGCATCCAGACCAATTTCCAACGGGCGGAAAGCGCCAGCTACTTCGGGCGGGAAATCGGCATCATGTACATGCACGCCCATCTGCGCTACTGCGAGGCGCTTGCCCGCTACGGTGATGCGGATGGATTTTTCCTCGCGCTCTCCCGGCTCAATCCCATCGCCATCCGAGAGCTCGTGCCTTCGGCGGGACTGCGGCAGGCGAACTGCTATTATTCGAGTTCCGACGCCGCCTTCTCCGATCGCTACGAGGCCTTCGAGGATTACGACAAGGTGAACCGCGGCGAGGTCGCGCTGGAAGGCGGCTGGCGCGTCTATTCCAGCGGCGCAGGCATCGGCGTCCGTCTCATTATGCAATGTTTCCTCGGCCTCCGCGTGGAAACCACATCGCTCGTGGTCGATCCCGTCATCCCGCCGGAACTGGATGGTCTGGCCGCGAAGTTGAACCTCGGCGGTCATGGGGTTGAAGTCGTTTACCGCACCGGAAAGACGGGAAGAGGCCCGGTTTCCATCGACCTCAACGGCGCTTCCCTGGATTTCGTTCGCGAGGCCAATCCCTACCGTCATGCGGGCGTCCGCATCCCGGTCGCATCGTGGACCGGCCGCCTAACAGGCATCAGCGACCGCCTTACGATCACTTTGGAATGAAAAACCCGTGCTCGACTCCCGGAAACAGCCCGTCCAAGCTGTCACCGGCGGACCGCCTTTTCCATGAATTACAAACCCGCCAGAAAATCCCTTCGGAATCCTGATACCACAGGTGGCTTCATGCGTTTCAAGGTGATTCTCCACCTGGTCCCCGTGCTAATGGCGGTATTCCTGATTCCCTCGTGCAATCTGATCGGCCCCATTCTGGGTTTGGGCCTTACGAAGCTCCAGTTCGGCTGCCTGCCCGAGGGGACGCGGATCGATACCGCGAAAGGACCGGTTAAAATCGAAGCCCTCAAATCCGGTGACACCATCACGGGCTTTGGCGGCACACCGGTTCAAATCAGCCAAATCCACCAGTATCGCGAAGATCCGGTGACCAGCCGCTATCTCACCCTCCATTTCTCAAACGGCTCCGCAGTCAGCGCGTCGGCAAGGCATCGGATCGACGGAGTTCCCGCGGCCGATCTCAAGGTTGGCGCGAAGTGCGGCTCTCTAACCGTGATCCGCGTCGAGCCTCTTCATTGCGTCTCCCGCAGCTTCGACCTCCTGACCGGTGACGCCGGCTACCACATCGCAGGAGTCCCGGTGAACAGCATGATCGAGGAAATGCTCGGCCACCGGCAAACCGCGGCGACGGCGTCGCGCTGAACCGGGGGCGGGAAATGACCGCCTATTTCCGTCAGATCATTGCCGGAGCCGACTTGAGTCGAAGCTCTGCAACAAACGGCAGACTCGTCACAGCGATACATTCTCCCGCCGGGCCGATGGCAGCGTGGGTTCCGCGCTGGCATTCAACGGCGGAGATCTTCTTTCCCTCCGGCAGCGGAGGAACGACGGTGAGGCCGCCCGGCGGCAGGGTGATGCCGCTGATTTCGACACGGATCGAACTCTTGCGGACGGCGCGGATCCGGAAATCCAGCGAGCCGTAACGGGTGGGCAGATCAACGACGGAAAATCCACCACTCCCGGAGATCCATTTCCACGGCATGCCGGAAGCGAGCACCAGCGAATCGTCGGCTTCGCGTTCGGCGGCAACCATCGAGGCCACCGCTAACAGATATTCCGCGGCAATCCAAGTGTGGGGCACGTCTCCAAGGTGGCCCGGCGAGCGGGGGTCGCGCCAGGTGATTTCCGGCCATTGGTTCCATTCGCAGGGACGGCGGTCGGATAGAAAGAACTCCAGCAGCTCGTTGGCGGTGTCGCGTTTGCCGAGGCGGACGAAGGCACCGATGATGCGGATCTCGTAGGCGGTGTAGTTGGTCCACACCATTTCCCCGCGATGCTTGCGGTGGAAGCCGTCGAGGTAGGTGTCGAGCATCGCGTTCAACGGGCCTTCCGGCAGCGTGCCTGCGAAGTCGAGCATCGCGATGGCATTGGAGGTGGCGGTCGGATCGAAGTCCGCCCACTCGACGGAGCCGGGGATGTAGGCGAGCTTCTTCTCTTCGATGACCCGGTCAATTGAGCGGAGCAGGTCATCCTGGAAACGCTCGGCTTCGGATTTCCACCAGTTGGAGTCATCGCGGGAACCCATCATTTCCGCGAGATCGGCGGCGGCTTCGAGACCACGCACGCCCCAGAAATCGTCCCAGTAAGAATGCACATGGTGGGCGAGGTAGCCTTCGTGGCTGGCGGATTCCGGCAGCAGGCCATAGCAAGAGGCACGCTCGCCGGATTGGTATTCCGCGGTCATGCGCTCCGCCCGCAGTGAAATCAGATAGGCAGCCGCCTTGCGGACGTGGGGCAGCATTTCTGTCAGAAATTTCCGGTCGCATCCTTCGCGATAAACCTCGCGGACTCCCCACAGGAACTGGCCGTGGCTGTCGTGCTCGACGAGCCAATCGACGCCATCGCGGTCCACCACGCAGGGGACGAAACCATCCTCGCGCTGGAACTGGGCATACCATGTTAGAAATTCGCGCAAGGCGAACGGAAGACCCGCCTTGGCGAGCGCGGCCCCCATGATCACGCAGTCCCTGACCCACGAGCGGGTGTAGCGGCGTGGGCCGGGCTGGATCGCGGGGCCGTCGCGGTTGATGAGGATATGCCCGGCTGCCGTTCGGAAGGCATCGAACGCGGGTGCGGCGGATTCCGGCACCTTCCATTGCACGCCGCCTAACGTTTTTGTCCAACGAGAGAGTGCCTTGGCTTTTCCGGTTTTGGTGGCGGCTTTTGCCTTGCTGAAATAGGGAACTGAAACGGTTACCTCGATCATCGATTCACCGGACGGGAGGTTCCATGCCATCGCCGCGGAGGCGAGGCCGGTTGGGTCATTGACTTCGTTGGCCGGAGGCATTGCGCCGGTAGCCAATGTCGAGAGCACGCCGCTTTCCTCGAACGCTCCCGCACCGCAGGCATCCGCAGGAGGAGTTAGGGAGATTTTCCGATCCTCCACCGTCATGCTCTTCGTCCCGCAAGCGATCCGGTGGATGGGGCTGCGGCCGCCGAGATTGCGGAATGCCTGCCACGGCGGATTCACCTGATAAGGCCGCACGGTGACGATCAAGCGCGTGTCCGAGGTCGGCTTGCGACAAGTCAGCCGATAGGTGATGTGAAGTGTCAGCTTGTCATCCCCGCCATCGACCCAGGGCATGATTTCCAGGCTGATGTCGTCATTTTTCCAAGTGACGGAAGGCATCGGTGCGCCGCCCTTCGGCAGCGAGCCGATGGTCTTCACGTCCGCCCAGGTCATCCGCTTGCCGGAGATTTGGACGAACGGTTCCAGTGAAAAACCGGCCTCGTCCACCTCCACCATGCCCTCCTCGTTGATCAACGCGCGGCGTTTGCCTTCCGGGCTGCCGACGGGCGTCCAGTAGGATTGCTCGCGCAGCCAGTAGCGCGGGAACCATCCGCGGGGATAATCGGCGGCCACGGAGTGGATGAATTCGTTAGGCGTGCTGGAGAATGAATCCGGCCGGAGCGATAGAGAACAGAATGCCGCGCACTCGCTACTCGCGAAAGTAAAACGCAGGAAACGCCCCTCCACTCCGGGTGTCGGGATGTGGTTCATCCCGCCGAGCGCCGAGGTGGAACGATGGATCGATGTCCATGATTTGCCGTCGGCGGAAATCTCCACTTCGAACTTCCGGCGCGGCAGGGACTCCGGCCACGTGATGACCATGCCGCCGAAACGCAGCGGTTTTCCGAAATCCACTTCCCAGCGGGGCTCGGCATCGTTGGCAGCCGCCCGCCATCCGGTTAGAAGCTCCGAAGTGAACACCGCCTCCGGAGGAAATCCCCGCTGATGGCTGGAAGCGGTGATCGCGCGTGGAGTGTGAAGGCCCTGGTCTTCGTATGTCGGCAAAACGAGTTCCAACACACCTTGCCCGCCGGAGCCGGCGACGATGGCGAATTCCACCGAGCCGACGTCCGTGGGCGCACCGCCACCGGCAGGTCCCCAGGCGAAAGGCAGATCGCGTTCGTGGAAGCGGACGTCAAACCACTGATCCGGCAGCTCGACATTCTCGCGGAGACGCCGCCAGACGTTGGTGTTGCCGGGATCGGCGACCTTGAACTCGAAATTGTTAGTCGGTCCCTCGCCTCGCAACGAAAAGCCGATTTCAAACGTCCCCGGCAGAGTGAACCGGATCACCCGCCGGATGACCACGAAGCCGCCGCCACCGTGGAAATCATATTCCAGTCTCAAGCCGGGACTCCCGTCCGCCGCTTCGATCCTCGTCAGTGTCCCTTCCGATTGGCCGGAGGCGAACACCTGCCATTCGGCGGGATCATCGAACAATGAGAAGAACGGATGCACGGGCATGGGTGGGTTTTTAAGGGGGAAAATGCCGTCTTGCTAACCAAATCTTGCGGGCTGGCCGGTGGACGAAAGCACGGCGCGCCACAACTCGCCTTCAAGATCGAGGTGCTTGCCGCCGTCGGCGATGACGTCGATCGGCACGTGGACGAATTGGCCGTTGAGGTAGCTGATCACCAGCCCGGTCCGGCCGGACATCGCGGCGTGCACGGCGTGGCGGCCCAAGCGGTCGCAGAGCAGCGCGTCCTCGGTATTGGCGGGACAACCGCGGATCTGATAGCTGGGATCGAAATAGCGCATGGTCATCCCGATGCCACGGGATTTGAAGTGAGCGCAAATCGCGTCCCGCATGAAATGCCCGATATCCTGCAGCTTCGCGTTGCCGGACGCGTCGGTTTCCCCGCTTTTCCCGAGGAGATCCTGACCGGCACCCTCCGCGACGACGATGACGGCGTGTTCCTTGTTTTCCAGCCTGCGTTCCAAAGCGGCTAACAGACCATCGAGAACGAACGGTTGCTCGGGCACGAGGCAGAAGTTCACATCCTGGCTGGCGACGGTGGCGGTCGCCGCGATGAATCCCGCGTGGCGGCCCATCAGTTTCACCAAGGAGACGCCGTTGTCCACGCTGCGCGCCTCGGTGTGCGCGCTGTCGATCACGCGGACCGCCTCGTCCACCGCAGTGCCAAAGCCGAAGGTGCGGGACACATGGCGGACATCGTTGTCGATCGTCTTGGGAATGCCGACCACGGCGAGCGGGTGGCCGCGCCGCGACGCCTCCTGATAGAGCGCGTTGCCGCCGCGCTGCGTGCCGTCGCCGCCGACGGTGAAGAGGATGTCCACCTTTTGCGCGATGAGGAAATCCACCGCGATGGCAATGTCCACCGGACCTCGCGACGTTCTCAACAAGGTGCCGCCCTTCTTGTGGATTTCCTCGACGACTTCCTCCGTTAGTTCGACGGGAGGTTTGCCCCGCGCGGGATCGAGGCCCTGATAGCCACCGCGGATGCCCAGCACGGAGGTGACGCCGTAGCCACGGCGCAGTTCGCGCGTCACGGACCGAATGACGTTGTTGAGTCCGGGGCAAAGTCCGCCGCAGGTGACAATGGCGGCACGCGTTTTTTCCGGATCGAAAAACAGTTTCGCGCGCGGACCGGATTTCTCGAAAAGCATCAGGTCGTCCGACGGCATGCCGCCCGGCCACTGGATTTCCGCGGGCACGAGGATTTCGGAACCGCCGCCAGTCGCCAGCGGAGATTGGAAACGGGTCTCCCCGAGCGTGGTGGTGGGCATGGGCTTCATTGGAAAAGGATGATGGCCAGAATCTGCGCGGAGAGGATCCGCATGAGGGTGGTGAGCGGATAGACGGTCGCGTAGCCGACGGTCGGCGCATCGGATCTGGCGATGTTGGAGGCGAATGCCAGCGCGGGTGGATCGGTCATGCTTCCGGCTAACAGCCCACTGAGATCCATGAAATTCATTTTCAAAACCATCCGCGCGAAGATGCCGACCGCGAGTAGCGGCAGGACCGTCACGCCCACCCCGGCCGCGAGCCATTGCAGCCCGGTGGTGCTGAAAACGGTCTCGAAGAATTTTGCCCCGGCATTGAGTCCGACCGCCGCGAAGAACAAAGCGATGCCGAACTCGCGGAAGGCGAGGTTGGTATTGACCGGCATGTGCCAGACCTGGCGGCCGATGCGGCCAACGCGACCGAGGAGCAGCGCGACGATCAACGGGCCACCGGCCAAGCCGAGTTTGACCGGCTGCGGGATGCCGGGAAACGCGATGGGCAGCGTGCCCAGCACGATGCCAAGGGCGATGCCGATGAAGAAGGGAATGAAGTGGGTTTCGTTCATTTCCTTGAGCGAATTGCCGAGTGCCCTTGCAGCCTTGTCGAGATCCTCATCACGGCCGACGATCTGCAGCATGTCGCCGAATTGCAAGCGAAGCCCGGGCACGGCGGACATCTCAAGGTCGGCGCGGGTGACCCGGGTGACGGCCACGCCGAAGCGCTCGTCGAGACCGAGCTGGCCAACCGATTTTCCCAGCACGTTGCGGTCGGTGACGACCACGCGGCGGAAGGTGATGCCAGACTCCGTTAGGACGAGATCCTCGTCGCTGTGCTCGCCAATGACGAGGGTGAAGGTATCCAGCGCGGCGGGTGTACCGATGACCGCGAGCCGGTCGCCGCGGTGGATCAAGGTGGCGTCGGTGGCAATGATCGTTTCCTCACGATGGCGGACGCGGGAAATGGTGACACCCGCTTCCATCCGGCCGGGAATGTCGGCAAGGCGGACACCATCGAGATTCGGATTGGTCACGACGAGCGTTCGGCGCTCGATCGGATCGACATGCCGGCTGTTTTTCTCGGCAAACTCGGCGGCTTCCTTCACGGCGTCGATGCGGAAAATCTGTTTGAGCAAAAGCAGCGTGCCGATGATCCCGACGATGGCCGTCGGATAGGTCACCGCGTAAGCAAGCGCGGGCAGCGCCAGCCGGTCGTCGGAGATGCCGGGCATGGAACCCAGCGTCTGGGTGCCGGCTCCAAGCGATGGCGTGTTGGTCGAGGCCCCGGAAAAAATCCCGAGCACCGCCGCCGGATCGAATCCCGCGAGCCATCCAGCCAGAGGAGCGCCCGCAGCGCCCAACACGACGACAGTCGCAGCCAGCAGGTTCATCTTCACCCCCTGTTGCCGCAGCGCCGCGAAGAAGCCCGGACCTAACTGAAGCCCGATGGTGAACACGAACAGGATCAGCCCGAACTCCTTCACGAAATCCAGCGTGTGGTGATCCACGGCCTCGCCGAAATGACCGACCAGGATGCCCGCGAAAAGCACACCCGACGTGCCGAGCCCGATCCCGCGGAATTTGATGCTGCCAAAGGCCATGCCGATCACGCAGACGAAGGCGAGCGCACCAATCGCGTGGGCGACGGGCTGGGTTCGGTGAAGGTCGAAAAGCCAGGTCATTTCGTTAGATTCGGATTCAACGCACGAAACACACAACGGTCGGGAGAGAGCCGACCGTTGCGTTCATATGCCACGTCGGGATATCAGAGCGCGGCCACGACCTCGGCGAGGATTTCCCGGCCCTTGGACTGGATGATTCCCATGCCCTTGCCGGGCAGGAACCAGATGCCCTTGCCAGTATCAACGCAATAGATGATCTCCGCATGTTCGGGAATCTCCGCGTGATAGAATTTCGCGTCCGGGTGGGTCGCTAGAAACTCGTAGTAACGGATGCACCAGGGATCCGTCACGATCGGGAAACGCTTTTCACCGAGCTGCTTGAGTTCCGTCAAGCTGATGGGGCGAATGGTTTTCTTGATCATCAGGCGGCGGTTTTCCCAAGTCATGTCGGGCCAGTCGTCATCGTAGCTCATGGTGGCAGGTGTGGTTGGAGATTATCCGAGGACCCAGGCGCGGGCGTCATCCATGCGCTCGGTTTCGAAATAGCCGACGGGCGCGCTGCGGAAACCGGCGCCGGCGAACATCTTGACTTCGCTTTCCCAACGTTGGTCGCCGACGACGGCGATCCGCGCGATCTTCGTGCCGTGGGTGAACATGAAGTCGAGATTGTCCCAGTTGCCGCCCTTTTCCCAGCCTGCGAAGTCATCGAGGATGACGAGCAGGCGGGGCTCCTTACCGGCAGCGACAAGAGAGGCGATTTCGGCCTGTGCGGACGCCAGATCGATATGGCTCAGAACCCGGTGAATGTGGAATTCGCAAAGCTGGGTCGAAGGGTCGAAAGTGATGTTTGTTAGCATGAGGTGATTGGATGTCCGCAGAGCATGGATGGCAAGAACGATCAGGGGCCGGTCTTGACCGGAATCGGTGTGACCGGTGGCACGGTGCGGTTGAGCTCGGGTGCTTTGGGAGGCTGTCCGGCAGGCGCTGGTTCGGGCATGCGGACGAGCAGCCAGTTCTGCACGCGGTCCTTGCTGAAGTGGACCGCCACGGTGCTGACATCCTGGGTGAGGTTGGCCAGGCTGGTGGTGTAGATGGTTCCACGGTTCCCGCCGATGCGCCACGCGACATTCTGCGTTTCCTTGTCCACCTGGCCGGCGATGGGTTTCTGGTCACCGGTGAGCGTGCTTTCAAAACCACCGCTGACTTTGCCGTCGCGGCTAACGGAAATCTGGAAGAACATGACGGGGTCGCCCTTTTCCTCCTGGGCCAGCGCGAAGACTCCGAGCGGCATCCATTCGGCAGGCTTGCCTTCCTCCGGCGGAAGCGGTGGCGGCAGCTCCTCCACGCTGGTGGCGAGTTTTTCCAACGGCGCGTCGTAGGTCTCGGCGGGGATCGGCTTGTTATCCACGTAAACGGTTTCCCCTTCGTAAACCACGGTGGTGCCGTAGTCGATGTACACCGGATCCGGTGAAGTGGCCTGGACAAATCCGGAAACGGCAGCCCAAGTGACAGGTGCCCACCACCACCATGGGTTGGAGGGATAGTGGCCACCATAGCCGTAGCCCCAGCCGCAATGTCCCCACCAGTGGTCATCAAAGCAATCGTCGTAGTAATCGCGGGCGTTGTCCCAGACCTGATCCGCGCGGTCGTAGCGGTAGTCCCACATTTCGTTGCGGTGGTCCTGCCAGTCCTCGCGGTTTTGATCGCGCCAGTTCTGACGGTCTTCGCGGTTTTTATCGATATTGTCCCAACGTTCCTCGCGGTTTTTGGAGAAATCATCGCGACGCTCCTGGCGGCTTTGATCACGCTGGTTCCATGCTTCATTGCGGTTGTCCACGCGCTGGTTCCAGTTGTCATTGCGGTTCTGGGAGCGCTCGCTCCAGTTGCCACGATCCTGCGGGCGATCCGCCCTGCGATCCCCGAGGGATCCTCGGTCTCCGCGGTCTCCCAACGCGCCCCCGGCGATGGCACCACCGGCGGCCCCCGCCCCAAGACCGGGTAGATTTCCCGATCCCGGACGATTGCCGGCTCCCGGCCTGTTAGCTGGAAGCTGGCCGGGACGGTTGCCGGTGCCCGGGCGATCCGCAAGACCACCGCGGTCGCCACCCGCACCGCCACCGATGCCGAGGAAATTTCCGACATCGTTGCCGCCGGGACGGTTTGCACCACCGGGACGATCCGCACCACCCGGACGCGCTGGCTGCTGGGAAGGACGGTTCGCACCTCCGGGAGTCATGCCGGAGGGGAGTTGCGAAGCACCATTGCCCAACGACGGACGACTGCCGCCGGACGGAAGTTTGTTAGACGGTGTCCGGGATGGCGTCGAAGGCACTCGTCCGGCACTCGGACGCGAGGCACCGGTGGAGGGTCTTTGGGCTGGCCGCGTCGCCGCACCCGTCGATGGACGGGAGGAACTTCCGGCCGATGGACGGGACGACGAACCGCCGGAAGGCCGCGAGTAGTTGGGGGAACGCGACGAGCTGCTCCGCGAGGAACGTGAAGCCGATGAGCGCGAGCTTGAGTAGCCGCCACCGCTGGACCGCGAAAAGCTCCCGCCTCCCCCGCCGCCGCGTGCTCCACCGCCGCCACGTGCGCCGCCACCACCGCCGCGGGCACCTCGAGCGTCGGCGATGGGAGTGGTTTCTATCAGAAGAGCGAGGATCGCCAGAAAAGCTGAATAGAATGCGAATTTCGAGCGCATGGCTTCATTCTCCTTTCACCCGTTGGATTTCAATGCGTCCGATGCCCGGCTGCGGATCGCCGTCGAGCGTGCGGTTTCCGGATTCCCAGTAAAACCGGTCGTCCGCGGTTTTGGTGATGGTTTGCTCGGCGCTGGTGCGGCTGCCATCGGCGGTATAACCGATTTCCCTAACCAGCCAACGCTGGCCCTCGCGGGTCCATTGACCTTGGGAATAACCGCCGGCGTCGTCGAAGGTCCATGAATGGATGGCTTCCTCGACAGGATCCCAGCCGATGATCTGCCAACCTTCGAGCACCGGCTCGTCACCCTTTTTCACCGTAACGTTGCGGGTGATGAAACTGCCGCCGCGCGCCCAAGTGTAGCGGCTGAGGACGCTAACGCCTTCCTCCTTGTCGGAGTCCTTCCACTCGCCGATCAGCCAACTCAGTTCGGCGAGGCGTTCGCTCGCCGAGATTTCCGGCATCGGGGTTTCGACGAGTTGGTTGATCTTCCACTTTCCGTCCTTTTTCACATGAATGGCGGTGTAGAGGGCCTCGGCTTCTTCACCGTCTTTGGAAACCACCGTGGTCGAGCCCTTTTCGACAACCACGTCGGAGGAAAGAGGTTTCACCGATTCGATGTTGATGGAGATTTTCGCCCCCTTGTTATCGAGAAAGGCCTCCTTGAGGCAGGCCTTGATCGAGGCGATTCCGTTGAAGGTCCGGCCGTCTTCCGAGGTGTATTCGGCATCATCGGAGTAGAAGCCGGCGAGGGCATCGACGTCAGCCTTGGCGTAGGCCTCTTCGTAAGCGCGGTCGTTGGCGACTACAGCCGCCATTTCCGGAGATTTCGTTTCGGTTTCCTGGCTGATGCCGGGGCTGACCATGGCGAGTGTGAACGATAGCGAGGTGAAAATCGTTTTCATGGTTTCTGAACTTTGATTTGCTGCCGTTAGCAACTGGAGCAGAAACGCAATCTCCCGTCCATAAAAACAATGTTCTAATATTATCCGGGAACATCACATTGCTTTGGATTTCCCGAAAACTAACTAGAAAATACCATGCGACCCCGGTTAGCGGGTCCTGCTGCGGAGCGGGACCGCAGGCAGGACAATGATCCAGTGGTTCCCGTCGCTTTCTCACTTGCGCGGCTAGACGCAAAACTCCAGTCTCATCCCCACCATGCCCCTCATCAACCGTTGCCTCCCGATGCTTCTCGCCGCAGTTGCCACATCGCTTTTCGTATCCTGCGCCCCCTCCGTGGACCAGCCCAAGGGGACCAGCAAGGGGTACACATCCGCCCGCCTCATCCAGCGCGACCCCGCGGCACCCGCCATCACCAACCCCGAGGCCAGACAAATCCACTCCATGATCCAGAAATCCATCGCCGGCCAGTTCACCGGACATGGCCTCAGCTACGGCAGCGGCGGGGCCGGTTTGATCGTCGGCTACATGGTCATCTATCAGGAGCCCGGCATGACCGCCACCTATCCCCAGTATTTCGGCTACGGCCGCAATGAGGAGGAAATCTCGGACCTCGCCCACACCCGCGGCGCGCTGGACAACAAGCGCCCGGATTTCTTCCGCCAGGCCGGCATCGTGATCGATGTCATCGACAGCCAGACCAATAAGCTCGTCTATCGGGGATTCAGCAAGGGCGACGTCGTTAGAGGCGCTTCCGCCGGCACCCGCGCCGCGCGCATCAATGCCGCCGTCGCCGAAAGCCTCGCCCCGTTCTTCCCATAAATCCAGCTCGATCATCACACCATGAGCCTTTCGCCTCGCCTCCTCGCCGCCGTTTCCGCATTCACTCTAACGGCCAATGCGGATATCCGCTTCGGCCCCGTGCTCGCGGGCGCCGGCCAGAGCGTCCACCTTGTCAGCCACACGACCACGATCGGCGGCACCGTCAAACTGGAAAAAAACGGCCGGGTCAGCAACGGCAAGATCCAATACTCGCGTGATCGCGATCTCACCTGGACCTTCCGCAACCCCGCGGAGGACGGCAGCCTGCGCGGCATGGTCGCCGTCTCCAAGATCGCCACCTTCTCGACCACCACCATCGATGGCCAAACGGAAAAGTCCGATGAAACCAGCCCGTTGAACGGCAAGATGTTCGCGATGAGCAAACCGGTGAAGGGTGACTGGAAATTCGAATTGGACGGCTCGGTGCCATTGCGCCAGACCGAACACGAGATTTCCGAGCTCAGCCTCTATCTGAAGCGCCAGTGGTATCCGCAGCGCACCGTCAAAATCGGCGAGTCCTGGGAATTCGATCCCGCCTGGATCCGCATGTTGATCGAAAGGAACCTCAAGGACGCCCAGACCATCGGCACCATGAACCTGCGCCAGATCCGTCACACCGCCAGCGGTGGCACGGCAGTCATCACGGTTTCGGTGCGCAGCACCGGCGGCGATTTCCGGCCCGACGGCACGGAATCCTCCGCCCAGATCGAACTCAGCGGCGAGGTGTTGGTGAACTTGAAAACCATGCTGGATGAATCCCTGGACCTCAAGGGCACGGTGGTCTCACGCACCGGAACCCCGGGAGAAACGCGGACCGTCACCTTGCCCGTGCATCTGGAAGTGACCAAAAAACTCATCAATAACTGAGTGGCGTTCAGGACCAAGGTCTGATAGCCAATCAGATGGCTCCGTGATCCCCCTGTGAAACCGTGGGGGCCGACAATCACCCGTCGCACACCAGAACCCGAACCCACCACTCCCATGATCAATCCGAAACTCACCAAGCAATTCCTCGTCGAACCCGGCAGCGAGGTGGACCTCAGGAAATACGTGACCGACTGGACCGACACCGATGAGGCCAAGGAACTCGGCAAGGATTTCATCAAGGAGCGCGCCGCGGAGATCCTCGAAGAAAACCGCAAGCAGCTCGATGCCGCGCAGGAACTGTTATACGCCAGCGACACGCACTCGGTGCTGCTGATTTTCCAAGCGATGGACGCTGCGGGCAAGGACGGCACCATCCGCCATGTCATGTCCGGCGTGAATCCGCAGGGCTGCCAGGTTTTCAGTTTCAAGAAACCCTCCGCCGAGGAGCTCGATCACAATTTCCTCTGGCGATACATGAAGTCGTTGCCGGAGCGGGGCCGCATCGGGATTTTCAACCGCTCGTATTACGAGGACGTGCTCGTCGTGAAGGTCCACCCGGAATGGTTAGGACCCGGAGCTCCCGCAAAACCGGATGAAAAATTCTGGGAGAAACGCTACGAGGACATCAACAACTTCGAGAAGCATCTCTCCCGCAATGGCACGCTGGTGCTCAAGTTTTTCCTCCACCTTTCGAAGGATGAGCAAAAAAGAAGGTTTCTCGAACGCCTGACCAATCCGGAAAAACACTGGAAGTTCTCCGAGGCCGATCTCGCGGAACGCGAGCACTGGAAGGACTATCGAAAGGCCTTCGAGGAAGCGATCAGCGCGACGAGCACCAAACGCGCGCCGTGGCATATCATCCCCGCGGATCGCAAATACGTCGCGCGGGCGCTGGTGGCGGACATCGTGGCGATGGCCATCCGGAATCTGGGTCTCGAATATCCAAAGGTCTCCGAAGCACAAATGGCAAAACTCGCCGCCGCAAGGGCGCACCTGGAAAAAGGCAGGAAGGACGACGAAACGGAAGGCTGAGCCATCGCATGAGCCGCAGCACCACCTCCCGGCTAACAGGGTTGATTCCTGCCATCGGCTGGCTGCGCGGCTATCAGCCTGGCTGGTTCCGCGGAGACCTCGTCGCCGGCATCACGCTGGCGGCCTATCTGATGCCCGCCGGTATCGGCGACGCCTCGCTGGCCGGACTGCCGCCCTCCGCCGGACTCTACGCCTGCCTGTTCTCCGGGCTCGTCTTCTGGCTGTTCACCAGCTCGAAGCAAACGAGCGTCACCGTCACCTCGGCGATCTCGCTGCTCGTCGGATCTTCGCTGGGAACGATCTCCGGTGGTGATCCGGCCCGCCACGCGGCGCTTGCGGCAGCCACCGCGGTGTTGGTCGCCGCTCTCGCGTTGATCGCCCGCCTGTTCCGCGCGGGGGTCATCGTCAATTTCATCTCGGAATCGGTGTTGATCGGTTTCAAATGCGGCGTGGCCCTGCATCTCACCGCCTCGCAGCTTCCGAAGCTCTGCGGTTTCCACGGCTCGCACGGCGATTTCTGGGAGAGAGCCGGCCATTTCATCCGCCACGCGGGAGAAACCAACCCCGCCTCACTCGCTCTCGGCGGCGGGGCGCTGGTGGTCTTGCTGTTGGGAAAACGGCTGTTGCCGCGCAAGCCGGTGGCGCTCTTCGTCGTGGTGGCGGGATTGCTGCTAGGTGCCTATTCCGGCTTGGCTGCACGCGGCGTGAAAATGCTCGGCGAGGTGCCGCAGGGACTTCCGGAATTCGGCCTCCACGGATTGCACTGGAGCGACGTGAACCTGCTGCTGCCGCTGGCGATGGCGTGTTTTTTGTTAGGCTCGGTAGAGACCGCGGCCATCGGCCGCATGTTCGCCCGCAAGCACGGCTACCGGCTGGACAGCGACCAGGAATTCCTCGCGCTCGCCGGAGCGAACCTCGCCGCCGGACTTGGCCAGGGATTCCCCACCAGCGGCGGCATGTCGCAATCGCTCGTCAACGAATCCAGCGGCGCGAAATCACCGCTCTCCGGTTTCATCGCCTCGCTGCTCATCCTGCTGGTCGCGCTGTTTCTATCAAGCCTGCTGCGTTTCCTGCCGCAACCGGTGCTCGCGGCCATCGTGCTCGCCGCCGTCACCGGACTCTTCAATTTCGCCGCGCTCAAGCGGATGTGGGCGTTCAGCCGCGGCGAGTTCGCCGTCGCCATCGTGGCATTGTTGGGAGTGCTCGGCTCCGGCCTGCTGATGGGCGTGCTGTTCGGAGCGATCCTCTCGCTGCTCCTGCTTCTGCGCCGCGCGATGCGCCCGCACTGCACCGAACTCGGCCGCGTTCCAGGCACCGATTATTTCGCCGATGCGATCCGCCATCAGACCAACGAACGTATCCCCGGCGTTTTTATTTTCCGCAATGACGGCGCGATTCTTTACTTCAACGCGGAACACGTTCGCGACCGCTTCTTCGAGCTGTTGGACTCACGCGGTCCCGATGTGCGTCTCGCCGTGTTCTTCCTCGGCACCGTCCCGGTCATCGATCTCGCGGGCACCGAACTCATCGCCGAAATCCGCGAAACCCTGGCGGAACGGGGTATCGAGTTCCGTCTCGCGGAAGCCCACAGCGGAGCCCGCGAGGCACTGCGCCGCGCCGGTTTCGAAAGCCACTACGGCCCGATCGAACCCGATCAAACGGTGTCCACCGTACTTCAACGCTGGGAAAACCCGCACGCAACCTACCCTGCCTAACTGATGATCCGATTCACCACCCTCACATTGACCGCAGCACTGCTCATGGCTTCCTGCGCGAACTTCAGGAAGCTTGGCAAGGATTTGGAACTCCTCGATGACCAATACCGCGTCTCCGGAGTCGTCGGAAACGCCGATTCCCAAAATGTCCCGGTGAAAGCCGTGATCGTCGAGTGGGATCGCGCGAACAACAAGGTTTTCTCAGGCGACCGCATCGATCTAACCACAGGCGGAGCTTTCCTCTTCATCGTCAGGAGCCCCCTCAACCAACATGTCGCCGCCTATGCCGACACCAATCGCGACGGGAAATACAACCCGGACGAACCACTCTGGATCCACCGCGGTGCCGACGGCAATCCGGCTCCCGTATCAATCAACGCATCCCGTCGCACGGTCCGCGTCGGCGGGAACCTTTCCCCTTCGGAGCAGGTTCCGGCGGATTTGAACCAGGCGATCGCCCGCGCCTTGGCCGGACAAGGCATCGATCAATTCATCACCCGCCAGGGCGCGCGCTTCGCCGTGGGGGAAAAGGCCAATCTGGACGACCCGCGCTTCGCGGCCACCCGTGGCGAGCACGGGCTTTGGACACCCGCCACCTTCGCGATCCAAAGCGGCTTCGGCATCTATTTCCTGAAAAATCACAACCCTAACAAAACACCGGTGGTCTTCATCCATGGCGCGGGCGGATCGCCCCAGGACTGGCGTTACGCGATGGAGAAGCTCGATCCGGAAATCTATCAACCCTGGTTCTACGTTTACCCATCCGGCATGCGCCTCGATCAGGCGGCCATGGCCCTTGACGACGGAGTCACGCTGTTGCACCAGCGTTACGGCTTCAAACGCCTCCACGTCGTCGCCCACAGCATGGGTGGACTCGTCGCCCGCGATTTCATTCTCCGCAACACCGTCGCGGGCGGACAGGGCTACATCAACACGTTCATCACCTTCTCCAGCCCGTGGGACGGCCATGAAGCCGCCGCCATGGGCGTAAATTACGCGCCGGAGGTCATCCCCTCGTGGCGCGACATGAAGCACGGGTCCGACTTTCTAACCCATCTCTATGACAAGCGGCTGAGGGGCAAGGTCAACCACCACCTGTTCTACAGCCACCATGCGAGCCGCTCGCCCATCCTCCCGCCGGAAAACGATGGCAGCGTGAGTGTCGCCAGCCAGCTTCGGAAGGAAGCGAAGGAAGATGCCGCGGAAATCCGCGGTTTTGACGAAGACCACATGTCCATCCTCTCCTCACGTGAGGCGCTCACCGCTGGAAAGAAAATCCTCGACCAAGCGACCCCCTGATTGGTGCCCATAAATTTGCCCAATCCGGAAAATCATGCTCGCCCCCGCCCCGCCCGTCCTGCTAGCCAATGCCTTGTGTCCCTGAGGAAAACCTCGCCAACTTCTCGCCGCCTTTCCATTCCATCGAGCATCATTCCGATTTCCATGCGTCCTCTATTCCTCCTCCCCGGCGCGGTTCTCCTGAGCTCCTGCATGCTCGGCCCTGAACCCGGAACGCCCGAAGTCAGCATCCCCGCATCGTTCCGTGGCGACACGGCTCCTCATGGCACCTCGTTCGGCGACAAATCCTGGCGCAAGGTTTTCTCCGACTCAACCCTTCGCAACCTGATCTCACGGGCACTGAAGAACAACCCGGACCTCGTCGCCGCCACCTACCGCATCGAGGAAGCCCGCGCCCTCGCCGTATCCGCCCGCGCCAACTGGTTTCCCACCCTCGACGGCAATGCCGGCGCCTCTGCGGATTACGGTTCCCGAAATGCGGGTGCCATCGGCGACCGTCATTCCGAATCCTACAACCTGACCGGTCTTCTCAGTTGGGAGCTCGACCTCTGGGGCGGCATCGCCCGCGACAACCAGGCCGCCCGCGCCCGTTTGTTGCAAAGCGAATACCAACGCGACGCCGTCCAGACCTCGCTGATCGCCGCCGTCGTCACCAGCTACATCGATCTTCAGAATCTCGATGAACGCCTCGCCATTTCCCGCCGCACCTCGGAAAGCCGCAGAGGCTCGCTCGATCTC
This sequence comes from Verrucomicrobiota bacterium, assembly GCA_040386755.1. Lineage (GTDB taxonomy): Bacteria > Verrucomicrobiota > Verrucomicrobiia > Verrucomicrobiales > Akkermansiaceae > Luteolibacter. The sequence continues at coordinate 413,228 of JAZKEY010000002.1, read as the reverse complement.
GTCACCGCCCGCCGCGACGGCGGAGTCAGCTCGGATCTTGAAGTCGGCCAAGCCGAGGCACTGCTTTCCCAAGCGGATATCCTCATCCCCGCCACCGAGCGGGCCATCACGGAAAAGGAAAATGAAATCCGCGCCTTGTTAGGCGAATACCCCGGCAGCATCATTCGTGGCGGAAGCCTGGACCGGCTCGACGCGGCCTTCCGCATCACCGCCGGTTTGCCCTCCTCCCTCATGGCTCGCCGCCCGGACATCACGGCTGCCGACCAATCCTTCCAAGCCGCCACCGCGGACATCGGAGTCGCTGAGGCACTCCGCTTTCCCTCGTTGTCTCTCACCGGCCAAGGCGGTCTGATCAGCGCTGACCTCAATGACCTTCTCGAAGGCGGTTCCGCCGCCTACTCCATCGGCCCGCAGCTCACCGGCCCGATCTTCGACGCCGGCCGCTCAGGTGCCCGGGTCCAGGCCGCCCAGGCACGCGCGAAGATCGCCCTCGCCGCCTATCAGAAAGCCGTCCAGCAGGCCTTCCGGGAAACCGCCAACTCGCTGAATGCCTATCAAAAAACAGGCGAGATCATCGCCGAAGGCACCAAGCTCGTCGCCTCACAGAAAAGCGTTTCCTCTATCGCCCTCGACCGCTTCCAAGGCGGTTCCTCCAGCTATCTCGAAGTGCTCGATGCCGAACGCGGCCTCTTCACCGCCGAGCTCGATCTCGCCGACGCCCGCAGCAACCGCCTCCGCGCCGTTGTCGAAGCCTATCGCGCTCTTGGCGGCGGATGGAAATAGATCGGAGATCGGGGATAGTAGATCTTAGATTGCAGATTCCAAAACCCTATCTCCCATCCATAATCCCCTATCCTCTTCCCATGCACCTTCCCATTCTCTACATCAAACGCGGTTGCCCGTGGTGCGACGAAGTTGTCGAATACCTCGCCCGCAAGAAGATCGAGGTCCAGACCTTCATCGTCTCCAGCGACCGCGAGGCCATGCAGGAGATGGTCGCGCTCTCGGGCCAATCGAAAGCGCCGACGATGGATTGGCACGGCGAGGTTCTCGCCGATTTCGGCGTTGATGAGCTGGTGCCCTTCCTGAAAAAGCACGGGATTTCCTGAGCGATCTAACGGGCAACTGACAGTGGCAAGGAGGGGCGATATCTGATCGCCCGGTCCATGAGAAGACCATGAAAGGCGGCTTCCTTCCCTCATTGGCTTTCCATGGACACGGCGGACAGATTCCGCCGCTCCCTGATGCCAACCCCTTTCAGTCGGACCCCAGCTAACGGCTTGGCAGGCGCGCCCCGGAGAGTTAGAGTGATGGCGTGATGAAAACCAGATTCACGCGTTTTCACGCACTCTTCGGACTCAGCCTGTTCATTGTTTCCTGCGACAAGCCCTCTCCATCGACAAAACCCCCCCCACAGGAAACCTCCGCTCCGCACGTGACAAAATCGAGCCGCCCGACGGAAGTCGAGCCGCCCGCGACACGTTCAAAGTTCCGGGATTCCTTGGAAAAAGCGGGCAAGTTGCCAACGCCCGAGGAACGCGATCAAGCACTGTCCGCCGTCATTTGGGACTCGCTGGAACTCGATCCCGAACTCGCACAAGAAGCCTTCAGGAAATTGAGTGCTGGCAGCGATGAGAAGAACGCGCTGATCGAGCATTTCGCGATGCGCCTTGCCGAGCAAGGCTCCGAGGCAGCCTTCCAATGGGCGAAAGCCCTTGAAACCGACGAGGAGCGGTCCCTCGCATTCGGGAAAATCGCCCTCGTCCTATCCGCGACCGATCCGGAAGCCGCAGCCAAATTGCTCTCCGACTCGGGTGTCGCCAGCCGCGATTTCGACGTGGCCGTGGTGCAGGTCATCCAACGCTGGGCTGCCGAATCTCCGGCGAACGCCGCCGCCTGGGTTGTCCAGTTCGATGCCGGCGAAGCGCGTGCCGCCGGGATCAAAGCCGTGGCCGCCGCATGGAGCGGGCTGGATGCCAAAGCCACCTACGCGTGGATCGCCGGAATCCAGGATCCGGCCATCCGCGACGAGGCTCTAACCGGCATGGCGGAATCGATCCTCGAACTTCCGGAATCCGAGCAGATCAAGATGCTGAAACTCGCCAGCCCGGACATCCGCACCCGGTTAGAAAAACTGAAGGCCGGGGCGGACGACGAGGAGTAAATTTCTTACGACAGACGACCGAGCTCGCGGGCGACGAGCATCAAGGTCTCGCGCACACCGGGGGCGAATCCGCCATCGGTTTGCACCGCCAGCAGCACCGGACCTTCACGGATGAATTCCAGCGGAACCGAACCGGCGTAGAGTTTCAATCCACCGCTGCCGAAGCCGAGATTCGGGAGCAGATGCTTGAGACCCTCGATGGTGCCCATGTCCTGTTGATTCACGCGGGCGATGTTGCGCATGCCGGGAAGCGCGCGCGAACGCTGGAGGATTTCCTCGGTGTTCATCTCGCGGTCCACACCGAAGATGGCGCGCAGTTCAAGCTGGCGGATCGAGAACGAATCCGACATGGAATCGCCGAAAGGCTCAGGGGCCGGTGCTTGCTGGGTGGCGGGTGCGGGAACAAACGCGGAGGGCGTCGGTTGGGTAAAAGGCTGCTGCGCCGGAGCGGCGGGAGTTTCCTGCCAGTTTCCGAAAGCAGCGATCGCCGCCTGGGTCGATGGCGACACCGCGCGTTGCGGTTCCACGGAAAATGGCGAAGCCGCCGGTTGCTGTTGCGGCGGTGCGGAAAACGGTGACGCAGGTGCCGGAGCCGAAACAGGAGGAGTATCGAAAGGAGACGCCGCCTTCGCGGGAGCTTCAAAGCCAAAACCCTCGGTGGGTTCAGCGACCTGAAAGGGAGAGTCGGTTTTCCGACGCTCCGGAACGCGAGCCGGACGACCAGGCTCAACCTGGCGCGACTCGTTCACCTCATCGACCACCGTGAAGGGCGATTCCTGACGGGCCACCGCCGCGAACGGGCTGGTGGCAACAGCCGCTTCCGCAGGCTCGTTAACAATGGCAAACGGCGAATCCTGAGGGGCTGCCGGCTGATTTGGGAAACTTTCGAAGATACCTCGATTCGTGCTCATTTCGGATACGGAGTGGAGTTTTGAGGCAACACAAGAGTGGCTTGCATCACCAATTCGGAAGAAAGCTTAATGAAATCGGAAAGTCGAGCATCACGGTAAAAACTTTCAAGATTCCCCGTTCGACTCCAGCAACCGCTTCAGCCGGTTTTTCATCGAAACCTTCGCCACCGCAGGCAAACGGTCCACGAACAACACGCCGTTGAGGTGGTCGATCTCGTGTTGCAACGCCCGCGCCAGCAGCCCGTCGGTCTCCAGGATCATCACCGAGCCGTCGAGCTGCGGCAGCGTGGCCTTCACGGTTTCCGGCCGACGGACTTCGGCTCGGATGCCGCGGATGCTGAGACATCCTTCCATGCCGAACTCCTTCGCCTGCCCGAACGCGAGCTCCGGATTGATGAAAACCAAGGGCATAATCGACAGCAGGTCCGCATCCTCGCCATTCACCTTGAGGAAGGAAATGCACTCCGGATCATGGGACACATCGATCACCGCCAGCCGTAAATCCTCGCCCACCTGCGGGGCAGCGAGGCCGACGCCGTTCGCATCCACCATAGTATCTAACATATCAGCAACCAACTGGATGATGGTGTCATCCACCTCCGTGATGGTCCGGCAGCGTTGACGAAGGACAGGGTGGCCGTATTGGACAATTTCGCGAATCATGGGCAGATGCCCGAATCCCTAGCTGACCAAACGCCAAAGGTCAAACCCCGGAAACAGCGGACTTTCACCGTGAGCGACTTCAGGGGAAACCCAGCTGGCCAGTCCACTCTGGCTAACAGGCCCTCGTGCGGCCTGAAAACACGAAAATTCCGTCTCGAATAAACATCAGCCCGCGACGTCGAAACCGCCGTTATCCGAACAACACCATCATGAAAGCCATCCTCACCATCATCGCCGTCATCTCATTGTCCTGGCTCGGCTCCGCCCCGCAGGCCGAAGCCCGCGGCATCCAAAGTCGGGTTTACATCAGCAGCCATCTTCCCTGCGGAACCCCGATTTACACCGAACGTTATTTCATCCGCTACGACCGCTGCGGCACGCCCATCTGGGGAAAGCGGGTTCTTCGCCCGGCCTATCGTCCGGTGGTCCGCCCGATTTACGTCGCCCCCTGCCCGCCGCGCTATGTGGCTCCCCGCCGCTGCGTCGCACCGCGCTACGGGGTGAACTTCGCGATCCAAGGCTCATTCTCCCGCTGATTTGCGGGAATCCAAATCCAAGTATTGACACCCTCCTCCATTCGCCGTACTCACTCGCCCCCGCGCCATGCGAATGGCGGAGTAGCCAAGTGGTAAGGCAATGGTTTGCAAAACCGTCATTCGAGGGTTCGATTCCCTCCTCCGCCTCCAATGGAATTTTGACCAAGATCATCTTTCATTGTCTGAGTGATAGTCGTGGTCGATTGGAATCAATCGAACCGTCGTCTGCTTCGGAGTTGTCCCGCCTTTGGAATCGTGCCATTCTCCCCTCATGACTTCCACCTACACGGCGATGATCCAGCAAAACGACGGCTGGTGGATCGGATGGATTGAAGAAGTCCCCGGCGTGAACGCCCAGGAGCGGACCAAGGAAAAGCTGTTGGAGTCCCTCCGTGAAGTGCTGAAGGAAGCCTTGGAGTTCAACCGGGAAGATGCCAGAGCGAGTGCCCAAGGCAGCTACACGGAAGAGCTTGTTACCGTATGAAGCGGCGGGCGCTCATTGGCTATCTGGCTAAGGAGGGATGCGAACTGGTCCGCGAGGGCGGAAATCATTCGTGGTGGCGGAATCGCGCAAGCAACCGCAGATCGGCGGTTCCCCGCCATACCGAAGTCAACGACCTGTTGGTGAAGAAGATTTGCAAGGATCTTGGAATTCCGGAGCCGTAGGATGAAAGCGGCTATCCGCTTGAATTCTACCAGCCAAGCAATTCGGAAGATGAATGTAGTCCAGGACTTCAGTCCAATGCCTTTAAGGATTCAAAATCCAAGGAAGGGCGGACTCCGATCCGCCCCAGCCCATGAAAAGCCAATGATTTGATGGTAACCGCGATCCATTGGCTTTTCATGGGCCTCGGCGATTCGGAGATCACCGCTCCTTGTTAGGGCGTCCGCGCGCCGTCAAACTTGGCAATCGGCCCGGATGCTCGGTTTGAATCCTTACAGGCATTGGACTTCAGCCCGCTCTTTGAACCGGAAGAACGGACTGAAGTCCTGGACTACTTTTCTAACGAGGGCTGGTCATCTTTTCCGGCGTCAGGAGGTCGTCGAGCTGCTCCTTGCTGAGCCAACCTTTTTCCAGCACCAGGCTGTAAACGCTGGCTCCGGTGGCGAGGGCTTCCTTGGCGATGGCGGCGCTGCGTTCGTAGCCTAACACGGGGTTGAGCGCGGTGACGAGGCCAATGGAATTCCGCACATATTCCAGGCAGCGCTCGCGGTTCGGCTCGATGCCGGAGATGCACCGGGTGTGGAGGGCGATGGCGGCGTTGCGCAGGAGTGTTAGTCCGAAGAACAAATTGAAGGCGATGATGGGCTCGGCCATGTTGAGCTCCAGTTCGCTCGCCTCGCAGGCCATGGAAATGGTGACGTCGGCACCGATGATCTGGAAGCAGACCTGGCTGACCATTTCGGGGATCACCGGATTGACTTTTCCGGGCATGATCGAGGAGCCGGGCTGCATGGCGGGCAGGCGGATTTCATAGAGGCCGCAGCGCGGGCCGGAGGAAAGCCAACGGAGGTCGTTGCAGATTTTCGAGAGCTGGACGGCGGCGGTTTTCATCGCGCCGCTCATGAGGGAGAACGGACCGCTGTCATGAGTGGACTGGACGAGGTTTTCCGCGATCCTAACTGGCAGGCCGCTGACATCGCTGAGGTGCATGGTGCAAAGTTCCGCATAGCCGCGCGGGCTGTTGATACCGGTGCCCACGGCGGTGGCTCCCATGTTGATGTCGAGAAACTCCTCGGCGGCGCGCTCGATGTAACGGATGCCGTCCTTGATGGTGGAGGCGTAGGCGCTGAATTCCTGGCCGAGGGTCATGGGGACGGCGTCCTGGTTCTCGGTGCGGCCCATTTTCAAGACATCGGCGAACTCGGTGGCCTTGGCGATGAGCGCGGCTTTCAATTCCCGCAGGGCGGAGGTGGCGTCGCGCATCGTTAGAATGACGCCGAGCTTGATGGCGGTCGGATAGGCGTCGTTGGTGGATTGCGAGCGGTTGACGTCATCGTTCGGATGGAGGAATTCGTATTGGCCTTTCTGATGGCCGAGGATTTCGAGGGCGCGGTTGGCGATGACCTCGTTGGCGTTCATGTTGGTCGAGGTGCCGGCTCCGCCCTGGATCATGTCGATGGTGAAATGTTCGTGCCATTTCCCGGCGATGATTTCGTCGCAAGCGGCAATGATCGCGCCGGCCTTGATAGGATCGAGAACGCCGAGTTGTTGGTTCGCCAGCGCGGCGGCTTTCTTCACGTAGGCGAGGCTGCGGACGAAGTGGCCGAAGTGGTGCAGGGAGATTCCCGATATGGGGAAATTTTCCATACCCCGCAAGGTTTGCACACCGTAGTAGGCGTTATCAGGCAGTTCGCGCTCGCCTAACGAATCGTGCTCCTTGCGCCAGGTGCCGACGACCGGGGAACGGCCTGAGACGAGATGCTCGTTCGACGCGGTGAGGCGGCCGCTGAGACGCCGGGCAATGTGGCCGACCATCCGATAGAAAACCTCCGGTTTTTCCACCCGCAGCGTTTCGAATACGGATCTCGGGATCTGCCAGACCCGGACATCCGTCATGGCAACCGCGGAGGCGGAGTGAGGAAGATCGTCCAACAAAACGCCCTCGCTGAACGCGCTGCCGCGCCTGAGGGTGGCGAGACGGGTGGTGCTGCCGTGGTTTCCGCGGACGATCTCCACCTCCCCTTCCTCGACGATGCCCATCCACAGGCGCGGAGTGGATTCGTGGAACAGCCAGGCTCCGGCCGGGTAGGAATGCGAGGCTCCTTGTCCGATGATGGCGGCGAGTTCGTCCGCGGCGATGGACATGGTGGCGGCAAGGGTGTTGATGCGTGTTTCGGAGAAGGACATGGGAAAGAAGGGTTGTGGGATTTTTACTCCGGTTGTTGGAGAAATTCTCGCGAAATAAATTTCGCGGTCCAGTTCCACGAAAAAACCCGCCGCGGACGAACCGGGGCGGGTTTTGAAACTAGTGGTGAATCGCTGACTTTTAGTGGCGGTATTTCCGCTTGAAGTGCAGGTCCGAGGTGGACTTGGCGATGATGCCTTGGAGATGCGCGAGTTCTTCCATATTGAGATTATGGTCGATGGTGGCGATCTTCTCCTGGGCGCGCTTGATCGCCGCTTCGGCGTGATCTTCGTCGATCTCAGCCTCACCGAGGGCACTGTCGGTGAGGACGATGACCTTGGTCTGGGTGATCTCGGCGAAACCCGAACCGATGGCGAGCGTCTCGACTTTTCCGTTATGGAGAAAGCGGAGCTCGCCAGGCTTGAGCGCGGTCACGAGACCGGCGTGCTGCGGCAGGATGCCCATTTCTCCGTCCGCTCCGGGGAGATAGACGTTGTCCACGGAGTCCGAGAAGATTTTCTTCTCGGGAGTGACGATATCGAGTTGGAGAGGCATGAGATTTTAGTGGCCAGAGACCGGATCAGTCGCGCGGCACGGATTCAATTCCGCCCTTCATGTAGAAGTTACCTTCCGGCACGTCGTCAAGCTTGCCATCGAGAATTTGGGCGAAGCCTTTGACGGTGTCGGCGATGGAAACGAGGACGCCGGGAACGCTGGTGAAAACTTCCGCAACGTGGAACGGCTGGGTCAGGAAACGCTGGATCTTCCGTGCGCGGAAGACGCTCATCTTGTCGTCGTCGGAAAGCTCGTCCATGCCGAGAATGGCGATGATGTCCTGAAGGTCCTTGTAGCGCTGAAGCACCATCTGGACGCCACGGGCGACGCGGTAGTGTTCCTCACCGATGATTTCCGGAGCGAGCGCTTTCGAAGTAGAAGCGAGCGGGTCAACGGCCGGGAAGAGCGCTTGCTCGGCGAGCGAACGCTCAAGCACGACGGTGGCGTCAAGGTGAGCGAAGGTGTTGGCGGGAGCCGGGTCGGTCAAGTCGTCCGCAGGCACGTAAACGGCCTGGATGGAAGTGATGGAGCCTTTGTTAGTGGAGGTGATCCGCTCCTGGAGACCGGCCATTTCCTCGGAGAGGGTCGGCTGGTAACCCACGGCGGACGGCGTCCGCCCGAGCAGCGCGGACACTTCGGAACCGGCTTGGGAGAAACGGAAGATGTTGTCGACGAAGAGGAGAACGTCCTGATTGTCTTCGTCGCGGAAATGCTCGGCCATGGTGAGGGCGGAGAGAGCGACGCGGAGACGGGCACCCGGAGGCTCGTTCATCTGGCCGTAGCAAAGGGCAACCTTGGAGCCTTCGATGAGGACGGGATTTCCTTCGGCATTGAGCTTCGGATGGCCTTTTTCATCGCGCTCGGTGGCGATAACGCCGGACTCGATCATTTCCCAGTAGAGGTCGTTTCCTTCACGGGTCCGCTCACCGACACCGGCGAAGACGGAGAAACCACCGTGCGCTTTCGCGATGTTGTTGATGAGCTCCATGATGACGACGGTCTTGCCGACGCCAGCACCACCGAACATGCCGCCTTTACCACCCTTGAGCAGCGGGCAGATGAGGTCGATGACCTTGATGCCTGTTGGAAGCACTTCGGTGTTGGCCGATTGCTCGGTGAAAGCGGGAGCAGGGCGATGGATCGGGGAACGGAAATTGATGTCGGCGAGAGCGACGTTTTCATCCACGAGGTCACCGGTGACGTTGAAGATCCGGCCGAGGACTTGTTTTCCAACAGGCACGGAGATCGGCTTGCCAAGGTCGGTGAGGGCCATGCCGCGCTTGAGACCGTCCGTGGTGGACATGGCAACCGCGCGCACCCAGCCGTCGCCAAGGTGCTGCTGGACTTCGAGCACGAGTTTTGTGTCAACGCCGTTGAGGATATAGTTGATCTCCAACGCGTTGAAAATTTCAGGCAGCTTGCTTGCCTTGGAGAAGTCGGCGTCGATGACGGCGCCGATGATCTGGACGATGGTTCCGGTGTTGCTCATGGGAAAAAGTGGCTTGTGCTCGGGGTTCGGTTCTTGAATTGAAAATTGCTGCTAGAGAATCACTCCATCGCCTTCATGGCCGTGGTGATTTCGAGAAGCTCGGCGGTGATCGCTCCTTGGCGGAGCTTGTTGTATTCGAGCGTGAGCTCCTTGATGAATTTCTTCGCGTTGTCGGTCGCCGACTTCATGGCGACCATCCGTGCGGAGTGCTCGGAAGCGCGGGCTTCGACGAGGGCTTGGAAGACCCGGAAATTGATGTAGAGCGGAAGGATCGCGCTCAACACATCGTTAGGCGAGGGTTCGAAGAGGAAATCGTTGGTATCCGTGGCATCGCCATGGTTCGTCGGAGTTTCTACCGGAAGAAGCTGCACGACTTCCGGCACCTGGCTCATCGTGTTGACGAAACGGGTGTAAGCGACGGAAACCTTGTCGTAGCTGCCGTCAAGAAACTGCCTGGACAGCAGGCCCGCGATGGCGCGCGCGTCGGAGAACGGAACCGGATCTTTCACGGAGAAATCGGCGATCACAGTGCGGCCGAGTTTTTCCATCATGACGCGCAGCTTGCGGCCGACAGTCACGAACTCCGCGTTCTCCGAAGTTTCCTTGCGGATGACTTTGGCAAGGTTGGTGTTGATCGCGCCGCAGAGACCCTTGTCGGTGGAAATCACCAGCACCAGTTCGCGGCTGCCGGAACGCTTTTCCAACAACGGGTGGGTCGCATCGCTGAAACCCTCGCTGATGTCCTGAAGGACGCCGTTGAGTTGCTTCGAGTAATCGCGACCAGCGAGCGCCTGATCCTGCGCCTTCTTCATCTTGGCCGCAGCGACAAGCTGCATCGCGCGGGTGATCTGCGCGGTGTTTTTGACCGACTTGATGCGCCGGCGGATGTCGCGGAGGTTTGCCATATTAAGAGATAGATAGAGTCAAGAAACCAGAATCAGGAAAGATGGAGGAATTACTTCCAGCTCTTCTTGAAGTCCTCGATGCCGCCTTTGACGGCTTCGACCATGGCGGCGTCCTTCTTGAGGTCCGGCTTTTCGTTGCGGATCTTGTCGAGCAGGTCGCCCTTGCGGGTGTTGAAGAAATCACCGAGCGCGGCCTGGAAGCGCTTCACATCGGAAACCGCGACGTCGTCGAAGTAACCGTTCTGCATCGCGAACAGATAGATGGACTCCATCTCCATCGCGAGCGGGCTGTATTGGTTCTGCTTGAAGAGCTCCACGATGCGGGCGCCGCGATCGAGTTTTTTCTTGGTGGAAGCGTCGAGGTCGGAACCGAACTGGGCGAAGGCCTGAAGCTCGCGATACTGCGCGAGGTCGAGCTTGGTCGTTCCGGCAACGGACTTGATCGTCTTGGTTTGGCAGGCGGAACCCACTCGGGACACCGAAAGACCGACCGAGATGGCGGGACGGATACCTTGATAGAAAAGGTCGGTTTCCAGATAGATCTGGCCGTCGGTGATGGAGATCACGTTCGTCGGAATGTAGGCGGAAACGTCGCCAGCCTGAGTTTCGATGATCGGGAGAGCAGTCAGCGAGCCACCACCCGCGGCTTCGGAAAGACGGGCGGAACGCTCGAGCAACCGGCTGTGGAGATAGAAGACGTCACCTGGATAAGCTTCGCGGCCGGATGGACGGCGGAGAATCAGCGACACCTGGCGATAGGCGACGGCGTGCTTGGAAAGGTCGTCGAACACGATCAAGCAATCCTTGCCCTGATCCATGAAATACTCGGCAATGGCGCAACCGGCATACGGCGCGAGATACTGCATCGCGGCGGCGTCCGAAGCGGAAGCGGAAACGATGGTGGTGTATTCCATCGCACCGGCGTCTTCGAGGATCTTGTTGATCCGGGCGACGTTGGAGAGCTTCTGGCCGATGGCGACGTAGATACAATACAGCGGCTTGTGGTTCTGCAGCTTGCCTTGCTCGGCGGCCTTGTTCTGTTGGGCCTGGGAAATGATGGTGTCCACCGCGATGGTGGTCTTGCCGGTGGCGCGGTCGCCGATGATGAGCTCGCGCTGGCCGCGGCCGACGGGGATCATCGCGTCGATCGACATGATGCCGGTTTGCACGGGAACGCTAACGGACTTCCGCTTGATGATGCCGGGGGCGATCTTTTCCATCGGATAGAAAGCGGCGGCGGCGATGTCACCCTTGCCGTCGATGGGAGCACCGAGGGCGTTGACGACGCGGCCGAGAACGGCTTCACCGACAGGAACGGAAAGGAGTTTGCCGGTCGTGCGGCACTCGGCACCTTCCTTAACAGCGGCGTAATCACCAAGAAGCACGACACCGACTTCGCTCTCTTCCAGGTTGAGCGCCATGCCGGTGACACCGCCACCGAACTCGATCATCTCGTTGAGCATGACGTCGGAGAGGCCTTCGACCTTGGCGACACCGTCACCGACGGTGCGGACGATGCCGACATTGGTTTTTTCGACGGACGACGTGATGCCGGCGATCTGTTGTTCGAGTTCTTGGAGGATGCTGCTCATGGCGAGGTTTCAGTAATCGGATTTAAAAGGTTTCGGCGGGAAAAAGTTAGAATGCGGCGGCGAGGCGTTCGAGACGGTTCTGGACGGAGCCGTCGAACACGTCGTTGCCCACGCGGATGCGGAGGCCGCCCAGCAGGGCGGGAGTGACCTGATAGCGCATGACCAGGCCGGGGCCGTATTGGTTGGCGAGTCCGGCGGCCACGCGGGCGCGGGTGGCGTCGTCCATTTCCACGGCGCTCTCGACGGTCACCTCGCGGCGCTCGAATTCGAGGCGGGTGAGGCGCTGGAGGGCGGCGAGAATCGCCTTGTAATCACGTGGCTTGGTATCGCCCAAACTCGTGATCACCGTGCGCAATTTCGTCTCGTCCAGACGTCCGCCGGTCTGACAGAGCCCAAACAGGCGACGGGCGGCGGCGGCGGCGGTTTTTGAAATCTTCATTTCGGGAAAAGCGAAAAAGTTAGATCAGGCTTCGACCCGGGCGAGCGCGTCTTCGTTGATGCGCTTCTGATCGTCCGCGGTGAGAACCTTGCCGGTGACCTGCGAGGTGGTCGCTGCCACGAGGCGGCCGAATTCGCGCTTCAGCTCGGTGCTGAGACGGTCGCGGTCCGCTTTGGCGGCGGCTTCCGCTTTTGCCAGAATCTGTTGGGCGCTGGAAATGGCTTCCTGCGTTTTCTGTTCGGAGAACGCGGCGGCACCTTGCTTCGCCTCGTTGATCATCCGGACAGCCTCGTCGTTGGCCTTGGCGATGGCGGCGGCGGTCGTCGCTTCGGACTCGGCGAGCTGCTTCTCGATGTGCTTGAGTTTTTCCTCACCTTCCGCGATGCGGCTGCGGCGTTGTTCGAGGATGGCCTGGACCGGGCCGAAGGCAAACTTCTTGAGGACGAAGATCACCAGAAGGAAATTGACCACCTGCGCGATGAAGAACGGCCAATTGAGTCCGAAGGTCTTCGAGATAGTTTCCAAGACGCCCGAATGTTCGGCGGCGGCCTCGGCGGTAGCGGCAAGCAAGGTGATCATGTGGAGAAAAATTTCGTGGAAAAGAGTGCCGCACGCGCCGCAGAACGGCGCGTGCGGCGGGGATGATTAGAACGGAACGGCGAAAGCCGAGAGGATGAAGATACCCTCGATAAGAGCCGCAAGAATAATCGAGATCACGAGGATCGGAGTGGCTGCGCCCGGGTTGCGGCCCGTTGCTTCAGCGGCTTTCGAGCCGAGGATACCGATACCGACTCCACCACCGAGGGCGGCGAGTGCTACTGCAAATGCTTTGGTAAACATATTTGTTTGTTGTGTTATGGTTGGGGTTTCCGGCCGCCCCCACGTTCATGACATGGTCAGGCGGCTGAAAGTATCAATGATGCTCTTCGTCGCCGTGATCGCAGATCAGTTTGAGGAAAATGGCGCAGAGCAATGTGAAAACGAGAGCCTGCACGAAGCCGACGAGCAACTCCATGAAGTAGAACGGAAGCGCGGGAAGGAAGGCTAGTGATTTGGGCACCAAGGCCATCAACGCTTCCAGGGTCTGTTCGCCGCCGTAGATGTTACCGAACAAACGGAAGGTGAGAGCGACCGGGCGTATGGCGATCGAGATGACTTCGAGGATGCCGACAAAGAAGAAGATCGGGATCATCATCAGCAGCATGATCCCTTTGAAGCTGCCCTTCGGCGCGAAAATGTGTCCGAGGAAACCTTTGACATTGTTCTCGGTGAGCGCCCAGTAGAGCCAGAGAGCGGCGAAGCTGAAACCCATCGCAGCGGTCATGTTGATATCCGCGTTCGCCCCGCGGAGGAATGGCAGGAAGCCATGGTGACCGTGGCTGTCCGTGGTATTCCAACCCACGGTTCCGACTCCGGGAATCAGGCCGAGGTAGTTGCTGGTTAGAATGAAGAAGAACACGGATCCGAAAAACCAGAAGGTCCGCTTCGTAAGATGCGGGCCCATCAGGCCGGCCAGGAAATCATAAAGCGACTCGATCGCCCATTCCGCAAAGTTCTGGAAACCGGCGGGAACGAGTGACATCTTGCGGGTCGCCGCCCGGCAGAAAAGAACAATGATGCCCACCGCGAGCCAGACCATGATCATCGAATTGGTGATCGGCAGCGTCTCGTGAAGGCGTTGCGCGTCGAGCGGCAGCGCGTGGTGGCCACCTTCCGCCGCGGCAAACGCGGCTAGCGGGCTCAAAATCCAGAAAGTGGCGGTAGATAGGAAAAATCGCATGCGAGAAACCCGCTGACGGTGGGCGCGGGGTCTTTAAAGGATCGTCACCAACCTTCGCAAGTTCTATTTGTGAAAAATTTCACAAGCTCCGGAAAATCCTTTGTTGATCAATGTTTCAGCCTATCATGCGCGGTCTGCGGAGTGAATGGACTCCTCCCGGACGGTTTGCAAATCCAACAGCAAATCCTTCGGTCGAACGTAACTTTTGCGCCTCGCCATTTGTGGCACGCATTGTCCCGGCCTCTACGATTCCGTTCCCAATTACGGTGCACATCGGAGTTCGCCGCAGACCCCTAACTGATTCACCCGCCTCACACGAACCCGCCCCGGCACCCTGAATCCCCCGCAAGTCAAGCAGTCGCTGGAAAAAAATCGCGGCTGTTTCAACAGATTTTCTCTTGCCAACAACCGACCGCATTCGCAGAAACGTCGCTGCCATGAACAAAGCTGAACTCATTGAAGCCATCCAAGCTGCCCTCGGAAAAGACGCCACCAAGCGTGCTGCCGACGAAGCCCTCGAAGCCGTTCTCTCTTCCATCGCCAAAGGTGTGAAGAAGGACAAAAAAGTCCAAATCATTGGTTTCGGAACTTTCGAAGTCAAGAAGCGGGCCGCTCGTCAAGGTCGCAACCCGAAGACCGGAGAAGCCATGAAGATCGCCGCATCGAAGTCGGTTGGTTTCAAGCCTTCCTCCGTCCTCAAGGGCAGCCTGTGATCCCCAGGGGCTCCGGCCTCTTTTCCATCGACAAAAAAAACCAAAAAAACCCCGGCCATCAGGTCGGGGTTTTCTTTTTGAAGGATCCCGGTTCAAAATCGATTTTCCGGCTTCAGTGGACACGGCCCCGTCCATCCGCTAAGCCCCGCGCGGGAAAGACCGCCTCAAGCTCCATGAAACCACGAATCACTCTAGCAGAAACCGAACTGCCCGATGGCAACATCCTCGCCCTTCAGGAACACGACGGACGCAAGTTCCTCCTCGTCCATGGCCAGCAGATCTGCGGCCCCGCGACCCGTGCCGCCGAGGAAGAACTTGCCCGGCTCGCCTGCGCTCCCTTCCGCCCGGCGCGCCAGCCGAAGATCTGGTTCTGTGGTCTCGGCCTCGGCCACACCATCGCCGCCGTAGCCAAGGAACTCCCGCAGAAACGCGCCAGTTTCATCGTCGCCGAACCGATGGCCGCGATTCCCGAATGGCACCGCGCCCACATTCCCGACAGCCCGCTGCTGACGGAGCCGCGCATTTTGTTAGAAAACGATTGCACCCCGCAGGCCCTCATCCGCCAGGCGGGATCTCTCCACGCCATTCTCGTCCACCTCGACGCCTCGCCCACCGGTCCACGCAACCGCACTTGGATCGATGAACGCCGCTGGGTTTCCGCCGCTTTCGAGGCATTGCAACCAGGCGGGCTGCTCGCCATCGCCGGCTCACGCCACGTCGCCAACCTCACCCGCCGCCTCCAGGGCTCCGGTTTCGAAGTCGCCGAATTCACCGTCCCCTCCTCGCCGAATGCCAAAAAACCGCGTTTCCTGCCGATCTGGCTCGCGCGGAAAGGCAAAGCGGCGGATTGATCTTTCACGGATGGCGTGCTTGATTGCGTCGTCCCATGGCCCGTATCACCCCTTTGCACCTCATTCCCGCCTTGATCGCCGCCGCCTCGCATGCCGGCGAAATCACGATCGAACAACAACCGTTCGTCATCGAGAAATCCATCAATGCCGTCGCCCTCCCGGGTGGCGAATGCACCTTGATCCAGCTCGATCCGAAAGCCTGGGCCGAGTTCACGATCACGAAAATCGCCGCCCACGGCAGCAAGGTCGCGAAAGGTGACATTCTTGTTAGTTTCGACTCCGAAGACATCGACAAGAAACTGGTCGATGCCCGGCGCGCGCTGGATTCCGGTACCCTCGCCCTCCAACAGGCGGAGCTCGACAACAAACTCCTTCAGGAAACCGCACCTAACAAACTTGAATCCCTCCGTCGCGCCGCGGAAATCGCCGCCGAGGAGAATGCCTATTTCACCAAAACCCGCCGCAAGTCCGAGGAGGAAGGCGCCACCCAATCCCTCAAGCGCAGCGAACAGATCCTCGGCAACCAGCGCGAGGAACTCCGCCAGCTCAGCAAGATGTACCAGGCCGACGACGTCACCGAGGAGACGGAGGAAATCATCCTCGTCCGCCAGCAGGACGCCGTCGCCGCCGCCGAGTTCGCCCTCCGCATGGAAACGCTCGATCACAAGCGCACCCTCGAGGTCAGCCTGCCGCGCGAGGCGAAAACCCTTGCCGATTCCGAGCGCGACTCCGCCATCGCCCTCAAGAAGGCCGAAGCCGACATCCCCCGCTCCATCGAGCAGGGCAAGATCCAGTTAGAAACTCTCAAAACCGCCAACCAGCGCGCCAAGCAGGAACTCGCCGAGCTCGAAGCCGATCGCGCTTTGTTCGAAATCAAGGCCCCCGCCGATGGATTTTTCTATCATGGCCCCATCGACAAAGGCCGCTGGACTCCGGGAAAAGTCGTGGAAGCCCTCGTCCTCCACGGTCGTCCGCCGGTTCACGCCGCGTTCGCCACCTTCGTCCCCGGCAGCGCCAAGCTCAACCTGATTTCCTTCCTCGACGACGCCACCGCCCGCTCGCTCAAGCCGGACTTGTCCGGCATCGCCACCCTCGCCGGTCGCGAGGATGTCGAAATCCCGGTCAAGCTGGCCACGCTCGCCAATGCTCCCGGACCAGACGGCACCTACCGCGCCGATTTCTCGATCACCTGGCCCAAGGAACTGACACCCGCCACCGGAGCCACCGCCCAGATCCGCCTGATCGCCTATCAGCAGGCCGCGGCGGTCGTTGTGCCTAACAAGGCCCTCGCCTTCGGAGCTTCCGGCTGGACCGTCGAGGTCAAACTCGCCGACGGCAAAACCGAGCACCGCCCGGTCAAACGCGGCCGCGTTTCCAGCGATCAAACCGAAATCGTCTCCGGCCTCGAAGTCGGCCAAGTCATCGTGGTTCCCTCCGCATGATGCCGGCTTCCACAGGCGCGAGCCCCCCGGAGTGCGGCACGCTCTGCTGCCGCCCACGGCGGATGGAAGCTCTGCTCCATGCGGTGCGGAGCTCTTCCCCACTTCTAACTGCCGCGTTGGTTCTAGCACTGTCCCCGCTCGCCGCCGCTCAGGAAAAAACCGAAACCCTCCCTGAAGCCACACCCGCCGCCCTCAACGCCTCCATCCGCCGCGGAGTCGATTTTCTCCTCACCCATCAGAACGAAGACGGTTCCTGGGGCAGTGCGCGGAAAACCAAGGCACTCAACATCTACGCCCCGCTTCCCGGCGCCCACCAGGCCTATCAGGCCGGGACTTCCGGCCTCGCGCTGACCGGCCTCATCGACGCCACCGACGCCCGTCCCGAAGTAACCGCCGCCATTGAAAAAGCCGCCGCCTGGACCGCCGCGGAGCTGCCGAAACTCCGCCGCGCCGACCAAACCACCACTTACAACGTCTGGGGCCACGCCTACGGACTCCGCGCCATGACCCGTCTCTATCAGCGGGAAACCGATCCCGCGAAAAAGGCCGAATGGGTTCGCCTCGGCCAGGAACAGATCGAACTCGTGAATCGCTATGAGGAGGTCAACGGCGGCTGGGGCTATCTCGATCTCTTCGACGGACTCACCACACAGAAACCCTCCGGCCTCCCCACATCCTTCACCACCGCCACGGTCCTGTTAGCCATGGACCACGCCCGTGAAGTCATGAACGTGAAACTCGACGACAAGCTCGTCAAACACGCCATCGCCGGCCTCAACGCCCAACGCACGCCGGATTTCTCCTACGTCTATTCGTTCAGCCACCGCATGCGCCCGCGCCTGGACATCAATCGCCCCGCCGGTTCGCTCGGCCGCTCCCAAGCCTGCAATGCCGCCCTCCGCGTCTTCGGGGAAAAAGCCGTCACCGACGAAGTCCTCACCACCTGGGCCGACCGCTTCCTCGCGCGTGAGGGTTTCCTCAGTAACGTCCGCAAACGCCCGGTTCCGCACGAAGGCCAGTTCAAGATCGCCGGCTACTTCTACTACTACGGCATCTACTATTTCACCGAGTCCGTGAAACTCCTACCCAAGGAAAAACACGCGCCTTACGCGAAACGCCTCGCCGCGATCCTGTTGGAGCGTCAGGAAAAGGACGGTTCGTGGTGGGACTACCCGCTCTACGACTACCACCAGGCCTACGGCACCGGCTATTCGCTGATGGCTCTAACATGGTGCCGCGACGCCATGAAACCATAGGTCCTATAAGTCCCATGACTCCCCTTCCCGCTCCGCCCGCCGCCACCGCGATCCTTTCCTTCGATTTCGACGGCACCCTGCACTGTGCCGCGGAGTCCCCGCCGGTGCCGGTCGCGTTTTTCGAACTCATCCGCAAGCTCCGCGAGGAGCAAGGCATCGTCTGGGGAATCAACACCGGCCGCTCGATGCCGCAGATGGTCGAGGGTTTCATCGAAAGCCGTTTCCCGTTTTTGCCGGACTGGGTCGTCGCCCGCGAGCGCGAGGTTTACTTTCCTAACAATTTTGGCCGCTGGCTGCCGGAAACGAAATGGAACAAGCGCTGCGAAAAGGAAATCCACGGCCTGTTCAAGCACTCGAAAAAACTCCTCGCCCGCCTCCGCCACGAGGTCGAGCAACACACCGGCGCCCAATGGATCGAATTCGAAGGCGACCCCGCCGGCATCATTTCGAAGACCGAGGAGGAAATGGAATGGATCATCGATCACATCGGCCCGATCATCGGCGCGGAGCCCCATTTCTCGTGGCAGCGGAACTCGATCTACCTGCGCTTCGGCCACCGGGATTTCCAGAAAGGCAGCAGCCTGACCCACGTCGCCGATCACTATCAGCTCCCGGTCAGCCGCCGTTTCGCCATCGGTGACAGCCACAACGACCTGGAAATGCTCGATCCCGCCAACGCCGGCATGACCGCCTGCCCGGCCAATGCCGTGGCGGACGTCCGGGAAAAAATCATCGCCACTGGCGGCCTCGTCACCCGCGCCTCCCACGGCCACGGCTCCATCGAAGCACTGAAGCACTATTTCCTTCCGAAAATGAAATTTTAAAAACTTTATTATTTACATACCCGTAATACCTCGTTAGCGTCCGCCCAACCTCACGCCTGCGCGCAAGCAGATCGGGTTCCGGGGGGAAACCATCTGCAATCATTGCCGCTATCCCTCGCGTGGGGGGATATGTATAAGGCGCGGAATTCGGAAACGATTCCGCGCCTTTTCATTTTCCCGCGCAGGGCTAACAAAAAATCCGTCCCAGCGCCGGAGGCTTGGATCCGGCAGCGGCATACAACATCGGCCGGATTGTTTCCAGCAGCTTGCGCGTAGCAAGGCTGTCACGGCAAAGCGCGCGGATCACCTGCACTCCTCCGGTCAGAGGACCGTGACCGAGATAGACGTCATCGTTGTTGAGTTCGTCCAACAGTTCGACTGGCCAGTTCGCCGCCATGTGGCCGGCGGCATACACGGAAAAATAGTGGGCAGCCGGAAACTTCGCACGCAGGGCTTCCAGACTGTCATCCCCAGGCTTGAGATCATAGCGCTCACGGGCGATGAGATTCTCGCCGAGCGTAATGTCGAGTTCCCAGCGGAGATTCTGATAGGCGAAAATTTCCCCCATCGCCACGCGGCCGGGTGCGATCCAGTCGAAATAGAGCAGGCTGGCCGACGGATGAAGATCGATCTTCGTCCGCTGCAAATAACGGGCACCGGCATGGGGAATGAATGGCTCGGGAATCCATTCCAGCGAGGCATTTTCCCCGACGCTGAAACGCTGGCAACTCACCGCCGCCGCTCCGGAGCGTGTCCGATAGACGCGGGAGGCGGAAGGAGTGCTGAGGACCAGTTTCGCTCCGGCGGCGACTTCGACATCGGCTTCCAGCGCATCGCCATCAAAGAACCCGGCGGTGGGATTCACAATGCTTTGAACCAAGCAACCCTGATCCACATGCGATTTGCTCAAATGAATCGGCGCACGGAAACTCTGGCGGGAAATGAAGGGCACGCCATCCGCACGAACCTCGCAACGCAGATCCAGATGCCCGCTGAGGGCGGAGCCCGAAACCGGGAGTGCGAAATTCATTTCGCGCGAACCGGTTTCCTCGCGCGGAATGAATTCCGCGCTCCAATGGTTCCCCACCCCTGAAAACTCCCACTCCTCCACCTTTCCACAAAGCCCGGCCTTCACCGGATTGTTCCGGATATACGCCCTGGCATTCTCAAGATGATCCCAATCCCGAATCAACCGGTCATGATAGTCCAGCATCCACACCGAGCCCGTCTTCCCCTCCGCCTGATTGATCTGAATCGCAGATGGAGCTTTCCAATGTTTGATGACTTTCCCCAGGGAAGTTTCATCCAACAAACGAATCAGCACATGCACGTGATTCGGCATGATGCACCAGTCGATGAGCTTGTAAGTCGTGCCGTGCCCTTTGATCAGGATATCCTGAACGACTTTCGCGTGCTCGGGCTTGGCCAGAAGGCATGAGCCGTATCCGGTATCTTCGTAGTGGGAAATGCGCTGGTGAAGTTCCATCTTGGCCTTCTGGGAAATTTGCGGATCCTGACTGTTGATCAATACCTGAAGTTTCCGCTTCCATTCCCTGACAACACTGTTCGGCAACGAATCCGCAAGGCGGAACGTGATGGCCTGAACGGAATCCGCGAAGTCCCAGTGGGGAAGATAGCCGCGTGAATGGATGCCTTTGTGAGCCATGAATTGGAGCGCGAAATTCATTTCGCGCGGATGGGATGAATGAATGCGCGCGGAATGAATTCCGCGCTCCAGTTACACAAACAAATACTCATGCTTCAGCCAACCCAGCAGATCATCCTTCCCCTTCTCCGACTTGAGATCCGCGAACAGAAACGGGCGACTCCCCCGCTGGATCTTCGCGTCGCGGGCCATGACTTCCAGATCGGCTCCGACATACGGCGCGAGCTCGGTCTTGTTGATCAGTAACAGATCGCTGGTGCGGATGGCAGGACCACCCTTGCGCGGGATCTTGTCCCCTTCCGCCACGTCGATGACGTAGATGTAGGCATCGACGAGTTCCGGCGAGAAAGTGGCTGATAGATTATCGCCGCCGCTTTCAATGAGGATGAGTTTCAAATCCGGATGGCGGTTCTCCAGATCGATGACCGCCGCCATGTTCATGCTGGTGTCGTCGCGGATCGCGGTGTGCGGGCAGCCTCCGGTTTCGACGCCGATGACGCGGTCGGCCGCAAGCACTCCCTCACGCAAAAGAAACTCGGCATCCTCGCGGGTATAGATGTCGTTGGTGATCACCGCGAGCGAGATCTCGTCCTTCAGCCACTGGCTGAGACGCAGCACACACATGGTTTTCCCCGATCCAACAGGCCCGCCAACACCGAGGCGGAACGGGCGTTTGTCAGGAGATGAAGAGTCGTTGGTTTGCGCGGGCATGGCGGAGTGAGGCGATTTCGATGAGCGGATTGAACCAACCGTCAACCGGCTGGGAAAGGGAGTCGTCGATTTTTTCCCCGAGCAGCGCGAGCGTCCGGCGGGCGATCAACTGGCAGGAGGTCTGGCCGATGCGCATCAGTTTCATCGAAGCGGCGGTCAGGCCGGCGATGGATTGGAAGGCAAACGCCCGGGCCGCCTGGCTAACAGGAACGCCGGAAAGCTCCAGCGCGGTGACGACGAGATGGTGGCATCGGGGCGAATCCTCGCGCAGCCGGAGCACCATCGGCGAGGGATCCAGCTGCGCTAACAGCTCAAGCCGTTGGGAACCGATCCGTCGCGAGGCATCCCGCAGCTCGGCGGGAATTCGCCGGGCATCCAGTTCGGCATCCAGCGCAAGCAGCGTGTCCGCGTCATCCGCCACGGCAGCGGCGTGGGCGCGGGAGAAAAAAGGAATTTCAAAAGTGAGCAGCGCGGGAAGAATCTGGCTTTGGAGGAATTTTTCGAGATCCGCCGGGGTTTTCACGACGCCGGATTCGACGAGTTCCTCAAGGCCGAACGAATGCGCGTAGGAGCCGGAAGGATAGGCGGTGTCGTTGGCTTGCAGGAGCCAGAGCCATGGATCGGTGGGCATTTTCTTAAGAATGGGCGACGGCTTTCATTGGCGTGAAAATCACTTCGGGTTCCGAATACGGCCAATCCTCCCTCAGCAGAAGCTGGGCCATCGCTTCGTCGTGAAGCACTTGGATGCGGTCGGGATGGATCTGCGCGGGAAGATGCAGGTTGCCGACTTTCCACGCGACGAGCGCGGCCTGGTCGGCGGAGGTAAATTGAATCTCATAGACCGGCTCGGGGAGCTGGCGCACGAGGTAGTCTCGTCCATCCTGTTGGAAAATGACCCCACCGTCGATGAGCCGGTTTTCGAGATCGAATCCGAACTCGGTGCCATCCTCGGCGACGCCTCGCCAACGGCGTTTGAGAAAATTCCGCCGCTCGGCGAAAAGCGTCACCTGCTGTCCGGCGGGAAGCGCGGATTTTTCCGCAAGCATGTGTTGGATGAGGTGCATTGGCGGTCGTTTGCTATCGCATGACTTCTTGGGTTGCAAGACCGGGAGTCGGAGCGCGTGTATGCACCCAGCTCATGACATCCGCTGATTTCCATGAGCGAATTCTCCCGATCCGCAGGTTCTTGGAATTGGGGAAGCGTTCCCGAGTTATTGCCTTGTTCAAAGTGACGAATTCTTCATGTTTACCGACTTATAAAGCGACGGTAATTGGCATCTTTTCGGCTCGTCTCCCCCTTCTCGTCCGGCTGTCGCAAGTATTGGAAACCCGCGCGTCATCCAGACGAACGATCCATCCTCCCCATGACATTCCGGTTTTCACCATCCATCGCGGCTGCGATCCAGTTCCTGCTTCCCGCAGTGATCTTCGCGGCGGAACCCGTGTGTCAAGGCGGTGAGATCGTGATCGTGGAAAACGAAGTGGACCGCTCGCCACCCAAGACGGCATGGACGAAGGCGGTCGCCGGAGATGCGATCCAATGGCAGGAACAAGTCCGCACCGGAGAACTCAGTCGCGCGGCCATCGAGCTATCGACCGGTGGTGTCCTGCGCGTGAGCGAGCTGACCAGTCTGCGGCTGCAACCGCCTCCGACCGGGCAGGCGAATGGCCGCAGCAAAATCGACTTCGGCAAAGGGGTCGCCTATTTCTTCAGCCGCTCGGAGGAAGAGGCGGACATCGAAACGCCAACCGCCAGCTTGAACATCCGCGGCACGGAATTCGTGCTCGAAGTGGGTGGCGATGGGAAAACCACGGTCACGCTGCTAGATGGCGCCGTGGGGATTTCCAACAGCCTCGGAGCGGTGGATTTGGCCAGCGGCGAGCAGGGAATCGTGGAGCCCGGACGTGCGCCCCGGAAAACGGCGGTGCTCGATGCCTCGGAGCGGATCCAGTGGTTTCTCTACTACCCGGGCATCGTGGACCCAGCGCGTTTCGCGGCATTGGCAAAAGGACGTTTTGCAAAATCCCACGCGGCCTATGCGAGCGGTGATTTGTTAGGGGCTCTGGAGCTGCTCCCCCCGGCAACAGCGGGAGAAGAGCATGCGTTTTCCGCTTCGGTCAAACTGGCGAGCGGACGAATCGACGAGGTGGCGGCGGATCTTGCACGATCCGGAGACCCATCCCTAACTAAATCAATGCGTCTGCTCATTGATGTTGTTCGCATGCCCGAGACGAAAGCCGGGGTTCCGCAGGCTCCTCCAACACCAGAAGGCCGGATGGCATTTTCCTACGCGATGCAGGCCCGGGGCGATCTCGACGGCGCTTTAGTTGCGGCGCGGGAAGCAGTCGCGAAATCGCCGGATTTCGGTTTCGCTTGGGCGCGGATTGCGGAACTGGAGTTTGGATTCGGACACAACGAACAAGCCATCGAAGCGGTGGACCGTGCGTTGCAATTTTCCCCTCGCAATGCCCAAGCGCTCTCGTTGAAAGGCTACCTGGAAATTTCGAAAAACCGGATTCCCGAGGCGCAACGGTATTTTTCCGAAGCCGTTGCCATCGATCCCGCGTTAGGGAATGCATGGCTCGGCCAGGGGCTCGCGTTTTTCCAAGCGAGGAACCGTGAGGCCGGATTGCGCTCGATGACAATGGCCGCCGCTGTCGAGCCCAACCGCGCGTTCCTCCGCAGCTATCTCGGCAAGGCCCTTGCGGAAAACCGCCGCGACGTCCGGGCGGCGAACGAACTGCAGATCGCACGTTCCCTCGATCCGGGCGATCCCACCGCGCCGTTCTATCAGGCACTGCTGGACCACCGCCGCTACGCCTACAACCGCGGCATCGCCGATCTCGAGGAATCCATCGCATTGAACGACAACCGCGCGATCTACCGCTCGACGTTCCTGTTGGACAAGGACCGCTCCGTTCGCCAGGCGAACCTCGCCTCGATCTACAGCAACGCGGGCATGACCGAAGCCAGCCTGGAGGAAGCGCGGCGCTCGGTGGTGAGTGACTATGTGAATCCATCCGCCCACCTTTTCCTCTCCAACAGCATCAACGCGGTCCGCGATCCCCGGCGGGTTTCACTCCGCAACGAAACGCCTTGGTTCAACGAACTCCTCATCGCGAACCTGCTCTCTCCGGCGGGCAGCGACCTGCTCGCTCAGAATATCTCCCAGCAGGAATACACCGATCTGTTCGCTAACGACCGCTTCGCCTTCTCATCCCTAACCAACTACCGCGGCGACGGCGAATTCCTCGCCACCGGGACGGTCCAACAGGGTTTCGACCGGACCAGCGTCGCGCTGGATTACGATATCTTCACCGCCGATGGCTACCGCCAGAACCAGGATGTCGAGCGCTACACCGGCTATTTCCAGCTCAAGCACGCGCTGACAGACAATGACAGCATCTACTTCAACCTGAAGTTCCAGAAATCCGAAAACGGCGACCTGCGGCAGCTTTACGATCAGTCGGCATTCGATCCAGACTACCGCGTCGAACAGAAACAAGCTCCCGTCGCCATCGTTGGATTCCACCACAAATGGTCGGAGGAACATCGGACCCTCGCGCTGGGCGGCCTGCTCACGGACGATCTGCGCATCACGGACCCCGGCTCCCGATCCGCCGCCATCGCCATCGACCCGGCGAATCCCGGGCTCACCGATCCGCTCGGTTTTCCCGCGGATCTCTCGCAACACCGGGAAACGGAAGTTTACTTCGGGGAGATCCAACACATCTGGAGCAACGAACGCCAGACCTTGTTAGCCGGCGCCCGCTTCGACAGCGGACACTTCGACACGAAGAACACTTTTGAAAACCAGTCGGTCGAAAACGTGCTGCCTTCCGATCCCTTCACGCTCGGCGCGGATCCCGACTACAACCGCCAGGTCGCCTACGTTTACTACACGCGCGAGTTGTGGAAGGGCTTCCACGCCACGGCGGGCATCGCCTACGACCACATCGAGTATCCGGTGAACACGGCACTGCCACCGGTCTCCGGCACCAGTGAGGAAAAAACCGAATGGCTTCCCAAAGCCGGACTGATCTGGTCGCCGGACGACGATCTAACGTTCCGGCTCGGCTACGCCCGCGCGCTCGGCGGCGTGACCTTCGATGAGAGCGTGAGACTGGAGCCCACGCAGGTCGCGGGATTCACGCAATCCTTCCGCACGTTGATCAACGAGTCCGAAGCGGGCGGCGTGCCCGCACCGCTTTTCGACACGGCGGGTGCCAGCATACTCTATCAGTTCCCGACACGCACTTACGTCGGTGGCGAGGCGTTTCTCCGCAAGGCGGTGGCGGATCGGGGGCTCGGCGTGCTCCTGATTGATAAAACCACCGTGGAATTCACCGACGTCCTCCAGCTCCGCGAGGATCTCGACTATCAGGAATGGGGCGCGATGGTTTACATCAACCAGTTGATCGGCGAGCAGTGGGCGCTCGGTGCCCGCTACACCTACACCCGCGCCGAGCTGGACCGTTCGTTCCCGGAACTTACCAGCGCGGGCGTGACCGGATTTTCCTCGAACGAGGAATCCATCCTGCACGATGCGGAGGCCTATCTGATCTGGAATCACGAGGACGGATGGTTCAGCCGTCTTGGCGTCCAATTCCTCGCCCAAGACAACTCCGGTTACTCCGTTCCGCGTCCCGGCGACTCATGGACGCAACTCGGTCTTTCGGTCGGGAAACGCTTCCTTGAAAACCGCGGTTCGCTCGAAATCGGCATCCTCAACCTAACCGATGAGAACTACGATCACAATCCACTGATCACCCTCCCCGAGTTTCCCCGTGAACGCACCGTGTTCATCGAAATGCGGATCGATATCTGATTTTCCCGCAAGAAAGCGCACGCCGCATGTCTTCCAATCCTATCCCCGAATTCATCTCATGAAATCCCTGCTTGTCCTGACCAGAATCTTCATCGCGATGCTCTTCGTCGCGGGCACGATCCCTTCCGCTTGGGCCGCGCCGATTGCCAACGCCGGTCCGGACATCACTATCGCCGACTACGATGGAAACGCCTCGGTAACCCAGCGGCTCAATGGCAGCGGCTCACAAGCTCCGGTCGGCGTGATCGTCTCCTGGAACTGGACTTGGTCCGGAGGCAGTGCCAGCGGGCAGATCACCGAGGGCACCTTTCCCGTGACGAATAGCGCGACCACCGTGACGCTGACGGTCACCGATTCGTTGGGTGGAACCGCATCCGACACCCTCCAACTCGCCGCTTATGCGAAAGAGGCCGCACTGTTCAAGGATTTCACCAAGCCCACCTATCGCGACGTCGGTGGCGGACTCGAAGGACGGGTCGCCGGCAACACGCTGGTCATCGACTACGGCGGTGTGGATGTCTTCCGCCGCAGCGGAAACGTCTGGACGCAAACACCGTTTCCCACGTCCTCCGCCAATCATCTCACGGTGGATCAGGACACCGTCGTCAGCGGTTTTTTCGCTGTTCCAACCGACCTCACGGTCACCCGCTACAACGGCAGCCAGTGGCTGGCCTCGCCGCTCACTCTATCAGTTCCGCCGCCGGGCGGCTACAACTTCGTAAACACGCGGCTATTCGCGGTGGATCCGCAGACCGTGGTCATCAGCGATTTCTTCGACGACACGCACGGCACGGATGCCGGAAAGCTGTTCGTTTACAACTGGTCGGGAAACGATTGGAATTTCCTAACCGAACTCTCCCCGCCCGCTCACTTGGCTGGCGAGCGCTTCGGTCAAACCATCGCCGTGCAAGACGACCTGATCGTGGCGTCCAGCCTGAACGCGGCGCGCGACGGCAACGAGTTCCATGTGTTCCGCAAAACGGCGGGCATCTGGAGCCATGAGATCACCTTCAACGGCCAAAGCCCCACACGTCCTAACGGAAAATTTAACTGGGGCTTCGGACTCGGCGGCGGGGTCATTGCCTCTGAGGTTTACGACGAAAACGGCGGATTCTACCGGATGCTAATCTATCAGAAAACCGGTGGGACTTGGGTCGAAACCGTGATCGACCAGAACCCTCCCTTCTACAGCGAGTTCGTGGTGGACAACGACGGCACGGCTATCGCCGCCTCCGGCTTTTCCGGCAGCCAGTTCGTTTACAAGAAGAATGCAGGTTCCTCCGGCTGGTCCACCGCCACCATCACCCAGCAGCAGATCAAGACCGACGATCTCAACTCGGGTGCGCGGGTCAGCGACTTTACCGACGGCATCCTGACCTTGCGCGACGGAACACAAGGACTCGTCCGCGTCATCGACACCCGCACCAACATCCATCCCATCAACGCCGAGCCGGTCGCAAGCGCCGGTGACGACATCGCCACCACCAGCTACGACGGACAACCCGTTAGGGTCTTTCTCAACGGTGGCGGCACGACCGACATCGATGAACTCCTGGGCCACGACTATGTCTGGACGTGGCCAGGCGGCACGGCATCCGGGGTGCAGACCTTCGCGTGGCTCGATCCCCAGGTCAGCTCGGTCGAGCTAACAGTCACCGATGGCAACGGCGCGATTTCCCGCGACAGCATCGCAGTGGACATCGTAGCCCCGCCAGTGGTCGAGGCCGGGGACGATGTCGTGGTGGTGGATTCGGACGGCGACGGCAGCATCCGCATGAAAGTGAGCGGCTCGGTCGTCTCGCAGGACTATCCGATTTCCTCATGGAACTGGCGCTGGCCGGGCGGCACCTTCAACGGTCAGTCGGGAACCATCACCATCGGCCAACCGGCCGACGGCGAGTCGGTGGTTTTGGAAGTGCTCGATGAAAACGGCCTGTCGCGCGAAACGTCGTTCGGCTTCCGCTTGCTCGATCCGAACCCAGCGCCGTTCATCCTGAAACCGGCCGACGGCAAGTCCGGGGACCTCTATGGCTGGAGCGTCGCCATCGATCAAGGAACCGCCATGGTCGGCGCGCTCAACAAGGTGACCTCCGGCTTTCCGCTCGGTGCGACGTATCTCGCAGAGAACATCAACAATATCTGGCAACAATACCAGCTCGCGCCGGGGACGGGCAACGCACAGGGCTCCGATGTGCTCATCGAAGGCGACGAGGCATTCGTCGGCACCCACTCCAACACCAGCGGGGGCAGCGTCAGGGTGTATCGCAGGCAGTCAGGAAACTGGGTGGACACGCAGACCCTGACTCCCGGCAGCGGCGGTTTCAATTTCGGCCTAACTATCGCAAAGAGCGGCAATTTCCTGCTCGTCGGCGCGCCCGGCTCCACGATCACCCAAAGCTCGGAAGGCGCGGCCTACCTTTACGAGAAAGTCGGCAATATCTGGACCTTCCGGCAGAGGTTGCAGTCACCGGTCCCGGAGTCCTACGGCCGGTTCGGGACCGCCGTCGCCATCCACGGCGACGCGCTGGTCGTGGGCAGCTCGAAGTTCAACGAAAACTACAACCTCGGGATCGCCCACGTTTTCGAGAAGAGCCCGACCGTCTGGAACCTGGTGGCAACCCTTCAGAGCGACCTCTCGCTCAACTCGCTGCCCGGCTACGATGTCTATGGCAGGTCAGTGGCGATCAACTCGACCGAGATCCTGATAGGA
Source organism: Verrucomicrobiota bacterium (assembly GCA_040386755.1). Taxonomy (GTDB): domain Bacteria; phylum Verrucomicrobiota; class Verrucomicrobiia; order Verrucomicrobiales; family Akkermansiaceae; genus Luteolibacter. The sequence continues at coordinate 384,343 of JAZKEY010000002.1, read as the reverse complement.
GCGCCGGAAGACCCGGCGAATCCCACCGGATCGATTTACCGCTACACCCGCACCGCCGGTGTCTGGACTCCTAACGGAAGGATCGTCCCGGTGCTCCCGCCCTCGCCCCCGCCAAACGTCACGAAATTCGGCGCGGGCCTCAATCTCAAGGGTGACATCCTCGTTGTCGGCGTTCCCGGAAACAGCACCAGTGGCAACAAGGGGAGCGTCAGCACCTACCTCTTCAAGAACGGGGCGTGGGAATCGAAGGGATCGCTCGTCATGACCCTCGCGATCGATCCCTTTTTTCACCCGAACGCAGGCGACTTTGCAGCGACCTCCTCATCCATCGATCACGATGGCAAGGACTTGATCATCGGTGCCACGAATGCCCGGTCGTCCACCGGACTTCAAACCGGCAAGGCCTATATCTATCGGAACTACGCCGCGCTGAATCCCAACGCGAACTACGAGCCGCTCGCCAACGCGGGCGTGAACATCACCGCGGACGACACCCTCGTCCGCGGCCCAGCACCCGACTATCTGATCACCGAGCCGCTTGGCTCGGAAATGGTCACGTTGAACGGTTCCTCCTCCACCGATCAGGAAAACGCCATCGTCTCCTACGAATGGAGCTGGCCCGGCGGCAGTGCGAGCGGAGTGACGGCCGCCGCCCGATTCCCGGTCGGCACCACGACGGTTACCCTAACCGTTACTGACAACAAAAACATCGTCAACACCGACACCGTCAACATCACGGTGTCACTGGCCCAGACGATTCCCGCCGCTCTTCCCGTCACCACCGGCAACACGCTCACCCTGAACCTCCCCTCGCCCGATGCGAAATGGCGGCTCTCGTCCGAGTTCCTCTGGCACGGCGACGGTGAAAGCGCTTCGAACGTCGTCGATGGCGCGACCTATCAGATTGAAATCATCGCCTTCCCCGGCTCCACGGAAGTGCTCACCACCTTCGTCACCGTGGAGGGCACTAGCACCACCGAGGACCTCGAACTCGACCTGGCCGAACCCGCCACCACCACGGGCTCCATCTCATTTCCCGAAACCGGCCAGGGCTTTTCCTGGCGGCTCACGGGCGAGTCCCTCTGGCGCAATGTCACCGACAACGGCGATCAGAACGAGGATGACCTCGAAGCGGTGTTGCCCACCGGCGAATACCGCATCGAGTTCAAGCCCGTCACCGGATTCGCCACACCGCTATCGCGTATTGTCTCTATCAATGATGGCAGCATCGTTGGTCTCGATTGGAGTGACTACCTCCGCATCAGCAACTTTGATCCCGCGCACACCTTCGACCTGCCCGCCTCACCGGACCTCGCCGCAGATCCCTATCAATACATCGGCATGATTCGTTCCCCGTTAGGACGCGGCACCGGCACCGTAGTCGCCGAACGTGTCGTCTTGACGGCAGCACATTTGTTTTTTGATGCAAACGGTTTGCAATGGTCCGACGCGCAATGGTTTTCACGCCAGCAACAAGGCGCGCGGCAGGCTCCCCCAATCGCGCCGCGCGGCGTGCTCTATCGGACGAGCTATGCCAAGCTCGTCGCGCCGGATTCAGTCGAAGGCACCATTCCCGATCTCCCCGATGACGATCAGGAAGTGGACTTCGCCGTCCTCTATTTTAGCACCGAAACCAACTGGGACCAAGGTTCCGCCAATTTTCTGCAAAGCACCGCCGCCAAGAATTGGCTCACCGGCACCGAAAACAAACAGGCCGCCGGCTACCCGCAGCGCAGCCAGCCTTATGAGCATCGCGGAAAAATCTTTACCAAACAATTCACCGCGCCGCTCTCGCCACTTGATGGCAATTCGCCTCCAAAGCTCTATGAAACCTCCGCCGTCTTCGGCGATGGAGGTGCCAGCGGCAGCGCCCTCTTCGTGCAACCGCAGGGCGGCACCCGTTCCTATCCCGCCGCCATCCTGTTAGCCGGCCAAGGTCGCGGCGTCTATCACGTCATCGACGCCGACATCACCCGCATGATCAAAGATGGCGAGGACGCCGCTTCCGGCAACGACGAGGTGCTCGACAGCAACTCGTCCCTTCTCGACTTCGAAGGCCTCGGCAGTTTCACCACCGTCGCCGTGCATGTGAACCCCGCCGCAGCCCGGACCAACGCCCGCTGGTCCATCAAGCCTAAGACCGGAGCCGGCATCTCCAACATGAAAATCACCCGGGAAGTCCTCTACGATTCGGACTGGGACAACATCACCATCACCTTCACCGCCGTCTCCGGCTACGCCACGCCCGCGCCGTTGAAGATTTTCAAGAACAGCCTCACACCCGACGCCACCAACACCTACAATTTCACCTACACCGTCCTGCCGCCACCCGCCGAACCTCCGACACCGCTCCAGGCGTGGAAGGATCTCCACGGCATCAACAACCTGTCGGCGGATGGAGACAAGGACGGCATGGACAATTTGTTAGAGTATGCCCTCAACCGCGATCCCGGCACCGCCGACTACCGCCGCGGCATCCGCAACACCGCGAACCCGTCCCAGAGCACCTATGCCGAATATGACGTCTATGTGAGCACCAACGCGGAAGGGATCACCTACAAGGTCAAAGCCTCCAACAACCTGAACAGGACCAACACCACCACGCTGGCCACCTTCACCAACGCCGACGGCCCCTCGGGCTATCGAAAAGTCACCGACACCCAACCCATTTCCACCTCGACGAAACGTTTCGCCTGGCTTGAGGTCGTGGCGCCATCACCGTGACCCGCCTCCTTTCCACCAGATTCCGGAAACGCCTGTTAGCCACCCTCATTATCGGGGTGGCCGGGCTTGTGTGGGGATTGATGTTGCTGAAGCTCACCCTCGGCAGCGGCCTGAGGCTAGCCAGTTATGACCTGCCCTTCCTCTTCGGCGAGCAGCCGCCGCCGGAGAACATCGTCCTCGTCCATCTCGACGAGGCCTCGCACCAGGAACTCGATCAACCGCTCGCCAAGGCATGGGACCGGCGGCTTCACGCCTCGCTTGTCGAACGCCTGAACGCTGCCGGCGCGCGGATGATCGTCTTCGACATTCTCTTCCACGACGGAAATTCGGAACAGGACGCGGCATTCGCGGCGGCCATCAAAAAGCATGGCAATGTCATCCTCGCCGGGGAAATCGTCCGCACCCGGTCGGAGGTCAACATCCAGCAAAGCCTGCTCCTCGCTACTCCCGAACTCCGCCGGGCCGCGGCCGGATGGGGGCTAACAGACGTCCCTGTCGATTCGGATGGAGTGGTCCGCCGGATCCGCCATGTGATCCCAACTGACTTCGGGGACAAACCCAGCCTGAGTGATTTCGTCCGGCAGAAGTTGACGGGCAGCGGTCCCGGAAAGACCGGAACAATGGAGTTTCTCAACTACTATGGAGCTGCGGGAAGTTTTCCCCACTACACCTACAGCGGAGTCCTGCTGGACCGGGGAATTCCTACGAATGCCTTCCGGGACAAGATCGTGATCGTCGGCGCAAGCCAGAAATCCGGTCTATCTGATATGGGCAAGGATGTTTTCCCCACTCCCTACACTCCCGTGGCCATCGAGGATAATGAAGGGAAAAAATCCCGCAAACTCACTCCCGGCATGGAGATCCAGGCGACCGCCATTGCAAATCTGCTGGAAAACAGGCGCATCACCAGCCTGCCAGCGGAAATGGAGTTCCGGCTCATCGTCGCGGCCTCGTTCTTGCTGGCGGCAACAGCTTGCCTGCTGCCGCCGGTGCGCGGCGTGCTGTTATGCGTTGGCATCGGAGCCAGCATTGCGGTCATTGCCATCCTCATCCGGCAAAACAGCGGCATTCAGTTTTTCTGGACCATCCCCGCCTTCGGTCAAATGCCGCTCATCGCCGGACTCGCGCTCGGCGGCCATTATTTCATCGAGTATTCCGCCCGCTGGCGACTGCGGCGCGCCTTCAAGTCCTACATGTCCGAGGAACAGGCCCGGCAGATTGACGAGAATGACGTGAGCCTCGAACTCGGCGGCAAGGAAGTGGAAGCGACCATTCTCTTCAGTGACCTCGCGGGCTTCACCTCGATGTCCGAGGGCCTGCCGCCGCAAGCGGTTTCCAAAGCGCTGATCGGTTATTTCGAGCGCACCACGGAAGGGATCCTCGACAACCATGGTACCATCATCAAGTACATTGGCGACGCCGTGGTCGCCACCTGGGGCGCTCCGGTGAAAGTGGATCGCGAGGCCGACCGCGCGATCGAAGCGGCGATCCAGATGCAGCTTGCCAGCGCCAAACCCATTCTGTTGGAAACTCTGGACGGAACGGTCGAGCAGGTGCTGGAGACGCGCGTCGGTATCAACTCGGGCACCGTTCTCGCGGGAAATCTCGGCAGTAGCCGCCGGTTCGACTATACGGTCATCGGCGATTCGGTCAACACGGCAGCGCGGCTCGAAGGACTGAACAAGATGTTAGGCACTTCGATCCTGGTCTCCGAGGCAGTGCTCCGGAAATGTGTCGAACCGGAGCGTTTCCTCAAGCGCAGAATGGGCAGCTTCGTGGTGAAGGGGAAAAAACAGGACATCGTGGTTTTCGAAATCCTCGGTTTCAGCAACGATCCCGGATCAACGATCCGGAAACGGGACAAGGACTATCTGGATTTCTATCAAAAAGGCGTGGACGCCTCCCTAGCCGGCGACATCGGCGGAGCCGAAGTCTGTTTCCGCGAATCCCTCGCCCGCCACGACCGCCTGCCGGAGTGTCCGGCATCGCGGCTCCACCTCGACGCCATCGGGGCGGCCTGCAGCGAATCGCGTGAGTGGCGCGGCGGGATCGTGCTGGATTCGAAATGACCCGACAGGCATTCTAACCAACCTCCGCCGCAACGTTGTGATCGTGGACGTCGCGATACAAGCGCTCAACGACGAGGTGCATGAAATAGAATCCCAGCCGGGGATTCTGATAATAAAGTTGATAGACCTCCTCATCGTTCATCCAATAGAGCTCGCAGTCCGTCTCGCAGGTGACGGTCAAGGTGCGCTTTTTCTCGGGGGAGAAGAGACCGATTTCCCCCAGCAGGTCGCCCGCCTGGACGGTGCCGGTGATTTCCTCCAGCCTCAGCCGGCCGTGGGCCACGTAGAAAATACAGTCCGCCCTATCTCCCTTGTGGAACAGCGTGTGCCCGGCAGGGTACTTGTGGAGGTGCATCTGGGGTAGCAGCCATTCGGACACCGGCGAGTCCACGCTGGCATGCTCGATCTGGCGGGTCAGCCGCCGGATCTCCAGCAATCTCCGGCCGTTCATCGGCAGCAGGATGAGATTCAGCAGGAACTCCGGCATCGTCACGAGCTTGCCGATGCTGAAGTGCGCGTAAAGGACTGCATAGGTTAGAAACAACACGTTGCTCGCGAGAGCCAGCACCCGCAGCGGCACCATGCGGCGCATCGAGTGGCTGGCCAGGTAGAACACTCCACCGAGCATTCCGATGATGGTGTGGAATTCGAAATGCATGGCGGGGAAACGGGAAGCTGCCTTCGGTCAGCGAGTCATGATGGATGTCATCAAAATTTCGCCGTGTGCACGCACTTGAACCAAGGATTCGCGGTTCCGAATCAAGTTAGAAAAGAAAATACCGCTGGGCCATCGGCAGGACTGACATGGGCTCGCACGAGAGCGTTTCGCCATCGGCAGTGACGGTGTAGGTGTCGGGATCGACGGTGATCTCCGGCAGCGAGTCGTTGAACGGCAAGTCCTTTTTGCTGACGGTGCGGCAATTTTTCACCGCGACCAAACGTTTGGTTAGGCCGAGTTCGTTGAGAGCTCCGGAGTTGAAAGCAGCCGAGCTGACAAACGTGACCGAGGTAGAGGCTATTGCCCTGCCGAATGCCCCGAACTGCGGGCGGTACATGGTCGGCTGGGGCGTGGGAATGGAGGCGTTGGGATCGCCCATGTTCGCCCAGGCGATGAGGCCGCCCTTGAGGATGGTTTCCGGTTTCACGCCGAAGAACGCGGGCTTCCAGATAACGATGTCCGCCAGCTTTCCCACCTCGATGCTGCCCACCTCATGGGCGATGCCGTGAGTGATGGCAGGGCAGATGGTGTATTTCGAAACGTAGCGGAGGGCGCGGAAGTTGTCGGCGGCGGGATGGGAAGCTCCCTCCAACTTACCGAACTGGACCTTCATCTTGTGCGCCGTCTGCCAGGTGCGGGTGATGGTCTCTCCGATGCGGCCCATCGCCTGGCTGTCGGAGGACATCATCGAGATCGCGCCGAGGTCATGCAGCCGGTCTTCGGCGGCGATGGTTTCCGGACGGATGCGGCTTTCGGCGAAGGCGACGTCCTCGGGGATGCGTGAGTCGAGATGGTGGCAGACCATGAGCATGTCGAGATGCTCGTCGATGGTGTTGGTGGTGAACGGGCGTGTCGGGTTGGTGGAGGACGGCAGGACGTTGGCCTCGCCGCAGACGCGGATGATGTCGGGAGCATGGCCGCCGCCGGCACCTTCGGAGTGATAGGTGTGGATCGTGCGGCCCTTGAATGCTGCGAGCGTGCTTTCCACGAAGCCCGCCTCGTTGAGCGTGTCGGTGTGAATGGCGACCTGGATGTCGAACTCGTCAGCGACAGTTAGACAGGTGTCGATGGCGGCGGGCGTGGTGCCCCAGTCTTCGTGGAGCTTGAGACCGATAACGCCTGCCATCACCTGCTCTCGGAGTGGTTCGGGCGTGGAGCAGTTTCCTTTTCCGAGGAATCCGAGATTGATGGGAAACGCTTCGGCCGCCTCCAACATCCGGTGAATGTTCCATTTCCCCGGCGTGCAGGTGGTGGCGTAGGTTCCATGCGCCGGGCCGGTGCCGCCGCCAATGAGGGTGGTAACACCGCTGGCGATGGCGTGTTCGATCTGCTGAGGGCAGATGAAATGAATATGCGTGTCGATGCCGCCGGCGGTAACGATGCAGCCCTCGCCCGCGATGACCTCTGTGGCGGCGCCGATGGTCATGCTGATTCCGTCCTGGAGCAGCGGATTTCCCGCGTGGCCGATACCGACGATGCGGCCGCGTTTGATGCCGATGTCCGCCTTGATGATGCCTTGGGCGGCGTCGAGGATGAGGGCGTTGGTGATGACGAGATCAAGCGAGTCGGCATCAAGGGCAAGCGGCGATTGCGCCATGCCGTCACGGATGACCTTGCCGCCGCCGAATTTCACTTCGTTACCATAGCCGCCGTTTTCCGCGATCAGATCGCGTTCCACCTCGATGAACAATTCGGTATCGGCAAGACGAACCTGGTCACCGGTAGTCGGGCCGAACATGCCGGCGTAGTTGGCGCGGGTTTGTTTCATGAGTCGAGCGGTCCATTGACCAGATTGTTGAGGCCATGGACCTCGCGGGTTCCCGCAAACGCCACTAACGGAACCTCACGGGTATCACCTGGTTCGAAGCGGATGGCGGTGCCCGCGGGGATGTTGAGCCGGAAGCCACGAGCGGCGGCGCGGTCGAAACTGAGCGACTCGTTCACTTCGGCGAAGTGAAAATGGCTGCCAACCTGGATGGGGCGGTCACCGGTATTGGCAACCACAATGCTAACTGTTGCCAGGCCGGGATTGAGATCGAGGTCAGGCGCGCCAGGCGGGGTGATGATTTCTCCGGGGATCATCGGATGGGATGGTGAACAGTGACGAGTTTGGTGCCGTCGGGGAAAGTGGCCTCCACCTGGACATCGTGGATCATTTCGGCAACACCTTCCATGACCTCGCCGCGGGAGATCAGGGTGGTGCCGTAGCTCATGAGCTCGGCGACGGACTTGCCATCGCGCGCGGCTTCGAGGAGTTCCGCGGTGATCAGTGCGACGGATTCCGGATAGTTGAGCTTGAGGCCGCGGGCGCGGCGGCGGGCGGCGAGATCGCCGGCAACGACGATGAGAAGCTTTTCCTGTTCGCGCGGTGAAAGATGCATCGGGTCCTCGCGGTTAGAGAATCGGAAGCAGTGCCAGCGACACCACGGCAGCGGCGAGGGCGCTGATCCTGACGGAAGGTCTCCCGTGGAAACAAACGACCGCCAGACTGGAAATGGCGATCAGCGCGATCACGAGGTCCAACGCTCCATGCGAGTGGAAAAACGTCGCTCTGAAAAAATCGAATTCATCGGTCTCGTCCGGGTGATAGTGCCCGGGATGGGCCAGCAGCAACGACGGAAAAAGACAGGCTGCCGCGCAAACGAGACGACCGGCGGTTAGGCCCCATGGTGAAGGGTGGAGGTTATTCATGATCTGACTGGAGCTGAGGCTACATTCGAGCAATGGCCATGCCAAGCGAGGACGTAAAAAAACCATGCCCTCCGGAGAGGACATGGTTTGAAAACCAAACAACAATCAGACTGAGAATTATTTGAAGGTGCCCTTGAGGAAAGGCTCGCCCACCACGTTCTTGAATTCCTTGAGGATCTTGAACTGGCCATCCGCCTTGGACTCGCCAATGAAGACGTTCTTGGTAAGGTGGTGGTTCTTCTGGGAAGTGACCTTGCCGCCAGGGCCATCGAAGGAAACGCCTTCTTCCAGCGCGGCGATGACTTTCTCGACATCGAAGCTCTTGGCCTTTTCAACAGCGGCTTTCCAGAGATAAACACCGTTGTAGGAAAGAACCATCGGCGAGCAGGTTACGCGGCCTTCCTTGACGATTCCTGGAACGGTCGACTTGCCGAGCCATGCTTGGAAATCCTTGATGAACTTGGCGTTGGCCGGGCTCTTGATGGATTGGAAGTAGGTCCAGCAACCGAGTTGGCCGACGAGTTGTTTCGCAGGAAGTCCACGGAACTCGTCTTCGGAGATCGAGAAGGAAACAACAGGTGCGGTTTCCGCGGTGAGGCCGGCGGCAGCATATTCCTTGAAGAACGGGACGTTGGTATCGCCGTTCAAGGTGCTGATGATGCAGGCGTCGCCGGAAGCGCAGAACTGTTTGATTTCCGAGACGATTTGTTGGTAATCGGTGTGGCCGAATGGAGTGTATTTACCGGCGGAGATGATCTTGCCGGAGCCATCCTTGGTGAAGCCACCGCCGATGTTCTCGATCGGCACGCCTTTGCTGAGGAGATACTCAAGCAGCACGAGGTTGGTGGTCTGCGGATAGACGTAGTCGGATCCGAGGAGATAGAATTTCTTCTTGCCTTCCGCGAGCAGGTAATCAACAGCCGGAGTGGCCTGTTGGTTGACAGCTTCCGCGGTGTAGAAGATGTTATGGGACATTTCCTCGCCTTCATACTGCACGGGATAGAAGAGCAAACCGCCCTTTTCCTCGAACACCGGAAGCACCGACTTGCGGCTTACGGAAGTCCAGCAACCGAAGGTGACGGCGACCTTGTCCTGATCAAGCAACTGCTTGGCCTTTTCGGCGAAGAGCGGCCAGTTGGAGGCGCCATCAACAACGACAGGTTCGATCTTTTTGCCCATCACGCCGCCGGCGGCATTGATTTCATCGAAGGTGAAGAGAAGGACATCGCGGAGAGAGGTCTCACTGATGGCCATGGTCCCGCTGAGCGAGTGGAGCACGCCAACCTTTACGGTTTCTTCCGCGATGGCGGAAGCGCCGGTAAGTGCGATCGCAGCAAGTGCGGATGGAATAAGTTTCGAGATCATTTTGGTGGAGGAGTTTTTAATGAATGAGGAAAAATAACAGGAGGGAGGGAAGATGCAGGCGGGAGAGCATTGGCACCGGATGGCCAATGTGCACTCTCCCGCCACAACCGATTCAGCAAGAAAACCAACTACAATTTCATCAGAAGTTCGCGGTGAGACCGACGTTGTAGGTCAGGAACTGGTTCGTGGGATTACCCGGGATGACCGAACCGTTGGTCCAGTATTGGGTAAGACCACCGACGAGGCTCCACTTGCCATAGGTGTCACCCATGAACTCGAGACCGTAGCTGGCCTGGGCGGCGATGGAGGTGTAGGCATAACCACTGTCACTTCCGGCAGTGGCGTCATAGTAGTTATCACCAAGGATTGCGGCGAAGTTCACCGGGAATGAGATGGTGACAGGTCCGGCCTCGATGGAGTGGGACAGGCCCAGCACCACGATCGTGCCGTCCGCACCGCCGGAATTGCCTTCGTCAATCCGATTGTGGAACATCAAGGAGGGGGAGAGGAAGCAGGCATAGCCCAACTTCACATCGAGGATTTGCTCGGTTCCCTGAGCATAGTTCCATGCCTGATAGGTGGTGGTGATGGAGAACTTGTCGACCGTGTAGCCGAGCCCCGCCCAGACGTCGATTTCCTGAATATCGCCACCGATCGATGGGGCGGCAGCCTTGCTGTTAACGTCCCACCAGGTTCCGAGAATCAGTGAGAAGCCATCGGCAGGAAGCTGGATGGTGTATTCCAAGCTTGGATTGAAGCCAGGATCGGACATCGACGAGCCATCTTTCCAGACGTCATTTCCGTAGGAGATGAAGTGCGAGTTGACGGAGAGCGAGAGAACGCCTGACACGACGTCCTCGGTGACAGGAGCCGGAGCGGCGGTCGTTTTCATTTCCTCACCGGCAAACGCTGTGCCTGTGACTAGAGCAAGCGCTAGGAGCGAGGTGTTGATTCGATTTTTGCAATACTTGTTTTTCATGGTTCAGCTATTTGTTGGATGGTGGTGGCAGTTGAAATGGGATACCACGACACCCAAGTTCAGCTTGAATCATGCCACCTCACAGAAATTCATGAGTTAGGATCATCCCGCGAATGACTTTTTTCACCGCGCCACCAACAAGGATGAGCAATATTCGTCAATTCAATCAACCTGCATGAATAGCACGCATCATTCGCTGAAATCACAAAAAAGCAGCGCCCCGCAAAGGACACCGCTTTGAACAAGAAAAAGGGGGGATCGCTATACTGTTAGGAATTCCTTGACGATGTCCTCGGTGAGTCCGGTCATTTCTCCGGAAGCGGCGACGGCACCGCGCTCGAGGATGGCGAAGTCGTCGCCGAGTTCCTTGCAGAAGTCGAGATACTGCTCTACGAGGAGAATGCTCATCTTACCTTCGGCCCTGAGCATCTTGATGGCATCACCGATCTGATCGATGATGTTCGGCTGGATGCCTTCGGTCGGTTCATCGAGAATGAGCAACTTCGGCTTTGTCAGAAGCGCACGGCCGATGGCGAGCTGCTGCTGCTGACCTCCGGAAAGCATGCCGCCTTTGCGGTGAAGGAATTCCTTGATGATGGGGAAAAGCGTGAAGATCCGGTCGATCTCGGCGGAATCCCGTTTCCATCCGCGGGCGTTCAGGCCGATGAAGAGGTTCTCCTCAACGGTGAGGAGCGGGAAGATGTCGCGGCCCTGGGGAACGTAGCCGAGTCCCTGACGGGCGCGGTCGGCCGAGCTGAGTTTGGTGATGTCCACTCCTTGCAACTCGAATTTCCCGGAGTCGATCGGATAGAGACCGGTGAGCGCCTTGAGCGTGGTGCTTTTGCCAACACCATTACGGCCCATCAGGCAGAAGACGGATTTGGGACGGATGGTCAGATCGATCCCGCGCAGGATGGCGCTGCCGCCGATGGAAACCCGGAGGCCGGAAATGCTGAGGTTTTCCTGAGTGAGAGTGGCGGACATCGGTGGATCAGGCGGCTTTGGATTTTCTTCCCAGATAGACTTCGATCACCCGCTCGTCGGACTGGACCTGGTCAACGGGGCCCTCGCAGAGGACATGGCCCTGATGGAGAACGGTGACCTTTCGGCCCTGGGAAATCTGGCGGACGAAGGTCATGTCATGCTCGATGACGACGATGGTGTGCTTTCCAGCAAGTGATAGAAGCAGTTCGCCAGTTCGATAGGTTTCCTCGTCGGTCATGCCGGCGGCGGGCTCGTCGACGAGAAGAAGCCTGGCTTCCTGGGCGAGCAGCATGCCGATTTCAAGCCACTGCTTCTGGCCGTGGGCGAGGATGCCGGCCTTGCGGTGGGCGCTGTCGCTGAGCTTGATGATTTTCAGGATCTCGGCGATGCGGTCCTTTTGATCGGAAGTGATTTTTCCAAACAAGCTGTGCCAGATGCCGCGGGAGCCGGCGAGCGAAAGCACGAGGTTCTCGGTGACGGTGTGGTCGTTATAAACCGTCGGTGTCTGGAACTTGCGGCCGATGCCGAGGCGATAGATCTCGTATTCGTTCAGCTTGAGGAGATCGTGCTTTCCGTCGTCCCACTTGAGGGTGCCGACGTCGGGCTTGGTGCGTCCGGTGATGAGGTCGAGGAAGGTGGTTTTGCCTGCGCCGTTAGGTCCAATGACGGTGCGGAGCTCACCCTCGTCGAGATAGAAATTGAGATCATTGATGGCCTTGAAGCCATCGAACGACCGGGTGAGTCCCTCCGCGGCGAGAAGGAACGGTTTCTGGTGCATTGGACTCTCGACGATCATGGGTCGGTGGCGGGAGATTTTTTAACATCGGCCTCTTGTTCGAGACGTTGGGCTTTCCGGCGCTTGAGCCAGGCGATGAAGTCCTGGATCTGCGAGGGCAGACCGACGATGCCCTTCGGCATGAACAGGACGATGAGGACGAAGGCGGCGCCTAGGAGCAGTAGCCACAGATCGGGAAACTCGCGGGAAGCCCAGCTCTTGAGGGCGTTGACGCTGATGGCTCCGACCACAGGTCCGACCAGAGTGCCACGTCCGCCGAGAGCGACCCAGACAACGGCTTCGAGGGATTTTTCCGTGGTCATCTCGCTCGGGTTGATGATGCCGACCTGGGGGACGAACAAGGCACCGGCGAAGGAGGCGATGACGGCGCTGATGACGAAGACGAAGAGCTTGAAGTTCATCGTCGCGTAGCCGGAGAAGAGGACTCGGTTTTCGGAATCCCGGATGGCGCGCTGGATGAGGCCGAAACGTGAGTTGGTCAGCCATTTGCAACCGGCGACGACAACGACGAGGAGCAGGGCAGTGGCGATGTAGATGCCGCGCTTGGTGGATTCCTCGGTGAGTGAAAAGCCGAGCAGCGAGTTGAATTTCGTGAAGCCGTTGTTGCCGCCCATGAGGAGCTCGTTGCGGAAAAACAGCAGGGCGGCGCCGTAGGTGAGGGCTTGCGTTAGAATGGAGAAATAAACCCCTTTGATCCGGGAGCGGAAGGCGAGGAAGCCGAAGACGTAAGCGAGCAAGCCGGGAACGAGGATGATCATCAGCAGCGCGAACGGGAAACTGATCATCGGCAGGAAGAACGAGGGCCATTCGGTGCGGCCGAGCATGGTGAGGAAATCGGGCATCGTGGTGCCGCCGATATTGCGCATGAGGTGCATGCCCATCATGTAGCCGCCGAGCGTGAAGAAGAGTGCCTGGCCGAGACATAGCAGGCCGGTGTAGCCCCATAACAGGTCGATCGAGATGGCGAGGATGGCATAGCAGAGATACTTCCCCCAGTTGCCCAAGGTGAAATCAGAGATGATGCCATAGGCGTTGAGCAGCGGCATCACGACGACCAAAAAGACCGCGCAGAGGATGAGGATGGGCAGCTGTACCCGGCTGGTTAGAGGGGTCTTGTTCATCGGTCAGTCGAGGCTGCGGGAACGGGTGACAAAGAGGCCGGCAGGACGCCATTGGAGGAAGAGGATGATGGCGCCGAGCACCATGATTTTCCCGATGACCGGATTGCCGAGATACTGCTGGAGCGTCTGGTCGGACATGCCGATGCCCACCGCGCTGATGACGGTGCCGAGGATGTTGCCGACTCCGCCGACGACGACGGTCATGAAGGAATCGACAATGTAAAGCTGACCCATCGATGGCCCGACGCTGGCCATTTGGGAAAGGAACGCGCCAGCCAGACCGGCGAGGCCGCAGCCGAAGGCGAAGGTCATGGTGTTGACGCGCTCGGTGCGGACGCCCATGCAGGCGGCCATGTTGCGGTTCTGCATGACCGCGCGGATCAGCAGGCCGAGCGAGGTTTTGTTGAGGACGAGCCAGGTGGCGAAGATGAGGAGAATGGCGAAACCAATGACAAACACGCGGTTCCAACCGAAGTCCACGTCATTGACAGTCCAAGTGCCGGATAGCCACGAAGGACTGGAAACCTGAACATTGTTAGAGCCGAATATCAGCTTGAGGACCTGCTGCATGACCAGCGACACCCCCCAAGTGGCGAGCAACGACTCTAGCGGACGCTTGTAGAGAAACTGGATCACCGAGCGCTCCAACAGAATGCCGACGAGGGCCGCCACGATGAAGCTGGCAGGGATGGCCGCAACGAAATACAGGCTCATTCCTCCTTCGCCGAGGTTCATGCCGGGAATGGACATGGAAAATCCGAAGGGCGAAAACTTGAGGCCCTGGGCGAAAACATTCTGGATGACGTAGGCGGTGTAGGCGCCTACCGCAATGAACTCGCCATGCGCCATGTTGATGACCCCCATGAGGCCGAAGGTGATGGCCAGACCAATCGCGACCACCAACAGGACCGAGCCATTGGAAATCCCGCGGAAGACCGTGCCCGCCGCGGTGATCCGCGAAATGTGGCCGTCGATGGAACGCAGCGCTCCTCCCGCCGCGGCGATCATCGGCTTGTCCTTCGCCTTTTCAGACTCAGCCAAAACGGTTTTAACCGTGTCATAAGCAGACAGGGAGTGGATCTCCCCAAGCTTTTTACAGGCGGCAATGCGTTCCGCCGGAACAGTCGAACGGAGCTGGATGATGGCGATGGATTCGTCCAGCGCCCGGATCGCCTCCGGATTTTTCTCGGTGGTTTTGAGAAGCTGGAGCGCGGGGAGTTTTTCGATTTTCTGCCCGATGGCGGAGTCCTTGATCGCGCGGAGACGATTGGTTAGGTCGGGGTCGGCCAGGGCGACGAGGTCGGCAACCTCTTTCATGGCCTTCCTCAGACCCGAATCGGTTTCAGCATATTCCACCTCCTTCGGATTGATTCGGACTGGAGTACCGTCGGCGGCAAGATGAGGCGAGCCGTCGATGAGCTTGAGTGTGCTGAACGAGCCGTTGGCGTCCTCCGCTCCCGTGAGGGTGACCGGAGTCATCACACCGGTTCCGTCATCGTGAAGGAAAATTTCGCCGCCCTTCCATTTCTCGAACCATGTCACCGCTTCCGGAGTTGGCTTGAGTTTGAGAGAGAGAACGATCTCGCGTTGTTCATCCGAGGTGGCGGCGACGGTGGCGGCGGCGATGGTTTCCTTGACGGATTTTTCCTGCGCCTGCGCGATGCCTGCCGACAAGCCCGCCAATCCGATCAGCAGACTGGTTGACAACCGTTTCGTGAGGGAGGTGACGATTGACTTCAGCATGGGCCCCTCGCTGACAAAGCACCGCCTGTGCCATGACCCGCGGAAATTACCTGCTGATCGACGGGACGGACTTGAAAGGCCACCTATAAATTTCCAGAGGCGGCTTCACACCATGCCTAACGAACCACTCTCACAACGGACGCGCGTATTTACCACAGCGGTTGTGCCAACCTTCCTCCCAACGTTTTTCGCCTCGCTCGGGCGGTGAGTTCGCGATCCGGCGGGAAAGCATTCGTTTCGCGGATGCGGCGAATTCCACAGCTGCGGGAGAGCCCGCAGGGACGTCCTTCATTCCGCCGAGAACCTGCATCAGGCCCCAGCCTTGGCCCTTGTATTTTTCGGATGCCTGGGTGCCGTCGCCTTTGAAATTCACGTAGTCGATCAACGCATAGGTTCCTTGAGGAGTGGTGGCGACTTTTTGATAGTTCGCCTCGATCTTCGCCCTTTCGCTGGCCGGGGCCGCCGCTAGGATTTTCGGCAAGGCCGCACGCGAACGGGCAATGATGAAATCCGTCTGCATGCCGACATTGGCTGCCAGCCACGTCCGCAGCGCGGTTAAACGCGGCCCTTTGAAATCCGCCTGAAACTCGGCCTTCGTTTTCCACGGACTGTGCCGCTCCAATGCTACCGCCGGCAACTTCGCCCCACGCTCACGGGCAAAGGCGGCAAATTGCGGCCAGCTTTCCTCGAAGCGCCCCTTGAAACCCGCCGGATACCAGATGAAATGGCCGATCCCCATCGAAGGAAATTCCTCACCCGTATTCCAAGTCGTCAGCCCGGCGACCGTGCCCGCGCATTCGTTCTGCCAGATTTTTTTGCCGATCGCTGCTTTCTGCGCTGCGGTGAGATTTCCTCCCACCGCACCGGCCTGCCCTGCGGGTGGCCCGCCAGGTGCGCAGGCGGAGAGGAGGACCATGACGGAACAAACGAGACAGGCGGCTTGCATGGCCTGAGCTTATCCTTATCCTCCCCGCAGCCGCAAGCCCACTTCCCCATGAACCGCATCCCTTGGGATAAAATCCTCAGCTTCACCCCGCTCGACATCGGGAAAATTTTCCTCAGCGCCCTGATTATCGTGGTGGTCAACAAAGTCCAGCTCTTCAACGACCGGCTCTCCGCCCTGCTCATCGCGCTGCCGCTCACCTCGCTGCTTGCCATGATCTGGATGCACCAGGCCAAACAATCGCCGGAACGTCTAGCCAACCACGCCGAAGGCACGTTCTGGTTCGTCCTCCCCACCCTGCCGATGTTTCTGATTTTCCCTTGGATGTTGCGCAACCAGTGGACGTTCTGGACCGCGCTCGCTGCCAATTGCGCCATCACCGTGGTGCTCTTCTGGGTCACCGTCGTGGTGCTCCGCCGTTTCGGCATCGACCTAATACAGAAGTGATTCGCAAATTTCGAAAAATCCTTGGGAAAACAACCAGATAAGGCTTGTCAGCCCTCCGAATCTCTGGTTTGACCATCGGCCCGGCGTCAAATCCGGAAAATTCTGTCCAATCCATTGTTTTGAGCGAAAAAAAACCGTCCGAGCTTCCCGAGAACGTCGTCCCGTTCGAGCAAGCAAAGCCGAATTCGCGATTTCCCGGTTCTCCTATGAAAAGCGATCTCCTTGATAAGGCCTCTGAAATTGTCACCGACCCCCTTGTTTTGGTCAATCTGGTTTCCCAGCGCGTCAGACAATTGAACAGCGGCCGCTCGCCGCTCATTGCCACCCGTCCGAGCATGGGTGTTGCAGACATCGCCCTCACCGAAATCATCGAGGGCAAGATCAAGTTGATCCAACGCGAAGCCCCCTGAAGGGCCGCTTCGTGAGACACGAGCCACCTGCCATCCATGAGTGCGGAGATCGCCACCAACCGGAAGGCCGGGCGCGATTTCCATATTCTGGAGAAATACGAGGCCGGGCTTGAACTCAAAGGCACCGAGGTCAAATCGATCCGGGCTGGGAAGGTCAACATTTCCGACGCCTTCGCCCGCGTCGAAGGCAACAACCAGATCTTCCTCTACGGCTGCAACATCCAGCCATGGCAAACCGCCAGCGACTGGTATAATCACGCCGAAAAACGCCCGCGCCGGCTGCTGCTCCACAAGAGCGAAATCCTCAAGCTCGCCAACGCCACCAACGTCAAAGGCTGCACGCTTCCCCTGCTGCGGATGTATTGGAAAGACCGCCGCGTGAAGGTGGAAATCGGCGTCGGCAAGGGCAAAACCCACGCCGACCAGCGCCACGATCTGAAGGAAAAAGTCGAACTGCGCGAAGCCGCCCGCGAAATGTCGCGCTTCAACCAGCGCTGATCATTCGGCGGGTTTCTCAGGCGGCTTCACCCGTGAGGGTGGATCCGTCGGAGGACGGATCGCCACCCCGCCCGCACCGGTTCTCGGCAGAACCGGATTGCTCGCCCGGAAATCCGAATCTGAAGGCAGGTCCAGCATGCCTGGCAGACGCGGAGCATCCTCACTTGGCAATGCGGGCAACTCAGGCTCCTGAGCGACAGGCTCCGGGATTTTTTCCTCCTTCTTCTCCACCGGCTTTTCAGCAACCACATCAGCCTTCGGAGCGGCACAAGAAACCACCGCCATGGCAAGGCCCAGCAGCGCAAAAGTTCTGAGATTCGATGTCGCCATGTTGGATTCCGGCAGCGGCTCCATTTCACCGCGCCCGGACGCAACAAAGCGCTTTGCGGAAACCTACGCAAGCCGAACCTCGAAGTATCGGCTTATGCAAAGCAGGCTGGCAGGTTCACTTACCGCCCGATAGCGTTCTCCTCATGACGGACACGTTCACCCTCGTCCTGGAAACTTCCACCCCGCACGCCTCGTTGGCCACCGTCGAGCCGGACGGCCAGTTGGAGCAACGTGAATTCACCAGCGACCGCAGCCACAATGCGGTTCTGTTTTCCCCGCTCAAGGAACTTCTCGATGCCCGGAAAGCCCCTGAAGTCGGGCTGGTTCTCGTCGGCAGTGGCCCCGGCAGCTACAGCGGCACCCGGGTGGGAATCGCCGCCGCCCAGGGAGTCGCCATCGCCTGCGGATGTCCGGCGGTCGCATTGCCCTCCATCCTCGCCGTGCCCAGCGCCCAAGGCGGTGCCCGCTGCCTCGCCATCGGCGACGCCCGCCGTGGCAGCTTTTGGACCGCCGCCATCCACGAATTCCGCTTGCTCACCGAACCGGAGCTCACCGACGCCGACGGACTTCTGGAAATCGTCGCCGCCGCCCTAACCGATGGCATCCCGGTCTTTTCCTTCGAGGCACCTGACCGATTCCCGTTGCCACCGGAAATCCAGACGCGAGTCCGTCTCGAGTTTCCCAATGCTGAACGACTCTGGCAGGCATGGTCCGCCGCCACTCCGGAAGCACGCAAACTCTGGACAGCCGCCAGCCCGCAGCCGATGTATCTCAAACCACCCCATATCACTCCGGCCAAGCGGCCTTGGCTGGTGCAGCCGTGATCCTTATTCGCCCACCCGCTGCCAGACGGTGACAAGGGAGGTCGTCCATTGGAATTTCCTCGCGGTTTCGCGGATGAGGAAGGGTTCGTCGAGCTGGCGCAGGAGTTTGAACTCTGGAGACAGTTTCGATTTCAACCACTCGAAGGTTCCCCCGACCGGCCAGTTGGAGGACGGGGTGAACTCCTCCAGCCAGGTGCAGGGCGTGGCGAGGACGAGTTCGCCGCCAGGATTGACCAGCGACGGGAGACGGTCCAGCAGGCGCCGGGGTTCCGGCAGGCGGCATAACAGGTTCGCGGCGTGGACGCGGTCGAATGAACCGAGGCTGTCTGATAGATCCATCGCATCGCCTTGGAGGAAACGCAGTCTGGACCCGTCATAACAACCCGTTAGATCGACGTTCAAAGGAGTGGTCAGGGCCGCCTCCTCGCGGCGCTCATAAGAGAGGGCTCCGCCAGCTCTAAGTGCCTCCGCGGCGCGGATGAAGGCGTGGGAGAAATCGATGCCGACGACCTCGTCACAAGTGCGCGACATTTCGAATGCCGAACGACCGACCGCACAGCCGAGATCCAAGCCGCGTTTCACGGTCCCCGGAGAAAAACGGGCGGGCGTGCGTTTGGCGAAGTCCAAGGCCTCCCTCATGCCTGCGGGCCAGTGGCGGTCAGGCGGCAGGATTTCGTCCGCAGTCCCGAAATGAAACAACAGGTATTCGGACAGCAGCTTGTCCGACTCGTAAATGGCGCTCATCGGCTCGTGGGTCAGGAGCCGAGGACTTGGCCGTCTTGATGGGAACGGTTGTAACCGTCCTGCGCCTCGGCGAGTGAAATCGTGCCGTTCTTGTTCGTGTCGTAGAATTCAAGCACTTCAGTGGCGGTGTAATTCACCTGTTGGGGTTTTCCTTTGAGACCCTGGATACCCTGGTTGAGCTCCTTTTTGCTCAACTGCCCGTCACCGTTGTAGTCCCAGCGGTCGAACTTTTCCATCAGACCGACCATCTGGCGCTGCATGGGGGTTTTCGGAACGGCGGGACTGACCCCGGGGCTGCATGAGCCGCAGAGCGCGGCCGCGAGAAAAACGTGTGATTTCATGTTGAATTGAGGTTGGCCCCGGTCGGGTCCACGGGCAAGCTTCGATCCGATGCAAATCCGTTTGATCGTCGCCGGAAAGCCCGCGCTGGCCTATGCCAAGGCCGGCGTGGAGGAGTATCTGAAGCGTCTCTCCCGCGCCGGTGGGCACGAGCTGATGGTGATCAAAGCGGGCAGCAAGGAGGATGTTTCCACCAGATTGTTAGAGCGATCCCAGGGCTGCTACCGCGTGGCACTGGACGAACGCGGCGAATGCCTCACGACCCGCAGGTTCGCAGACAAGCTGGAGTCGCTGGAAATGCGCGGCGATGTAAAAACCGTGGCGTTCCTCATCGGCGCGGCGGACGGACACACCGAGGCGCTGCGCGACCAATGCGATCTGGTGCTGACGCTTTCGCCGTTCACGCTGCAACACGAACTGGCGCTGCTGGTTCTGTTGGAACAGCTCTATCGGGTGGCCTCGCTGAAAAGCGGCTCACCCTATCACCGCGACTGAGCCTGCTGGCGAATCAGCGGCGGTATTGATTCTGCGGCATCATGCCCATTTGGCCGCCACCTTGTCCTGGAACCTGAGTATTCCAAGGGATCTTGCTGGTTTCGGAGACCGGGCCGACCGGCTTTTTCTCGACGTCGTCCGCGCAGGCGGAGAATCCCAAGGCAACGGCAAATGCTAACAGAGTCAGGAAAACGTTTCGCTTCATGGGGCTGAACATAAAACAAGCTCCGCGGCATGCAAGCCTGCGGAGCTTGTGGGAAGAAATCAGCAGTCTCAGTTGCTGGTCGGGGTGGCGAGGATCACGCGGTCACCCGGCTGGATACGAACTCCGGACGCGATGGTGTCGAAGTCGATTTCGGCAATCGTTTGGGTCGCCTCGATCGAGGAAGGACGCACGCGGCCGATCTTGCGGCCATCACGCTCAACCAGCAAGCTGGTCTGCGGAGTGAAGCCGGAGTTGGAACCGGCGCCGATCACGACGAATCCCCAATCCTGATTGACGGCGGTGACGACGGACTGCATCGAGTTGCGGCTGATGCGCGAACTGCGCTCGATCATGCGCTTTCCAAGGCGGTCCAGTTCGGAACGATTGGTGGCGAGGTTCTTCTCAGCACCACCAACGAGGGTTTCGAGTTCTTCGAGTTTCTTCTGTTTCGCAGCCTTGTCCTGATTGATCTCCTCGATCTTGTCGGGCAAAGTGTCGAGAGTCACACCACCACCAAGGTCGGCGAGAATCGCGTTGACCTCTTCAAGGGCTTTTTCCAATTGGGAGAATTCCTCGGTCTGGCTTTTGATATCGGCATCCAGTTTTTGGATTTCGCTGGCAAGGCCGGTTCCCGCGGACTTGAGCGAGGAAACGCTCTGGGTCAGAAGCTCGCGGCGCTCTTCGGAAGCGGCGAGGCGTGCTTTCTCTTTCTTGATATTGGCCTCGGCGGCTTCGGCATCGGCAGTCACCTGTTTGTTGGTGGCGATGGTGGCGAGGCGGTCTTCTTCAACCGCCTTGAACTTGCCGGAGTGGCTGTAGGAGAAAAACGCAGCACCACAGGTTGCGAGAATAGCGACACCGTAAAGAATGGGTTTCATGTGAGATCTTTATGAGAATTTGATGGATTAGCCGCGAATCAGTTGGCGGCAGGAGGAACGACAGGCGCGGTGGCGGCGGGTTTGGTTTCCTTCAAACCGGGAACTACCCGATCGCCGACCATCAAGGTGGCGTCGGATGCCATGGAATCGGGAACGATGCTGGCGGAGGAGGTGGTGCTTTCCACCGCAGTCACCAGCAGCTTGGCGATCACCTGGTCGTTACGCACCACGTTGAGAGTGGAGCTGGTCACCACACCGGCGTTGTTGCCGGCAGCTAGGGTGACAAAACCCCAGTTCGGATAGATGGAGCGGATGCGGGTGTTCAGCGAAACCAGCGAGCGTCCGCCGGCGAAGTCGTCGAACTTGCCCTTGGTGTCGGTGATCTGCGCTTCCGTCGAGGTGTTCTGCGCGGTTAGATTCGCAAGCTTGGCTTCGTTGCCGGTGATCGACTGCTTGAGCTCCTCGATCTCGGCGTTGGTCTCGCGCATCTTGGCGGCAAGCTGATCGACGTTGCCGATCTTGGCGGTCTTCTCGCGGATGCCGTCGAGCTGCGCTTTGGCAGCGGAAATTTTCGCGGTCTTTTCCTCGACTTGCTTGTTGAGGCCGTCGTTGACTTTTTTCTGAGCGGCTTCATCGGCGGTCAGCTTTTCCACTTCCGCATCCACGCCTTCGATTTCGGGCGGCAGGGCCGCAAGAACCTCCTTGTCGGCGGCGAGCCGGGCTTCGCTTTTGGTCAGCTCGCCATGCCGGAGTTCGGTGTCGCTGAGATCTTTTTCGTAAGCTGCTTTATTTTTGAAAGCAACGAATGCCGAGAGGGCGAGAGCGATTGCTGTGAGGATTCCGAAGACGTTGGCCATGGGGTTTTGTAGTAAGCTTTGAATTCCGTGTGTGGGGAGACACTAGGAAGTCCCGATTGGCCTCCGCAACCCCAAATTTCACAGACTTTTCGTTGAGGACCTTCCTTGGCTTTACAAAGCACCCACACGGGGGCATCGCTGTCCCTCCCGCATGAAGTCAATCCTCCGCGTCTTTTCCTACCTGCGCCATTACCCGGGCCTTGCCGCAGCGCAGCTTTTCTGTGCGGTGGGCATGACTTTGGCGGTGTTCGTGTTCCCGAACGCGACGGGCTACGTGATCGATCAAATCATTCCGAATCCTTCTCGGCACCACGAGTTTTCCTTTTGGATCGTCGTGGCATTACTCGGATTCCTGACCAAGGACGGACTGAATTCCCTGCGGATTTTCATCAACAATATCTTCGAGCAGAAGGTGATCTTCGACATCCGCTCGGATCTTTATGAGAAAATCCAGCGGTTGCCGCTCCAGTGGTTCGACACGCGGCGCACCGGCGACATCATGACGCGGGTGGTCGAGGACGTGACCAACATGGAGCGCGTGCTCATCGACGGCATCGAGCAGGGGTTGATCGCCGCTCTGCAGGTGCTTGGCATCGGGATTTTCCTGTTTTTCCTGAATCCGACGGTGGCGGCCTGGGCGACGCTGCCGGTGCCATTCCTGGCGGTGGGTGCCTGGATTTACTCCACGTTAGGACGCGACCGTTATAAGAACCAGCGCGATGCGGCATCCGATTTGAATGCCCTGCTGCATGACAACATCTCGGGCGTCCGCCAAATCAAGGCATACGCCGCCGAGTCCGCGGAACACGCGCGCTTCAATCATTTCTCGGACCTCCTGAGAATCGCCTCGCTGCGGATGATGAAATGGTGGGCGCTCTACTCGCCGGGCATGTCGTTCCTGCGGATGACCGGCTATGTGCTGGTCCTCGCGTTCGGCGGCGGTGCGGTGATGCGCGGCGAGCTAACCATCGGCGACTTTACGAAATTCCTGCTGTTCCTCTCGCTCTTCTACGAACCCATCGACCGCCTGAACTCGCTCAACCAGATGATTCTATCAGGCAGGGCGGCGGCGGACCGCGTCTTCGACATCCTGGATGCGGGAGAAGAGCCCAACGCGGTGGCGGGAGCGAAACTGCCGGAGAAAATTTCCGGCCACGTGCGTTTCGACAAAGTCTCGTTCGCCTATCAGAACCAGCCGACGCTCCACGAAGTCACGCTCGACGCCCAACCCGGCCAGACCATCGCGCTGGTCGGCTCGACCGGAGCGGGAAAAACCACCGTGCTGTCGCTGTTAGCACGCTTTTACGAGAGCACTTCGGGTGAAATCACCATCGATGGCCTAAACATCGCCACGCTGGCGAAGTCTTCGCTGCGTGACCACCTCGCCTATGTCACGCAGGAGCCTTTCCTCTTCAACGGCACCGTGCGCGAGAACCTCCAGCTCGCGAAACGCGATGCCTCGGAAGCGGACTTCTGGGCCGCGCTGGAAGCCGCCCATGCGGATCATTTCGTGCGGGACCTTCCGAAGCAATTGGACACCAATGTCGGCGAGCGCGGCGTGAAACTATCAGGCGGCGAGAAGCAGCGCCTCTCCATCGCCCGCGCCCTGCTGAAGAACGCGCCGATCCTGCTTCTCGACGAGGCGACGGCCTCCGTGGATTCCGAAACCGAGCGCCAGATTCAGGACGCCCTCGACCGGCTGATGGAAAACCGCACCGCTTTCGTCATCGCCCACCGGCTTTCCACCATCCAGAACGCCGATTGCATCTATGTCCTGGAAAAAGGCGAGGTCATCGAGCAAGGCACCCATGCCACGCTGTTAGCCCGCGGCGGGAAATATGCGGAACTCTGCCGGAAATCGATCCTCGCAACCGATGCATCCGGCACCGGAGTCTAACCCCCCGCCGGCCCGTCTCGTTCCGCGAACCATGCGACGACGAACATAGCCCGTCCCCCTATCAGGTATTTGCGATGGTGCGTTCAGGCGCTTGACCGCTACCGCGGTGGAGTGGGACGGGTCACGATCGGGGCTTGGTATCTGGCCACAGCCAGATAGTCACCCTTTTGGTTGAGACCCACACCGACTTCGAGAGAGGAGTTGTCCGCCAAGATCCAGGAGTTTGTGGCAAAAATCTCGTTTTCCAGCAGAGACTCTCGGGAAGGATAGGGAGCGGTGATCCCTGGCTTGCCGTGAATGGAAACGAGCAACTCCGTTAGTTCCTCCAGCGATTTCCGGAGCCCGCGATTGTAGTTCTCCGCGGTTTGTGGGTCGCAAGTGATGTCGAATGAGACGAGTTTTGTGATATTGTCTTTCGTTCCCCACACAAACGAAAGATCCGCAGGAGCTCCCCCGGGTTTCAGCCGGGTTTTGACATTCACAAGCGGATCCGCCGTACCGAACGCGGTCTCCTTTTCACCATCCGGCGCGATCACATAGGGGTTGGTTTTGAGGCGTTCGATCACCTGTCCTTCGGTATCGCCGAAACGAATGCCGCCAAACACGCCCGCTTCGGCGATGGCTTTGGCGGCTTGATTCTTGAGCCATTGAAGATCGTCCGCATGAAGTTTCGCGGTGGAAAAAGCGAGTTCCTTGCCTGATTCGTTGCGGATGGTGACGCTATCCCCGCTCTGTTTCACGAATTCACCGCGAAAATCCTTCGATCCATCCGCGCTCCGCCAGTCGCGCATTTCGGCGCAGGCAACCGAGACGCCAAAGAGGAATACAGCGAGGCATTTTGAACTCATGGAAGTTGGTGATCTGACAGGACATTAGGGAAATCCCGGACCAATCCGAGATCTAACTGAGTCCCGCGCGAACAGAGCAGTCGATCATCCCCCCGCGCCCAGGAACTGGCTGCCGATCATCGACTGATAGGTCGGGTCCGTTTCGCGCAGCGTTTCATGATTTCCATCCGCGACAATGCGGCCCTGTTGGAAAACCAGAACACGGTCGGCAATGGTGATCGTGCTGTAGCGATGGGCGATGATGAAGGTCGTCCGGCCCTTCACCAATGCGGCGAGAGCCTGCTGGACCATCGACTCGCTCTCTGAATCCAGCGCGCTGGTGGCCTCGTCGAGAATCAGGATCGGCGCGTCCTTCAGGAAAGCACGGGCGATGGCGATCCGCTGGCGCTGACCGCCTGATAGAAGATCGCCCCGCTCGCCCACCTGTGTCTCATAGCCCTGCGGCAAGGTCAGGATGAACTCATGGGCATGGGCCTTGCGGGCGGCTTCCAGAACTTCCGCTTCCGTCGCGTTCTCACGCCCGATCCGGATGTTTTCGGCGATCGATCCCAGAAAAAGCGATGGAGTCTGAGGAACCACCGCGATCGAATTGCGCAGATCCTTTTTCGTGAAATCGCGGATGTCCGTGCCATCGAAGGTGATTTTCCCGGATTGAGGATCATAGAACCGCGGAATGAGATGGGCGAAGGTCGATTTTCCCGCACCGCTGGGGCCGACGAGCGCAACCACTTGGCCGATGGGGATGCTCAGCTCCAGATTTTTCAACACCGGCTCCTCACCATAGGCGAATGACAAATCCTCAAACCGGATCGCCTCGCGGGGCGCCACTAACGGAATCGGAACCGCCGGATCCGGCAGCGTGTCGGGCTCGCCCGAAATGAAGTCGATGCGCTCGATCGCCGCGTCCCCCTGTTTCAAGAGTGAGTGGATCATCCCAAGTTTTTTGATCGGCTCATAGGACATGAAAAGCGCCATTCCCAGCGCCATGAAGCTCGACTGCGACATGCCGGCGCTCACTCCGAGATACAACGCGACGGCGAATCCCGACGCCGCCACCAGCTCGATCACCGGGGATATCGCCTGCCGGTATTTCACCACCTTCATGCTCACCCGCAGCATCTCGTTGGTGCGTTTCCTGAAAACGCTGATCTGCCGCTGCTCCAGATTGTAGGCGCGAATCTCGAGCGGTGCCTGCAACGTCTCCGCAAGGGCGGCGGTCATCGTTCCACCCTGATCTTGGAGTGCCCGCGCCCGTTTCGCGAGTTTCTTCCCGGCGGAACGGATCACCAACACGCAAATCGGCACCGTAGTCATCGCGATCAGGGCGATGAAAAAGCTATGGTCCTTCCACGCCTTGTAGCCCAGATAGCCCAGAGCACCCAACAAGGTTGCCGGCTGTTTGATGAGGTCGCTGGACACGTTCGCGACGATCTGACGGAGCACCGCCGTGTCGCTCATCAGCCGGGCCAGCAAATCGCCCGACTTGTTCTTCTTGAAAAACGAAAGCGGCAGCCCCTGCAGCTTCACGAACAAATCCAGCCGGATGTCTTCCAGCACCCGTTGACCCGCATACTGGATCAGGTAGGAATTCGTGTAGGACGCCATTGCCCGCACCAGGAAAATCAGCGGGATCCACAAACAGGTGAGGAAAAGGAGGCGCTCATCCGAAATGGTACCAAGCATTTCGGTCATCCAGGTCGAATACCATTCCCCGCCGCCGCTCGTAGCGGCTGTTTTGAAAAGCACCGGAAACACCACATCCACCATCAGCGGCATTCCCAGACCACTCGCCAAGGCATACACCAGACCCGCCAAAACCCCGGCGGCGAACTGCCAGCGGACGACCCGCAAGTATTTGAAATAGGGAAGGTAGCGATTCACGGCAAAGGCGACAGGCTCTCCGCCCCGCCGCTCCGGGGCAAGCGCGATTCTCGCCACGTCCTTTCCCGCCGATTTCCCCGCTCAATCCGGTTTTAAAAAGAAATGCCCGGGAAACAAATTAGATCCCCCCTCGGGGAATCACCGTCCAAACCCGGGATCGCCACTCGCCACCAATCACTTGAGCCGAAACCAACCCTCCCATTCGGATCCTTTCTTCCCTCTCCAAAATCGGGCGAAATGCGACTCTTGGTGACTGACACTCATGGATTTCCAGCGTGTTAACCGGGATTTTTATCAACTTATCTTAAATATTAAGAAATTTTGCATGTTAGGAAGAATGAGATTGCAAGTCCCCGGCTGATAGGGCATTTGCCCCACTTAGAGCGGGTCAAATCCGACTGGTTCTTCCCGACATCAGTCATCCGTCGGCCGGAAATTCTTCTCAAACCTTTGAAATGCAACGATTTACCCTTCAATCTCCCTTGCTGCAGGGAGCCCCGGCCTCGAAAACCGAGGTTTTGATCGAAAATCCCCACCTCCAAAGCCACTTTTCCAGCTCCCGAATGCGGGTGGATCCCCGGTGCTCGTTGCGAAAAATCGCCTGCGCTTTGCTGGCCGCCTGTGGAACGCTTTCCCTTGCTTCGGCCGCTTCCGTCCAACTCGCTTGGGACAAGAATCCCGAAAAAGACATCGCCGCCTACGAAGTCAGCTACGGCACCGCCTCGGGCATCCTGCCCAACACCTTTGACGCCGGCAACAACACCGCCGCCACCGTCGCGGACTTGGAACAAGGCGTCACCTACTATTTCGTCGTCGTCGCCCGCAACAAGGCGGGACTGCTGGGCCCGAAATCCGCGCAGATCGCCTACACTCCGTCGGGACGCGCCTCCGAGCCTCCCAATGGCACCATCACCTCACCGGACGACACCGTCACCATCGACCCCGGTGACCAGGTTTCCTTCGGCGGTGAAGCCTCCGACCCGAACGACAAGACGCCGTTGAACTACCGCTGGGACTTCGGCAGCGGATCCGGCATCCCCGACTCCACCGCTCGCAATCCCGGCAACCGCCGCTTCAACCAACCCGGCAGCTACCGGGTCACTTTCACCGTGACCAATGCACTTGGCACCGCCGACCCCACCCCGGCGGTCCAGACGGTTATCGTCCGTAAACCCATCTCCGCGCTGGTCTCCCGGAAACGCTGGAAAGTCAAATTCGTCGACAGCCAGGAAGCCGACGGTTACGCCGCCAACTATGCCATCGACGGCAACCCCGCCACCTTCTGGCACACCCAGTTCCGCAATGTCGAGTTCGTGAAGAAGCCCCATGAGATCCAGATCGACATGGGCAAAGCCAGTCTGATCAGCGGATTCCAATATCTTTCCCGGCAGGACGGCTTCAATGTCGGCAACATCGGAAAATTCAAATTCTACGTCAGCATGGACGGCAAAAAATGGGGAGCCCCGGTGGCTTCCGGGAAATTCGAGAACTCCGCCGCTCTCAAGCAAATCCTCTTCACCGCGAAGCGCGGTCGCTACCTCCGCCTCCGCAGCCTCACCGAAGCCAATGGCTACACCGACTCCGCAGTCGCCGAGCTGGAAGTCCTCAGGGCCCCGAAAACCAAAGCCTCCGCCCCCTCAAACCGCAGCGCTTCCTCCTCTTTGACCCCTGTTGCTCCGGCAGGGTCCAGCTTCGCCATTTCCGCAGCCACCGGTGCCGCCAGCGACTTCCTTCCCTCATCGCCGGCCATCACCACCGAGGTCATCGACGGTCAGAAATACCTCTCGCTGACCGTCGCCAAACCCCTCCTGGCGGACGGCGTGAAGCGCACCGTCCAAGTCTCGCCCGACCTCCTGGATTGGTTCAGCGGCAGCAAACACACCACTGTCGTCATCGACAACGCTTCCATTCTCAAGGTTCGCGACAACACGCCGCTCACCCGGCACGGAAAACGCTTCATCCGGCTCAAGGAAACTCCCCGCTGATCCATCGTCGGTCCGCATTTCCCCGCTTGCCGGATTTTTCCGCCTTGTCGCGGGGGCTTGCCGTTGTTTGCCTGCCCTCACTTCCATGGCCGCTCCTCAAAACATCATCGCGCTGGTTTACGATTACGACCAGACCCTCAGCCCCCGCTACATGCAGGATGACGTGGTCTTCCCCGAGTTCGGCATCGACCCCGCGCAATTCTGGGCCAAGTGCAACACCCTCGTCCACGACCAGAAATGGGATGGCGAGCTCGCCTACATGAAGTGCCTGCTCGACTACCTCGGCATGGACAACGTGACGAACAAGCGCCTCACCGAACTCGGTGCCGGCCTGCGCTTCTTCCCCGGCCTGCCCGAACTGTTCGAAGCCCTGCCAAAAGCCGCCCTCCGGCCCGAGCACGAACTCGCCGGCATCAAGGTGGAGCACTACATCATTTCCTCCGGCCTCAAGGCTTTGTTAGACGGCTCACGCCTCAAGCCGTTTGTGAAAGCCATGTTCGGCTGCGAATTCGGCGAGGACGCCGAAGGCCGCATCAGTTTCCCCAAGCGCGCCATCTCGCACACCACCAAGACGCAGTTCCTTTTCCGCATTAACAAGGGGATGTTAGGCTACGATCAGGACGTGAACGACCACATGCCTCCCGAGCAACGGCCAATCCCTTTTGAAAACATGGTCTATGTCGGCGACGGCCCGACTGATGTCCCCTGCTTCACCGTCATGGCGCGCAACGGCGGTCAGGGCATCGCCGTTTACAACCCCGACGACGCCTCCGGAAAATCCTTCCGGAAATGCTTCCAGCTTTCCACCCACGCCGGCCGCGTCAAACACATCGCCCCCGCCGACTACCGCCAGGGCTCCCACCTCTGGCTGCTGCTCCAGGAAATGGTCACCGAAACCGCCGACCGCATCCTCCGCCGCAGGATCGACGAGCGGGAGAATGCGACCGTCGCCGCGCCGACGTTCTAACGTAATGATCGTGTTCGTTCCGGCCCCGCCCGCTCACGGCAGTTTCCACGCCGCCTTGTATTTCTGATAGTCGGCCGCTGGCAGGAGTACGTAGAGTGGATTTTTGGCGGGATCGATGCGGGAGATCACCCATTGGAGCCTGGGTTTTTCCATGGTGGTGCAACCTGCGGTGGGCTTGGTGCCGCCGCCGCGCCAGATGTGGAAGAAGATGGAGGAACCGGCGTTGGGAACCACGTTGGGCGGCGCGTTGTGGGCGATGAAAAGTTTCAACGAATGAGCGTCGTCATTCTGTTTCATCTGCTGCTTTTTCTCCCAGGCGGTGGCGGGCTCGTGATCGAGAATGACGTTCTGGTTATACTTCGGCGAAGCCGGATCCTCGACCCAGAGATCGCGCGAGGTGACCTTTCGATAGAACAGCGAGGGATTCTTGCGGATGGCGGAATCATAACCCCACGCGCCGCCGATGGTGAACACGCCGGCGGGCGAACGGTTGTCGCCCTCCTTCTTCGTGACAGCGCCGTTAGGAACCGGGCTCAGTCCTTTTCCCCAGACGAGTCCGCTTTTGCCAAGCCGTCCTTTCCACGACTCACCGACAGTCTTCCAGGCACCACCGGATTTTTCATAAAAGGTGAGAGTGACATTCGAGCTGTTCCATCCATCCGAGACACCGACGAGGCATTGGCTGGACTTCGCGGGAAGCTCGAAGGCTGCGACGGGAAGGATCGCGAGGAAGAGGAGAAGGGATTTGAGAAACATGGTGGGAGATATCAACTGAGGGCGGGAAGCTCCAGCCACATTGCCCATGCGTCAAGGCTTCACATGCGAGACCAGAGTGGCGCGGACGTCGCCGATGAAGACGGCGGCGCGGAGCTCGATGGGGATGCGGTCGGCATCGTCGCTGAGCCACATCGTAGCGTCTTTCTTCAGCTTCTTGTAGGCTTGGAGTTCGAGGGTTTTGCGGTTGATTTTCCTCATGCCGACGGTGAGGCGGATGGCCTTGCGGCCTTCGTGGACCTCGCGGCCCTCGACCTTGACCTTGAGCAGATAGGGCGTGTCGAATGGCAGGATGGCGAGAGTAATCCGGTCGCCGGTGTCGAGCTTCTGGCTGCGAACGTGGAGCATGGCGGAGAAGATGTCGAAGACCGGGGCGAAGGCGAAAACGCGGTTCGTAGTCTTGCTGGTGCCGGTCTTGAGCTGCTTGTTGATTTCCTCGCTCTCCACCTTCGTCGGGAAATGGCGGACGGTGGTGGAGACCTTTTCCTTGTCGTCGGTTTCCTCGGCGCGGAAATAGTTAGGCCGCAGCGTGGCGGGATCGATCTCGGACCAGAAGTTGCTATGATACTCGAACAGCAAGGCCGCCGCGCCGATGCTGGCGGAGTTCGAGAGGACCACGTAATTCCCCGGCTTTTTGACCTTGGCGGGGGCGAACTCGATGCGGCAGGTGCCGGCCTGAACCATGCCCTGCCAGCTCACCTGGAATTCGAGCGTCGAGGGCACCGGTTTCGGAAATGAACCAGGTGCGGGCGAAGTGAGTTCGGCTTGCCAAGCGGGAGCTGCGGCGGCGAGCGGGATAAGCAGCGACGAGACGAGAGCCAGCCGGGTCAGCGAGGACATGCGGCTTCGGACGACCATGGCCGTGCGGTTATTCATCGCTGGGCAGGAAAACCGGGTCGGCGCGCGGTGGAAGCACCCCCGGTCCGTCATCGAAACTGGTGTCGATGACTTCGTTCACCTTCATCGGCCGGAACGACTCGGAGTGGGTATCGACGCGGAACTCCAGTTTCATCACATCACGGTTGGTCTCGGCGACCTGGTCCATCAGATCGCGGTTCTGGTTCTGGAGGCTTTCCATTTTCGCGACCATCGCCTCATAGAATTCCTTCTGGGCGGCATCGGTCACCGGGCTAGCGGGCGGAGTTTTCGGAGCCTGGGCGAGAAGCGCGGGCGCGGCAGGCTTGGCGGCAGGCAATTCTAACGCCGGAACGGCGGGATGGGCCGGCTGGGAAACAGGAAGCCCGGTATGGATGGCGACGGTGAACTCCCGCACGGACCACCAATGGCTGATACCGGCGGCGGACATGGCGGCAAGGGCGACACCGCAGATCGTGGGAACGGTTGTGGTTTTCATTTTTTGCGGACGGCGGCGGGTTTGACTTCCGGCAGTGGTTGCACTTCCGGCTTGGGCAGGGAGACAAGAAGCTGCTGGAGCCGGTCGATCGCGGCGCCTAACTGCTTGGAGTCATCATCCAACTGGCGGATGGAATTCGAAAGGATGGCGCCGACGGTGGCGGTCTGCTGATAGCGGAGCGAGTTGTCGTATCCGGGTTCCGGAATGCTGAACACCTGCGCGCCGTCGGCATCCGGGACTAGCAGGTGCGGGCGGATGGTGAGGGTGATTTTCGAACCAGGGGAAATCTCGACCTCGCGGGTGAACGGCGGCGCGCTGTCCGAGGAATCGAGGTGCCATCCGGCGGGAGCGGCGGCCAGCGGCTTCGCGGGAAAGGGCGCCAGCAATTTCACCTTGGAAGGATCGATGGTGCCATTGCCCGTCTGCAGCCGCTCGATTCTAACCGCTAGACCGTTCTCCGGTTCCGGGGATTGCTCCTCGGGATCGATGGCGACCGCGTTCACCGCTTCCGGGGCAATGACGACGTCCGTTCCTTCCGGCGGCTTGCCAGTAACCAGCACCGCGGCTTCGGCGGGTGGTTCCTTGTCCGCTGGCGGATCCTTCACCACGACGGCTTCCGGCGGCGTATCTTCCAGGACAACGGTGACTTCGTTGGGCTCGCCCTTGTCACGATTGTTGAACTTCTGGATCGCGTCGAGGACCGGATCGGACAGAGGCTCTTCCTTGACGTTCTGTGCGAGCGCACCAACCGAGGCGAGAATCGAGAGAATGGCAATGACAGGACTGACTTTCATTTTCCAGCGGCTTTGATTTGGATCGACTCGGTGGTGTCCAGCCCGACCGGGCGCGGGGCATCCGCGGCGTCCTGCTGGTTGGTCGGGAGCGTCGGGCTATCGGCGCGGAGTTCTCCGGAAGGGATGGAGCGCTCGACGAGGTGGTTCCACGAATCCAGCAAGGCCGCGCCTTCCGACCGCAGTGCGCGGGATTTTTCCTGATAGTCGGCGAGCCTGACAAGCAGCTCGCGGGCTTCGGCGACTTCGGGAGCAGTCCAGCGGAGGTTGCGACTCTGATAGAGAACCGGCACGTCGAGGTCGATCTTGGCGAGATGTCCGCCCGGCGCCTCGGCCGTTAGAATGTGCTGGATGCGGAGGTTGGTCTGCTCGAAAGCGGTGGCGGTCTTGGATTGGGACAACGCGCTCCTGACATTGTCCGGTGCCGGAGCATTTTCGCCGGGCAGGCGGTTCTGGTCGGGCAACAGGGTGGATTTCACCGGGGTGGCAGCCACATCCGTTGAAGCCTGGCTGCCAGGGTAGGAGCGCATTTCACCTTGGGAAGCGAGAATGACCGGCTTGGTGATGTACATCAGGCAGAACATGCCGGCGATTCCCGTGCTGGCGAACAACAACCAGGGATAGGCCCGCTGCGCGGAACAGGTGGATGCGCGGCGGTTCGCCGTCGAGTAGGACGGGGTCGGATTGGCCAGTGCCGCCGGAAGCGAGGGCATGGCGCTGTCGGTCGGCTTGATGACCACGGGAGTCTGGGCGGGAAGTGGCTTCATGGATTCGTCGAAGGTTTTTCCGTGGAGGCGGTGGGCTCCGTCTTGGGCTCGGCCGCGATGGCGTGGCTGACGATGGTTTGGTCGGAAACGCCGGGAAAAGTGGTGATGGTCAGTGACTCGCGGGAAAGCCTGAGGTGGCGGAGCGCTCCACCGGCGTTGCTGGTGGCCTGGAGACCGGGGATCACCTCGAGGGCACCCGATCCCTTGCGCTGGCGGCCGATGCCGTCGGACCGATAGATTTCAAAGGTCGTGTGCGACTCCTCGTCGCCTTCCGCGGAAACGCGGATCCGGATCCCGTCGGTGAAGACGCGGAACGCGATGGGCTTCATGGGGATCGGCGTGACTTGTTGTCCCGTCAGCTTGAAATGGGCCTGGAGCAGGAAATCCCCGACATGCCTGAATTCATAGGCACGGGCCGACGTTAGAAAAGCGATGGATGCAAGTGCTGATAACAGACGCATCATTCCCCAACATCCCAGAGGGAGTCCCTGTTGCTGCCGGACGGATCGTAGGTGACTCCTGAACCAGCATTGATGACGGGGGGAGAGACATTGACGATGACTGCGAGGGTGGCGCCGGCCAGTGACTTGACTGTCGGCATCGCCGTCGCACTGTTAGGCATGTAGGGAACCAGTTCCGCGGCAGTGATGCTGCTAACCGCAATGGTCGGATTGTCCGCAAGGTACATCCGCTGCGCCGTATAGACCGACCGGAGGGCTTCGGAAGCCGTCCGCCCGAGTTTCCACTGGTCCAGTTTCGAGGAGGTGAACAGCCCGATCTGGAGGAGCGCCAGCAGGACCATGATGACAACGGTCATTTCCAAAAGGGTGAATGCCCTTCCGGAGAATGCGGGTTGGCGTGACGTTCTCATGACTGGTATTTTGTTAAATCAAACCGAGCTATTTGGGAAGCTTGAAATTATGACATCTCAGCCTTTCAGCAGTTTCAGGGCTTCGGCGAAGTTCTTCCGGAATTCGGGATCCTGGACGAGCCCCTTGACGTAAAGGAGGACAAAAAACACCGAGGTCGAGATCAGCACCACGGAGATGAGCCACCAGGTGACGGACTTGTCCTTGGGGGCGATGAAAGGGACATACCACGCGTCCCGGTCCACGACCTGGGTGGTGTACATCTGGCCGTTTTCCTTGAGGTGGTGAATCAGCTCGTCGGCTAGCTTGTTGCTGCCCGCCACGAACAAATGCTTGTAGCGTTTTCCTGGGATATCGGGCAACTCCACCACCCGCACGCCTGCCGGAACCGCTTCCGGAGGACGCAGGGTCTGGATATGTGTTTCGTACACATAGGTCTCACGAAGCCATCGGTCGAAGCGTGTGAGTTGCATGGGGTGAATGTGGTTTCGGGTTTGGCTGCTAGATGCCGCTTTGCATCATCTTCGGACCCATCAGGAAGATCGGCAGGAAGGTTCCGATGAAGACCGCCGCGATGAGGCTGACGGCGATGATCAGCACGATGAAGCTGATGGCGGCCGAGAACGTGTTCATGTGGTTCTGCAGATCCTCCTCATACATCTCCGACAACATTTCCAACTGCGCGTCGAGCGAGGCGGATTTCTCACCGATCGCCAGCATGTGGGTGACCTGGGCATCGACCGAGGTGTATTTGGCGAATGCCGTGGAAAGCGGGACACCGGAGTGCTCATACTTGTCGGCCGCCGTCCTGAGCTCGTTGTAAAAGGGAGTATTGCGGACGCTGTTGGCGGACACGCGGATGGACTTTGCCAGATTGATCCCGTTGGAATGGAGCAACCGGATCGTGGAAATGAAGGTCATCTGCCGCATGCTCATGATCAGCAGCCGGAGCAGCCGCCACTTCGACATCACGAAGCCCAGGATCAGGTTGCGCACGTGGGCCGACTTGAAGATAATCGCCGCGATCGAGATCGCTCCGATGACGAAAACCGGCCAGGTGGCCTGGGTGAAATGGCTCACCTTGAATGAAATGGCGGTCATCCCGTCCGGCTTCGCACCCACGCCGTTCAACATGCTCTCGACCTGCGGGACGATCTTGACCTGGGAGACGATGAACGCACCTGATAGAACGGCGATGATGACTCCCGGAGTGATCGTGGCTTTCTTGAGCTGCTTGGTGAAATGCAGTTCGCTCTTCAGCCGGCTGGCAAGCGACTGGAACGCGTGGTGAAGCTGCCCCGCATCCGAGCCCGCCTGGATGAGGCCGATGATCGTCTCGCTGAAACGCCCGGTCCTGCGGAATGCCTCGTGGACATTCATCCCTTTGACGATGTCCTCACGGATGTGGGTGAGTGCATCGACGATCGATTTGTTAGGCAAGCCGTGGCTGTAGTACTTGAGCGCGTCCGCGGTGTTGATCTGGGCTCGCAACATCGAGCCGAGGCCCCGGAACAGGTCCACTTGTTCGCTTTTGGTGAACTCCTTGACCTTCCCCGGCTTGTTCAAGGCGGCGAGAAACCCCTTCGGTCCGGCGTTTTTTGGCGCTGCGGTGGCTTCCAGTGCGGGAGATTTACCCGTGGCGGTGGTGGTGGCGCTAGTCATCGGTGTAGGTCATGTCGATCACCTTGCTCACGGCGATCAGGTCGGTTTTTCCATCACGGAGCAGTCTCAAGCCGCTGCGGCGGAGGCTGGGCAGAACCCCTTCCTCGGCCACTTTCAGTTCGAGTTCGTAAGGAGTCATTTCCCCTTTCGCGAGCAGGTCGGAAATTTTCGGCGTGATCGGGATGATTTCGAGAATCGCGGTCCGCCCGTTGTAGCCGGTGTTGCGGCACTCCGCGCAACCGCCGGTCTTCGCCGTGTAGACCGGGATCGTCGCCCAGGTGTCATCAAGGCTGAAGGTCTTCCGGTTCAGCTCGTCCACTCCGAGGGACGGCTCCTTGCAATACGGGCAGAGCAGCTTGACCAACCGCTGGGCGCAGGCCGCCTTCAGCGTCTGGGCGATTTTCCAGCGCTCCAGACCGAGCTGTTCGAAACGCTCGATGATCTGTGAGGCGCGCGCGGTGTGAATGGTCGTTAGAACCTTGTGACCGGTGACCGCGGCTTCGATGGCGAGTTCCGCGGACTCGATGTCGCGCACCTCTCCCATCAGGATGATGTCCGGGTCGGACCGCATGAAGGACGCGATCATCGGCTTGAATTCCTTGGGGCTCTTCAAGTCGCAGTGGGTGATGCCGGGGACCTCGTCTTCCACCGGGTTTTCCAGTGTTAGAATGTTCACGTCCGGGCGGTTGAGCTCGCGCAAGATGGCATTCAACGTGGTCGATTTGCCCGACCCGGTGGGTCCCGACATGACGATGATGCCGGCGGGGATCTTCATCACCTTGTTGAGGGCGAACATCGTCTCGTCATCGAAGGCCAGCGTGCCCTTGCCGAGGGTGACGTTGATGTTACTCTTGTCCAACAGACGCATCGTCACGTGATAGCCCCGGTAAGTACGGTGGCGCTCGTAGCGGATATCGATGGGCCGGTGGAAATATGAGATCGTGAAGCGCCCGGAAATCCCCGGAGCCGTGTTCCGGATCTCGGTGGGGAGTTTCATCAGGTTGAGCAGGAAGGCATCCAGCCGGTCCTTGAGCTTCATCGGGATTTCCACCTTCGCACCTATATCCCCGTCACAGCGGAAGGCATAATAGAACGACTCCTTCTCCACCTTGAAGTGGACGTCGGAGGTCCGGGTCCTAACCGCATCCGCCATGATGGTGGCGATGAGCTGGGCCATCGGCTCGGTGTAA
This sequence comes from Verrucomicrobiota bacterium, assembly GCA_040386755.1. Classification (GTDB taxonomy): domain Bacteria; phylum Verrucomicrobiota; class Verrucomicrobiia; order Verrucomicrobiales; family Akkermansiaceae; genus Luteolibacter. The sequence continues at coordinate 347,198 of JAZKEY010000002.1, read as the reverse complement.
TCGGTGGTGACGTCGAAATCATGGATGCCATCGTCCATGTCTTCGACGTCGATGGCTTCAAGCTCGGACTTGCTCGGGCCGCTGTTGGTCGCGACCGACTCGATTGCCCGGCTGATTTCCGTAGCGAGGGTGACGATCTTGACGATTTCAAGATTCGGGAACCGCGGAGCGAGATATTCCTCGGGAAGCGGACTCCAGGGATTGGCGATGGCGACGATCAGCTTGTCTCCGCCTGATAGACAAAGCGGCGCGAAGAAGCCGCGGGTCATCACCGTGGAATCACAGGTGGCATGGAGTGTTCCATCGCAGAACTCGGCGACTTTCGGGAAAAACGGCAGGCCGTTGATCTTGGCGACGGCCGCCATGAAACTGTAGCGGGTCACCCGGTTAGGAACTTGGTCCTGCGCGAGCTCCGAGTAGCTGGGATCGTGCCCGGCAAGCTCGCCCATGATGCGGCGGCTGATCAGCTCGTTGAAGGAAATGCCGTCGAACTCGATCATAGCTCGAAGTGTTTGCGGGTGAGGAAGGTCCAGCTCTCGTAATCGAGCCTGGCGACGGTGACGAACGAACGGATGCCGAAACGCTTGTAAACGCTGCTCCGGACTTCCTCCGCCAGGATGGCGGCAGCCATCGGATTGGCTGAGGCGATGCCGATGGCATCCGTATCCTCCGCGTAGATGATAGGGGCTAACAAAATCCGCGCGATCTTATGGATCTGGTCGAAGGATTCGTAGAAGGCCGAAGGCGCGATCAATTTCCCGGCGAACGGGACATACGGGGCGTAGGGCGTGATCGTGGCGGCGATCTTATCACCCAATGCGAGCACCGCGGGCCCCATATACTCCTCCGCGTGGCCTTGGACGCGGGCGAACGCTTCCAAAAGATCGCTCGGAATTTCCCTGGCATGATCCTCGCGGGTTCTCGCTACGGCTTGGGAAATCTCCTGGGCAGTACCAGCCCGGGCTTGCTGGAGCGCGGCCACGGTATGCTGGAGGCAGATCTCCGCGAACTCCCAGATGCCGGCGGACCTCTGGGCAGACGGCGGTTCCGGTGGAGAGATGAATGGAGCGGCGGCTTGCATGGGGGGACTGATGGGGTGAGTGGGAATGGGAAGCATCCGACAGGTCATTCGCAAATGGCCTGCCGGAGAAAGGATTCAGTGTTTTGCGGATCTGCTGAAACGGGGTGCCGAGGAGCTTGTGGATGGCTGGCTCGCCGCCGGCGCGAGTTCCTCGTTGCGCGGATAGTAAGGGGCCTGGGTCGGTTGCAGGCCGCGGACGGACCGCCGCATGTTAGGCTCGTGGGCGGGACCGGGATTATCCAGATCGATCCAGTCGTGATCGCAGTCGAGTGAGGTCCCTTGGCGGATCTTGCTGCTGACCTTGTTGTTCTCGCTGCCGCTCGACGGATTGTAGGATTTGGGCGTGACGACGAACACCAGGCTGGTTTTTTCCTTGGTGGCCTCGCTGCTCTTGAAGAAGAAATTGAGCACCGGAACATCACCGAGAACGGGAATCTTGTTCTTGTTGCCCAACTGGGTTTCCCCATAGAAGCCGCCCACCACCAGCGAGAATCCGTTAGGCACCCGGGCGAGGGTCTCAATCATGGACTCGGTCACCCGCGGATATTTGTTACCGGTGACGCTGACGATCTGCTCGACGATCTGGGCCGACCTCGGACGCATCTTCATGCGCACCGTGCCATCCGGCAGAAGCGTCGGCGTAACCACCAGCGAAATGCCGATTTCCCGGTGTTTGTCCGGATCTTCGGTGATCGCCTTGTCACTGGAGTCGATCTTGTAGCGGATTTCCTCGGTCACGGTTGGATTGTCCGACCCCGAGCTGGCGGTGGTGGTGGTGGTGATGATGGGATTCCGGTCGATGATGGAAATCAGGGCCTGCTCGTTATCCTCGGTGATGAGGGTGGGGTTGGAGATCTGGCTTGCAAGGCCGCCTTCCGCGAGGGCGCGAAGGACGCCGGAGAGTTGGACCGGGCTGAGGACGAGGTTGGTGCCTGCGCCACCTGCGATTTCCGAACGGGGTGATTGGGGAAGTCCGAAAACCGAGTTGAGGTTCTGCGCGATGTTGATGGCCGTGCCGTCCTGGCCCAGCGAGTTCGCCCAGTTAACGCCGGTGCGTTCCGCGGCGGTGCTGTTCACGCGGAGGATTTTGGTTTCAACGATGATCTGTCCCTTCGCCTTGTCGATGCCGTGGAGAAGCTCGCGTGCCTGCTCGATGCGATGGGCGGAGTCGATGATGATGATGGTGTTGGTCTTCGGCTCGAAGTTCACGATGCCGGTTCCCGGGCTGAGCATGGGCTTGATCAGTTCCTTGATCTGTTCCATGTCGGTGGGGCGGAGGTAGCGGAGCTGATAGTGGAACTCGGCGTTCGGCAGCTGGCTCAACTGGGCCTGGGTGAGGGCGTAGATCGTGTTGCCCTTGGTGTGCAGGGAGAGGCCGTATTGGAAGGCGAGTTCCTCCATCTGTTGGAGAGGATCCCCGTCATTGAGATGTCCGGTAACCAGGAATTCCGGACCGGCGATTTTCGTGTTGTGGAAATACTGGCGACCGGCGGATTTCGCGAGGAACTGGAAGATGTCGTTGAGCCCGGCATCCTTGATGATGTAGCCCTCGTCGGACTTCTGCATTTCCTGCTTCTGTTGCTCAAGCGGGGCGAATGGCGTGCCCGCTGGCGCGGCAGAGTCACCCGGATCGCCCGGTGCCGATGGTGCCGGATCCGCTGGAGATGGCAGATCGGGGACCGCCGGCAGTTCTCCGGCCGGTGGCGCCGACTCAGGCAGCGAATTTCCGGAATCCGGAATGGCGGGAAGATCTCCGGCGGCGGCCACCGGTTCGATCAACGGATCGCCCGGAGTCTGGGCATGGAGCAATCCCGTCGCCAGGATGGCGGCAGTGACGGAGAAGAAGTTCGCGGCTTTCATGTCGGTTCGGTGTAGAATTTGAGAATGGTTCAGGGTGAGACTTCACCGGTTTCGAGTTCAATCGGAGCATTAGGACGGTCCAGAACCATGCCGGGAGCCTTGATTCCATCATTGCCCGTCCGCATACCCGGAGGGAGCATGTCCATCTGGCGGGCACCGATCTCGCCGGTTTCGGCATCTTTGAAGGCGATCTGGCGGGAGGTGACATCGGTGACCTGCACCCGGATGTTCTTGCCGCGCCACAGCAGTGAGATTTCCTCACCTTGCTTGATCAACCGTGTACCCACGAGGAAGCTTTTGTCCTTCGGCATGATGGTTGTGATAGTGATCAACTGGATGATTTCCGACAGCGGGGTCGCCTTGACGGGGGCGCTGCGCGTGGTCTTTGCCACCGTGGTGACCTTCGGCTTGGCATCCGGATCCTGAAGCTGTCCAAACGGATCCTTCTCGCGTCCCTGCGCGAGAAAAACCGAGGCCCGGGATCCCAAATAGGACTCAAGCTCTGCGGTTCCGACATAGCGGGACGGGACACTCGCGTTGGCAGCGGCATCCTTCGTCGCGACAGGTGCCGCCACCTTCACCAGCTTCGGTGCGGTAGCGGCGGCCGGCGTGACGATTTCGGTGTCGAAATTCGCAGCCGACTGGGCGGATGCGGAAGTGATGAGAACCAATGCCAGGCAGATGTAATTCATTTTTCCCATGCGGTGTAGGAGACTTGGAAATTGAGGAGGGCGGATTGGCTGGTGCTCGGGTCGATCTTGAGCTCCTGGAGCTGCAGTTGCGGCATGCGGGTTTCGAGTTCGAGGAACGCGCGCTGCATCGTGCGGAAAGTGCCGCGGAAGGCGATGCGCAGTTGAGAGGATTTCTGGGCGGAGGAAGCTCCGAAACCACCTTTGGTCCCGGATGGATCGAATGCGGTCAGTTGGTATTCCTTTTTGGGAAGGTGCTCGGCGATCTCACGGAGCCGCGTGGTCACCGTGCTGGCGGTTTCCTCCGCAAGCTGGGTGTTCCAGCGTTCGATGTGCTGGTGCTGGCGGGAGACCTGGGACTCGATTTCCAAGCCGGCCAAACGCCCGATTTCATAGGCCTTGTGGTTCTTCAGCTTGTGGGCGAAGGAAACCTCCATCTTGGACTTCATCATGAAGCACAGCCCGACCACCGCCGCCGCAACCACGATGGGCAGGACGACTCCAAAGATTACAATAGGTTGACGATAGAGATGCATGGCTCAGGGGGCTTTGGCTACGTTGATGGCCATCGGGTCGGTCGGCTCGAAGCGCTGGGTGATGGTTAGATCGAAGGTGAACGGATAGGTATTCTCGTCCTCGTCAGTCGCATTCTCGCCGGAACTCGCTTTGTAGCTGCTGTTTTCCTGGGTGCGGACGTTGACGACGAGGTTCCGCTTGCCAATGGCCGCGTCGAATACGTTGTTGCCAGTGATCCGGGAGATTTCCCCGAAGTGGGCGGAGATTCCCTCGGTGGTGTTGATGGTGTTGAGGAATTCAAGCGCCTCGTCACGGGCGTGGCCGGTGATTCTCCATTCCTTGGTGAACCCGATCTTGGCCTGGCCGGGAGCGCTGTCCGGTTTGGTCGTGTGGCTGTAAGACTTCACCAGCATCCCGCTGTTTTCGGGAAACATGCGGGACAGGGACTCCATGTTCACCCAGGCCTTCGAGCGGTCATCCAACAGATTGTTCCAATGATCGGCTTTCTGCCGTTCAACGGTCAGCTTGGCAAGCCGCGCCTTGGAAACCGCTGTTTCCGCCGGATCGAAGGACCATTCGGGCTTGCGGATGATGTCGATCACGCCGAAGGCGACGTAAGCAATGCACAAGACCGTGATGGCCAGCACCGCGACGCGGGCGAGGCGCAGCAGACTGAGAAGCCGCATTTCGGAACGGCCCGGAAAGATCTCAACGATCGCCTTGGGCGTCGGGAGGAAATCCTGAAGCGGCCATTTGTCATCCCGGAAAATCGAGAAGGTGTGGCTCAGGGATTCGCCAGTCGGAGAACTCGCCGGAGGGGCCACGACAAGCGGTTCCGGGCACCATGCGGGGATCCGATCATTTGGTGCGAGCTGGATCACCTCGACGCGACTGGTGTTGAAAGTGATTTTCAAATCCGCATCCAGCGTCGTGTCGACGTTGCTTCCCAACGGCACGAGGAAAAGGTCCGGATCGATGAACTCAAGCGAAGCGTTGGTGGTCGCGAGGGCATTGCGGAAGTTCGTAGGCCTACGCAGTCCGCGGTGCTGCAGCGTGCGGATCAGCCTGAGGTCGGCATGCTCGTTGAAGAACGCCAGGCTCGTGAACCAAGGATACTGGAGAATCGCCACGAATGGCTTGCCCGGCGTCTGCACCAGCGCCTTGCTCAGGCCCAGGATGGTGACTAACGGAGCACTCAGAGCATGCGTGATAATCGGAAAATTCTGGTCCTCGCCCGTTTTGCGAAACGTCGCGCAGAGCAACTCATACTGACGGGAGAGCGTGATCGTGGTGCCGATCGCCTCACTGCCCGCCGCAGGATAGGGAATCACCCGCCAGGACGACTGGTCGGACTGGATCGAGGAATCCGCCAGAATCGAGGCAGGATCGGAAATCGCTGACTCCCGAAGTGTGCCCAGCGCGGCGGGATTATCGAGTTCGGGCTTGAGCTCGGTCGTCGCGAACTCGTCCGCGATGTAGAGGATCACTCCCAGCGAAGAAGCTCCCACCGAAAGTGCCTGGCGGAGGGCCTCCGCGGCGATTGACTCCAGCTTGGCGGAGTCGTGCAGGGCTCCGTCAGCGAGCGAGGGACCGGGGTACCATTCCCCTTTTTTCCGGTCGTGATAGAAAGTGGTGATACTGGCGCCATCCGTCCGGATGTGCAGTTGATAGGAGAGGTCAAGAGCCTCCTGGTACCAGGCCGGATTCCTCGCGCGGGTGGTGTTGCGCAGGATCGAACACGCCTGGGCATACTGCTGGAGAGCATTCAGGGACGCCGGATGTTTGAAAGTGGCCAAGGGACTTGAAGGTAAGGGACAGCATGTTGGACTAGGGGGGTGATCCGGTGGAAATGGGAAACAAAAGAGGGAACGGCTCGCCCGCCATAGGCAGGCGAGCCGTGGAAGTTAGGAACGAGGTTCCTCGGAACAATTACCAGTCTTTGACGGTGCTGGTAGGAGTGCCGTAGCCTTCTGGCATGAAGTATTCAAACGACGTTCCATCAGGAAGCGCACCGCTGACCGTGACGTACAGGACGCCCAGTTCTGGGATGATGGTTGGTGCGAGGATCTCATAAGCCAAGCCCGCGCCACCTGGATGGGTGATCGTGGTTGGGTCGGTCGAAACGAACGCGCCTGGACCGAAGATCGCACCGGCGGCAATCGTGTCACCGATGTTCTTGTTGTTCATGTTGGAGAACGAACGAACGGCTTGTTGGGCGTTACGGATCGTGAGGATCGAGGCGGAACGGTCCGAACCCTTCTTCCAGGCGCGGGCACCGATGAAGAGGATCGAGATGAGGGAAAGCAGGACGAGGATGACGACCGTCAATTCGAGGAGGGTCATTCCGGACTTTGCTTTCATGCTTTGGGTGTTGGTCAGTTTCATAGTGTGTATATTTCTATTTTTTATTCGGGTGTGTTTTTTTGTCGGATAGAGAAAGCCGTTCGAATTTTCAGGGTTCTGAGTTCTTCGGATTCGTCGGGGCATTCTCGGAAAGTCGGAGTGATGGGATGGAAGTCGGAGGGTCAATCGCCGTCGTCGTTCTTGTTCATTTTCACGTTCTGGAAAGTTTCGTGGGTGATGACACCCTGATTGAGCAGGCGGCGGAGATTCGAATCCCACTCGATGTTGCCCGCGCGGCGGATGACGTCTTCGAGCGAGCGGGCGCCGCCGTCGTAGTTGGCGATGGCGCTGGATACGGCGTCATCGTTGTTCTGCAGGAATTCGTAGGTGAGAACCCGGCGCTGGACACCGTTGAGCAGACCTTGGGAATGGATGAAGATGAGGATTTCCGCGAGGCGGCTGAGGACGGCGGTATGACTGTCCTTCGGATAGAGTTCGAGAATCCGGCCGATGGTCTTGACGGCGCCGGTGGTGTGCAGGGTGGAGAGAACAAGGTGACCGGTTTGCGCGGCTTCCATGCAGGTTTCCATTGCCTCGCGATCCCGGATTTCCCCCAGCAGGATGATGTGGGGGGCTTTCCGCAACACGTCCTTGAGGCCCTGGCGGTAGGAATGCACGTCGCGGCCGACTTCCTGCTGGGTCACGATACTCGGCGACGGAATGCGATGCCCGGGATACTCCGGATCATCCATGTCATCGGGATATTGATATTCGATCGGGTCCTCGACCGTGACGATGTGCTTCGGATGGTTCCGGCGCGCCCAGTCGATGAGCGATGCGAGAGTGGTGGATTTCCCGGAACCGGTCGGGCCGGTGACAAGGCAAAGACCGGCGCGTTTCAGGACGCCGTGGCGCAAGGTGTCGGTGGTGTCCGGATCAATGCCTAACGATTCGAGCTCGGGGATGAAATCGTTGAGAATCCGGCAGGTCACGCCGAGTCCGGAGGAGCTCAAGTGGGCCTGGATCCGCAGTCGGCCGGAGCGCTCGCCGCTGTCACCCATCGGGATGCCGTCGCAGGAGAAGTCCGCCACCCGGCTTTCCGAGAAGGAGGCGATGGCGAGGCGGATTTTCTCATCCACCCGCATGTTCATGCTTTGCTCCTGGCCGAAGCCGTGGCTGCCGCTCTCGCGGTTGGTGATGAGTTCCTTGAGGATTTCATCCATGTTATTGGCGGAGAGAATCCCGAGAAAATCGAGTTTCTCCATGCCCTTGTTGGTATGGATATAGACCGGGCGTTCGGCCCGCATCTGGATGTCGGACACGCGAAGCTCGCGGCACACCCGGAAGATGATCCCCAGCAGGTCGGTCCCGCGCATGCCGGGAGCGAAACGCACCGGCGCGGCTGCCGGGGCATACCCGGGAAGCGGTGGTGGTTCGACGACTGCGGTGAAGACGGACATGTTAGTGAAGATGTGGGATCGGGAAAAAGTGGAAAATTAGTTAGAAGCCTGTGAATCGCGGAATCCGCCTTCGAAACCGGCGATGGTTTTCACAGCAGCCTCGCGGATGCGGCAGATGAAGGTGAAACGCTCATCGCATTCGGTGATCCGCTGTGGTGAGAGCAGCTCCCAGTTTTTCGTGCGGTCCCATTCCTGGGCGATGGCGGCGTAACGTCCCATGCAATGGTCCAGCAGAGCCAGATACTGCTTCATCTGCGGGACGGTGAAGGTGGGATTCTTGCCGCGATAGTTGTTGAACATGAGTTCCAGGATGTTCGTGGCCGCTGCGGCGGCCGTCAGTGCCGGCCTCGGATCGTGTTCCTGTTTCAGGCAATATTTGATGGTCTCTTCCGCGAGCTTTGCGGCGGATGGAGTGAGCTCGGGGCGGGTGCCGAGCTGGGGCTCCGTTAGGAACAGATGAAGCGAATTGTAGTTCGCGTAGTGGGACGGATCCAACTGATAGGCGAAACGAAGCTTGTCCTCGACCTGGCGGCGGATGTAGCGCTTGTGGGACTCGGTTGCGGCCTTCGGATTGGTCCGGATTTCGGAGACATTCTCAAGCGAGGCGAGTAGATTTTCGAAACGGTTACCTGCCGAGCCGGAGGTGTTGGTTCCTGCGGCGGTCTTGTGATCAGCGGCCTTGCCTTCATGTTCGTGCGGATGGTCACTACCGGCGGTTCCGTGAAAGTAGGTATCAATCGGTCCTTGCATCGCCATCGCGAAAACCTCACCGTAAGGACTTCCATTGATCCCGAGCGGGTTCAATGGCGTGTTCAATTCGGGCTTCGTCACCAGCGGGCGACCGGCAAACGCCCAGACACAGGCACCGGCGCCGATGAGGCAGGCGGAAAGTGTGTTGGAAATGGTGCGGGACATGACGAAAGGATGTTAGGCGGAGAGTTTGGTGCGGAAGCAGAGGCGGGAGAGGCCGGTGTAAACCGCCAGGATGCCGCCGAAATAAAGGATCATGCTCCAGAAGTCGCCTGTAGGAAGCGCACCGGTCTTGAAGAACAGACGCTGGGTCAGGTCGGCGAAATTATAGTGCGGCGAGAACAACCAGACTCCGCGAAGGATCGGGTTTTCCTCAAGTTGCAGCATGTTCTTGAGATAACCGACCCCATAGAGTCCATAGAGCGTGATTCCCAAGGTGATCGCGAATCCGGTGATCCCGCCAAACCGGGAGGCCAGCGCGGTCGCCAAAGCCAGCAAGGGGCCCGTCACTAGCAGGAAGAGCGTGAGATATTGCAAATTCAAGGTCCACCACATCGCGAGTTCGACCGGGTCGGAAGGAGCGGCGGCGAATTGGCAAATCGCCGCGGTAATCACTGCCAGCGGAGCGACGAAACAGAACACCGCGAGCCAAATTTCAAAAAGTTGCCGCGTCGCGGAGAGTCCGGTGGTCTGGAAATACTCCCCCACCCCGGTTTTGGCGTTGGTTTCACCTTCTTTGGCGGCGGTGAACAAGCCCCACAGCAAGGTGCAGACCCAGAGAGTGCCCCAGGCAGCCTGGATTCTCGCCGGTTGGACGAGAATCGGCTTCTCGGTGGCGCTGGAAATCATCGGCAGCGCGAATGGCAGAGCGATCACCGCAAGAGCACAGATCGCCCAGGCCTTGCGCTGGAAAATCGTTGCTAATGTAAGTCGGAAAAGTCTCATGGCTTCGTTCAGTTCATCAAATTCTTCAGACCGCTCCAGGTCTGGCCGCTTTCATTGAGGTGGCGGGCGGCTTTGCCTTCGATCATCAACGCGCTGGGCATTTCCATCGAGTCGTAGTCCGGGTGGCAGCTCACCAAGCGAAGCACATTGGCGGAGGATTCTTTCCAGATTTCCTCGAAAGCTTGGCGGGCGAAGGCGTCCAGACCACTGAAGGGTTCGTCCAAAAGAAGGATGTTGCCGCGATCCGGTTTCACGGAAAACTCGGCCATGATCAGGCTGGTTTTGCGGCGGTTACCAGTGGAAAGGCGGCCGTAAGGCTTTTTCACGTCCAGTTCGATCCGCGAGGAGAGGTCGAATGCTTCCTTCAAACGCGCTTTAGGAAGCAGCATCCGGAAAACCATCGCCGGAGTGATTTCAGGATCGAAGCGCAGGTCTTCGGGAAGGTATTGCAAAAATCCCTCAACCCTGAATTTTCCGGACACCGGCTTCTGCGTTCCGGCGAGCGTGCGAAGGAGAGTGGTCTTGCCCCGGCCATTGCGGGCTAGGAGGAAATGCGTGCCGCCGGCGAGCTTCACCTCTTGCCCGAATCGGGCGAGTGGACTGCCGTAGCCAATTTCAAGACCGGAGTCGAGATGGATGGATGGGGCGGGTTTGTTCATCGGAATGAATTTCGATTTCGTTGCGGTTCTAGGCTAATTCGGCAGATTGTCAAGATGTCTTAAATATCCGCTTCGCTAATCTTTCTGACATCTAAAATAATCATCTGATATTGGCAATCTTTTTTTGAACATTTTCAGGCGTCGTGTGTCAGTTTTTTAAAAACTATCCCAGAAAACGATTAGAATCCCGCATAAATCAAGGGTTTCCGGGCATTTGCCGGGATATCGGCAACCCAAAGATTTTTTCTTCGTGACGCGCAGAGGGTGGCTTGTAGAACTCCCGCAGCGGAATATGGCGGGCAAGCTAACTTACCAACAGGCAGGTGTGGACACGCGTAAAGCGGCCGCCCTGGTGGGCGACATCGGCACTCACGTGCGCAGGACTCAACAGACGCGCAAGCTGTGGGGGGCTTTCGGGCTTTTTGCAGCGTGCTACGATCTGAGTAGCTATAAGGAGCCGGTGATGGTGACCGGTTGCGACGGCGTTGGGACCAAGCTGGAGCTCTTGCTGGAGCACGATTTGCTGGAAACCGCCGGCAAGGATCTTGTCGCCATGAGCGTGAACGACATCCTCACCACCGGCGGCGATCCGCTGGTGTTCCTCGACTACATCGGCATCGCGGCCCTGCATGAGGAAAACATCACCCGCCTGATTTCTGGTATGGCCGACTGGCTGGAAGCCTGCGATTGCATCCTGGCGGGCGGTGAGACGGCGGAAATGCCGGGCATCGTCCCTCCGAACGTGATCGAGCTTGCCGGTTTCTGCATCGGCTGCGCCGAAAAGCCCGACCTCATCGATCCCACCACCGTGGCCATCGGCGATGTCCTCATCGGCTACGCGTCCGACAGCATCCACGCCAACGGCTGGTCGCTCGTCCGCCGCGTGCTCAACGAATTCCCCGGTGAAGTCACCGACGAGGAACTCCACGCCTGGCTCAAGCCCACCCGTCTCTATCACGATGTCACCCGCGATTTGAAAAAGTCCGGAGTGAAGCCGAAAGCGATGTCCCACATCACCGGCGGCGGGCTTCCAGAGAACTTGGAACGCCTCTTCCGCGGAATGGGTGCCGACCTGCAAATCCCGAAGTGGAACCTTCCCGGCATCGAGAAACTTCTCTCCCACGTCGATGCGGAAGACCGTTTCCATACCTTCAACATGGGCATCGGCTGGGTCGCCATCGTCGCCGAGTCCGACGTCGAAACCGCCCTCAAGGCAGGTGACGGCGGCGTGGTCCTCGGTCGCATGGTCCCCGAAGAAGGGGTCCGCGTTTGCGTAATCGGCGAGTGAGGCTAAAATCCACCCACGCATGAGCGACTTCCTCACCCACGAATGCGGGATTGCCGCAGTCCGGCTCCGCAAACCGCTGGCTTATTATTACGACCGCTACGGCACCAACCTCTGGGGACTGAACAAGCTGTTTCTCCTGATGGAAAAACAGCGCAACCGCGGCCAGGACGGCACCGGGATCGGCTGCGTGAAACTCGACATGCCCATCGGCCAGCCCTACGTCAACCGGCGTCGCGGCGTGGAAAAGGACGCTCTATCCGAAATTTTCCGCAAGGAAACCAAGGACTTCTACAAAATGTCCCGCAAGGGCCTGATGAACCACAAAGACCCGGAAAGCGTCAAAAAGCACTTCGATTTCGGTGGTGAAATCCTCATCGGCCACCTGCGCTACGGCACTTCCGGCGAATTCGATGTTGGCTGCTGCCATCCCTATCTGCGCCGCAGCAACTGGCCGACCCGCACCCTCATGGTGATGGGGAATTTCAACATGACCAACGCCGCCGAGCTCAACGAAGTGCTCATCGAGCGCGGCCAACACCCGGTTTTCGGCACCGACACGCAGACGGTGTTAGAGGAAATCGGCTATCACCTCGACGAGCACCACACCGATCTCTATCGCCGCCTTCGTGACGAAGGCGTGCCAGGCGCGGAAATGCCTGCCAGGATTTCCGCCGAGCTGGACGTTCCCAAGCTCGTCGCCGAATCCGCCGCCGCGTGGGATGGTGGCTACGCCATCTGCGGTGTTATCGGCAATGGCGACATGTTCGTCATGCGCGACCCGCGTGGCATCCGCCCTTGCCACATGTTAGTGACGGATGAGGTCATCGCCTTCGCTTCCGAGCGGGTGCCGTTGATGACGGTTTTCGAGGCGGACGCCAGCGAGGTGAAAGCCGTCGATCCCGGATCGATGATCACCATCAAGTCGGACGGTTCGATGTCCGATTCGGCCTTCGCACCACCGCAGAAGTACACGCCGTGCTCGTTCGAGAAAATCTACTTCTCCCGTGGCAACGACCCGCAGATCTACCGCGAGCGGAAAGCGATGGGAGCCGCGCTCGTCCCGCAGGTCGTCGAGTCCATCGGCGGCGCGTTTGAAAAAACCATCTTCTCCTTCATTCCTAACACCGCCGAGACCGCTTACTACGGCCTGATGGACGGGCTCCGTCTGTTCCGCCGCCAGGAAGTGCGTTCGTCGATCCTTCAAGCTTCGGCCGAAGGAACCCTCACCGCCGATCTGGTGGACGACCTGATCCTCCGCAACTGGCCCAAAGGCGAAAAGGTCGCGCACAAGGACATCAAGATGCGGACATTCATCTCGCAGGAGAAAGGCCGCGACCAGATGGTCTCCCACGTTTACGACATCACCTACGGCGTCGTGAAACCCGGAGACTACCTCGTCGCCCTCGACGACTCCATCGTCCGCGGCACCACGCTGAAACAGTCGATCCTCAAGATCCTCGCCCGCACCAAGCCTTCGAAGATCGTTGTCTGTTCCACCGCGCCTCAGATCCGCTACCCGGACTGTTATGGCATCGACATGTCGGAGCTCGGCAAGTTCATCGCCTTCGCCGCCGCAGTCGCACTGCATCGCCGTGCGGGCCGGCAGTCGTTGCTGGACAAGGTTTATGACGATTGCCAGGCGGAGCTGAAACTTCCCGCCAACGAACGCCGCAATTGTGTCCAACAGGTTTATGCGGCGTTCACCGCCGAAGAAATTTCCGCCGAAGTCAGCCGGATGGTCTATCCGGAAGGCATCGACTGGGACGGCGAGGTCCAGGTGATTTTCCAAAACATCGACAACCTCCACGCCTCCATCAAGGGCGAGTGCGGCGACTGGTATTTCACCGGCAACTATCCGACACCCGGCGGCTATTCGATGGTGAACCTCGCCTATCTCCGTTGGTACGAAGGCGTCGGCGGCCGCAGCTACGACCTGCCGCTCTGATTGGTTGCGCCATTTGGTCACCAAACCGGGAAATCCCTGAAATTTGCGGTTTGCAAGATGCCTTTCACGGATTTCAATCCCGCCCCTGTCCCATGAGCCATCCTACCTTCCGCATTGCCATCGGAGCCGACCACGGCGCCGTCGATTTGAAAAACGCTGTCGTCAAGCACCTCAAGGCCGTCGGCCATGACGTCATCGATTTCGGCACCCAGGGCCATGATTCGGTCGATTACGCCGATTACGCCAATCTCGTCGCCCGCAATGTGGCCGATGGCACTTACGATTTCGGCATCCTCGCCTGCACTTCCGGCGTCGGCATGAGCATCGCCGCGAACCGCCACCGCCACGTCCGCGCGGCGAATGTCCGCTCGGTCGAGGAAGCGGTAATTACCCGCGAGCACAACGATACGAACGTGCTTTGCCTCGCCGGAAAATACACGGATGAGGCGACCGCCATCGCGATGGCGGACGCATTCCTCGCCACCGCGTTTTCGGAAGGCCGCCATGAGATCCGCGTTTGCAAATCCTCCGGAAGCCGGATCGCGGAGACGGATCACGCGATCTACGCGGCGATCACGGCGGAAGAACATCGCCAGCGGAACAACATCGAGCTGATCGCTTCGGAAAATTTCACCTCGCCCGCCGTGATGGAGGCGCAGGGCTCCGTGCTGACGAACAAGTATGCGGAGGGGTATCCCGGCAAGCGTTGGTATGGCGGTTGCGAGAACGTCGATATCGTCGAGCAGCTCGCCATCGACCGCGCGAAGAAGCTTTTCGGAGCGGAACACGCCAACGTGCAACCGCACTCCGGTTCACAGGCGAACACTGCCGTCTATTTCTCGGTGCTCAAGCCGGGCGACAAGATTTTCACGATGGACCTGGCACACGGCGGTCACCTTACCCACGGTCACAAGGCGAATTTCTCGGGCCGCTTCTATGAGGTGACGCACTATGGCGTCAGCCCTGACGACGAGCGCATCAACTACGACGAACTCGAAAAAACCGCTCGCGAACTCAAGCCCGCGCTGATCACCGTGGGAGCCTCCGCTTACTCGCGGATCATCGATTTCGAACGCATGGGCAAACTGGCCCGGGAAGTCGGTGCTTATCTATTCGTCGATATGGCGCACATCGCCGGTCTTGTCGCTGCGGGCCTGCATCCGAGCCCGTTTCCGCATGCGGATTTCGTGACATCGACGACGCACAAGTCCCTGCGCGGACCTCGCGGCGGGATCATTCTCTGCAAGGAAGAGTTCGCGAAAAAAATCGACTCGCAGGTTTTCCCCGGCATCCAGGGTGGCCCGCTGATGCATGTAATCGCCGCGAAGGCCATTTGCTTCGGCGAAGCGCTAAAGCCGGAGTTCAAAGAATACTCGGCGCAGATCATCAAGAACGCCCAAGCCATCGCCGCGCGTCTCACGCATCACGGATTCCGCATCTGCTCCGGCGGCACGGACAACCACGTCATGCTGGTGGACCTCCGCAACAAGAACCTCAACGGCACCGACGCCTCCCACGCGCTCGACGAAGCAGGCATCACGGTGAACAAGAACGGCATCCCGTTCGACACCGGCAGCCCGATGAAACCGAGCGGCATCCGCATCGGCACCCCTGCCGTCACCACGCGCGGCATGAAGGAAACCGATGTCGAGCAAGTAGCCGATTTCATCCACGAAGCCTTGTCCGACCACACCAACGTGGCCAAGCTCCATGCCATCCGCGAGCGGGTATTCGCCTTCAACCGCGCGTTCCCGCTGCCGTGGTAAGAAGAAGGTTGAGAGTTGATGGTTGAGAGTTGAGAGAAAGACCTTCGGTCCGCCATCTGCTCTTCTCTTCCCTCTCAACCATCAACTTTCAACTCTCAACTTCTTACAATGAATCCCTTCCGCGAAGACCTCGTTTCCCGCTCGCGCGCCGAGCCCTGCACCGTTGTCATCTTCGGTGCCACCGGCGATCTCACCCACCGCAAGCTCATTCCCGCGTTGTATAATCTCGCGGTGGACGGAGAGCTGCCGACGGGAACGAAGATCATCGGTTTCGCCCGTCGCGAGAAATCGGACGCCGAGTTTCGCACGGGGCTTGAGGAGTTGAATAAAAAGGTTTCCCGCTCCGGTCAGGATCCGGCGATCTGGGGGCCGTTCATCGAAACGGTTAGCTACCACACTTCCGAGTTCACCGATGCCGCCGGCTACAAGAGCCTCGCGGACAAGCTGGATGCCATCGATGCCGAACGCGGAGGAAAAGGCAACCGTCTGTTCTACATCGCGTCCGCTCCCGAGTTCTTCGATGAGATCCTCATCGCCTTGAAAAACGCCGGGCTTAACGAAGCGAAACCCGGCTGCTGGTCACGCGTCATCGTCGAGAAACCTTTCGGCACCGACCTTGCCACCGCGAAGCATCTGAACCAAGTCGTCAACGAGACGTTCCACGAGAGCGATACCTATCGGATCGATCACTATCTCGGCAAGGAAACCGCGCAAAACCTGATGGTGCTGCGTTTCGCCAACTCGATTTTCGAACCGCTCTGGAACAGCAAATACATCAGCCACATCCAGATCACCTGCGCCGAAAACCTCGGCATGGAAGGCGGACGCGGCGGCTATTATGAAGGTGCCGGCGCACTGCGCGACATGGTGCAAAACCACCTGCTCCAGCTCCTCAGCCTCGTCGCCATGGAGCCGCCGACCGATCTATCAGCCGATGGCGTGCGCGATGAAAAGGTGAAGGTCATCCGCTCGCTCCGCCAGTGGGATACGCCGGAGAAGGTCGCCGCCAACGTCGTCCGCGGCCAATACACCGCCGGTTACATCGATGGCAACGCCGTTCCCGGTTATCGCGAGGAAGACCGCGTCAGCCCGACTTCCGACACCGAAGCCTACGTCGCAGTTAGACTTCTCATCGACACCTGGCGCTGGAGCGGTGTTCCATTCTACATCCGCATGGGCAAGCGCCTGCCGAAGAAGTCCACCGAGATTTCCGTGCACTTCAAGGATGCGCCGTGCGTACTTTTCAACGCGATCACCGGCGGCGTTCCCGGCGGCAACGTGCTCGTCATCCGCATCCAGCCGGATGAGGGAATCTCGCTGCGCATGGTTTCCAAAATCCCCGGCACCAGCCTGCGGTTGGAACCGGTGAAAATGGATTTCCACTACGCCACCAGCTTCGGCAAGGGCAGCCCGGAAGCTTACGAGCGACTTCTGCTAGACGCTATCGCCGGCGACGCCACGCTCTTCGCCCGCCGCGACGAGGTGGAAGAGGCATGGAAGTTCATCGACCACATCGAGCACGCCTGGCACCAGTCCGACAACCCGCCGCCGATGGCCGAGTTCGTCGCCGGTTCGTGGGGACCGCGCGAGGCCGACCAGCTTCTCCAACAGGACGGAAACCAGTGGCGCCGCCTTTGATCCAGCCTTAAGCTAACAATCCCATGGCTGTTGATTCCATTCCTGAAGTCTGCCCCGAACTTGGAATCGAGGTTCCTGTTTCCGCCATCGACCGCGAGCTGCGGAAACTGTGGGAACAGGACGAGGCGCAGACCAACGCGTCGTTGATGAACCTCGTCGTTTACTCGGAAAAAGAGGGTGCATTGATCGCGAATTCCGAGATTATCCGCGACCTCACCCGCGAGCACGCCTGCCGGGCGATACTGGTCGGCATTGATCGCGAGGAACCGCAACCCAGTCTCCGAGCGTGGATCACCGCGCATTGCCACCTGGCCGATGGCCGCAAGTCCGTTTGCTGCGAACAGATCGCCTTCCACCTCACGGGTCGCGTCACCGGACGTTTCCGCAACACCGTCTTCGCCCACTTGAACTCCGACCTGCCACTCATCTTCTGGTGGCAGGGCGAGCTGTCCGACATCCTAACCGAACGCCTGGTCAGCGTGATGGACCGTTTCATCATCGACAGCTCATCCTGGGCGGATCCTGCTGCATCCTTCACGATGATCGAGGAGTGCTCGCAGGCGAATCCCGATCTCGTGATCCAGGATCACGCGTGGACGCGCTCGTGGCAATTCCGCGTGGGCATTGCCAGCCTGTTCGATGATCCCGCCGCGCAGGAAGCGTTGCCGGAGATTCATGCCGTCGAGATTTCCTATCATCCCGACCACCGGAACACCGCGCTGCAAGTGCTGGCATGGCTCGCCGTGCAAGCCGGTTGGAAGGACGTGAAATCAAATGATCTATTCGCATTGCAATCCGCCGCCGGTCTTCCGATTTCCGTAAAGATCACTTCGGATTCGTCAGGACCGCCGCTCACTTCCGTCATTATCCGGGCGAAAAACACGCTGGTCAGTGTCAGCCAGAAACCGGGTGCCTCCCATGTCGAGCGCCATGTGGAAACCGCCGCCTACAAGGCGACGTCGCTTTCGCCAATCGACCCCGTTTCTCCAGCCGAACTCGTCGGGGTCCAGCTCTCGCGCGGAGGGAAGAACTCACTCTATCAGAAAATCCTGCCGCGCTTCCGGGCGATGCTGGATTCGGGAAAATGACTGCCTTGATCGGTGTGAAGCGGCCATGCGATTCCCCAAGGTTATCACGGGCATGAAATATTGCCATTGGATGAAACGACCGGAATCAGCCACATTGTCCGCGTGAAACCTTCCTCCGTTCCCGTCCTTTACGAATCGCACTGCCATACGCCGCTCTGCAAGCACGCGTTCGGCGGGCCGGACGAATACGCCACCGTCGCGCTGGCGCGCGGATTCAAGGGCATCACCTTCACCTGCCACTGCCCCCTGCCGGACGGATTCTCCTCCAGCGTGCGGATGGATCCTGAGCAATACGAAGACTATGTCGCGATGATCGCCGCGACCCGCGAGGCCTTCGCCGGAAAACTCGACGTGCGGCTTGGCCTGGAAAGCGATTTCTATCCGGGAGTCGAGCCGTGGTTGGAAAAACTCCACGCCCGCGTGCCGCTGAGCCACGTGCTGGGCTCCGTCCACTATCAGGTTTCGGACTACCGGAAGATTTACTACAAGGGCGATGTCCAGGCCTATCAGCAACTTTACTACGAGCACCTCGCCCTCTCGGCCGAATCCGGACTCTACGACACCCTCGCCCATCCGGACCTGATCAAGAACGAGTCTCCCGCCGACTGGGATTTCGAGCGAATGCGATCGCATATCGAACGCGCCCTTGATCGCATCGCGGCAACCGGCGTGGCAATGGAACTCAACACCAGCGGCATGTTGAAAACCCTGCCGGAGATGAATCCCTCACCGTCCCAACTCCTGCTCATGCGGGAACGCGGCATCCCGGTGGTCATCGGAGCCGATGCGCATGTGCCGCAGCGCGTGGGCGATGGCTACGCCACGGCGCTGAATCTGCTGCGGGAGGCTGGCTACTCCGAAGTCAGCTTCTTCATCGACCGGCAGCGGCAGGATGTTCCGATTCAGTTGGCGTTGGGTTCTTTGCTCGCAGCCTAATCCTTTAGGGTTAGGCTACATACGGCCGAACAGGCACGCCCCGGCTGGCGAAGTGCTCCTTGGCCTCGGCAATGGTGTGTTTCTTGAAGTGGAAGATGCTCGCGGCCAGCACAGCGTCGGCTTTTCCGGCGTCGAGCACGTCCACCATGTGATCGAGATTTCCCGCACCGCCGCTGGCGATGACCGGAATGCCGATGGCGGAGGAAACCGCAGCAGTTAGCTCGATATCGTAGCCGGCCTGGGTGCCGTCCGAATCCATGCTGGTTAGAAGAATCTCCCCCGCTCCGCGCCGCCACACTTCCTTCGCCCATTCGACCGCGTCGAGTTCCAGGCGATTGCGACCGCCGTGGGTATAGACCTTCCATTTTCCCGCACCGTCCCGTTTCGCGTCGATGGCGACGACGATGCACTGGCTGCCGAATGCTTTCGCGCCGGCATCGACGAGGCCGGGATTGGTTACCGCCGAGGTGTTCACGCCGACCTTGTCCGCACCAGCTAACAGCATTTCACGCATGTTCTCCACGCTGCGGATGCCTCCGCCGACCGTTAGTGGAATGAAACACTTTTCCGCCGTGCGGCGGACGACATCGACCATCGTATTGCGGTTGTCCGATGACGCCGTGATGTCGAGGAAAACGAGCTCGTCGGCTTGTTGCAGATTGTAGGCGATGGCGCACTCGACCGGATCACCGGCATCGATGAGATCGACAAAGTTGACGCCTTTGACGACGCGGCCGTCGGTCACATCGAGGCAGGGAATGATTCGTTTCGCGAGCACGCGGAAACCATGGCAAGCCAGCCCGGTGAGGCAAGAAAAACGCCGGGGTTTGTCATTTCGAACGCTTCAGATCCTCCCTCAGCAGGGTGAGAAACCGCATCAGCGCCGGATTCGTGTCACCCGCGTTCCACGCCGCGCTCACCGACCACGCGGCTTCCTTGTCTTTCAATCGGTGCAGCCTCAGCCCCTCGAAGCGCGCGCTCCAGAACGATTCGGGAATGATCGCGACTCCCAACCCGGCCCGCACGAGCGCGATTGCCGTCATGAATTCCGGAACCTGTTGGATAATCCCCGGCTGGAATCCGTGTTTTCCGCAAAGCTGAAGCATGTGGCTCCGAAACCCCGGCGAGCGCTCTTCGGAAATCGCGACGAAGGGTTCGTTCCGGCAATCGGCCAGCTTCAGATCCGCGGGTAAGGGCGAGAGCGAGGATGAAACCAGTGCCAGCCTGTCTCTCACGGCCGGCAGGGTTTTCACATTCTTCGGCACCGGCAATCTAACGAAACCGAGATCAAGCTTCCCGGTTCCCAAGGCCGCCAACTGCTCCGCGGTGGACATGTCGCGCAGGCTGACATCGATTCCCGGTGCCACTTCCCGCAGTTGCACGATCAGCCGCGGGACAAGTTCGAACGTGTGGAAGCCGAAGCCAAGGTTCAACTGCCCGACCTCGCCGCTGGCCAAACGTTGTCCACGATCCACCAACCGCTCGAATGATTGCAGGGTGATTTTCGCGTCCCGCAGGAATTGCACGCCGAGCGAACTGAGCACGGTTCCCTGTTTTCCGCGTTCGAAAAGCCGACCGCCGAGATCATCCTCCATCCGGCGGATCTGCTTGGTCAGCGCAGGCTGGCTGAGATTGAGGAGCCGCGACGCTTTGCCGAAATTCAACTGACCCGCCAGCAGTACAAAAGAACGGAGTTCTCGGATATCCATAACCCGAGGTTATCACAGCGATGAAATCATGCCATTGGAAGAATTTTGAAGGATCGATGATGATCCAGGCGTGAATCAAAGCACCGCAGACACCGCCGTTTTGTCAGCAGTTTCCAACACGGCCATTTCTTCCAAGCCACGCATCGCCGCGTCGCTGTTTTTCCTGGCCGACGGCATGATCTTCGGCACTTGGGCCACGCTATTCCTTCGTTCAAAACGAAATTCGGTCTCACGGAAGCGGATCTGAGCATCGCCCTTCTCGGCATGGTGATCGGAGCCATCGCCTCCATGCCCCTCGCGGGACATTCCATCGCCCGCCGTGGCAGCCGGGCGAATTTGATTTTCCTCGCGCCCGGGTTCTGCATCGCACTCGCACTCCTCGCAGTCGCTCCCGGGTTTGTCACATTCGTCGCCGCGGCGACGCTCTTCGGGGCGCTGAAAGGAGCCTTCGATGTTTCGGTCAACTCACAAGGCATCGCGATCGAGAATTTTGTTAGGAAGCCGATCATCGCCACCTTCCAAGCACTGTGGAGCATTGGCGGGCTGCTTGCGGCGTTGGCGGTGGGTTTCGCCTTGAAACGTGGAGCCGGCGCGCTGCCCATCGCGCTAACGGTTTCCACCGCCATGGGCCTGCTGGTCATGCTCAGCTCCGGCAGGCTGATGCCTGGCGATGCCTCCCATTCGAATAGCGAGGGCGGATTCAAATTCCCTAGCGGAAAACTGCTTCGGATCGGCATCCTCGCCAGCATGGCCTTGTTCGCCGAAGGCGTCATGATGGACTGGAGCGCGGTTTACAGCAGTTCCGTCTCCGGTGCCGCACCGTGGCTGGCTCCGATCGCCTATGGGGTTTTCTCCTGCTGCATGGCTGCGGGCAGGTTGTCCGGTGACTATCTCATCGGTCGCTTCGGCCCGCCTAACATCCTTCGAACGGGCGGCATCCTCACGACCACGGGCCTGATCGTGATCGTCTGCATCCATCAATGGCCCGCCACTTTCTTCGGACTCGCTTTGGCCGGCTTCGGACTCGCGAACCTGGTGCCGATCCTATTCGGTGCCGGTGGCCGGGCTCATGAAGGCGGTGTCGGGAAAGGTGTCGCCACTGTGTCGATGATGGGTTACTTCGGATTTCTCGCGGGACCGCCGCTCATCGGGGGTGTTAGCCATTTCATCGGATTGCCGGGAGCGTTCGTAATCGTCATTCTCTTTTCCGCCTTCATCGCCATCCGGGGAAATTTCCTGCTAGGCAGACCGTCATCCATTTCAGACTCATGAGCATGCCCTCCCTATCCGATTCACTCGCCAACGCCCGCGGCATTCTTTTCGACATGGATGGCGTCCTGGTCGACTCCGAACCGGTTCACGAGAAGGCCATCATCGCTCTCACCGCCGAACTGGGCGACGCGCTGGATGACGAAGCCGTGCTTTACTCGTTCAAGGGAGCGCCGGAAAAGAGCATGGCCGCCCGACTGTTGGAAATGTATCCTAACCAGACGTGCACTGCGGAGGAAATCATCCTGCGCAAGATCGAACTCTTCGCAGGCCTTTTCCATCACGTCCGCCTGATCGGGGGAGCAAAGGATTTCGTCGAACGAAGCCATGCCGCGGGCCGCAAGCATGGCCTCACCACTTCGGCGTCCGGTTCCACGCAGCAACTCGCCTTCGAGACTTTCGGCTTCGGGAAACTTTTCGACACCATCGTTACCGGCGAAGACATCACACACGGCAAGCCCCATCCGGAACCCTATCAGCTCACTGCGGCAAAACTCGGATTGGCGACCGCTGATTGCCTGGTCATCGAGGATTCCATCAACGGCGTTCTCTCGGGGAAAGCCGCCGGCTGCCGGGTCATCGCCATCACCGGCACATTTCCGCTGGAAACCCTGATCGAAGCGGGCGCCGATTACATCATCTCCAGCTTCAACGAACTCCGCTGAAAAACAGAACGCCCGACTGCACGAGGCGGCCGGGCGTTTTGGTGAAATCGGGAGGGACCGGATCAGTCGAGCTTCGGCTTCCCAACGCGGCGGACGGCGCCGAAACGTTTTTGGAATTTGTCGATGCGTCCTTCAGTGTCCACGAACTGGGCGAGACCGGTGAAGAACGGATGCGAGTCGGACGTGATGCCGATCGAGATGATGCTGTGTTCCACGCCATCGATGACTTCCTTTTTCTCGGAGGTCTTGGTCGAACGGCTGATGAAACGCTTGCCGGTGGTCATGTCAACGAAGACGACCGGATTGTATTTCGGATGAAGGTCCTTTTTCATGGGAATATGGTGTCCGTCACGTTACCGACGCGGCGGGACGCGGAGAGTGGCCAAAAACCCGGTCGTGTCAAGCTGGCATCAAGGGAGAATTCAAACTATATCGCGTAGGTTGGAATTTAATACTTGCAAAATATTTTTTCTGGTTCGTTATATCCCGCCGTTTTTTTGAGTCGCTTTTGTCACGAATGGGTGTAGCGTCGCGTCGTTATGGCAATTACCACGAAACGTACCCGATTCTCACGTCGCCTTCCGGACCATGTCACTGACGAACTCTGTAATGTCCTTTCTGAAAAAAAGGTCTTTGGCTTCAACGATCTCTTCGAGCGCGTTTTCGCAAATCTCAAGGTTCGCAATGCCGTGAGCGGTGGTGAAGAAATGCTGCGTCTGCGTGCCTACGAGAAACTTCAAAATCTCGTGACCCGCGGCCTCGTCGAAAAACTCGGCAAGGAATACAAGGGCACCGCCCGCGTTCACGAAGCATCCAGCGCCTACGCTGCGGCACAAGATGCCGCCGCCCAGGACGACGCTTGATTCGAGTATGATTTATCAAAAACCCGCGCCTGATGAGGGCGCGGGTTTTTTTTCTACCCATTTCCAGCGTGGAACCTTAAGACCGCTGTGTCAGCCCGCTGAATTATGCCACAAGATTACCTTCCCGTTCTGTTCCAGATCCTGATCGCGATTGGCTTCGCCGTGTCCACGCTAACAGCCAGTGTGATTTTCGGCCGCTCCGCCAAGCGCAATGCGACCAAGGACAGCGCCTATGAGTGCGGCATGTTGCCGATCGGCGAAGGCGCTCCGCGGTTCTCCGTGAAATTCTATCTGGTCGCGATGTTGTTCGTGATTTTCGACATCGAGGTGGTCTTCATGTATCCATGGGCCGTGCAGTTCCGGGACCTCGCCGCCCAAGGGCCGACTGCCTTGGTCAGTATGGCGGGCTTTGCCGGGATCTTGGTATTCGCCTACGTTTACGCGTTGAAAAAAGGTGCGCTGAGCTGGAAATCGTAAGCACCGGCGACGGTTCTCAGCCGTATTTCCGGCGGATTGGATTCCGCGGCGGACTCGAAATTTTCATGCCGGGAATGAGGGGAATTGCGATGAATCAGGCTTGAAACCTGCTTTACCTCCCCGCAACTTCCGCGGCCACGGCTGTGGCCGCTTATTTCCAGAACAATGGTCTTCCCGATTCAACTTCCCAACGACGCACCTTTCACCGCCGAGCAACGTGCCTGGCTGAACGATTTCCTTTCCAAGGCGCTCGCCCAAGGAAATCAAGCCGCAGCTCCCGGTGGTCCATCCGTGTCAGTCACGGTCCTGTTTGGCTCGCAAACCGGCACCTCCGAAGGCCTAGCCAAGAAACTGGTCAAAACGCTCAAGAAGGGAAATTTCGAACCGGAACTCCATGACATGGCGGCCTATGACCGCTCCCGCCTGGCCACGGAAAAGAACCTTCTCATTATCACCTCCACCTACGGCGATGGCGAACCGCCGGACACCGCCACCGATCTTCACGGCTGGCTGATGAGCGATGCCGCCCCACGGCTTGAGGGGGTTTCCTATTCCGTCCTCGCCCTCGGTGACAGCAGCTACCCGGATTTCTGCAAATGTGGCGTCGAGTTCGACACGCGTCTAACCGCATTGGGAGCAAAAAGCCTTCATCCCCGCGTCGATGTCGATGTCGATGCGGATGCCCCCTATGCAGCATGGTCCACAGCCGTGCTGGCCACGCTTTCACCCAGCGGTGCCGGGATTCCTGCCGGTGAGAGCACTGCGGCGGAGAGTGCCGAAGCGGGATACTCGAAGAGCAACCCCTTCCCTTCCGCAGTGGTGGAGAACTACAATCTGAACGGCCCGGGGGACAAACAGACCCATCAGATCGCACTCTCGTTAGAAGGTTCCGATCTCGCCTACGAAGTGGGTGACGCGCTCGGCGTCTATCCGTTGAACCCGCCGGAGATCGTGGATGAAATCATCGCGAACCTTCCCTTCAAGTCGGGTGATGTCCCGGCTCCCGACGGCGGTGAAATCCCGCTGCGTGAAGCGCTGATCCGTTACTACGACATCGGCTCGCTCAACAAGTCGGTCATCCAGAAGTGGCAGGCGAAAAGCGGTTCGCCGTTCCTTCGTTCGCTCGTCGCCGCCGATGACAAGAAGGCCTATGACGATTTCTGTTGGGGACGCGACCTGATCGACCTCGTCGTCGATCACCCGGCGGATTTCACCGATGCCGAGGAGTTTGTTTCCAATCTGAAAAAGCTCCAGCCGCGCCTCTACTCCATCGCATCCAGCCCGCGCGCGCATCCGGGCGAGGTCCATCTGTGCGTCGGCATCGTCCGCTACAACACCTTCGGCCGCAAGCGCGGCGGCATTTGCTCCACCTTCCTGGCAGACCGCGTCAAGGAGGACATCAAGCCACGCGTTTACGTCCATGGGAACAACGCGTTCCGTCTTCCATCAGATGGTGCCACCGACGTGATCATGTGTGGTCCCGGCACCGGCATCGCACCGTTCCGCGCTTTCCTTGAAGACCGCAAGGCAACCGCCGCCAAGGGCAGGAACTGGCTGTTCTTCGGCAATCCCCACAGCGCCACCGACTATCTCTATCAGGATGAAATCGAGGGCTACATCGCCGATGGCACGCTTTCGAAATTCGATGTCGCGTGGTCGCGCGACCAGAAGGAAAAACTCTACGTCCAGCATCTGATGGTGCAAAACGGCGCGGAGCTCTGGTCGTGGCTCCAGGGCGGCGCGGCCTTCTATGTCTGCGGCGACGCCTCGCGGATGGCCAAGGACGTGGACCTCGCCCTCCACAAGGTGGCGGAGGAACACGGCAAGCTAACCGCCGAAGAGGCTGCGGCGTTCATCTCGCAGTTAAAAAAGGACAAGCGCTATCTGCGCGACGTCTATTGACGGGCTTTGGAGCGACAACGGATGTCAGGTCGTCAAAGCCGGTTTGGTTGATGTGCGGGAACCAATTGGAGGCCGGCTGAAGCCAGCACTCCGTTGCGAGCCATGACACTCCGGTCGCAGGCCAATGAGAGGAGGAGGCGAATCGCTGAAGACGCTTTTCTTTCGCCGCTCACTGGCTTGGCGGACAAGAGTGTCCGCTCTCCTTTTCCTAACGCCTGCGGGATTGCTCTTCGATGAAGATTTCCGCGAGGCGGAAACAGCGGCGGGAAAGATCCTTCGCATCGTTGTCGCCGATGAGGGCGACGCCTTCCTCGCTGACTTCCGCCAGATAGATTTTCCAAGCCATCTTCGCGAGATGCTCGGGATCAATTTTCGGACGCGGTTGCTGCTGGGGCTGTTGCGGCTGGGGATTCGGACGCGGCCCTTGTTCCCTCGGGGCTTCGGCAGGTCTGGGCTCCGCGATCCCGTTCGATGGTGCCTCGTCATTCGGCGGACCACCGGTGTTCGGAGCGGAGGGTCCCTGGCCCTTACCCTTCCGGCGGCGGCGCTTGCGCTTGCCGGACTCGGACTGGCCGGGTACGCCACCGGTGGATGCCGCTTCGGGCTCCGGCCATTCGCCGCCGGATGGGGCGGAGGATTCGGCTGGTGGAGGTGCCATCGGAGCCTCGGAAACCACAGCAACGACATCCTCTTTCACCGGGGTGGCGGACTTGGCAACTTTCTTGGGGCGCGGAGTGGCGGCCTTGCGGGCACGCGGAGTGGTTTCAGCGGGTGATTTCGGGGAGATTTCGGGGGATGATTCAGTTTCGTCGCTCATGTTGCTGGAAAGAAAGAAGCCCGGCGGCGGACCCTGAGTCGAGAACATTCAAGAGCCGTGGACCAAGGATGGGAAAAGCATTTACAGCCGTTTCCGCGTCACCGTGGATGACGGCACCCGCTTCGGTGCCGACTCCGCACACCAACCAAAAGAAAGCCCGCCGGTAAGGCGGGCTTTTGGAAAACAGATGCCAGAGGAATTCCGTAAAAGATCGTTAGAAATTCCGAAGATCGTCGCGGTTTTTGGGATCTTTGATGTTTCCCGGGGAAGTGCCTCCCGCCGTTTTAGCGTCCTTACCGACGGACCACAGGTCGAAATCAGGATTGTGAGTGGAGGTATTCGTGCCAGTGCCGGCGAGATTCTGCGATGACCGGTAACGGTATTCATTGCCCCACGGATCGGTGATCTTGGTCGTAAGGGTCGCTGTTCCCGTCGTCCATCCTTGCTTGCTGGTGACGGGATCCAGATCGGGCAGATACATTTTCTGATCGGTATCGCCTGGAGCAAGGTCACCGTCGTCGTCGGAATCCAAATACAGCGCTTTGAACAAAACCGAGGATTGACCGTCGCCCTCGGCGGAATCGGCGGTCAACGGGTATGAGCCGTTGTCCAGCTTATAGTCGTCAAGGGCTTTTCCAAGCAATGCCAGTTGGGCCTGCGCCTTGCTTCTCGCTTGGCGCTCCGTGACGTATCCAAGTCCGGCGACGACGAGGGAGGCCAGAATGACGATGATGGTGATGACCGCCATCATCTCGATGAGTGTGAAGGCCGACTTGCCGCAGCGCGCGTTGGTTTTCATTTTCCTTGGGTTTGTTAAGAGAAAGACGGGGAACTCAACCGATTACTGGTTGCCCATCGTCGAGATCATCTTAATCAGTGGTAGGAACAATGCAAATACAACCGAGCCCACGATGAGGGCGAGGAAAACGATCATGATCGGCTCGAGAATCGAAGTGAGCGCGGTGACGGCGTTGTCCACTTCGTCGTCGTAAACGTCGGCGACCTTGAGAAGCATCTCGGGGAGTTGTCCGGTTTCCTCACCGACGTCCACCATGGAGATGACCATGTTCGGGAAAACTCCGGAGGCTTGGAGCGGGGTGACGATGGTTTCACCTTCCTTGACGGCTTCGTGGACTTTCTCGATGGCGCGGGAAATAACGACGTTGCCCGCGGTGTCGCGGGTGATGTTGAGGGCCTGCAGGATGGGGACACCGGAAGTGACGAGCGTGCCGAGGGTCCGGGAGAAGCGGGACACCGCGCTTTTGCGCTGGATGTCACCGAGGATTGGCATTTTCAGCTTCATCGTATCGATCATCTGGCGGCCGCCATTGGTCCTGCCCCAGAGATTGAAGAGGAAGGCACCGATTCCGAACATGATGAACACGAAGACCACGTTCGGCACGATCAGGGGCCGGGCGAGGAAGAACTCGGACATGCCGAAGACGATCTGCGAGATGAGCGGCAGTTCCTGATCGGTGCTGGAGAACATTTCCTTGAACTTCGGAACGATGAAAATCATCAGGAAGACGAGAATGGCGACGGCGATGAACATGACGATCACCGGATAGACCATGGCGGAAACGATCTTGTTCTTCAACTTCTGGGCTTTTTCCTGATATTCGGCGAGTCGGTTGAGGACGATTTCCAGAACACCACCGAGCTCACCGGCCTTGACCATGTTCACATAGAGCTTGTTGAAAATCTTCGGGTGCTGGGCGAGCGATTCGGAGAAGGTCGAGCCGCCTTGGACGTTTTCCGCGAGGGCGCTGACAGTGGCCCGGAGCACGGGATTGGGTTCCTGCTTTTCGAGAACCGTGAGACTGCGGAGCAGCGGCAGGCCGGAGTCGATGAGCGTGGCGAGCTGGCGGGTGAAAATCATCAGGTTCTTCGGCTTCACGCGGCCGCCGAGATGTCCTTTCGAAGCCTTGGGCTTGGCCTTGGCATTGCGGTTCTTGGGAGGAACCGTCTTATGGCCTTTCTTTCCCTTGCCCTCTTCCTGAATCTGGGTCGGATAGAGGCCCTTGGACCGGAGCTGTTGGATGGCTTCGGCCTCGGTGGCGGCGGAGATCGCACCGGTGGTCTGCTCGCCTTTTGCATCAAGAGCGGAATATTGGAAATTAGCCATGGGACTGGATTTTTTTTGGAGGTTTTGGGAAGTTCTGTAAAGGAAGTTAGTGGATGGGGCGGAAAAACGGCGGCTCCCGCCAACCGCGCCGCGAGAGAAATGTTAGGTGTATTTAAGCACTTCCTCGATGGTCGTGGCACCTTGGTAAATGGCCCGCAGGCCGTCTTCCCGGAGGGTGTTCATGCCGAGTTCCACCGCCTTCTGTTTGAGCACCACGGACGGTGCCCGCGAGGTGATCAGTTCGCGGATCGGGTCAGTCACATTGAGCAACTCATACAAACCGCGGCGGCCTTTATAGCCGGATTGGCCACAGACATCACAGCCGTTGCCGGTGAAGAACTGTTTGTCTCCGAGCTCATGAGCGGAGACACCAAGCTGATTGAGAATGGCTTCGTTCGGCTCGTAGGGAGTTTTGCATTCCTTGCAGATGGTCCGGACAAGCCGCTGGGCGAGGATCCCTTCCAGCGAGGCGGAAACCAGGAACGGTTCGCAACCCATGTCCACCAGACGGGTCACGGCACCGGGAGCATCATTGGTGTGAAGGGTCGAGAGCACTAAGTGACCTGTCAAAGCAGCCTGAATGCCGATGGTCGCGGTTTCCTTGTCCCGCATTTCCCCGATCATGATCCGGTCCGGATCCTGACGCAGGAAGGCGCGGAGGACACGGGGGAAATCGAGGCCGATGGCTTCGTTGATGGGGATCTGGATGATGCCGTCGATGTCATATTCGACCGGATCTTCTGCGGTGAGAAGTTTCGCATCGATGGTGTTGATGCGGCGGAGCGCGGCGTAAAGCGTGGTGGTTTTGCCGGCACCTGTGGGACCGGTGACGATGAAAATGCCGTTGGGCTTTTCGATCGTGTCGGTGATGTAGTTGTAGATGTGGTCGGTGAGGCCGAGATTTTCGAGCGAGAGGTTGACCGACGAACGGTCGAGTACCCGGAGCACGATGGATTCGCCGTGGTGGGTGGGGAGTGAGGAAACACGCATGTCCACCTGCTTGTCACCGACCTGTTTGACGATCCGTCCGTCCTGGGGGATCCGGCGTTCGGCGATGTTCATGTTGGACATGACCTTGACCCGTGAAAGGATGGGCAGGGCGAGATGGATCGGCGGTGGAGCCATCTCGTAAAGCGCACCGTCGACGCGGTAGCGGATTTTGAAATCTTTTTCAAACGGCTCGAAATGGATGTCGGACGCCTTTTCCTTGATTGCCTGATAGAGAACGAGATCGACGTAGCGGATGATGGGCGCGGAGTTCGCTTCGGATTCGAGATCCGCGGCATTAAGGCTGTCACCGCCGACTTCGAGCTGGCTGAGAATATCCTCCATCGCCTTGCCTTCGCCGCCGTAACATTCGTTGATC
This sequence comes from Verrucomicrobiota bacterium, assembly GCA_040386755.1. Taxonomy (GTDB): domain Bacteria; phylum Verrucomicrobiota; class Verrucomicrobiia; order Verrucomicrobiales; family Akkermansiaceae; genus Luteolibacter. The sequence continues at coordinate 317,041 of JAZKEY010000002.1, read as the reverse complement.
TTGGATTCGACCAGGTAATCCGGTGCAACCACGACATGAATCTCACGACCCAGGGCGAATCGAAGATCTTCCGGAGTCTGTGGGTTGAGTGGGTCGACCAAGGCGACGTAGAGGCCGGTTTCGTCGAAACTGACTGGCAGCGCGCCGTGAAGTCGGGCGGTTCCGGCGGGCACCAGCGCGAGCAGTGCCTCGGGTGGCGTCCAGTCCTTCAGGTCCACCATGCTGGCTCCCAATTCCGAGGCAACCACGGGCCAGATGTCATCGCGGCTCTGGATAACTTGGAAGTCCGCAAGGATTTCAGCGATCTCCTTGCCACTGTGATCGACTTCCGCGAGGATGTCTTGGGCGAGGGACTTGTCGATGAGGCCGCGCGATTGGAAAAGTTCGAGAATCTGTTGATTGTCCATGGGACGGGAAGGTTTTTGAGAAAAGGTCGGGAATTGGACGGATCAATCGAGGTCGGACATGGTGGCGTGGACCACTTCGCTGCCGGAAGTGAGACCGGACAACACCTTGCGGATGCCGTCCTCGCGGAGAGTGCGCATGCCGAGCTCGCGGGCGCGCCGACGGAGTTGGGTGGTGGTGAGTCCGCTGTTGATCATGCTGCGGACCTCGTCATCGATGATGAAGGTTTCGAAAATCCCCATCCGGCCCTTGTAGCCGTTGCCACGGCATTTTTCGCAGCCGACAGGGCCGAAAATCGTGGCGTCCGCCATGCGGGAGGAATCGAGCGAAAGCGCGCGCATTTCCTTGTCCGTCAGCTCGGCGGGGCCTTTGCAAATCGGACAGAGTTTCCGCACCAGGCGCTGGGCAAGCACCGCGCGGACCGCAGAGGCGATCAGGAACGGCTTCACCCCGATGTCGGCGAGACGGGCGACAGCGGATGGCGCGTCGTTCGTGTGGAGGGTGGAGAAAACCAAGTGACCGGTGAGCGACGCGTTGATGGCGATGTTCGCCGTTTCCGCATCCCGGATTTCCCCGATCATGATGATGTTCGGAGCTTGCCGGAGCATGGCGCGGAGGGCGGCGGCAAAGGTCATGCCGATGTCCGTTTTCACCATGACTTGGTTGATGCCGGGAAGCTCATACTCGACCGGGTCTTCCACGGTGATGATCTTTTTGTCCGGCTTGTTGATGACGTTGAGACAGGCGTAAAGCGTGGTGGTTTTTCCCGAACCGGTAGGGCCGGTAACGAGGAGAATACCGTCGGGCAGGCCGAGGAGTCCTTCGAACACCTTCTGGTCGTCCGAGAAGAACCCAAGTTCGGGAAGCCCGAGCAGCAGCGCGGTCTTGTCCAGAATCCGCATGACGATGGACTCGCCGTGATTCGAAGGCACCGAAGAAACCCGGAGATCGACTTCCTTGTCGCCCATCTTGAGCTGGATCCGGCCGTCCTGTGGCAGACGCTTTTCGGCAATGGACATCGTGCCGCTCATGACCTTCAAACGGGCGATGATGGCGGGCAGCAGTTTTTTCGGATGGGTGTCAACATGAACCAGTTTTCCATCCAACCGATAACGGACACGCACCGAGGTTTCCAACGGTTCGATATGAATATCGGAAGCCCGCAGGCGAAACGCTTCCGTCAACAGTTGCATCACCAGGCGGATGATCGGCGCGTCGTCACCGGGTCCGGCTTCCGCATCGCCACCCGTCACTGAATAACCTTCCGGTCCTGCGCTGGCCACCTCGCCGGAATGATAAAATTGCTTGAGGTGGTTCTGGATGTCGTCCTGCGTGACGCAAACCAAGTTCAACTCGCGACCGATAACGTGCGGCAAGCTGTCGAGCGTTTCGAAATCCAGCGGATCGGCGATTGCCACCGTCAGTGACAAGCCCTCGTCCTGCACCGGAATCACCCGATAGCGCTTGGCGACGTCGTCCGTAACGGTCTCGGTGATCCCGGGATCGAAGGCGACATCCGAAAGCCGGATGAAAGGAATCCCCGCATTCGCCGCCAGGGTCTTCGCGACATTGTCTTGAGTGAGAGCCGTATGCGCCAAGAGATGCTCTACAATGGTTTCCCCGCCGGAGAGCGAGTTTCGCGCGTTGGCGACATCGTCGTAGCTCACCATTCCGGCTTCGGCGAGCAATTCTGCGAGATAATCTTCGTTGGAAAACACTGGGCTTTGAGTCCTTAAAGGTGGTTTTTTCGAGGGGCAAAACGGACCATCGCCCGTGCTGCGTCTTCCGCAGATTGGTCAACCCACCCCTCGCTTGTCAACCAGCCACATCGCAAGGAACCGTGATTTTAAGCCGAAGCCCCAGGATTGGCGGAATCCCGCATGAAATGTAAGTACCATGCGCATTCATTGGAGGAAATACCACTGGAGCGCCCATTGCAAAATACACTCCCGACGGCAGCGGATGAATCCGTTAGGCAAGGGTTTGGAATTGACCCCGCCGCTCCCCGGCGCTTGCATCCTTACTCCCATGAAACACCTCCTTTCCCTGCTGATGGCACTCTCCATTCCGGCTCTGGCGGAGACCGCCGTCCGGGTCGGCGAGGTCAGTGACAAACGCACCACCGGGGAGTTTTTCTCCGGCCTTGAAATCAAACTTCTCGTCTCCGGTCCCGAACTCGCCGACGCCAAAGGCCTGCGGGTGAAAATCGACAGCGCCACCGACGATACCGGCAAGAGCCTGATCAAAACCGACAAACGCAGCATGTTCGCGGACAAGTTCGAACCGCTCAAGGAACCCTTCGGCCCCGGCAAGAAGCAAAAGGGCGAATTTGAAATCGGCATCGATCTGGCGAATCCCCCGCGCACCGCGAAAACCGTGGCGATCATCGGCAAGCTGGAAGTGATGTCCCCCAACGCGGATCCCACAAGTGTCGTCACCGCCAGCGTCGCGAAAGTCGCCGGCACGCCGTTGGACGAGCCCACACTCAAAGCCGCCGGCGTCGAAATAACCTTCAAAGCGCCGAAGGGCGATGAGTTCAGCTACGAACTCAAGGATCCCGAAAGCAAGGTCGCGACCGTGGAATTCTGCTCTGCGGATGGAAAGCCGCTGAAATCCAACGGATCAAGTTCCATGGGATTCGGGAAATCCAAAAACGTCTCGGTCACGCTGACCAACCCACCCGCCGACGTGACCGCGAAAATCTACCTGATCACCGCGAAGTCTGTCATCATCCTGCCGATCAAACTGGACGCCATCACCCTGCCCTGAAACCCGCCGCTCAGCGGAAGGGAGTTTCGGAATTCAGCCCTTTCCGCCTCGCCGGGTTTTGTCCGCGGGCTTTTTCAAAGCACGCTTGTGAACCGGCGCGGCGGGTTTCGCGGACTTTTTCGCCTCCATCTCGCGCGTGCGCTTCCGCCAGTCGCGCTTCGCCGGTTTTTCACCCGGTGTTGGAGCCGGAGTCGTCGCGTGATAGTCGAAGCCGCGCAGGCGTTTCCGTTCGAGACGCTGGCCGATGGCGAGCTCGGTCATGCCTAGCAGATTGAGATCGCCCTTCGGCACCAAACTGACCGCCTCGCCCTGCGCCTCCGCCCGGCCGGTGCGGCCGATGCGGTGGACGTAGTCTTCCGGGTTGACCGGAAAATCGAAATTCACGACATGGGAAACGCCGTCGATGTCGATCCCGCGGGCGACGATGTCGGTGGCGACGAGCACCTGGACTTTTCCGTCCTTGAAATCCTGGAGTGCCTGCAGCCGCTGTTCCTGCGAGCGGCTCGAGTGCAGCCGGGTGGCTTTCATCCCGGCGAGCTTGAGGAAATTCGTCAGCAGGTTCGCGCCGTCCTTCATCCGGACGAAAACGAGGACCCGCGTGAATTCCGCCTGCTTGAGAAGTTCCAACAGCATCTCTTTCTTCAGATGCGCGGGCACTTCATAAACGCACTGGACCACGGTGTCCGCCGGGTTCGATCGTTTTCCGATCTGCACCATCTTCGGCTGATAGAGAAAGCGCCGCGCCAGCGACTCGACCTCTTTCGATAGAGTGGCGGAGAACATCAGCGTCTGCCGCCGCTTGGGAAGATCCTTGATGATGGTCTCGATGTCCGGCAGGAATCCCATGTGCAGCATCCGGTCCGCTTCGTCGAGGACCAGCGTTTCGAGCATGCTGAAATCCACCTTCTGCCGGCCTAGCAGATCGATCAGGCGTCCCGGCGTGGCGACGATCATGTCCACGCCTTTCCGCACCGCCTTGATCTGCGCCTCTTCCTCGACGCCGCCGAAAATGGCGGCCACCCGGATCGGCAGTCCGTCCCCATACGCCCGGGTGTTTTCCATGATCTGGAGCGCGAGCTCGCGGGTCGGTGCGAGAATGAGCGCCTTGGTGCCGCGCGGCTGGCGGTTCAGATTCGCTTCGGAAATGCGGTGGAGCATCGGCAGCACGAACGCCGCGGTCTTGCCGGTGCCGGTCTGGGCGATGGCGATCAGGTCATTTCCCTGCATCACCTTGGGAATCGCCGCCGCCTGCACCGGCGTCGGGCGGACGTATCCTGCTTTTTGAATGGCGCGGAGAATCTGTTTTCCGAGTCCGAAGTTGCTGAACGGCATGGGCGCAGCATAGGCCGCCGGTCCGGTGGTGACACGGATTTTAATTTGAAAATCGCCCGAGTTCTCCGGAACCACTCGCCGGGAAAAAAATCCGTCTATCAATTTTGAGGCTTCACACGCTTGCGATCACAACGCTAAGAATCCCGTTGATGAAAATTTCAATCAACATGATGTCGATGGTGGCGGGCCTGGCGCTCTGCCAAGTGAGCTGCCAAACCCAGCAGAAGATCGCCCAAAACCAGACCGCCGCGCAGGAATGGATGAACCAGCAAACCGCTGCCGCAGGAATCCAGGTTTCCGGAAATTGGTTCGCCGAAGGCTGGGGCCGCGGCACCTTCAAACAGTCCGGCCGCGAAATCACCGGCACTCTGGACACCTACGAGGTCAAGGGAGTCGTCAGCGGCAACAAGGCCTATCTGACCACCTGGGATTCCGGAAAATGCTACTACGCGATCATCCTGACCAAGTCCTCGGCAAACACCCTGACAGGCTCCTACACCGACGGCCCGACCTATCATGACAAAGCCGAAGAACAGCGCCCCATCGAGCTGCGGCGGTCGTATTGAATGGCCGCGCGGAAATCCGGCTAAACCAGCTGCGGACACGGGGTGCCTGACACCACCGTGTCCGTTATTTTCTAATCCCATGGCCGGGTGATGATGCGCAGCTGGGCTTTGATCCCCGGCTTCTGATCCTGCATCACGTCGATCTTGAATTCGAGGCCAGCGTCGCCATCCAAAACCGTCGTCTCTGCGACGTGGGGCGCGGCGTTGGGCGTCTCGTTCTGGAAGCCGTAATTGATTCGCCATCCCTTCGGCTCCTTTTTGTCCGGGGTGGCCTCGATGATGATCTGTTGCTTGTAGATGCTGCCGCCCTCGTAGTGGCGCTTGAAGAACAAAACCCCTTTCATTGTATACTCCGGCACCAGCACCGAGATGTCGAATGCGAGGCTCACCGAGCCATTGGTGCGAGAACTCAGCCGCTGGTCGAGAAACGTCGAGAAAAGATGCGGACTCCGGGACCGGTCGGGCTTCCTCTCACCGTTTTTCCCCTTGGGAAAAAGCTCCTCGTAGCTACGGAAGATCGAGGAATTCTCCCGCACATTCCGGCGGTGGAGCTGCCACCTGCAATTACGCACGCTCACCGCCACCTCGAATTGATAGGACGCCTTGAAGTCATTTCTGTCTTCCTCATCCAGAGCCTCCAGTGCCTTGTCAACTTCCGCCGGCAGGATCACTTCGTCGATGTCCAGAATGCCGTCGATGCGGAAATTTCCGAACAGAAATCTCGTTAGATTCTGATAGCCCTCTTCGGAATTCACGATTCCATAGTGCCCGGAATGGCTCCTGAAAACGTGCGCGCGCGGGGACTCGACAGCGCGCCCCTGGCGGTCGCGGCCATGGGTTGTCGCCTGGTGCATGCGCACCAATCCATCGCTGTCGTCACCGGCCGCCCATGAGGACAACCCCTTCATCACCGTGTAGTCACCGGGATTGGTTCCCACCAGGTTGAACATCCGGTCTGCGGGAAACTCACCGAGGTCGGAGACATCCAGTTCCTGATCTTTTTTCGGCTTGGCCGGCAGCCCCAGATACCCGGCCATCCGCTCGCGGTTGAAATTGTTGACTTCGCCGAAACTCGCCCATGCCGGGACATTTCTCACGATCCGCATGTCGATGCCGTTGTGCGGCGTGGCATAAGTGAACACCTTGTCCACCAGTTGCCGCGCCTCCTTCACCGCTGCGAATTCCTTCGCCGTCCCCAGTCCCGGTGATTGGAGAAAACAACGCGCCACCAGCCCGCCCATGGAATGGGCCACGAGATGCACCCGGAAATCCGCAGGAGTCACGTGGTTTTTCGGGTTCGCGCAGATCTTGTCCCGGACCTGAAGGATCAGCTTGCCCAGCCCGAGGCCGAACTGCTCGATCGGCGGAGTCTCGCCATCGCTGAACGCCTTCGACGCCTCGTCATAATAACGGAAAATGATGACCGACCGATAGGGAATGGGCAGATCCGTGCGCTCCGCCGCGATGAGATCCTCGCCTTCGTCGAAGACGTCCCGATAGCCATGATCCGTGTGGAGCCTCACCAGCGGCGACTCGAAGAAAAACTTCTTCAATTCGCCGGTCCAGACCTGGCGCGCCTTGGTGGATCCGATGTTGAACCCCATGTAGGGATCGGCGACGGTCTCCTCGATCTCGCCCTGCGTGGCGGCGAAACCACGGATGTAGATGACCGGGTGGAAGGGATGATTGGGATGGTTCATGGCGGGTTGTGCGGGTTGTTCAATGGCGCGGATCAAGGCCGCGGAAACGACGGGACAATGCGGGTTGCGGGTCATTTCTTCGAACGCGGCCCTATCAGACAGCTCGCCGGAATGACCCGACCGGATCCTGAATCTCTCGGAAATCCCGTCCGCCTGCAAGCAATCTGTCAGAAAAATAACAGCGCCCGCGAACCTCGATCCACTCCTCCGCGCGATCGCCCGCGTTCCTCAGAGGAGAGGATGGATTTACCCGTTAGATCGCCAGGTGTTCCCGCTTCGCCACCCGGGACGATTCGGGGTTGAATCGGGAGTGCGTGCGACCATATTGGATTCCATGAAACCAATCATCAGCCTGATCCTCGCCGCGGCGCTCACCGGGCTTTGTCCGGGAGCGGACGAGGTGGCGAAGGATCAACCGCTCAAGGTCGGACAGGCGGCCGGGAAGATCGCCGCCGGTGTCCAGTTGCTCGATGTCCGCACCCCGGAGGAATGGGACGAGGGCCACCTCAAGGGAGCCAAACGGGTGGGCATTGCCGACGACGATTTCGTGGCCCGCGTGAAGGAGATTTTCGATCCGAAAAAACCGGTCGTCGTCTATTGCCGCAGCGGCAAACGCAGTGCGAAGGCGGCGAAACAACTTCAGGATGCCGGCTTCACCAATCTCCACGACATGGCAGGCGGCATCATCGCCTGGCAGAAGGAAGGCAAGCCGGTGGTGAAGTGACCACCGTTTGCGCGAACCGCCCGATAAAAAGGCAAAAAGCCTGATGGCCTCCACGGGCCGTCCGCTTGCTACGCAGTCCCCTCTCTCCCGCAGGCACGATCACGCCAACCTGGAGGACAAAATCGACCTGTCAATTTCCCTACCGCCGCAAGGATTCCGACTACCTTTCGTCCGGAGATTCCCAAAACCGGTTAACAACATTCCGGGGATGACGGACCATCGGCACACCCCGTGCGATAGCGGAGGCGATGAAAACCACCCGCCATATCCTGATCGCCGCCTCTCTCATTCTGCCCGTATTCGGTCAATCGACGCCGGCGCCGCCGGTCGTGGTCGAAAAGACCGTAGTCGAAACCAACCTTCCCGGAACCAAAGTTGTGGAGGAAACCGTGGTCGTAACACCGGTGCCGGTGGCTCCCGCGGGATATGATCCACGTCGTCAGCTTTCCGTTGCCCCCAAGGTTCTGCCGGCCCAGCCGGTGCCCGGAACTACCACTGAAACCACCGAAACCACGACGACCCGCGTGGGTGGACGGGTTTATAACACCGAGCGCAGCGTCGTAGTGGTGGAAGGCCGTGAGCTTCCGTATGTCACGGTCCCCGTGTTGTTTGTGAAGGAGACGGCTGAGTTGCTCGATTCGGAGTCCAGGCTCGCATTGGACCAAACAGCGGCGGCCATTGTGGAAATCACCGGAACGGATCCCTCGGCGGTATTCGACATTGAAGGACACACCAGCACGGATGGAACGGATGAGTTGAACATGGAACTCTCCGCGGCCCGTGCGCGGCGGGTTTATGAGGAGCTTACCAAACGCTATCGGATTCCCGCATCGGCGCTGAGCGCTCACGGCTATGGTGAGTCCTACCCGGTATATCCCGCGGGCACCGAATCCCAGATGGTTCTCGATCGCAGGGTGCTCGTCGTCCGCATCAAGTGACGCATCGCTTTGGGTCCCTCCGCCGGAATCGCATCAATGGCACGTCCTCCTGACCGAACATCCAGCGGTGGCGGCGCGGCAATCTAACATAACTGCATTCTGCACGTTATCGGATGAAACATCGGTTTCGTGCAACACCCGAGCTTCGATCCCGGACTCGCTGCAAACAATCCCCACCTGTCCCTCAATGACTTACTACAAGGGAAGCAATTTGCATCCCGAATGCTAAGAACGGGTGGAGCCAACATCCTCCATACAAACCAACGACCCCATGAAAACCAAAACCACCATCGCCTTGCTCGCCCTCACCGCAGTCGCGCTCTTTTCAAGCTGCACGACTGTCGTCGAACCGGCCACACCTTCGGTCACCACCCAGGCCACAACCACCACGAGTGCGCAGACCGATCCCTACAGCGGCTCCACCACTTACAAGAAAACCACCACAACGAACTACTGAAGCCCACTGGCGTGGCAAAGGGTCGGAATCCACGATCCCTTGCCACCGCCCGCCACCGCCCGCCCGGAAAACGGGATGGTGTTGCTAGAATTATTCCGCTCACATCATGAAACCGATCATTTATCTAATGGGCACCTTGATCGTGCTCGCGGGTGTCCTTTACGGCGCGTTCACCGCCGGCGTTTCCCAGACCTGGCTCATCGTTATCGGGCTGATTATCGGAGGGTTGGGGGTGATGGGTGCCGCCCGCTCGGCAGGAGGAACCACCAGTGTGGTTGAAACCACCACGGGTGGGGGAAAGCCCGCCGAGACGAAGAAGTCCGACATTTCCTCTGACTAGCAGCCCGGGCCAACAAGGATCCGGCTCGATTGGAGTCCGGAGCGCCGGTTGGTGTTAGGTAACGAAGTTGGTGGTGCCCGGCCATGGGACGGCCAAATCCGTAAACTGATGGGTTTCTTCGTCACGCGGGACCGGCTGACCGCGTGACTCCCTGTTCGGAACGGCATGGTGGCGCTTCATCCCGCCGGATCCCTGCCTTTCGCCCTCTGTTGCCTGACCGGAGGACCGTGGAATCCGGCGCCGTTTGCCGGACTCATGCTCTCCACCCAGCCGTCGTCCGCTTTCCATCCGTTCCTTCCGTCCGTCGCGCGGATGATTCCCCGCTTGTCGCGGGTCCCCGGAGGCTGATACTCACTGAGGACAGATTCCATGAACCGCATCGACCGCCTGACCGGAATGATCCTGCTGCTGCAAGGCCAGCGAGTGATCACGGCGGAGCAAATCGCCGCGCACTACGAGATCAGCGTCCGCACGGTTTACCGTGATCTTTCCGCGCTGGGGGAAGCTGGCGTGCCGATCATCGCGGAGGCCGGTGTGGGCTACAGCCTGATGCGCGGCTATCACATGCCGCCGGTGATGTTCACCGAGGACGAGGCGGCGGCGCTTTTCATGAGTGGCGAGGTGACCGAACAGGTGGCGGATGAATCACTGAGACATTCATTGAGATCCGCATTGCTCAAGGTGCGCTCCGTGCTGCCACAGGAGAAAAAAGACTACCTGCACCGGCTCAAGGACAGGATCGGTGTCCGCCTCCGGCAGCCCGGTGGCGACCAGCGGCGGGAATCGCTGATGCCGATCCAGGATGCAGTCGTTAGAAAACGCTGCCTGCAAATCCGTTACAACACCGCCAACCGCGGGGCGATCACCACCCGTATTGTCGAGCCGTTAGGCCTGGTATTCTACGCGCGGCAATGGCACCTCATCGCATGGTGCCGCCTGCGCCGGGAGGTGCGGGATTTCCGTCTCGACCGCATGGCCACGTGGGAGCTGTTGGATGAAAGCTTCGAAGGCCGCGCGGATTTCTCGGTGAAGGAGTTCCTGCGGGAAAACATCGAGAGCCACGAACTGACTCCTGTCACCGTGATCGTGGAGATCGAGGCGCTCGAACGTTTCCGAGCCGAGATGCCATGCACGCCGATTTCAGAGACAAGCCTATCCGATAGCCGGGCACGGCTGGAACTCCTCGCCTTCTCGCTGGACTGGCTGACGGATTGGCTGTTGGGATTCGGAATGCGCGTGGAGGTGATCGAGCCGCACGAACTCCGGGACAGCGTTCGCAAGGCCGCGCTGGCCATCGCCGCCCATTACGCCGAAGATTTTGCGCCAGCTTGAAACCCTCCTGACATAGGGTTGTCAGCAAGCCATGGTGGAATCCCCCTGTCGCCCGGATCAACGGGCACATCAACAAACCAACCACTACCACCATGAAAGAAAACGCATTGAACTGGTTCGAGATCTTCACCAACGACCTCGCGAAAGCCACGGCCTTCTACTCCGCCATCCTCGACACCAGCCTGGCCCCGGCCTCCATGGAAGGCTGCCACATGGCCATGTTTCCCGGCGATCCTGACAAGGGTGTCGGCGGAGCACTCACCCAAATGGAAGGCTGCCAGCCCGGTCCCGGCGGCACATTGATCTATCTGAATGTCGAAGGCGACCTCGACGGCGTGCTGTCACGCATCCCAACTGCCGGCGGCAAGGTACTGAAGGAACGCTTCGACATCGCGCCGCACGGTTTCATCGGGATTTTCAGTGATCCCGAGGGCAATGTCGTCGGCCTTCACAGCATGTCCTGAGGGGGCTCACGCTTCAACCCCGCCGTCTCTCACGGCGGGGTCGATTCATTTTAACGTCGGTCAATGCGGCTTTGGCTAGGCTGGATCTTCTGGTGTTTCCAAGTCGTCAAACTCCCGCCGGATTTCCTCGAGGCGCGACCGGTAGCCCTCTCCATCGCCGAACTCGGTGAAATGCCGGTAGCGGCTGTGCGCGCACTTGAGGCATCCCGCGTGTTTGATCGGGCACCAGTGCTGCTCGGTCCGCGCGGCGACTCCGGTGAAATAGACGGGAATCCCGTTCGCGTAGGCACAGTATTCGCAGTTGAGCTTTTCGATGGGATTCAGATAGGACAGGCGATGGCGATCAAAGGCGATGTAGTCGGCCCGCCTCACCTTGGGGATGCCGTAAATGGGGAAACAAATAGTCTGATAGATAGTGCCGACCACATCGACTAACAAAATCGGAACAAGCCCCATCCAGATGATGGGACCGGTGAGGATGACGAGAAACCGGGACTTGAGCAGGTAGCTGTGGACGCTCTGGCGGAGCAGTTGATGGCGGCCCCTCGCCTCCTCTGAAAAATGAACCTTGCGGTCATGCATCCGGTAACAGAACTCGTGCTGCTTCCTTTTGCTTTCCTCCAGCAGTTGGGACTCAAGATTCCGGATTTCGCCGAGCAGGGCTTCGATGCGGGTATTCATGATAGGGGGGGATGCGAAAACCTCGCCGCGGATGGGAGCAATCCCATCCAATAGGATTTATCCGCGCCCTTGTCAGTCTTGTTCATCTCCCCGCCCTCGCGAACTCCGCGTGAGAGCCACGTATGCCCCGGCCGGCGACTACCCGCTAGAGCAGATCACCGGCAATCGCCAGCCACTCGTCGGCCAGCGAAACGGTGGAGGCCGGCACCGGTTTTCCGGCACGCGAATACCAGTAAGCGGCGTTGGAAAGATCGCCTTCCTCGCGGTGCAGATACGCGTGAATCCACGATCCGGCGCTCCCCGGGATGTCCTGGCAAAGGTCGTGCGCGGCATCCCATTTTCCGGCTTTGGCAAACCACAAGGCATTTGCGGAAACGGAAATCCCCGCGGGCGGCGAGGCATCGGATGCGGCGGAACGCGCGAGGTCCATAGCGGTCATGCGGCGATCCTTCACGCACCACCGGTCGCAGGCAATCGTGATTTTTTCCCGCTCATTTGAACTTCCACCCGCGGGGGATTTCACCAAGTCTCGCGGCATGTTTCAAAACCCTCCCGTCACCGCCATTCTCCTCGCCCTTGCCACGTCCGTGCTCGCCCAGAATCCTTCGGTCGAGCGTCTCGATCCCGCGCTGGACCCGTTGCTGGACGCGAACACGCCCATCGAGCTGCTAGGCGAAGGCTACACCTGGAGCGAGGGCCCTGTCTGGGATCGCACGGCGGGCGAGCTGCTTTTCAGCGACGTTCCTAACAATATCATCCATGCCTGGAAGCCGGGCTCCGCTGTCCGCCCTTACATGAAACCCTCCGGCTACACCGGTGTCGCGGACTACGGTGGCGAGCCGGGATCCAACGGACTTGCGCTCGACGCGGAGGGCCGCCTGCTGTGCTGCGAACATGGCGACCGTCGGATCTCGGTGCTCACCAAGGGCGGCGGGAAAATGACCGTCGCCGACCGCTTCGAGGGCAAGCGCCTCAACAGCCCTAACGACATTGCCGTGCATTCCGACGGCACCCTGTTTTTCACCGATCCCATCTACGGCCTGCCCAAAAAGGAAAAAGACCCGATGCGCGAACTCGATTTCTGCGGCGTCTTCCGGATCGCCAAGGACGGCAAAGTGAGCCTCGTCACCAAGGAAATCGAACGCCCTAACGGCATCGCCCTCTCGCCCGATGAAAAGACCCTCTACGTCGCGAACTCCCACGGCCCGCGCCCGCATATTTTCTCCATTCAGTTGAAGCCCGACGGCACGGCGGGCGAACCGCGGACCTTCTTCGACACGCGCGGCCTCTCCGGTTCCGGCGCGGCCGACGGTCTGAAGGTGGATGCCGCAGGAAACCTCTGGGCCACCGGCCCCGGCGGACTGCTGATCATTTCACCTGATGGAAAACTGCTAGGCCGGGTGCTCACCCATCGGGCCACGGCGAATGTCGCCTTCGGAGGCGAGGATGGAAAATCCGTCTTCCTGACAGCGGATGACCGCCTCCTCCGGTTCCACCGGAAATAACAGCAGGCTCACTCGAGCTCGGTGTCGCCCTCGACGGTGTTCTTCGAAACCTGGGGTTTGGGGCTGTTTTCCTTGCTCTGGAGATTACCGCCGACGCGGTTTCCGGTGATCGTGACGGCTCCCTTGTTTTTGAAGAACTGGAGATCCCCGTCGATGCGGTTGTTCTGGATCCGATAGGGTCCCTTCTTGTTTTCGACAAACTGGAGATTCCCTCCGATGGTGGTGCCGGAGGTGACCAGAAGTCCCGAGCTTTTCTCCGCCTGGACGTCACCATCGACCTCCGAACCGGTGACTGATAGAACGGCGACTCCGGAGCCGGCCGCGCCTTCCACGAGCTGCACGTTGCCACCGACCCAGGTTCCCCCGCTGATCAGGATGGAACGGGTACCTTCGCCTTGCACATCCCCCTCGACCTGTGTGCCTCTCTTGAGATCGACCTTGAACGAATCAAAGGCCTGGACGTTACCATCCACCTTCGCGCCCTTGGCGACGAGTGTGGCACCGTCGAGCACCCGCACGTTGCCCTTGATGATGGTGCCATTGAGCACGCAGGAGGTTCCGCGGGCGATGACGACATCGTCATCGATGGTTCTGCTGCCGATGTTACTCTTGAGTTTCACATCCGCCTGAGCGGTGGCACAGCCGAGAAGCAAGGCGCCCCCGAGAAGCGCGTTGAGCAAAAAAGGGCGGGGAGAGAGCGGGAGTTTGGTTTTCACGGCGATTGATCTGGTTTCCAAGTGCAGCAACCGTGGAACCGCAAATCACCATAGCAAACGATAGTTTGTGACAAAACGAACCACCACCGGCACATCTGGAAGTGCTTCCAACTCAGAGATCCTTGACCGCCTCCATGATGGCATCCTCCATCCCGGCTTCGGTGCGGATGAAGATCTCCTGCAGGCCCTTCGCGGATTGGGTCACCGCCTTGAGTCCGCCGGAGACCTTGCGCTGGATTCTGATAGATCCCGTCCCGCTCCCCTGCCCCAGGGATTTTCCGCCATAGGAACGGCCGATGATCACGCCGATGACACCCTCCAGCGCCTCGATGCGGCGCATGATCTGGTGACATTCCTTGGAGGAACTCTGGTGGCGTCCGCGTGAGGGCATGGTCGCGCTCAATTTCCACCAATCCATCACGCAAGGAAAGGAATCATTGCCAGCCCGGGGGCTCGCCGATGAACGTTCCGGATAGACAAATCCTCCTATCATGGCTAGGTGGAGGCATGGTCGAAAAGGAAACCGCCGATCCATCCTTCCGCAAGGTCAGGCTGGCCTGCGCGTCGCTGGCGGTCGGGGTGGGACTGATGACCTTCATCGGCTGGATCTCGGACATGCCGTTGCTCGCGAGCGTCCGCGCCAATTACATCCCGATGGCTCCGAGCACCGCGCTGTGTTTCTCACTCATCGGCAGCGGCCTGGTGCTCCACGTTCTCCGGCCGGGATTGCGGTGGATTCCCCGCGTGCTGGCGGCGGTGGTACTGGTGACCGCTTTTGCGAAATTCGTGGAAATTTCCGGCGGCTATCAGTTCGGGATCGACGCGTGGTTCGTACGCAATCCGGGGAAATTCGGCGCGGTCCCGACCGGCCGGATGGCACCGATGACCGCGCTGGATTTCGTCTTCGTGGCGTCCGGTTTGATTGCCTTAACAACCAAGCGGTTCGCATCGCGGGCCTGCGTGGCTGGCGCGGTGGCGACTGTGATCAGCGCGGTGATCCTGGTGGGTTACTGGTATGGAACCCCGCTGTTGTACGGCGGCACGATCATTCCGGTGGCGCTACCGACGGCGTGTGGATTCTTCCTGTGTGGCGTCGCCATCATGGCCGCGGCGGGTGATGGCGCATGGCCGCTGAGTGCCTTTCTGGGAGACGCCACGCGGGCGCTCCTGTTGCGGGCATTTGTCCCGATCATCATCGCCTCGGCCCTGATCAACGGCTGGGTAATGGCCATGCTGCTGGAACAGCCTCATTCGAATCCGGCGGTGGTTTCCGCGATGTGTGCGCTGGTTTTCGCCGCGCTGATCACGTGGATCATTTCGCAGGTTTCGCGCGCCGTGGGTGGCAGGATCGACAGGGCGGAGGACGCGCGCAACCAAGCGCAAACCGCCTTGGTCCTGCTCAACGCGGACCTTGAAAACCGCGTTCAGGAACGCACGCGGGAGCTCAGGGAAAAGAACAATCAGATGTTGGATGAGCTGCGGATGGCGCGCGAACTCCAGACCGCGCTGCTACCCCGGAGTTTTCCAACCGTTCCACCGAACGTGACGGATCGGGAAAGCGCGCTGCGGTTCCTCAGCCTGTATTTTCCAACAGGCGACGTGAGCGGGGATTTCTTCAATGTCTTCCCGGTAGGAAAGAATGCCGTTGGCACCCTGATCTGCGACGTGATGGGCCACGGCGTGAGATCCGCGCTCATCACCAGCATGATCCGCGGGCTGGTGGAGGAACACTCCAACGCCGCGGCGGATCCCGGAGAATTGCTGACACAGATCAACCGCGCGCTAACGGTTATCTTCAAGCAAGCGGAAACGACGATGTTCGCGACATGCTTCTACGTCGTCGCCGACGTGGAAAACGGCGAGTTCCGCTTCGCGAATGCGGGCCATCCCTGCGCGCTCCATTTCCGCACCGGCGATCAATCCGCCGAAAAACTCCAGGGCAACGGCCGCCGCGGCCCGGCGATGGGACTTTTCCCAGAAATCCACTACACGACCGTCACCAAGCCGATGGTCGAGGGTGATCTGGTAATGCTTTTCACCGACGGACTGTTCGAAGTCGAGGGTGCCGCCGGCGAGCTGTTCAGCGAGGAACAACTCCAGGACACCGTCAGCCGCCACGCATCGCTGAACACTGAGGAATTCTTCAAGCGCGTGCTCGACGAGATCCGCGAATTTTCCCAACGCGAGTCCTTCGATGACGACGTCTGCGTCGTGGGCCTGAAGGTTCAGCACCTGCAGTGAGCTTAAGAAATCCTTGAGCCAGCCGGGCCGCCACGAAGAACGGATTCGCAAGGATTGACCGTCACCCGGCAAAGAAATCGTTAGATCGCGGCACGCCGGCGT
Organism: Verrucomicrobiota bacterium; assembly: GCA_040386755.1. Classification (GTDB taxonomy): domain Bacteria; phylum Verrucomicrobiota; class Verrucomicrobiia; order Verrucomicrobiales; family Akkermansiaceae; genus Luteolibacter. Next base: position 300,769 of record JAZKEY010000002.1, on the reverse strand, counting down.
CATCTTCCGGCACGCGCCCCCCCGATCAGGGGGATTGCCGGAAGGGCCATCCAAGCGAAAATCCATTCCGATCCCCGGAGGCTTTCCACCTGCGTCTACCGTATTCGCGCGGTCGTCCTTTTCGACACTCGGAACGCTTTCGACCCAGCCGGATCAAACCCACCCGCCTCTATCCGATGAACCGACTGACCCGCCGACCCTTGCTCCCCACGACTCTTGGAATGATTTCCGCGGGGTGGCTGGCCGGCTTCGGAATCGCCAACGCGCTGACCTATCACATCAGTTATCTGGAAGACGAGAGCAAGCGGGCGCAGATTACCGCGGTCATGAACGAAGCCGTGGCGGTTTACAATGCCACGACCAATTTCAACGTGGACATCAATGTCATCTATCATTCAGGGATTCCCACGGCGCAGGCCAACTACAATGGCGAGCTTGGATTCGGCGGCTCGATCAGCACCCAGGTGGCGCTCCACGAAATCGCCCATTATCTCGGAAGCGGTACCACCAACGAATGGAATGATCGATTCGGTGGTGACAATGTTTGGGACGGGCCTGCGGTCAGGCAGTTCATCAAGTTGTTCGACGGGCCCGGTGGCGAGCTCTTCCGCTCGGGGGTTCATTATTATCCCTATGGCTTCAACTATGGTAACGAGGATAACCCGGAGGCCCGCCGCCGCCTTCCGCGGCTCATCCAGGCCATGCGGCTCGACATGGGAGGCCAGGACAACGATGGCGACGGTATGTCCGACGAATGGGAACGCTACAAGACAGGTGGCCTGACATTGAACGGAACCAATGATCTGGACGGCGACGGAATCTCCAACTACAGCGAATGGTGGACCGAGGGTGATCCTCTCAAGGCTGCTCCCGTGAAGGATGGCCACACCTATATCATCCGCGCCCGCCACAGCCAGAAGGTGGTCAATGTGGCCGGCAACAGCACTGCCAACGGAGGTAATGTGGACCAGTTCAACGCGAACGGTTCGACCAGCCAGCAATGGACGGCAAGTTACCGGGGCGGCGGCTACTGGAGATTCACCAACGTTGGCAGCGGCAAGGTTCTCGAAACCACCGGCGTCAGCTCCGCGCCGCTCGCGAACATCCAACAGTGGGAATGGCTCAACAACGACGGCCAGCAATGGCGGCTGGTGCCAAGCGGCGGCGGACTTTATTTCAAAATCTTCAACAAGGCCGCCATGAACCAGACAATGGACGTGCTCGACGGATCGACGGCAGATTCGGCGAATATCCTCCAGTATCACGACCTGGGTGGAGCCGTGAATCAGGAATACGCATTCGACGACGTCACCCCCGGCGAGCTCACGGGCGGACTAGTGGCAGAGTACAAATTCGAAAACACGGTGCGTGACAACAGCAGCAGGAATTTCCACGGCATCGGCACCGGTGGCATCTCTTACTCGGCAGGGCGGGTGGATAGCTTGGCTGCCACCTTCAATGGCTCCAGTGGATCGATCGAAATCCCGACCTGTATCGAGAAGGATTTCAGCATTGCCTGCTGGGTGAAAACCACCGCCACCGGCGGATCGGGACAATGGTATAACGGCATGGGTTTGGTGGATGCCGATGTGGGCGGAGTGAAAACGGATTTCGGGCTCGCCCTGGTCGGCACGAAAATCGGCTTCGGAGTCGGCAATCCCGAGACCACGCTCCTATCAGGCAGCAGCGTCAACGACGGCAACTGGCACCACGTCGTCGCCACCCGTGACAACACCACCGGAGCACTGAAGATTTACATCGACGGCGTGCTGAACGCCTCCGGATCGGGCGCGACCGGAGCCCGCAGCGCACCGAACTCCATGCGCGTCGGCAGCATCGGCGGCACCACCGGATTCTATAACGGCAGCCTGGACGAGGTGCGGCTTTACAACATGGTGCTCGGTCCAGCGGAAATTTCCAAGCTGGCGAACGTCGGCAACATGATCGTCGCAAACTATCAGTTTGAAAACAACATCCAGGATGGCAGCGGGCAAGTAAACAACGGCAAACCCGTCGGTGCCGCATTCGTGGCGGGCAAGGACAGCACCAGCGCCGTGCAGCTCGACGGTGTCGGAACCTACGTCCAGATTCCGGCCTCCGTGGTCGCGGATTTCAGCATCGCCTACTGGGTGAAAACCACCGCCACCGGTGGAACCGGCCAGTGGTACGCCGGCAAGTCGATGGTGGATGCCGATGTGCCGGGAGTCGCCAACGACTGGGGAATCGCCCTAACCGGCAGCAAGGCCGCTTTCGGAATGGGCAACACCGGTGCGGGAACCACCATTCAATCAACCACCTCGATCAACAACGGTGCCTGGCATCACGTGGTGGTCACCCGAATAAACTCGTCGGGTGAGATGAAAATCTACGTCAACGGAACGTTAGAGGCTTCGGGCAATGGTTCCACCGTGCTTCGGGAAGCCCCCCACGGGATCCGCCTCGGCAGCACGCTCTACGGCGGCTCGTATTTCGCGGGAACCATCGACGACCTGCGGATCTACAACTACGCGTTGTCCAGCACCCAGGTTTCCGGACTCTTCGCACCGGTGCCGGAGCCGTGGGTGGACTATGAGATCGGCAATCCTGCGAGCGCGGGATTCTCAGGCTATTCCTCCAGCGGGGGAGGTGTTTTCACGGTCTCCGGTGGTGGCACCGGAGGCGGCATCGACCTTAATCCTAACACCACCGACCAATTCCACTTGCTGGCCGCACCTGTTAGCGGCGACCAGGTGGCGATCGCCCGGGTGACCAGCCTGCCATCCAACTCCGCAGGCACGCCGACCCTGTATGCCAAGGCCGGTCTCGCCTTCAGGAATTCCACGGATGCGAACTCCGCCTTCGTCCAGCTGCTCTACGATCACGGCCGGGGCCTGCGCTTCAGGTATCGCGACACCGCGGGAGCGACGGCCGGACAAGTGGGGAACAACCTCGGGATCACGGGACAATTCTGGCTAAAAATCGTTAGATCGGGAAACACCTTCACCGCGTTCTATTCCACACTCGCAACGACACCCGCCGCCGCCAACTGGATTTCCCTCGGCACCCACAACACCACTCTCGGCCCCAGCCCGCTGGCTGGCCTGGCCGTCTGTGCCAATCATGCCACGGAATTGAGGACCGCGACATTCAGCAGCTTCAGCATCACCCCACCACCTCCCGGCGACTCGTGGAGGCAACAGCATTTCCTCACCACCGCCAACACGGGTGATGCGGCGGACGGTGCGGATCCTGATCGGGACAGCATCACCAACCTGATGGAACGCGCTCTAGGGCTCAATCCGAAAATTGGCAACGGCGGGGGCGATCTGCCCCAAATGGCCAGGGAAACGGATTATCTAACACTCACCTACGTCCGCAGCCTGGCCGCGACCGATCTTGAATACCAAGTCGTCTGGAGCAACGACCTCGCCGCCTGGTCGGCCGCGGGTGTGATCGATACCGTGACCGGCACCACCGCGACCACCGAGACCCACGAAGCGAAGGTCCCGGTCAGCAGCCTCGCTCCAGGACAAGGATTCCTCCGGCTACGGGTGCGCTAACAGCCAAGCTCCCGGTCCTGCCATGCCCCGAGAAAAACGGTGTTTGATGTTTTATACCAGATGAGCGGGTCATGACCCGGTGATCATCGCCGCCGGAGCTGCCTTGACGAAATTCACGTTTCTGGAGGTGCTGAGTCCGTCTTTGTTGGTGACGGTGATTTTGACCTTGGTCGTTCCCACGGTCAGGTTCTTCACCGTAATCTGATAGGGATTGTTGCCCGTGATGGTGATGTCGGCCGTGCCGCTGGTGGTGGCCTTCATGGATTTGACCGCGGTGTTGGTGACCACCTTGGCCTGGACCTTGCCGGTGGTTCCGGTGACGTTGACCGTCTTGGCGACATTCAAGGTCGGCTTCTCGTGAACGTGCGCCTCCACGACACCATTCGCGAAAGTGCCGTTCTCATCGTCCACCTCGTATGCCGCGGTAAACTTCTCCAGCTTGATGTCGAACACGCCATTGATACGGACTTCGGTGATGCCGCCGGGGATATTGGTGATGGTGACTGAGAAATTGCCGTCCTCATCAATGTTCCCGTTGAAGTCGCCGAGGATGGTGCCGTTGACCTTGATCTTGCCCGAGCCGTTCGCCTTCACCGGAAAGTCGAAGGGAATCGCCGGCGGGTTGAGGCCGCCGAAGACCGGACCATCCAGGTTGAAACTGCCGGATGCGCGCGAGTTCTTGATCGTCAGATCAATCGTCAAGGCACCGGTGGAGTTGTAAGTCTTGTTCTTCCAATTCCCCTCGTAGAGCGCCGCGTCCGCGAGTGGAGTCAGGAACAAAAACGTCGGTAGAATGATGGATTTAATGAGCGTTTTCATCGACCGTAGAGATTGATGTAACGGCTCCGGTGAGTCAATTCAAAAGGTGGGTTTCGGAGCGTTGACCGGCGGGAGTCTTCCCGATAGGTTCGTCGGCGATTCCAACGAAATCCAGTATCAGGAAACCATGAACCACAACATCGATTGGCCGCAGAAAACCCGTGATGTCCACACCCATCACTTCGACTCGACCATCTGGGACGATTTCAAATTCCGTGACGACGACATCATCATCGCGACCTATGCCAAGTCCGGCACCACCTGGACGCAGCAGATCATCGCGCAACTCCTTTTCGATGGCGATCCCGATCTATCAGTCGCGGAAATGTCGCCATGGCTCGACCTGCGGGTTCCGCCGAAGGACGTGAAACTGCCGGTCGTCGAAGCGCAGGCCCACCGCCGTTTCATCAAGACACACCTGCCGGTGGAGGCGCTGCGGTTTTCTCCGAAGGCCAAATACATCTACATCGCCCGCGACGGACGGGATGTGGTGTGGAGTCTTTACAACCACCATGCCAATGCGAATCACCTGTGGTATGAGGCGTTGAACGACACGCCGGGACGGGTAGGACCACCCATCGTCCCGCCGCCGGATGATGTTAGAGAATACTGGCGAAACTGGATGGACCGCAATGGTTTTCCGTTCTGGCCGTACTGGGAGAACATCCGGAGCTGGTGGAGCATCCGCCATCTTCCCAATGTCTTGTTCCTCCACTTCGCCGATCTCAAACGCGACATGCCCGCCGAAATCCGCCGCATCGCCGCTTTCCTGGAAATCCCTATGAATGAGTCCCGTTGGGAAGCCATTCTCGAACAATGCTCGTTCAACTGGATGAAAAAGAACGCGACCAAAACCGTCCCCATGGGCGGCGCATTCTGGGATGCGGGAGCGGAGGTTTTCATCAACAAGGGTGTCAACGGCCGGTGGCACGAATGCCTGACCGATGAGGAATGCGCGGAATATGAAAAGCGGGCGGAAGCGGAACTGGGTGCCGAGTGCGCCTGTTGGCTCGCGAATGGCGGGCAAATTTCAGACCAACTAACAAAATCATGAAAACGTTACCCAACGCCAAGGAGATCGGCCATCTGTGGTTCGAAAATGTCTGGAACAAGCGTGATCAGGCGAAACTCCATGAACTGATGGCCCTCGACGCCATCGGTTATCTGGAAGGCGGACTAGAGATAGTCGGTCCCCATGCGTTCCTCGCGTTTCAATCCGCGTTTCTGGAAGCGATCCCGGACATCCACATCGAGGTCGTCAACTCGCTGTCGGATGAGGACGATGTTTGCATCCATTGGACGGCCACAGGCACGCACACCGGTCCCGGTCTGGGAATGCCGCCTACCGGGCAGGAGGTTTCATTTCGGGGCGTAACGTGGCTTCAAACGAAGAACGGACAGGTCGTCGGCGGACGGGATTTCTGGAATCAGGAAAAGCTCATGCGGACGCTTTCCTCCCCCGTTGTTTCATGACGACCGCCATCACTCATCCAGCAGAATCCACTCCATCGTCTTGCTCGCCAGACGGTCGAGGGCTTTCACGCAGAGTTCCAGATGTTCCTCCAATGTGTCCTCGATCTTGTTGTGACTGATGCCGTGGAGACTTTGCACAAACAACATCACTGTCGGAATTCCAGCCCGGGAAACTTCAGCAGCGTCATGCAACGGGCCGGATGGCAGGCGGTGCGAGATTCCGCAGGTTTCCAAAATGGCAGCATCGCAGAAATCGATCAGCTCCGCGTTGAAAAGCACCGGCTCGATCTGCCAGAGGCGCTCCCACTCAACCGTCACGCCGCCTTCCGCCGCGTAGCGCTCGCTGGCGGCCTTCGCCTCGCCTAACATGACGGCGAGGGAATCCGCATCAAGGTGACGTTGGTCCAATGTGATCCGGCATTCCGCCACCACACTGGTGACGATGCCGGGTTTCGTGACGCAGGAACCGATCGTACAAACACCGCCATGACGGCCGGTGATTTCATAAATCTCCGGCGCCATCTTCGCCGCTGCCAGAAACGCGTCCTTGCGACGGTTCATCGGCGTGCTGCCCGAATGCGCCGCCTGTCCGCGGAACGTGATGGCGTGTCGCTCCACCCCGAAGGTTCCCAACACCGCGCCTAACGGAAGATCCATGTCCAGCAATACCGGTCCCTGCTCGATGTGCAGTTCCAGATAGGCCGAGGCATTCTTTGCCTCGATTCCCGCTTCCTTCACTTTTTCAAAATCAATCCCGTATTCGGCCACTGCGTCCGGCAGTGAAATGCCGTCCTTGTCCTTGAGTACCCGCGCCTCGTCCAGATCCAGGTTTCCGGAAAACGCCGATGAACCGAACAAGCTTTTCCCGAACCGCGCGCCCTCCTCGTCGGCCCAATTCACCACCCGCACCGTCACCGGTGGCTTGCCGTCATACTCGGCACAGATCCGCCTCATCACTTCCACTCCGGCGACCACGTTCAGGCAGCCATCGAGCCAACCGCCGTTAGGAACGGAGTCGATGTGCCCGCCGATGAGCAGGGATTTCTCCGAAGTCCCCTTCAGCGTGAACCACGAATTTCCCGCAGCATCCTTGTGGGCCTCCACGGGCAACTCGGCCATTTTCCCTTCCATCCACTCGCGCGCCTTTGCCCAGGTTTTCGTGAAGGCCACCCGCTGGGCTCCGTCATCATCGCCCGTCAATGCCCGCAGCTCCTTGAGCTCCGCCACGGTCCGCTTCGGGTTTAGGAAATTGGTCATATCCGAGTGTCACCAATTGCAGATTCCGTGCAAGTTCGTTCAAAATCACCCAAGTCGCCCCGGCCTGCCTATCGATGCTTTCTCTGCGGTCCGTTCTTGATGAAAAAGTATCCACGGATGGCAATATACGTAGTGATGAGCCAAAGGACGAACAGGAGACATGAAATCAAAACCGCAGAGATGATGGATCGGCCCCTGACAGCTTGAAATACGGATTCCCAGCTTTGATCGGCCGGAACCTCAATGATCCTCGGAAGGACCAGCGACGGTCCATTGAGAGCGGGGTGAATGTAGATGGGTAGCGAAAGCAATCCCGCCGGAGGATCCGGGCGAAGGTACGGAGTGGCCAGCCGGAAGTCTCCCTCCTGGCCGGGAAGTTCCAGATAGCACAAATACTTGTCTGTTTGGGAATCTCTTCGCCAGCCCTCACGATTGACCAAGGGCACGGAAACCACCTGTGCCTCCGTCATCAGCTTGTCCGTGAGACGGATGTTATCCACAAGATTCATCACGGCGAATGGGGCGGCAACCAACATGCCAATCGCTGCGATGCAAAAGCTCGCATGCAAAAGGATTCCATAACTGATCAGCCGGAATACCAGCTTCTCTCCAATGCGCGCGAAATAGTTCATTTCACAAGTTCCGGTTTTTTGTTCGTGCGGAATGTCCGGATGTCGAATGCACGGAATTCCCCCGATTCCGGAATCGCCCGCTCCAACAGGTCAACCTCCTCCAGCGAGAGTCCGGCGATACCGGCATTCACGTTCACACTAACCCTGCGGCCACCAGCTTCCAGCCAGCGCAGGATCACGTCGCGGCCATCTTCGGAACGTTTGAAGGCTTCGAGAGTGATTCCCGGCTGATCCACCGACAGCCACGAATGCCGGTCAGGGCCTTTCATGATTCCCGGGGTTACCAGCAGCGGAACGTTGAGCGCGAGCGCGGCCTCGACCACTCCTCCCTGCAGGGTGTTTCCCGAGTGCGGAAACAGGCTGAAGGTCCGGCGATGGACTCCAATGTCGGCAGTGGGATCGGGGGCGCTGGCGGATTTGAGAAGAGTCAGGCGGACGCGGTTGCCGAGGACGTCGCAGCCGAACGTGCCGTTGTTGAGGAGCGCCACGCCGTAGTCGGTTTCCGCGAGATCGATCCAGCGCTGGATCGAAATTTCAAATCGCGCCGCGTCCCAACCGGTGTTGCGGTGCACGGGGCGGCGGACGTGGCCGGACTGGATTTCACAGGTCGCGAAGTCCGTCTGAATCGCGAGTGGGAACGAGACCTTGAGCACGCGGTCGCGCTCCTGCCAGTCCACCGTGGTGTCGAAATCCAGGCGCGGGCTTCCGGCAGTTAGGATGACGCGTTGGGTGATCGTGGATTTGCCGAAAGCACGGACAAACTCCAGAACAGCCCGCAGCGGGCCGCTTTCTAGCAAACGTCCTTTTCCGTTGTTGCCGACGATTTCGTAATCCTCCATTGCCGAGGCCTCGATATCCCACGCGTTCCAGCGGTTGGGATGGTCGCGCAGCAGGTGGAATTCGTTCGCGGGGCCAGACAGGGTCTCACGTCCGATGCGCAGATCCATCATGGAGGAAATGACTCCGTTCGCGGCGATCGTGACGGCGAGTAGTCCGTTCTTCAGAAGCCAGCCGTTAGCCGTTTCCTTGACCTCGACCGCAATCAAGTCAGCCGGAAGAACTTTTCCATCAGCACGCGAGATGGTCGAATAACCGCAAGAAGGAACCTCCACGAGGACTGGAGCACCCTCGATATCGATCACTTCGGTGCGCGTCTGGGCGAGGGTGTTGAAGACGGTGAAACTGTCACTGACATTTTCCAACAAACGCCGCATGCCGGCATCCCTTACCGCGAGCGCTATGGTCTCGATCACTTCATAGTCGCGGCGGCTTTCCTGATAGACCCGTCCGATTGACGAGCCGGGGAGGATGTCATGGAATTGGTTCAACAGCAGGAGTTTCCATGCGCGGTCGAGCGCCATCGCTGTTACCGAGGTTTCCTTCGTCGGGGAATGCCCCGGCACGTCCCACACGGTTTGCTCGGGGAACGGATCGGATTCCAGCAGTTCACCGGGTGCTAACAGCGAGGTGATCGCGTCGAAAAACTCGGCGTCCCGCAGGAGCAATTCGCAGCGGCGGTTCATCCACTTGTTATGGGCCTGGCTGGTGTAGGTGCCGCGGTGGAGTTCGAGATACAACTCGCCCCGCCACACCGGCGGGTCCTCGATGTCGGCCTCCGCGGCATCGAAGAAGCCGTTCACGGTGCCGAACTCAACCGCCGGCATTCCCTCGAAATTTTCCCAACGCCGGATGCGCTCGATCATTTCCACCGTCGGCCCGCCGCCACCGTCGCCGTAGCCGTAGGGCATCAGCGAGCGCGACGCCCGGTCCTTCTGCGCGAACTGCCGCTCGGCCTTTGCGAGTTCCTTGGCCTGCACCCGCGCGTTGTAGGTGTCCACCGGCGGGAAATGACTGAAGATGCAGGTGCCGTCGATGCCTTCCCAGAGGAACGTGTGGTGCGGGAAACGGTTGGTGTCGTTCCATGAGATTTTCTGTGTTAGGAAACGGTCCACCCCGGCCTTCGCGAGGATTTGTGGCAGCGCGGCGGAATAACCGAAGACATCGGGAAGCCACAGGTCGCGGGTGGTCACGCCGAACTCGCGTTCGAAAAAATCCATGCCGTGGATCAGTTGTCTAACCAGCGATTCGCCGGATGGCACGTTGCAATCCGGCTCCACCCACATGCTGCCGATGGGTTCCCATTGGCCGCGCTTCACCGCCTCGCGGATGCCTTCGTAAATCGTCGGGTAATGCGCCTTCATCCACAGATACTGGATCGGCTGGGAGCAACTGAACTGATAGTCCGGATGGAGTTTCATGTAGGCCAGCGCCGTGGAGAACGTGCGGGCGCATTTGCGGATCGTCTCGCGCAGCGGCCAGCACCAGGCGGTGTCGATGTGGGCGTGTCCGGTCGCCGTGATGCGGTGAACCGTGTCGCCATTCTTCGCGGCCAATAACGGAGCGAGGATTCTTTTCGCCTCTTCCAGCCAATCACGGCTGCCGCGCTCCATCAGGCGGCAGGCCTGGTCCAGTCCCCGCAGCAGACGCGCCCGCCGCGTGCCATCGACAGGCAACTCTAACATGGATTCACGGCAGACGCGGAAATCCATCAGGAAGGAAAACACCTCGCTGTCGTAAACAGCCAGCTTCGCCTCCTTCAGGCGGAAAAGGCGTTCTTCGGGATCGTTGCGTTTGCCATCGTCCCAATGCCACTCCGATGCCGGATTGGCGGAGGCTTCCACGAAGAAATCCACCGCCCGGCCAGCAGCCAGAGGGATCGCCTTGCGATAGCGGCTCACGGCGATGACCGGCTGCCCATCCATCCACACCTGGCCTTCGCGACCGAATCCCTCCTCATTTTCGAAACTCAGATCGACCAGCGCCACCACTTCCTTGCCAGCCCATGCCGCCGGAACCTCGCCCTGAAACCGGAACCACGCCGTTCCCCATTCCTTGCCCCACGCGACGCCTTCATTGACTGCAGTGAAATCCTGAAGGACTGCCTCCTGATAGCCCACCGGTTCTCCGGGAGCTTCCCACATCGACACGCGCAACGTCCGTTTTTCCGGGTAAAGCAGCGGGACGATGAAACGTTCTTCGGCCAGCTCGATGCGGGTCTCTATCTTTAGTCGAGTTTCCATGATGCGGATCGCATCCTCTGAAATCGGCCCCGGAGCGCAATCCCAAAGCCGCTCAACCAACCGGCGACGGATTCCGCTCGAAGTTGCGCTGGTGGAAATAAGGGTAGGCCATGGCTGTTTCGCTGGCGGCATCCAGCAGGGCGACCTGCTCCTTCGTTAGATCCCAGCCGACAGCCCCGAGGTTCTGGCGGAGCTGGTCCTCGTTGCGCGCGCCGATGACGACGGTCGAGACACTGGGACGCTGGAGCAGCCAGTTGATGGCGATCTGCGGAACGGTTTTCCCGGTCTCGGCGGCGACCGCGTCGATGGCATCCATGACCCGGTAAAGGTATTCATCATCCACCGGAGGACCGACGTCGATATTGAGCTGGGACTGCAGGCGGGTGTTTTCCGGCGGCGGCGAACCACGGCGGATTTTGCCGGTGAGGCGCGCCCAGCCTAACGGACTCCAGACGACCGCGCCGACCTTCTGGTCGAGGGCCAGCGGCATGAGCTCCCATTCGTAGCTGCGGCCGATGAGCGAGTAGTAGGCTTGGTGGGCGACGTAGCTGGCCCAGCCGTATTTTTCGGCGACCGCCAGCGATTTCATGAGATGCCAGCCGGAGAAATTCGAAACACCGATGTAGCGGATTTTTCCCGCCCTAACAAGCTGGTCGAGTGTGGCGAGGGTTTCCTCGACCGGGGTTTGCGCGTCGAAGCCGTGGAGCTGGAAAAGATCGATGTAGTCGGTGCCCAGACGCCGCAGGCTGGCGTCCACCGCACGAAGCAGGTGATGGCGCGACGAGCCGATCTGGTTGGGTCCTTCGCCCATGCGGAAGGTGGCCTTGGTGGAAATGAGGATGTCGTCGCGGCGACCGGCGATGGCCTTGCCGAGGATTTCCTCGGACTGCCCGGAGGAGTAGACATCGGCGGTGTCGAACATGCACAAGCCAGCCTCCAGCGAGATGTCGATGAGCCGGGTAGCCTCTTTCACCCCGGTATTTCCCCAGGCGGAAAACAAGGGTCCCTCGCCGCCGAAGGTGCCTGTGCCGAGTGTCAATACCGGGACCTTGAGGCCCGATCCGCCGAGTAGCCGATATTCCATGATTTCGCCGTTGGTTTCAGTCCGGTCGAACTCATAAATCCGCTGTCCGTCGCGTCAATTCCTAACTCGCCGGGCGGTGGCCGTGGCCGTGCCAAAAATCGGCGGTTGGCGAACGCGGATGGCGGGATTAAGATCTCGCCGTGGCCGACGATTCCTCCATGCCCGACTCACCGATCCAGCTTCAGGGGAAGCTGCTTTTGGCGGATCCGTCGTTGCGGGACGGCATCTTCAACCGGTCGGTCATCCTGCTGGCGGAGCACAAATCGGACGAAGGAGCGTTCGGCCTGATCCTGAATCATCCGACGGGAAAAACGGTCGGCGATTTATTGGATGACGACGCGTTCGCGCCATTGCGGCAGCTGGCGGTGCATGAGGGCGGGCCGGTGGCTCGCGATCAACTGACATTTTCCTCGTTCTGGTGGAGCAAGAAACTCGGCCTGCGCTGGAAGCTCAGAATTTCAGCTGCGGACGCCGTGGAGCACGCTCACCGGCCGGGCCGGATCGTGCGGGCCTTCGTTGGCTATTCGGGATGGACCGCCGGACAACTGGAGAACGAGCTCCGCCGGAGCTCTTGGATTGCCGCGCGGCCGCAGCCAGATTTGCTCGGGCTCGAACACGACCGCCAGCTCTGGTCGGAACTGTTGCGCCAGCTTTCCCCGCTCCACCGCATTCTCGCTGAGGCTCCGGACGATCCTTCGCTCAACTGAGATTTGTCCCGCCGCTTTTTCCATTTCATCATGTCATACACGCCCCTAACATTCAGCCTCATTCCTGAAATCATCGAGGAAATCGCCGCCGGCCGGCTGGTCATCGTCGCCGATGATCCATCGCGCGAGAACGAAGCGGACCTCGTTGGCGCGGCCTCGCTTTGCACACCCGAGATGGTCAATTTCATGGCGGTCCATGCCCGCGGATTGATCTGTGCGCCGCTGACCGCCGAGCGCGCGGAGGAACTCGAACTGCCGCAGATGACCCGCCGCAACCGCGAGGGCCACAAGACGGCGTTCACCGTGAGCGTCGATGCGGCGGAAGGGATAACAACGGGAATTTCCGCAGCAGACCGTGCGCTGGCCATCCGCCTGTTAGCGGATCCGGCGGTCAAGGCGGACGCGTTCGTCCAACCCGGCCACGTGTTCCCGCTGCAAGGCGTGCCCGACGGAGTCCTCCGCAGGACCGGCCATACGGAAGCCGCACTCGATCTAACTTCACTCGCCGGTTTACCCAAGGCGGCGGTGATTTGCGAGATCATGAACGACGACGGCACGATGGCCCGGGTCGGCCAGCTCGGAACCTATCAGAAACGCCACGGGCTCAAGGCCTGCACCATCGCGCAGCTCATCGAATACCGCAGGCGCTCGGAAAAACTGGTGCACCGCGAGGAGACCATCCTCATGCCCACCGATTTCGGACAGTTCAACTGCCACCTCTATCGAATCAACACCGACGGCAGCCATCACCTAGCACTCTCCAAGGGCGAGATCGATCCCCACAAACCCACGCTCGTCCGCGTCCACTCGGAATGCCTCACCGGCGACGTCTTCCAATCCCGCCGCTGCGATTGCGGCGGGCAGCTCGCCGCCGCGCTCGAACGCATTTCGAAGGAAGGCGGCGTGCTGCTCTATCTGCGGCAGGAAGGCCGCGGCATCGGCCTGCCGGCGAAAATCCACGCCTACAAGCTGCAGGAGGAAGGCTACGACACCATCGAGGCGAATGAAAAACTCGGCTACGGCTCCGACCTCCGCGACTACGGCATGGGCGCTCAAATCCTCTACGACCTCGGCGTCCGCCAGATGCGGCTCCTGACAAACAATCCGAAGAAAGTCGTAGGACTCGAAGGCTACGGACTGGAAATCGTCGAGCAGCTTCCCATCCGCCAACCGGCGAATCCGCACAACGAGAAATACCTCGAGACGAAGAGGACGCGGATGGGTCACACGCTGTGATCTAACGGGATCCTTGCCTACCTGTTTCCGTAGGTTCGGCATTTTCGGGCGGCTTCTCAGACAAATGCGGAATTTCGTGTCGATAAAGGACGTCCACCCGTCATGATCCGGCACGCTTCACGCGCCGGGAACACCACCACTCGAAATTCCATGAAACTCAGACCCCTCGCCATCCTCCTGCCACTCGCCTCAGGCCTCTCCCTTTCACACGCCGCGGCCGCCAAGGTCGGCATCGGCAGTTCGCCGGAAAACACGGCGTTTGAAACCGAGACCACCCAGCCCCCCGCTTCCAACGACGCGGCCAGCGGGGCGACCTTCAAGGTCATCGCCGGCACACCGGATCCTAACAGCGCACCACTCGCGGTGCTGAATGACGGAAAAATCCCGCGCACTGACGACGAGCCATCCTCCAATTTCTTTTTCTCCGGCAGCGGACGAATTGTCGCGGATTTGGGAAAAGCCGTCGATGTCGCCACCATCGCCAGCTACTCATGGCACTCCGGCACGCGCGCGCCGCAATGCTATCAGGTCTATGCGGCGGATGGCACGGCCAAGGATTTCGTGGCGGAACCGGGTGCCGGAGTGGATCCCGAGAAGAGCGGCTGGAAAAAGATCGCCAGCGTGGATACCTCCGCTAACAAACCCGGCCAGCACGCGGCTTCGGTTTCCCCGGACTCCGGCAAATCGCTGGGAAGCTATCGTTACGTCCTTTTCGACATCCTGCCGAATCCGAAGGCTCCCCAGTTCAACGGCACGTTTTTCAGCGAGATCGATATCACGGATTCTAACGGCCCCGAACTGGCCCGCCTGCAAATGCCGAAAAAAGTCCTCCAGGACTTCAAGTCCAAGGATGGCAAATACACCTACACGCTGGATGCCACCGAGGCGCCCGACCTGCAGGAGTGGTGCGCGAAAAATCTGGTGCCCGTGCTGGACGAGTGGTATCCGAAGATCATCGACATGCTGCCGGTGGAGGGAATCAAGCCTGCCACCCACATCACCTACACCCTGAAGGATTCGACCGACCTGCCGGGGCACATGAGCGGCGTGCCGGCTTACGCCAGCGGCACTTCCGTGGTCTTCAACACGAAGTTCATGCGCGACCAGGCGAGTGGCGAGGCCGTTGGCTGCGGCATCCATGAGGTGGTCCATGTCGTCCAGTTCGGTGGCGAACGGGAGGGTGAGCGCCGCCGCCCGCGTGGCGAAGGCCGCCCGCCAAGCTGGGTGACGGAGGGCGTGGCGGACTACATCCGCTGGTTCCTCTACGAGCCGCAGGCAAAGGGCGCGGAAATCACCGAGCGCAACGTCCGCCGGGCGAAATATGATGACAGCTACCGCACGACCGCCAACTTCTTCGACTGGGTCATCAAGAACCATGAAAAGGACCTCATGCGGAAACTCAATGTCGCCACCCATGAGGGCTATTCGGAGAATCTTTGGAAAGAGTGGACCGGCAAAACCGTGCAGGAACTCGGCGCGGAGTGGAAGAAGGCCAATCTCGACCGCCTCGGATTGAAGGAGTAACCGCTGCTAGCCGGGTGTGGGTTTTACCGAGCCACATCCGGCAAAGTCTTTGTTGCACTTTCCCCTCTCATCCGCAGAATCCCGCCATGGAACTCGACCTTCTCGACGTTCAATTCGACCTTCGAAACATCAAACCGCGTGAGCTTGAGGAAGCTTTCGAGGACCCTTTTTCCGTGCGTTTCCTGCCCGACAACGAGCGCTCCGACGGCGCCTCCCGCTACTACGCGCTGGGCCGCACGGTTTCCGATCGCTATCTGTTTTTCTCATTCTGGACGGACGGGAAAACGACCCGCGTTGTCGCCGCACGCGACATGTCCGAGTCCGAACAGAAATTCTACGACCGCAAATACGCGGAATTCCGCTGAGCACCCATTTTCGAATCAACATGAACGCAGTCACCCGTTGGACCGACATTCCCGAGTTTGAAGATGAAGCCGCAGAGGCCCGTTTCTGGGAGGCCAACGAACTGGATGGAAAGCTGATGGCCGCCTCCGTTCACGAGGCGGATTCCCGCGAGTCCACCACCATCACGCTGCGCTTCGACCCGCGGATGTTGTCGCGCATCAAGCGCATCGCCCGTTCGCGCTTCCTCAACTATCAGTCGATGATGAAGCAATGGCTGGCGGAGCGGCTTGAGGAGGAAATGCGGAAACTCTGAGCATGGCGCGGCTTCCACGGAGCCCGAAATTCTGGCTTGGCGGTTTCCTGCTTTGGTTTGCCGTCCTGTGGTTTCTCTCTTCCGGAACGCATCCGGGAGTGCCGATGCCGCCCATCGATGGCATCGATAAAATCCAGCATTTCGGCTACTTCTTCGGCGGTGCCGGCCTTTTCTCCGCATGGCTTTTCCGGCGGAATCCGGGACACCCGAATTGGCCGGCGATTCTCATCATCACCATCATCGTCGTCTCGTTGGTCGGCTGGCTGGACGAATACCACCAGGGCTTCGTCCCCGGCCGCAGCGGAAACAATTTCCCCGACTGGATCGCCGATTTCCTCGGAGCCATCGCCGGGGCATTGGTATTCAAGAGGATTCATCACCGCCTCAAGTGAGATTCATGCGCTAACCCGATCGGGGGGGCTTTTCATCTTCCCATCCGCTGGCCGGGGGATTACCTCAGTCCCATCATGAACCTGAATCAACTCGACCAACTGAAGAAGCTAACGACCGTCGTCGCCGATACCGGAGATTTCGAGTCGATGAAAACCTACATGCCGCAGGACGCGACGACCAATCCCTCGCTGATCCTCCAGGCCGCCGCCAAGCCGGAATACAAGCACCTCGTCGAGCAAGCCGTCAGCGAGATGAAGGCCACCGGCGTCACCGGTCCGGCCCTCACCGAAGCGATCCTCGACCGCATCCTCATCCTCTTCGGCCTCGAGATCCTCAAGATCGTCCCCGGCCGCGTTTCGACCGAAGTCGACGCCCGCCTCTCGTTCGACACCGCCGCCACGGTCGCCAAGGCCCACCAGCTCATCGCCGCCTACGAAAAGGAAGGTCATTCCCGCGAGCGGATTCTCATCAAGATCGCCTCGACTTGGGAAGGCATCAAGGCCGCCGAGCAACTCGCCAAGGAAGGCATCCATTGTAATCTAACACTGCTATTCTCCTTCGCCCAGGCCGTTGCCTGCGCCGAAGCCGGCGTCCGCCTCATCTCGCCCTTCGTCGGCCGCATCCTCGACTGGCACAAGGCCGCCACCGGCAAGGATTTCCAAGGCGACGAGGATCCCGGCGTCATGTCCGTCCGCTCGATCTATAACTACTACAAGAAATTCGGCTACAAGACCCAAGTCATGGGAGCCTCGTTCCGCAACAAGGGCGAAATCCTCGCCCTCGCCGGTTGCGACCTGCTCACCATCAGCCCCGGCCTGCTCGCCGAGCTGCAAGCCTCCGACGAACCGGTCACCGCCCGCCTCACCGCCGAGGAAGCCGCCGCCAGCAGCCACGAAAAGATCAGCCTCAACGAAAGCCAGTTCCGTTTCCTCCTCAACGAGGACCCGATGGCCACCGAAAAAACCGCCCACGGCATCCGCGCCTTCTCGGCGGACATCGTGAAGCTGGAGAAGCTCATCGAAGGGATGATCTGAGCGTGGTGGAGATCACCGGTCTCCGCGAAGCCCATCGCTAACAAACAAGCATTAGCGGCGACCGGTGATCGCCGCCACTTTGCTTCAATCCAGCCAGTTCTCGAACTTCAGTCCCGGGACTTTCTCGAAATCCTTGGTGTTGCGGGTCAGAAGAACCGCATCGTGTTCCATGACGGTGCAGGCGATTCTCAGGTCCATCGTGCCGATCCGCACACCCTGTTTGCGCAGTTTCAGGAATAGCGCGGCGGCTTCCCTGTCGAATGGCAGTCGGGTAAAGCCGTCCAAAAAGTCGGTGATGTTGGCCAGGGATTCGTAGGCCAATACCAGTTCGCCGATGGAAGTGGTTTTGATCTGGTTGATCCTGGAAAGTATCCCGGCCATCTGCTCCTGAAACGAAATGATCGGAATCACTGCCGGAAGATCGGAACGCCCGAGACGTTTCGAGAGCCTTTGGCCCGACACGCTCCGAAAGCCGAGTTCCGTCAAATGATCGGTATCCAATACTAACAATGGATCAGGGCTTGGTTTGTTTCCTGCGGATCTCGCGCCCCAAAGCGACGGCCTCGCGGGTAATCTTGGTGTCATTCAAGCGGCCAACCATAAGCCTCCAGTCCTTCGGGGCCTCGATCTTCCTGCTCAAGCTGGCCACTTCCTTCTCCAGCTTTTTGAGCTTTTTTCCAAGCCCACTCAACTCGGCGAGCTTTTCCTCAACAGCGGCAAGTTTCTTCTCGGTGGCCGATTGCATGATGAAAATAGTAGTCGAAACCGGGTGATCGGCAAGATTGGAATCGGGAGAAGCGGGAAGGCCAGCTAATCCACCGGCCAATAAACTTTGGTGAGTGGCAGCAATCCTCTACCCTCGGTATCGAAAGATTCGTAATGAGTTTCAATTAGGCGGGCGAGATCATCGAGATCCATCAGGCTCACGGGCACATTCGCACGATCCGACTCGTAGCGGGCCTCACGGGTGAAGCCGCCGGTGGAAAGATAGATTCCCCGGTCACCAGCTCGAAGAGCGCCAAGGAAGCTGCGGACCTCGGGTGCGCCGATGACCGAATTCTTGCGGTGCTTCACCTCGCATTTGATTCTGGGCTCCTGAAGCCCGAGACCGTCCGGGGAGGCCAGAACATCGACACCCCGGTCCGGCCCTTTCGCACTTACGCGGGTCCGGAATCCCATGGCGCGCAGAACTGCCGCCAGAAGTTCTTCCATTTCATTGTCATCAAGACTCACGATTTTGTCCTTGAGACGTTCTCTTGCATTTTCGATGAGGGTTTTCTTTTCCTGCACAAGCTCTACTTTGACTTCATCCAGCAGGTCAGGAGATTGAGTGGAGAAATTGGCTCCCTTCTGCACTTGGAGGATTTCGTCCCAAGTTTCTGGCGAGACGGCGAAGAGAGTAACGGTAGGACCGAGGCTCCTGCGGGCGGCGAGACTGAGATCATCTCGAGAAACCATTTTCTCGGCCCAATCGACCTTCCTACGATGGGGGAGTTCTACGTCGCCAGCAGCGCGGAAGTAAACGCTGGAAATGTGACCGACCCAATACTGACGGGTTCCAGGATCGTAAGTGATCACTCCGTCGCCCAATTGGATCTTGTTGACGATCCGATCCAACATGCCAACCGCACCCGCAGCCCTGAACTTCGAATCGTCCGGATTGTATTTCTTATAGAGATCCCGGATATCATCGAGAGTCTTGCCGGTGAGATCGTCTGGGATGCCGTAGTGGATCCCCACCAAACCTTCCTCGAACAGGTTGAGCGCGTTGCCGCCATCAGAGCGGACCATCCAGTTGTTTTTTGATGTCATCGAGAGTTTAAGGGTTCAGTCTGATTCAGTTGCACGGTGGTCAAAGTGGTCTCAATGAGGGTTGGCGAAGTCTAGCAACGCTGGGCAGCTCGAAAAGGTGAATTTCAGGGGTAGGCCTGAGGAGACGCCACTTCACTCCAGCGGAGCCAGCAGATGCGAGAGCGTTTCCGCGTCGATCCTGAGCTTGCTGGTTTCTTCAGATAGAAGCGCTTCGACGAGGGCGGCCTTGTGTTTCTGGAGGTCGAGGATGCGGTCCTCGATGGTGCCGCGGCAGACGAGTTTGTGGACGAAGACCGGCTTGGTCTGGCCGATGCGGTGGGCGCGGTCGGTGGCCTGATTCTCGGCGGCGGGGTTCCACCAGGGGTCGTAATGGATGACGGTGTCGGCGGCGGTTAGATTGAGGCCGGTGCCGCCGGCTTTGAGCGAGATGAGGAAGATGGGGATTTCGCCGGTTTGGAATTGTTTCACGAGGGTCGCGCGATCCTGGGTCTGGCCGGTGAGTTTCAGATAGGGAATTTTCTCCGCAATCAGATGCTCCTCGATGAGGGCGAGCATGGAGGTGAAGGTGGAGAACAACAGGATGCGGCGGCCTTCCTCAAGCAGCGTGGGCAACAGTTCGTCCGTTAGGTATTCGAGTTTGGCGGAGCCGGTGACCTTCTGCGCGGCGGCCGATTTCAGGAGCTGCGGGTGGCAGCAGATTTGGCGGAGCTTGAGCAGGGCGTCGAGGACGATGATGTGCGACTGGCCGAGGCCTTTGGCGGCGATAGCGTCGCGGACGCGCTTGTCCATCGCGGCGCGGACCGACTCGTAGAGGTCGGTCTGTTCCTTGGTGAGGTCGATGCCGTGGATGATCTCGGTTTTCTCCGGCAGTTCGGTGGCGACCTGGTCCTTGGTGCGGCGCAAAATCAGCGGGGAAACGCGGCGGTTCAGCGCGAGCTGGGCGTCGAAGGAGCGGTCGCGTTCGATGGGTTTCCGGAGGTGGGTGTTGAAGGTCTTTTCATCCGCTAGAAATCCGGGCATGAGGAAGCGCATGAGGCTCCAGAGCTCGCCGAGGTGGTTTTCCATCGGTGTGCCTGATAGACAGACGCGGTGGGCCGCCTTAAGCTGGCAGGCATTCTGCGCGCTGATGGATTTCGGGTTCTTAATGTACTGGGCCTCGTCGAGGACGACGACGTGCCAGCTTTGTTTTGCAAGCGCGTTGAAATCCCGCGCAAGCAGCGGATACGACGTGAGGACGACATCGGCTGCGGCGATCTGGCTGAAATCGGCGGCCCGCTCCTTGCCCTGGAGCGTGAGAACCTTGAGGTGCGGGGTGAATTTCTCCGCCTCGGCCGCCCAGTTGGGAACGACTGAGGTGGGGGCGATGACGAGCGAGGGCCGACCCGGATTTTTCTCATGCTCGGCAGCGAGATGGGCAAGGGTCTGGACGGTTTTGCCGAGGCCCATGTCATCGGCGAGGATGCCGTGGAGGCCATGGTCTGCCATGAACTGGAGCCAGCGGTAGCCCTCGATCTGATAGTGGCGGAGCTCGGCGCGGACCGTGGCGGGAACTTCCGCCGGAAGAAGCGAGGTGATGTTTTTCAGGCTGCGCCCGAGTTCGGCCAAGGCGCGGAGGGTAGCGGAGGTATCAAGCGCGAGAGTGTCGGCCACACCGGCGGCGGCCAGGCGGTCGATGCGGATCGGGCCGTCGCCGGGATTGCCTTGGAACAGGTGGCGGACCTGATCGACCATTTCGATCAACCGCCGTGCGGGAAAGCGGATGAAGCCGTCCTCGGGATTTTCGCAGGGCAGGGTGATGAACTCCGGCAGATCCGGGGCATCGGCGGGCGGAAGATCCATGCGGATGGCCTCGGCGATGACGGGGATGAGACTGACGCGCCGGCCATTGAGTTCACAAGCGATGTCGAAGCGGAACCAGTCGATGCCATGATCCGGATCCGTCTCGATTTCCGGGAAGAAATCCGCAGCGTCGTAGGCAGTTAGGCCGGCCTTGGGGTCGATGTCGATGTTCCAGCCGGCCGCGTGGAGCTCCTCCATTCGCGGGCTCTCCAACAGCGCGATCCAGGCAAGCTGCGGCGTGGGAAACGGTGCGGCGGGGACACACGAATAAAGTCCGGCGGTATCCAGCAGCGCGGGCGGGACGATTTCCGATAGAGCGATGAATCCCGCTTTCATGAAGCGGGTTGCCATCTGTTGCTCGGCCTTGAAATCACGCGGCCAGACGACACGCTTGCCATCGAGGACCGAGGCGTGGGTCTGAGGCCCGCCCTTCTTGAGCGGAGTGAGCAACGGGCTGTCCTGATAGCGGAAGGAAATCTGGCCGACGAGGTAACTGCGGAGGTCCCAGCTTTTTCCTAACAATCTGGAGTGGACGCGGAGATGCGGAATGGGTTTCGACGCAGGCCGGGTCTCGGTCTCCATTTTTACGGGCGGCGGAAGGGCGACGGAGGAGATGTCCGCAAACCGCTTGGAAATCACCTCGATGCTGTTCGCCGAGACGGCCGGTCCGGCCAGCCAGGCGCTCAACACATGATCGGGTAGATCGCTTTCCAAAACCCCCATGTTGCCCGTGGCGGGATCCAGATAGCGGGGCGGATGGGTGGGCAGGATGATGAAACCGGGATCCGCGCAGCGCAGCACCGGCCGGGCGCTGCCGTCCGGGGACATTTCCCAAGTGGCATTCACGGTCTGGGGTGGACCGGAATGGATCGGAAGGTAGGAACCCGGCTGCGAGGGGTCGCTGCTGAAAAAAAACCGGCCGGTCGCGAAAATGTCATCAAGCATTTCCTCCCAGCCGGATCCGGAAAACGGCATGTCGTTCCACAAATGCAGGTTGCGGTAGCGCTGGTGATAGAGCGCCGTGATGAACATGTCCTCGCGGACCATGTATTTCGGTGGCTTCGATGGATCCGCGCCGGCACGGGATTCGGAAATCCGGACGCGGCCGTCTTTCTGGAGGCTGCCGACCCGCATGATGAAATCGTAATTCCCGCCATGCCGGAACTTCGGCTTCTCGATGCAGTAGGCGAGGAACCGGTCGTCGGATTTCGCCGCCGGTTTCGTGGAGCGTCCGGGAGTTGAACCGGCGGCGGTCTCGATCTGCTTGAGCCACTCGCGCAGCTCGGGAGCGACCAGCAGGATTTCGCTGCCTGACGCGGTGCCGAGCTGGGAAGAGACGAATGCTAACAGCGCGGCGGCGTGTTTGCAGGAAAACTCCACAGGGCAGGTGCAGACCGGATCGATTTTCCAATCGCCCTTCACCGGCTTGAAGGTGACCTGCGTCCGATAGGGAGTGAGCGAGGTCCCTTCAATCTGTCCGGAAATGACGATTCTTCCGCGCACGGATCCGTCGGCAACACTGACATTTTTGATCATCCTGTCCGAGACATAGGCCCGGCTTCGCTGCAAGGTGGCCAAGTCGAAATTGTCCTGCCAATTTTCCGCAGCAATCCATTCCCGCAGGCCGGGGGATTGGTTGAGTTTCAAAAGGTCGAATGACATGAGATGACCGGCAGTGACTTCACGGGACCGATGGATCATTGCCGGGGAAAATTTCCGTTAGCACATCATCGTCCGTTTTGATCGTCCGGCAGACGATGGAACGTGGTATCTCGAACCGTCAACGGGAATTCCGGAACACCGGACACAAGAAAGGCGGCGGGAATGACCCCGCCGCCTTGGAAATTGTGGTGGGCCGCCGTCGTCCCGAGCCGCTTGAAACAAGCTGGGCGCGAAACGGTGGCCACCCATAAATGGTGCACATCAACAACATCGGTATAAACGCCGGAGACGGTGGGTTTGTTGCACAAAAATCCAATTATTTCCTGATCCGGTTTCCAAGCGATTCAGGATGAGTTGGTTTGCGCGGGCCGCTGATGCCTCACGCCAATGAAGACGTGAGGCGTCAGCCGCCCTTGGCGCGAACCAACAGCGGGAGTTGGCCCGGAAACCGGCCACCCGTGAATTCCTTCCGGGTGACAGTATTTTCACACGCCCTTGCGGAGCCCGCCATGTCGTGGTAACCCGTGGGCAGATGGGCATCGCCGACCGAGATTATCACCGCAACGAACGCCGGAAACCCTCGGGATTTTTCGCGCAACTCACCCCGGTGGTGAAATGGCTGCTGATTCTCAACCTGGGGATCTATTTCCTGGATTTGATGCTGGAGTCGGATTACGGCGACAAGCCGTTGAGGAATTACGGCGCGTTCGCGATCCAGTCCACGATCATGGGAGGCCAAATCTGGCAATTCATCACGTTCCAATTCCTCCACGGCAGCTTCGGTCACGTGTTGTTCAACTCTCTCGGAATTTTCTTCTTCGGTCCGTGGCTTGAGCGCTGGTGGGGGTCACTGAGGTTTCTGGGATTCTATCTGTTATGCGGCGTCGGTGGTGCGGTGTTTTTCACGATGCTGGCCTATGTCGGATTGGTCATGCCCACGGGGCTGGTGGGCGCGTCCGCAGGAATTTACGGCATTTTGATCGGGGTGGCGATCATCGCTCCGAATCTGCGGGTAGCGCTGCTCTTCCCCCCGGTTGAACTCTCGATGCGGCAGCTCGCGCTCGCACTGATGGGCCTTTCCGCCGGCTTGATATTATTGGGTTACTTGGGAATCAATTTCCTGGGATTGGGCGGCAACGAAGGCGGCGAAGCCGGTCACTTGGGCGGTGCGATCCTCGGTTATTTCCTCGTGACCTATCCGTGGCTGCTGGGCCGGGACCGGAAAATCGAGATATTCCGACCCAAGGTCGTCTCGCCGAAACCGCTGTCAAAACTCAGGCCTCGCTCGGACCTTGAGAAGACCCAGGATACCGCGGTGGACAGGATCCTCGACAAGATTTCCCGCGAGGGTTTCCAAAGCCTCACCCAGGAAGAACGCGATTTCCTCCAGAAAGCCTCCAATCCCAAATAGCCCAGCGATGACCGACGAGCAAATGACCGAATGCCCAGATGCGGGACAACAACTCGCGCGGCTGCGGGCGATCATGCACCGGCTGCGGGCGCCCGGCGGCTGTCCTTGGGATGCGGAGCAGACGCATGAATCCATCGTGCCGAATCTAATCGAAGAGGCCTATGAAACGGTGGACACGATCCAGCGCGGCGATCATGAGCATCTCAAGGAAGAGCTGGGAGACTTGTTGCTGCAGGTCGTTTTCCATAGCGAGATCGCCGAGGAGGCCGGCCGTTTCAATCTCGATGATGTGGCCCGCGGGATCAGTGACAAGCTGGTCCGCCGCCATCCGCACGTCTTCGCCGAGAGCGATGCGGCTGACTCGGACGCCGTGCTCCAGCAGTGGGACGCAATCAAACGTGTTGAAAAAGGCGACGAGGAGAAACCCTATCTGCACGGCGTCGGCAAAGGCCTGCCCGGATTGCTACGCGCTTCCAAGCTGCAGAAAAAAGCGGCGAAGGTCGGCTTCGACTGGCCGGTGGAAACCGGAGTGATCGCCAAGATCCGCGAGGAACTGCTAGAGCTCCAGTCCGCGGTGGACGAGCAGGATCTCGACGCGGTTTCCGAGGAAATGGGCGATCTGTTGTTTTCCGTGGTGAACCTCGCCCGCTTCCGCAAGATCGATCCCGAGGTGCTGATGGCGGCAGCCAACAACAAGTTCGAGAACCGCTTCGGCGAAATGGAACGCATCCTCAAGTCCAGAAACCTCACCCTGGAAGCCGCTTCCGCAGCCCAGATGGAAGACGCTTGGGAAGCCGCCAAGCAACTCAAGTCCCGCTGATCACGGGGCGACGATGGAAACCGGCTTCACCGGTCCGTTAGGAAACCACCTGCCGCCCAGCTTGGTGCGCAGCGCCAGCATCCAGCCATCGCCACCCGCCAGTTTTTCGCCGGCTTTCGAGGCATTGAACTGGAAGTCTGTTGCGGTGGCGGAGAGGAAATTGACCTTCTTCGGCTCCAGCCAGTCGCAGCTTTTCGTCGTGATGTCGTCGATGAAAATCCCGGTCGGGTAGGTCGGCAAGGCTTCATGGGTATAGATGGAGCCACCGGTAGTGAAATAGCGGAAACGGATGCGGACCGGCGCGGCCGACTTGGGAATGCTGATGCTCGCCGAGGAGATGGAGGTGTCGACAGTCGTATCCGAAACGCCTTTGATCGGGGAACCGACGGGCTTCCAGGTGACCCCGCCGTTAGACGATCGTTCGATGACGAGCGTGGTGCCCCGCGTCATGTAGCCGCGGCGGTAAACGAAGTTGAGCTTGGCATTGGATTTGGCGATGATTTCACGGTCGAGTTCGAACGACTGGTCGGGAACTCCGCGCAGGATCGCGTCATAGGAAGTCGGGAACGTGAGACGGAACGAGTAGTTTCCCGACAGTGTGCCGAATCCCGAATAGGCAGCGGTCCTCGCCATGAGCGGATAGTTGCCGCCTGTTCCGTCGATGACTCTGGCGTTTTTGGAATTTTCCGCATTCTCGGTCCATGAGGAACTTTGCTTCTTGTACGCCACGACCTGCAGTGCCTCGGCACGCGGAGGAGGAGTTAGAGTGAATATACCGGATGAGTTCGATTTCACGGTGGCGGGACCGGCTAGCTTCTGACTCGACAGGATGCGGTCCGGATTGATGAGGGTCACGGAATAGCTGAAGGTAGCCGGAACGCCTTCCCCGCCAATGCCGGAAACTTTGACGTTGTAGGTCGTGTCAGTATAGACCGAGGTGGCTCCGACCGTGTCTCCAACCTGCCAGATGATCGCCGGATCTCCGTAGTCAGCGCTGCGGCTGATGTTGGAAACCAGCACCGGATTTCCCTTGGAGTCGGTCATTTTCACCGTGGCGAAGGCGAAGTCCGCATTCTCGCGGCTGACGGACCAGAACGGCGTGTTGATCGCTGCGGGGAAAAATCCGGGAGCTGGATAGGCCACAAAGCCGGTTGGTGCATCCTCGTCGATCTCGTTCGGATTTTGGATGACGTAGAAGATGTTGGACGGCGGGCGGCTCGCGGTATTTCCCGGCTGGTCACCGGTGGCGAAATCAGTGGCACGCGGATAGAGGCACCAGCGACGGTGGCCCACCAAGCTGTTCCATGATGATATCGCGGATCCGTTTGAGATCTTCTCGATCATGTATTCGGTGAGAGCTCCGGGACCGTATAGACCGAAGGCGAAATTGCTTTTCGAGCAGGCATTCCACGAGGCAGTGGACCATCCTGCCAGGCCGGGCTCGGGATGGTGCGTGAGCGCGGGAGCGACACCGGTGCTCGGATTGTAGTTCCGGACCAACATCAACGCGGCATTCTGCGCGGCGACGTATTTTTTGGTCGATGGTGCAGGCTTGAAGGGGTCCACGGGATCGACAATGACGGTGGATCCGGAATTCACCTTGGCGCGGGAATGGAGGCCGCACATGGCCCGGAAATAGTTGAGGCGGCGTTCCACATCATCGACGAAGGCCGCGGAGACTTCCCCGCTGTCGCCGGTGTAGTTGCCGTTCCATTTGATACGGTCCTGATATCCTTCGGACGCTTGGTAAACCGCGTGCCAAAAGGCCACCACGTCGTTGCGGTCGGAATTGTCCACCGAGAAGCCACCGGTATCCATCCGGGCCGAGCCCGTGGGAACATTGTCGGGCTCCCAAGCCCTGACAAGGCAGGGAAAACTCACAACCGCGCAGGCAGCCAAATGGAACCAGTTCATCTTCACGATGCCCCGATTTTAAACTTTTATTAAATTCAATCAATACTTAGATTGAACTTTTTAAAGTTTCAGATGTCGAAGCACTGTTGATCAAACTCGTAGCGCAAGGCGGAAAGGCAAAAAAGCGTGGCGGTCTCAACCCGCAACACAATGGAACCCAGCGAGATCGGCAGAAATCCAGCAGCGATGGCGGCGGCAGTTTCTTCAGCTGAAAAATCACCTTCCGGGCCGACGAGCAGGGTGACTTGGTTGGTCGCCGGGTGATCTTTTAAAACTTTTCGGAGCGGCGAAGCGCCTGGAGCCAGGGAGGCGATCAGTTTCAAGCCGGGTATTTCGGACTGGGAAACAATCCACTTTTCGAAGCCCAGAGGCTCGGCGATTTCGGGAAGAGAGTCTTGCCCACATTGCTTGCAGGCTTCGAGAGCGTTGCGCCGCCATTTTTCGGATTTGCCATCGCCGGGTTGGACAACGGTGTAGCGGGTGACGAGCGGCTGGATGGCCGCGATGCCGAGCTCGACGGATTTCTGGACGATGAGATCCATGTTTTTCCCCTTCGGGATCGCCTGGGCCAGAGTGATGGCGGGCAACGGGGCTCGCGATGGCAGGACTTCCCCGAGCTTCAGCGGGACGCGGTCGCGGGAGACGGAGAGGATCTCGGCGGAGGCACGGCGGCCGTGGCCATCAAAGACGATGACCGAGTCGCCGGACTTCATGCGCAGAACCTGCGAAAGATGGCGGGCTTCGTCGCCGGTGAGGGCGGGGCTTTCCTGCCAAGCTTCAGGGGGGAGGTGGAAGCGGGCCATGGGAAGTAAGATAGGAGAGCCAAGAATCCAGAATCAAGAGGCTTAGCCGTAGCTCTTATCTGGATTCTGGTTTCTGGAATCCGGGTTCTAGTTACAGATCGAAAAACCGCTTGGCCTTCTGGAAAAATCCTTCCTGCATCGGGGAATTATGCTCGCCGATGGATTCGGAGAAAGCGCGGAGTTTTTCCTGTTGGTCGCCGTTGAGTTTGGTCGGGACTTCGACTTGGACGGTGACGTTCAGGTCGCCGCGACGGCCACCGGAAAGCGTTGGCATGCCTTTTTCGCGAAGACGGAAAACCGTGCCGCCTTGGGTGCCGACTGGGATCTTGATGGAGGATTGGCCGTCGAGCGACGGGACCTTGAGCTCGCCGCCGAGCGCCGCCACGGAAAACGGCAGCGGGACGGAACAGAAGAGGTCTGAGTCGTCGCGCTCGAAGATGTCGTGATCGCGGACGTGGAGGAAAACATAAAGATCCCCCGCCGCGCCGCCGCGGACGCCGGAATCGCCATTTCCAGATGAGCGGAGGCGCGTGCCGGTATCGACGCCGGCCGGGATACGGAGCTTGATGCGGCTGTCGCGCTGGACGCGGCCATCACCTTTGCAGCTCGTGCAAGGGTCGGAAATCGTTTCGCCGGCACCGCGGCATTCCGGACAGGTCGTTTGTTGGATGAAGATGCCGGCTTGGCGCGCAACCACCCCGCGGCCGCCGCAGGTTGAGCAGGCTTTGACGCCACCTGAGCCTTTGGTGCCCTTCGCGCCGCACGGTTCGCAAGGAACGTAACGTTCGATTTCGAGTTCCTTCTCGACGCCGCGCGAGGCTTCTTCGAGGGAAATTTCCAGATCGTAGCGGAGGTCGCTGCCTTTTTGTTTGCCTGATCCACGGCGCGAACCGCCGCCACCGAAAAACTCCTCGAAGCCGCCGCCGAAGGCGCCACCGAAGACCTGCGAGAAAAGATCCATCGGATCGTGGAAACCGCCGCTCGGACGACCGCCACCACCGCCGGAAAACGCCGCGTGGCCGTAGCGGTCGTAGGCGGCGCGTTTGTCAGCATCGCTGAGAGCCTCGTAGGCTTCGCCGAGTTCCTTGAATTTATCCTCGGCCGTGTGATCGCCCGGGTTCTTGTCCGGGTGGAATTTCACCGCGAGCTTGCGGTAGGACTTTTTGATTTCATCCGCGGAGGCGTCCTTCGAGACGCCGAGGATTTCGTAATAATCGCGTTTGGCGGACATGAATCTTATTCTGCGGCAGTTGGGACTTTCGAAACGACCACGCTGGCGGGACGGAGCAGGCGGTCGCGCAGTTTGAACCCGCGGCGGGTGACTTTGAGAATGCGGCCTTCCTCACCGGCGGCGCATTCTTCCTGAGCGACGGCGTCATGGAGGTTCGGGTCGAAATTTCCGGTGGTCGGGATTTCCTCGACGCCTTGGGAGGTGAGGAATTCGTTGAGCTGGCGGCGGACCATGTCCATGCCGATGTAGATCATCGACTTGGTGTCCTGCGAGGCGGCCTGCATGCCCATTTCGAAATTGTCGATGACCGGCAGCAATTCTTCCAGCAGGCGCTGGTTCGCATAACGGATGGCGTCCTCGCGGTCGCGGGCGGTGCGCTTGCGGAGATTGTCCATCTCGGCGGCGGTGCGCATCGAGATTTCCTTCCATTTCGCCACGTCGGCCTCGAGCTCTTCCCATGGATCAAGCGCGGCGGCTGCGGCGTCGGATTCAGGTTCCGCAGCGGCGTTGGCCACCGGGATTTCCTGTGCTTGGTTCGGATCGTTGTCGGCTTGCATGGCGGATAGCTGTAGTCACGAAAGCGCCAGCGTCAACCCTTGGAGCGCATCACAAATCCCTCGCACCGATTTCCCAAGCCGGGAAATCCGCTTGCCATCACAGGGTAAGGACATTAACCACTCGCCCCCACTGCATTCATCCGCAGATGTGATTTCCGTTTTATGAAGTTGGCGAAGCTGCTCAATCCCGACCAGATCATCCTCGATATGAAGGCGGTGGAGCACTGGCCTGCCATCGTGGAACTCGTCGAGCATCTGGTGAAAATGGGCCAGCTGCCCGCCGACCAGCACGCTGAAATGCTCGCGGCCTTCAAAGCGCGGGAGGAACAGGTCAGCACCGGCATCGGTTCGGGCGTCGCTATTCCCCATGCATTTTCAGATCATCTCGATCATGTCATCGGGGTCTTCGGGAGATCCAAGGCCGGGATCGATTTCGAGGCGCTGGACAACGCGCCGGTCCATTTCATCGTCCTCTTCATCGTGCCGCGCCGGGACTATCACTTGCACCTGCGGACGCTGGCGGCCATCGCCAAAATGTTCACCAACTGCGAGGTCCTCCGCCAGCTCGGCAGCGCCGGGACGCTGGAGGAAATCTCCGCCATCTTCGAATCCAAGCCGTCCCGCGTGGGCGCTTGATCCCGCCGGCTCTGACCGACCATTTTTATGACGCTTCTCCAGGAACTCGAATCCCGTCTTGCCGCTGCCCTAACTGCCACGCTCGGCGAACCTACGTCCGCCGCCGTAACCTCCGCCGCGGACCTGCGTTTTGGCGACTATCAGTCGAACTCGGCCATGGTCCTTGCGAAACAGCAGAAAAAGAATCCGCGCGCGCTTGCCCAGGAAATCATCGACCACCTCGATCTAACCGACCTCGCCGCCGCCGACATCGCCGGCCCCGGGTTCATCAATTTCCGCATTCTTCCCACCGCCTACGCGGCCCGCACGGCGGCGTTGATCCGCGACGAACGTCTCGGTGTGCCCGCCACCGGCGCTGGAAAAACGGTGGTCGTCGATTTCTCCGCGCCGAACGTCGCAAAACCCATGCACGTCGGCCACATCCGCTCGACGATCATCGGTGACTCGCTGGCACGCATCGCACGCTTCCTGGGCTATCATGTCATCGCTGACAACCACATCGGCGACTGGGGCACGCAGTTCGGGATGATCATCTACGGCTGGAACCATTTCCTCGATGAAGCCGCCCTAACCGCCGATCCGATCGCCGAACTGGTCCGCATCTATCGGAAGGTGAACTCGATGAAGGAAGATCCGGGTGTGCTCGACGCCTGCAAGTCGGAACTGGTCAAACTCCAGGCCGGGGATCCGGAAAATCTCGCGATCTGGCAGAAGTGCATCGACGTTTCGAAAGCCGGACTCCAGAAGATCTACGACCGCCTCGACGTGAAGTTCGATCACTGGCATGGCGAAAGTTTCTACAACGACCGTCTATCAGGCGTTGTGGAGGAGTTCCTCGAAAAAGGCCTCGCCCGCGAGAGCAACGGCGCGATCTGCATTTTCTCCGATGGCGAAAAACCGAAGGAAGTCGATCCCTTCCTCGTCCACAAGGAAGACGGCTGGACAGACAATCCCGCGATCATCCGCAAGGCCGACGGTGGCTACCTGTATGCGACCAGTGATCTAGCAACCATCCAATACCGCATCGATGAGTGGAAGGCCGACCACGTCTGGTATGTCGTCGGTGTCCCGCAGCAACTCCATTTCCGCCAGCTCTTCGACGCCGCCGCGCGTTGGGGGAAAACCGGCGATTTCCAACACATCCAGTTCGGCTCCATCCTCGGCGACGACCGCAAGCTCATGCGCACGCGTTCCGGTGAGAATGTCGGCCTCGTCGAAGTGCTTGAGGAAGCTGTCGAGCGCGCGGCGAAAGCCATCGCCGAAAAAAACCCGGATCTCCAGGGAGAGGAAGCCGCGCAAATCGCGGAAACCGTCGGCATCGGCGCCGTGAAATTCGCCGAACTCTCGCAAGGCCGCCTCACCGACTACGTTTTCTCATGGGATCGCATGCTCGCCCTGCAAGGCGACACCGCACCCTATCTGCAATACTCGCACGTCCGCATCCGCTCGATTTTCCGCAAGCTCGACGCGCCATTCGATGCGACCACTGCGGAAATCCACCTCACCGAGGAAGCGGAAATCCACCTCGCCCGCCTGCTCGCGCGCTTCGGCGAGATTTTGCCGACCATCCTGGAAGACTTCCGCCCGAACCTGCTCGCCAACTACGTGCTGGAACTCGCCCGTGCCTTCCACTCGTTCTTCGAGGCCTGCCCGGTGCTCAAGTCGGACGAGCCCGCCCGCTCCAGCCGCCTTGCCCTGTGCGAACTGACCTCACGGACCTTGAAAAAAGGCCTGGGTCTGCTAGGAATCGATGTGCCTGAGCGGATGTGACGGGTACTGCCTGATAATCCTTTGGGCAACCGGGAAGAATCTTGATGTCTTCCCATCCATCCCTATTGTCGGAAAACAAATTTCCCCTGTTCACTCCTCACCCCCTCCCATGCCAGCCTTCTACGTCATCGGCCACAAGAACCCGGACACCGACGCGATCTGCTCGGCCATCGGCTACGCCGCCCTCCTCCGCGCCGTCGGCGAGGAGCCCAAAGCCATCGCCGCCCGCTGCGGGGAAATCTCCCAGCGCACGAAATGGGTGTTGGAGCGCGCCGGCCTCGACGCACCGATGCTGCTCACCGACGTCCGGGTGAATTCCGGCATGATCTGCCACCGGAAAATCATCAAGGTCAGCGTGGCCGACACCTTTCTAACCGCTTACCGCCGGATGCTCGCCGCTGAGATCCGCTGCGTGCCTGTCGAGGACGACGAAGGAAATCTCTGCGGCATCCTGCGTTATTTCGATCTGCTCAAACTCCTCCTGCCCGCCGATACCGAAGGCCTCAGCGTGCGGACGGTTCACGTTTCCCTCGCCAAACTCGCGGACACGCTCGGCGCCTCCAGCCTCGGTGCCATGCTGCCGTCGCCGGAATTCGAGGAAGACCTCATCCTGCTCGTTGGAGCTTCCTCCCAGGCCACCGTGGACAAACGCCTCAAGCAGGCGATCGAGGAAGGAAACATCGGCAAATTCCTCGTCATCTGCGGTGACCGGCCGATCGTCCAACGCTCGGCGATCGACCATGGAGCGCGCGCCCTGTTAGTCACTGGTGAGAATACGGTGTCCGCTGAAATTCTCGGTTACGCTGCGAAAAAAGGCGTGGTCGTTCTCCGCTGCCATCAGGATACCGCGAGTGCCTCGACCTTGATCCGTTGCTCGAGAACAGTGCGCCACGTCATGGAGAAAAATTTCCTAACGGTCACTGCCGCCGAGCCGATCTCGCGCCTGCGGAAGCACCTCTCCGCCGTGGACCAGGACCTCTTCCCGGTCGTCGAGCACACAGGTGGCAAGATGATCGGCGTCCTCGCGAAATCCGATCTCGTCGATCCGCCGCGCATCCGTCTCGCGCTGGTCGATCACAATGAATACGCCCAAGCCGTCAACGGCGTTGAGGAAGCCGAGATCACCGAAGTCATCGATCACCACCGCCTCGCCGGCGACCTGGTCTCGCGCGAGCCGATCCGTTATCTCAACGAACCCGTCGGCTCGACCTGCACGCTCGTCGGCCGGAAATTCTTCCATCGCGGCCTGATGCCCGCACCCAGCGTGGCGATGTGCCTATGCGCCGGCATTGTCTCCGACACGCTCTGCCTGACCTCGCCGACGACCACTTTGTTAGACCGCGAGATGCTCACCTGGCTGAGCGGCGTCGCCGGTGTTGACCCGAAGAAATTCACCGATGAATTCTTCGGAGTCGGCTCACTCATCGCCAACGGCACGCCGGAGGAAATCCTCAATGCGGACCGCAAGGAATTCACCGAACAAGGGCTTTTGGTCAGCATTTCCCAAGTCGAGGAACGCGACCTCCACGGCTTCGCGGCGCGCCGGAAAGAACTTGAGGAAGCCCTGAAAGAACTCCACTCGCGGATGAAATACAATCTCGCCGTGCTCGCGGTCACGGACGTGGCGCTTCACCACAGCATGATCCTCGCCGTCGGCGAGGATTCCGCGCTTGCGAAGCTGCCCTTCGAACGGCTCGACGAGTCGCTGTTCCACGCCCCCGGTGTTGTCAGCCGCAAACGCCAGATCTTCCCGGCCGTCTGCGAGGCGATCCAGCTCTCGCGCTAGATGTAGCGGCGAGTCTATGACCGCCGCACTTTGCCCTTGAGGGAGAGGCGACTCTCAAATGACAACGTGTGGGGCATTTCTGCTTCGTTTCAAGCTCAACACATTGGCCTTCGACGCTCATAGAGCGACGCTACATTCACTCCTCCAGATACCCCGCCAGCGCTTCCCGCAAGCTGGTTCTTGCCCGGAACAACAAACTCTTCACCGCGGAAACGGATAGATTCAGAACTCCTGCGATCTCCTCATACGAGAGCTGCTCGTAACGCCGCAGGACCACCGCCATCCGCTGGGCTTCCGGCAGCGCGGCAATCGCGTCGTCCACCGCGCGCTGCAACTCGGCTTGCAACAATTCCGAATCCGGCTGGCGGTCCGGGCTGGCTTCGATCAACTGGTTGGAGTTTTCCTCGCGTTCGTCGGACGAGACTTCCTTCTTGCGGCTCTTGCGGCGGGTTTCGTTGAAAACGAGGTTCCGCGTGATCGTGTAAAGGTAGGTCGTGAATTTTGCGTCCGGCCGATAGCGTTTCGCATTTTTCCAGATCCGTAGGAAAACCTGTTGGGCGATGTCCTCCGACTCGGACGCATTCCCCAGCATCTTGGCGACGGTGCCGATCACCGCGTTCTGATGCCGCTCTACCAGATCCCGGAACGCCGCGTGATCCCCCTCGCCGATGCGCGCCATCAGCGCGAAATCGAGATCGCCGCCATCGCTTGCATGTGGAGTGGGTTCAGCCTCCATTTTCAGGAAAAAAGGTGTGTCGGCGACGCTGGCGCTGAACATGCGGGAACCAACCTCAGGTGCGGCCCAAAGTTGCGTGGGAAAATGGTCGCAGGCATGGGTCCACGCCCGTTTTCACTCAGAGCTCGGCCGATTTCGCCCATTCCTCCACCTCCTCATCCAAGAAAACCTCCTCGATCACCTCGCGCGCCCAATCCTCGGTTTTCGCCAGTTGATTGAGCATCCGCCAGGCGACCACCTGCGTCGCGGGCAACTCGCTCCACACGGTTTCCGCCAAAATCTGCCATTCACGCCCTTTCAAGCGGGCGGGATGTTCCAGCACTTCAAGACATGCCTCGCTGACCAAAAGCGTCTTGTCGATGTCCGGATCCTCGCCGACCGGCGGCACTTCGTAAGGGCGGAGGGAAACTCCGGCAGCACCCGTGAGTTCGCATTTCGATTTCGCCCGCCGTGCCAGATCCTTGCCGATTCCCTGCAACGCCAGCATCCGCGCCTGGTGCGTTTCATAACCTTTTCCCATGCCGCTGGTTATAGCCGGAAATCCGGACCGGGGAATCTTGAATTCGGCGATCGCGGGTATTTCCTTCACAGTAGGAAACCAAGCTGCTCGATTCCCCGCTGATGACTTACGGAAACAGTCCCCAATGGCGTCCGGAACCCGAACCGACACCGCCCAACGCCCTCGAACGGCTGATGAGCAAAGGAGTGGCCGATCCCGCCCGGCACGGGGAAATGTTCCGCAAAATGCTGGAGTCCGAATTGTTCCTGCTGATTCCCGGCGACGGTCTGGCGGAGGGCATGCATCCGATGAACGAGGACTTCCGCTGGCACAGCTATCGGGACGAGGACGGCGACTTCATCCCCGTTTTCACCAGCGAGGCCGTGGCTGCGGAAATGGTGAAGAAACTCCCTCCTGATCTGAAATACGCCATCGCCGGCATGGGGGCGCGGATGTTGCTCGAACTGCTCGGCACCTCGGAAAAATCCGTCCGCGTTTATGCCAGCCCGCAGGTCCGCGTGATCCTCGATCCGCAAGGAATCGCCCATTTGTTAGATGGCGATCTCACCGAAGCGCGGCCCTCCACGGACCATCCGCAAACACTCACGCTGCATCCTATTTTTCCCCATGCGATGCCGCAGCCGATGCTGGATGGCATCCGCGACTTCTGTTCGAAACGCCGGGTCCCGCTGGGCGTCTATGCCTTCCATGCGGAAGACCCGGGATCCGGTGAAGTGGTTAGGGAAAACCTCCATCTCATTCTGTGGCTGCGCGGCACCGACAATCATTTCTACAACGACTTCGTCCTGATGGCCCAAAAGCTGTCGCCCGAGGGCTTGGAAATCCTCGTCGGCGTGATCACCTCGGAACAAACCGAGCAAGTCGAGTTCCTCTCCACCCGTCCGCCCATCTGGCCGGATTTGGAACCGGTGGGTAATTGAGAATCACCCGTTAGACATCCACGCCACCGCGGACTCGGCGGCGCGGGTGGCGGTGGCGAAGCAGCCTTGCATGAGGTAGCCGCCGGTAGGGGCTTCCCAGTCGATCATTTCCCCGGCGAGGAAAATGCCGGGGAGTTTCTTCAGCATGAGGGTTTCATCCAACTCCTTCCAACAGACGCCGCCGGCGGAGGAAATGGCTTCGTCGTTGGGGCGCGGTTGGATGAGCGGGATGACGCAGTGTTTCGCCTCGCGGGCAAGCGCGTCGACATCGGCGTAGGTGTTCCGCGAGAGGATGGCGTGGGCGGGGTCGCTGAGTTTCCAGCGGACGCGGGCTTCGGATAGAAAGTTGCGGCGGACCGATTGCATCTTCGCGACGAGTTGGTCGTGGGTGAAGGTGGGTTTGAAATCGATGGCAATGGCGGGCTCCGGCATGGCGCGGAGCGTCGAGCCGAGTTGATAGATCGCTCCGCCTTCGAGGCCGTAGCGGGTGAGCATGAGCTCACCGATGACGGTCTGATCGCCCGCACGGACGTGGATATTTTTCAACGGCTGGCCCTCGGCGGCGGCTAGAACTTCGGCCGGCCATTCGTGTTCCCAACCGCAGTTCGCCGGAGCGAGCGGGTGATGGGCGATGCCGAGGTTTTCGAAAATCGAGGTCCACGCGCCATCGGAACCGGTCTTCGTCCACGAACCGCCGCCGAGGGCGAGGATGACGGCGTCGGCGATGGCGGTGCTGCCGTTGGCGAATCCGAGTTGATAGGGATTTTCCGGTGCGAGGGATGTCAGCCGGTGGTTCATTTCGAAACGCACGCCGAGCCCGCGCAGGCGCTCGATCCAGCGGCGGAGGAGCGGGGCGGCCTTGAGGGCTTTCGGATAAACGCGGCCGCTGGTGGCTTGGAAGGTTTCCACGCCGAGACCGGCGGCCCACTCGCGGAGGGCGGCGGGATCGAATCCGGCGATGAGGTTTTCCCAGAGCTCCACAGGCTGGGCCGGGCCGGAGTAGCGGGTGACGAAACGGTCGAGCGATTCGCCGTGGGTCAGGTTGAGTCCGCCTTTTCCGGCGACGAGGAATTTTCGGCCGACGGACGGTTTTCCGTCATAAAGGGTGACTTGCAGGCCCGCCGAAGCGGCGACTTCCGCCGCGCGGAGGCCGGCTGGGCCGCCGCCGATGACGGCAAGTTGGGAATGGCTGGACAAGGCGGCGAGCCTAGAGTCCCGCGCCATCGCGTCAAGCGGGTGGGTTGACAGGACCCGTGCCGGTGGCCATGGTCCCGCCGTTTCCCGCTTTTCCGCCTTTATCATGATATTCAAAAGTCTCTGTCGCCACGCCGGTATCGGCGCGAATTCCTATGTATTGAAATCCGGAAACGCGAAGGTGGTTCTCGACGCCGGGATGCACCCGAAACACGAAGGCTCCGAGGCGATCCCACATTACGAGTATCTTGAAGCCGGTTCCGCGGACTCCATCATCATCACCCATTCGCACCTCGACCACGTCGGGACGCTGCCCGTTTTCCTCCAGGGCCAGCCCCAAGCAAAGGTTTTCCTCTCTGCGGAAACCGCCGAACTCGCCTGCGCGATGCTCCACAATTCGGTCAATGTGATGCAGTCGAAGCGTATCGAGCACGGCATCGCCGAGTATCCTCTGTTCGAACATCGCGAGCTGGATGACATCGAGGAAGCCTTCGAAACCCGCGCCATCGAGCGCCCGTTCGACCTTGATCCGGCAGGCACGTTCCGCGCGACCTTCCATGACGCCGGGCACATTCTCGGGTCCGTGGGCGTGACCATCGAGGCGGAGGGAAAGAAGATTTTCTACACCGGGGACGTGAATTTCGAGCACAGCACGCTGCAAAAAGGCGCGTTGTTCCCCGAGGAAAAAGTGGATGCGCTGATCGTGGAAACGACCCGCGGCGAACAGGAGCGCGACCCCGGCTACAACCGGATGGACGAGGAAAACGCGCTGGCCGAGGCGATCAAGAACGTCATCGCCCGCAAAGGTTCGGTGCTCATCCCCGTCTTCGCGATGGGGAAAACCCAAGAGGTGTTAGGAATGCTGCACCGCTTCAAGGCGGAGGGCCTGATCCCGAAGCGGACGCCCATTTACATTGGCGGGTTGAGCACGAAGATGACCCAGGTTTACGACCGTTTCAGCACGACCTCGCGCCGCCATTTGCCGAATTTCCGTTTCCTCAAGGACATGGAACTCGAAGCTGGCAGCAAGAAGCGCAAGGGCCCGATCCCGTTTCACCCCGGCTGCATCTACGCTCTATCAAGCGGCATGATGTCGGAGAAAACCGTTTCCAACACTTTCGCCCGCCAAGGGGTTTTGGAAAATCCGAAGCACGGGTTGTTCTTCGTCGGCTATGCGGATCCGGAAACACCGGGTGGGAAAATCCGCTCCGCGCAACAGGGCGATTCGATCATCCTGGACCCTGCCTATCCGCCGGTCCAACTGAATTGCGAAGTGAAGATTTTCGATTTCAGCGGACACTCCACCCGCGCGGCCATCGCCGACTACATCGTGAAAGTGGCTCCGAAAAAGACCTTCCTTGTCCATGGCGACGACGGTGCGGTCGAGTGGTTCCGCCAGGAAATCAGCCGCCGTCTGCCTAACACCGAGATCATCGTCCCCGAGCCCGGCGACGAGCACGAGATCTAACCACCCGACGCACCGGTGGGAAATACCAGGCTCAGCGCCATCGTGAGGAAGAAGTTCACGATGAGGATCGCCAGCGAGGAGTAAACCATCGCGCGGGTGGTGCCGCGGCCGACGCCGACCGCTCCCTGATCCGCCTTGAGGCCCTGATGGCAGGACAGGGTGACGATCAACATGCCGAAGACGAGGCCCTTGACCATCGCGATGATGACGTCCGTTCCGTCGGTGTGCTTGTTCATCTGATCTAACCAATAGGCACCGTTCACATGAAACGGGCCGGTGCCGACGACCAGCGAGGCGAGGATTCCGAAAGCGGCGGACTCGGCGATGAGCAGCGGCATCGATATCAGCATCGCGAGAAATCGCGGAGTCACCAGATAGTCCGTCGGGTGGACGTCCATCGAGCGCAGGGCGTCGATTTGTTCCGTCACTTTCATCGTGCCGATTTCCGCCGCCATCGCGGCACCGACGCGGCCGGCAAGCATCAGCGCGGTGACGGATGGACCGAGTTCGCGCAGCATCGCCACGCTGACGAGAGCGCCGCCGCCGGTTTCCATGCCGAGCGGCTTGAATTGGAACAACGCCTGCGCTGCCAGCACGGCACCGGTGAAGGCCCCGGTCACGATGACGACCGGCTGCGAGCGGAAGCCCGTTTCCACGACTTGCTCGAAGACCATGCGGAAACGGATTTTCCCGTGGAGGAGCGAATCCCAGACCGAGGCGAGCAGCGTGCCGATTTCCCCCAGGTAGTTGAGGAAATCCAAACCGGCGCGGCCGAGGGAGCGAATCACGACGACATCATGCCGCGGAAATTCGCCGTGGCAATGAAGTTGACCGTCACGGGTATCCTGGAGTAGTTCGCCGCACGCGATTCCCCCGCGCGATTTCCCAGAAACCATTATGAACGAGATTCTCACCAACCTTACCAAGGTCATTCCGGCGTTGATTATCATTGCCGCCCTCTTCGGCTACATCGGCTGGTCCGCCCGCGGGTCTGCCTCCAAAGCGGCACCCGCCAAGGCGACGAAGCCCGCGCCGACCAGCGAAAAGAGCCAGCAACAGGACCGTGCGAAGAACCTGGAAGTTGCGTTGGAAAAATCCCGCGCTGCCCACAAGGCGCTGAAATCCGAGTTTGACCAACTCCAGGCAAACTCCGTTTCCAAGGAAGCGCTCGAAAAAGCCACTGCCGATGCCGATGCGGCCCGCAAGGCGCTCGAATCCGAAACCAAGCGGATTTCCGCCCTCGAAACCGAGCTGAAGAAATCCCAGGACGCCATCAAACACCTCAACGCCCGCGCCAACGACGCCGACAAGGCGCAGAAGGACCGGAGTTTCGCCCTCGAAAACGAGCTTTCCAAGACCCGTGAGCAACTCGCCGTGCTTCAGAACCGCCCGGATGATTCAGCCGAACTCCAGGTGGAAATCGAGCGACTCCGCGAGTCCGTCGCCACCACCACCCGTTTCGCCGGAGAACTGAGAAAGCGTGAAGCCGCCGCCATCGAGGCACAGGAAAAAGCCGAAGCCCGCCTCGCCAACGCCTTGGAAACCGGCCGCGACACCCCTGCCCCGTCGAAGAAAATCGGCCCGGTCGGCGATTCCAACCGCATCGCCGCCGCCAAGGCAGAAGTGATCCGTCTCGTCGAACTCAACAAACAGAAGGCCGTCGCACCCGTTGTGGCGGACTCTGCACCCGTTGTCGCGGACTCTGCACCCGTTGTCGCGGACTCTGCACCCGTTGTCGCGGACTCTGCACCCGTTGTCGCGGACTCTGCGCCCGTTGAGACAAACTCTACACTCGTTGAGACAAACTCGACACCTGTTGAGGCAGAATCTGCATCCGTTGTGGAGGTCTCCGCACCCGTTCAGGCGGTGAACAAGCTGCCCAAAAGCGGGGAGCTTTTCGCCTTGGATTGATTTTTCATATGGCATTGCTTCTGCAAGAAGCTGCAACTTCCGCCTTCGTAAAATCACCCACCATGCGATCTCTCCTCCCGCTTTCTCTACTTTTCATTGGCGCTGCAACAGCCGCCCCCTTTCGGAAAGACACAATCGCCGAGGGATTTCACGATCCCATGTCACTGGCGATCGCGCCCGACGGCGACATCTATTTCGTCGAGCGGGAGGGGAAAATGGTTCGCGTCCGGCCCTCGACCGGCGGCGTTTTTGAAATCGGCAATGTTCCTGTTTCCGCGCTCCGCGAGTCCGATCCGAAGAGCGATTCCGCCGTGGAAGACGGGCTTCAGGGCATCGCGCTGGATCCGAAATTCGCGAAAAACCAGCGAGTCTATCTGTTCTACTCGGTTCCGGACAACCTGATCGACCGGCTATCGCGCTTCCAACTCAAGGACGGGAAGCTCGATCTTTCCAGCGAGTTGATCCTCATCGACGTGCCCGTCCAACGGCATGACCGGATTTGCCACCACGGCGGCTCGGTCCAGTTTGGCCCGGACGGATTGCTCTACCTGAGCATCGGCGACAACACCAACCCCTTCGCCAGCGACGGCTACGCGCCCATCGACGACCGCCCGGACCGCATGCCGTGGGACGCCCAGCGCAGTTCCGGCAACACCAACGACCTGCGCGGGAAAATCCTCCGCATCCGTCCGACCGAGACCGGCTACGAAATCCCACCCGGCAATTTGTTTCCCAAAGGCAGCGACAAGACCCGGCCGGAAATCTACGTCATGGGCTGCCGGAATCCGTTCCGCATTTCCATCGATTCCAAGAACAGCACGCTCTACTGGGGCGAGGTCGGCCCCGATGCCGGCAAGGACACGGACAAAGGCCCCTCCGGCCACGACGAGGTGAACCAGGCGAAGGCCGCCGGATTCTTCGGCTGGCCGTTCCTGGTAGGAAATAACAAACCCTATCCGATTGTCGATTTCACCAACGGCAAGCCCGGCCGCATGACCGATCACGCCGCGCCGAAGAACACCGGCAGCCGCAATACCGGCCTCGTCGATTTGCCGCCCGCCCAGCCCGCCTTCATCTGGTATCCCTACGGTGACAGCCCGGAATTCCCCGTCATGGGCAAGGGTGGCCGCAACGCCATGGCCGGCCCGGTCTTCTACTACAACTCCAGTAGAAAATACAACCTCCTCGCCAAGGAAGACGACCACACCCTGATCACCTACGACTGGGTACGCGGAAAAATGTGGAAGGCGAAACTCGGCAAAGGCGAGAAGCTTGAAAAACTCGAAGTCCTCGACGAGGGCAACCGCCACCCGATGGACATGGAAATGGCCGCCGACGGTTCGATCTGGATGTTGGACTACGGCTCCGAGTGGTGGTTCAACAAGAACGGCAAGCTCATCCACGTGCTGCCGGATTCCGCGAATCACTCGCCGGTCATCACCATCGAAAAAGTCGCCGGCAAGGACCGGACCTTCACCATCAAATCCGCCACCGACCCCGACAACGATCCGCTCACCGTCACCTGGTGGCTCACCACCGGTGCCACCGAGCACAAGTTAGGCAGTGGCTCCTCCATCACCGTGCCCGATGATGGCGGATCGGAAATCCGCGCCGTCGCTTCCGACGGCAAGAGTCCTAACACCGCCGCCCGCATTTCCCTCGAAATGAAAAAAGCCGCGCCAGAGCTCACTCTCAAGCTGGCGGGAAATCCCAAGTCCGTGGCCTTCGACGAACCCGTCAAATTCGAGGTTAAAGGCGACACTCCGCCGAACGCCGCGCAAGTGAACGTCCGCGCCCGCTACATCCCCGCCACCGGCCACGATGCCGGCGGACCACAGCTTTCCCCGGAAATCACCTCGCTCGTCACCGCCAACCTGTGCCTCGCCTGCCATCAGGTGGACGTCGCCTCCGTCGGCCCGGCCTATCTGAACGTCGCGCTGAAATACCGCGGCCAGACCGACGCCCTCGACCACCTCAAAGCCAAACTCAAGACCGGCGGCAACGGCGTCTGGGGCGAAGTCCCGATGCCCCCGCAATCCGCCCTCAAGGACGAGGATGCCGACAAGATCCTCCGCGCCATCCTCGGCCTCGCCGACGGAGTGAGTGAAACCAAAGGCACCCTAACCGGCGACATCACCCTCGCCCCGAAACCCGCCACCGCGGGCGACGGCGGTGCCTGGGAATTCAGCGCCGAAGCCCCCGGCTTCACCACCGCCAAGTTCCGCCT
Organism: Verrucomicrobiota bacterium; assembly: GCA_040386755.1. Classification (GTDB taxonomy): domain Bacteria; phylum Verrucomicrobiota; class Verrucomicrobiia; order Verrucomicrobiales; family Akkermansiaceae; genus Luteolibacter. Next base: position 258,116 of record JAZKEY010000002.1, on the reverse strand, counting down.
CACGGCGAAGTGACTTGATGATAAGACTCCGGTGAATCAGCTGACTTTCCAGTTCGATGAATTCGAAGGGGTCCAATGGGTCCACTTGTTTGTCGATGGAAGACCTATCGAAGAGGTCGTCGGTGATGAAGATGCCGGTTTATGCAGTTCGTATTTTGAAGATGATGACCTCCCTCATTTCCCTCCGCGAAGTGAAACTTGGGACGGTGAGTCCTATATGCTATCCCATTGCGACTGTGGAGAATACGGCTGCGGCAATGCGAGCTGCCGTATTCGGATTTGCGGTGATAGCGTCATCATGGACCGGTTTCAGCCTCAAAATAAGGCTAATGAAACACTCATCCTGAAATTTGATCGTTTCGAATTCGAAGAGTCAAAACGCGCACTACTACGCACGCTGCATGGAAAGAAATCAGCGCAAAAACCGCGATAGGAACTGAAGCACTCAGCTTCCTGTCAGCGGCATCCCGAGTCCGGCGCGGACTTCCAAACAAACCGCGATCGTCTCACGAATATTCGCAAGAGCTTCGTCCTTCGTTTCACCCCGGCTAACACAACCTGGGATGGACGGACACTCGGCAATCCAAACTCCATCCTCATCCCGGTCCAGCGTGGTGACGAATTTCATACCATCATCCTTACTCCCGAATCCGGCCCTTGAGAAGGCCTTCCTCGCGGCACCCTTCAAAGCACTCCAAACCGCTTCGCTAGAATCTCCCTGCGGAAATTGAAAATCGACTCCAGCTTCCTCCTTACGAAGACGGCGCGCGCAATCGCTCCGAACGGTCCAAAACCAAGGCCATAGTGGACGAAGTCTGTCATCAGGACACCGCCGGGGATATCCTCGAAGGTGTGGCGGTGATGCCAGAACTTGTAAGGACCGAAACGCTGCTCATCGACGAAGTAGATTCCATCCTCCACCGATTTGATTTCCGTGATCCATGAAACCCAGACGAAGGGAAAAATTTCGATCCGATAGGTGATGATCTGGCCATCGTAGAGTTTGTTTCCGGGCTGATTGACGATTTCAAAGCCGATGTCGCGGGGCGTGATTTCATCAAGATTCCGCGGCGTGGAGAAAAACTCCCAAGCGGCTTCGCGTGAGACGGGCAACCGTTGTTCCTGGACGAGCGTGTAAAGTTTCATGGCTGGCGCAATCTGACGCGCGGGCGGGTTCACGCAAGGTCTGGATCTTCGTAAGTAGTTTAATCCTTCAGGGTGTCTTCGGCGCGCGACGATGAAGACACCCTGAAGGATTAAACTACATATAACTCAATCATGCAGATAGGTCTTCGGCCGATAGAACCACGCGAACGGGATGAAGAGCACGGTCGTCGCCAGCACCAGCCAGGTGAAGAAGCGGAAGTAGGCGGCGCCTTCGAGCTTGCTCTGCCCACCGCAGAACTCGGTGCGGGTGAATCCGGATTGGCTGGGCTTGTCCTTGATGCCGAGCTCGGCCTTGCGGCGGCCTAACCAGGTGTCCAAGCCCGGCGGCGGGTCGGCGTTGTTTTTCGTGATGATCATGCCGATGTCCCACTGGGTTTTGCTCTTCCGGTCAGGTCCGGCGCTGGACAAGCGGGCGTGCGAGGAATCGATGAGATCGTAGAGGATGGGATTTCCCCACGGGTCCTTCGCATCGCCTATCAGTTTCCGGCCGGCTTCCTTCGAAGGAAACGCGTCACCGGCCGCAGCCTCGATGCGCGTCGCGGCGGCGGTGAACGCGGGACGGCCGGGGATTTCCAACGACTCAAGCTGACCCTCACTGCAACGCGCCACCAGATCATCCTCGGTGCCGGTGATGTCATCGTAGCCCGGCAAGACAATCGAACGCGGCGACGTCTGCCAATCGGCGGGCAGCTTGGCGGTGGCCTCTTCGAACTGGATATTGCCGGTGGACGGGATGTCGATGAAGTGGTTCACCTTCGCGGTGAACTGGTTGCCGCCCCACACGGAAAGCCAGAACAACGACATCACCCAGGATTTCATCGCCTTGGGCGACTGGGTGTAGGCGAACTCGAGGCCGACGATGGCGACCATGATTTCCGCCGCGGTGATGATCGCAAACGCCCCGATCTGCCAGCCGACGGATGGACGTTGTCCCGCATCGATCCATGTCTGGATCAATGTCGTTAGACCGAATGACGCAGTCATCAGGATCATGCCGAGCCCGATCTTGCGCAGCGGCGTGAGCGGGAAAATCCGGTTGATCCGCGGATAAATGACGAAGGTGAAAAGCGGGATGTAGATCAGGACGAGAATCGGATTGACCGCCTGGATCTGGGATTGCAACCACGTGAAGCCGAGGAAGTTCAAATCCATCTGTCCCGCCTGCAACACCCACGAGGAACCGGTCTGATCGTAAAGCGACCAGAAGACGGCAATGAAGGTGAATAGCGGAATCAGTTTTCCGAGCGCGATCATTCCATCCCGCGAGAAGGCCTCTCTGAAAAATCCGAGACCCGACGGCGGGATGTGGACGAAGCGGTTCCGACCTAACCAAAACATGAACGTCGCGACGGCCATCAGCACGCCGGGCACGCCGAACGCCCAGTGCGGCCCGTATTTCTCCAACAGCCATGGCGTGAGCAGCGTTGAGAAGAACGAACCGAAGTTGATGGAGAAGTAGAACCAGTTGTAGATCCGGGTGATCAGGTGGTGGTTCTTCTTCCCGAACTGGTCGCCGACGTGGGCGGAGACACAGGGTTTGATCCCGCCGGAACCGAGGCAGATCAGCAGCAGTCCGGAGAACAGCCACCACGGCGAATTCCCGTAGCTGCCCATGCATGCGAGCGCGAGGTGGCCGAGGCAGTAAACGATGGAGAGCCAGAGGATGGTCCGGTATTTCCCGAGGAACACGTCCGCGATGAGCGCTCCTAACAACGGTGTGAAATAAACCCAGCTCGCGAAATCATGATAATACCCGACCGCTTGGTTGTCCGAGAGAGCGGTCCCCGCCCTGCCGTCCATCAGATGCAGGTATTGCACCATGAACACGACGAGGATCGTGCGCATGCCGTAGAAGGAAAACCGCTCGGCCGCCTCGTTGCCGATGATGTAGGGGATGCCGGGCGGCATCTGTTCGGTATCTATCGGCGTGGTACGGTGGGACATGGGAGCTATTTCTTGATGACTTCTCGGAAAACGATTTCCAATTCACTGACGATGGCGGGCCAGCCGAGGTCCTCGGCAGTCCGGCGGGCTCCGGCTCCGAGTTTGGCACGGAGCGCGGGATCCAACAGGCTGACCGCGGCGTCGAGGAACGCGGCTTCGTCGCCCTTTCTAACCTTGAGGAGATTTTCGCCATGGCTGCCATGCCACCCGGCGGCCGCGTAGTCGTAACCGAGGACGGCGAGGCCGCTCGACATGCCTTCGATCAGGACATTTCCAAACGTCTCGGTCTCGCTGGGGAAAAGCATGATGTCGCAGGACGCGCAGCAGGCGGCGAGGCTCTCGCCAGTTAGATAGCCGGGGAACCGGACGTCCGGATGATCGCGCATCAGCTTCGCCCGCGCCGGGCCGTCGCCGATGACCATGCAGACCATCTCCGGGCACGCTTGTTTCATTTTCGCGAATGCGCGGATCGCGAGGCCGATGTTCTTCTCGGTGGACACCCGGCCGACGACCAAGGCCAGCGGCGTTTCCCCCGTGACGCCGTATTCGCGGCGGAGGGTTTCGCTGCGTCTGGCAGGAGAAAACAATTCCGTATCCACGCCGCGGCCGAGGACGGACACTTTCGAGAACCCGGCCTGCAGCAGTTTCTCCCGCGCGTCTGGCGAAGGGACGAGCGTGCGGTCGAGGCGGTCGTGAAACCATTTCTGATATCGCCAGACTTGTTTGCCGACCCAATCGACGCCGTAGTTCTGGAGATACTCGCGGAAGTTCGTGTGAAACCCGCCGACCACGGGGATGCCGAGCTTGAGCGCGGCGGCGGCGGCGGAAAATCCCAAGGGCGTTTCGATGGCGACGTAGATGACGTCCGGGCGGTTCTTTTTCCAACGGCGGTAAAGTTCGCCGGGCCACGGAGCGCCGACCTTGATTTCCCAGTAGCCGGGCAGCGGCCAGGAGAGGACGGTGGATTCGTTCGCGCCGTTAGAACGGCCGGAACGGATGATTTCCACCCGGTGGCCGAGACCGCGAAGGCCATTGCACAAGCGGCCTAACGAGAACGAGACGCCGTTGATGTCGGGGACGTAGGTGTCGGTAACGACCTCGATCCACAGCGGCTTTGATGGGGTTTCCGAACTCACGCTTGATTGGATTTTCTAGCGGATTCCACCCAGAGTTTCTTCAATATCGACACGGTCCTGAGATGCAGCGCCCGCTGATCGCCGGCGACGCTGTCGGAGGTCAGGAGGCGGGTGACCTTGAGGGCGGTGGTGAATTCCCCGGTCGCCGGATTCAGGTAGCGCGGGTATTTCATCAGGGCGCCGCAGACGAGTTCCTCCAGCGTGAGTTTCCGCTGCCTGCGCGGGCATTCGAGCCGGTCGGTGGTCAGACCCCACGCGGCGTAGAACGGTATGCCGTAGGTGACGACGGGTTTCTCGCGGATCAGGGCCTCGAAGCCGACGGTGGAGGTCATCGTGTGGACCTCGTCGCAGACATCGAGCCAATCCAGGACATTTCCCTCGGTGACCGCGAGGTCGCAGGCTTCCGCGAATCCGGCGGGCAGGACGTTGCCATGGCGGGCACCGGCGACGAGGTCCGGATGGGCTTTGAAAATGAGGAAGGCATCGGGCTCGGCGGCGCGGATGCGACGGAGGAGTTCGATGTTGGATTTGATCTCGGGACTGCCGAAGGCGATGGAAGCATCGGCCTCGACCTGGCCAGGCGCGAGGATGACCTTGCGGCCGTTGACGAGCTTCGCGTCGAGGGAGACGCCGTCGCCAGTTAGATTGTATTTCGTCAGGCGTTTTTCGCGCAGGATTCCGATCAGCTCGCGAGCTTCAGCGAGGTCGGCGTCGCTGAAGCCTTGATTGAGCAGCTCCTCCAGATTGGACGGTGCTCCTGCGTCGAAATAGATGCCGCGCGAATCGAGAACCCACGAGTAGGGAAAATTGAACGCTGCGCCGAGGCCTTTTGAGCGGATGAATCCGTCCTCGACGCGGAGGGCGTTGGCGCGGTCGATCTGCGGCTTGCGGCCCCAGACTAACAAGCGGGCGTCGGGGCGGGTTTCGGCGAGCTCGTTGACCTGGGTGAGTTCTCCGGCGGGACTGCGCAGGTAGTCGGTGACAATTTTCCGTTTCCAAGGCGAGAAGCCGACAGTCACCGAGCGGCCACGGTTGCGGCGGAACATTTCCTTCTGCAGGGCGAGGTGGTCGAGGATTTCGCCGAGTCCGCAGGGTTCCTGCGTGTCGGGATCGAAATAGTGGCCGTAGCGGAGGCAGGCGGCCTCGAACAACCCGGTTAGACCGACCGCGCGGAGTGGAGCGATTTTCCCGTGATCCTCGGTTAGTCCCCGGCCGGCAAAAAACGGGCGGCCGTAGGTGATCACTTTTCTGCCGTGGATCAGGGCTTCCATTCCCATCAGCGAGCTGCCGACCATGACGGTGGGGCAGAAGGTGAAGCACTGCGCGGGTGATAGATCAGGCGAGAGAAGTTTCACCCGCGCATCCGAAAGAAGATCTTGTGAAAAGCAGGAATGCTTTTTCCGGAACAGATGGTCCGGATGCGCCCTCACGTAAACCGGCGAGCCGTCCGAGGTATCCAGCGCATCTCGCAGCATCCGGTCGAAATCGCTAACAGCCAATCCGCCGTGGCGGATGGCGGCGTCGCCGCGCGATTGATCGACAACGAGGATGCCTTCCTTTTCGGGCAAAGGTTCGTCGCGATATTCGCCGGGGAACCAGTTGTATTTCGAAGCTCCGATTTCGCGGAAACGGGCCATCAGTTTTTCGGGATCGCCAACTTCGGGATCCTTGCGCATCCAGCCCACGGGTTGGCCGGAGTCCAAAGCAGTTAGAAGATCCGATTTACTTTCCGGATCATAGTGAATCCCGCTGGAATCCGCGATGACGCCGTAAACCGTGGAACCGTGTCCGGTGCGGATGGAGCGGACAAACGAGTCCTCCAGCAGCAACAGCCTGCCGCCCTTTCGCCGCGCGGTTTGCGAAGCGGCCCGGCCGCTCGGCCGGTAGCCCCAGCCGACGTGGATGGGTTTCCCGTCGGGCTCCTGCTGTTGCAAAAAGGCCGAAAGCAACGGATGGCTCAATACCTTGCGATAAATCCATGCGGCTTCCCCCTGCAACTCTTGCTTCATCCGCCGTTAGCATCCTCAGGCACCGGGCGGATTGTCAACCCCGCCCCTCGGCGAGTGACGGTTCGTCGAGGAATGCGGCGAGTCTCTCGAAATGGCCGTCCCAGGTCGGCGGGCGGTAGTTTTTCAGTCGTTCCTCCTGCGCGAGGCGGGCGGGTGAGTCGTCGCGGAAAAATCCGAGGATCGTGTCACGCCAGCCGTTTCCATCGAGCGGTGAGAGCAGGGTCGGGATGCCTTGGCCGGCTTCCTGGAAGGGAGCGATGTCCGAGCCGATGACCGGCACGCCCATGGCCAGGGCTTCGACCAGCGGCATTCCCCAGCCCTCGACGAAGGAGGGAAACAGCATCGCACGGGCTCCACGGAGCAGCGGCCAGAGGTCGGCATCGAGGACGTTGTTCATTTCCCGGACATGGGGACGCAGGGATTCGCAGCGGTCGAGAATGCGGAACAACGCCTCATTGTCCCAACCGCGCCGGCCGACGATGAGCAGTTCGGGAATTTCCTCCGGCGGGAGATTTTCCGCGAAATCCCGCCAGAGGTGGAGCAGCAGCGCGTGGTTCTTGCGCGGCTCGATGGTCCCGAGCACGACGAAATACGGACGCTTGGGAGCAGCCGGGGAAACGGCTTCATCGTCGTGCGCCAGCAAGCCGGGATCCACCCCGATGGGGATGACGGCGACGGGAAGCTCGGGAGCACCCATGATTTCCCGCCAGTGATCCATGCGCCGGGCGGTGTACTCGGAGTTCACGACAAGGTGGGTCGCGTAGCGGAAGGTGTTGCGGAGCCGGAGGAGGTGTTTCGGCCCTTCCAGCTCGCGGCAGTATTCGGGGAAATCACAGGGAATCGTGTCGTGGATGAACATGACGCGCTTCAGTTTCGGATGCCTGGCGAGCGCGGCCAGGTAGGCGGTGCGACCCAGCATCGAGTGGGAAATCCCGAAAAAGCAGCCGCTTTTCGCCTGCCCGCGCCAGCCGTTGTCCACCCGGTAGGCACCCGCGGCGGCGGCGGCGTCCAACAAGTCCAGCCCGGCGATGCCTGGTCCGCAGAGGTCCAGCAGGCTTTTGGTGGATAGTATTTCGGCGAGTCCCTTCCGCCGGGCCTGCCATTTTCCGGCCATCCTCACGCGCTGGGATTTGTCACAGAGCGGAGCGAGCTGGCTCTCGGTGAATCCCTCCTGCCGCCCTTGCCAGACGGCGTTCAGCTTGTCGGTGAAGGCGTCACCCAAGCGCGGGTCGATGACGGAGAATCCGGCGACGCCGTTGACGAGATATTCAACCTGCCCCACGGAGCGTAGCCGGTTCAGATAGGCCAGATCCACCCGGTCGATTCCGCTGGGTCCCGGGTAAGTCGCGCGTTTGCACAATCTGGTGATGTCGATATAGCTCATATCCCTGTGGAGGAAGGAGGTTTTAGGCCGGAAAGGCGTTTGTTACCAAGCCGATACTCCGGGAATCCGGGATTCGTGGAATCCTTGAAATGATGCGGTTCCATCCGCTACCGGGCTTGACATGCGGGTCTCAAAATCATCTTCCTTTCCCCGGCGTCCAACGGTCAACCGGTCACGCTTTCCCTGTTGAAACCATCGCATGCATCCCAGCAATCTCATGACTCCAGACCGGCCCCTGCTCCTTCTTCTCCCGCTGACCTGCCTCTATTTGCTCTCCTCATGCACCTACATGTCCCAGACCGGGCCACAGAAATCGGCCATCGAGGGGAAGCAAACCGCTTACGAGCTGATCGAAGTCAAATCGCGGAGTGACTTACCCGGCCCCGGCCGCAGCTATGGCTCGGGTGAACTGCCGCCGCAGATCAAGGGCGGCGGGTATTCCGACAAGGTCCGCAGCCGCGATTCGCTGCGTTTCATCATCACGGATTTGACCGAGCAAAGCCCGTTCTACACCCGCGGGGAGCCCTATGAGTTCGGCCCGATCGAGGTTCCGGATGATGGCAGGATCACCATTCCCTATGCTGGCGAGATCCAGGTGATGAACGAGAGTTTGTCCAAAATTTCGGCCAGCCTGAATGAGAAGCTGAAGCCGATTTCCAACACCGCCCAAGCCTCGGTGGGACGGTCGAACCGGATTCCCCGGACGGCGAACGTCATCGGCGAGGTGAAGGATCCGGGACCGGTGCCGCTAGAACGCAGCAACATCAGCTCGCTGGACCTGCTCGCAGCGTCCGGCGGCCCGGTAGACGCCGAGCATTTGTTCAAATACACGCTGCGCCGGAATGCGCGTGACTACGTTTTCGACTTCCAGGGATTCCGGCAACGTTCATTCCTTGTCGAAGAGGGCGACCTGCTGAGCGTCACCACCGACATGTCCAACCGCTTCTACGTGATGGGAGCGATCAACAAACCGACGACCGTGCCGTTTCCCGTGCCGGCTCCGACCCTGGCCGATGCCCTGGGCTCGGCGACCGGCCTGGATGTGAAGACTTCGGATCCATCCGGCGTGTTTATCTTCCGCAAGGGCAATCCGGACCAAGTCTTCACGGTCAATCTCAAGGATCCCGCTTCGGTTTTCCTAACGCAACGGTTCGCGATCCGCGGTGAGGATCTGGTTTATGTGACCGAGGCTCCGCTGGCCCGTTGGAACAGGCTGATCGCCCAGCTCCTTCCGTTCTCGCAGCTTTCACAGGCGGCTTACAACATCGACCGCGTGGCCCAATAACCCCCGCTTTTTCAATTTCTTGAAGCTCCGTATCCGCCACGTCCTGATCCCGTGCATCCTTGTCTTCGGATGTGCCCCCATGGGCCCTCCTTCCGGCGGAGGGCAGTCGGCTCCCGTCTCGCGGCGGGGTGGAGTCGCCGCTCCCGTGCCGGACGCGCCGCAACTGAAACGCCTGCCTAACGGCCATTACCGGGTCCGCAAGCCTTGGACGGTCACTCTGAACGGACGCCAATGGCATGTGCAGCAGGGCTACACCTCCAACGGGATGACGGTTCCATCGTTCCTCAAGAACTCGCTGGGTGACGGCGTGCAATACAAAGAAACCTGGGCCGCGGTTTTCCACGACTGGCTTTTCACGCAACCCGGGCTGTCCCGCTCGCAGGCGGACCGGATGTTTTACGACCTTCTCATCGCCTACGGGATTCCGTCCGGAAAGGCGAAGATGATGTACACCACGGTTTCCACCTACTCGCTGACGAAACCGAACCGGTAAACGTTCCCACCGGAACCGTCCCCATGTACTCACCCATCCCCATTCCCAAGCATCCCCCGTGGGTCAGCCAGGTGCTCGTCATCAAGGCGCTGCTCAGGCGGGAGGTTTCCACCCGCTTCGGTGAGTACCGTCTCGGATTTTTCTGGATGCTTTTCGAACCGTTGCTGGGTGTGATGGTCATCGGCCTGCTCATCGGCACGCTGGCCCAGCGCACGGTGCCGGAAATCCCCTACGCGTTCTTCCTGCTCAACGGGATGTTGCTGATGAAACTGCTCACCGGCCCGATGAATATGGGCATCAACGCGATCGGCGCGAACCAGGGACTGTTAGTATATCCCGCGGTACGGCCGCTCGACACGTTCATCGCCCGTTTCCTGTTCGAGCTCATGACGACGGGATTTTCCTTCGCCTTGTTCTGCGTGCTGGGGATGTTCTTCGGCATTTTCGTTTCACTGGGACACCTCGAAGTCGTGCTGGCCTGCCACGTGATCACCTGGTGCATCGGCTGCGGCCTCGGACTGATCTTCGGCGTCGCGTCCGCGCATTTCAGCGAGGTGGACAAGTTCGTGATGATCCTCCAGCGGCCGCTGCTTTTCATCTCAGCGGTGCTGTTCCCGATGGCCGCGACTTCGGAATCCATCCAGCAGTTGTTGTTATACAATCCGCTGGTCCACACCATCGAACTGAGCCGCAAGGCGCTCTTCCCTTACTACAACTCGGGCGGCGCGACCCTCGCCTATCCGGCCGTGGTGGCGATCGTGGTCCTCTCCGTCGGCCTCACGCTTTTCCACGGCAACCGCAATTTCCTGAGCCAGCGGTAATCCTCACCGAGTCATGATCGAAATCCGCAACCTCACGAAACGCTACCCCGTCAAGAACGGGTTCCGTTATGTGTTGCGTGATGTCTCGCTGACCATTCCCAGCCGGACGAACCTGGCGATCCTTGGACCTAACGGAGCAGGCAAATCGACCTTCCTGCGCCTGATCGGCGGGGCGGAACCGGCGGACAGCGGCACGATTCTAACCGACCAGGAGATTTCTTGGCCACTCGGCCTGACCTCAGGTTTCCAGGGATCGCTCACCGGCCGCGAGAACGTCCTCTTCGTCTGCCGGATCAACGGGCTGAACTTCGACGAAAGCCGCTACGTCATCAGCCAGGTCGTCGATTTCGCCGAGATCGGCGAGTATTTTGACATGCCGGTCTCGACGTATTCGTCGGGAATGAAGGGGCGGCTGAGCTTCGGCCTGTCGATGGCGTTCGAATTCGACGTCTATCTGATCGACGAGCTCACCTCCGTGGGCGACACGATTTTCCGGGAAAAGGCCAAGGCCGCCTTCGAGAACATCCGCAAGCGCGCATCGCTGATCTTCGTTTCCCACAACATCAAGACCCTGCGGCAATCCTGCCAGTCCGCGCTCTTCCTGCGGGACGGCTCGGCCGATTTCTATCCCGACATCGACGAAGGCATCGAAGCCTACAACGAATACGTGAGGGAACACCGCAACAACGAGAATCCGATAGAAGCCCGCCGGAAATCCCCCGGCAAGGGGGGCAAACGATCCCGCCGCAAGGCGCGCCGGGCGCGGAGGAACCTCGAAAATCCACCGGAAGAAAACCAATCTCCAAACTGATGAGCGCCACTTACATTCACACCCAACGAAAAGCGGGATTCTCCCAGCTGATCGTCCGTTTCCTCGCCGCCCTCTATGTGATCGGGCTCGCCGCCGCCATCGCCTATCTGTGGTTGTGCACCCAGGACCGCTACATCAGCACGGCGGAGTTCAAGATCTCGCAGCAGGACGCATCCGGCGTGGAGGCGGGGTTGGTCCAGCTCGCGCTGCCAGGCCTGTCGGATTCGGGCTCCATGGACTCGCAGGTCGCCATCGGTTATATCGATTCGGCGGATCTTCTGTTGGAAATTGAGAAGGATTTCAAACTCGTCGAGCACTACTCCGCGCCGGCGCGCGATTTCGTCTTCCGGATGAAACCGGATGCGAACCTGGAGGAACGCCTCGAATATTACCGGAGCCGCATCCTGGCGCATTTCAACAAGGATACCGGCATGACGGTCATCACCGTGGACACTTTCAGTCCCGAGCTCTCCAAGAACATCGCCACGACCTTGCTGAAGAAAGCCGAAGCGTTCATCAATGTGATCAACCAGCAGATCGCCGACCAGCAGCTCAGTTTCGTCCGCGGCGAGGTGGACCGCACCGCCACCCGCGTGGAGGAGCTCAACAAGGAGCTGATCACCCTGCAGAACGAGCATAACTTCATCAACCCGGATGCGGTGATCTCCGCGAGCCTCCAGGCCGTCCAGGAAATGAGGCTTGACCTGCTGCGGTCCGAAGCCGAGCTGTCGTCGATCCTCCGCGACTCGCCGAACTCGCCGCGCATCGAGACACTCCGCAGCCACATCCGCTCGGTGAACGAGTTGATCGACATCGAATCCGCGAAACTATCAGGTCCGGAGAAGGACCGGATGAACCAGCTACTCCTGCAGTTCAAACAGCTCGCGCTCAAGATCGATTTCGCGACCCGACTGCGCACCGGTGCCGAGACCATGCTGGAAAAGAACCGGGTCGAGGCCATCGCCCATTCCAAGTTCTTCACGGTGATCCAGAATCCCTATCTGCCGGAAGACGTGGCGATCCCCCGCCGGCCGTATGCCACTGTGGTGATCGTGGTCCTCGGCTTCCTGATGTTCCTTATCCTCCGAGCCCTGACCCGTTCGATTTTCGAGCGCGCCTGAAGACCCGTCGGAATACCAAATTTCGAGCCAACACCTGACCGCGAGTCCTGACATGAGAATAAGCGCCAAACACAAATTCGCCTTCCTGTGCAATCCCAAGTGTGGATCCACCTCCATCGAGAAGGCCATCAATCCTTTCTGCGAGAGTGGCCTCGGCGGGAACCCGAATCTCAAACATATCAATGCGGTGACCTTCAAACGTCACATCCGTCCCTTGCTCCGCCGGGCCGGCCTCCTCAACAGCATCGAGACCTTCTGCATCATCCGGGAACCAGTCGAGCGGGTTTACAGTTGGTATCGCTATCAGTCGCGGCCGTTGTTGAGCAACCCCTCCCACCAGAACCACCACAAGTATACCGGAGGGATTTCCTTCGAAGAGTTTGTCGAAGGATACATCGCGAAAGTCAGACCGCCGTTCGCGAAGATCTCCAACCAGGCCGACTTCATGACCCTCGGCAAAGGCCAGTTAGGTGTGGATCACGTGTTCCGCCTCGACCGGATGGACCAGGTCCAGGAATTTCTATCCAAAAAAATCGGCAAACCCATCGTCATCCCGCACCGGAATATTTCCCCCGAAAGTGTCGCGGTGGGGGCGAAGCCGGTATCCAAATCCGGGAGCAAGCAGCCCACAAGCGAGGCACCGTCGCCAGCCCCCGAACCGATGCAGCTTTCGCCCGCCCTGCTCGCCCGGCTGAAAGACTTCCTTGCGGACGATTACAAAATCTATAACAGCCTTTCCGGCCGATAGGCCCTGGCATTCCAGCTTCAAATTTCCGCCACCATGTCCACTCCCGCACGCCGTTTCGTGATCCTTTCCATCATGCGGACCGGCTCAAATCTCCTCCAGCAAACGCTCAACGCCATCGATGGCGTGACCTGCCACGGCGAGCTGCTCAACCATTCACCCGCGGCGCTGCATCCGTCCCTCCGCCACCTCATCGCCGGCGACAAACCCGCGGTCTCCCCCACGCTGTGGTCCGAGCAGCCGCAACGGTATCTCGACACCATCCTCGGCCAAACCGCAGGCGACCACGTCGGCTTCAGGATGTTTCCCGACCACCACAACCCGACGCTCAAGGCGCTGGTCGAGGACCCTTCGGTCCACAAGATCATCCTCACCCGCGATCTGTTGGAGAGCTACACCTCGCTGCAGCTCGCCCAACAGAACAACCAGTGGATCATCAACCACGCCGGCACGCGCAAGCCATGGGCGCCGATCACGGTGAATCTCGATGAGTTCAAAAACTACGCGCTCAAGAATGCCGCTTATTATTATCACATCATCAGCCGCTGCCATGTCACCGGCCAGCACCCCACGCCGATCGATTACGACAAACTCAACGATCCGGCCACGCTCGAGCGGCTGCTCGCCCATTTCGGCCCCGGACGGGCCTTCGTCCCGGAGGCGGTCACCGCCCTCCGTCAGAACCCGGAACCTCTTGAACAGAAGATCAAGAATCACGCCGAGGTCGTGAAGCTTCTCAAACGCCTCCGCCTCGATGACTGGCTGTTCCATTGAGCCGGAATTCCAAGCCCCCCGTGAAGTGACGCCGCGTCCCAAATCCGCACCCACCCACATCCTGATCGGGGGAGCAGGAGCGCCTAACTACGGCGACGAACTCATCGTCAAAGGCTGGCTGGAACAGCTCGCCCAGCCCCGGCACGATGGGGAGGCTTTCATTTTCTGTGAGAACTCCGCGGACACTTCGCGCAAATTCCACATCACTCCGAAGCATCCCCTGCGCAACCGCCTCGCGTTCCGCGATGACTTCAACCGCTTCGCCAAGTCCGTCCAGGATCTCAATTTCTGGCAGCAGGTCGAGCGTGGCTTCACCTTCATGCGGGACTTCGGGTTTCTGCAAAACGGCTACAAGGGCACGCGGGATCTGTTCGATGCAAGGTCATTCCACCTCCACGGCGGCGGCTATCTCGCCGGACTCTGGAACGAAAAAGGCTTCATCCTCGGTCTCACAGCATCGTTCGCGAAGCTCTACGGAATCCCCACATCCGCCACCGGCATCGGATTCGGACCATTCGACAGTGATTGCCCCGATCCCGCCCGCTTCGCGGAAATCCTGTCCCATTTCCAACAGTTCGAAACCCGCGACGCCGATAGCCATCAACTCCTAACTGCCCTCGCTCCCGACGCCGGGATCATCGACGGCGTTGACGACACCTTTCTCCTGCCGAACGACCGGATCTTCCGCCGGGATTCGACCAAACGCCGCCTTCACCTGTCGCTGATCACCCGCTACCTCAAGGATATCCCCCCCGCGTTCTGGCCGTGGCTGGTCGAGCAATCCGCGGCTTTTGACGAGGTCGTTTTCTGGGTGAGTTTCCCGTGGGAAGACCGCGAGGCCATCGCCCGCGCACAGGCGGAAATCCCGCGGTGCTCGATCTTCACCGCCCGGGAGCTGGTGCATTTCCGCCCGCCCATCGGCGAGGATGATGTGTTTCTGACCCAGCGCTATCACGTCCATCTGGCCGCCGCCCGTGCCGGAGCCCGCGGGTTCCACTTGGCACATAACGGGTATTATCGGCAGAAACACGAATCCATCGTCGCTCTGGGGTCCGGAATCACCGCCCTTGATTTCACCGATTTACCCGGACTTGGAAATTTGCCGGCATCTTCGCCCCTTGACGAGACCGGCTTGCACGAGCGCAAAATCCGGATTTACGCTTCGTGCCTCGCCGCCTCACCCGCCTGAACTTTTCCCCGATGAAAATTTTCAATCTCTTCCGTGCCAAAAAACAAGAAACCAAGCCGCCCGCACCGGCCCGCCCGCTGCCGGATTTCCTGGTTATCGGTGTCCAGAAAGGCGGCACCTCGTGGCTTTGGGACCAACTGCGGCAACACCCGAAAATCTGGATGCCGCCGTTCAAGGAGCTGCAGTTTTTCAACCACGAGTTCATCCCGTCGCACCGCTCGTGGACGACCCAGCACTGCGACAAGGCGATCGCCAGGTTCATGGAGAAACGTAAACTGCTCAAGAACCCGGCGAGAAAGCACGCGTGGGACACTTACCTCGCGAAAATCTCCAAGAATCCCAAACCGTCGCTGGAGTGGTACCACGACTGTTTCTCATTCCCCATCAAACCCTGGATGATCCGCGGCGACATCAGCCCCGCCTACTGCTCTATTCCCGACGAGGGCGTCGCCTATGTCAGGGAACTGCTTCCCGACGCGAAAATCATCATGATCGTCCGTGATCCCCACAAGCGGGTCATCTCCCATTTGCGGATGAAAATCTCGGGCAGCCAGCGCGACACCGACACCTTCACTTCCGCCCAGTGGCACGGCTTCATCGACGACGAGAATCTCTATCAGCGCGCGGCCTACTCCGAATACATTCCCCGCTGGGACCGCTACTTCGGCGACAGGATCATGTTCCTCCCGTTTGATTTGATCCGCCAGGATCCCGCCGCGTTCCTGCAGAAGGTCACCGACCATCTCGAAATCAAGCCATTCACCCCGCGCGCGGCGGAAAAAGCGGTGCACGTGACCAAGAAGCACGCCATTCCCCTGCCCATCGAGAAACTCCTTGAGGAACGGACCGCCTCGGAGCGAGCCTATTTGCAAAGCCGCTTTCCGGCGGAATTCATGGAACTCTGCAAACACTGATGCTAGCTTCCCGCCGTGTTCCGCCGCTTGTTCCATTCCGACAACCATCCGGCTGAATCCAACCGCCGGGAAAAGCCTTGGCTTCTCGGTGAACGGAGGATCCGCCTCCATCTCGGCGCGCACAAGACCGCCACCACCTACCTCCAGAAGAACCTCGCGCGGAACAAAGCCACCCTGCTCGACCAAGGCGTGCTCTACGTGCCGCTGGCCGACTCCCGGTCCAAGGTCTCCAAGCACATCGCCGCGCTTTCGAACACTTCCACGCATGCGGCGGATCTCCCGAGGCACCGCGAGGCCTTGCTCGACGGACTCGGCCGCGAGGATCTCGCCCGCTGCCACACCGTCCTCATCTCCGATGAGAACCTATCAGGCGGCCCCGGCGGATTCCGGAAGGGCGAGATCTATCAATCGATCACCGCCGACTGGGCCCGCGTCCACGACGAGCTGGGACCTGACATCCGCGTCGCATTCTCGATCCGTGACTATCCCGGGTTCCTCACCTCGGTCTATTCGGAAATCCTCCGCAAGCACCGCTACTTTCCGTTCCGGAGAATCCGCAAAATGTTCGGGGAATCCCCCACCTTGTGGTCGGACGTCCATCGGAAATTCAGCGGCGTGTTCGGTGAGGAGAACGTCACGCTGTGGGATTTCAAGGACACCGTCGGGCATCCTGCGGAAGTCATGGCCATGCTGACCGGCACTGACGCTCCGCTGGCGATCAGGGATTCCCCCAACCGCGAGTCGCTCTCGAAAAAGGCCATCGAATTCATCCGGGATTTCCAGAAGCTTCCCGGCCGCCAGCTCGATCCACCGCTGGTCGCTGAGGTCGCCAGACGGCTCTATCCGCTTGCGGAACATCCGGAGAAATTCGACCCGTTCGAGCCCGGAGAGCGCGCCGCGCTGCTCGCCTGCTATCAGGCGGAGAAGGACCGGCTGCCGGTGATGAAGTTCTAGCGAAACTTGCCGGGCCGAGGAAAAGATCACCGGCAAAAGGTATGATCTTAACGGCGGCGGCCGCCGCCGTTACGACCTGCCGCTCTGACGCGTCGCACCGCGCAGCTTCCGCATGTGATCGCGGTAAGCTGCCGGTGGCATTCCCACCGTCGCTCGAAACTGGCGGGTCAGCGCCGTCTGATCGCCGTAACCGCATTCGAGCGAAAGCTCGGCGATCGGAACGGACGTCGTGCCCAGCAGGTGCGCCGCATGCTCGATGCGCGCCTTTCTAACAAACTGCGCGGTGCTGAGGTGGAACACCCGTCTCATCCGCCGGTCGAGCTGGGTGGGTGTTAGTTCCGCGAGCTTCGCCAGCTCGGCTCCGCGCAGGGATTCATCGAGATGCTCGCGAATGTGGTCCGCCACTTTTGCGATGCCTGCCAGTTCCGCGTCCCCTTCCCGCGGCTCGCGAAGATCCCGGGAAACGGAGGCCAGGCCGATCACCGTCCCGGTGGAATCGTGCAGCGGAATCTTCGTCGCCAGATACCAACCCGCCGAGCCGTCGCGATTCGTCATCAGTTCGAGTTCGTCGGTGACCTCTCCGCCGGCCAGCACGTGCAGGTCCTGTTCCCGATACGTCTCTGAAAACGCGGGTACGAAAAAATCCTCCGCTGTTTTCCCGATCAGCCTTCGCGCGTCCTTCAATCCGATCCGCTCCGCAAATGCATGGTTGGCAGCGCGATAGCGGAAATCGGTGTCTTTGAGGCAGAACACGACGTCGGGCAGCACCGCGAACAAGCGCTCGCAAAACCGCGGAGAATCGATCCGCGCGATGAATTCCGTATCAATCGCCACCCCCGCAGCCAAAACGTTCCAAGCCCGTCATGACAAGAATCAATTGTCTTCCGGCGGCATTGTGACCGACCCGCACACGCGTCGTGGTGGAAACGGTCAAGACTCGGGTGTTAAGTTAAATGCCATGACCTGCGTTTCCGCAAAGATCGACCGATGCCGCGACTTGAAGCCGCCTGATAGAGATCTTCCGGAACTGGCCATCGAACTCGCCGCCGACCTCCTTAACGAAGCGACCCGCGGCCAGAGGTGGCATGAGAAATCCCAAGCGCGCCAGATGGCCCGTCTGATGAATGATCTGGAGGGCAAGGCTTTCACCTTCGCCATGGCCGATCAGGTCTTCCGTGCGCCGACGGCTGCCCGCGAGGCCAGACGTTTCCGCGACCTGGTCGGAGATCACGGTGTTCCCGCCTATCTTCCGCTCTCCGCGCGCATCGCGATGCGTCTGGGAGAGATGGCTTCGCTTGTCGTGCCGGAAATCGTGATGCCGCTCATCGCCGCGAAGATGCGTGCCGAAAGCGCCGCGGTCATCCTGCCGGCGGAAGACGCGAAGCTGCGGCATCATCTCGCCGAACGCCGGAAGGCCGGCATGAGGATGAATCTCAACCAACTGGGAGAAGCCGTGCTGGGCGAAGAGGAAGCACGCAACCGCCTCGATGCGAATCTCGCCCGCCTTGCCGATCCGGACATCGACTACGTCTCGGTGAAAATTTCCGCCATCTTCAGCCAGATCCATCTCGTCGCCTATCAGGAAACGCTTTCGGAAATCAAAATCCGCCTGCGGCAGTTATACCGAGCTGCGATGAAAAATTCCCCGCCGAAATTCGTGAACCTCGACATGGAGGAATACCGCGACCTGCGTCTGACCTGTGATGCGTTCCGCAGCGTGCTCGATGAACCCGAATTCAAAAATCTCGAAGCGGGCATCGTGCTCCAGGCCTATCTACCGGATGCGTGGCCGGTGCAACGCGAACTGAATGCCTGGGCGCTCCACCGTGTCGATACCGGTGGTGCCAGCATCAAAATCAGAATCGTGAAAGGCGCGAATCTCGCGATGGAAAAAGTCGATGCCGAGATCCACGACTGGCCGCTCGCCCCCTACGGCACCAAGTGCGAGGTGGATGCGAATTTCAAGCGCATGCTCCACGAAGGTTGTCGCTTGGAAAACACCCGTGCGGTCCGGCTCGGCGTGGCCAGTCACAATCTTTTCGACATCGCCTACGGCCTTCTGCTGCGTGCCCGCGAGGGCGTCGAGGATCGGGTGGAGTTTGAAATGTTGGAAGGCATGGCGAACCACCAGGCTCGTGCGGTCCGCGATGCCGCCGACGGATTGCTGTTATATGCGCCGGTGGTGAAGCGCGAGGACTTCCACAGCGCGATCGCCTATCTAGTTCGTCGTCTGGATGAGAACACCTCTCCTGAAAATTTCCTGCACGATCTCTTCGGCATGAAGCAAGGCGAAGCGGGTTGGGAAAATCAGAAGTCGCGTTTCCTCTCGGCCTGCCGCGCGATCGACAGCACGTCTTCCGGCCCACGCCGGGTGCGGAATCGCATGACGGAGAAGCGCCCGCTGCAGCCACCCGGCGCGCCCTTTCACAATGAAGCCGACACGGATTGGTCGCTCCCGCACAATGTTGCGTGGATTCATGAAAAGATCGAGCTGCTGGACCTGACGCGGGTTTCCCCGGTGCCGTTGCAAATCGCCGGAAGGTTCGTCGAAGGTGAGGCCCGGGCGAGCGTAAACGATCCCTCGCGTCCCGGCATCGAAGCGTATCGGCATGCGCTGGCTGGCCCCGCGCAGATCGAACTCGCGCTCGAAGCGGCGGTAGCGGCCCGAGCTTCATGGCAAGCGCTGGGTTTCTCCGCACGGGGGGAATTGCTCGCCAATGCAGCCGCGGTTCTCGCAAGCCGCCGTGGCGACGCGATCTCCACCATAGTCATGGATGCGGGGAAATCCGTGATGGAAGCGGATGCCGAGTTCAGCGAAGCCGTCGATTTCGCGGACTACTATGCCCGTAGTTTTTCGGAAGAGTGGTTTGACGGCACTACCTTCGAGCCCTTCGGAACGGTGCTCGTCACACCGCCGTGGAATTTTCCGTTAGCGATTCCCTGCGGCGGAATTCTCGCCGCGCTTGTTGCCGGAAACACGGTCATTCTGAAACCCGCTCCGGAAACGGTGCTCACCGCGTGGGCGCTGGTGAACGCGCTCTGGGACGCGGGCATTCCGCGGGAGATACTGCAGTTCCTGCCATGCCCGGACAACGAGGTCGGCCGCTCGCTGGTGACCGATCCCCGCATCGGCGCGGTGGTTCTAACCGGCGCTTATGAGACGGCACGGATGTTTCTCGACTGGAAACCGGAGTTGCGGTTGTTCGCTGAAACGTCGGGAAAGAACGCGCTCATCATCACCGCTGCCGCGGATCGGGAGCTGGCGATCAAGGATCTGGTGAAAAGCGCATTCGGTCACGCAGGCCAGAAATGTTCCGCCGCCTCGCTTGGGATTATCGAGGCCGAGGTTTACGATGATCCCGGATTCCGCCGCCAGTTGCGCGATGCCGCCGCGTCGCTCCGGGTTGGCAGCTCGTGGCGTTATGAGAATTTCGTCACGCCCGTCATCCATGAACCCGGCAACGCGTTGCTCAAGGCCTTGACGACATTGGATGAGGGACAGGAGTGGTTGCTCGAACCGCGGATGATCGATGGCAATCCCTGCCTGTGGTCTCCGGGAATCAAACTCGGCGTCACACCGGAAAGCTGGTTCCGCCGGACGGAATGTTTCGGCCCCGTGCTCGGGCTGGTTAGAGCGGATGATCTGAATCATGCGATCCAAATCCAGAACGACTCGGATTTCGCCCTGACCGGCGGCATTCACTCGCTGGATCCCGCCGAGGTGGACATTTGGCGCGAGCGGGTGGAAGTGGGAAATGCCTACATCAACCGGGCCATCACGGGAGCCATCGTGCAACGCCAGCCGTTCGGCGGTTGGAAGCGCTCGTGCTTCGGCCCGGGCGCGAAAGCCGGCGGGCCGAATTATGCCGCGCAGTTCGGAACGTGGACGCGCAATGGAATTCCTTCCCGGCGTAGGGTCGTTTCCGCGTCTGTCGCAGACGTGCTGGAGAATCTGATCATGGCCGGAGGTGATCGCGATTATCTAGCGAGTTCGGCGGAGAGCGACGCCTATTGGATGTCTTCCGAATTCTCAAGATCCCACGATCCGTCCGCGCTGTCCTGCGAGTCGAACCTCTTCCGCTATCGCCCGTTCGCGAAGGTGCTCATCCGGGCTACGGAAGAAACGGACGTATCGATGTTAGGTCGGCTGATTCTGGCTGCATCCGCCTCTGGAGCCTTTGTGGAGCTTTCGATT
This sequence comes from Verrucomicrobiota bacterium, assembly GCA_040386755.1. Classification (GTDB taxonomy): domain Bacteria; phylum Verrucomicrobiota; class Verrucomicrobiia; order Verrucomicrobiales; family Akkermansiaceae; genus Luteolibacter. Next base: position 237,174 of record JAZKEY010000002.1, on the reverse strand, counting down.
CCGGAAGGTTTTCCGCACGCAGGATGGTCGGGAACGGTATGGCGGGAAAATGAGCAACGGCTGTGCGCCCGCATCGCTAATGCCGCCTACGGAGTGATCCGCGCTCCGGGAGCGTCACCGGCGCTGGCTGCTGCGACGGCGGCCGCCGGGACGCGCCTCGCGTCAAACTTTCCCGTGCCTAACGGGCGAATTGAAATGCTGCCCTATTTCCGCGAGCAGGCGGTTTCGGAAACGCTTCACCGGCATGGTGCTGTGGTTGTCCGGAGGGTTCAGACCTCTTCGGTTTTTCCCACCGACGCCCGCGAGAAGATCGCGTAAACGGCGGGCACCACGAACAGCGTCAGGAAGCCCGAGAAAATCAACCCTCCCACCACGGCGATGCCGAGAGACTGGCGGGATCCGCCGGACGCGCCTAACGAAAGCGCGATCGGCAGGATGCCGAAGATCGTCGCAAGGCTGGTCATCAGAATGGGCCGGAAGCGCGAGACCGCGGCTTCCAGCGCGGCTTCCGTTTTCGAGAGTCCGGCGTCCTTGCGCTGGTTGGCGAACTCGACGATGAGGATGCCGTTCTTCGTCACGATGCCGATGAGCATGATGATGCCGATCTGGCTGAAGACGTTCAGGGTCTGGTCCGTGGCCCACAGCGAGAGCAGCGCGCCGGCGACGGAGAGCGGCACCGTTAGAATGATGATGAACGGATCCCGAAAACTCTCGAACTGCGCGGCGAGCACCAGATAGATGATGAGCAGCGCGAGCAGGAATGCGAACAACAGCGAGGAAGAGCTTTCCGCAAAGTCGCGTGACTGGCCGGCCAGCGAGGTGCGGAAATTCTCCGGCAGGACCTTCTCCGCGATCTTGTCGAGCTCCTCGATGCCGTCGCCCAGCGTCTTGCCCGGCGCGGGTGTGCCTTGGATCGTCGCGGACACGGCGCGGTTGAAACGGAAGATGGCGGCGGGGCTGGCGGACTCCGAAAAGCTGACCAGATTGTCCAGCGAGACCATTTCGCCACCGGCCGTTTTGACAAAGAGCTTCTTCAGGTCTCCCGGATCATTGCGGTCCTGGCGCTGCATCTGTGCGATGACCTGATATTGTTTGCCGTTTTTCAGGAAATATCCGAAGCGCCGGCCGGAGTAGGCGAATTCCACGGTGCGGCCGATTTCCTCGACTGAAATCCCCAGCTCGGCGGCCTTTTTGCGGTCGATGGAAATCACCCCTTCCGGGCGGTTCACCTTCAGGTTCGCATCGATCTGGCGGAGAACCGGGCTCTTGCCGGCCTCGGTGAGGAACTCCGGCAGTACCTTGACCAGTTCCTCGAAATTCGGAGCCTGAATAACGTAGGCGAGCGGTTGTCCGCCGCGGCGGTCGCCGATGGTGGGCGGCTGCGAGGCGAAGGCACGCACGCCGGTGAAGTCCTGCAACTCGCTCGTCAGTTGCTCGGCGATTTCATCCTGGGTGCGTGTCCGGTCGGCGGGGGCTTTCAGATAGATGTTCTGGATGGCGGCGTTCGCCTCCGAGCCGCCGCCCCCGCCGCCAAGGATGGTGAAGGAGCGGTGGGCTTCCGGGATGTTCTCATCCACGTAAAGCGAGATCTTGTCCATCCAGCTCTCGGTGTATTCGAAACTGGAGCCCTCCGGCGCGGTGATGTTCACACGGACGTTCTCGCGGTCCTCCAGCGGAGCGAGTTCCTGCGGGAGGGTGGTGACGAGCCAGGCGATGAGCCCGCCACTGGCTAACAGGATCGGGAATGACAGCCAGCGCCAGCGCAGGAAGGGGGCGAGCGAGTTCCGGTAGCCGTTGGTCATCGCTTTGAAAAACGGCTCGGTCACCCGGTAGAACCAGTTCGGCTTGTCCCCGTGTTTTTTGAGCAGGAAGCGGCACATCATCGGTGAGAGCGTGAGCGCGACGAAAGCGGAGACCAACACGCAGCCCGCCAGAGTGATGCCGAACTCGCGGAACAGGCGGCCGGTCAGCCCGGAGAGGAAAATAAGCGGCAGGAAGACCGCCGCCAGCGAGAAGGTGGTGGAAATGACGGCGAAGTAGATTTCCCGCGAGCCGGTGAGCGCGGCTTCGAAAGGAGTCATGCCTTCCTCGATCTTCGAATAGATGTTTTCCAGAACGACGATGGCGTCATCACACACCAGGCCGATGGCGAGCACGATGGCGACGAGCGTCAGCACGTTGATGGAAAATCCCGCCAAATACATGATGAAGAATCCGGCGATGATGCTGACCGGGATGGCGATGACCGGGATGATGGTGGAGCGCCAGTCGCGCAGGAATAGGAAAATGATCAGCGCCACCAGCACGAAAGCGATGACCAGCGTCTCCTCCACCTCCGCCACGGAGCGGCGCACGAAGCGCGTGAAATCGTAGCCGACTTCCACGGTGACGTCGGACGGCACTTCCTTCCTCACCTGATCCAGACGGCGGTTGAACTCGTCGGCGATGGCGATGGCGTTGGTGTTCGGCTGCGGGATCACGGCGACGCCAATCTGATAGAGCCGCTGGTTCTTGAAACCGTTGCGCAGGTTTTCCGGACCGAGTTCCGCGTAGCCGATGTCCCCGAAGGTGATCTGGCGGCCGTTTTCCTGGCGGATGATGAGATTTTCGAATTCCTCCGGCGTGGCGAGCCGGCCGAGCGTGCGGAGGGAAAGCTCGTTGCTCGCGCCTTCCAACCGGCCGCTGGGGAGGTCGATATTCTGCTCGTCCAAGGCGTCCTGCACATCGCCGGGAGTCAGCCCGTGGACGGCCAGTTTCACCGGGTCCATCCACAGCCGCATGGCGTAGCGTTTTTCCCCGAAGATTCTAACGGAAGAGACGCCGGGGATGGTCTCCATCCGCTCGCGCACCACGCGGTCGGCGATGTCGCTGATCTCGAGGATGCCGCGTTTTTCGCTGATCATCGAGAGGAAGAGGATGGGAGAGGAGTCCGCGTCGGCCTTTTCCACGACGGGGGGATTCGAATCGACCGGCAGGTTTCTGGCCGCGCGGGACACTCGGTCGCGCACGTCGTTCGCGGCGGTGTCCAGATCCGAGTCCAGCGTGAACTCGACAGTGATGGTGCTGCGTTCCTGCCGTGACTCGGAGGAAAGCGTGCGGATGCCGGCGATGCCGTTGATGACCTGTTCCAGTGGCTCCGTGATCTGCGAGGCGACGACGTCCGGATTCGCGCCCGGATAGGTTGTCTGCACGGTGACGATGGGCGGATCGACCGCCGGATACTCGCGGACGCCGAGGAAATAGAAACCCGTCGCGCCGAAGAGCACGATGATGAGCGACATGACGGTTGCGAGGACCGGCCGGCGGATGCTGGTTTCCGACAGGCTCATTTGGGTGACCCGAGGTGGGGGAATGAAAGGACGACAAAACCATTTTCTGACAGAATCATTCTTCCGGATTCTTCAAATGATTCTGTCGATGGGGATTCTATCATGATTTCCGGGTTCAAGGCTTTGCCGCCACGACTTCCAAGCCCGGGCGCATGCGGAGGAGGTTGGTGGTGGCCACGAGATCACCCTCGTTCAAGCCGCGCAACACCTGCACCTTGTCGTCGGTGCGGACGCCGATCTCGACGGGCACCAGCTTCGCCTTGCCGCCGGAAATCACATAGATCCCCTGCCCCCGATGCGACGGAACGATGACCTGGCTTGGAACGAGGAATCCGTTAGCCGCACCATCCAGTGTCAGCGTCACCTCGGCGAAGCCACCCGGAAGCAGGCCCTTCGGCGTGTCGCAGACACCACGAACTAACAGGCTTCGGGTGGTGGCCTCGATGGCCGGCTCGATCACGGTCACCACGCCTTCAAAGACCTGGCCGGTACCCGCGACGGTGAACGTGAATTTCTGCCCCTGCTTCACGTCGGTCGAATAACGCTCTGGCAGCGGGAAATCCACCTTGATGCGCGAGACGTCCTGCAAGGTGACCAGCGGAATGGTGGACGAAACGAAAGCGCCCTCACTCACCTGCCGGACGCCGACCCTTCCCGAAAACGGAGCGCGGATCTCGGTCTTGGAGATCTGGACGGCCTGCGTGTTGCGCTGGGCTTCGAGGGCGGCCAGCTCCGCGGTGGTGATGTCGAATTCCTGCTGGCTGATCGCCTTGCGCGGCAGCAGGTTGTCGACCCGCTGCTTGTTAGTCGCCGCCAGTTTCAGGCGGGCCTCGATTTCACCCAGCTCTGCTAACAGATCGCTGTCATCCAGTTTGAAAAGCAAATCATCCTTCGCGACTTCCGAGCCTTCCTTCACCTCGATCCTCACCAGCCGTCGGGACAGCTCGGACACCAGCGTCACCGACTCGTTCGCCCTCAGCGTTCCCACCGTCGAGAGCGTCTGCTCGAACGACTCGGGTTTCACCGTGTAGAGCTCCGCAGGCAGCGGACCTTCGGGAGTCTTGCCCTTAGGCCCTTGGGCAAGAGCGGTCGCCACCAGCAAGGGAGCGGCGAGCCATTTCAAAGAGGGATACGCATTTCGGAAAATCATGGACGGCAGTAACGGAGTCGTGAAATCGGCTCGGCGCAAGGAAAACTCCTAATCCGTCATGACCACCGGTTCGATGGAACCGTCCGGCTTGTGAACCAGCTTGTCGATGGCCGTTTCCCGCGCGCCGGAATACGGACCGTCTCCCTGGCGGTTGTTCCAACGATGATAGACGATGTACCAGTCGCCGGTCGCGGGGACTCGGATGATGGAATGATGGCCCGGGCCCTTGTGGCGGTCGTTGCTTCTCAAAATGGCCCCACGGTATTTCCACGGCCCGACCGGTGTTTTCGAGATCGCGTGATGGACCGAATACGTCGAGTCCTGCCAACCACCGTGGCTGTAGGTGAGATGATAGAGTCCCCCCTGATAGTGCATGAATGCACCCTCCGTGAAATTTTCCGGCGTTTCCACGTTGATCTCCTTGCGGAACCCGGTCATGTCGTTGTCCAGCTCGAACACCCGCAGTTTCGCGCCCGCGCTGCCGCCGGCGTAGAAGTAGAATTTATGACTCTCCGGATCCTCGAACACCATCGGGTCGATCGCCTCGAAGCCATTTCCTCCGGTCAGCAGCGCCTTGCCGGAATCCTTGAACGGCCCCGCCGGCGAATTCCCCACCGCCACCCCGATGCGCGACGGGCGGGTCGGGCTCTGCGGGCCAACTGAGTAATAGAAATAATAATGGCCGCCTTTCGCCGCGATGCACGGCGCCCAAGGCCCGAGGGTCCGCTGCCTTTCGGATTTCAGCCATGGCACGTCTTTCAGATCCAGAATCGGCCCGACTTTTTCCCACTTCTTCTGCGGCGTCATCTTGAAGGCCCAGAAGTTTTTCCCCTTCACGCTGTGGGTCGGATAAATCCACACGGTCCCGTCAAACACCGCCGCATGCGGGTCGGCTCCGGATAAAATCGGATTTGCCGCGCACGCGATCAGCGGGGAAAAAGCGAGCAAACCAAGGATCTTCAGGCAAATCATGGGCAGCTTGATACGACGGAATTTGCCAGATGCTATCCTGAGGTTCGACGATTACGGCAGTTCCGCCCGAACCCGGTAGATCCCGCGGGAAACCGTCGCGTCGAGCGGGCGGGCCACCAGAGTTCCCGTCCCTTTCAGAGCCGGCAAAATGGTTTCCCAGATGCCGCCGGGTTCGAGGTAATGTTGGACGCTGTAAAAACGCGCGGCGGATGTCGGGTAGGAAATTTGTCCCGCGACGGGTCCGGTCCGGGCGTATGACGCGCCGAACGACGAGATACCCGACAAGGGATTGGTCCCCCCCAGGAATTCGGAGCGGTTGGATTGACCGTCACCGTCGCGATCCGCGTCCGGTTCGGCCACACCGGCGTTGATGTCCGCATTCGTGAAGGTTTCCAACATCCATTCGTAGTAAGCGATGGCCTCGGCAAAACCGCTGCCGATGGACTGCTGTCCGGCGGCGCTGAAATGCAGGTTGTCACCATTCAATCCGAAGCTGTCGGTGAGCATGATGCCGGTCCGAGGATCGGCGGCGGCGACCGCGTCCTGCGCGGCCCTGACTTGATTCAGATAGATCGGATTCAGGTTGGTCTGGCCACTCGAAAGCCGGGCGATGATGAAGGGAAGATCCGCCCCATAGGTTGCCCGCACGTCGGACACGAACGTGGTGAGATTCGCCTGATAGAGTGGCGCATGGGAGGCGACCGCATCCGATTCCCCCTGAAACCAGACCATTCCCTGGAGATCCTGCGTCGCACCGGGGTAGGCGGCCGCCAGCGCCGCCAGTCCGGCGGTAACCGTCTGTTGGAAAATGACATACTCCGGACCGTCACCGGTGGTCGTATTGTTTCCCCCGCCCTTCCACTGCACCGCCAGGTTGGTGCCGCCATTGGCATACTTGATGATGGCGATACGGGTTCCGGCTTCCGCTGACCAGAGATCGGCAAGCTTGCGGCCCAAGGTGATTTCCGGGCCGAACTGGGAGGTTTCGGACAGACCGGGGCGCAACGTGGTCAACGCTGCCGTGCCACCTTCGGTCTTGTGGAAAAAATCGACGTCCGGCTGCGGAGACTGGAGATTGACCGGACTGGTGGGAAGTCCGGAGACGGTTGCCCTGCCGTCGGCATTGGACTGACCGCCTAACAAGACAATCCGGAGGCGGGTGACGGGTGGACCGGGCGGCAGGGCATCCGGATCGTTCGAGTGGTAAAGTCCCGCCACTTTGGTCGCGCTCAACGTTTCATCGAAGATCCACATCTCATCGATCTGGCCGTTGAAATCGAAGTCGTTGCCGGACGTGTAAGCCTCACCGATGGTATCGACGATGAAACCGGTTAGCTTGCCCGTGGCAGTCGCCGACAAAACGCCGTCCACATAGAGGGTGATGGTGCCGTTGGTGCTGGTACCGGAAGCGGTGATCGCGTAGTGGTGCCATTGGGTGTCGTCGGCGGTGGAGAAATCGGCCTGTCGGGCTGCGGTGCCGTCATTGGTGCTCCGCCAGCGCAATCCGTTCCGTCCGCCTGAACCGGAAGCATCTGTTAGCGCGATGAAGAATCCGGCGGTATCCCGCTGGCCCGCGACCATGTCGAACTGGGAGCTTTCCCCGGTGTCGCCCGGCGCTTTCTTCGCCCAGAAGGCGATGCTGTAAGGCACGCCCGAAGAGAAGGTTTTCGAAGGGATGGCGATGAAGTCGCGGTCCGCACTGAAATTCATGGCACCCCCGCCGAATTTGAAATCGGCGGGGGTGCTGGTGATGGCTGAGTTTCCGACGGTTCCGACATCGGTTAGCGTGCCGTGGCGCGCGTTCCCGGAGGAGTCGTTGTAGCCGGAATCAAACGAATAATGCGCATGAACTCCCGCGGTGGCGGGAATGGTCAGAAGCAGTCCGGCGAGTGCCATCAATGCCCCGGACCCGGACTTGAGCGGGATGCTCATCGCTGCATTTGCCATCTATCAGGTATTCAGGTGATGGAGCAACTCAAGGAACGACGGCCGAAAGCCTTCCGAACAACGTGCCACCGGCAGCGAGGCTGCGCGGGATGTAAACGTCCACGTCGTGACCGGGGATCAGGGCGTTCGCGGTTTCGATGATTTCGACTCCGGCAACGTTATCGACGGCACCGGTCCAGATGCCGGTGAGATCGACATCGTATTGCGCCCCTGAGGCCACTCCGCCGGAGGTGGAGGTGGTGGTCCGGCGGTAGGAGAATTTCAGGTAATCCCCCGCAGGCACGCCGGCCGGGTCGGTGACCAGAGTGATGGTGGGCAGGTTTTCCACCTTGGTTTGGTTAGGCTGGTTGCCGATGACCATCTCGACGGCATTCTTGATGCCGTCGCCATCCGCATCGCCATCCGGCGTGAGGTCGGCACTTGGGAAAGCGGAGAAGTCGAAGCCGCCGATCCACGAGGCATAGTTGCCGCCCGGTGCGACAGACAAGGTTCCCGTGGACTCACTGAAGGACCAGGTGACGCCGCCACCCGTCTTGGACCAGACGTTGGCATTTTGCGTCCAGCCGCCGGCGACGGTGAAGGAGGAGTTGAAGGTTTCGTTCAAATTGTCCACGTCCACCAGTGGCCAGGTCCCTGTGGTGACGGTCACGGCGGAGGTGTCGATGGTGAAGTCTCCGTCAAAGACAACGGTGGCCGTTCCGGGAGCACCCGCAGCGTAAACGCGGTTGCTCACGGCGTCAGTGACGGCAAATTTCATGCCCGCGTTGTCCGCGAGAGTGAAGGTGCCGGAAAGCAGTTCGGTATCGCCGGTGTAGGTGTTAGCGGAAGTTAGAACGACGTTGCCCGCGCCCATCTGGCGCACCGCTCCGATGCCCGAAATGGTCGCGTTTTCCGTGTAGGTGTCGGACCGGTTGTAGAACAAGCGGCCGTCGTTGAGGATATTTCCGCTGCCGTGGGTGCCGGTCGTTCCACCATCGCCGATCACCAGGCGGCTGATGAGCCCGCCGGCGGTCGGCAGCAGGATCGTATCGCCGGCGTAGGTATTGTCGGCGGCCATGACCAGAGGGGAATTGTTAGGAACAATGGTGATGTTATTTCCAGCCGCGCCACTGATGACGCCGCGGATGATGACCCCTGCGGAATTGAAACCACCGGTGAGGCCGCCGCCGCCCGGGCCGATCAGGATGCCGCGGTTGGCATTGACGTCCAGGGCCACGCCCTCGGCCTCGTTGAAGAACAGGCCGTTGTTCTGGAGGATGATGTTGTCATCGTCGAAGGAAGCCGGCACGGCACCGAGCGAGCTATCGAGGCGGACCATGAGCGTGCCGCCGTCAATCAGGGTGCCTCCGGTATAGGTATTTGCGGTTCCGTCAAAGCGCTGGCGCGGGGCGATGGCGGAGGGAACGGTCTTGTTACCCGCGACCACGACCCGGATGCCACCCAGAATCTGACCGACGTAGGTCACACTGTCGGCACCCGTGGGCCTCAAAGTGAGCGTCTGCGTGCCACCGCCACCGTTAATGACGGCACCACCGGTGGTTCCGCCCCCACCGAGCACGCGGACCTCATGGCTCAGGCCGTTCATGTCGAAGGTGGCACCGGCTGTGTTGGCGAAGTTCAGGAGGGAAACGGTTGGCACGTAGTTGCTGCCGCCCGGCGTCAGGGTTCCCGCGTTGACGTTGGTATTTCCGATGTATTCCTGAGCGGCGGTTAGAGTGAGCGTGCCGGCTCCCAGTTTGGTCAGAGCACCGCCGCCGCTGATCACGTTTCCATAGCTGGTCGCATCGGTACGGTTGAAGGCCACGGTGCCGGAGTTCACAATATCCGAACTGATCGTTCCCGTGGTGCCGCCGGCGCCGATCTGGAGGGTGCCTGCGTTGACGGCGGTGCCATTGCCGTGGGTCACGTCGTTGCTGAGAATGAGCGCGGCGGCGCCCGTCTTGGTCAGGCTGCCGGTCCCCGTAACCGGGCCGGTGATCGTCAGGTCCACGTCCGTCTGGATCAACGGGAAGTTGGTTAGAGTCACCGCCGAGCCGATGGTGAACGCGTTGCCCGTGCAACGGATCGTGCCGTCTTCCAGGGAGATTGCCTTGCTGAAGGAGCCGGTGGTGTTGTTCTGGAATTCCAGGAAGGCTCCGAAGCCGACATTGACCGAACCCGCTCCGGAAACGGTGCTGCGACCGAAGTTGAGGGTTCCAGACACCACGTTGATTGTGCCGGGTGCGCTGACCACCGAATCGACAATGCCGACGGTGTTGGAACCAATTTTATCCAGCGTGAATCCGGCGAGGTTGAGCACTCCATTGGGCGCGGTGATCGGCCGCACCAAGTCAAAACGGTTGATTCCGCCGATGGTGGTATTTCCCACCAGCGTGACGGAGCCGAATCCGAAGACCGGGCTGAGAACCGTATTGTTATTGACGATGGCACCGTTGCCACCGACCCCGGTGCCGGAGATGGTGAGGGCATAGTCGTTGTTAGTGGTCAGCACCCCGTTCGTGTCGAGCGTGGCGCCCGACGCGATGGTGACGGCCTTGCCGAAGGAGCCCAGGGCCGTATTCGAATTCAGCTTGAGGGTGCCGCCATTGATGGCAACGGGCCCGCTGAAGGTATTCAATCCGCCCAAGATCAGGGTGCCGGTGCCGCTTTTGGTCAGGCCGCTGGTGCCGCCGATGATGTTTGTGGCGCCCGAGGAGGTGAACTCGTAGTCGCTGGTGCTGTTGACCGTGATGGAAGAGGGCATGACCACTCCGATGATGGCGATGGTGCCGGCACCCGTGGTGCCGAAGGTGACGTTGTCCAGCTGGAAGAACTTCTTGTCCCCCTCCACCCAGTTGGCGGAGGTATTGATGTCCCAGTAGGGCCCACCATTCCAAGTCCGCACTTCCGAACCGACGGCCAAGGTGATGACCCCAGGGGTGGTGGTGGCGTCAAAAACCGGGGTGCGGTAATTGCCGGCTCCGCCGACCAAGCTCAGGTTCGCGATCCCACCGGTGAGCACGCCGCTGTAGGTCAGGACAGGGAAGGGGGCGGTGGAAACCGGAGCGGCCCCGAGCGTGACATTGTTCGTCCCGGTCAGGTTCAGCGCGCCCAAGGTGCCGAGGCTGGCGGAAGTGGTGGGGTTGATCGTAATATTGCCCCCGTTCAGCGACAGGTTGCCGGTGGTGGTGATCTCGCCATTCAGCGTGGCCCCAGCCGAGAGCGCGATGCTGCCGCCGAAGGCATTCGTGAGGTTATTGGTGCCCGTAGTCAGGTTGAGCGTGCCGCTGAAGCCGCTGAGCGTGCCGCTCAGGTTCAGGGTGCCAGCTCCGTTGCGGTTGACTGTGCCGGACCCGGTCCACGACCCGCTCAGATTGGACGTGCCGCCGATGTCGAGGGGGTTGGTGCCGTTGAAGGCGATGGGCGAGGCAATGTCGACGGTGCCGGTGCGTGTCAACAGGGACGATGTGCCATTCATCACGACAGGGCGCGTGATGGTCATCGTTCCCGAGTTCTTGTAGACGGCGAAGACGGCGCTGTTGTTGATGGTAATGTTTCCCGTTCCCGCGAGATTCACCAGCAGGCTGGAGCCAGCGTTGATTTTGAGATCGCCCGCATCGACGGAGAGATTGCCTGCGCCAGTCAGGTCCAGGGAGCCCAATTCCAGCTGTCCGGTGCCGTTCTTTGTGACATTCGCGTTCAGGGTCAAGGTGCCACGAGCGTTGGCGGGTATGGTGGATTCGCGGAAAAAGACGCCTTGGTCGCTGGCGTGGGCATTACTGCCTCCCACGGACCAAGTCTGGTTGGCGGAGATCGTGAAATTCCCGCGCATGCTCAATGCGGTATTGGCGGCGGGAAAGTTCCCGTTGGCGACAATGCCGCCGGCGATCGTGAGAGTATTCCCCCCTTGGGTATGGAGCGTGAAAGCGGAGGCTCGGGTGCCCGTGTTGCCATAAGTCAGCGAGCCAATCGAACGCGAGGTCGTGCCATCCAGCGTCAGGCCGTTTGTCGTGGAGTCGGCGATGATGATGTTGGCATCAGCCGCTGGCACCGCGATGGGATTCCAGTTGGTGGTGGTGGACCAGTTGACATTGGTTGCCCCCCCCCATGTGGACTGGGCCTTGGCGGCGGTCACAGTAAGAGCCAGGGTCATCGTAAAGCAGGCGAGGGCGGGGAGTGAATTCAAACGGGGTTTCATGTGGATTTTTTGGCTGATGTGGGTTTTGACAGAGTCGGCACGAAACCGCAAAGGCGGTGGCGACGGGTGGATTTTTGTTAGCCCCTGACACGGATCACGGAATGCGGGCTGTAACTTACCGCGTTTTTTCCGCCGCATCGCCGACAGGAAAAATGAAAAATTCACTCAAGCCCTCGCGGGTGGTGGGATCGGGCAGAGGCTTGACTACCCAGATTCAGTTCTCCGCGGCTCCGAGCCGGGCGATGAGCGCGTCCACCCGCTTGCGGCGGTCTTCCGAAAGATTCGGTTTCGCGGCGAGCTCCTGCATCGCGCCTAACTGTCCGGGACCGGCGTAGCGTTCGAGCAAGCCCCAAGCCTGATCGACGAGGTAACCCGAAGTGCGGTTGGAAACGATTTTCGACGCGGCATCGGCAACAACGGGCGCGAGTTCGGGCGAAACGCCTTGTCCCAGGCCCCATGCCGCGCGGCCGCCGTTGTTGTAGCTATCCGCATCGCCCAGCACTTCGATCAGCCGGGCGACGGTGGCCGCGCTTTTGTTCTGCTGGGTGCTGAGCGCGTAGTACACAGTGTCATGGAGAAATGCGGGCTGGCGGCTCAGGTGGATCAGATCCGCCTCCAGTTGCGGTGAGTATTTCGATCCCCAGGTGCCCTGCATCGCTTCGCGGGCGCCTGCCGGGTCCTGCGGATCGAGAAGTCCGCGCACGATCTCGCCGGACTCGCCCGTTAGATCGCCCTTCTCCATCCTGAAGAGAAAATACGAAGTCCTCGGTCCCAATCCCATCGTCTTCGCGACCTGCCTCATGCGGGCGGCATCGCCTTCCTGGAGCCCGCTCATCATGAGGGCCGACCACGCGCTTGCTCGCAAGAATTTGTCGGCTTTTTCCAAATGGGGAAGGATGAGATTCCGGAACGAGGCCTTGTCGAAATCCAGTTCGTAGAGCCCGTTGAAAGCCGAGAGACCTAACATGACTTGGGCCGGATCCCCGCTCTCAAGCGCCTTGCGGATATCCGCGATCGCACGTGTCCGCAGCCTGTCATCGTCAAGCTGGAGTGCGGCATCCATCAGGGCCCTCACCCGATCCGCCTGCTCCTTCCGGGCTTGGGCGTCTGCCTGCTCTTTCCGTTGCTTCGCCTCCTGCTGCTTCCGCGCCGCATTCACCGAGGCGGTGACCGCGGGCGTGGAGCGGTCCGCGGCTTTCATCGGCCGTCTGGTCTTGAGATCGGCGAGTTCCTGGACCACCACGGCTTGCCGGTCCTTCATCCAGATGACTCCCGTTCCCAGGCCAAGACCGAAGCCGAGGAATGCGATCGCGAGAGCCCGGGACGTTTTCATTTCTGGAGAACTAACCAATTCGCCGGGGGATGGCAAGATGGCGCTTTAAGATCCGCTATCTGCCACGATTCTGGAAAGAATCCCCTCGCTAAATCCTGTTATATTGCTCAATTTTCTCATGAATAAATTGCGATGTTCTGCAAAAAATGAATTTCACACTCACGCAAATCATCGGCGAGTTCCGGCAATCGCAGGACAGAGCGGTGGCGACAATTCGAGATGACTTGAACTGGAAATTGCCCCCCACCAACTGCGACTGGGTGTTCATATGTGGCTCAGAGGGCTACAATTACATTCGTGAACTGAAGGGGATCAAGATTTACACGCACGGCTACGGTATCGAACTAACATTTCCAGACATGACCATCGATTTCGATTGGGGTGATCAGGGCGAGGGAACAGGATTTGATACGTGGCGACTTTGGAGTCACTGCGAACTAAACAACCTCTTTCTGGACGTATGCACTCACGACTCAATTCGAGGTTGGCTGGAGGAGGCTCATAACGCGAGCGAACTCGTGAAGGATCGCCTCCTGTGGTATAGACCTCACGAACGCCGAATCAATACTTCGGAGCAAAACAAACCACTGAGGCCAACTGACAGGTGATTTTATTATTTTTAGCCGGTCGATTTTGAGGAGCACGGCATAGACCAATGCCTTTGAGGATTGGGTTTCCGCCATCCGTGTTTTGATCCCGGCAGGGATCGTGGAGATTAGCCCCGGGTCGAGGAGCGGTAGCGACGAAAACCCGGGGATCTTTGGATTCAAATGGATTCGACCCCGGTAGCGGGTCGTGGAAGTGGTGGATTTCCGTGATACCTCCGACCTTTCCGGCACGCCCTCCGGGGTGCGAATTCAAGAATCATTGTCCCCGGGTGTTCGTCGCTACTGCTCCTCGACCCGGGGCTAAGTTCTTAAATCCCTCCGGGATAGAGGTATGGGCATCAGCCGAATCAGATCGAAATTCCAATCTTTAAAGGCATTCCGGCATAGACCGACAACTATCCGCATTCTCTCAATCCGCACCTAATGCGCCGCCCAAATCTCCCCTTGAACCCCGGCCCGTCCCGCAAGAGACTGCCGCCGTCCATGGCCACCGCAACTTCCTCCATTCCCGTGCTTCCCGATTCCACCGGCCACTTCGGCCAGTTCGGCGGGATGTTTGTCCCGGAAACCCTGATGGCTCCGTTGCAGGAGCTTTCGACCGCTTACGATGCCGCGAAGGCGGACCCGGCGTTCCAGGCAGAGCTCGATGACCTGCTGCACAACTACGTTGGCCGCCCGACGCCGCTTTATTTCGCGGAGCGGTGGACGGAATTGCTCGGCGGCGCGAAAATTTATCTCAAGCGCGAGGACCTGCTCCACACCGGAGCCCACAAGATCAACAACGCCATCGGCCAGATCCTGCTGGCGAAACGGCTCGGGAAAAAGCGCATCATCGCGGAAACCGGTGCCGGCCAGCACGGCGTGGCGACGGCGACCGTCTGCGCCCGCTTCGGCATGGAGTGCGTCGTTTACATGGGCGCGGTGGACATGGAGCGGCAGGCGCTCAACGTCGCCCGGATGCGGCTGATGGGAGCGGAAGTCCGCGCGGTGACTGCCGGTCAGGCGACACTGAAGGAAGCGGTGAACGAGGCGATGCGCGATTGGGTCGCCACGGTGGATCACACGCATTACATCCTTGGCTCGGCGCTGGGCTCGCATCCGTTTCCGATGATCGTCCGGGATTTCCACCGGGTGATCGGGATCGAGGCGCGGCGGCAGATTCTGGAAAAGGAAGGACGTTTGCCCGACTTGTTAGTCGCCTGCGTCGGCGGTGGTTCGAATGCGATCGGCTTGTTTCATCCATTCCTCAACGATGAAAACGTCCGCATGGTCGGCGTGGAAGCCGGTGGCGACGGGATCATCCCGGAACGCCATGCGGCCCGTTTCCAAGGCGGAAAACTCGGCGTGCTGCAAGGGACGAAGACCTGGTTGTTAGCCAATGACGATGGCCAGATCGAGCTCACCCACTCCGTTTCCGCCGGTCTCGACTACGCCGCCGTCGGCCCCGAGCACGCCTATCTCCAGGACATCGGCCGGGTGGAATACACCTACGCGACCGACAACGAGGCGCTCGCCGCTTTCAAGGAACTCGCCCACAGCGAGGGCATCATCCCGGCGCTCGAAAGCGCCCACGCGATGGCCTACGTTTCGAAAATCGCAGGCAGTCTGCCGAAGGACTGCATCCTGATCGCGAATCTATCCGGTCGGGGCGACAAGGATGTCGAGCAGGCGTCGAAGTTCCTGCTGGCCTGAGGTTTACGAGAATAGCTTTGACCCGCCGACGGGAATCCCGGAGTTTCCGATCGTATGAAAAACCCATTTTCAACGGCGGGGAGCAAGGCCCGGATCCTTCTCACCGCCGCGATGCTCGCCGCCTCTGGCACCGAGGTCCCGGCGTTGACCTTCAATTTCACCTTCACGCCGACCAGCACCGTGCAGGACATCGCCGGGTTCAATACGGCCGGGGCATTCTGGTCCTCGAAATTCAGCGATAACGTCGTCATCAACATGGATGTGGGAACGGCGGCGCTGGGCAGCGGCATCCTCGCCTCGGCCGGATCTTCCCAGGGAACCCTTTCCTACACCGATTTCAAAAACGTGCTGGGCGCGGACATGACTTCGGCGACGGACACCGCCGCCTTGTCCTCGCTGGCGGTCGGCCCCGCGTTCGGCATGATGCTGAACCGCACCTCGAACAACCCCAACGGCTCCGGCTCGGCGACCGCTTATCTTGACAACGACGGCGACGCGAACAACTCCACCCTCCGGATCACGACGGCCAACGCGAAGGCGCTGGGATACACGTTTGACCCGGACTTTGTCGATGCGAGCATCACTTTCGGCAACGGCTTTTCCTGGGATTATGACAGCAGCAACGGCGTTTCCTCCGGAGCTTATGATTTCGTCGGCATCGCTATCCATGAGATCGGCCACTCGCTCGGATTCATCAGCGGAGTGGACGTTCTCGATGGCAACTCACCGCCGGTCAACGGGCCGTTCGCCGATAACCAGTTCACCTACGTTTCCTCGCTGGACCTGTTCCGCTATTCGGCGGCGAGCACGGTAAACGGCGTGATCGACTGGACCGCCAGCAACACAAACAAATACTTCTCGCTTGATAACGGTGCCACGTCGGTCACCAGTTTTTCCAACGGACTCAACTTCGGCGACGGCCGCCAGGCCAGCCACTGGAAGGACAACCTCGGCCTCGGAGTGATGGACCCGACCGCCGCCACCGGCGAGACGCTCGTCGCGGGTCCTAACGATTTCATCGCCTTCGATGCCATCGGCTGGGACCTCGTTCCCGAGCCATCTTCGTTTCTGCTAGGCACCTTCGGCATGCTCCTCGCACTGGGTCGCCGCCGCCGCTGAACCATGAGGCCGCCGAGATCCGCCGAAGAAATCCCTGCGACAACGCAGGGGTTCCGGTTGGAAAACGCCATCATCGGCATTCTGATTTTAGCGGCACTTGTTGTTGCCCTGGTCTTCCTGATCGGTGAGAGAATGATCCACCGGAATCCCAAGGCGGCACCCGCAATTCCCGTTAGAACATTGCTTCCGCCGTCGCCGATGGAGCCTGCCGCACTCGCAGCGCTGGAGGCGTTCTTCGAGGCTCCGGATCTCGCTGCGAGAGCGGCGCTGGTCCGTGACAGTGAACGCGTCCGGCCAATGATGGAAAATTTCCATGACCACCGGGGTCATCCATTCCCCACACTCGGCCGCGTTTCGCCCGGCCGCGCCGCCAGCTTCTACGGGACGCCGATGGTGCTGTTCGAGGTCGAGCCGTTTTCGGGGCCTCGCTATCCGGTGGCGGTCGTGTGGGACGGCCGGCGTTTCGCCGTCGACTGGGAGAGCCTAACTGCTTACGGCACCATTGACTGGAGCGCGTTCATCGAGAACAAGCCCACGGCTCTTGAAACCCTGCGCGTTTACATCCAGAACGCCACGGAAACCCAGAAGCCGCCCGGCATGCCGGATGGATTCACGTGTTTCCGCATCGAGTATCGCGACGATCCGCAACCGCTCATCGCCGTCGCCAGCGAGGAGGTCGCGGTGGCTCTCAAGCCTCTGGTGGAACACCAGCGGGCTCCTGTTACTTTGGAGATCGCCTGGAAACCCAACGGGCCCGGCGGGATTCCGGTTCCCCAAATCCTGCGGCTGGCCGCTCCCAAGTGGAGTCCTTGATGGATTTCAAACCCATCGGTGATTCGGCGCGGATCAATCTTTGTTAGTCCGCCAAGCCGTGTAACAATTTCGTCACGCGTGTGAATGAACCGTAACACGATAACATTTGGGCGGGAATGACCGATCCCTATTTTGCGGGAGCTTATCCAAACACAGCTCCAATCATGAAACCCCGATTCCACAAGCTCCCCTTCCTCGCGGCCGCCCTCCTTGGTTCCACCCAAGTCCCAGTCTCCGCCCAAGTCACCGGCCTCCGCCAGCACCAGGTCATCCCGATGTCCATTGGTTCCGGTGAAGTCATTTCCTTCTCCCCTGACAACGATACCCTCGCCGTCACTGACAATTCCGCCGGTGGAGTTAGACTCTATCGTCACAACGGCACCGCCTTCGCCAACCACGCGACGGTCGATGTCGCCGCCTTCTTCACCGCGAATCCCGTGGGCGGATTTGTTTACAGCGACGTGACCAGCGTGGCCATTGCCAAGGACGGCTCCGGCCTCGGCGTGGCTACCGCACTCAACGGCTCCACCGTTTCCGTCAGCATCGCCGGCACTCCCACCGACTTCACCACCACCGTCCCGCAGATCGGCCGTGCGGTGTTCTTTGACCTCAACACCGGCACCGTGCTCGGTTCGTTGCCCGCCGGATACCACCCGGACATGGTCACGATCAAAAACGGCAAGGTCGCCGTCGCCAACGAAGCACAGCACGCATGGGCCGGTTCCGGAAACAACATTGCCGATTTCGACAGCGTCCAACAGCCCGGCTCGGTCACCGTCATTGACGCCTCCGCAGTGAACGCCGGAAATCTAACTGATTTCGATTTCACCACGCTCGTGGCGAACACCATCGACTTCAACGGTGTTGCCGCAATCGCCCCGCTGCGCGACCACACCTCTTTCGAGGCCGCCAACACCAAGGACAAATACTTCCACATCGAGCCGGAATACGTCGCCTTCAGCCCGGATAACACCCAGCTCTTCGTCGGCCTCCAGGAAAACAACGCCATCGCCGTACTCGATCTCGCGACTAACACCTGGCTCAACGTCACCGGCCTCGGCCAGCGCGACATCACCATCGACGCTTCCGACAGCGACAAGGCCTTCGACGTGACCAATGCCACGAAAGGCCTCCCCATGCCGGACGCCCTCGCCACCTGGTCCGCCGCCGGTTCCACCTACATCATCACCGCCGACGAAGGAGACGCCCGCGTCGATGACGGCGACATCCAGCGCTTCGCCGCAGCCGTCACCACCTACGGCCTCGCCGCCGGTTTCACGCCTTCGACTAACAACAACGATTTCGGCCGTCTGAACATCCTGAAGGACCAGTCGCTCAATGGCCCCGTCAGCCCCGCTTCGGACCTCGACAAGATCGTCAGCATGGGCAGCCGCGGGCTCACACTTTGGAAAAAGGAAGCTGATAATTCCGTTAGCTTCGTTTCCCACCTGCCGCTTGAAAACGAACTCTTCAAGGCCGACCCGCACCGCCACAACGCAAACAACGGCGGCGTGAAAGCCGACTACGACGCCCGCTCGGATGACAAGGGCCCCGAGCCGGAAGCCGTCGCCGTCACCACGCTAACCGATGGCACCGTGATCGCCGTCGCCGGGATGGAGCGCCAAAACGGCGTCGTCGTCGTGGACATCACCAATCCCCTCCTGCCGAAAGTCGTCCGCTACATCAACAGCAACGACAAGGGCCTCATCTCGCCCGAGACCGTCGTCATCGTCGATCCCGCCGACAGCCCGACCGGCACCACGCTGGCCATTGTCGGCTACGAAGGCATCATCGACGGCGGTGTCGCCGGTGGTGTCGGCGTTTATGAAATCAACCCGCCCGCCTTCCGCCTCCAGGTGCTGCACGCCTCGGACATGGAAGCCGACGTCTCCTCAGTGACCGCAGCATCTCAATTCGCCGCGCTGCTGGACAAGCTCGAGGACACTCCCGGCAACGACGCCTCCGTCACCATCGGCGCTGGCGACTGCTTCATCCCCGGCGCGTTTCTATCAGCAGGAAATGACGTGACCACCCGCCCCTCGCTGAAGACCTCGCTCGGCTACGTCTTCAACAACGCGGGCGCCACCGACCTGCGGGAAAATCCCGGTCGTCCCGACATCGCGATTCTCAACGCCATGGGCTTCGACGCCACCTGCATCGGCAACCACGAGTTCGACCTCGGCGCAACGGAGTTCGGCAACATCGTCGTCCCCGACCCGCGCACCAGTGCCGCCACCATGCGCCACTACGGAGCGGCGTTCCCGTTCCTCAGCGCGAACCTCGATTTCAGCGCCTCTGTTAGCGTGCCTGCCGCGATTCCCGACCTCGCCCCGTATTTCACCTCCGAGATCCGCAGCGTGGACGCCTTCCGTCCGAATCCGTTCCTGAACTACGCCGGACTCTCCGCTGCCACCACCAAGGCCAAGCTCGCCAAGTCCGCCATCGTCGTCCGCGGCGGTGAGAAAATCGGCGTGCTCGGAGTGACGCCGCCGGACCTCGCTAACATCTCATCGCCCGGTCTTGTCACCGTCACCGGCCCCACCGACGCGGTCGTCGTTTCCCCGCGGACCTATGACATCGACGCCCTCGCGCTGCACCTCCAGCCGACCGTCGATGCCCTCGTCGCCGCCGGTTGCACCAAGGTCGTCCTGGCCACCCAGCTCCAACAGATCGACAACGAAAAGCTGTTAGCTACCAAGCTCCGCCACGTCGACATCATCGTCGCGGGCGGCTCCGGCACCATTTATAACAACTCCGGCATTCTCCAGCCTGGTGATATTTCCGCCGGTGCCTATCCATTCACCACCACCGACCTTGATGGCAACACCGTCGCCGTCGTCAGCGGCGAAGGCCAGTATCAATACCTCGGCCGCCTCGTGGTGGACTTCGACGACGACGGCCACATCACCGCCGTCAGCAGCGGCAGCGACAACATCGCCGTCACCCCTGCCGCTGTTAGCAGCGTCTGGACCAGCGGCGATCCCTACGCCGTCGGCACCCGCGGCGGCACGGTGAAAGCCGTCACCGATGCGGTCGGCGCGGTCATCAATGCCAAGGACGGTCTCATCCTCGGAAAATCCTCCGTCTATCTGGAAGGCCGCCGCACCAACGTCCGCCAGCAGGAAACCAACTTCGGCAACCTCTCCGCCGACGCCAACCTGTGGTATGCGAAAGCCGTCGATCCCACCGTGGCCGTCTCGCTGAAAAACGGCGGCGGCATCCGCAACTCCATCGGCTCCGTCGATGGCAACGGCAACCCGCTCCCCACTGCCGCGAATCCCACGGCAGGCAAGGCAGCAGGTGACATCTCCCGCCTCGACGTGGAGGACTCACTCAAGTTCAACAACGCCCTCACCTCGCTCACCGTCACCCACTCACAACTCAAGCTCCTGCTAGAGCACGGCGTGGCCGGCAGCAACGGCACCGGCGCGGCTAACAACACGCCCGGCCAGTTCTGCCAACTCGGCGGCGTCATGGTCGTCGCCGATCTAGCCGAAACGCCGGTGAGTTTCACCTCCGCCGCGAACGTGATCAGCGCCGTCAACGGCGGCACCCGCATCCGCTACGCCGCCCTCGTCGATGCCAGTGGCGAACCGACCACTGTCATCGTCAACAACGGCGAATTGGTGACTCCCAACGCCTCCGTCCGCCTCGTCACCCTCACCTTCCTCGCGATTCCCGGCACCGCCGGTTCCGACTTCGGCGGTGACAACTATCCGATTCCTTACCTGGCCCGTATCAACGGTGCATCGTTCGCAAACCGGGTGGACCAGACCACGGACGGCAGCCCTAACGGATATACCTTCGCTCCCGCCGGCACCGAGCAGGACGCCTTCGCCGAATACGTGAAAGCGTTCCACTTCACCACCCCGACCGCTTACGGCACCGCGGATACCGTCGTCGGTCTCGACCGCCGCATCCTCCAAGGCACCACCGACAGCGACCTTGACGGCGTCAGCAACGCCATCGAAGTTGCCTCGCTCGGTCTCGATCCAGACGCCGCCAACACCGGCTCGCAGATCAACGCTGCGCTGCTAGGACTCCGCACCTCCGGCCGCACGGACGTCACCTCGAACCCCGGCAGCTTCAGCCTCTACACCGCCGGATCCATCCAGGACCTGCGCGGCACCGGCAACCTGCTCGTCCAGGCAAGCGGCGCGAATGTGACCCTGAGCCTGCCGATCCAGAAATCCACCACTCTCAATGCGTGGGAATCCGCCGGCCAGCTCGACATCATGTTCCCGAAAATCGAAGACAAGGAATTTTATCGCCTCGCACTCCCTGAGTGATCGCCTGAGCGAGTTTTCCGAATCACCATCAACCCCGTCCGGCCAGCCCGGGCGGGGTTTTTCGTCGAAAATAATCTCGCCAACCATGTTCATACGAACAAAATTTGACGCGCTATGAGCAAAGCGATCATACCCTTTGAGCACATCCGCCAGACAAACCCGGCGGGCAACGAGTTCTGGTCAAGCCGGGACTTCGCCAAAGTTCTTGGTTATTCGGATTACCGGAACTTCCAGTCAGTCATCGAGTCCGCCCGCACCGCCTGTCTCAACAGCGGCCAGCGGGTAGAAGACCATTTCGGTGAGGTCACCGAAATGGTCGAGATCGGCAGCGGCGCACAACGCAAGCTGAAGACCGTGATGATGTCGCGCTACGCCTGCTACCTCTTCATCCAGAACGCGGATCCGGCCAAGGAAATCGTCGCTCAGGGGCAAACCTACTTCGCCATTCAGACCCGGCGGCAGGAATTGGGCGACGAGGAGCTGGAAGAACAGCGCCGCCTCGCCATCCGCTCTGACCTTCGCACCCACAACAGCCAGCTTGCCGATGCGGCGAAAGATGCGGGCGTCATCGAGTCCCGTGACTACGCCATTTTCCAAAACCACGGCTATATGGGTCTCTACGGTGGCCTCGACGCGCGAGGCATCCACACTCGAAAAGGCCTGAAAAAGAGCGAGCAGATCCTGGACCACATGGGCAGCACTGAACTCGCGGCGAATCTCTTCCGCGCCACCCAAGCGGAGGACAAGCTGCGCCGCGAAAAAATCACCGGCAAGGACAAGGCGAACAACGCCCATCGCGAGGTCGGAGCCAAGGTCCGTCAGACCATCCAAGAACTCGGGGGCACCATGCCCGAAGAGCTGCCATCGGCGGAGAGCATCAAGAAGCTGGAAACCAAAGTCCGCAAGGCGCTGAAGAAACCGGAATCCTGAGTTTCAAAAGGCATCTGTCCCGTTCAAAGCCTATAGGATTAGCCAATGCGGATTTCCGGAAAATTCCACATTGGTTAATTGACCCACTTACGGGCGAAATAAATTTCGCGGTCCGTTGACTCACGCCACCGCGACTTCGATCTGCTTGTCCACATCATCTCGCAGATTCTCGATGATGTAGTCCTGACGGTCGGGGGTGTTCTTACCCATGTAGAAGGCTAACAATTCTTTCACGCCTTTGCCTTCTTCGTATTCCACGTGGTCGAGGCGCATGTCGGGGCCGATCATGAAGCTGAACTCGTCGGGCGAGATTTCGCCGAGGCCCTTGAAGCGGGTGATTTCGGCGGCTTTGCCGAGTTTTGCCATGGCCTTTTTCCGCTCGTCGTCGTCGTAACAGTAAATCGTTTCCTTCTTGTTGCGGACGCGGAACAGCGGGGTTTGCAGGATCCACAAGTGGCCGTCGCGGATCATTTCCGGGAAGAACTGGAGGAAAAACGTTAGAAGCAGCAGACGGATGTGCATGCCGTCCACGTCGGCATCGGTCGCGATGACGACTTTGTTATATCTCAAATACTCGATGCCGTCCTCGATGTTGAGTGCGGCCTGGAGCAGGGCGAACTCTTCGTTTTCGTAAACGATCTTGCGCGGCAGGCTGTAGGTGTTGAGCGGCTTGCCACGGAGCGAGAAAACGGCCTGCGTTTCCACGTCGCGGCTCTTGGTGATGGAACCGGAGGCCGAGTCACCCTCGGTGATGAAGAGGGTGGATTCCTCGCGGCGCTTGTGCTTGCTGTCGTAGCGGACGCGGCAGTCGCGGAGTTTTTTGTTATGAACCTTCGCCTGCTTGGAACGTTCACGGGCGAGCTTCTGGATGCCCTTGAGGTCCTTGCGCTCGCGCTCGGCGGAGAGGATGCGCTTCTGGATCGCCTCAGCCACCTGCGGGTGCTTGTGCAGGTAGTTGTCGAGGTTGGTCTTGAGGAAATTGCCGATGAACGTGCGCAGCGATTCGCCATCAGGAGCGATGCCGGCGGAACCGAGTTTCGTCTTTGTTTGTGATTCGAAAACAGGCTCCATGATTCTAACACAGACGGCGGCCTCGATGCCGGCGCGGATGTCGGAGGGCTCGTATTGTTTCTTGTAGAATCCACGGATGACGGTGACGAGCGCTTCACGGAATGCCGCGAGGTGGGTGCCGCCTTGCGATGTATTCTGGCCGTTGACGAAGGTGTAATATTCCTCGCCGCTCTCCGGCGTGTGGGTGAAGGCGATCTCAATGTCCTTGCCGACAAGATGGATCGGCGGATAGAGCGCCTCGTTCTCCATTTCCTCGCGCAGGAGATCCAGCAGGCCATCCTTGGAGCGGAACTTCTTGCCGTTGAACACGACGGTGAGCGCCGGATTCAGATAGGAATAGTAGCGGCACATCTTCTCGACGAAGGCTTCCTTATATTTCGCCTTGGCGGGGAAAATCGTGCGGTCGAGTTCGAAGGCGAGGCGGGTGCCGTTCACGCCGTCGTCGCGGCGCGGGTTTTTCATATCGACGGTGAGCAGGCCTTTCGAGAATTCGAGGGCCTTCGTTTCCCCTTCACGCCAGGCCTGAATTTCGAAGAAGGTGGAAAGCGCGTTCACCGCCTTGATCCCGACGCCGTTGAGGCCGACGGATTTCTTGAATGCCTCGCTGTCATACTTCGCACCGGTGTTGATCTGCGCGGCGCAGTCAAAAAGTTTTCCTAACGGAATCCCGCGTCCGAAGTCGCGAACTTCGACGCGGCCTTCCTCGTCGATATCGACGCGCACTTCCTTGCCGTAGCCCATGATGTGCTCGTCGATGGAGTTGTCGACCGCCTCCTTGAGCAGGATGTAGAGGCCGTCGTCCGGCGAGCCGCCGTCACCGAGTTTCCCGATGTACATGCCGGGGCGCATGCGGATGTGTTCGCGCCAGTCGAGGGATTTGATGTCGTCTTCGGTGTAATTCGCAGCCATGGGGAAATTCGTTTCGGAGTTCCTAAACGGTTGCCGTCCGGGACGCAAGGGCGGGAAGCGGCGGGTCTCAGCCCACCAGCAATTCCCCCAGCCGCCGCTCCAGCAACTCGGTCAACGGCAAGGCCCCGCCCTTCACGGGGAGGGCTCCGGAGGCGAGCATCTCGCTCACGGGAATCGGCTCGCCGGCCACGACGCGGGCGGTGCGGTCGATGGGATAGGTCGGAAATCCGTAGAGATCTTCCTCCAATTTCAAAATCGTCTCCGCCCGGCGGTCCAGCGTGGGGTCTTCGAGCAAATAGTCGCCGATGTAGCTGTGGGCTTGCAAAGCGGTGAACACGCGGTCGAGGTCGTCCAGCAGCAGTTCCCTTTCCGAGGAAGTCGGAGGTTTTTCCGCGTCGAGCAAGCGGCGGCGGATCCGGAACCGCAATGCCCGCACCCGTTCGGGCGGGGTGACGGCCTTGGCATCGCGCGGGTAACGGCCTTCGACAAGCGTTAGAAGATCCTCGCACAGGCGGGTGAGCCGGTCCTGCACGGTTCCGATTCCGGCCTGGCCGAGGTATTCGGTTTCCTTGAGCGCGAGGATGCCGGTGCCGAGGCGGTGGATGCGGTCGTCCAGCGGCATCAGGGGTTTCGGCGTCCAGCCAATGCGGTCCTCCAGTTTCGAAAGCCGATCGCAAAAGGTGGTCTCCACCGACGGGTCATGGAAAAACCGCAGGCCCACCGGGACGAGATACGCGCTCTTTCCCACGGCGAGACGGGCGGCGGCCTTGAGTAAAATCGACGCCACGCCTTCGTTCAACGGATCGAGCCGGCGGTGGTGATGATAGATCTCCCCTTCGGGAAAAATGACGAGCGGGTCGTCACCTTTTTCCAGCAGCGTGATCGCCGTCTTGATGGCTGATAGATCCGGACCATCGCGATCCACGGAAAACACGCCCATGCTCTGCAGCGCCCACGAGGCGGTGGGGCTGACTTCGAATATCTCCCGGGCTGCCATGAACAAGGCCCGCATTCCATGACGGTCGGCGATTTCCATGACCACGTGAGGATCCGAGTGGTCGGAATGATTCGGTGCGAGCATCACCGCATGGCCGGCCTCGTTCAGTTCGCGAACGCGTTGGAAACCCTCAGCCTCGATTCTCGCGATCCGGTATTTCCGTTTGAGATGGACCGCGCGGTTCAGGGCGAGCCCGAGCGGACGCAACCAGGCCTGCTGCTTCGGCGGACGGAAGGTGTAGGGAAGATCGTTGCGGAGCCGGCGCATGGGGTTTCCTATCCGAAGATCACGGAAAGGAAAGTTTCAATCCGCGCTGAGGTATTTGAAGTCGCGGAAATTCAGGCACTGGAGATTGCCGTCCACATCGTCGTAGAGGATGACCACATAATTTCCCGCGTCGATGATGGGAATGGGTTCCATGTCTTTGCCATTCACCCGGATCGGGTTGTATCCCTGCGGGTAGTGGATCTTGGCTTCACTGATGGTGAGGCGTTTCACGGAGAGTTTTTCCCAATTCCCCTGAAGGTCCCTGATTTCCGCACGCACTTCCGGCAGCCCGGAAACGGAAATGAACGACGCACTGCGACCTTCCGGGATTTCCTTCTGTTTGAGACGGAGGATCCGGATGGCGTAGTGGGCTTTTTCCTGATCAGTGGCGGGAACTTTTTCGGCGAAGGGGACGAGAGTTACGGTCTGATCCTTCTCCACAGTGACCTTGGTGCTGCCTTCTTTCACGCCTTCGCGCTTGAAAACAACGGTGTGACTTCCCGCCGGAAGGCCGATGCCGCCGGTGACGGCAGCGAAATTGTAGCCCGGTTCATAGACATCCTCGCCATCCACGATCACTTTCACGGTTCCGGTTCCGGGCGCGACCGTATTGGCGATGCAGATGAAACCCTTGGCGGCTTTCTCCTTGGTCTGGGCCTGCACGGAGGTGATGAATACCAGGGCCAGCAGCATGGAACGGCAACTCCATCCCGCTACGGCTGATAGAAAGTGGATTGGATCAGAAATCGTTTTCATTAATAATCTTGGTTCGGTAGTTGATCGGGTCGATCGCGCCATCGTTGTCCCGCTTGCCCGGGTCGGCGAAAACGCTGAAGGCCCTGCGCACCTCCGCGAGAATTTCAGGGCTGTCATTGGTCACTGCGGTGGGCACGACCGCTTGGCCGACGACCCAGACGCGGAAGTTTCTGGAGCGGACGGTGGAGGCTTCATAGACCCTGCCGAAGACTTCTTCGGCCGCGGCATCCGTCCACTGGATGCTTGCCTTTTCCGGATAGAGATCAGGATTGCCGAAGACAGGTTTGTCGTCCTCATCCCTCACGCAAGCCAGTTCGGACGGACTGTTATAGGGCCTTTCCTTGATGATCGCATCCGCAATGATGTCCGCCTCATTGGTGGTGGTAGGAGTGGACAAGGTGCTGAGAGTGGCGATCGCCGGGGCCATTCTGCCGTCGAACGTGGTGGAAGTACGTTTCGAAAGTTTCGGGTCCATCACCAGAAGTCCGGCCGCCATCGAGCGCAGCGCCTCACGCGAAGCGGTGTTGATGTTCACGTGGCCCTCGATTCTCACCACTTCACCTTCGCGCCCGGCGGCATCCTCCGAGCGGGATTTCCCGGCGTGGAAAAGATCGAGCAGTCGGGCCGCATGAGTTCCGGGCATTTCCGCCGGGACATGGTCCACGGAACCGGTGGCGCTCAGATTGAATTTCGGGTGCTCGGGACGGCCGATGCGAAGGGTGCTTCCCCCTCCGAAATGCTTGTTAGACGCATTGCCCACCTGCACGAGCGGCCAGGAGGTTCCTGCTACCGGCATATTGCCCGCACTGAAGGACGCGTTTCCATCCCCCCGCAGGGCGGCGGAGTCCAGGGTGGGTTTCGCATTCGGATCGAACGTCGGCAACCACATGACCGGGTCATAGATACGCCCTAACTCGGTCGCGCTGAAATACCGCTCGCGGTTGGATAGATACGTGATCGCCTCGCCTTCCTGGGGAGCGGCTTCCCCGCCGATGATCGTCGGATCAAAGCTCGGACCTGTACCCGCCTTCGGGGGGACGGCCGGTTTTCCGGGCTCGGCAGGTGAACCGGAGGAGCCTTCCCTTGCGGTGGACCAACCCGAGCTCCATTGCGTCACTTGGGAATCGTGCCCTCCATCCGCCCACTCGGAAGGAAGCACCCGTCCATAGATCTTGAGCTTGGTGGGACTGTCCAACTTGTAAATCGTATCCCACCGGATGTTGCGGCGGTTGGGACTGATGTTCTCCGGGAACGAGTTCTCTCCCAGCGGATAGAGAGTATCGGTCATGTAATGGGCGATCCGCGGATCACCCAGGTTATTGAAAAACGTCCCGTATGGCCCGTAGGTGTGTCCCGGGATCGCAGCCTTGCCGAAGAAGCGCTTGAAATTGATGATGTATTTGAGGCCGTGGGACTCGCGAACGATCGTCGGGATGCGCTCCACTTCCTTGTCGTTCCATTTCATGCTGAGTCCGGCGGCACCGAGCGGCTCGACCAAGGCGAAGTCCAATCCGACATCCTTGCCAGCGGGTCCGATATTGATGTTATAGACGACTTTGGCGAACTTGAAGAATTTGTATTGCCCCGGCGACAGTGAAACCGTTAGCGGCGATGTCCAGAAACGTCCGCCTTCCTGGGTGAGATCGTTGGGATTGAGGGTCTTGTCCGAGAGGAGACCCTTGTCGTCAAATCGCACGCCCACCGGACTCGCTCCCACGCGCGGAAGATTCAGTCCCACCTCGTAGCTCAGTTGGCACTTGCCGTTGGTGATGGGTAGATTGGTGTGGTTGAACAACTCGGCGAAAAGCTCGAATTCAAAATTCAGATAGTCGCTGCGGCCGATGGTTTTCCGCTCGATATAATTGATGTTCAGGAGGATTTCGCTAAGCATCGGACTGAGTCCCAGTCCGCGGTAGCTGCCCATCTGGACGGTCGGTTTGTTGCCGGGAGCCGCGTAGCTGATCGCATTGGCAGCCAGCGTTTTCACATAGTCCTCGGGAAAGCCACCCTTCCGCTCGTCGAAGCCAGGCAGCGCCTTTCTGATCCACGTCGCCATTTCATTCACCGCGCTATCAGGGGACTTCGCGAGGAGGTCATTGAGATTGAGCTTCGGCTTTCCGACCTCGGAGGTGCTGATCCCCGGGGCGAACGGCACGACCGGCTGCTCGTCATAAGGCTGGACGGAAGCGGTCAGCCCTTCCTCCAACGCTTTCGCCCTGGCATCGGTTAGATAGCCATTTACATCGCGCGCCAGCGGCGGAACGATGCCGGCGACGGCCAGCGTCGAGTCCGGGGAAATGAGCGCCTTCCTGCCGGTGATGATGGTATTGTCGAGAGTCGAGGCATCCTGCGCCTTCGAGTCGGGATCGAGGGCATAGAGGGCCACCTGGTTCAACGGCGGTTTCTTGTCCCGGCCGGTATCCTTGTCCACTTCGGAAGGCTCCGGATTGAGGCCGGGGGCGGGAAACTTCGCGAACTTCGACGTGTCGTTCTTTGTCCATCCATGGCGCTTGTGCTTGCCGCTATCTTCGGTGTTGCCAGCCGTTCCGGCATCCACACGACTCTGGAGATCCTCGACCCAATAGGCATAGCGGGCGACCATTTTACCCTTGTCGTCAAGGACGGGAAGCCATGCCGCGGCGGATTTGGCCTGATAGGGCAGTGTTTGGAACTCGTTGAAATCCGCCTCGCCCGGTTTCCCCACCAACGGCTCGACATCGGGGAGTGTTAGGGTTTTCGTAGGAGCCAGTGTCACCTCCGGAAGCGTGCTGAACAGCGGGGTGTATTTGTAGTTTCCTTCCGTTGGATTCGGACGCGCGAGGAAAAGCTGGGACGAGGGTGCGGCGGTGGATCCTGATACAGGGGGGAGCGTCGATTGAAGAACGAGGAAATCGTCGTTGGCGGCATCCAGTTTGAAGATGCCTTTCACGTCTTCCAGTCCGGCGCGGGCGGCGAGGGTGGCGCGCTGGCGGTCCACGAACGAGCGGGCGGTGCTGCGCTCGATGCCGACGACGAGAAGAATGCCGACGGCGAGGATGAGCAAGGCGCTGATGACGACCAGAATGGACGGCAAGGTGAATCCCGCCGCCGTCTTTCCACAGGACAGTGATCTAGGGTTGTGCATGATTTCCAAATCGAATGGTGGTTCCGTAAATTTCGAGGTCTTTGTTGCGGTCGGCCTTGTCCGGCGTGCCGAGAAGTTTTGCGAAGCTGCCGCCGCCATCCCAGTCGGCTGCCTGCTTGAGTTTTCCTGCGAGATCGCGGCGGGCGATGACGAGCTTCACCTCCACGGCTTCGGGACTTTTCGTGTCGTTTTTCACCCAATCAATCCACTTGCCGCCGGCATCGAGCGATTTGGGCCGGGCTTCGAAGGATACGACACCGAATGCGACGGGCTCGTCGAGATCCACATCCTCCTTATAAAGATCCGCGACCTTGTCGTCGCGCAGGGCGTCGAAGGTGTCCTTGCTTTCACGGAACCCGCGCATCAGGCAGCGGAGCGTCTTGCCGCCGACAGTTAGATCCTTGATGTAGTAGTTCACCGCGCAGAGGTCGCCGATGCGTTTCGCGTCGGACTGGGCCTGGTCCGGTTGCAGGCAGAGGAATCCGATGCGGTCGACCGGCCAGGTGGCGGAGGATTTCTCGATCACTCCGTCCTTTTGAAAGCGGGCGGTTGATAGATCGGCGGAGAGCTGGGTGATCAGCGCCCTGGCCTCGCGCTCGGTGGCGACGGTCCCGCCAACGCGTTCGTAGCCGTCGCCCGAGGTGCCGAGCATGGATGCCGCCAGCAGCAGGACGATGGAGCCGATCGCCATCGAGAACATCAGCTCGACGAGTGAGAATCCGGGAAGGTGGCGACGGACGGAACTCATGGAATGCGGGTGTAGAAATCAAGTTTCTGGCGCTTTTCGGCGGGCGAGGTGGACGGATATTCCAGGGAAATCCGGACGCGCAGCATTTTCGGAGTGACGGGAGGGACGATCTCCGCGGAGCTGATAGAAGCGATGAAGCGGATGGGCTTGCCGTCGATTTCCCTGGCTCCCTTGTCATAGAGCGTCTTGTCCATCTTCCCGACCGGTTCGCCTTCCGGTGAAAAGGCCAGCGCCCATACTCCGCCCGCCTCAGGGAACACCTGGCCGGTGGCGGTGGCGGTGAAAAAGCGCGGCTTGCCATTGCGCGAGGCCTCGATCTCATCCATGCAGGCGGGGACGATCCACGTGCTGCGCGTTTCCGCCTCGGCGGACACACCGCTTTTCCCGGACTCGGCGATGGCGCCGAACACCAGCGGGATGACCACGGCGAGCACGCCCATGGCGATGACCGTTTCGATCAGTGACGAGCCGCGGCTCCGCGACGTTGATGTTAGAAATAATTTCATCCGTCGATCTGATAGGGTCGTGCGGTGACGCGGCCGACTTTCAGGCGGCTTTCCGTGATGGTCTTGTCGGCTCCCCGTTCATTGGCCTTCGCCTGGCCGTCGCGGTAACTGCCTTCCGCGATACGGAAGACGATGGGAGTGGAGCCGGCGGGCGAATGAAGTCCGCCGCGCGGATTGAAAGCGATGGCGTTTACCCGGACGGAGAGCTTTTTATCACCCCCGTAGTCGATGGTGATTTGCTGGTTCGGATCCAATGGATTGGGAACCTTGTCCACATCTCCGGGAATCAGGACGATCCCGGTATTGAGCGTTTGCCAACGGCTCATCAGCGTTCCTTCGAGTGTCACGGGCGCGCCACTGGCGGGCGGCCATTTGTCCATGGCCACTTTGAAAAGGCCGAGGCGGCAACGGCCGTCGTTGGTCGGAAGATCCCCAGGCTCGGCGATGGCGAGAACCACATAAGAGCGCGATGTGATCGCGGTGGTCCGCGCCTGCTCGATCATGCCGGTGAGCATGTCCATGCCAGCGCGGCGGGATTGATTACCCGTGCCGTGGAGCAGGCTGATGCCCGCCGTCATCAGGGTCACGAGGATGGCGATGACAGCGACCATTTCCACAAGTGAAAATGCCGCTTCAGTGTGAACCGGTTGTTGTTTTCGAGAAAGGTGCACGTTTTGAAATGTCTGCGGTAAGCGAATGGTTGCACGGATCGTGCCAACACCTAGTAAACACAGAAATCAAGGGATGAGCGGGACTGAACCTCAATCGGCCAAATGTGACACATCCGTCATGAGGTGACAATTCGCAAACTTACGTCGTTTTCGGGAAATTAATCCGATCTCACGTCGTACCAGAATTTGTCCGCTGCCTTACGGTCGTCGCCACGGAAAACTTTGCGGACAAACGACGGATTCCGGAAGATATACCAATCGCCGAATTGATCGAACTTCCTGCAGGAAGTAATCAACGGCGCGCGCATGAGCGTGCCCCATGAGCGCCGGTTTTTGCGGCCGTGGGCTTTCAGCCGCCGGGCGAAATCCACATCCTCGACGGAGACAAAGCGCGTGTCGAAGCCGCCGATTTCATCGAAGTCCCGCTTGCGGCACCAGAAGAGTCCGAAGCTGACACCGGTAAACGCGAGATAAGGCAAAATGGAAAATCCGCTGGCAATGATCCCCAGCGACCAACGCTCCGGAAGAATCATCGCGCCACCACCGACGAATTTTCCGGAATCGAGCCGCCTCAGGATTTCGCCGAAACTGTCGGGATGCATGCGGCTGTCCGCATCGCAGGTGACGATGATTTCGCCCGATGCGGCAGCCACTCCGGCGTTGCGGATCATCGAAAGGTTTTTCGCATCCTCGCGGACGATCCGGCAGCCGTGGCCTCGCGCGATGTCCTCCGTGTCGTCGGTGCAGCGGTTGAGCACCACGACGACCTCCACCTCAGCATCCACCCGCTCCGCCGCCTGCCGCGCGGCTTCCAGGCACGCGGGCAGAAACGCTGACTCGTTGTGGGCGGGAATGACCAGGGAAATGCGGGGCTTCACGGGTCCTCCTCGTCCAGTGTTTCGGTGCCGAGAATGTCTTCGAGGATGCCGCTGACCTTGCGCACGGTCTTGCTCCCCTTCTCGATGATCTCCACGCCTTTCTCCACCGCTTTGTTAGGATTTTCGCCGAGCACCGACTGCGTGAACTTGATCACCTTCTCCCCGGTCTCGGGAATCTGGTCGAACATCCGCAACCCGGCCGCCGCGATCAGTCTATCTGTTAAATCCTCCTTCGGATCATCGAGGGTGCCGGTGATGCGCAGCGGCGCCCATAACAACCCGCGCTCCCCGGCGATGAATACATCCGTCTCCGCTCCCGGGATCGAGGCCAGCGTGCCGGGTGCCAGACCGAGGCGGAAGACACCATCCATCTGTTGCCCGCGGAGGATGATGCCGCCTTCCAGCCGCACCAGCCCTTCGCTGGAAAGCACCAGATTGGTGAGCGAGAGCTCGCCTTTTTTCCATCGCCACGCGGTGTGGGCCTCGTTGAGCGTGAGCACGCGGAATCGCCGGGTGTCGGCGTAGGCGGCCAGCGCGTCGAGCATCGGCAACGCGGTTAGAGTGCCGTTCGTCACGGTGATCGTGCCGCTGGCGGCGGCAGCGCCGGTGCTGTTAGCCAGTGAGAAATCGGATACCACCTCCCCGGTCAGGCGCTTCGCCCAGTCCACACTGAGGAGATCCTCGCATCGGATGCCGGTGGCGTTTCCTCCCAGCGAGTATTGGCGGGATTTCATGTCCCACTCGCCGGAGCCTTCGATCCTGCCGTTCGCCCAGGCGGCGACCGTGGCTTTCGTTAGGAAGACCCGCTTGTCCTGATAGCGGACCAGCGCGCGGTCCAGCCGCAGCTCGGGAACGATGCCGAAGGGCAGCCGGACGGTGCCGCCTTCGATCTCCCCGCGATAGGCATTCCTCGCTCCGGCTTGTTCGGCGTGGACGTTCATGCCGCTGGCGATGGCCAGGCCTTGGTCGAGGATCACCTTCACGGCCACGTTGCCGACATCCATGTTCTCGAGTTCCGCCTCGCGCGGCAGCCACGACGAGTGCTTTGCCTTGGTCGCGGAAATTTTCTTGGCCTGCTTCACCTTGGCCTGCGCGATTTCATCCGGCTCCTGCGTCGCATCCACCGAGAGTTCCAGACGCCGCACGCTGGAGCCGCGCACCTCCCACACGCCCCGCCGCAATCCGCTGAGCCCGACTTCGGTGTGCAGTCCGTCCGCCCGCACGCCGGTCACTATGCCCTCGCCCGTCGCCTCGAACGAATCCGCATCCACCGCCAGACCGTCCCAATGAAACGGCCCGAACTCTCCGGTCACGCCCGCCAGTTCGCTGGCCTCGGCCGATAGAAATTTCCGGAAACCGTCGCTGTGCAGGTAGCTCCTGACCATCGCGTAAACGACGCCGAAAAAAGCCACCCCCACCACCAGCAGCGCCACCGCGGCCTTGCCCGCCCAGCGCCGCTCACCGGCGGCTTTCCTTCGTCTCGATCGGCGGCTCATTTCCTGAATGCTAGCCCCTCGCTCCGTCACCGCAAGCCCGCTGAACCTCCCCGCCCGCGCGGCGCAGGCGGAAAATCCGTTTCCACAACCAGATCGCCGCCGCCGTGCACAGGACGACCAGCCCGATGAAGAAAAACAACGCCACCGCCGGAGCCAGTCCGATCAACCCCAGCCCGCCGAGCACCAGCCCGTCCTCCGTCACGCTGGCCACCGTATTGGACACCGGTTCCGGCGAGAGATTGAGAAACGCCCGGATCCCCGACTTCGTCCCGTGCGTCGAAAGCGCCGCCGTCCCCGCCAGCAGCACCGCCACCGTCACCGCCACCGGATCCATTTTCCCCAACACCGCCAGCGTCAGGAAAATCGCCCCCGCCGGGCGGATCAGCGTGTGCGCCGCATCCCACATCGAGTCCACCCACGGCATCTTGTCCGCGAAGAACTCCACCAAAAACAACACCCCCGCCACCCCCAGCACCCACGGATGCCCCAGCACCGCCATCTGCTCATACGCTCCGGAAAGCTCGATCCAGTGAAACCGCACCGCACACCCTGCCACCAGCACGGTGAGATACAGGTTCAACCCCGCCAACGTGGCCAGGCCCAGCGCGATTCCGAGTTGGTCGATGAGCGTCATGGTGGATTCTTTCCCTCCGGAACGGAGTTGGGAGCGGCCAGTGCCGGCACCGCAGGGCGGACCTCCGGCGGGGAAAACCTCCTCCATAGCCCCAAAGCCAGCGGCACGAGAAGTAACGCCACCAGTAACAGAAGAACCGTTCTTCCGGTGAGCGACTTGCTGACAAACCGATTGTGACCACACTGCGGACAAGCGGGCGGCTCCTCACCCCTGGATGTCGTGAAACGATTCATGCAGGAATCGCAATAGTAGCGCGCTTCAGCGGTTTTCGGGGCACGGTCCATGTCGAGAAAGGGGGTTGGGGGTTACGCAACGTTTGATGTGTGCCCACCGGCGCGGTTGAAGGGATGTTGAAATGAAATTGAAAAGCTTATGGCCGGTTGGCGCGTCACGACTTGTTCTGCCTCATAAGTTCTAGCAGGCCTTTGAGCGTCACCAAATCCTTCGCGTCAAGCTGGTAAACATCAGTCACGACCTTCGTGAGAACGCCAATCTCTCCGGTCTTAATGTCGACTAGCCATCGGTCAGAGAAATCAATCTTGTGAGTCGGGGTCTTTAGCTGCGTGCCGGTATCACCGATCCGCTTCGCTCGAAGGAACGCATCTTGAACAACCTTGATCTGCTTTGGGTCGTTCAGCTCTCGCACAACGTTGAACTTCGAATCGCGGATGGTGACGCCAGCAGACTTTGGGTGAACGACGACAGTTGGTCCCGCGCTGCAGGCTCCACAGCACGCGACAAACAGGACTGTTGGCCCAAGGTGCTTTAGAAGAGTCTTCATTTTTTGGCAGAACGTTAGATGTCCGCCCACGGGCGCGACTGAGAAGGAGTTTGAAAAAGTGATTGAGGAGCTTATGGCCCGTTGGTGCGCGACGCCTTGTTCTGCCTCTTCAATTGTCGCACCATTGAACACAATCGACAGGACCGATTCTTAGCTTGCTCATCTCAGATGCAAGCACCAAGAAGAGTGATAAACTGTGGGTTGAGTATGGGAAGCGGATACAATGAAATGCTGTTGGACGCTCGAACTTATTCAGTGGTCGCGTCAAGACTGAGAAAGCGCAATAGCCGGAGGACCGGGCCGGATAGCAAATGTCAAAAAGATAAGAATTCGCTTCATTGGGGTTCCAGGCTGCCGCCTTGTTGTCAGCTCGTAAGCCAATCACCGAAAGATCTTCGGCCCACCAAAAATGATACCGCCATTCAGGGAATTGAATGTCTGGGGGATCTACGAAAGAGACGATCAGACTCGTGTCGTGAAGAGTGACCGTGTTGTCGAGGTCGGATCCTTGCTGGGATCTTCCGTGTCCGATGAGTGGGCAGCTGTTAATCGCAGGCATCTATTTCTTGCAGGACATTGTAATTCGTTCAGCTCTCGTTTAGATATTCCGGCGAGCCTCGGCGAGGGAATTCTGGTTTCCGGTTTTCCAACAGCATCGTTTCCAACGGTTTCCGGAGAAGGTAACGGATGCCTGATTTCCATGCGGTCGGAAGCGGACGCCGCACGCCGGGGTGGCGGCGGGCGCCGTGCCGGATGGGGGAGGGAAATGTGCCGACTGGAACGGCACGGGGCACGGCATTCCTTGGTTCCGGAGGAGCTGGTTTTCCCCGCGTTTACCTGGGCAGCGGAGGGAGGTCCGGGATTTCGCCTTCAGGCGCGGGGTCGGGCGGGGCGGTGTTTTCGAGGCCGCGGCTGAAGATGGCGTCGAGGCGGTCGAGGTATTTCGAGAGGTCGTCGTTGCGGCGGTGGGGGTTCGACCGGAGGTAGTCCTTGAGGCGGAGGTAGTCGTCGAAGTCGCCGCTGGTCACGCGGGCGCGGGTGATTTCAAACCAGTCGAGGTAGTCGCGGGCGAGGACGGCCTTGGCGGTCATGGTGGCGCGTCTCTCCCCAAGGGCGGTTAGGGAGGCGGGCACGTCCTTGGTTTTGTTGTTAGCGAGGCTGCCGAGGATGATCTGGTATTCGGCGAGGATGGCGCGGTAGGAAGGGAAGCAGCGGTAGCTGAGGCGGACGAGGGCATCCTGGGCGAGGCGGACGGAGTTGACGCGCTCCGCCTCGGAAAGGGCTGCGAGCTCGGGCCAGGCGGCGAGTTCTTTCTGTTGGATGATGCCTTCGGCGTCGCGGAAGTTCAGCCGCAGGGCCTCGCCGAGCGCGGTGTCGGTCTGGGAAACGCTGAGGATGTCGGTGGCGAGGTTCTGCGCGCCGATGTGGGCGAGCTGGAGCTGCCACCATTTCGACAGGCTGGTTTCGGATAGATTGAGCTCGGGGAAATGTTTGCGCAGCAGCGCGGGCATCTCTCCCTGATAGTCGGCGACATCCGCCAGGAAATTCCGGAAAGCGGGCCTGCCCTGCGGCTGTTGGAGCAGGGCCATGACGAGCGCGCCGGAGGAGACGTGGAAGGCGGCCCGCATGGCGCCGTCCATTTCCTCGAAGTGGCGCTCGTCAAGGGAGAAAAGGTCGTCGAGCTTGAAGAGTCCGCCGGATTTGAAGAGGGCTTCGTAGAGCCGGCGGTCGCTCTGGTTGAGCCGCCATGCGCTGGCCTCGCGCAGGCCGTCGACGAGCCACGGCGGCACGAGGTAGGGAGTCTCGGTGGCGTTGGTCGGGCGGTCGCGGAGGGTGCGCTCGTAGATGAGGGCGGCGGTCGCGGCGTGCTTGAAGCGGTCCTGCTCGATGCCGCGGCTGAGGTGGACGTCGAGGTGGACTTCATAGCCGGTCTCGCTGACGCGGATCTGGGTGGCGATGGTCCGGCGCGGCATCGGGTCGCCGGCTTTGCCGTGCAGGGAGATAGAGACCGGCACCTTCCACCAGGTGGTGGTTTCCTGTTGTTTCGCCGGGGAGTCGGGCTTGACGTCCTCGGTCAGGCGGAGGAGTTCGGACTTTGTCTCCTCGGCTAACAGGGAGATGGCGGAGCGGTCGTCCGGGCCGCCGCCGTCGACGCGGAATTGCTTGGTGCTGCTGATGACGCGGTCCCTGCCGTCGAGCTTGAGCGCCGGCTCGGGTGGCTCGGTGACCTGGACGGCGCGCGGGATTTCCTGCGCGGCGGCCAGCGCGGCGGCGAGGAACCCGGGAACCAGCAGGCGTAGGATCATGGGAACTCAGAAGATCTGCGGCATGCCCTGTTCGCCTAACGGCTCGCGGGGATCGAGGACGATGGCGTCGTTTTTGAAAGTGACGCGCTGCATCCGGTCGAAGGCCAGTTCGGTCTCGGCGGTGAACAGCTCGGCGACTTTCTTGTAGGAGGGCATCACGAGGTGGAGGAAACCCTGGGGCACAACGAGCTGGCCTAACCGCCCGCCTTTTTGCGGGAACTCGTAGTCCTTGTGGAACGGCCCGCCGGCGGGGTTGAAGGTCGTCATGATCTTGGTGCCGCTTTGTTCCTTCTCCACGCGGAAATACATGGAGATGGTGAAGGGCTTGCCGAAGACGCTGCGCTCCATGATCAACTCGGCGCGGCCTTCCTCAAGGCGGACCCAGAAGCGCTCGAGCTTGACCTGCTCTGCTAACAATCCGCCCTGTTTCATGACCAGCGTGGAGGCAAGCCACTGGTTGATCTCGGCTTCGGATAGAGTGACGGCGTAGTTGCGGTCGATGGCGCTTTGGAGGACGGCCTTCATGTCGCGGACCTGTGTGGCTTTGTTCGCCGGGCCGTAGCCGCCGAGGTCGCTGAGGTCCTGGGCCTGGGTGACGAAATAGACGGCGGTGCCGAGGCCCCCCATGGCCGCAAGCAGGATCAGGAAGAGCAGTTTGGAGAAACAACCTCCACCGGATTTGGGCTTTTTGGGTTCCGACATGAGCTGTCTGATTATCACGCGGCGGGCGGCTTGCAAGGCCTCCCTTCGCAAAGGTCATTCGGCCGCCTTGGGAGCCGGTGCGGCGGGAGCGGGTGGTGCGCTGGCGGCGCCGTCGGCTTTGGCGCCGGCCTGGTAGGAGGAGGAGCGGTAGTCGGTTTGGTAAAATCCCGCGCCTTTGAAAATGATGCCGCCGCCGGTGCCGAGCAGGCGTTTCACCTGGCCGTCGCAGCCGGGCTGCGGACAGTCGGTGAGCTTCGCATCATTCATGCTTTGAAACACCTCGAAGCGTTTCCCGCATTTTTGACATTCGTAATCGTAATTTGGCATGGTCCTTGGCGGGTCTTGTAGCACGTTCCATTCCCCGCGCAACCCCGGCGTGGGATTTCGCGTGCCGTGGCTGGCGGGATCTGGTTGTATCCCGGCCATGCCTCCACGCGTCAAAACCGTCGCTTCGATCTCCGTCGATAAATTCTTCGAAGCCCACGCCGAGGCGCTGGGTCTGAAGCTGCAAGGCGAGAAAGTCGGGTTCGACCGACTGATCAGCGAGCCGGCGATGAACCGCCCGGGTCTGGCGCTGGCGGGGTTTTTCTCCTATTTCGCCAAAAAACGCGTCCAGGTGCTGGGCAACTCGGAGCTCTCGTATTTGAAAAAGCTCCCGGAATCGATGCGGGTCGACCGCTTCCGGCGGATGTGTGATCGAGACATCCCGTGCATCGTCATCGCCCGCGGCTCGGTGCTGGAAGACACTCTGGCGGAGGTCGCGAAGGAGCACAACATCCCGGTTTTCGGCACCACGCAGGTGACCATGAATTTCCTCAACGCCGCGACCATCCGGCTGGAACATGAATTCGCGCCGAGCGTCACGCTGCACGGGTGCATGGTGGACATGCGCGGCGTCGGCGTGCTCATCGTCGGCCGCAGCGGTGCGGGGAAATCGGAAACCGCGATCGGCCTGCTAGAACGCGGGGCTTCGCTCGTCGCCGACGACATGGTGCGCATCAAATATGTCGGCGGTGAACTGGTCGCCACCGCGCCCGATCTCTCACGCGGCTACATGGAAATCCGCGGCATCGGCATCGTCAACGTCGCGAACCTCTATGGCCTCGCCTCGATCCGTCCGGACAAGCGGCTCGACCTCGTCGTCACTCTCAAGCCGCAGACGGACCTCAACGAGGTGGACCGCATCGGTCTCCAACAGAAAACCTACGAGATCCTCGGCCAGCACGTCGTCCACGTGGAGATCCCCGTCGGCCCGGGAAGGGACACGGCACGGATGGTGACCATCGCAGCGCTCGACCAGCAGTTGAGAAAACTCGGTTATAACATGGCGGACGAATTCAACCAGAAGCTGCTCAATCATATGGGTGGTGGTGGGCTGTAGGGAGAAGGGCGCTTCCAGCCCCTTTGTGGAGAATGGAGGTTTGCAAAACGGGGCCTCGGTTAGTTCATCCTCCGCAAAGGTCCGAGACGGACCCTTCTCCATATTTTCCCTATGTTCTTCGACCCGGACAAACCCATCGAGAAGCACCGGATCAATCTGCCGCACTGGCAACAGGATGATCCATGGATTTTCCTCACTTGGCGGTTGGCGGATTCCCTGCCCAAGACGGTAGTTGAGAAAATTTCAAGTGAGCGGGAGACTTGGGAGAAAGCGCATCCCAAACCTTGGGACGCAGCTGCCCTCAAGGAATATAACCGACTTTTCACCCTCCACTTCGAGTCGCTTCTGGATGATTGCCATGGGTCCTGCTGTCTGCGGGATCCTGCGGCAAGGCGGGTGGTTGGCGGAGCACTCCACCATTTCGACGGGAGCCGCTACGCACTTGATTCCTTCGTGGTGATGCCGAATCATGTGCATGTCCTCTTTCGGATTTCCGAGGGTCACCACCTTCAGGACATCGTCCATAGCTGGAAAAGTTTCAGCGCCCATGGGATCAACAAGGCTCTCGGTCAGACGGGGGCGCTGTGGCAGCGGGAGTATTGGGATCGTCTGATTCGCTCGCAGAAGCATTTTGATTGGACACGGAATTACATCCTGAAAAACCCGGCGAAGCTGAGTGAGGGGTGCTACGAGCTGTATGTGGCCTAAGGAGGAGGGCGCTTCCAGCCCCTTTGCGGGGGAATCCGAGGCGTTTACAGCCCATCCTCCGTAAAGGACCGGGACGGATCCTTCTCCATAGGGCCGAGACGGCCCTTCTCTTCACGCGGACCGCCGCTTCTCGTCCCTTTCCTGATGCAGGAAATGATTCCAGCTTTCATCGGCCAGCCCGTTTTCATGCATGCCGAAAAGTGGCCGCCAGCGGGGGGCGAAGGGCTTGATCTGCGGGTGCATGTTCGCCTCGTGCGGGAGCTTGTTGCCCTTGCGGGTGTTGCAGCGGAAGCAGGAGGTGACGATGTTGTCCCAAGTCGTGCGGCCGCCTTTGTCGCGGGGCAGAACATGGTCGAGGTTGAGCTGCGTCTCGGGCAGGACCTTGGTGCAGTATTGGCAGGTGAATTTATCCCGCAGGAAGACATTGCGGCGGGTGAATTTCACTTCGAGCCGCGGCAGTCGGTCGTAAACGGACAAAACGACAATTTTCGGGACCCGGATGGCGATTCTGGCGCCGTGGATCATGTCCTCGTCGGCATTGCCGCTGGAATAGGAAATCCAGGACGAGAGGTCATGGGAATTGAAGCGTTCGTCGCCCTCCACCTGGACGACCTGGGCGTGGCCGAGGCAGAGCAAATGGAGCGACCTGCGGACGGAGCAGGTGTGGATCGGTTGCCAGAACCGATTCAATACGAGCACGGGATGTTCGAGTATGGCGTTCATAACCCTTCTCAACCAATCGTGCGCAAGCTAGCAGAGCCGTCCGTCCCGGCAACCCAAAAGGTCGTGAATTTTCCCGTAACCTGCCGCGGGCGGGAAGAAGCGGCAAGGTGGCGAGTTCGTCACACTTCCCCCCTTTCCGATTCCCGGCGGCTCGGGCATTCAAATGCCTGCAAACCCGCTACATCACTGGATTTGCGACTGATTTCATGATGCCGACGAACGACATACCCAAGGGCAGCCCAACCCCTTTTGTGACACATTCGTCACAAATGTCACCTTGGGTAAGTGTTGTATCGCCAATAACAAGCGTGCGTGTCCGACCGGATTGTCACAATTCCGTCACGCCACCCACTTCAACACCATGAAATCCATGATACCCATCCAACGCGCCCTGCTCGCCACCAGCATGCTCGGTTGCCTGTCCGCCCACGCCGGAACCGAAACTACGCCCGCCGCGGCAGACGTGACCCCGTCGAGCACCGCCACCGGGCTGCTGCTCGGGAAATTCACTGGCGAGTCCGCCTACGATAAGATGTGGTCCGCCTTCACGCTGTATAAGGACGACAACAATCCGATCCTCCAGGAATTCTCGCTCCAGGGCCGCTTGCAGGTCCAATACGCCGACGGCGACGCGGGTGGTCATTACGACATCGAGGATTTCAAGAACGGCAGCGACAAGAACGCCCAAACCGTGTGGGACGACCATTTCGAAGCCCGCCGCGCCCGTTTCGGATTCAAATCGAAGTGGTACCAAAACTGGAAATTCGAAGGACAGATCGACGTCGATACCACCGACGGCATGGACGAGCTTTACCTCGACATTTACGACCTCTACCTCACCTACGCCCAGAGCGACGCGCTTAATGTGACGGTCGGTAAAATGAAGGCGAAGTTCGGCCGTGAGCAGGAAATTTCCTCCAAGGAAATCCTGACCTTCGAGCGCAGTTTGGTTTCCAACCTGTTTTTCCCGGGCGAGCTCACCGGTGTCATGGTCAACGGCAAGGGGATCCAGGACTACTGGCTCTATGAACTCGGATTTTACGGCAGCGACCGTGACCGCGAGTTTTCCAGCCTCGACCAAGGTGCCGTCATTCTCGGAAAAATCGGCTACGATTTCTCCAGCCAGGCCGGCCTTGATTCCGCCGTCGCCTCGTTCCAATACCTGCACAACACGGAGCCCGGCTATCAGGGAAAAGAGCTGGATGACAATTATTACAGCAGTTCTTCACCCGCCTTCAGCGACAGCATCGGCCTGAACGCGGACATCGTCCAAGGCCGCTTCGGGCTCACTGCCGATGTGCTCTACGGCTTCGGCTACGAGGGAAATGCCGAGCAAAAGGGAGCCACCGTCGGTCTGGATCAATCCGACGTTTTCGGGATCAGCCTCATTCCGTCGTATTTCATCGCGGACGGACTTCAGTTGGTCGGACGCTTGCAACTCGCGACCAGCACCGATCCGGATGGCGTCAGTCTTCCCGGCCGTTATGAAAGATGGTCCCCGGACGGTGCCGTCGACTCAAAGGGCAACACCTATGCCTCCGCCTACGTCGGGCTCAACTATTACCTCTACGGCCACAAGCTCAAGCTGATGAACGGCCTCGAATACTCCCACCTCGGCGGTGGCGACTACGACGGTTACACCTTCCTCAGCGGCCTCCGTTTCTCCTTCTAACTTTTCCCGGACAAGAATCCCAACCCCATCAGAAATCATATGAAAACCATCAGTACCCTGTTTGCCACCGCAGCCATGCTCACCATGGCCGGCGCGCAAACCCTCAGCATCAAGGGCTCCGACACCCTCGGTGCCAAACTCGTCCCGCAGCTTGCCGAAGGCTTCAAGGCCGCCGGTAACAAGAGCGTGAAATTCGAAATC
Organism: Verrucomicrobiota bacterium; assembly: GCA_040386755.1. Lineage (GTDB taxonomy): Bacteria > Verrucomicrobiota > Verrucomicrobiia > Verrucomicrobiales > Akkermansiaceae > Luteolibacter. The sequence continues at coordinate 194,284 of JAZKEY010000002.1, read as the reverse complement.
GCCGCGGAAGGCTCGACCACCGCGTTCCCCGCACTCGCAAACGGCACCGCGCAGATCGGCATGTCCTCCCGCAAGGTGAAGGACGACGAGCGCACCAGCTGCCGCACCAAAGGCGTCTATCTGAAAGAGCACGCGATCTGTTATGACATGCTCGTCGTCATCGTGAACAAGAACTCCCCCGTTTCCAAACTCACGAAGGACCAGGTCGCCAAGATCTTCACCGGCCAGATCAAGGACTGGTCGGAAATCGGCGGCACTCCCGGCAAGATCTCGATCTACACCCGCAACACCTCCTCCGGCACTTACAAGGACTGGCAGAAGCTCGCCATGGGCGGCCGCGATTACCCTAGCAGTTCGCTGAAAATGGCTGGCAATGAGCAAATCGCCCAGGAAGTCGCGAAGAACAAGAACGGCATCGGCTATGTCGGCCTTGCCTACTCGAAAACCTCCGGCACCAAGGCCATCGCCATCGACGGCGTCGAGCCCGTCGCCGCCAATGCCAAGAAATACATCTACGCCCGTCAGAACTACCTTTACGCTCCTGACAAGCCGACTGCCGAGGCCGACGCCTTCATGAAATACGTCGAGTCCCCTGCCGGTCAGGAAATCGTCCGCAAGGTCGGTTTCATCCCGACCAAGGATCTGTAAGCAGTTTGTTGTTATCGGTTGCCATTGAAATGAGCATCGCAGGCTCGCCCGCGATGCTCATTTCCTTGTCTATGCCGGTCCTTGCCACTACCACGTCGTCCATCCAAGCATGTCGCAGGAAGAAAAACCAGCCGCCCATCGATTCCAAAAACGCGGTTTCTCGTTTGATCGGGCGATCCGGTATTTCTTCGCGTCCAATGCCGGACTGACCATTGTCATTCTCGTTCTCATCATTGTTTTCCTGCTCAAGGAAGGCATCGGATTCTTCCCCGGTTACCAGCGCGAGTTGGAAATCTATCGCATCGCCGGGCTCGAGTTCGTCGATATTTCCCGGAAAAACCTGACCGCCCACGAGCAGCTCACCAGTGTGCTCAACCGCGCCTACTACGCCGAGATCAACGGCAAGTGCGCCCGCCAGCTCCGCCGCACCGAGGAAGCCAGCGCGCTCTTCAACGCCTACACCGAACAAACCGGAGCCACCCGCGATCTCGTCCTGAACAACACCCAGGAAGGCAGCACGCCCAACCCGGAAATGATGGCCACCCTCACGGCCAATTTTGAAAAACAGAAGCTCAAGGCCCTCGCCTCGCTTCCGTCCACCCCGCACCTGACCGACGCCGAGCGCAAGGAACTCATCGATTCCATCCGCACGCGCCCCATCGACTCCACCGACGATCCCGCGCTCGTCACCCGACTTTCCGATGAATTTTCCGCCGCCCAACAGAAAAACGCGGAGCCCTTGCAAGGCGTCCGCGCCACCATCGACACCTTCGAATCCGGCGGCTCGGAACTCAGTTCCCTCGTTTCGGAAATGACCGAAACCGTCACTGCCACGAAAGGGAAAATTTCGGAAGCCGACCTCCTCGAAAAGGACCGCCGCACCCTGCTTGCCGCCGCCGCCAGCGCCAAGGATCCCGCCGAGCGCGAGAAACTCACCGCCGAGGCCCACGCCTCCCTCGCGGAAAAACCTGACGTCGAAGGACCCATCCAGCTTCTGATGGAACGCCGTCCCGACTGCGTCAAGGTCCACGACTCGCTCAAACTAGCGTCCGCCAACATCCCCAGCCAGCTTCCGGAAACGTTCACCCAGCCCGAAGCCAACCGTCTCCTGAAAGTGGCGCGCAACACCTGGCCGCTTTTCATCAGCGATCTGGAAAAAGCGCCATCGGAAATCAACTCCTGGAAATACGACAAGCCAGTCGCCCTCACCACCGCCATCGGCTCGTTCCTAACAGGCAAGGACTGGGTCACCGGCGGCGAGTGGCAGGATTTCTACGGCATCCTCCCCCTCGCCGCGGGCTCACTGATGATCGCCGTCGTCGCGCTGATCATCGCCATCCCCTCCGGCATCGGCGCGGCGGTGTATGTGAACCAGTTCGCGTCGCCCTGGGAACAGTCGGTCATCAAGCCGGTCATCGAGTTCATCCAGGCGATTCCGTCCGTGGTGTTAGGTTTCATCGGCATCCTCATTTTCGGCACCGTGCTGCGCGACATCTCGCTGATGGATTCTCTGAGCTGGGTTCCCGGATTCCCCATCGAGGAGCGGCTGAACATTTTCACCGCCGGCTGCCTGCTCGCGCTGATGAGCATTCCCACGATCTTCTCCCTCGCCGAAGACGCCATCAACAACGTACCCGGCGCGTATTCCGAAGCCTCGGAAGCCCTTGGCGCATCCAAACTGCAAACCACCTTCCGCGTCGTCATTCCCGCCGCGTTTTCCGGCATCCTCGCCGCTGTCCTGCTAGGACTCGGGCGGGTGATCGGTGAAACGATGGTGGTTTTATTAGTCGCCGGCAACCGGATCAAGATCCCCGACTTCACCAGCGGACTCGGTTCGTTTTTCCAACCCGCCCACACGCTCACCGGCATCATCGCGCAGGAACTTGGCGAGGTGCCGCTCGGAAGCGTCCACTACCGCGCGCTGTTCGTCGTCGGCATCCTCCTGTTCATCGTGGTCCTCGCGATCAACGCCACCGCGCACCGTTTCGTGAGCAAGATGAAACACTGATTTTTCCGCCCCATGTTCGACCCCGAAAAACTGATCCGCAAGGGTCTCCCGAAAGGCCACTTCAAGGATGCCGTGGTGCGCTCCCTGCTCGGCGGAGCGACCTACCTCGTCGTGCTCGTCGCGGCGCTCCTGTTCGGAAAGATCATCATCGACGGCGCACCGGTCCTGTTCAAGGCGGAGGCTCCGTTTGTTGATCTCGAATTCCTAACCGCGAAAAACCAGACACTCCACGTCTTCGATGACGCCCAGGGCACGCGCCACCAACTTCCCGCTTCCGAATACAACGAGTATCTGACGAAAAACGAGGGCAAGGAAATCTTCAATGAGCAAACCTACTCCTACTCCGGCGGCGGTATCGCCGGTCCCATCGTCGGCACCGCGCTGCTCACCATCGGCTCGATGGTCATCGCCCTTTTCTTCGGTGTCTGCGCGGCAATCTATCTATCGGAGTATGCGAAGCAAAGCCCCTTCATCCACGCCGTCCGCCTCGCCATCCTCAACCTCGCGGGCATTCCCTCCATTGTCTTCGGGCTCTTCGGTTTCTCGGTCTTCGTGCTCGCCGTGCCAATCATCACCGCGGCTCCGTCGGATCGCTCGCTGTTGGTGATCCCGCTTTACTTCAATGACTGGTTCATGAGCTTCCAAGGCTGGAACTCATCGCTGATGGCCGGTTGCGCGACGCTGGCTTGTATGATTCTCCCTGTCATCATCACTGCTTCCGAGGAATCCCTGCGGGCGGTGCCGCAGGGTTTCCGCGATGCATCGCTGGCGATGGGAGCCACCCGGTGGCAGACGATCCGGAAATGCGTGCTGCCGTTTTCCATGCCCGGCATCCTGACTTCCTCGCTGTTAGCCATCACCCGCGTGGCCGGAGAAACCGCGCCGATCATGTTCACCGCTGCCGTCGCCGCGAAGGACGATCTGCCGTGGCAGGGCATGAAAAGTCCCTTCGACCTGCTTTCCTCACAGGTCCAGGCGCTGCCCTATCACATCTACACGCTCGCCGCCCGCATCCCGAATTCCGAATACACCCAGCGCGCCCAATACGGATCGGTTTTTGTTTTCCTCCTGCTCGTCGCCAGCCTCTCCATCGGCTCGATGGTCCTGCGCGCCAAACTCCGGGCGAAACTCAAATGGTAAGCATGAACACCGCCATCCAGATCCAGAACGTCTGCTTCGCCTACGGGGCGAAACAGGTTCTTCACGACGTGACCCTGGACATCCCCGCGCGCGAGATCACCGCGTTCATCGGTCCCTCTGGCTGCGGGAAATCCACCCTGCTGCGCTGCGTGAACCGCATCAATGATCGCATCCCCGGCGCGAAGATCACCTCGGGCTCCATCAGGATTCACGACATCGACATCAACCGCCCGGACATCGATCTCCAGGAGCTCCGGCGCCAGATCGGCATGGTGTTCCAGAAATACAATCCGTTCGCGAAGTCGATTTACGAAAATGTCGCCTACAGCCTGCGCGTCGCCGGCCAGAACAAGAAGGCGGAGCTGGATGAAACCGTCGAAAACGCCCTCCGCGGCGCGGCGCTCTGGGACGAGGTGAAGGACCGCCTGCACTCCAGCGCCTTCGGGCTATCAGGCGGCCAGCAGCAGCGGCTCTGCATCGCCCGCGCCATCGCCAACCAGCCGGAAATCCTGCTGATGGACGAGCCGTGCGCCGCGCTCGATCCGTTGGCCACGTTGAAGATCGAGGAGCTGCTCATCGAGCTGAAGAAGAAATTCACCATCGTCATCGTCACCCACAACATGGCACAGGCCACGCGTTGCTCGGACAAGACCGCCTTCATGTATCTCGGAAACCTCATCGAATACGGCGACACGATGCAGATCTTCGAGAACCCCCGCGAAAAACAGACGGAAGCCTACGTCACCGGAACCTTCGGCTGAACCACCATGCACGACATCCTCAACCGCCCGGCCACCGAGCCGCAGACAGGCTCCTCCATTCTGGTCGAAAACCTCGATTTCTGTTACGGCTCGTCACAGGCATTGAAAGGCATCCAGGTCGAAGTGCCGGCGAACGGCGTCACCGCCTTCATCGGACCTTCCGGCTGCGGCAAATCCACCCTGCTCCGCTGCATCAACCGGATGAACGACGAGATCCCCGGCACCCGCATCACCCGCGGCGGCATCAAGGTCGGCGGCATCGACATCTATCAAAAATCGGTGGATGTCGTGAAACTCCGCCGCGACGTGGGCATGGTTTTCCAGAAATCCAATCCGTTCCCGCGCAGCATTTATGAAAATGTCGCCTACGGATTGCGGCTGCGCGGTGAGACGAACAAAAAGATTCTCGACCAGGCGGTGCAGGAAGCGCTCCAGGCATCCGCGCTCTGGGACGAGGTGAAGGACCGCCTTCAGGAATCCGCGCTCGGCCTATCAGGTGGCCAGCAGCAGCGGCTCTGCATCGCCCGCACGATCGCCGTGAAACCGCTGGTCGTGCTGATGGACGAGCCTTGCAGCGCGCTCGACCCCATCGCCACCGCGAAGGTGGAGGAACTTGTCTGGAACCTGAAGGAGGACTACACCTTCATCATCGTCACCCACAGCATGGCGCAGGCCTCGCGGGTTTCCGACAAAACCGCCTTCTTCTACATGGGCGAACTGATCGAGTTCGCCGACACCTCGAAAATCTTCAGCAATCCCACTCACAAAAGGACCGAGGACTACATCAGCGGCCGTTTTGGCTGATTTCGTGCTCAGAACATAGAAAATCCGATACATGAACAACCCCCACATATTCCGGGACTTCGACAAGGTGATGGAAACCTTGAAAGGCGATGTCCTCCTGATGGCCAGCCTCGCCCGGCAGAATCTCGAACGCGCGATGCGCTCGCTGCTGGAGCGCGACATCGACCTCGCCCGCACCGTCATCGCGGATGACTCGGATGTCGATGATCTCGAGCGCAAGATCGACCAGGTCGGCATGGAAATCCTCGTCCGCTTCCACCCGGTCGCGTCCGACCTCCGCCTCGTCATCACGTCGATGAAAATGGCGCACAACCTCGAACGCATCTCCGACCATGCGGTCAACATCGCCAAGCGTTCGAAGAAAATCTGCAAAGCTTCCCCACTGGAGGAAGCCGCGCTAACGGAACCGCTCTATTCTCTCGCGGACAAACTGCTGCGTGACGCGCTGATGGCCTACACCGACGCCAACAGCGAACTCGGCGAGGGCCTGAAAGCCCGCGACAAGGAACTCGACCGCCTTCACAAACAAATGATCGCCTCGCTGAGCGGACGCCTCGAGGATTCCAACGGACGGGCGGAAAACCTGCTGCACCTCATCTTCGTCGCCCGCTCCATCGAGCGGATCGGTGACCTCGCGGTGAACATCGGTGAGGATGCCGTGTTCCTCGGCGAGGCCCGTGACATCCGCCACGAGCACCGCAAGCAGATGCCCGAGAGCGAGTGAGCCGGGCTCACTTCGCGCTCTTCGCCTTTTCCGCGATGATTTGCGTCGCCTTGTCGGCATCGGCCCTCGTCAGGTGGACTCCATCCGTGGTCTTGTAGTCCGCGCCGAGATCGATCCGCAGCCATGTGTAACGGTCCTCGGGGAAGCGGGAAGCCATCGCAGTCCTAACGGCGACCGGCTCGGCGAGTTCCCTGAGCGTAGGGTCGACGGGCATTTCGAAAAAGACGCACTTGGTTCCCGCCTTGGTGAGTTCATCGACGATGTCGCCGAGGCGCTTCGTTCTAGCAGCCAGATCCCCCTCTTTCGGAGGACGTCCCAGGAATTCCCGGTTCGCGCGCATGACATCCTCGAACACGGACGCGTCCATCGGTTTTTCCACCGCCGGTTCGGCCTTTTTACCGCCGTTCAAAACCTTCTTCACGCCGTTATAAACCCGGCCGACCCAGGCGTTGAAAAATCCAACCTGGAAATTCGAAGGCCTTCCCTCTTCCTTGAAGACCGGCGATGCCTCACGCAGCTTGCGCCGCCACGGGCTGGTCACATCGTCCGCAAGCTGCTTGTCGGAATCACGCAACAGGGTGTTGGACTCGATGAAAAGGACGGGCGGTTGTTTGCCGGTCTCGCGGATGATGTCGAGGCCGGTGAGCGCGCCCCCGGCGGGAAAGGTCAGCTTCACAAACCCCGGTCCGAGGATTTCCTGGCTGAGCTCGTTGGACATCGAGGATCCGACGACGACGTTCGCATCCTTCGGAGAGTCATGGACGAATTGCTGGGCGCGGACGTAGTTCGCCCGCTGCTGGCCGGGGATCCAGTAATAGTCGCGCGACAACCGGGGCAGGATGAAATGATAGCCCAGGACAAGGACAAGTGCGGTGATGAGGGTTCGCTTGATCATTGTCCGTGCCGGTTAGAACTGGAAGTAGATGAAGGTTCCCGTCGTCCCGCTGTCGAGGACGATGGCGGCGATGAGGACGGCAAAGATGAGAAACTCGTATCTCCTCACCTTGTCCCAACGCCGTTTCAAGAGATACCAGCCGTAGTAGAAAACCACCGGCAGCGAGTAGGTCAGGACGTGGGCGATGAGCGTGAAATTGGTCGTCGCGTGGTTGTTCACCATCGCGTTCAGATAGGCGACGACATGCTCGAACTTCGGCAGCTTGAACAACAACCAGGCCAGAGTGACGAATGAGAAAACCAGCAGAGCCTGCACGACGCCGACGAGCCAGTGCTTCGGCAGCCGGATGTAGTTTTTCCCGAACCGTTCCGCCGCGAGCGCGAGGCCGTGGAAACTTCCCCACACCGCGTAGCTCCACGCCGCGCCGTGCCAGAGGCCGCCCAGGAACATGACGACGAAGAGGTTGATGTAGGTGCGGACGTTGCCCTTGCGGTTCCCTCCTAACGGAATGTAGAGATATTCGCGCAGCCAGGTGGAAAGCGAGATATGCCAGCGCTGCCAGAACTCGGTGAACGAGCGCGAGATATAGGGGTAGTTGAAGTTTTGCGGCAGCGAGTAACCGAACAACGCGGCAAGGCCGATGGCGATGAGCGAGTAGCCCGCGAAATCGGAGAAAATCTGCATCGAGTAGCCAAAGAGCAGGGTGACGAGCGTCAGCGAGGATTCGTTGAGGAAATACGGGTACTCGATCCAAAAGGTGGAGTCCTTGAGGTTGTCCGCGACGACCATTTTCAGGAAATAGCCGGTGACCAAGGCGCGGAACACGACCTGCCACGAGATCCCGCTGAACAGCTTCGGCACGATCTGCGGATAGAATTCGTGTGCCTTGATGATGGGACCGGCGACGAGGCTCGGAAAAAACGATTTGAAGAGCATCGTGTTCTTCAAATGCTCCATGAAAGAATCCGGCACCATTTCCGGATAGCCGAACGGGTCGTTAGGTTGCTTCGAGCGGAAAACTTCCACCACCAGGCTGATGCCCTGGAAGGTGAAGAAGGAAATGCCGATGGGCAGCGGGATATTGACCAGGAAATGGCCGACCGATCCGTGATCCCCGCCGAATAGGGTTTTCGCGACGAGCGGTCCGTATTTGAAAAGGATGAGCATCCCTAGGTTCAGCGCGACCCCCATGATGGCCCAGAATTTCTGCGCGGATCTAGGACCCGTCGCGATCTTGTAGCTGGTGACCACGTTGATCAGGATCGAGGCGATCAGCAGGAAAACCAGCACCGGCACCTCCCACGAGTAGAACAGGAAACTCGTCACCGTCAGCACCGGAATCTGCCAGCGGCGCAACGGCGGCAGGTAATAGATCGCGAACGCGACCAGGACCAGGATGACAAATGGAAGGCTGGTGAAAAGCATGCGGGGAGAAAGCTTTGCATTTTCCGTGCCCGTCAGTCGCCTTGGGGGAGAACGGTGGGGTGCGGGCGGGAATCAATGCGATTCTTTAGGCGGATCCGGCTGTTTTGGAAAGGTTTTTAGCCGACCCTACGCGATGACGTGGGTAAGGGTAGAAGAGGTTCTCGCGCGGAGACGCTAAGGCGCAGAGGGGGTGGATGATTTACTCGGGGAGTCCGTTGACGGCGCGGACGATACCTTCCTTCATGAGGGCGACTCCAAAGTTCAGAAGGTAGCCGAGCTTTTTGTCGGTGAGGCGGAGGTAGGTTTGGATTTGTTTGCGATGCGCTTTCGATAGCGCCTCAACCGATTTGAGTTCGAGAATGACTTGCTCGTTGATGATCAAATCCGCCCGGAAACCTTCCTCCAGAAAGATGGATTTATAGCGGATCGGGACCGGTACCTGACGACGGACGATCAATCCACGCAACTCAAGCTCATGGGCAAGAGCTGCTTCATAGACGGATTCCAACAGACCAGGACCCAGCTCCCGATGAACTTCAATCGCCGCAGCGATCACGATGGTTCCGATTTCATTCTCCGTCATGTTTTTTGGATTTTCCATACGGCCTCCATCCAACAGAAACCCATCAGAAATGCGAGCCATAAAGCCCGTCTCAAAACCTCCGCGCCTCTGCGTCTCTGCGCGAGAACCTCTTTTATTGACTCGCGCAGAGCGCGGAGGCGCAGGGGAATGCAGACGAAATGAATTTCGCGGTCCGTGAAGATGAAAAAGCCGGACAGGTTTCCCTGCCCGGCTTCTTGTTAGCTGTAGCGGCGCTCTGTGAGCGTCGGCGCACGATTTACATCATGCCGCCCATTCCGCCCATGCCGTGGTCGTGGCCACCGCCGCCGCCACCGGCTGCTTCCTTGGCAGGAAGGTCGGTGATGAGGCACTCGGTGGTGAGCAGGAGTCCGGAGATGGACGCCGCGTTTTGCAGGGCGGTGCGGGTGACCTTGGTCGGATCGACAACACCGGAGGCGATGAGGTCTTCGAACTTGTCGGTCGCGACGTTGTAGCCTTCGCCACCTTTGCCTTTTTTGACTTGGTCGATGATCATCGCTGCCTCACGGCCGGCGTTGGTCACGAGCTGGCGAAGCGGTGCTTCGACGGCGCGGGCGATGATGCCTGCACCGGTCTTTTCGTCGCCTTCGAGACCGAGGTCACCGATGGCGGCTTGAGCACGGATGAGGGCAGTGCCGCCACCGGCGACGATGCCTTCTTCAACGGCCGCACGGGTCGCGTGGAGGGCGTCTTCGACGCGGGCTTTCTTTTCCTTCATCTCGGTTTCGGTGGCTGCACCGACGTTGATGACGGCGACGCCGCCGGCGAGCTTGGCAAGACGCTCTTGGAGCTTCTCGCGGTCGTAATCGCTGGTGGTGTCTTCGATCTGGCGGCGGATTTGGTTCACGCGGCCGGTGATGCCTTCGGAAGTGCCGCCACCTTCAACGATGGTGGTGTTTTCCTTGGTGATGCTGATGCGCTTGGCTTCGCCGAGGTCGCTGAGTTCCACGCCTTCGAGCTTGATGCCGAGGTCTTCGGTGATGACACGGCCACCGGTGAGGATGGCGAGGTCTTCGAGCATGGCCTTACGGCGGTCGCCGAAACCAGGAGCCTTGACGGCAGCGATGTTGAGGATGCCGCGGAGCTTGTTGACGACCAGGGTCGCGAGGGCTTCACCTTCGACGTCTTCGGCGATGATGAGGAGCGGGCGGCCGGTCTTGGCAACCTTTTCAAGGAGCGGAAGCATGTCCTTGAGGGAGGAGATCTTCTTCTCGTTGATGAGGATGTAAGCGTTCTCGAGGAAGGCTTCCATGGACTCGGGGTTGGTGACGAAGTAGGGGCTGAGGTAGCCTTTGTCGAACTGCATGCCTTCGACGACTTCGAGGGTGGTTTCGATGCCCTTGGCTTCTTCAACGGTGATGGTTCCGTCCTTGCCGACCTTGTCCATGGCTTCGGCGATGATGCCGCCGATTTCCGCATCGGAGTTGGCGGAAATGGAAGCGACCTGGGCGATTTCCTTGGCGTCGGAGACGGGCTTGGAAAGCACTTTCAGTTGGGCGACGATGGCTTCGGTGGCCTTCATGATACCGCGTTGCAGCGAGATCGGGTTGGCACCGGCGGTGACGTTGCGAAGGCCTTCCTTGTAGATGGCTTCGGCAAGTACGGTAGCCGTCGTAGTTCCGTCACCTGCGATGTCGGAAGTGCGGCTGGAAACCTCACGGATCAGTTGGGCACCCATGTTTTCATAAGGACACTCAAGTTCGATTTCCTTGGCAACCGAGACACCGTCCTTGGTGATGGTTGGGGAACCGAATTTTTTGTCGAGGATGACATTGCGTCCTGCTGGTCCGAGGGTTGCCTTGACGGCGCGGGCGAGTTTTTCCACACCGCGCAGGAGGGCCTGGCGTGCGGCTTCGTCGAATTGGAGTTGTTTGGCCATGATGGTAGTTAGACTTAGGTTGAGATGTTTTTGTTAATGGGTCACGGGTCATGTGTCATGGGTGGGAGAGGAAGAATCTTCACTCATGACCCATCCACTCATGACTCGTGGCTTTGGCGGTTAGCCAACAATGCCGAGGATGTCGGATTCGTTGATGATGAGGACTTCTTGTCCGTCCACTTTGACTTCGGTGCCGCCGTATTTGGAGATGAGGACCTTGTCGCCGACCTTGACGGTGAACTCGATGAGCACGCCCTTGTCGTCCTTGCCGCCGGTGCCGAGGCTGAGAACTTCCGCTTCCTGCGGCTTTTCCTTGGCGGAGTCCGGAAGGACGATGCCGCCGGAGCTGATTGCTTCCGCTTCGATGCGCTTGACGAGGACGCGTTGTCCGAGTGGTTTGATGTTAGCCATAATGTTTGGTATTTGGTTTGGTTGGTTTTACGAGAAGCCACTCCGTCGAGACGAGAGTGGAAAGGGTTGGTGATCGGGGTGATCAGATAGAAAGATAACAGGTGGATGCGAATGTGGCGGCGGTTGTTGGCCGCCGCCACTTTTCAAATCAATCCACCACTTCAGCATCGACGACTTTGCCTTTGGCTTGCTTCGGCTCGTTAGAGGCGGATTCGGCGGCCGGCTCGACGTCGGGCATTTCGGCTCCGCCTGCGCTGGCACCGGCTTTTTGGGCGGCTTCGGCGAGGGCTTGGAGGGAACCTTCGAGATCGCTGACGGCGCTGTTGATGGTGTCAACGTTGTCGCTGGAGATCGCGTCTTTTACGGCTTGGATCTTGCCGTTGAGGAGGTCCTTGAGTTCGGCGGGGGCGTTGTCGCCGAGTTCACCGAGTTGTTTTTCGACGTTGAAGACGAGGTTGTCGGCCTTGTTCTTGGCATCGACTTTTTCCACGCGCTTCTTGTCTTCTTCGGCGTGGGATTCGGCGTCGCGCTTGGCTTGCTCGATCTCGTCCTTGGAAAGGCCGGAGGAACCTTGGATGGAGATTTTCTGTTCCTTGCCGGATTGCTTGTCCTTGGCGGAAACGTGGAGGATGCCGTTGGCGTCGATGTCGAAGGTGACTTCGATTTGCGGCTCGCCGCGGCGGGCGGGGGCGATGCCGTCGAGCTTGAAGTTTCCGAGCAATTTGTTGTCGGAGAACATCGGGCGCTCGCCTTGGCAGATCCGGATATCGACGGCCGGTTGGCTGTCGGAGGCGGTGGAGAAGATCTGGGACTTCTTGGCCGGGATGGTCGTATTGCGCTCGATCATTGCGGTGGCGCGGGAGCCTTCCGTCTCAATGGAGAGGGTGAGCGGGCTGACGTCGAGGAGCAGCACGTCCTTGACATCGCCGCGGAGGACGCCGCCTTGGATCGCCGCGCCGATGGCGACGACTTCATCCGGGTTGACGCCTTGGTGCGGAGTTTGTCCGGCGAGTTCGCGAGCGATTTCGACGACTTTCGGCATGCGGGTCATGCCGCCGACGAGGACGAGCTCGTTGATTTGCGAAGCCGAGAGCCCGGCTTCCTTGAGGCAATCGCGGACGGGCTTCTTGGTGCGCTCGAAGAGGGAATCGGTGAGCTGTTCCAGTTTCGACCGGGTGAGGGTGAGTTGGATGTGCTTCGGTCCGGTGGCATCGGCCGTGATGAAGGGCAGGCTGATGTCGTAGGATTGGGTGGAGGAGAGGGCGATTTTGGCTTTTTCCGCTTCTTCCTTGATGCGTTGGAGGGCGTCGGGCTGGCCGGAGAGGTCGATGCCTTGGTCCTTTTTGAATTCGCCGACGATCCACTGGATCAGCGTGTTGTCCCAGTCGTCACCGCCGAGGGAGGTGTCGCCGTCGGTGGCGAGGACTTCGAAGACGCCGTCGCCGATTTCGAGGACGGAGATGTCGAAGGTGCCGCCTCCGAGGTCGTAAACGGCGATTTTTTCGTCGGACTTCTTGTCGAGGCCGTAAGCGAGGGCGGCTGCGGTCGGCTCGTTGATGATGCGGAGCACTTCGAGACCGGCGATTTCGCCAGCAGCCTTGGTGGCGTTGCGCTGGGAGTCGTTGAAATAAGCAGGAACCGTGATGACGGCCTGGGTGATCTTTTCACCGAGCTTGGCTTCGGCATCGGCCTTGAGCTTGCCGAGGACCATCGCGGCGATTTCCTGCGGCGAGTAGGTTTTCTTTTCACCGGCCACTTCCACTTGGATGTGGGCGTCGCCATTCGCGGCGGCGACGATGGTGTAGGGCATCCGCTTGTCGGCATCTTTAAGCTCGGAAAACTTGCGGCCGATCAGGCGCTTGGCGGAGAAAATGGTGTTTTGCGGGTTGGTAACCGCTTGGCGCTTCGCGGCTTGGCCGACGAGGCGCTCGCCGTTTTTCGCGAATGCGACAACGGACGGGGTGGTGCGGGCACCTTCCGAGTTTTCGAGGACGGTGGATTCGCCGCCTTCCATGACGGCCATACACGAGTTGGTGGTTCCGAGGTCGATTCCGAGGATTTTGGACATAAATTGGTTTCCTTTCAGTTTTTGCCCGGTTGGGCGGTTATGATACCCGCGCTTTCGCAGGGAATGTGCCGCCCCCCTTCGGAAAATTTCATTTCATTATGGATCAATGGTTTGTGAAATTTCGAGGAGAACCCACCGCGTGAAATCCAGTTCATTTCGCGACAAAGTGTCGCACTTTCCCAGCGCCAGAATGACGCGGTGGGCGCTTTTGCACGCTTTTCGTTTCCGGTCTTGTGTCAGACCTGCATCCGCCGATACGGTCCGCGTCACTTCATGCGAGCCCAGCCGTTCAAATGGATTGCGCGCGGTGAACCGTTTGAAAAACAGACCAACGGTTCGGTCAGCACGTTTCCACCGATCCTTGAGCACTTGATCCGCCAGCGAGGGCTTCCTCCCGGCGTCGATCTGGAGGGGTATCTGCGTCCGCGTTTGCGGGATTTGGCGGATCCGTTTCTGATCCCGGACATGAAAATCGCCGTCGAGCGCGTGTTCGAAGCCATCGACAAGGGGGAAAAAGTCTGCATTTACGGCGATTATGACGTCGATGGCGTGACCTCGATCACCCTGATGCGGCGCATCCTCATCGCCTACGGCCTCACTCCCCGCTATTTCATACCGCGCCGCGGACCGGAAGGCTACGGCTTGAGCACGGCGGCGCTGAAACGCTGCATGGAGGAAGGCCCAAAGCCGGATCTGCTGATCACGGTCGATTGCGGCACCGTCTCCATCAATGAAGTCGCCGCGTTGCGAGCCGAGGGTATCGATGTCCTGATCGTCGATCACCACGAGCCCGATCCCGCCGGCCGGCCGGATTGCTGCGCGTTGGTGAATCCGAAATGCGGCAGCGAGTTCACCTATCTCTGCGCCGCCGGTGTCGTTTTCAAACTCGGCCACGCCATGATGAAAACCCGCCAGATCGACCTCGATCTCAAGGAACTCATCGACCTCGTCGCCGTCGCCACCATTTCCGACATCGTCCCCATGGTTGGCGAAAACCGGCTGATGGTCCGTCACGGCCTCAAGCACCTCCCCAGCACGCTCAATCCCGGCCTCCGAGCGCTCCAGGAAGTCACCGGCATGAACGGCAGCGCCACCTCGATGGACGTCGGTTTCCGCATTGGCCCGCGCCTCAATGCCGCCGGGCGGATGGATGTGCCGGAAGACGCGCTCGCCACTCTAACCACCGATTGCCGCCGTCTCGCCCACGATCTCGCCCAGAAGTTAGACGCTTATAACAAGGAACGCCAGAATCACGAAGCATTGATCCGCCGTGAGGCAGTGGAAATGCTCACGAAAAATTTTGATCCGGCGCGCGATCCCGTCATCGTGCTTGGTTCGCGCACGTGGCATCACGGCGTCGTCGGCATCGTCGCCTCGCGGTTGATGCGGCAATACCACAAACCGACGTTCGTCATTGCCATCGATGAGGAAGGCATCGGAAAAGGCTCGGGCCGCAGTATCGATGGCATTTCGTTAGTCGAGGCCATCCGCGCCTGTGAGGATGACCTCATCGCCGGCGGCGGTCACGCAATGGCCGCCGGGCTTTCGATCCACGAAGGAAAGCTCGACGGATTCCGCACCCGATTCGCGGACTACGTGATGAACCACACCAGCCCCGAGCAACGCCAGCCGAAGCTGATGTACGATGCGGAAATCTCCTTTGACCAGCTTTCGTTGGAGTTTCTATCAAGCTACGATCTCCTCCAGCCCTTCGGCAGCGGAAATCCCCAGCCCGTTTTCATTTCCCGCAACATCGGCCTCAGCCGTCCGCCGCTGCACATGAAGAACAACCACCTCCGCTTCATGCTCCGCCAGGGCTACCACGAGCAGGATGCCGTCTTCTTCGGTGGCGGCGAGTATCCCCTGCCCGACCCGCCGTGGGACATCGCTTTCACGATTGATAGAAACACCTTCCGCGGCAGGACGACGTTGCAGCTCATCATCCAGGATGTGCGTGCGGCGGAAGTTTTCTAACATACCGACGCGCCTCAAGCACGGATCATTCCGCGACGTTCCGGATATCATCCAGCAGCTCCGCCCGCAGCTCCCAGAAGTCGAAGCCCGTGCCGAGACCATTCGCCATCAAGGCGAAGGTGTATTCCCTGCCGTTTTTCATTTTGAGAAATCCGGTGTCGGTCTTCACCCCGGACATCGCGCCGAGCTTGGCGCGGACGTTCCCGCCGAGCGATGGATTCATGCTCTCGAAATAACGCTCGCCATGCGGCCCCCGGCGCGCGGCGAAGTTCACCCGCGCCAGATCCAGCGGACGGATCATGTTCGCCCGCGCGAGGCCGCTGCCGTCGATGAGCCGCAACCCCTCGAACGCCACGCCCGCCTTTTCCCAATATCCGCGCACTGCGGCAGCCGGATTTGTTAGGGAAACATTCCCGATCGTTAGAAACAGACACTGCGCCTCCAGATTGTCACTCACCTCGTGCAAATGATCGATGATTTCCGCCAGCGGCGCGGAACGATGCGTCGCCACCACCGCTTCCTCGCGCGACACCGGCTTACCGGAAAATTTCACCCCCGCCTTTTCCAAGGCCGCCCTCAGCGTCGCCAGCGCCACCGCCGGAGGATCGGGAAGCGCTCCCCCGACCGTGAAGGCCGGACCTTGCGGCACCGTGCCGAACGTTGAAATGACCCGGCCACCCGGAGTGGAATAAATCGTCACTCCATCGCCGCTGCCAGGCTCGCCGGTAGTAACTTCGCTCTCCCAGCGTGTGTCCGGCGGGTTCGGATCCGCCATGAGAAACTCCGCCGCATCTCCCGGTTTCGCACCTGGGCGGAAACTAACAAGCATCCGGTTATGCCCCACATTCAAGCCATACGCACCGGCACCGTATGCGTTTCCGATGTCCCCCCAGTTCCAATGATCGTTCACCGGCGGGCTGGAAAAAACCGAAACATCCGCCACCAGATCGCCACTCACCTTCTTCAATCCCGCAGACACCGCAGCCGCCGCGAGCTGCTGGAGATCGTTCGGATCCAACGTGGGATCGCCACTGCCGACGAGCGCCAGATTTCCATCCGCCCGGTGGACCAGCTTCGTTTCAAACCTGAACTCCGGTCCGAGAATCCCGAAAGCCGCCCCTGTCGTTAGAGTCTTCAGCGTGGACGCCGGGCACAGCGCCGTTTCTCCCAGCGGGGAGGAAAAAACCGGCTTTCCCTCTTCATCCAACACCACCAGCGCCATCAGCGCGGCCGTGAATTCGGGCCTCGCCGCCCACTTCTCGAACACCGCTTGGTATGGCGATGCAACAGCCTCGCCGGGCCTTTCCACATCGGTGGATCGCTCCGGTAGCGGAGCCCGCAAGTACCAGAAGATCCACCCCGCCACGGCCCAGCCGGACAGGAAGAGCAGCGTTTTCAAAAGCGGTTTCATGCCAAACAGCCTTCCACGGTCAGGGAAAATTGGAAAGCCTCCTCACTCCGGCTCCACCGCCACCACATCCTTCGGCTTCAAAAGCAGATAGAGCACGTAGCTCACCGCGAAAATCGCCAGCGCGATCAACGGCGCGACCGCCGCTCCCGGCTTCGGATCGGTGAAGGCCGCCTGCACCCGCACTACCACCAGCAGCGCGCAAACCAGCGCTCCTAAAATCGGCACCAACAACGGCACATCGAAGCCATCACTCGGCTCCCCTTCCCGGCGCTTCAGGACGATCAGGGAAATGTTCACCAACGTGAAAACACACAACAGCAGCAGCACCGTCGCCTCCGCCAGCGGTTTCACCCCGCCGCTCAGGATCAACAGCGAAACGATCCCGAACAGCACGATGATCGCGAGCTGCGGCGTGCCACGTTTCGGATTCAGCTTTCCTAACGGCGCGGGCATCAGCCCCTGCCGGCTCATCCCGTAAAGCAGGCGCGATCCCATCAGATAGTTGAGCAGCGCCGTGTTACCGATGGCGAAAATGGTAATGCCGAGATAGACGCGATCAATCCCGCCAAACCACGGTGCCGCCCGATGCGCCACCTCCATCAGCGGCGTCTTGCTGGCCGCGAGTTCCCTCCACGGCAGCACCGAAACGGCGGTGATGGCCACCGCCATGTAAATCAGCGTCGCCAGGATCATCGCACCTATGAGGCCAAACGGGATGTCGCGTTTCGGATCCTTCACCTCCTCGCTGACGTTGAGAATGTCCTCGAATCCGATGAATGAGAAAAACATCAGCACCGCCCCCTGCAACACCAGCGCCAGCGTGATGCCCGACCCGATTCCACCACCCGTGTCACCCGGCGTTTCCAGATAGTTTACGTCACCCCAGAACCTCATGCCCACGGCGATGATGAATAGCAGCCCGCTCGCCTCCACCACCGTGCAGATGATATTCGCCCACATGCTTTCGCGGATGCCGCGGAAGATCACGCAGCCGATGAGAAACACCAGCCCGATGGCCACCAGCTTGATTGGCAAACCCATCCCCAGCGCCTTCTCCAGATTTTCCGCGATCGCCTGCGCCCCCGTGGCCATGCTCGTCAGCCCGCTCATCATCACCGCGATGCCGACCACGTAACTCAGCGCCGGTTTCCGCAGCGCCCGGTGCGTCACATACGCCGCGCCACCCGCCTTCGCATAGCGTCCGCCGACGCAGGCATAGGAAAGCCCCGTGAGCAACGCCGCCACCATCGCTGCTAGAAACGCCAGCCAGATCGCGTTTCCCAAAGACTCCGCCGCCCGCCCCACCAGCGCGTAGATCCCCGCCCCTAACATCGAGCCCAGGCCGTAGAACAAAATCTGCCAGCGCCCGAGCGAAGGTTGCAGGCCGGAGTGGATCGTGGGGAGGTCTGACATGGTGCGACCCTTGCAGATTGCGTGCCCCAGTGCCACGTGAATAGCGCCGCCCTAAAAACAAGGAAGCGGCGGAATCTGTCCGCCGTGCCCTTGAAAAGCCAAGGATCGGTGGCATCCGCTCTACCCATCGTCATTTCATGGGCACGACGATTCGGAGATCGCTGCTCCTTGCTCGAAACCCGCCGCGAGAAATCCGCTACGGCCGCGCCACCGTCACCGGCTTGCTGCCTGCCTCGTTGCCCGTCGTTAGAACGACAAACACCTTGAACGAAGCCTGCGATCCGCCCGCCGGCAGCGAGTAGCCGGTGCGCACCTCCCGCGCCGCCTCCTTCGGGATCGTCGCCACCACCACCTCGTCGTCCCCCACATATTCCGGCCCCGGCACCCCGCGCACCTGATAGTGGTCCAGATCCTCGTCCCCGGACTCCGTGAAAGTGATCACCGCCACCTCCGCCGCCGCATCGTAGGTCACAGTCGCCGTCACCGCTTCCGGCGTATGACCCGCCGGCGGGTAGAGCAGCGGGATCGTCAACACCAGCGGACTCTCCAGCGCGAAGAACGCCTCCACCGCCGGCCGGTAGGCCGAGAGAATCGCCCTCGCCTCCACCTGCAACTGGTTCCGCCTCACCCGTGCCAGTTTCAAGTCCAGCACCGCCACCGCCTGCGCCTCGTAGTGCCCCACCACCGCCGCCACCTCCGCCTTGAAATCCAGCCGCGTCAACTCGTTCCCCAGCTCGAAAACATGCCCCGCCGCCTCCACCCGCGCCCACAGATTCACCAGATCCCGCAACGGCCGCACCATCTTCTCCTCCCCCGCCGTCAGCGCGGGCAAGGCCGGCACCGCCTGCAAAAACGGCGAATCCTGCGGCAAAATCCCCCGCAACCGCCGCCCCAGCTCCTGCGCATGTCCCAGCGCGACCCGCTTCCCCTCCTCCAGCACCGCCCGCCCATAATCCTTCTCCGCCAGCATCTCCTGCACCTTCTCCCCCGCCACTTGCAACGCCGCCCGCAGCACCACCAAGTCCGCCCGCACCTTGCCGTCCCGCGTCACCAACCCCGTCCCCGCCCCCGGCTCCCCATTCGCCACCTCCCAATGGTGCAGGAACTCATTGAGCGTGGGGCGATAGGAAGTAGGACCGGAAATCATGAGCGTGGGAAAAGTCGTTTCAAGCCATCCCCCGAGGCCGGGGATCAGGGGATCAGGGGATCAGGGGATCAGGGGACGGAAATCAGGGATCAGAAGGCCCAAATATCCCATTTCTCCGCCCGATGACAAGCCATTTCCCCCCAACCCTCCACCATTTTCACCCTAAAACTCAAACGGATTGATAATCCGAATGCTCCGAACGAAAGAAATAATATCCAGACCATTTTTCCTATTTCACAAAATGACTCTCTTGTTAAACTGATTTAATTTAGTTATGCTCTGAATGATTTTCCTAAGACCCAGAACGATCATCTTAAAGCCATGAACAGTCATCCTAAAGGATCAAGATTTTAAAAATGGAAATCATTTAAACATCCAGCGCGGCATTGGAATAAATACCGACATTCATCAAATTTACCCGCTAATGAATTTTAATTTTTCGAGCAAAATGAGATAACTAGCCATCAATTTCAGTATAGGGCAGTGCCTCGCGTAGCGCTTCCATCGCTTTCCCGTCCTGGGCTGCCGGAGTATCTGAGAAGCAGAGGATCCTCAGGCAGTCCTTTAGTCCATAAAGAGGACTGAGGTCGTTCACTTGAGTATACATCAGGTAGAGACTATGGAGGCTGGTGAGATTTTTAAGTGGGGTGAGGTCACTCACTTGGCTGCCGCGGAGGTCAAGCGATTGGAGGCTGGTCAGGCTCTTGAGGGCGGTGAGATCGCTTACTTGAGTGTGTTCGAGGTCAAGAGATTCGAGGCTGGTGAGGCTCTTAAGTGCGGTTATGTCGCTCACCGGGGTGCCGATGAGGTAAAGGAATTGGAGGCGCGAAAGGCTTTTAAGCGCGGTTAGGTCACTCACTTGGGTGCCGCTGAGGTCGAGGCCAGTGACATTTTTGACTGCTTCCCGGGTGACTTCCGAGATGGGAATTTCAAGGTCACGGGCGATGGCGGCGAGAATTTCCTCGGGGATGTCATCCACGCCGGGGAGCTTGGGGGTGGAGCCGGGCAGCTTCTTTTCCTGCGGCATGGCGGCAGCCACTGAAGGGCTGAAGGGGATGAGCAGGAGATCCCAGCCATGTTGATAAAGCGCGTCGAAGGCTCCGGTGCCGTCTTCCAGGGTTCTGGATTCCTCAATCAAGCTGGCGACTTTTCGCTCCGGCGTCTCCGCATTTTCCTCTGCCCGCAGCTTGGCGATTTCTTCTTCGCCGAGCTTCCTCTGGAGATCTTTGTTTTTGTCATAAGGGATGTGCGTGGGATTTTCGCGGCGGAAGTGGGAGAGACGTTCGAGCCAGCTCTGGCCTGGCTCGGTGCGGAGGAGGTTTTCGGCCTTGGCGGTGTAGTCGTGGAGGAGACGGCGGAGGAGATAGACTTGGCCGCCTTGGGCGAAGCGGAGGGCTTTTTCGGAATCGTGATCGAGCTGGTCGGGAATTTCCGGGGTGCTGGTGAGGGCGGCGTGGGAAACGATGAGGAGAGAGTTGAGGATGCGGGTGAAGTCGCGGGGATTGTGGCGACCAAGGCGGCGGACGGAGTTTTCGATGATTTTCCGGTAGTCGTGATCGCCCCCGAGTCCGGCGGAGAGGGACTGGGACCAGAGGCTGCCGGTGGCGCGGTCGAGCTGCTCGATTTTCTGGTCGAGGAAGGCGGAGACCTTGGTCTGGGAGGGTGCGACGTCGATCTCGACTTGGAAGAGCTTGTCGAGGTAGCGGAGGGCGATTTTCCCTTCCACGCCGCAGGTTTTGTAATGCTCGGTGACGATCTGGTCGATGACGCCGCGGTCGAGACCGGCGACGAAGAGAAGTCCGGGGATGTTGAGATAGAGCTTGAGGGCTTCGAGGACTTCGAGGGCGACGTCCGGCATACAGCGGTCCAAGTCATCGATGAAGAGGACGAGGCGGTGGGTCTTGTCGTCAAAGGCACTCTTGACCCATTCGGTGAGTTGGGTCTCGAAGTCGTTGAGGAAAGGGGCGTGGGGGCGGGCGGTCTGGTTGTATTCGTCCGCGATGTCCTGAAAGACCCTGCCGGAAATTTCCGCACCGGTGCCGAAAACCTCGGCTTTGATTTTGATATTGGAGAGGGCGTGGAGGAAGGAGTTGCCGAGGAATTTTCCGAACTGTTTGCCGGCCTTGGCAATGCGGTGCGGGAGATCGGCATCAGGGTTGACGCGCAGGGATTCGAGGATGACCTCGGCGATGATGCCGCGCCAGACATCCTCGCGCTTGTGGTATTTCCAAGGATAGAACCAGACAGGGGTGAGGTGCGGTTGGGTCGCCTTGTCGCGCACTGGCGAGTCGTTCCAGACGAGGAGCTGGGAGTGAAGCCAGCGCATGGCGGAGGTCTTGCCCGTGCCCCAATCTCCGTAGAGGGCAATGGTAAAGGGCGTGCGGGTGCCGGGGTGGCGGAGGATATCGAGTGGAGCACAAAGGCGCTCGTGAAGGCCTAGCATGTCTGCGGAGCCCTCACCACTGGACGTGATGGGATGGTCGCTGAGAAGAGTGAGGAGAGGCGGTTTGCTGCCGGGGGAGGGATTTTTCTCAGCCATAACGGATGCCTATCAGGCAGGCGTGGCGAAGGAAAGGAATGAATGCCGGGCAAGAGACGTAACGGTTTCCCGGTTGATCACTTCGAGCCGATAGAACGCGCCCTCCGGTGAGGAAGCCCTATCGCGGCTTTGGCTTGAACGACGGATCGGCCAGCAGGGCCTCGAACATCGCGGGGACTCCTTCGGAGGGAACTTGCACGGTGCGGGCGAGGATGCGGGGGGAAATTTCGAACAGCGCGGCTTTCATCCGGGAGACGGCATGCGCCATGGAGTTGGCGGACATGATGTGCACGGGCACCAAGCGCTCCACTTTGTCGAACACCTCGATCTCGGGGCGCGCTTCCAACGGCAGGATGGCCATCACCGGAATCATGGACTCGGGAGTCGCGTCAACCAGGTAGCGGCAGAATTGCCGGGAAAAGGTATCGCGCGTCCGCCAGCTCCGGGCGGTGAGTCCCATGCGGGCGAGTTGCTCCGCCGGCATCCGGATGGACTTCGGCGCGAACGGCCGGCCCAGCCAGCAGAGGCCGGGGTGGGATTTCGTGATGCGTTCGAGCCCGGCGAGTTCGTCGGCATTTTCCACGAACAGCATGACCACCGGGCGGGTGATGGAGGAGCGGACGACGAGCTGTTTCGGCAGGCCCCCCGGTTCCTCGGACTTGAGCACGACCTGCATCTTGTCCTGATAGTAACCGGGGACGCCGGTGGTGAAGGTGTGGTTCTCGTCGATCTTCGCCTGGATGAGCTCGCGCGTTTTGACCAGCGCCTTCACTTTCGGGATGCGCCGGGCGGGGCCGTTTTGTTGATAGAGATTCTCCAACAGCACGGACGCTTCGGGCGAGACCTTGCGCACGAAGAAGTGCGGCAGGCGCTGGAGCAGCGGCAGGTGGTCGTTATAGAAAACATACGGCCGGCCGGCGGGAGTCAGGTGATGGAACATCAACTGGAGATCGGCGATCTGCCAGCGGGGGATGATCCTGGCGATGACGGTCTGGAAGTACGACTCGTCGGGGATCCAGGTGGATTTGAAGAACTTCGGGACCTCGGGGTGTTCGCGGGTGAAGTCTAGCACTTTCTTGCAGGTGGGCCAGCGGAGGGTCCACCATTGCGAGCCCATGTGCGGCTTGAGATCCATGGGCATCCGCCGCCGGATCTTGAGTTTCCGCTGCCAGCGGACCATCCGGTCGAACGCGGCGCGGTGGGTGCGGAAGTTGAACGGATAGAAAAACCGCAGCCGCTCGGTGCCGAGGCCGCCCTTGACCCACGCCTTCTGCGTGATGTCGCAGCACTCGATGAAGTCGCGGTTCGGATTGCGGCGGAGGAATTCCTGCAGCTCGGCCACCGGGCGGATCGGGAAATCCGCGCCGCTCATGAGGTGGATGTAGTCCGGGCGGTCCGGAAGTTTCTCGAACTCGCGCAAGGCGTGCAGCACGGCATCGACGAGGCTCCACTCGCCCCACACGCAGTGGACCTTGGAAATGACGGTGACCTGGCCGGGTTTCTCCGCGGCGATGCGCGCGACGGCCTGCTGGTCGGCCCGGGTGGCGCTGGTGTCGAAGTGGATGACCACACGGTTGCCATCGATTGCTAACAAATCGACCAACCGCCGGACGGCATCCGGCTGGTGATGGGCGAGTATGATAAATCCGAGATTCATGGATAAGGTGGAAACGTCCGGTTCACTTCCAACAGCCGGAGGTCATGATGTTGGCCTTGATCAGCGATTGGGTTCCCTCGTAGTGGGTGGATACCGGCGAGAAGAGGGAGTAGTTTTCCGAGCTCTTCAGATGGTCGAGGTATTTCTGATATTCGTTGGAATCGTTGTAGTGATTTTTGTGCTGGATGGCGTGGTCGATTTTCTCGCGGAACGAGGAGACGAACTTGAAATGCAGCAGGGCCCCCGTCGCCTCGTGGTTTTTCTTGTGCGCGTGGTTCAGCATCGCCGGATAGGCGACGTGGGTGCTGAGGTAGTAGGCGAAGCGCGAATGCCATTTGATCAACGGCGTTTTGTTGAGCGCGGGTGCGGCGTTGAAGTCCTCGGTGTTGAACGCGCGCAGCCGCGGGCCGCCGCGGACGAAGGTGTCCTCGTGCCCGCCTTTGACCGAGTAGTATCCGTATTGATCGAAATAGGGCGCGTATTTCAGCGGAGCCTCGCCCGCCGGGACGTGCGCGTCCATGATGGGTCCTTCCGGATACATGTCGACTAACAGCGTGTAGAAGCTCAGGCGCTCGGAGTCCGTTAGAAACGAGAGCAGCTCGCCATATGAACGGCTTTCCATGAATGGATAAACGAAAAACTCATCGAGATCGACCGTCAGCGTCCAGTGGCCGACAGCGTAGGCACCGAGCAGCGCGTTCATCCAGTCGACGCCGAAGCGGGTGCTGGCGTAGGCCTCTTCGGAATGCCAGAGGGAGACGTCCTTTTCGTTGGCGAGGATGTCCGCCATCGGTGAGTCGGACTGGTTGTCGACGAAGAGGAAATGGTCGATGCCGAGATTCCGATAGTATTCCAGGAAATAGGGGATGCGCGGGTTCTCGTCGCGGCCCATGGTCATCAGGAGCCTGGCCCCGGGCTTGATGAGATGGGTGCGGTCGTAAACCGGCTTTAGGTGGCCGAACGCCCTTGCCGCCCGCCGTTTCATTTCCTTCACTGCGGGGTGCCAGAACAGCCGCCGCCGTCTCTCGTGGAGTGGGTCAAGGAATCGGGTGACCGGTGACATTGCAGCAAGACATTGGTTCTATGAAGGACGCGGGGGGAAGAAAAGGCTGGATGAATGCGGAGGTGAGTCGAGTCTTAATTCATTGGTCACGGCGGATAGATAGCGCCTCTGTAGGTCGCCACCAAAGGGATCCGGCGGCCCGCCTTCACCACAATCCCAGGCGATTTTCTCCAGGTCCAACAGCACGCGTTCCCAAATACAGGCTTCGATTTCCTCGGGTGGAAATGTCGATTTCCCGAACTTCCCGATGTAGTGAATCTGGCTGCGGACGACAACGGTGCGGGGTTCCAATTCGAAACTGGGCGTGCGGGCAAGATTCGAGCCGAGCCGGTGAAGCACCTTGCTGTCGGGAGCGATAGCACACCGGAATCCGGCGGAAATCGCACGGAAGACGACGTCGGTTTCCTCAAGAAAATAGCGATAGAAGGGATCGAATCCGCCGAGGGTTTCGAGCGCGGTGCGGCGGAAGGCCATGTTGCAGCCGGTGGCGGTGAGAAACGCCCGCTGCGGCCCGAGTTGGGCGATTTTTTCCCGCGCCGGGCCGGCGTCATTGATCCAGAACGCGCGGCCGAGCGTGTCGGCGACGACGTAGCGGTTCAGGAATCGCCCGCCCTGCCCGTCGAGGACGAAGCCGGCGCAAATCCCAACTTGGAGATCGTCTTCGAACGGTGTTAGCAAGGCATCGAGCCAACCCGTCGCCGGGGAGGCGTCGTCATCAATGAACGCCACGAAACGGCCGGCTGCGGCTAACAGGCCGAGGTTTCTTGAAATGGAAAGGTTCCGCACCGGACAATGGATCAACCGGCACGGAACCGACGAGCGCCCGATGATTTCCCCGCTGTCGTCACAGTTCGGCCCGAGAACGACGATGAGCTCGTCGGCGGAGTTCCATTCCGGCTTCAGGGATGCGAGCGTCAACTCAAGGTCCGTCGCGCGGTCCACGGTGTTGATGATGACCGAGCAACGCTTGGTGTCCACACCCGGAGGAATCGAAAGGGTTTCCGGGGGAATTGATGCCGCCCGCGACCAATGTTCCAGCGCGGCCTGAAACTCGCGCCCGCATTCGTGTTCCAGGACTTCGCGGATCAACCCGATCCGCTGCGGGCTCTTGATGAGGCCGATGAAGCGCTTGCGGCCGACCCGCTGCCATTTTCCGCCTGCAAGTCGCGCCAGCATGCTCCCGAGGCCGCGGCGGCGGGAGGTGCGGAGGACTTCGGAACGAGACACGGTGGTTGGCTACGAAGGCGGCTGCCAGCAGTCGATTTCCTGGAGATCGCGCCGGTAGTTTTCGCCAAGCCGGGCACGCTCTTCGGGAGTCCATGGATCAAACAGCGGATTCTCCGGCCCGACGGGAAAGCGCGCCTTCGCGGCTTTCAGCACCTGCGGGGAAGTCCTGGCGGTTTTCCACACGCTTTCCAGACGGATGTATTCCACGGCTTTTTCCGAAAGTCCGGAAGCGGCGCCTTCATCCGGCACCTCCAGTTCCAAGCCGGTGCCGAGCATCCGCCCGATCACCCGGCCCGGTTGGCTCCTGACCGTTTCGTATTCGAAAACCACGACATTCTGTTTGCCGAAAATCCTAACAAGCTCCTGATAAACCGGCGCCCAGGAAAACCCCTTCATCAACGGACCTTCCCGGATGCGCTCGAAGGGGATATACGGCTTGGTGCCGATCCACCGCTGGTAGAACTCCGTGAAAAACTCCGCATGATTCCTAACGGCGAGAAACACCTCCACTTCCTTGCCCAGAATCTCATCCAACAATCCGAACCGTTCGGAGATCCCGCTGTAGCCGCCCGACTCAAGGATCTCCGGGAAAGTCCCCAGCAGATTCTCGTCGGAAATCAGGACGAGACCGGATGAAGCCAGCTCGGGCAGGGCAAGCCGCGATTCGATCCGCTCCCTGCGCTTGTTGACCGAGTCCGGACCGCCCTTCCACGAGAGCCCGTTCAAAAGAGGGCTGATCGATTTTCTAACGTATTCGACATCCAAAAAAGCAATGCCGTTCCGCCCGAGGATGTCGTTGTTGTTTTTCAGGGCTTCGCGGAGGCGGGCCGATCCGGTGAAATGCGCCCCCAGATGCAGATGAATCCTCTTCGCCACGGGTTTCGACGCGTCCGGCACTCCTTGCCGAGGCCGGGCGACATCCACTCCGGCGTTAGAAACCGGTGCCGGGGATTTCAGCGGAGCTGCCGCGGGCGTTTCCGCAGTCGGGGATTTGGAAGCACTCCGCGCGGGCCGGTCGATATGGGAAAACAGAACGACCCCGCCGCCGGAATGGTGCTGGTCGTAATGAAAATTCCAGAAGGAGAACGTGTCGAAGATCCGTTTGATGTTGGCGCGCCCCAGAACGTTCTGATGGAGCTCGACGAGCACCTTGCGAACTCCGGTTAGATCCGCGTGTTCGAAAAGATCCAGCTCTCCCCCTTCGATGTCGCAGACGATCAAGGTCGGCCGGATCCGCTCCAGGGTTTTGTTGATGTCGAAGGTAGGAACCTCCACTTTCCGGCGGTCACCCGCACCGGGACTCAGCGAGGAGGCCCAGAAGTCCGGGTGAACGTAGAAGGGGATGGTGGCGGAAGCCGGATCATGAAGCAGAACCCCGGTGTTGACCGTTGCCTTCTCCACCTGGTTGATCGCATGCACGGCTTCGATCAAGGGCTTCAAACCCGGATTGGCTTCGAAAACCTCGACGCTTCTGGTCTTCCCGTTGAGCGCCGCGACGGAGGACATGAATCCGATCCCGCCGCCGACTTCGAGAATGACCTCGTCTTGCTCGATGATCTTTTCCAAGCGGGAAGCCTCCATGTGCTCGTACCGTCCGAGCCGGAGCGACTCCAGGATCTTGGGCGAAATCAGATCGGGGAAAATCGGGATTTTGATTCCCCGATGAACCAGGACTTCCTGACAGTTGGATGGAGACAGCATGTTCGTTTTGAAAAATCGGGAGGAAGGGACCGCCTTCTAATCGATAGAAACCGGGAAGGAAGCGCAATCGGTCGCCGGCGAGAATCCCGGAACAACGCATCCCGCAGGCGCGACCACCCGCGACCCCATTGCGAATATCAGGTTCAAGTTCCCGGATTGGAAGGTGGCTTCGGATACTCCGGAAAGAACTCTTTCCGGAACGGCTCCGGCCACTGGATTTTACAACGCCCGGTGACGTCGAAGCAGCGTTGGGAAAGCGTCCCCCGGCCTTGGCTGGTGGCGAGCAATAGATTGATGAAATGCCGAACGCGCGGGCCTTTCGGCCGTTCCGCCTGGGTCCAGAACGCGTCGAGCCCGTCCTGATAGGTCAGCTCGACGAGGTTATAAACCGCGGTTCCCAAGGTGATGACCGGCACGTGGTGGACGAGTCCGGAAATACCGACCGAGCTGTTGATGTTCACCACTCCGCGGGAATGCCCGAGCAGCGTCGGCAGTTGCACCCGATCCACGTAGAAAATCCGTCCGCCGCCGAGGCGATGGTCAAGGCCGGCGATGAGGTCGGTGTAGTCCTTGTAGCCGCGGTCCATCGGGTGAACCTTGAAAATCAGCTTGGTATCCGCCGGGGCGAATTTTTCGAAGGAATGCACGACCTTTTTGATGAACTGCTCGATGGATTGGAAATCCGAGCACTTGGTGATCTGGGTGTCGCTGTGGACCTGCAACGGAACGGCGTAGTATTGCCCCGACCATTCCCCGGCGAAGATCGGGTCCATCTCACAATCCCGGTTGCGCTCGACGAACCGCCAGAGGTGGATGACGCCGTGTTTGAAGTGACTCCAGAGCTTCATGTCCCGCTGGTCCACAAAGTTCGGAAACAGCGGCGAGGTTACCCGGCTGAGGAAAAAGTTGGTGCAGAAGGAAACCAGTTTGGCCGGCGTGCTGACTTGGCACAGTTCCCGGGGAGTCTCGACATTTTCCGGCGGCGGACCACCGGCGAGCAATCGTTTCCAGGATTTCGCCAGCGTGCCCAAGGGAAGGGATTTGCGGCTGAAAACCGTGACGCAGTTCGGGCGGATCAGCCCGAGTTCGAAGACATAGCAGCCGAGGTCCATTTCCTCCGCCAGTTTCCAAGCGACCTGGTTGTAGGGCCGATAGTGATTGTAGAGGAAAAACGTGTCGTATTTCTCGGTGCGGATCAGCTCGCGCAGCCATGAATCGAACTCCGTCAACGGCTTGCGGAACATGTGGGTCTGGATACCGCGGAACTTATAAACGACGTCAGGCGCACAAAAGAAAACCTTCCCCACTTCGTGTCCGGAATCCTTGAGGTCCAAGGCCAGCCGCGACATTCCCGCTTCCCAATCGCCCTGCACGATCAGCACCTTGCGCTTTTTCGTCACCTTGGGACCGCCCGCGTGATCGGTTGGATCGGCAACGGGCAAAGTTACGGAACTCAGTTCGCCGGTGTTTGAATCCAGACGGAAGGTTCCAAGGGAGATTGAGGGCAACATAGTAATGATTCGTCAAACCATGGGGATTCGGGCGGATTCTCTCTCAACTTTCAGAGTGGAGAACGATGAATTTTTGACATGGAAAACCCTAAGAATTGTTACTATTCCGTCAACTCTCAAAAGACCATTTCGGGGGGTATTTGAGGGAAGTTTCATCCAAATCGTGCTGGATTGATCCATTTTTCGTCCCGGCGGAACCTGTTGTTTCCAAACGATTTCCAAATTACCCGCCGAAAGGTGCCGGAATTGGCGGTTGCCGGAGTTACCAGCGGATGGCTGCGGCGGCCCACGTAAGTCCGGCCCCGAAAACGACCAGCACGATGTGCTCGCCGCGCTTGAAAGCTCCGCTCCGGTTCGCCTCGTCGAGGGCGATGGCGACGGCGGCGGCGGAGGTGTTGCCGTATTTGTCGAGGTTCACGAAAACTCGCTCGTTCGGCACCGCGAGACGGTCGGCGATGGCGTCGATGATCCGCAAATTCGCCTGATGCGGAATGACGCAGGCGATGTCCTCGGGCTGCAATCCCGCGCGCTCGATGACTTTTTCCGCCGCTTCCTTCATCCGGTTGACGGCGTGTTTGAAGACTTCCTTGCCCATCATCGTCAGCGCGAAAAGGTGCTCGCCGACGTTGTCGCTCGTGATCGGGCAGGCCGACCCGCCGCCTGGGATGTTGAGAAGGTGGGTGAGATTGCCGTCGGTTCCCATCTCCGTGGCGAGGATCGAGCCCTCGCCGGGTTGGGCGGCCCGCAACACGGCGGCGCCCGCACCGTCGCCGAAAAGGACGCAGGTCGCGCGGTCTTCCCAATTCGTCACGGCGGAGAGTTTTTCCGCACCGATGATCAGGGCGTTCTTGAAAGCGCCGTCGGAAATCAGGCGCTTGGAAATTTTCATCGCGTAGAGGAATCCCGAACAAGCGGCGGAAATGTCGAACGCCACCGCGCGGAAGGCTCCGAGATTTTTCTGAACGTAGCAGGCGGTCGCCGGCGTCAGCGTGTCCGGCGTGATCGTCGCGACGATGATGAGCTCGATGTCTTCGGCAGCAAGTCCGGCCTGTTCGAGCGCCCGCTCGGCGGCCTTGGTCGCCAAGTGGGACGTAAATTCATCGGCGGCGGCGATCCGGCGCTCCTTGATTCCGGTGCGGGTGACGATCCACTCGTCGCTGGTGTCCACCCGTTCGGCGAGCTCGGCGTTGGTCAGGATTTTTTCCGGGAGATAACTGCCGGTCCCTGCGATGCAGACCTCGATGGCGGACGTCAATTCACTCATGCGGCGGGACATTGGAATCCCCACCCGCCTGCCACAAGCGCGAAGTGAGATTCCGGGGGTAACAAGGTGTCCCGGCTGTCTCAGCCGGATTTACATGATCACTAAAAGTGAGGGGTAGCGGCATGAGCCAGTAAGGGCGCACCCAACTTGTCCGGCCTACAGAAAAGAGAGAACGGAATAGCTTCGCGCTCAATCCCTGCATTCACGTCGAAATCGACAGCGCGGCACGGCGGGCGGGAGCAGCACCCGGATTTTCTAACCCCAATCGATCCGCTCGAAGATCGCCCGCAGTTTCGCTTCTTTTCCGGGATGGATGAAGCGCACCCACGTCAGCTTGCCTGCCAGATGGGCGGCGAACTCCGGGTGGTTTTCCCGGTTCTGTGAAGCAGGACCATGGCGAGCACAGTTCGTTAGAATCGCCTTGAGCCGGTCGAACTCGCGGCGGTCGATGTTCGGCTTTTCGTTCAGGACGAGGCCGGCGGCGTGTTGTTTCTGGCCCTGCCGCAGGACGCGGGTTTTGTGGTGGTTCGGACGAAAACCTTCCTCGATGATGATCGCTCCCACCGCCCCTTCGAAACGCCGCGCCTGCCGCGCGAAGTCCTCGCCGCCCGAAAAAAGCAGATCATCGGCATAGCGAGTGTAGTCCGCTCCCGCCGCGTTCGACAGACCTGCGAGACGGCAGTCGAGACGGAACGCGCTGAGATTCGCCAAAGCCGGCGAAGTCGGAGCGCCCTGCGGCAAATGAGGTGTCGCGAGTCGGCGACGTTCCGGCCAGGCGAGAGTTTTTTCCTCCAAGACCGGTGTCGGCGCCGCGTGGGTGGTCAACCGGGTCAACGCACGTGCCACCGTCTCCGGATAGCCAGCAGTCAGGAAAATTTGCAGAACCCTCGCGGCGGTGATGGATGGAAAGAAGTCTTCCAAATCAAAGCGGACTAGCAGCGCCTTTCCCGTGTGGGGCTCCACGAAATCGCGGACCGAGCATCCCGGCCGGAAACCTCGCGCCGCCTCATGCGGCGGGATGGCGTGGAGGATTTTCCGCAGCACCTGCCGTTGCGCGAACTTGAGCAGCACTTTCGGACTCTCGATCAAGCGGAAGCGCCCGCTCTTCGGCTTCACCTGCCAGCGATGGCGATAGTGTTCGGCGTTTCGTGAAATCAACCAGCCGAGATCATCCGGGTGCAGGCGCAGGGTGTCGGCAAGGTCTCCTAACGTCGTGATTTCCGGGATTTTCCACATCCTCGGAGCACCCGCTGCCGGAGCCATCTGCGGCGCGACGTGGCCGATGGAAATTCTCCCCTGGCCCGCCGTCCACGCTTTGACAAATCCCTCGTGCGCCCGGATCCGATCTGCGATCCGCCGCACCGTCGGACGCGGGGCTTCGCCAAATTCCAGGCTCAATTTTCTCGCCAGCGACACCAGCCAACGCGCCTTTCTCAAATCACCCACCAACGGCTTCGCCCGCGCCACCAGCGCCTCGCGATCCTCCATCGGCCCCGCCGCAAGGGCGGTGGCAAGGCGGCGGATGTGATGGGCTTGCGAGGACATGGGAAAATGGGCGAATGCGGAGAAGCACCGCGCCCCAACGCGTCCTGTCCGGCGCGGGCGGTCTCACGCGGGAGCGTGATCACGCCCTCGCCTCGTGATGCCTTGGTTCGTCGATCCCCCGGG
The DNA here is from genome assembly GCA_040386755.1 of Verrucomicrobiota bacterium. Classification (GTDB taxonomy): domain Bacteria; phylum Verrucomicrobiota; class Verrucomicrobiia; order Verrucomicrobiales; family Akkermansiaceae; genus Luteolibacter. The sequence goes on along the minus strand of JAZKEY010000002.1, from coordinate 162,345 downwards.
GTAACCCCGGAGAGGCCGCATGATTTCCACACGACCGGCTTGGAGCACGGACCTCTCCGCAATTCGCGGCCGCAGGCTAACTTGCGGGAGAGAAGCCGTCAACCAGCCCCTTTCTCTGTCAGCGGACGAGGTTCCTCTGAACATTTCAATGGAACGCAAGCCATGGAAAATTCGCCGGAAATCAATCCTTGCCATCCCGAAATCGGAGGGGTAAAGGCATTACGTTCATTTTGCAAATTCGCAAAAGAACGCGCTTCGTCTGGTCTCTCACGCCATGGTCTCAGGAAGTGTTGAATGTGATGGCGTGACGAAAGAATAGACAAAAATGGACATCTACGTGGGCAACCTGCCCTACACCGCTACTGAAGAAGACGTTTCAGGCCTCTTCGCCGCTTATGGACCTGTCGAACGGGTAAAAATCATCACCGACCGCGAGACAGGCAGATCCAAAGGGTTTGCTTTCGTGACCCTCGGCGACCAGAGCCAGTTGAATGCTTCGATCGAAGCGCTCAATGGTTACGACTATCAGGGCCGCGCTCTCCGCGTGAACGCTTCTGAGCCGAAAGAATCCAAACCGGGCGGTTTCCGTTCCGGTGGCGGCGGCGGCGGTGGCTACGGCGGTGAACGCCGTGGTGGCGGCTACGGTGGCGGCGGCGGAGATCGTCGTGGCGGCGGTGGTGGCGGCTATGGCGGCGGCGGAGATCGTCGTGGCGGTGGCGGCGGCTACAAAGGCGGCGGTGGCGGCTACAAAGGTGGCGGCGGCGGCGGCGGTGGCTGGGATTGATCCCTGACACCCAGCCTCACAAGCTTTTTCACAGCGCCTGGTTTTCCTCACGGGAAACCGGGCGTTTTTTTTGAGATGGAAGAGACACGTGATCGGGGATGAAGATGATTTCTTCCGTCCCCTATCTCCGATCCCTTATCTCTAACTTTTATAACACCTCATCACCCGCGGCGTGATGCCGGTGAAAATCTCCCAGACGATCGTGTCCGCCTTGAGCGCGATTTCGGCGACTGGCATGTTAGAGCCAAACAGCTCGACCTCGTCGCCTTCGCTCACTTCGTCCGCTGCGGTCACATCGACCATCATCTGGTCCATGGTAACGCGGCCGAGGATGGGCAAACGCCGGCCACGGATCCAGACGTCCGCACCTTTTCCCGAAACATGCCGCGGGTAGCCGTCGCCATAACCGATTCCGACCGTCGCCACGCGGGTTGGTTTGGTGGTTTGGAACTGGCGGCCGTAGGAAACGCCGTGACCTGCGGGCAGGGTGCGGACCAGCGTGACCCGTGATTTCAGGGTCATTACGTTAGAGAGTTTTTTCTGGAACTCCGGCAATGGGGAAACGCCATACAGCATCAGTCCCGGGCGGGAGAGATTGCAGCCGCCCTGTTGATAACCTAGCAGACCAGCACTGTTGGAGAGATGCCGCCATTTGAAACGCGATGCCCCGCCGAGCTCGGCGATGATCGCCTCGAACCTCGCGAATTGCTTCAAGGTGAACTCCTCGTCCTCATCGGCCGACGGCAAATGGGAGCCGATGCCCTCGATCTCGAGATGCTCCATCCGTTCGAGTTCCGCGAGTTTTTCGGGCAAATGGTCCGCGACGAATCCGCCCCGACCCATGCCGGTGTCCACGGCGAGATGGACTTTGAGGCGCTTGTTGCGGGCGGCGGCGATGCAGTTGAATTGCTCCGCTTCCTCGATGGAGGAAATACACGGCGTCCAGTCGCGAGCGACGATCTCCTCGCGCTCTTCAGACCAGGTGGCGCCCAACAGATAGATCCGGGTCCCGACACCCGCCGTGCGGATCCGACGCGCTTCACCGACATTCGCCACTCCAAAAAACGCGATTTTCTCGCCCTCCAGTGCTTTCGCGATGTCTTCAAGACCGTGACCATACGCACCGGCTTTCACCACGGCCATCAGGTCGCCGGGGAAGGCATCGCGGGCGACGCCAAGGTTTTTCTTCAGCGCGCCAAGATCGATCTCCACCCAGGCACGCGGCGGCGAAACAGGAAACGTGTCGTTCACAGACGTGACGCTAGGCATCCGCGCGGCGGTGGCAAGGAAAGCGATCCGAAGTTTCCACGGCTAACCTTGCAGCCCGCGGAGCAGGTCGGCCAGGTAGGGCATCATCTGCTTTTTGCGCGAAAGCACGCCGGCCATTTCGAAGAGGTTTTCCCCGACCTGGGGATAGGTGATGGCGACGGTGATCTTGCCCTCGCCGGAGCACAACAGAAGGCTGGTGCTGCTCGTGATATCGGTGACCATGAGGCAACTGAAATCACAACCGGCCTCTTTCCGCGCGCCGGCCAGTTCCGTCGCGAGCGCCTCGCTCATGTCCTTGAAAGCATCGAAGCCGACGGTCTCCATCTGGCTCACGCTGACCTTCCAACCGCTTTCCTCATAAATCTTCAGATCCTGCCGGACGATTGTGTGCGGATCCATTCCTTCCACGGCGCAGCCTGCGGCGAACATCCTCGCACCAAACGAATGCAGGTCCTCGTTGGCGATTCCCGCGAGCCACGCCGCCATTTCGTGGTCGAGCGGCGTGGTGGTGGGGGATTTGAGAATCACGGAATCCGATAGAATGGCGGCCAGCATCAGCCCGGCGATTTGCGGCGGCGGTGCCTGGCGGGCATTGCGGTATAGCTCGGCGATGATCGTGGAGGTGCAACCGACCACTTTATTGATGAAGGTGATGGGCTGGTCCGTGCTGCGGAATCCGAGACGGTGATGATCGATGATTTCCTCCACACTCGCCTCCTCCACGCCATCGACGGCTTGGGACAGCTCGTTGTGGTCCACCAGCGCCACCCGGAACCTCCACTGTGTTAGGAAACTCACCCGCGTGATGACACCTGCGATGAAACCGTCGTCATCCATCACGATGAAGCCGCCTTCGTTGGATTTGCGGATTTCCTTCTGAACCTCGCGGACCAGATCGTTGGGCCTGAAGGCGGGATGTTGTCGTTCGATGAAGTCCCGCAGGGACATCGAAAGGCAGATGCGGGCAGCCACATCGAGAGCGAAATCCGGAGTCGTTACGATACAAACCGGACCGCCGTCCAACGGGGTCGCGAAATGGCCGTCAAGTTTATCGGTGCCGCAGATCACAATCACTTCGGCACCGTATTCGCACGCCGCCGCCAGATCCGTCTCGCTGCGGTTCGGCAAAACAGCGAGCAAGGGCCCGCTGCCAACGGGCGGAGGCCCACCGAGACCGCACAACCACACGCGGCCATCGAACACCTCAGGCGGATTTCCGCATTCGACCGTTCCCGCAATTGAATCGATCAACTGCCGGAGCTGGATGGACGCGTCCGGCTTTCGGCAGAGTCCGGCGATTTCCCCGGATAGGCCGGCGAGCCGCAAGGCGGAAATTTTTCCCGCATATTTGCCTTCTCTACCAGTGACGGGCACGAAGGCAAACCGGCGTTGCGTGATGATTTCCTGCGCCATGCCGAGGGTGTCGTCCTCGGTCAATGCGAGCAGGTCCTGCCCTTGGATCATGATGTCCGAAAGCTTGGGCAGCAGGGTGGTGATCAGTTCCGGTGCCTGCACCCCGAAATGGTCCAGCACGAAACTCGTCTGCGGGTTCAGGTTTCCCGCACGATACGGGACCGCAGGCACGCCGGCCACCGCCTGTTTGTAGTGTGCGTAGGCGATCGCCGAACAGACCGAGTCCGTGTCGGGATTTTTATGCCCGATGACCATCAGGGGTTGCTCAGTCGTTGACATGGAGGTGGTTGATTTGGATGAAAACCGATTCCCCCGCAGCAACCCGCGTGCCGGGAGTTGTTATTCCCGCTTGCCCGATGCGGCGGCAGCGGATTGGTTCCGGATCATGATCTCACGGGCATTCGCACTGGGTTTCCTCGCCCTTGGTCTCGCATCGGCGGAAACGCAACTCCCCGCCGGAGCGGAGGAAATGCATCTGGTGACGGCACCCGCGGTTTCGCCTGATGGAAAATCGATGGTTTTCGAGTGGATCAACGACCTGTGGACCGCACCCACCGATGGCGGCGAGGCGATCCGGGTGGAGGAAAATCCCGCACGCGACTCCTACCCCCAATTCACGCCCGACGGAAAACGCATTGTGTTCTCCTCCGACCGCACCGGGTCGATGCAGGTTTTCTCCATTCCCGCTGCCGGGGGAGAGGCAATCCGGCATACCTATCAGACCGAGGGCAACGAGCTGGAGTGTCTCTCGCCGGACGGGACCCATGCGATCGTGCGAGGCATTCGCGAGCGGTCCGGCTTTCGGGCGACCCGCCTGTTCACCATCGATCTAACGAAGGATGCGCGCGAACAACGGTTGTTCGACGCCACGGGTGACGAAGCATCTTGGTCGCCCGATGGCACGCGGGTCTTGTTCTGCACCGGTGGTGAGCAACTCTATCGAAAAGGTTACCGCGGCTCGCGCGCCTCGCACATCTGGCAGTATGAAATTCCCACCGGAAAATTCGAATGCAGGGTCGCGGAGGAAACCGATGCCCGCCAGCCGGTCTGGCATCCCGACGGAAAGGGTTTCTACTATCTCTCCAGTAGAACGGGGACTCTGAACCTCTGGTCGCAGCGTGACGGCGCCACGACTCCCGAGGCGATCACATGGGAAACCGGCGACAGCGTGTTCTCGCGCATCCCGTCGGCGGAGGGCTCGACGTTTGTTTTCCGCCGTGGCTTCGGATTGTTCCGCTTCCGGCCGAAAACCGATGCCACTCCCCTGCCCCTCACCTTGTGGACTCGCGAGAAGCTGCCGGACGTTTCACGCGATCAGAAAAAAATCACCACCACGACAAACGCCGACTTCACGAATGGACTGGATCAGATCGTCTTCTCCGCCGCCGGTGAATTGTGGTGGATCAGGAATGGCGAGACCAAGCGGCTGACTGAAACCCCGGCGGCGGAAAGTGATGTCCGTTTCTCCCCCGACGGAAAATGGCTGTATTTCCTGCGTGACGACGGACTGAGTCCCAATTTCTTCCGCGCAACATTCAAGGAAGGTTTGTTAGAAAATGAGCGCCAGGTCACCGCTGGTTCGTTCACCAAGACCCTTTTCAAGCCGAGTCCGGACGGGACGAAAATCGCATGGGTGGAAGGGACTGGGAATATTTTCACCGCGGCGGCTGATGGCACCGATCCACGCTGCGTGTTCAAATGCTGGGACCGGCCGACCTTCGACTGGGAACCTAACGGACAACGGCTCGCCATCGCGGCGGAGGACCGGAACTCGAATCGCGACATCTGGCTGACCGACGCGGATGGCAAAAGCGATCCGCTGAACCTGACGCGCCATCCCGCGTTCGAAGGCTCGCCGCGTTGGTCGCCTGATGGCCGGTGGCTGGTGTTTTCCGCAAAGCGCGATGCCGACGGGAAATCGCGGCTATGGAAAATCGACTTCAGCAAGGATGGTCCTCGTACGGCCAAGGTAATTTCCACCGGCGACATCGAGCCGACGCGGGTGATTTGGGCCGCGGATTCGAAATCGCTGCTGTTCCAAAATCAGAAAACCACGGATGCCAACCTGTATTCTGTTAGTCCGGCTGGAGGTGAGGTGAAAACCCTAACCGCACAACGCGGCGTTCCGATCCGCACGACGAAGGGTGGCTCGCTGCTGTGGCGGGTGAACCAGACACCCGCGATGCTCAAGGATGGTGTGTCCATGACATTCCCCATTTCCGCCTCCATCGACCGGCGGCGGAACGAGGTGCTGACGCTGGCATTCCGGCGGATTTGTAAAACCCTGGGCGAGCGGTTTTACGACCCGAAGATGAACGGCATCGACTGGGAGGCGCTACGGATGAAATACGAACCCGCCGCCGCGATGTCGCGGACTTCCCGGCAATTCGACCGGACGGTCAGTCACTTGTTTGGCGAGTTGAATGCCTCGCATCTTTCATTCCTCCGCAAGCCGTGGTCTAACGAAATTATCAAAAAACCAATTGAGGAAACAACCGCGCATCCCGGGCTGGTCTTCCGGGACGGTCCGGCGGAAGGCCCTCTCGTGATTGAACGGATCATTCCGGGATCGCCAGCCGCGCGGATTCCCGATTCACCGGAAAAGGGCGAGATTATCGTTAGAATCGCGGGGGAAGCGGCGACAAGCCACACGCCGCTGCACCGGTTTTTCAACAGCGGGCTGGGCAAGTCCCTGCCGGTGGTGATCCGCTCGATGGATGGAAAGGAGCGGGTGATCGAGCTCCGCTGCATTTCCTACGCCCGTGCCCGGTCGCTGGACCGGAAGGAAAACGAGTCAATTGCCCGCCAACGGGTCACGAAGAATGGGGATTTCAGCTACGTGAAGGTCCGCGACATGAGCATGAAAAGTTTCATCGATCTGGAGCTAACGGTCTACCGGGCTTCGCTGGAAACCGCGGGGATGGTCCTCGATTTCCGCAACAATGGCGGCGGACGCGAGGCGGACCGGATGTTGTCGTTGTTCTGCCAACCGGTGCATTCCTTCACAGTGCCGCGCGGCGGGCCGGAAGGTTATCCGAACGCGCGGCGGGTTCACGCGGCGTGGGACAAGCCGCTGGTGGTGCTGTGCAACGAGAACACGTTTTCCAACTCAGAGATCTTCTGTCACGCGATGCGCGAAACGAAACGAGCTCCGCTGGTCGGGACGACGACGGCGGGTGGCGTGATTTCCGCGATCAAGGTGACGATTCCCGATGCGGGCGAGTTGCAGGTGCCATTCCGCGGTTGGTTCCAAACAGGGACCGGGAAAAATCTGGATTTGAACGGGGCGGTACCGGATTTCCCGGTGGGTCTAACGCCTGCGGATGAGAATGCGGGGAGAGATCCGCAATTGGAGAAGGCGGTGGAGGTGTTGTTAAAAAACGATCGCTGATCGCTGCTACATCTCAACGGTGCCGAAGAGTTCGCGGGTGTCCACGTCCGGGCCGGTCGCGACGATCTTCCATTGGCGGTCCACGTTCAAGCGGACGCTGGCGAGATGCTTTTGCGCCCATTGGTCCGGGGCGACCATCGAGAGCTGGCGACGGCCGCGCATTTCATAAAGATGATAGGTCTCGCCGATGATGGGCTCGAACTGGATGTCCGCCTCGTAGACGAGCTTGTTCCAGTTGAAGTGATCGATGGTCTGGAGATAGATTTCGCGGATTTCCTTCAGCTTTTGTTGAAGCTCACGTTCCACCTGGGAAATGCCGCGGGATTTGAACGACGTGAGGTCGTTCGGGATGATCGGCGGGCTAAGGGTGGAAACGGGATAGGGCAGGAACGCCCGCGATGGCTTGGTTTCAGGCTCGGACATGGCGTGGTGTCCCTTCGCTCACGATTTCCCACCGGGCAACAAAAAAACCGGGAGGTCACGAGGACCTCCCGGCTGGATGATTTCAACAATTCAATGCCGATTATCTCTTAGGAGTCGGGAAGGCCCATCTTGGCGTGATGCTGGTATCACCGCCCCAAACCGAGTCGGTCACGTTATCAAGCATCGACTTGCCGTTGATTTTGACATTACCCGAGGTTTTCACGATCGGGAGCGAGGTCACGCTGTTGTCCAACTTCAAGACAACGGCTTTGCCGTCGTAGTAGTCAGAGTCAAACGTGCCATCCATGGCGGTCTTGAACGGAGCGGCGATGATCGGGCGGCTGGGATTACCCGCAGCGCTCAGACCTGTTGTACCGTTCATGATGATGCCGAATCCGCATTCCCCCGCATCGAGTGCCTGGGTGTCATTGGTCAAGATGCCGTCAGGCTTCTTGGTGAATGCGGCTTTGGCATAGAACATGGCTTCCGATTGCGCGATGCCCGAACGAATGAGTTGGCGGAACCGGTCATTCGAGTTGCTGCCTGATACCTGGGTGGTGTCGGTCGCATCCTTGACGGCGACAGCCGTTGCATCGTCCGGGAAACTTCCGTATTCCGTTTCGAACTCGAACAAGGCGATGCCGACTTGGCGTGCATTGTTGACGGCTTCCGTTTGGTCGGCCTTTTTGCGCTGACGGATCACCATGGGAGCGGTGAGACCGGCAAGCGCGGCGATGATCACGATGACGACGAGCAGCTCCACCAGGGTGAAACCACGACGCATTACTCTATAGTTTGTTTTCATAGGTTTATTCTATTTATTTATGGGTTGGGGCAAAGCGCCCCGGTTTAATATGGTCCCGACGGTGCGAACCGAAGAGACTGCCCCAAAGTTATCGCGGACTTCCGCCGAAGCAAGAAGTAAAGTCGATCAGCGGGATTACCAAAGCACCTTCACTCCGAAGATGCCGTTGATGCCGGGTTCGTTCTGGCCGGACCCGTGGTTGCGGTAGTCCTCGTCGGTCAGGTTCTCGACACCACAGGTAAGGGAAAGGTTTTCGGAAACATTCCATCCGGCGTGGATCGAAGCGACGATGTAGCCGGGAGTGCCTCCGGTGGGGATGCGCTGATTGTCGGCGGCTTGGTCGATAGCGGTGATGCGGTCTTCCTCGGTGGCGCCGAGGACGCGTCCTTCGACCCAGTATTTTCCGGAGAGATCGGTCCAGCGCAGGGCGAGGGATCCGGACAGCGGGAGATTGCGGGAATTCGGTTTGTCATCCACCGGGCCGCCAATGATGGTCGGGGCCTCAGTCCGGCCATCTTGCCAGGCAGCGAACCCGCTGAGAGTCCATTGCGGGTGGAAACACCACGCTCCTTCGAGCTCGACCCCGTAAATATAACCGTCGCCCGCGTTGGTGGCGATGGAGGTGCCGAGGGTGCTGTCGGTGTAGGCGGAGACGATCAAGTCATCCACATCGGTGTAGAAAACGGCGAGGTTGAACGCTGTGGTTTCCGTCTGATGGCGGGTGCCGAGTTCGTAGGTGAGGAAATTCTCGGGATCGACATTGGGGTCGCCGAGAACCGGGCCGCCGGACTTCGCCGCGAGGTTTCCGGTGAGGTCGTCCAGGTTGGGCGCACGGAAGGCCTGCGAGGCGCCGCCGTAAATGCTCCAGCAGGTGTTGAGCGTGTAGATCCCGCGCAGCGAACCGACGACATCATCCCAGTGGCGGGATTCGTTGGTGCCGCCGGAGTATCTTCCGAGGGTGGCTTCGGCGTAGGTGTAGCGGGCACCGGCGGTGATTTCGAAGCGGTCGACCGGTTTCCACAGGTATTGGGTGAAGACACCTAACAAATCGTATTCGGAATCGTCGGCGATGGGCAGGCTCTCGGTGCGCGGACCGCCTAGCAGGTCGGATTGGTAACCGGAGGAATCCACCTCGTCGTGATAGTAGTCCAGACCGTAAACAAAGCTCCCCGGCCCGGCGGGGGATTCGAGTGTGAGGTCGATGCCAAAGGTGTCGACGTCGATCTTGGACTGGCGGAGAACTCCGGAATCCGTCGCGGGCTTGTCAGGCAGGCGGTTCTGGAACTCGGACTCGCTGGTGGTCTGATAGGAAATCGTGGCGTTCCAGTTTTTGATGAACGAGTTCGCGATGGGATTTTCCCCGGCGTAGCGGATGTACGTTAGCGAACGCTCCTGATCGTAGGTGTCTTCGGTCCATTTGCCCGGAGCGGCGACGTGGCTGCCATCGACCCAACCGGGATTGTTCAGTGTCCGGTGCCAGCGGGAAATGTCGTCCTGATTGACGTAGTAGCTGGCGAAAGTGATCGTGGATTCTGGAGTTACCGCCCAATCGAAGCGGAAGTCCACGTCCTGCTCCGGGTAGCCGGTATCCTTCATGCGGCCGATGGCGTCGCTCTCGATATCGCCGTAGTCCTTTGCGGAAAAACCAAGGATCACACCAAATTTCCCACCGACACCGGCCTCGGCCTCGATCCGGCCGATGTTGCTACCCTCGCCGTTGGTGCGGTATTCGTAAGAAGCGGATCCACCGAAATAATTCTGTCCTGCCTGCTCGCTGCGGAAGTCGGAAAATTTCCCGAAGGCATTGAGCGTGCCGCCCACCGCATCGGAACCGTAAAGCACGGATCCCTGGCTCTTGATCAGCTCGATGTGATCGAGCGACAGCGGATCGACCGTGTTCCAATATTGCACGGGGCCGCTGCGGTAGGTCGAGTTGTTGACACGGATGCCATCGACGAGCAGCAGGTTCTGACGCCCGGTGAAACCGCGGATGAATGGCGATCCGTGCCCATAAGCCGTCTTCTGGACGAGAACGCCCGGCGTGTATTGCAGGCTTTCGGGAAGCGTGCGGCGGTCGTTGTCCTCGAAGAACTGCGCGTCGATGTAATCAACCGTGTAAGGCGCGGTCGTTTCCGCCTGCTCCGTGCGGGAGGCCGTCACGATCAGCGGATCCAGCAAATCCTGAGCGAATAATGGGGATGCCCCGGAGAGGAGCATGAACGAGGTTTTTTTGAGCATATGGAACGTGAAAACGGGCGAGTTAGCCGTTTCTTAGAAAGAATTTCCATGCGCTCACAATTTCGCCGGCTTCTGGCTGGGATCGCGGCGGAAGTCATCCAGCAAACGATATTCCTTGTCGGTGATCGGATAAGGCCCGGCGAATTCCACCGCCTCCCGGTTCTCCACCCGAGTGCGGCAGGCGTAGGCCTCGCGGTCACTCAGATAATACAGAATGAAATATTTCCGGTCCCGGTTTCCGGTTTCCGCAAGGAAATTGGGCAGGCCATGCTTGGTCACGAACACCTGCAAATCCGGATAGATACCCGACTGGGTCGCCAGCCGTTGAAAACCGAACGACGGCGGTTCCTCCCTCACCAGCATGATCTGATCCTTCGCCGCAGCCGCCTCACTGCCGAGCAACAGCGTGTTTCCGACCTGCGAGCATGAGATTGCGATCATTCCGCCGATTGCCATGGCGAGCGCCCGCACAATCCATTTTTTTTCACACCTCATCGTTACAAGTTGTTTTACGGCAGGTCAGGTGCCGCTGTTGCGGGCACGATCATCCCGGATCAGCGCGTCGATCATCCCGGTGCTGGGTCGATTGCCCTCGGAATCGATGAAAAACGGCGTTTCCATCGGCACTAGGAATTCCACCGCCGAATTGATCCCCACCAAGCGCCCATAGGCATCCACCACCGGCCCGCCGCTGTCGCCCGGCTGGAGCGGAATATCGATCTTGAACTTCCGGCTGCGGGTGAACGCACCTTCCGGTGTCAGCGAGGTGCCGAGCTTGCCATCGCCCGATTTAAAACCGGTGGCGATGCCGCCATGGATGACCCCCGTTCCCGCCGGCAGCCATTGGCCGGGCGCGGTCCATTGGTAATAATAGGGCGTCTTCACCGGGATGTGCAGCAAGGCCAGATCCGATGATTCCGAGCGCCACACCACCCGCGCCAACGACGGCCTCAGATGGCCGCCCTGGCCGTAAATGAGGAACACATTCCGCCCCGCCATCCGCGCAAGCACGTGGTCCGCCGTGAGGAAATACCCATCCGCCGAGATCGGCGCAGCGGAACCGCCGTCCGCATCGCCCGGTGCCTGAGAGGTTGAAAAATTCCGGCTCACCCAGCGGTTCAGGCTTTTGTGGTCCGTCACCACCACCGCGCTGATCCGCTCCATGACGATCTGCCGGGTCGCCTTCCCCGGAGCCACCGTGTCCGGTCGTGGAGGAACCGCACACGATTGAGCCAACAAACCCATCAGAAGCAGCAGTGACAACCGGGCATATCGTTCCATCCACACGGACCAAAGCACAGCCACCCGCATTCGTCACATCCGATTTCAAATTTCGTCCAACAATCGCTCGATCACCCGCCGGAAGGGCGACGGCATCGCCAGCGCCAATACCGCCCCCGCATCCTGCCAAACCTCATCCTCCGCCACGTGGAAATCCCATCCCGCACCATCGTGCACCCGCAGCGTCACTCGATAACGCGTGATCGTGTAGCGATGCTCGTCCAGTAGCGGCAAATTGGAAATTTCAACCGCCTCCCGCGTCGGCAATTTCCACAATCCCTCGCGCCGCTTCCCGCCTTCGCGGTGCAGCAACAGCCGCCCCTTCTTATCCCGCAGCCACAGCGCGTGCTCGTCCACCTGCGTCACCGTCGCCTTCTGGCGTTTCACCGGCAGATTCTCCGGCTCCCTCGTCTTGCAAAATCCCGCGACCGGACAGCTCAAACAATCCGGCACCCCCGGCCGGCAAATCGTCTGCCCCAGCTCCATTAGCGCCGAATTATAAATCCTGGGCCGCTCGGGATCCGCCAGCGCCTCCGCCCATTCCCACATCCGCTTCATCCCCGCCGTGTCGTCCACCGGTGCGGAAAAATCCATAACCCGCGACAACACCCGAGCCACGTTTCCATCCACCACCGCCGACGGCAGATCGAACGCGAACGCCCGCAACGCCCCTGCCGTGTATCTCCCCACTCCCGGCAATTCCATCAACGCCTCCAGCTCCGTCGGAAACTCCCCGCCGTGCTCCGCGATCACCGACCGCGCCGTTTCCCGCAACATTCTAACACGCCGATAATATCCCAACCCCTCCCACGCCTTCAGCAACCGCTCATCCTCCGCCGCCGCCAGCGATTCCACATCCGGAAAGGTCTCCAGAAACCGCGTGTAAAATCCCCTTCCCAGCACCGTCGCGATTTGCGTCTGCTGGAGCATCACCTCGGAAATCAGAATCGCATAAGCCGCCTTCGTCCGCCGCCACGGGTAATCCTTTCCATGGTTGGAAAACCACCCCGCCAGCGCCTCGCGAAACGCCACCCGCGCCTTCAAGGCATCACTCTTCATCTTCGGCTTCAGCATCCCGCCGCAGGGTCAACGATGATGCGGAGCAAGCAAATGCGAAAACGCTCATAGCGAAGGAAAGCCAGCCGGGGGAACCACTTGGCCTTCAAACTTCCTCACCCATTTCCCTGAAACCTCCCACTTCGGCCATTGGCTCCCGCTGCCGACGATGCGATCCCGTCTGAACAAGGACACCCACCGGGCCTCGGGTTCTTCCAGGGTGAACGAGTAACCCTCAACATGATAGATCAGGCCATCGGGGAAAGGTTTCATCAGCCAACTATTCTTACCCACACCCGCGTATGTTTCCATAAGCTCGTCCAGGGTCGATGGCGGATCGTCTTCGAAAGCAATCTCCATCTCCCGCGACGCTTCCATCGCGAGATAGTGCAAACTGATGAAATGCGACTCTCTTTGCCGGGTATCGATCGACAGGTGTTGGTTGAAAATCGCCGCGACGGCCGCCAATAATATGACTGAGAGGGAGACCATCCAGATGAGATTTCTCCGCTTCAACTTCATGGCATCCCTCAAATTGTCATTTCCTTGCGATCTAATCCAGCAAGGTTTTATCCCCTGAGTCAAAGCCGCGTCAGGCTCCCGCATTTTCCTTCCGCGCCTTTTAAATCTCACAGCAGGAATCCCACCGGCGGAGTTACACTCGACGGGCTGTAGAACCGCGAAATGTTAGGCAACACGAGCGGCAGGCTGGATTTCGGGACACCCAGCCAAAGCGCCATCTCGGCGAAGAACTCGTCCACGCTGGTCGTCGGGATGAGGCGGCCGCGGCCGACGTCGAGCGCGCTGTCCTGATAGAGATCCGGATAGGTGCCGTAGATCCGCTTGCCCTTCACCTGGCCACCGAGGACGAACTGGTTGCCGCCCCACGCGTGGTCGCTGCCTTGGCTGTTGGAGGTGAGGGTCCGCCCGAAATCCGAGGCACTGTAGAGAACCACCTCGTTCTGGGCGCCGATGGCGACCATGGTGTCGTAGAAGGCTTTTACCGCGCCGTTCACCACCGGCAGCATGGCGGCCTGGCTGTTGATGAGGTTGCTGTGATGGTCGAAGCCGCCGTAGTTGACGAAGAAGGTATTCCGGCGCTGGCCGAGACTGCCACGCCCGGCGATGGTCTTCGCGACCATTTTCAACTGGTTGGCCAACGGCGTGTTAGGCCAGACCACGGTCGGCGGCAGGGTGACATTGGTCGCCAGCGTGAAGGCGTCGTAAGCGGCGGTGGCGTCCTTTTTCGACTTCGCAAAACTCTTCTGGAAGATGTTCTGGTATTCCATCGCCATCTGGCTGTCGAGGGCGGCACTGCGGATCTGGGTCAGCTCCTGACCAGTTAGATAAGCGGATCGGTAACCGCTCATGCTATCCGCGCCGGTGTCACGGATGGCATACTCTGCGATGGTGTTTCCGGCCTGCCAGATGTTGGAACCATCGAGGGAAATGTTCATCGAAAAGCGGTCCTCGTCGTTGAGGCTTTTCAGGAGATCCGCCATGCGCCCGCCCCAACCGATGCCGCTGCGGTTGTCGGGGATGGACGTCTGCCATTGCTCGATCTGGTCGGAGTGGGAAAACAACCCTAACGGCAGTGACTGGCCGGCGTTGTATTTGATCTTGGTGGTTTCGGTGGCGACGAGCGTGCCGACATTCGCGACGAACGCGAGTTTCTCGGATTCGAACAATTCCTGCAATCCGCCCAACGCGGGGTGCAGGCCTAACGGACGACCGGCATCGACGATGGGATTGATCGGCAGGAGCTGGTTTTCCGGCAGGGCGATCGACTGGCGGATGTCGGCGTATTCCTGATAGGCCGCGCCACGCGGGGCCAGCATGTTGAAGGAATCGTTGCCGCCGCTGAGGAACAGGCAGACCAGCGCCTTGTAGTCGCCGGACTCGCCCTGCGCCGCCGCGCTGCCGGCGAGGCGCAGGTTCAGCAGCGTGTTCATGATCGGCAGGGCGCTGACCAAGGCGCAGTTCGCCTGGCCCAGGAAGCCGCGGCGGGAGAGGTTTTTCGGATTCATGGCGCGGAGGTGTTAGCGGAGGATGCAGAACTCGGGCGAGGTGAGGATCAGATAGACAGCGAGGTTGACGCGTTCGATTTGCCAGTTGCCGGTGACGCCGGAGTTGATCCGCAGCAGCGCCTCGCGGATCGACTGGAACTCGCGCGGAGAAAGGCCGCCGCAGGTGAGGTGCAGGTCGAGCCGGCGGATGAGGCCATCGACATCGGTCGCGGCCAGTGCGGTTTCCTGCGTGAAGTTCGGCCTAACCGTGCGGGTGCTGTCGGCGGTGCCCCAGCGATGGAGGTCACGGCCGGCGATGGAGTTGTAAAAATAGTTGGGCGATGAAACGGCGGTGGTGGCGTTGAGGATCTGGAGTTCCGGAGCCACCAGACCCGCATCGCCGACCGGGCCGGGCGGCAGGTAGTTGGGCGAGTAGAAATTGAAAACGCTGGGCGAGTTGTAGGGCTGCTGCTGCTGGTCGAAGTTGAACTGCGAGACTTGATAGAAGTCCACACCCGAGGATTTCGCGTTGAAGGCCCGACCGTAGTTGACGCAGCGAAGGAAAGGTTCGCGCGGCTTCCCCCAATGCGGATGAGTCAGTTTCGCACCGTCGCGGGCCTCGGGGTCGAGCAGGATCGCCTTGATGAAGGCCTTCATGTCGCCGCGCACACCGGAGCCGTTGTCCGCAAACACGGCGGCAACGCGGCCGATGTATTCCTTGCTGGGATTGGACGTCACCAGCCGCTGGATCAACTGGCGGCCGATGAACGGCCCGACGTTCGGATGGTTGAAAAGGTTGTCGATGGCCGCGTTCACATCGAGCATCGTCGCGGCGCCGTCGTCCGGATTGCTGGCCGTGCGCGCGGGCAGTTGGACATTGTTGAGAAGGGTCTTCGGAGCCAGGTCGTGATGAAAATCATAGCCGCGCATCGGCACCAGCCACTTGGGCGGATTCGGATAGACGTTGAAATTTGTCTCGGACTGCGGGCCATAGCTCAGCCCGGTGAACACGCGGGCGAAGTTTGTGATATCGACATTGGTGTAGGTCGGAATCGGCTGGCCGGTCACCTCGTCGAGTGTCCGGGTGCCGTCCTGCTCCAGTTCCCAAAGACCGATGGAGAAAAGCTGCATCACCTCGCGGGCGAAATTCTCATCAGGGAAGGTATTCGTGTTGGGATTGCCCTTCTTGTTCCTGACATGACTGAGGTAAAACCCCATGACAGGATGGGTTGCGACGTCGAACAGCAGGTCCCTGTAATTTTCCAACGAATTCCTAACAATCATGTCATAATAGTTGGACATGCCGCGATATTCCACAGCCAGGGTTTCCGGGCGGTCGCTGACGACGAAGATCTGACTGAGGCTGTAGGCGACACGCTGCCTAACCGGATCATAGGCCGCCGCCGGTCCGCCGGGGTAGATTCCCACGGTGCCGAGAGCGCGGTTCCACCATGCGACGCTCTTGGGGTCGTGATACATTTGCGGGATGGTGCTGGCCATCGCCACGAACGGTTCATGATATTGCGGCGAGATGGCGAACTGCGCATCCAGCCAGGCTTCGAATCCCTGTGACATCACGGTTTCGACGTTTTGTGGAATGCCATCGGCATCCAGCACATCGTCTTGATCCGGTCCGAACGCCGCCTGGACGACAAACCTCGCCGCCGCTTTGGCCGAGGGACCGCTGGAATCCGTTTCATTGAGAATGGAAATCGTGCCACTGTCCGCCGTGCCGACCGTGTAGCCGGTCCCGGCGGTTACGGTTAGAATAACCGTCTCATCGGCCTCGCTTTCCACGTTCTCGGCTTCCGCCAGCGGATGGACTTCAATGAACACTTCGCGTTGACCGGCGGCAAAAGCGACCGGATTTTCCGCAGCTGGAATCTGATAGTCCGCGCCTGCTGTCGCGGTGCCGCCGTAGGTGACATTCACCGTCAGCGGCTGGATCCCGCCCGTCCGCCGCAACACCAGCACTGCGGGCTCCGGCCAGCGTTCGGAACAGGTGTCGTCATAAACGGCGACGGTGATCGTGTTGGATGCCGTCATCCCGGCGATCACCCGGTCGGAATCCGTCTCGGAGTAGCGGTCCGTGTTCGCCCGTGTGGGATCGAATCCCAGCGAGAGTTCCTCCCAGTCATTCACCGTGTCCCCGTCGGTATCAACGTCCGAGATCTGCAGGCGGAAAAATTCCCGGCCATCCGCCGGGGGAAGCAGGAAAGCCATTTCCCCTCCCGATCCGGTGGCGATGTCGCCCGACGCCGTGAAGGATGTTAGCGCATCGCTCGCCAGCAGGGCGTAGCGTTTTCCTTCCACGCTCTGCCAGGACAAGAAAGTCGTTCCGGAGTTGAAATGAAGTTCAGTTTCCGGGCGTGAGGCCGCGGATTTCGGGTTCGTCCCCGCGCTGCTTTCGGCGGCATTGCTCCAACTGTCGCCATCGAAATCACCGGAAGCGGGCAGGCCGGATGCCTGGAACAACATTTCCCAAACGTCACTCTGTTCGTTGTTGTCCTGATCCACCGCCCAAGCACCAGGCGTGGAAATCAGCAGCGTGAGACCCAGAACTTTTGTGTTCATCAGGCTGCGGAAAGTATCGCGCCTTACTATAAAGACAAGCAAACCTTTGTCGGACCGCCTCGGAAGCCGAGGCGGGATTATCCGGAATTCTTACTTCGCGGGCGCGGCGTGCTCGGCGAGCCACTTCTCGCGCGCTTCCAGGTTTGCCTTGAGGCCGAGGATCTTGTCGCGCTCATTGGCGGCTTCACCGTATTTGCGGAGAATCGTCCAAAAGTCGGCGGCGATGTCCTTGCGGGCGTCGTCGAGGAGGTCCTTCATCTCCTCGGCGTTGTCCTTGGCTGCAGGGTTGGACACGTTCTTGCCGGTGGTCTCGCTGTCGCTTGCGGAAGCGCTTGTGCCGGACGGCAGGGAGAGTTCCAAAAGTTCCATGCGGCGGTTCTCGAGCATGGCATCGATGCGGCCGAGTTCCTGTTGCTGGATCGCACGTTCGGCATCACTCAGGTTACGCTCCTTGAGCAATCCGGCGGTCGAGGCTCTGCGTGACTCGAGGGAACCGATGGATTTTTCGAGTGCCTCGCGGAGTTCGCGCAGGCTCTTCTCGGTGGCGACTCCCTGGCGGCGGTTTTGTTTCCATTCCTCGCTGATCCGGGTGGTTTCGTAGTACCAACCATTCCGATACTCGGTGCCGGCATCCTCGTACTTATCGACGTCCTCGCGGGCCGGCATGGTTTTGGCGAGTTCCACAATCTGATCGACCCGCTTCTGAGTGCGGGCGTCGAATTTCTCCAGATCGCCAGTGAGCGCCTGCACAGCCGCCGACTTGTCCGTGCGGAGGCGTTCGAAGATATCGCGGCGCTTGCCCTGATAGACGGTGATCGTTTTCCGCAATCCGGCGATGACCTCTCCCTTGAGCGCGTTGATGCGGGTCTTGGAACTTTCCGAGTCCTTGAGGCCTTTCAAGGTGTTGACGATGGAATCGATGCGCTTCTCGTTGCGATCATCAAGGGCACGGATATCACCGGCGATTTCATTGAGCCGCGTCTCGCGCATCTCAATATGGGTTTTCAAATCCACCACCGACTGGCGGCGGGCTTCGAGATCAACGGGGGCGGCCTCCTGGGCATGCAAAACAGGCAGAACCAGCAGGGCAATCAGTGCGTGGGCTTTCATCGTAGCGGATGGATTATCAGTTCGATTTCCGGCGGGCAACCCTCGAATTGGCGGGGTGCTCCCCTACGTCATCGCGTGATGGCGCGCCCCTTGAAAACGAGATAACCTGCCATCGTTCGAATTTGATTTCCTTGGTTACTTGTTACGTGGTTTTTCCCCCCGGTTCGAAAGAGCCGGGGGGATTTCTTTTCCGGAATCACGTCGCGCGGAAGCGACTTTCTCAGAGCGATTTTAAAAACGCGACCAACGCCGCCCGGTCCTCCGCCGACATTCCGAGGAACGTCTGTTTCGAGGCCTCCGCCTCGCCACCGTGCCAGAGGATAGCTTCTTCGAGACTGATGGCGCGGCCGTCATGCAGATAGGCTTCGCCGCCACTAACTCCGGAGGTCAGGCCGATGTTCCATAGCGGCGGTGTCCGCCATTCGGAACCGGTGGCGGAGCCCTCGCCCATGTTGTCGGCAAGCCCCGCGCCCATGTCGTGAAGAAGAAGGTCCGTGTAGGGATGGATCACCTGGTCTCGCAACTCCGCCATCGGATGATACGAACTGGTCGCTAGAGTCGGAGTGTGGCAGGCGGTGCAGCTCGCGCTGGCGAACATCTGCTCGCCCCGGAGCGCCTGAGTATCCGTTAGGTCGCGGCGGGCGCCCACTCCGAGCAGCGAGACATAACGGTTCATTTCATCCAGTTCCGCGGCTGTCATCTCGGCTGGTCCGGGAGTCGCCTCGCCATCCAGCGTCGGGAAAACGGAGGTGGTCACGCCCATGTCGGTGTTGAGGGCCGAGGCGATCTGATCGCTGACTCGGGCTTTGCCTGCCTTGTGGGTGAAACGCCCGAGACGCTGCTGCCCGGTCTGCGGATCCACCACCGTCTGGATGCGACCTGAGATGCCATCCTGGTTCGCATCGTCCGGATCTGATAGATCGGTGATGGTGCTTTCGGCGACCGCCTCCAGCAGCCCCATTCCGACCAGCGGTGGCGTCAGGCGGACCGAGAAATATGCGGGAGCGGTTCCTTGGAACGAGTAGCTCGGTTTCCTCAAAGACCAAGGAGTTCCATCCCCATACTGGCCGCTGGAATTGATGTAACTGGCAATCACTGCGGAGCCTTCCGCCGCACCGCTGACCGATTGAGGCTGGAGCACGGACCCCAGAATCGGGTGGGGACTTCCGATCGCGTTGCTGCCCACTTTGACAACGGACTTCGTCATCGGAGCTCCGAGCGCAGGAGGCAGCGCGCGGCCGTTGTTGATATGGCACTCGACGCAACTGCGGGCGATGAACCTGGGTCCGAGTTTTCCGACCTGTCCGGCAAACACGGGATTTCCCGGCTCGGAGTGCGAGCCATCGCCGAAGTCGGTATGATGCAGACGCCGGCCTAACATAAACGGCTGGATGTTGGACGGCGAGATGTTTCCCGCCGTTTGCTTGAACCGGTGTTCGGGCTCGTTGGAATACTGATAGGGAAGCGTGGTTTTGCCGCCGAGCCATGCGGTCTCCGGAAGCGGAAAGGAGTCCAGTAGCGGGCCTGATGCCCCCCACGGCACGATCCCCTGCCCCACGATGTAGAGCATCGTGGTGCCGTAGTAATTGTTGCGGCCATGCACCGCCGCCTGGATGAACTGGCTGATCTCGATCTCTACCCGGTCGCCGATCTGCAATGGCCGGTTTTCGGGCAGTTTCGAAGTCAGCGTCTGCGAATAAAGGTTCGGCCCGATGAGAGGCGCGGAGTGGTTTCCGTGATATTCGGCCACCGTGTTGATGCCGCGGAAAAAGGCGCGGAACTCGGGCGCGCCCAGCGGAGTGAGGGTCTGATAGTTGAAAGTGATGTCCGTGCCCCCCTTGGCAACGCGGTCGATGATTTCAATGTCGATCGTGCGTTCCTCCCAGTACCAGCTCAGATAGTGATCGTAGGCATGATAGATCGCCTCACGCGCGTGCCGGTCGCGCGCGCGATCGCCGATGTGGGTGACGAGCGCGGTCGGCGTGTCAACGGTCGTCGCCGGTTCGGGAACAGTGCTGGAGTTGAACAATGCCACGATTCCGCCGGACGCATCCGGCTGGGCGGACAGCGTGGCTCCCCCCGCGGGGCTTTCACCATTTCCCGTCAAGGCACTAACTGAAATGAAATAGGTCTGTCCCTGCAGCAGCCCCGCGAGCGTGGCGGAGGTGACATTGCCGACGTCGAGCGTTTGATCCAGATTTCCGCTGGAGGTCCCGTAGCGGATGCGGTACCCGGTCACGCCGCTGGTGGGGCTGGCATTCCATGCGAGACCGATCGAGTTGCCCCCGGAAGGAACCGTGTGCAGCCCGGTCGGCGGGGACACGGCAGCAACCGGGATTCCCAAGCGGAAAAAGCCCGCGCCATTCATGGTGGGAACCGTGATCGTCCGGGGATTTCCGTCGCCGGTGATCACCGGAGGAATCGCGGTCCAGGCCAAAAGGTCCGGACTCGACCACGGCTGATAGGAAACACCGGACTCCGTGGACCAGGTCAGCTTCGCAACCGGCTGGGCCGTCACGGCGAGCACATCGGTGTGGCCCGGACTGCCGGAATTGGCGCTGCCATCGTCCAGCAAAACATCGTCAATGAACACCTCCCCATGACCGCCGGTCACGGCACCCGTCACGAAGCGGAACGTCAGCCGGGCCTCAACGGTCCCCACCGGAGCGACGAGGCCGGTGTTGGAAATTTTCACCCAGGAGCCTACGACGCCGTTGAAGTTCACCACTCCCGTACCTCCGATAGAGACGTTGGACGAATTCAACCACTGCACCTGATACTGTTGGACGTATGAGGGCCCGCTACCGATCTGCTTCGCCCAAAACGAGAAATCATACGTGTGTCCGCCGGTGACCGTGCCCCCCTGGGCCTTCACCAGTTGATAGAGGTTTCCCTCGGCGGGCGAGGATCCCACGTTGGCCAGCGCGCTGCGCATGCCCGAGGCTCCGGAGCGGGCCGCCTCGCCCGAACGAACGGGAGCTTGTCCGCCGCCGGTGGTCCAATGGGTGGCAACGATCCCGCTGCCCACCTCGAACCCCGCGTTCACCGGACCCGCCGGCACGGGATCGGAACCCGGAACGATCTGTAAAACTTGATAGAAACGCTGGCCGCCACCCGCCGTATCGTGGAAGGTTTGCGTCAGTCCGTTGCCGGAAACGACCGCCCCCAGATTCGTCCACGGTCCGGCGGGGGCGGGCGACCATTGCGGTTGATAGGTATTTCCAACGAGCGTCGGCCAGCCGAAGGAATGTCCTCGCTCGATCTTCATTACGGGTGTTGCCGCGCGCACGGGTGAACCGGCGATCAGGAAAATGACGGCACTTGCGGCACAAATAGGAAGACCGGGTTTCATGGGGTTTTCGATGGAAGATGCTGCACGTCGACAGCAAATGCAAATTCATGCAAAATACGCTCGCCAACTGACGAGGTTATCGCGCACCGCACAAGTTGATTCTTCTTCGGGATCACAAAACTTCAGGGAGCGGAAGTGATGCCCGCGCGCAGAAATCCGCGAGGGGACGGGCCGTCGACCGAACCGGCCAGACGGAAACTGCGGTAGTTCCAACCGCTGCGGGTGGCCGGCATTCCTTCCGCTCTGGCCGGCGAAACCTCCACCACCGCGCGGTCAAAACCGGCGAGGTCGTCGGATCCTGCGATCCTGTAGCAGAGCTGGCCGATGATCGCGTTCAGGGCCGGAGATCCGCTGAAGACCGCCCCATCCCGCACCGGGAGGGTCAGGAGCAGGACCCGTTCACCGTCGATGGATTCTACGCGCACCCGGATTTTTCCAGACGAGGCTGCGGCTGCCGGATCACCATCGAGGGCAAATTCGGTGCGGTTGTCCTGACCATCGCCATCGGGATCCCCGACTTCCGTTAGATCGGGATTGACGAACCCGGAGAAATTGAAACCCGCCATCCATGCCGCAAAGGGGTCGGCCGGAGCGGCGGTGATCGACACGGATCCGAAAGGCCCGGCGTCGGTTGGCCAGACATTGACGCCGGTGGTTTCAAAACCGTACTGCACGTGACGTCCCGCTCCGGCCGCGGTTGTCAGGCTGAGTCTGAAAATGCCGTTAGTGAGAGGCACGGTCACCGACTGGAACGAAGAGAAGTCCGGCGAGAAATCCCTGATGAAGGCCACGGACTGATGAGAACCGGTTAGGGTGTTCGCAGGGACCGCACCGGTGAAGACCACGGTTTTTCCCGACAAGCCACCCGTCTCCTCCACATACATGTTGGCTTTCATGATCTTGTTGCCGGGCTTCCCCGGCCCACCACCGCCGATATACCAGTAGGCTGCGGGATCGCCGATGGTGTTGGGAGAAAGGGTGAGCACGGGGCCATTGAAAACGGCGCGGAGACCGGCCACGGGCCAGCTTTGCCCGGACCGGCGGGCACCACCGTTGGAAGGGAGGTCGAACACATGCATGTAGCCGAGCCAGGACTCTGCCGGATCGACGGTGACCACTGTTTCCACCGGAGCGGACGGTTCCTGCGAATACACGCGGACGTAATCCACCGTCATCCGCTGGGGAAACACGGTGGAGCCGTTAGGGGGACCCGGCCAGTTTCCTCCGACCGCGAGATTCAGGAGGAGGAACTGCGGTTGGTTGAAGGCCCACGAACCTCCGTTAGGCAATGAACCGGGAGTGACGGTGAAATAAGGCTGTCCGTCGAGGAACCATTGGATCCGGTTCTCCTCCCACTCGATGGCATACACGTGGAAATCGTCCGCCAGCTCTGAACCTGATAGAACGGTGTTTCCGGACACGCCGCCCGCCCCGGAATAGCCGGGGCCATGAGCCGTCCCGTAGAGGGTGGACGGCAGCGAGCCGATGTTCTCCATGATGTCGATCTCGCCGCAGGCCGGCCAGTTCACCACATCGACGTTCGCACCGAGCATCCAGAACGCGGACCAGATTCCCTGGCCGCGCGGGATCCTGATCCGCGCCTCGATGCGGCCGTAAGTCCACGACCATTTGCCCTTGGTCAGCAACCGGGCCGACGTATGGTTTTTGCCGGAATAATTTTCAGCCCGGGCCTCGATCACCAGATTGCCACCCTCGATCCGCGCGTTCTCGGTGCGATCCGTGTAATACTGGAGTTCGTTGTTTCCCCAACCGGAGCCGCCGATGTCATGCCCCCATTTCGCGGGATCGGGTTTGGCACCGTCGCTTTGGGAAAACTCATCCGCCCAGACCAAGGTCCAGCCGGGCAGACCCTGCGCCCGGACGACGACCCCCGGAACGAAGGCCGCCATCAGGATCAGCAGTCCCGTCAGGGGAAACCGCATCAGGGAGTCGTTTGTTTGATCTGATAGAATTTCTTCGGCGGGGAAAGCGGTTCCACGATCGAGAAAGGCGAGCCGTCGCCAATAACAGGAGCCCCCACTTCCGACCAGAACGACAGGTCGGTCGAGGATTTGACCTGATAGGAACTGCCATCGACCGTTTCCCATGTCACCTCGACCGCGGGTGCCGTGGTGGCCTCCAGCACGTATTCCTCTCCGGGAACGGATGGAGTGGGGAGAGAAACCCCGTCGATGAGTGAAACCCACTGCCAGCCGTTGCCGGCTCCCATGGCCTGGATCCATCCGATCCTCATGGTCGCGCTACCTGCTGGCGCGGTGAAGGTTTGCTCCACCTTGGTCCATGTGGAACCGACGCTGGCGAACGAGGTGTAGGAATTTCCGATGAGGACGTTGGAACTGTTGAAGAATTCGAAGCTATACTGCGGATTCGCCCCACCGGTCTTGACCGCGTTGAGCGCGTGGAACGAAAAGGTGTAGGTGCCGCCCCCCGGGAGAGGGAAATAGTCGCTGCGCACGTCCGTGTTTGGCGGAGTCACCGGACCTTCGGAGGGCGTGGAGGACTCAATGACGAGCATCTGGCTTCCTTCATACGGAACATCGGCTCCGTAGGAGGAGGCCACGGTCATACTCGCTCCGACATTGGGCGGAACGACGATGTTCCAGTTTTCAGCACCCGGGTTGGCAGCGGTGGGAGCGGCGGTGGTTTCGAAACCCGGATTGTACACGCCGTTGCCAAGCAGGTCAGGAGTCTTTTCAACCACCTGATAGAACGGGGCCTTGCCCAAGGCGAACTGCGAAGTGACCGAGGTTCCGGTGGAGGCGGTTCCCACATCCGTCCAGTCGTAGCTATCGGCCGATTCCTGAACCTGATAGGTGTTCTCCTCGCTTGTGGGAGTCCAGCCGACCAGCGTGCCGAGGTTGATCGAGGCGGCAGGCGCCCCCGGCGGCGGCGGAAGGAGGATCTTGATGTTGTCGTAAGCCACCGTGGAGTTAGGACCCCAGAGTGGCACAACCTGGATTTGCGTGCAGGCCGGGGGAATCGTGATTTGAAAGGAGTAGGTCTCCCATGTCGAGCCGTCACCGATGAGCGTGGGATACAACTCACCGGAAAACCCGGGAACAAACTCCACCTTGAGTCCCCCGATGTTGGTCCCGGCGAGAATTTTCATATCCTGTTGGAAGGTATAGGTCTTTCCGGCGGTGAGGCCGAGCGAGGCGAGCGACATCGGGACATTGTTGTTGGCCACGATCACCGCATACGAGCCTTTTCCGACGGAGTCGATGACCGCGCAGCCGTCGGGGTTGCCTCCGGTGCCGGGGTAGCTGACAGTCTGTCCGCCGCCTTGGAAAAACGCCCAAGCCGTGCCACCGGCGGAGAACGTTCCGTTAGGAATCACCGGGACAACCGGTGGCGGGATGACCGGCGTGTTTTCGACGAGAATGTTATCGTAGCCGATACTGGAGTTTTCCCCCCAGAGCGGCACGACCTTGATCGCCGTGGCGGCGGGATCGATGGTATAGGTGAAAGAGTAGGTCTCCCAAGAACCGGAAGTGCTGGTGGCGAACATGTCACCGCTGTTGCTGAGTTGGGCTCCGTTCCAGGATTCGATCTTGACGCCCCCGCGGTGGCCGACTCCGGAGATGAGGGTGATCATGTCCTGTTTGAAAACGTAGGTCTTTCCAGCCTCCAGGCCCAGCGAGGCGAGCGGGATGGGCGCGTCATTGTTAGCCACCCAGATGGCCCACTGGCCGTTGGTGGCATCCATGATTCCGTAGCCGTCAGGATTCCCTCCGGTAGCCGGGTAACTGTAGGCAATACCGCCACTGACTTGGTTCCAGTTCGCTCCGCCCGCCGTGAAATCGCCGTTAGGCATGAGCATGGGAGCCGCGATCGCGCTTCCCGAGACACCAGCGAGGGCGCAGAAAGCCAGGTTTTTAACGAATAGGTTCATAGAGGTCTAATCTGATTTTTTGGTTTTTTTTTTAGGGTTTTTGGCGTCACCCGGAACTGCGGAATGGGTGACTTTTCCAATCTCAAATGCGTGGGTTAGGCGCTCTTGCTGCAATTTAATGCAACAATATCAAGCGAAAATAACTTCCGCGCTGTTCATGTCGAGCTACTTTATGCAATTTTAGTCAATCTATTCAAAAACCACACAAAATCCCATGGTGCCGGATGAAGACGACAGGCCTCTTTGAACCATTTGATGGGTGTCGCCGCTGGCTTCAGGAAAAAAAGCAAAAGCCCGGTTGACCGGGCTTTTGCCAATTTTCATATCTGGCTTGTTGCCAGAAAACCGACGGTGATTCTCAGGACCGCTTGGTGGCGTCGGTTTCGATCCAGCTCCAAAGGTTGGCGAGGCTGGTTTTCACGGCGGACTTCGCGGCTGATAGATCACCGCCGGGAGCGTGCTTTCCAAACAGATAGAACTTGATCTTCGGCTCGGTGCCGGACGGACGGACGGCGAAGGAGCGGCCGTCTTCGAGATCGACAAAGAGCATTTTTTCCTTCGGGAGAAGGTCGCCTTCCTGGTCGAAGAGATCCTGTTTTGCGAAATCCCGGACGCGGAGGACGGCGGAGCCATCGACTTCGGTTGGAGGATTCTCGGCGTAGGAATTGGCGAGCGCCTGGATCTTCGCGGCACCGTCGGCACCTTCCATGACGAGGGATTTTCCGATTTCCAGATAGTAGCCGTATTCGGTGTAAACGTCGTCCATCAGCTCGGTCAGCGTCTTGCCGACGGACTTCGCGTAGGCGGCGACTTCGGCGAACATGAGGGTCGCGCCGTTCGCATCCTTGTCGCGGATGGCGTCGGAGCCGAGGTAGCCGTAGCTTTCCTCGCCGCCGAAGACGAAGAAGCGGGAGTATTCGAGGCGCAAGGCACGCGTCTGGGATTCGGTTAGGGAACGGTAGTCGCCCTTCTTGTCGGCGGGGATGGCTTCCTCGTATTTGCGGAGCTTGCCAGCGATGTATTTGAAACCGGTGAGCGTATCGACGACACCGACACCGAAGCCATCGGCGATGGCGTGCTGGAGTTCGGTGGTGACGAAGGTTTTCACCAGCACGGCGCGGCTGCGGTTCGCGTTGCTGAGCCAGCCGAGTTCGAAGCAGGTTTTCAGGCGATACCATGCCATCAGCGAGCCGATCTGATTTCCCGTTAGGAGAACCATTTTCCCGGCGGTGTCGCGGACGGCGACGCCCATGCGGTCGGCGTCGGGATCGGTACCAATGACGATTTCCGCACCGGATTTCTCCGCGAGATCGATGCCCATCTGCAGCGCGGGGCCGTTTTCGGGATTCGGCGATTCCACGGTGGGGAAACGGCCGTCCTGGATGTCCTGCTCGGGGACGGTTAGAACCTCGAAGCCGAGGCCGCGGAGCATCGGGACGTTGATGTGGCCGCCGGTGCCGTGGAGGTTGGTAAAGACGATCTTGGTTTTCGCGCCTTCGAGGAGGGATGGCTTGAGAAGCAGGGTTTTGAGGCGGCTGATGTAGAGCTCGTCCATTTCCGCACCGAGGATGGTGACGGTGCCGCGTGCGGATTTGGGGACGGATTCATAGCGCTCGCTGGTGATCGCATTGACCTCGTTGATGATGGCCGTGGCGTGGGGATCGACGATCTGCGCGCCGTCGTTGAAGTAGGCCTTGAAGCCATTGTCGTAGGACGGGTTGTGGGAAGCGGTTAGGACGACGCCGCCATCGGCGCGGAGTTCGCGGACGGCGAAGGAAAGCTGGGGTGTGGCGCGGGGGCCGTCGAAGAGATAGGCGTCGCAGCCGAGGTCGGCGCAGGTCTTCGCGCAGAATTCCGCGAAGTCGCGCGAGAAGTGGCGGGTGTCATGGGCGAAAACGAGCACCGGTTTGCGCGAGGAACCGGCGAATTGTTTCGCATAGGCAATGAGGCCCCGGACGGCGCGGCTGACGTTGTAGAAATTCATCGTCGCGGTGCCGACGCAGGGATGCTCCGGGCGATCGTTCGGGCCGCCTTTTCCCTGCTCCGCCTTGGTCACGACGCGCCCGATGGTCCGTCCGCGCAGGCCGCCGGTGCCGAAGGCGAGGGTTTTGAAAAAGCGGTCGTTGAGTTCCTCCCATTCGCCGGCGTCCGCGAGTTCCTGAATCGCCAGCGGCGCGACCGCGCTGGTGGTCCCGTCGAGCAGGGCGGTGATGTTGGTTTTCGCGGATTCCAGCAGGCTACCATTGGCAACCGCGACGGTGAGGGATTCGGGGAGGGCGCTCATTTCAGAACGGATCGTAGGAAAAATCCCGTGCATGGCAACACCCTGCGTGGCGGATTTTTCCCGAGCAAGGCATCGGCTGATCCAATGGAAGCGCCATAGCCGGATCAATGGTCGCGGCGGGCCGCGTCCGGCACTTCCGCTTGACTTGGTCCGCCCTCGAATCGAAACAGTCCCCATGAAAACACTCCTCTGCCTGGTCGCCCTGCTGTTCTGCATGGTGCGGACCGAAGCCGCGAACCTGTATTTGAACGGCAAACTGGAGTGGAACATCACCGAGCCCCAGTGCGGATTCCGGTTGAAGGGCGAACTCCAGAATCTCGGCCCGCTGGGGACCGGCACGATCAAGTTGGTCCTGTGGGCGTCCGAACATCCCTACCCTCCGACCATCCCCTCTCCCGCGACCGGATTCATCGTCGGCGAATACACGCTCGGGGCGCTGGACGCCGGTTATCAATTCACGGATTTCACCGTCAAAACCGCATCCGACGTGCCGTTCATCAACGGAAATTTCTATTTCACCATCGCCGTGCTCGAACTCACCACGGCAGGCTGGCGCAACCAGATGCTGGTCCCCACCGGAACCAAAGCGCTGCTCAATGGCAACTTCGTGACTCAGGAAACGTGGACGATGCCCGACAAACCGGTGATCACCCCGCCGCTGCCGATCCAGATCGGGGACATCATCACCCTGAGCGAGCGGGCGACCGGGGAATTCAACAAATTCCCGTCGAGTTGGCAGGAGACGATCAAGCTGACGGTCGATAACGCGACCAAGATGCGCTACGCGAACGATCCGCGGAAAGCCATCGTCAATTACAACTCGACCGTGGTGAAGACGAGCCTGAAGGGCAAGAAGGTGTGGACCGGGAAACTGGTCATGACCTATGGCGCCAACAACAACATCTCCTTCAAAAACACGGTCTATCTCTATTATCAGGACAAGAATACCGGAACCTACAAAAGCGTCGTGAAGGGATATCTGTTCGACGGTGAGCTCGCGAAGGCCACCACGTGGGGCACTTTCAAGATCAAGCGGGCGTTTTAAAATCGGGAAGATCCTCCTACTTTGAAAAGATCGGCCTCGTCGTGAATGGCGTTCTTGCCTAGGTTGCGCCGCCTCCATGCTCCGACTTCTTCAAAACGCCGTCGCGAAACGCGCCAATCTCCTCGATTCCGCCACCAACGCCGTCCGCCTCATCGATGGCGCAGGTGATGGCCTGCCCGGCCTGATTCTGGAAACCTACGCGGGCCGATGGCTGGTTTCGACCACCGGCGATCATCTGCCGCCGGCCTTCCGCGAGTGGGTCCGTGACCAAGGCGTTTCCTGTTATTGGAAACGGCTCGACCAGCATCAGAAGGAATCGCCCTCGCATCTCGCAGGACCGGAAGTCACGGAACCCTTTCTCATGTTAGAAAACGGCGTCGCTTCCGAGATCTCGTTCCAATCCGGATATTCCCAGGGCATTTTCCTCGACCAGCGCGACAACCGCGCCGAAGTCCGCAAGCGCATGGCTCCCGGCCTGCGCCTGCTCAACACCTTCGCCTACACCGGGGCGTTCTCCGTCGCCGCTGGAATGGCCGGTGCGGAAACCACCACGCTTGATCTATCACAACCCTACCTCGACTGGGCGAAACGGAATTTCTCCCATAACCAACTCGATCCAACAGCGCACCATTTCTGTAAGGGCGACACCTTCCACTGGCTCCGCCGCTTCGCCAAACAAGGTCGCACGTTCGATGGCATC
Source organism: Verrucomicrobiota bacterium (assembly GCA_040386755.1). Taxonomy (GTDB): domain Bacteria; phylum Verrucomicrobiota; class Verrucomicrobiia; order Verrucomicrobiales; family Akkermansiaceae; genus Luteolibacter. The sequence continues at coordinate 132,701 of JAZKEY010000002.1, read as the reverse complement.
ATCCTCGATCCACCGACTTTCTCGCGCGATGAAAAAGGCAAGGTCTTCCGCGTGGAGGAAAACTTCGGCGAGCTCGCCGCCCTCGCCGCCGACATCCTCGCACCGGACGGCTGGTTGCTGTGCTCGACGAACTGCCGCAATCTCCCTCTCAACGATTTCCAGAAACAACTCCGCAGCGCCATCCGCCGTCCGATGAGCGCCCGCCACTCCGACATGCCGTCGGATTTCACGGACGAGGCCTATTTGAAATCCGTCTGGCTAGGGTAAACCCTATCAGGCAGAGTGTTTCTCGGCCCACGCCAGCGCGTGATCCGCGACTTCCTCCCAGCCTTTTTCACCGATGATGAAATGGCTGCGGCCGGGGAACTCCTTGTATTCCACCACCGCGGGGCCTTGGTATTTGCGGAAATTCTTCCGGTTTAGCGCGGCCGGCATAATGACGTCCTTCTCCCCACCGATGAAGAGCAGCGGCGGGTGTGAGGCGTTCTTGAAATCGATGCGGGCCAGCGACCCGGGGATGATGTTGGACAGCGCGGCGTCGAAGATCGCCCGCTCCGGCGCGGCGATGGCGTAGCGGTCGTAGGCGGCGCGGGCTTCCGTTTCGCTCAGGCTGTTCGCGAAGACGCGCCACCAGCGCTTGAACGGAAACAGATAGGTGCCGCCGATGTTGAAGGGATTGGCCAGCGAGGGCGTGAGCGCTTCGTAAGTGGAGAACGGCAGGATATAGACACCCTTGGCCGGCACCGAGTCGATGGCGACTCCCGCCACGCCCAGGCCGCGGTCGATGAGGAGCTGGGTGATGAGCCCGCCGTAGCTGTGGCCGATGATGATCGGTTTCTCCGGCAGCTCCGCGATGATCTTTGCGTAGTGCTCCAGCACCTGAGCGATGCCGATGCCGTTGAAGCTCGACGGATCGCGGCGCATTTCCTCGACCTCTCCTCGGATACCCGGCCAGGCCGGAGCCAGCACCTTGTAGCCGCGGGCTTCGTAGTGTTTTTGAAAATGCTCCCACGACCGCGGCGTGACCCATAGGCCGTGGACGAGAAGGATGGTTTTCGATAGAGAGCTCATGACATCGGGGAGGTTTGGATGGAAGAGGGAAAAGTTTCAGGCGCGAATGAATTCCAACAGATCGTTGTTGAGCTGGTCCTTGTGGGTGTCGGCGATGCCGTGGGGCGCTCCCGGATAGACGATGAGTTTCGAGTCCTTCACCAGCTTCGATGAGGCGAGCCCGGCGGCAGGGAACGGGACGATCTGGTCGTCGTCGCCGTGGATGATGAGCGTCGGGATATCGACCTTTTTCAAATCCTCGGTGAAGTCGGTTTCCGAGAAAGCCTTGATCGAGTCATAAGTGTTCTTGTGGCCGCCCATCATGCCCGCCATCCAGAAGGCGTCGATGATGCCTTGCGAGGGCTTCGATCCCGGTCTGTTATAGCCATAGAACGGGCCGCTTGCGATGTCCTTGTAGAGTTGCGAGCGGTCGGCCAGCGAGCCGGCGCGAATGCCGTCGAAGACCTCAATGGGCAGGCCGCCGGGGTTGGCTTCGGTTTTCACCATCAGCGGCGGAACGGCGGAAACCAGGATCAGTTTTGCGATCCGGCTGCTGCCGTGGCGGCCGACGTAGCGGGTCACCTCGCCGCCGCCGGTGGAGAAGCCGACGAGAACGACGTCACGCAGGTCAAGCTGTTCGATGAGTTCGGCGAGGTCGTCGGCATAGCCGTCCATGTCGTTGTTATCCCATGGCTGGCTGGAGCGGCCGTGGCCGCGGCGGTCGTGGCCGATGGCGCGGTAGCCGTGCGAGGCGAGGAAGAACATCTGCGCCTCCCAACTGTCCGAGGAAAGCGGCCAGCCGTGGCTGAAGATGACGGGTTGGCCGGTTCCCCAGTCCTTGTAGTAGATGCTGGTGCCGTCCTTGGTGGTGATCGTGCTCATGGTCATGTGTGGTTTGTTGATTTTGTTTTTTCTGAGAGGCAGGAGGCGCTGCGGCCGCCTTGATGATCGAAGATTATCGCGGGATTCGCCTGGCGTGAACGACAAGCATCCGACGATTTACGCCAAGCTGAAAACATGCCACATTACCAATCCACTCCATGAACGCCACCCCGAACCGCCGCCTCGTCATCCTGATGTATCCCCGCGTCCGGGAAATGGACGTCGCCAGCGTAAACGACATTTTCGCCACGGCGAACACCTTGCTTCCAGAGAACCGCCGCTATCAGATCTGCCATCTGTCCACCGTGGAGGCGTCCGAACTCGACGGCATGTATGGCATGGGTCTGCGGACCGGGCCGCTCTACTCGTCCATCCGTGGGGAGATCGACACCTTGATCGTTCCCGGCGGCATGGGCAACGAGCTGACGGAGCCGCCGGAAAAACTTCTCAAATGGATGCGCAAGCAAGGATCTTCCGCGCGGCGGATCGGCTCCATCTGCACCGGTGCGTGGCTGTTAGCCCAAGCCGGGCTGCTCGACGGCCGACGCGCGACCACGCACTGGAACTGGGCTCACTTGTTAGCCCGTGATTTTCCGAAGGTTAAGGTTGATCCCGATCCCATCTGGGTGAAGGACGGCAACATCTACACCTCCGCCGGAGCCACTTCGGGAATTGACCTGAGCCTCGCGCTGTTGGAAGAGGACCACGGCCGCGCCGTCGCCCTCGAAGTGGCGCGGCAACTGGTGGTCTTCCTCTGCCGTCCCGGAAACCAGGCGCAGTTCAGCGTGGCGCTGCGGGAACAGAAGACGGAAAACACCCCGCTCCGCGACCTCCAGGTCTGGATGCAGGAACACCTGGCGGAGGATCTTTCCGTCCCCTCGCTCGCTAACAAGACGGCGATGAGCGAACGGAATTTCCAGCGGGTCTTCACCCGCGAGATCGGCCAGCCGCCGTCGCAGTACGTCGAGCGCATCCGCATTGAGGCGGTCAGGCGGAAGCTCGAACGCAGCACCCAGGGCATGGAGGAAATCGCCGCCGCCTGCGGCTACGGCAGCGCCGACGTCATGGGCCGCTCTTTTTCCCGCCAGCTCAGCATCACTCCTGCGGAATACCGCTCGCGCTTCCGGTCGTCCGGCATCGGGGAGGCGGTCTGAAACGTCTTCGAAAATCTCGTTGCCGCCCGATGGGTCGCGGATTACCTACGGACATGAGCCGCCGGACCGGCGGGCTCTTTCCCGGCGTCACCCGATGACAAGGCCGTTCCAATCCCGGATGAAACTCCCTCTCCTTTGAATACGACCGTCCTTTCCGAGCGAAAGCTCCTTCTCCTCCTCGCGGCGGTACAGTTCACCCACATCATGGATTTCATGATCATGATGCCGTTAGGGCCGCAGCTCATGCGCGACCTCGGCATCGACGCGCGGCAGTTCGGGACGCTGATCTCCTCGTTCGCGCTGACCGCGGGCATCGTCGGTCTCGCCGCCGCTCCGTTCACCGACCGCTTCGACCGCCGGAAGCTCCTGCTGTTCTGTTATGCCGGATTCACGCTGGGCACGCTGGCCTGCGGACTTTGCGACAACGCTTCCACCCTGCTGGTCGCGCGCGCCATCTGCGGTGCGTTCGGCGGCGTGAGCGGAGCCACCATCATGGCCATCGTCGCCGACGTGGTGCCGCCCGAACGCCGCGCGCGCGGCATGGGCATCATCATGACGGCATTCTCCGCTGCGGCAGCGATGGGGGTTCCGTTAGGCCTGAAGATCGCGCAGTGGTGGAAATGGGAGGGACCATTTCTAACCATCGCACTGGTCGCGGCGGCCGTTTGGATCGGACTCTTCCGCACGCTCCCGCCCGTGCGCGGCCACCTCACGGGCGGAAAGGTCAAATCCGGAAAGGATTTCCTCGAACTGATACGGAACGGCAACGCCTGGACAGGCCTGGTGCTGATGGGCGCGATGGTCTTCGGCCATTTCACGATCATCCCGTTCCTCTCGCCATTCCTTGTCGCCAACACGGGCCTGCCTGAAACGAGCCTGTTCCTCGTATATCTAACCGGTGGAGTGATCACCATTTTCACCGGTCCTTTCATCGGAAAAATGGCCGACCGGCACGGAAAGTTCCTGATGTATGCGATCCTGGTCGCCGGAGCCTGTGTGGTGATCCGCGTGCTTACCTCCGCCGGCCCAATGCCTGTCTGGCAAACGTTGATCCTCGCCGGATTGTTTTTCACTTTCGCCAGCGGCCGGTTTGTGCCCGGCCAGGCAACGATCTCGATGGCGGTGCCTCCGGCAAGACGCGGTGCCTACATGAGTCTGGTCGCTTGCTCGCGGGATCTGGCCTCCGGTGTGACCGCGTCTTTGGGAAGTTACATCGTGGCTCAGGGAGCGGACGGGCGACTGCTTCATTTCGACCGGCTCGGCTGGCTCGCCATCGGGGTGAGCGTGGTGAGTTTGTGGATTTTCAGACAGGTGAAGTCGGCGGAGTAGAAATAGATCTTATAAGTCCTATGGGACTTATCGTTCCTCTCCTCCGATCAAGGTCTTCCAAACCGAGAAGTCCCCGTTTAGCAAAACGATGTCCGCGTGATACCCGGCTTCCAATTTTCCGAAATCTGCTAGACCCAGCGAGCGCGCCTGGTTCCAGGAAGTCGTCTTCACGAGCTGGTGCAGCGGCAGCCCGGTGATTTCCGCGACATTCCTCACGCCTTCGTTGAATCGCAGCGCGGAGCCTGCCAGTGCACCGCTGTCCTTCAGTCGTGCGATGCCATCCTTCACCTCCACGGCGAGTCCACCTAACATAATTTCACCATCACCTATCCACGAAGCGGCGGTGGAGTCGGTGATCATCATCAGCCGGTCGATCGGTATAAGCTTGAAAAGAAGTTTCACCATCTCCGGGCATAGATGGATGGTGTCACAAATCACCTCGATCCTCAACGAATCATCCAACAATCCCATGCCGACGACGCCGATCTCGCGGTGATGGAGCGGAGTCATCGCATTGCAAAAATGCGTTAGATGGGTGAGTCCGGCGTCTTTCGCCTTGGCGATATCCGCTGATGTCGAAGAGGTGTGGGCGGCGGAACTGGTGATGCCCATGGCCGTCGCGGTCCTGATCATTTTCAGAGCGCCCGGCATCTCGGGAGCAAGCGAGAGAACGAGCAATTTGGCGATTTCATGAAGGCGTTCCAACTCACCTGGATCCGGCAGCCGGACGAATTCCGGATTCTGAGCTCCGGCGTTTTTCGGGTTGATATACGGCCCTTCCAAATGAAGTCCGGGCACCCGGCAATGGATGGGATCCGCCATGTAACGGCCGCAGTTTTTCGCGATCGCTTCGAGTTTTTCCCGCGGCTGGGTCAGCGTGGTGGGCAGCCAGGTCGTGACACCTTCCTGAAGTTTCCGTCGCGCGATGTGTTGCACGGCTTCCAGGGTGTTGTCGCAAATGTCGCTGCCATCCGCGCCATGGGAATGAATGTCGAAAAAGCCGGGCATCGCGATGCGGCCTTCCCCGGCGATAACTTGATCTGCTGGCGGGATTTCCCCGTCCGGTCCGATCATGGAGACGATCCGCCCGTTTTCCAACAGCACGGAACCGCCTTCGATCTCAAGATCCGGCGAAATGACACGAACATTTTGGATCAAGGTTTTCATCGTTCCATCTCCAGAGAGACATCGGGCGGGCGGATGAAGTCGATAGTTGTCACAAAATCGTCACTGACAAGCCGCTTGATTCCCTATTTCATGCCCGCCAATGACGCCACCGACCGAAGCAGACGCGCGATTCGCGAGCGAGCAACTGGCGAACGGTTGTGACACCATGGAGCGTCTGCTGAACGGATTGCTCGACTCGAAGGGCCGCGTCGCCGAGGAGGTCCACGCCATCCGCAAACTGGGAAAATCCCTGCGCGGCGGATTCTCGCTATTCCGTCTGGGTCAGAGCTCGGCGAAGGAAATCCAGGTCATCGGCCGCTTGTTATCCGGTCCACGCGATGCGGTTTCCCGGCTGAACACCTGGCGGAAACTTGCATGGGAAGGCGACGTGTCCACCACCGCGGCCATTTTCTGCCTGCTCGAACAACAGACGCACTCGGCGGCCCGCCGTCCGCCGGCAGAGACGATTTCCTGGTGCGTCGAACGTGTTACCGCTGCCCGTAAAAATTTGTTAGATCTTCCCATGGAAACCCTGCCGGACCGCATGGAAGTCGGCATGGGGAAACTCAGCAAACAGGTCTTCAAACGCTGCCGCAAACTCGACGGACGCGGTGAGGAAGATTTCCACGACGCGCGCAAGGCCCTCAAGGCCTACCTCGGCGCGCTGGGTTTCCTGCCGGAAGGAGCGATCCCGCGGGATCCCACGATGGTCGAGCTCACCGAAGTGCTCGGTGATGAAAACGACCTCGCGACCCTTTCTTATTGGCTGGAAGAGCATGGTTTCACCGCGGATTTCGTCCCCGATCTCTGGAAAAAACTGACTGAATCCCGGAAATCGCTGCAGAAACGGACAATGCTGGACGCGGCGGCGTTGGTGAGCGCGAGCAAATCGAAGGACTGACCGGAATTTCCCCCGTTTCCCGAGCACGAGGGTTGCGTGCCGTGCATTTTCCACTATGGAAAGGGCGTCCCGATTGGTCCTCCCTTCATCCAACTCCCATCACCATGCCAGCCCGTCTTGATTTCCGCAGCCGCCACCTAGGTCCCGTTGGTTCAGACCGGGATGAGATGCTCAGGGAAACCGGTTATCCATCGCTCGCCGCGCTCATCGATGCCGCCGTGCCCGCCGGAATCCGGATGGATGGCGCACTGAGTTTGCCCGAGGCGAAATCCGAGCATGACGCGCTCGCCTGGTTGAAATCGATCATGTCGAAAAACCGGGTGATGAGGTCGTTCATCGGCCAGGGATATTCCGGCACGCACACGCCCGGAGTCATCCAGCGGAACATTCTGGAAAATCCCGGCTGGTACACCGCCTACACGCCCTATCAGGCGGAGATCGCACAGGGTCGGCTGGAGGCGCTGCTGAATTTCCAGACGATGATCACCGATCTAACCGGCCTGGATGTTTCCAACGCCTCGCTGCTCGACGAAGGCACCGCCGCCGCCGAAGCGATGAGCCTCGCGCTCGCCGGCAAGCCGAAAGGCACTGCGATTTTCGTTTCCGACCGCTGCCACCCGCAAACCATCGACGTGGTGGTGACGCGTGCCGAGCCGCTCGGCATCGAGGTGGTCATCGGTGACTGGCAGACCTTCGATCCCGCCGATTGTGAAGGGCTTTTCGCCGTGCTCGTCCAGTATCCCGACACCCGTGGCCGCATCGATGATTTCACGAAGTTTTTCACGGAAGCGAAAGCTGCCGGAGCGGTGGCCATCGTCGCCGCGGATTTGCTCGCACTCACGGTGTTGAAGGCACCCGGTGAATTCGGCGCGGACATCTGCGTCGGAAACTCACAACGTTTCGGCGTGCCGATGGGCTTCGGCGGACCGCACGCAGGATTCATGGCCTGCGCCGACGCGTTGAAACGCAAGATGCCGGGCCGCCTGATCGGCGTGTCCGTCGATTCGCGCGGCAAGCCCGGCTACCGGCTTTCACTGCAAACCCGCGAACAACACATCCGCCGCGACAAGGCGACTTCCAACATCTGCACCGCGCAGGTGCTCTTAGCAGTGATGGCTTCGATGTATGCCGTCTATCACGGCCCTGACGGACTGAAGCACATCGCCAACAGCGTCCACTCCCGCACTTCGGAACTCAAGACGGCCCTCACCGCCGGTGGGGTGGTCATCGAAGTCGGTCCGTTTTTCGACACGCTCGTCGCCAAGGTCACGGGCAAGGCGGACGCCGTTCTATCAGCCGCCGCCGCTTCCGGAATCAACCTCCGCCGCATCGATGCGGATCATGTCGGAGTCTCGTTCGATGAAACCTCGACAGCCGATGACATCGCGGTGATCGCCGCGGCCTTCGGAGTGAAGGCGGAGAAGAAGGAAGTCTCCGGAGTCGCATGGCACGAGGCCCACGCGCGCAACACCGGTTTCCTCACCCAGAAGGTCTTCAACAGCTATCACTCGGAGACGGACATGCTCCGCTATCTGAAGCGCCTGGAGTCGAAGGATCTCGCGCTGAACGAGTCCATGATCGCCCTCGGCTCCTGCACGATGAAGCTCAATGCGACTTCGGAAATGATGCCGTTGAGCTGGCCGGAAGTTTCCTCGCTCCATCCATTCGTCCCCGCCGACCAGAGCCAGGGCTACCGTGAAATGCTCTCGGTGCTCGAAGGCTGGCTCGCCGAAGTCACCGGCTTCGCGGGCGTCTCGCTCCAGCCAAACGCCGGTTCGCAGGGGGAATACGCCGGTCTGTTAGCAATCCGCCGCTACCACCTCGCGCACGGTGATTCCCACCGCAACATCTGCCTCATTCCCGTTTCCGCGCACGGCACGAACCCCGCCTCCGCCGTGATGGTGGGAATGAAAGTCATCGGCGTGAAATGCGATACGGATGGAAACATCGACGTCGCCGATCTCGCGGCCCGCACCGAGGAACATCGCGAAAATCTTTCCTGCCTGATGGTGACCTATCCATCGACGCACGGCGTGTTCGAGGAAACCATCCGCTCGATTTGTGAAATCATCCACGAAGCCGGCGGCCAGGTTTACATGGATGGCGCGAACATGAACGCGCAGGTCGGCCTGACTTCGCCCGGTCTCATCGGAGCGGATGTCTGCCACTTGAATCTGCACAAGACCTTCTGCATCCCGCACGGTGGCGGCGGTCCCGGCGTCGGTCCCATCGGCGTGGCGAAACAACTGCTTCCCTATCTTCCCGGCCACCGCGAGCTCGCTTCCAAGGAAGGTGCCGTCTGTTCCGCGCCTTGGGGAAGCGCCTCGATCAACACGATTTCCTGGATGTATATCGCGATGATGGGCCCTAACGGATTAACCGAAGCCACCGAGGTCGCCATCCTCAATGCCAACTATATCGCAAAACGGCTCGAACCGTTTTTCCCGATCCTCTACACCGGCAACGACGGCCGTGTCGCCCACGAGTGTATCATCGATGTGCGTCCTCTATCCGATCAAAGCGGCATCACGGTGGAGGACGTGGCCAAGCGCCTGATGGACTACGGATTCCACGCGCCCACGATGAGCTGGCCGGTCGGCGGCACGCTGATGATCGAACCGACCGAGTCCGAATCGAAGGCCGAGCTCGACCGCTTCTGCGACGCGATGATCTCCATCCATGGCGAGATTTCCGCCGTCATCAGCGGCGAAATGGATGCGAATGACAATCCGCTCAAACACGCCCCGCATCCCTGCGAGACCGTTTGTGGAAACGATTGGCCGCATTCCTACTCACGCGAGCAAGCCGCCTTCCCGCTTCCCTATTTGCGCCAGCACAAGTTCTGGCCATCCGTCGGCCGCATCGACAACGTCCACGGCGACCGCAACTTGGTTTGCACCTGCGACTCGGTGGAAGCCTACGCGGAAAGCAACTCATGATGCCTGAATCGCCCATCGACTGGACGACGTGGGAAGGCGAAATGCTTGCCACCCTGATGTTCGTCATCAAGGACGGGCAAATCCTGCTCATCGAGAAAAAGCGCGGCCTCGGAGCCGGAAAGATCAACGGCCCGGGCGGAAAAATCGAACCCGGTGAAACCGCGCTCGAAGCCGTCATTCGGGAGACCCAAGAGGAACTTCTAGTCACTCCGCACGCGCCGTTGAAGCTGGGCGAACTGCGGTTTTCCATGTCGGACTGCCCCGACATCCTCTGTCATGTCTATCGGTCGGAAGATTTCACCGGCACGCCCACCGAGACTGATGAAGCGGTGCCCGCATGGACCGCTCTGGATGCGATTCCCTATCACCGGATGTGGGAGGACGACCGGCATTGGTTGCCGCTGGTGATCGAGGGAAAAACCTTCATCGGCAACTTCGTCTTCGAAGGTGAGCGGATGCTGTGGAAGGAAATGATCACCGACCTGGTCTGGTGAAATGAAAAAAGCCGCTTCCCTCGCGGGAAACGGCCTGATGGATTGTTTCGTTAGAAATCTCAGAGCGATGCCTTGGCGGCATTGAACTTGGAAACCAGTTTCGCGAGCTCGGCTTCGGCCTTGGTGATTTCCTTGCTGAGAGCGAGCAGCGCACCCAGCTTGGCGTCGAAGCTGCCGGACACGGAAGCCTTGGCGGCCTTCGGTGCTTTTGCTGCTTTCGGTGCCTTGGCAGCTTTCACAGCGCCTTTTTTCGATCCGCCTTTGACACCGGCGGCCTTCAACCAGGCAACGACGGTGAGTGGTGAAATCTTGAACTTGGCGGCAGCCTTGCTTTGTCCGCCACGACCGTTGGCCGCATTGTAATCAACGGCGTAATCGACGACTTCCTTCTTCTGCTCGTCGGTATAACGGGTGCCGGCCTTGCTCTTGCCAGCCTTGGCTTTCTTCGGTGCCTTGGCGGCCTTCGGAGCTTTGGCAGCCTTCGCTGCTTTCGATGCCTTGGCGGCCTTCGGTGAAGCGGAGCCCTTCAACCAGGTGGCAATTGTCAGTTGGGAAATTCCGAATTTCGCAGCAGCCGTGCTTTGGCCGCCACGGCCATTGGCCGCATTGTAAGCAATCGCGAAGTCGGTAACTTCCTTCTTCTGCGCATCCGTATAACGGACACCCTTTGGGGATTTTTTCTTAGTGGTAGTACTCATGACAGAGGCAAACTATAATTCATGAACCCGCTAGCAAGCTAAAATCCAATGCCCGGAATGGCAGATTTTCATGCTATGCCATGCTACCTCCTGACATGACCTTCATGATTACGGATTTCTCGTTCATATCGGTGAGCCAATAGTCACAACCTTCCATCACCTTGGGTCTCGCGACCACACCCCCGAAGCCGATGAACACATCCACATCCGGCTTGGTTTCCATATCCGAGATTCCATCACCTATCATCACCACGCGTTCGGGCAGGACCGCTTGTTTCCATTCACGGATCACCTCGTTCTTGCCGAGATTGCGCGTCGTGGGATAGTCCTCGCCATAGCCTTGGTAAGTTCCGTCCTCATTGAGATAAAGCGGCACCGCTTCGACGTGATCGATTCCCAACTTCCTCGCAAGCGGTTTGATCAATGGAGCGAACCCACCTGAAAGAATAACCGGAAGCCATCCATCGTTTTTCACCTCGCGGATGAACTCCTCGACTCCGGGAACCAGAGTATTCATATAGAGATTTCCAACTGTCTCGCACACCTCGCGATCCGGGCGGATCATCTCCATTCTCCTCGGAAACACTTCGGTGATCGGCACCTCGCCATTCATCGCCGCATGAGTCAACTCGACGACTTTCGCAAACACCTCGTCACCCCGCGCGTGGGCCAACTCATCAATTCCCTCGATGGTGGACAGCGTGGAATCACAATCGATGAACAACAGCTTTCCCCGGCGCTTCGTCGCGGGTTGGATTTCAAGTTCGGTTCCTTCGGTGACCAGACCGAACAACTCGATGATGTCATCATTTCCAAGACGGATGCATCCGTGGCTCGCAGGTTGGCCGAGATGAACTTCGGCATTCGTCCCATGGATATAAATATTCCGCTCCAATGTGTTCGCGTTTTCCGCATCCAATCCTTCAAGCCGCAGGACGCGGCTGAGGATCAAATCATCTTCAATATTATCCCCCGGCTGCCATTGGCCGACGGGGATTCTCATTTTGAAGATTGTTCCCGCCGGTTCACCGTCGCCGATTTTTTCCGCGATCCGGAAACGTCCGGTGGGCGTGCGGTAGGTATCCAACTTGAATCCCATGCCCTTCGCAGCAGTGGAGATATCGAATTGGCGAATGCATGTCCCATCCTCGATGACATTCAGTTTTTGATCATCGATGGAAACAACAAGTCGGCGTGATGGGCTCATGGTGGTGTCAGAACGAGAAGCGCGTTGTGCCCGCCCATTCCGTGGGAGAGCTTATGAATCGGCCCGCAGGCATCAAGCACGTGATCGGGAAGTTCGAATCCATGCGGCGCGTGAAGGCCGGAAAGATTGGGCGGAAGCTGTCGGTCGCGGGCGAAACGGGCGAGGATCACGGATTCTAACAATCCGCTCGCGCCGATGGTGTGCCCGGTGAAGGGCTTCAACAAATGCAGGGTTGGCCGGGCATCGGGAAAAGCCCGGCTCAACGCGGCGGGATCGGCGATGGCTTGCACGGCGGTGCCGGTGGCATGGGTGCAAACGGCCTTGGGCTGGCCATGAAATTGAATCGCCTTTTCCAACAGCTCCGGCGTCCGCCCGCCATCAATGGGGATTCCGACCGGATCGCAGGCATCGGCATTGCAGCCATAGTGAAGCAGTCGGGGAAATTCACCTTCGCAAGGCTCGATGGCCATCGCCGCGGCTCCTTCCGCCGGAATGAATCCCGAGCTCTTCGGATGATAGGGATCCGATTCATCCTTGGCCGACAACAAACCCGACGCCGCATAGTTATCCAACAAAATGGGAACCAACGGCAGATCGACCGCCACGGCCAAAGCGCGTGGCGCCACTCCCGACCGCACCAACATCATCGCGATGCCGATCGCATCCAATCCTGCGGCACAACCGCTGGCCAACACATGGTTCGGCCCGGTGATTCCGAATTCGATGGTGATCGCCGATGCCGGTTCGCTGTGGATCGTGTTGCTCGCGGCCATCAGCTTGAACGGCCGCCTGCCTGGCCAAGGGCCTAACCACCCCGCCGCATTTCCCCGGCTGGTGCCGACCACCAACGCGGCGTCACGCAATTCATCCGTTGTCCAACCAGCATCAAAAATCGCCTCACGTGCAACATTCAGGGCCGCCATCGTCGCCGGGCTCCACTTGCGGTTCACCAACAGTTTTCTCTCCGTAATCCACGCCCCGGGCCGCGACGCGTGCGGGCTATCCGCACCTAACAATTCACCCAGTTTTCGAAACGGAACCTGCCGCGCCAGCACCGCCCGGTGGTGGGATGCCACGTCGGCCCCTAGGGCGGATAGAGCCCCGAGGCCGGTGATCGATAGCGGAGATGGGCAGGTCACGGAGATCTAGCAGGGCAACTCCCGCGACGGTTTTCAAAGGGTGATCTGCGCGCCCAGCTCGACGACACGTCCAGGCGGAAGTTGGAAATAGGCGGTCGCGGGCGAGGCATTGCGTGCCAGGACTCCGAAGACCGACAGCCTCAGGCGGTCCATGAAAGTGGCATGTTTGCCCATGCCATAGCTTTCCCGACCGAGGAAATAAGTCGTCTTGCCCACTTGGAGTTTCCTCTCCCCCTTGAGCCGCTCTTTCAAAGCCAGCGGAACGTCGGGAGTCTCGGTGAAGCCGAACCGGATCGTCACGTTCTGAAGACCATCGCCGAGGTCCTCGAATTCCAACAGATCCTCTTCCGAAGCCGTCGGTTGGTCGGTGGTCATCACGTGCAGGAGGATTACCCGCTCGTGAAGCACCTGATTGTGTTTGAGATTGTGGAGCAGCGCGTTCGGCACCTGGGTGCCTTTGCCGCTCATGTAAATGGCCGTGCCGGAAACGCGGTGGATTTTTCCTTTTTTCAAATCCTTGAGGAGATCGGCGATCGGCAGGGAAGCCGCCACAATCCGTTCATACAAGCGGCGGCGGCCCCAGAGCCAGATGAGCATCGTGCACATCACCACTCCGCCGATGGTCAATGGCAGCCAGCCGGATGGATAGATTTTCAAGGTGTTTGCCGCGAGGAAGGCGGCTTCAAATGTCAGGAACAGGCTCGAGACAAGGCCGGCCTTGAGCGCCGACCATCCCCACACCGCCCGAGCTGCGGAAAAGAACAGTACCGAGGTGATCGTCATCGTCACCGAGATCGCGATGCCGTAAGCCCCGGCGAGGGCGGCGGACGTCTTGAAAACGATCACTAACAAGACACAGGCGACCGCCAGCGCATGATTCACGGCGGGCACATAAACCTGCCCCATCGAATGATCCGAGGTGTAGAGAATCCGCGTCCGCGGCATGCATCCGAGCTGCACGGCCTGGGCGGTCATCGAGAAAGCACCCGAAATCAGCGCTTGGCTCGCGATGATCGCCGCACACGTGGCCAGGATCGTCAGTGGCAACTGCAGGATCGGCGGAGCCAGCAGGAAAAACGGGCTGCGGATCGCGGACGGATCCGCCGTCAGCAGCGCCGCCTGCCCGAGGTAATTCAAAACCAGTGCCGGGAAAACCACAGAGAACCATGCCACGCGGATCGGCTTCGTCCCGAAATGGCCGATGTCCGCGTAGAGCGACTCGCCTCCGGTGACTGCCAGGAATACCGCCGCCAGCAAGGGGAACGCATGCCGCCATTCACGGAACAAAAATGAAATCCCCTCCCACGGGCTGATGGCTAACAGAACTTCCGGATGCTTCCACAGCGCCCCGATTCCCAAGGCTGCCAACGACAGGAACCACACCATGATCACCGGACCAAATAATTTGCCCACCACTCCGGTGCCGAATCGCTGGATATAGAAAAGTCCGGCTAACAACACCACGGCGATCGGCACCGCCCAGTGGGCGATCACCGGAGCACTCACTGCCAAGCCTTCCACCGCACTGAGCATCGACATCGCCGGCGTGATCATTCCGTCCGCATAAATCAACGAAGCGCCCGCCAGGCCGAAGAGCACGATTTTCTTGGGGTCCTTGCCTCCCAGGCTTCTCAGTGCTCCCCGGATCAGCGTCGAGAGTGCCAGCACCCCGCCCTCGCCCTTGTTGTCCAGGCGGAGGATGATCAACAGGTATTTCACCGTGACCACCATGATGAGCGACCAAACAATCAACGATGCCGCACCGACGAGGTTGGCGGGATCGATCGGCGCGCCGTGGGTTCCCGAAAAACATTCGCGGAAGGCGTAGAGCGGACTCGTTCCGATATCGCCGAAAACGATGCCCAAGGCTGCGATCGTGGTCACCGCGAGGTGAGGTCTATGGCCAGAGTGGCCTCCGTGTGTATCACTCATCGTTGCGAAGCGGATCGCTCGCGGGGGTTAAAAAACATTTCCCGCCCCGGCTGGCCAGCCAATTTACGGACCCTCAAAATCCCCCATCATCGGGCTTGGCGGGGCCGCCCAGCGTGCTCACTCTGCCGCGTCTTACGAATGAGCACTGTTTTGGAAACCATCGATGGCGGCACCCGCTATCTCGAAAAACGCGGGATCGAGGATGCCCGCCGCAACATGCAGATGCTCGTCGCCCGCCAGCTCAACTGCACGCGCATGCAGCTCTACACCCAGTTCGACCGGCCGATGGAGGAAAGCGACCTCGCCCCGCTGCGCGAAACCCTTAAAAAACGCGGCGAAGGCATCCCGCTCCAGCACCTGCTCGGCACCGTTTGGTTTCACAAACTCGAATTCAAAACCGACGCCCGCGCCCTCATCCCCCGCCCCGAAACCGAGGAGCTTGCCGAATGGATCCTGAAATGGGACCTCCCCGCCGATTCCCAAATCCTCGACATGGGCTGCGGTTCCGGAGTCCTCGGCCTCACCCTCGCCTCCGAGCGGCCCGGCTGGAGTGTCACCCTCGCCGACGTTTCCCCGGAGGCCCTCTCCCTCGGGCAGGAAAACGCAGCCACTCAGGAAATCCAAAACGCCACCTTCCTCCAAAGCGATCTCTTCTCCGCCATCGACACCCCATTCGACGGCATCGTCGCCAACCTCCCTTACGTCCCCGAATCCGAACGCGCCACGATTTCCCGCGAGGTCACGCACGATCCCGCACTCGCCCTCTTCTCCGGCCTCGACGGCCTCGACCTCATCCGCCGCTTCATCCCCGAAGCCTTCCACCGCCTGAAACCCGGCGGCTGGCTCGTTCTGGAAATCGGCCACGATCAGGCTTCACAAGTTGCCGGAATTCTCAAAGCCTCGTCCTTCACCGACATCGAGGTGAAGACAGACCTTTCCGGAATCGCCCGCTTCCCCTTCGCAAAAAGACCATAGAGGATCGGAGATAGTGGATCAGGGATCTCCAGATTCGCTGTCTTCCATCCCCGATCCACAATCCCCTATCCCCTATCTCTTCATGGACAAACTCGTAGTTCACGGCGGCTCGACCCTGCGCGGCAGCATCAACATTTCCGGCTCGAAAAACGCCTCGCTGCCCATTCTCGCCGCCGCCCTGCTCACCGAAGACGACTGCATCATCCGCCGCGTCCCCGATGTCTCGGACACGAACTACATGATCCAGATCATCAGCGCCCTCGGTGCCGATGTGGAGCGTTCCTCCGGCACCGTCCGCATCACCTGCGCCGACATCATGGACGAGGCTCCGTATGAACTCGTCCGCCGGATGCGCGCCTCGGTCTGCGTCATGGGACCGCTGCTCGCGCGAAAAGGCCGCTGTGTTGTTTCGCTTCCCGGTGGCTGCGTCATCGGCGACCGCCCCATTGATCTGCATTTGCGCGGATTCGAAGCGCTCGGCGCGAAAATCGAATTCGAAGGCGGAAACATCACCCTCACCGCTTCCGACGGCCTGCGCGGGGCGGAAATCGACCTCCGCGGCACCCACGGGCCGACCGTTCTCGGCACCGACAACGTGATGATGGCCGCCACTCTGGCCGAAGGCATCACCGTCATCGAATCAGCCGCCGCCGAACCCGAAGTCCTCGACCTCGCGAATTTCCTCAACGCCATGGGCGCGAAAATCTCCGGCGCCGGCACCCGCCGCATCGTCATCGAGGGCGTGAAAAAACTCCACGGCGTCGAGCACACCGTCATTCCGGACCGCATCGAGGCCGGCACCTTCATGGCCGCGGCCGCCCTCGCCGGCGAAGGCGTCACCCTGCACCGCGTTTGCCGCGACCACATGAAAGCCATCACCGCCGCCATCGAGCTATCAGGCCACCGCGTCGAGTTCAACGAATCCGGCTGCTCCTGCACCATCCATCGCGGCGAAGTCCTGCAAGGCGTGGAAATCACCACCGCCCCCTACGCCGGCTACCCCACCGACATGCAGGCCCAGATGACCGCCCTGTTAGCCACCACCCCCGGCATCAGCGTCATCAAGGACACCATCTTCCCGCAGCGCTTCATGCACTGCGCCGAACTCAAGCGGATGGGCGCCGACATCAAGGTGGACAACGGCACCGCCGTCGTCCGCGGCGTGGAAAAACTCTCCGCCGCCCCCGTCATGGCCTCCGACCTCCGCGCCTCCGCCGCCTTGGTCCTCGCCGCCCTCACCGCCAAAGGCTCCACCGAAATCTCCCGCCTCTATCACATCGACCGCGGCTACGAACACATCGACGAGAAACTCCTCATGCTCGGAGCGAATGTCGAGCGGGTTAAGGACCGGTGAGCGGAGCTTTTACGTAACCGGCTCCTTGGCCCTCATTCTCTTCGTGGCTGATATCCCCCAGCGAAAACCCAAGAAGACCAGGCCTGGGCCCGCTCCCGAGACTCCAAGAATCCAAAGCAACTCGTGGCTCCTACGTTCGGGCCCACCCGGTCGCCAGCTATTGAGATCATCGGCATCGTTACCCTGGGTGTTGGAAGTCCTATCAGGACCTCTGCTATAGATTCCATATCCCTCAGGAAATCCGTCACCTACCAGATAACAATAGGACTTCCCCCAAGGATCTTCCGGCAATTTATCCATGGTTTGCATCCAGCGCACTTCCGGACCGAAACTTCGGGGGCGCTCAACCAACGCTTGAAGGCCCGAGTCGGCTGGCGGTGGTTTTCCCGCGTTCATCTTGAACAGGGAAAGGGCGCTTTCCAGTGATTTCAGCTCGGACTCCACTTGTGCTGCGGGTGGGCAAAAGCCATACACATAGGGCGTCAAAAGCACGGTCATCATCCATATTGTTTTCATTGGGAGAGGGGAACGGCGAATCCTACTGAAACGTCCTTCGGTAATGAGGAAAAGCCGACGGGCGACGGAATTGTTCTAGAGTTCCCGCCTTCGGGATGTCGACCCGGGCTCGAGGAGCGGCGGCGAACAACGGCGAACGCCGCTTCAGCTTGCGCGGCCCCTTTGGTCGCCATCGAGACGTTTACCGCTGAACATCACCCCGCTCACTATTCCTGATTGGCAGGCCCGGATTCGCGGCCTAGCCTCGCGCCCTTCGATGTCCGACAAAAACAAATTTCACTTCACCGGGATCTGTGGCACGGCCATGGGAGCCGTCGCCGCCGCCATGAAACAACGCGGATTCACCGTCACCGGTTCGGATTCCAGCGTTTACCCGCCGATGTCGGATTTCCTGCGAGACCAGGGCATCACTCTCACGGAAGGCTACGCGGAGGAAAACATCCCGGCGGACACGGATGTGGTCATTATCGGCAACGCCATTTCCCGTGGAAATCCTGAGGCCGAGGCCGCGCTCGACCGCAAGCTGCTCTACCATTCCCTGCCCGAGGTGATGAAGGAATTCTTCCTCCGCGGAAAACGGAATTTCGTGGTCTCCGGCACCCATGGCAAGACGACGACCTCGTCGATGCTGGCGTGGATTTTCAAAAGCGCCGGCCGCGATCCGGGCTACATGATCGGCGGCCTGCCGAAAAATCTCGGTGCCGGCGCGCATTTCACCGACTCGGAATTCAACGTGCTGGAAGGCGATGAATACGACACCGCCTTTTTCGACAAGCGCTCGAAATTCCTCCACTACCTGCCGGAATGCGTCATCGTGAACAACGTCGAGTTCGACCACGCCGACATTTATAACAACATCGACGAAATCAAGCTCACCTTTCGCCGCCTGCTCAACATCGTCCCGCGCGGCGGCCACGCCTACGTCAACGGCGACGAGCAGAATTGCCTCGACGTCGCGGAAAAAGCGCCCTGCCCGGTCACCACGGTCGGCTTCGGCGAGACTAACAGCTTGCGCATCGAAAGCGTTTCCTACGACACCGATAGCAGCTCGTTCACCCTCGGCGGCGAATCCTACTCGGTGCCGATGACCGGTGAGTTCAACGTCCGCAACGCCGCCATGGCCGTCTCCGCCGCCACCTTCGCCGGCCTAACACCGGATGAGATCCGCGCTGGACTCGAAACCTTCGACGGTGTCGCCCGCCGCCAGGAGCTCAAGGGCGAGGTCAACGGCATCAAGGTCTTCGACGATTTCGCCCACCACCCAACCGCCATCCGCCTCGCCGTGCAGAGCCTGCGCCAGCGGCATCCGGATTCCCGGCTGTGGATCCTGTTCGAGCCACGCTCCAACACCACCCGCCGCGCCGTGTTCCAAACCGAGCTCGCCGAGTCACTCGCGCTGGCCGATTTCGCCGTCGTCGCCGCCATCCCGGATCTCCACAAGATCCCGGAAAACGACCGCCTCAATCCCGACAAACTCTCCGCCGACATCGCCCGCCTCGGCGGCCAGGGTTGGTATCTGCCTGACCTGGAAACCATCATCGCCACGGTCAAGGAATCCGCGAAACCCGGCGACATCGTGGCCGTCCTCAGCAACGGCGGCTTCGGCGGCATCCATCAAAAACTGTTGGCGGCACTGGCCTGATCTGGCATCTTCCCGCCATCCAATCCTTTTCCCGATGAACGCGCGATCCATTCTATCAAGTGTCCTGCTGGCCACGATTTCCTGCAGCCTCACCTCCTGTTTCAGCAGTTCCAAAGTGGACAGCAAGAACCAGGCCAGCGTCGGCCAGCAGCTCACCGATCTCGATCATGCCCGCCAGCAGGGCATCATCACCGAGAAGGAATACATCAAGCTGAAGAAGGCGATCATCAAGAACAACGACTGACAGCGGACGGGGCCGTGCATTGACAAGACCATGGCACGCTCGCTCCTCTCCCTGTTCCCCGCCGCCTCCGCGCTGCTGGCCTTCCGCGCGAACGGCGATCCCCTCCCGCAGCCCGCGTTCACGGAGGCAGGATTCTCGATCTCGGTCCAGTGCTGGTCGTTCAGGGAGTTCACGCTGTTTGAAGCCATCGAGATGGCAGCCGCCTCGGGCGCTGGCGGAGTTGAACTCTATCCGGGACAGAAGCTCGGCGGAAGCCATGGCGGCGCGACGTTCGGGCCGGAGATGTGTGAGGAAATGTTGCGGGCGGTCATCGATCACCTAACGAAATATCACATTGCCGCGATCAATCTCGGTGTGATCGACATCCCGGACGATGAAACCGCAGCCCGCAGGATTTTCGAGTTCGCCAGAAAGCTCGG
Source organism: Verrucomicrobiota bacterium (assembly GCA_040386755.1). Classification (GTDB taxonomy): domain Bacteria; phylum Verrucomicrobiota; class Verrucomicrobiia; order Verrucomicrobiales; family Akkermansiaceae; genus Luteolibacter. Next base: position 112,659 of record JAZKEY010000002.1, on the reverse strand, counting down.
ACTCTACGGCATCACCACCGAATCACTCGGCTCGCTCGATATTCTGGAGAGACTCTCCGCAGAATACGACATCAAGGTCTGTTTCCACAACCATGCGAAGCCCACCGCACTGTGGAATCCGGATACCCTTTGGAAAGCCATCGAAGGACGCCATCCTAACATCGGCATCTGCGCCGACATCGGCCACTGGGCGGCCTCCGGTCTCGATCCGTTGGAAGTGATTCGGAAAATCGCACCGCGAGTTCATGCCTTCCATATGAAGGACCGCGCCTCTATCAGCGAATGGAGCCGTGACCAGCCTTTCGGCACCGGCATCCTCGACCTCTTCGCCATCCTGGACGAAGTCCGTGAGCATGGCTTCGCTGGCAATGTCAGCATCGAATACGAAACCAATTGGAAGACGAATCTGCCGGAGATTTCGCAGTGCGTGGGTCATTTGCGGGCTTACTCGAAGCTGCGGACCTAGAAAATAGGTCCTATAGGCCCGATAGGACCCATTTCTTCAAATCACTTCTCCCACAACCTCGCCCTCAGTGCTTCAGCGGCAGCCCGAGCTTCGGCTTCCTTCTTACTCTTGCCTTTCCCTGTAGCGAGGACGGTGCCTTGCCAGGAGACTTCGGATTGGAAGACGCGGCGGTGGTCGGGGCCGCTCTCGCCGATGACCTTGTAAACCGGTGCCTGCGGGTGGATGGCCTGGAGGCATTCCTGCAGCTCGCCCTTCGGATTCCGCTCCTCGGGGCTGGTGATCATGTTGCCGATTTCGGATTCGAACAGGCGCAGCACCAGTTCGCGCGCCGGGTTCGGGCCGGAGTCCAGATAGACCGCGCCGATCAAGGACTCGAAGGCATCCGCCAAAGTGGATAGACGCCGCCGGCCGCCGGTGGCTTCCTCGCCTTTTCCTAACAAGACATAGTCACCGAGGTGGATCGCCATCGCGAACCGGGCGAGCGCCCTGCGGGACACGACGCGGGAGCGGAGTTTGGTGAGACGTCCCTCGGTGAAGTCCGGGAACATTTTGAAAAGCTCTTCCGTGACGATCAATTGCAGCACGGCATCCCCGAGGAATTCCATCCGCTGGTTGTCGAAATGCGGTTTCTGCGACTCGTAAGCGAGGCTGGGATGGGTCAACGCTTCCGCTAACAGCAGCGAATTGCGAAATTTGTAATGAATCCTGCTCTCAAGCGGCTGCATCAGTCGTTCTACTAGTGTTCCTTCTCCCCCTTCCAGACCTCCGCTGAGATCCCGATGGGAAAGATGGGGTGATCGACGGGACTCGAACCCGCAACAACCAGAATCACAATCTGGGGCTCTACCATTGAACTACGACCACCATTTCAGGCGGGCGCGAGGAGTAAGCAGTGAATGCCCGTTTGGGAAGGGAAAAATCGCCCGGAACGAGATTTTGCCCGGCCGAAGGGGGAAATCGGCGGTTAGACCGGGCTCCGGGGCAAAAAAGAAGCCGGCGGAAATCGAAGCGGGGGGGAACTCGATTTGCGCCGACCTTTTCAAACCTCGGGGGGAAGGTTCAACACGGGGGGAGTGCTGTTTTGTCGCCGCCTGCTGTCGAGGGGGGAGTTGCTTGCGGCGACAGGAAAAGGAATATCCCAATTTCGGCCATATGCCTACTACGTGATGACGGGGACGTGATGACGTGGGGCTGCTATTTCGCGGATTTTTTGCAGAAGCAATCGGCGGTGTGGTCGTTCACCATGCCGACAGCCTGCATGAAGGCATACATGGTGGTGGTGCCGACGAAGTTGAATCCGGCTTTCTTCAGAGCCTTGGAAAGCGCGTCGGACTCGGGCGAGCGGGAGATGAAATCATCGAGGGATTTCCGGTTGTTCACGATGGTTTTTCCACCGGTGAAACTCCATAGCCAGTCCACGGGATCGCTGAGTTTCTGCCACGCCTGCGCATTCTGGCGGACGGAGAGGATTTTCCCGCGGTGGCGGATGATGCCGGGGTCGAGGACGAGTTTGTCCAACTGGGCGTCGGTCATTTTCGCGACTTTCGTGGGTTCGAAGTGGTGGAAGACCTTGCGATAGTGTTCGCGTTTCTGGAGGACGGTCCACCAGGAGAGCCCCGCTTGCGCGCCTTCCAAGCAGATGCATTCGAAGAGGTAGCGGGGATCACGCGACGGGACGCCCCACTCCGTGTCATGGTATTCGACGTAGAGCGGGTGTTGGAGCGGAAGCCACGGGCAGCGGGTCATGGCGGTATTTTTCCTATCCGGAGAAGGAACGCAATCCCGTCTTGCCCCCCGCCGCCGCGCCTGCTTCCCTTCGCGCCCCAACCCGCTCATACTATGGCCAACAAAGATGTCACCGATCCCGCCCGCATGGAAAAAATCGTGTCGCTGTGCAAACGCCGCGGCTTCATTTTCCAGGCCGGGGAGATTTATGGCGGCCTGAACGGTTGCTGGGACTACGGCCCGCTCGGCGCAGAGCTGAAGCGGAATCTGAAGGATTACTGGTGGCGGAAAACCGTGCAGGAGCGCGATGACGTGCTCGGCATGGACGGCGCGATTCTAACAATGGAGCAGGTGCTGGTTTCGTCGGGTCACGTCGGTGGTTTCTCGGATCCGATGTGCGACTGCTTGCTCTCGAAGGCACGTCTGCGGGCGGATCAGATTCCGGCGCAGGATGGCACGGCGGTTTATTTCTCGGGCGCGAAACATCCGGCTACCGGTTGGTCGGCCGAAAAGCCTTTCGCGGTTCTCGTCGCCCCGGGCAAGGACCCTATAGAGTCGCACAAGACGGCGCGGAAATTCTATGCCGACAACATGCCGGACAAAAAGATTTCCCCGAAGGAACTCGAACTAACGGAAGATCGCCGCGAGGAGGTCACCGGCACGACGGGTTTCAATCCGGAAAACGGCGCACTGCTCACCGAGCCACGTCAGTTCAACCTGATGCTGCAGACGAACTTCGGCGCGACCGGCGACCAGATCGCCTACCTGCGCCCGGAGACGGCGCAGTCGATTTTCGTGCAATACAAGAACGTGCTCGATTCTAACCGGGTGAAGCTGCCTTTCGGCATCGCGCAGTGCGGCAAGTCGTTCCGCAACGAGATCAACCCGCGCAATTTCACCTTCCGCTCGCGCGAGTTCGAGCAAATGGAGATCGAATACTTCTGCCATCCCGACGACGGACTCCGCCTAACCGACGAGTGGCTGGAAGAGCGGCTCAAGTTCTACGGCGAGATCGGCATCCCGCGCGAGAAGCTGCACATCCTGGACATTCCGGATGGCGAGCGCGCGTTCTATTCGAAGAAAACTTACGACATCGAATACGAATTCCCCTTCGGCATCCAGGAGCTCGAAGGTGTCGCTTACCGCACCGACTACGACCTCGGAGTCCACGAAAAAGGCTCCGGCAAGTCGCAGTTGTATTTCGACGAGGAAACCAAGGAAAAGTTCCTGCCTCATGTCGTCGAGCCATCCGCCGGTTGCGACCGCACGGTGCTGGCGCTGATTTGCGAAGCCTTCGACGAGGAAACGCTAACCGACGACAAGGGCAAGGAGGACATCCGCACGGTGCTGCGCTTCGTCCCGCGCATGGCTCCGGTGAAGGTCGGTATTTTCCCGCTGCTCAAGAAGAACGAGGAACAGGTCCGCATATGCAAAGAGATCCAAAAGACGCTGCAACCGTGGATGAACGTATTCTACGACGACGGCGGCGCGCTCGGCCGCCGCTATCGCCGCCAGGACGAGGTCGGCACGCCGTTCTGCGTGACCGTCGATTTTGAAACGCTCGGCGAACAAGGCGACGAGCTGAAAGGCACGGTCACCGTGCGTCACCGCGATTCCATGGACCAGGAACGCATGCCGATCAGCGGCCTGCTCGCCTGGCTGCTGGAGCGCGTGCGTTAGAACTGGAGCGCGAAATTCATTTCGCGCTAATTTTTCTAACTGAACCAATCCACCGGCGGCGCAATCACCCGCAGCCCTTCGATGTGGGAAAAATGCGCGTCGGATGTCATCACTGTCGCGCCGAGCCTCAACGCGCTCGCGGCGATCACCAAATCCGGTCCGGGAATCACCTTGCCTTTGCGATCCATGTTCCAAGCCAAGTCCGTCGCTGATTTCCACAAGCGATTGTCACTCGGCACATTGACCATCACATCCATCAGTGAGGAAACCCGTTGCCGGGCTTTGAGCGCCTTGATGCCCCGGAGAACTTCCAATCGAACCATTCCACAGATCGCAAATGACCGGTCCCGTTCCTCCGCCCAATCATAAAGCGTGGCAACCGGATCCCGCCCCGCTCTCAACAGGTCGATATAGACATTGCTGTCCACGAGGACCTCACTTGCCATACTTCGTCGGGGTTTCAGCCACTCGCATGGCGTTCAAGTCGTAATTCGGGTCCACCGCATCCGCCAATTCTTCCGGCGTCATTTCCATCCCCCGTTTTCCCACTTCGCGGAAACGCATGCGCCGGTCCATTTCCCGCAAGGCCATTTCCACGGCCTCGGTCTTGGACTCACATTCGTATTCCTCCATGACGCGTTTCAACAACGCCTCGTCAATGTGCATCGTCATCTTCATGCCATACTCAGTATGGCAAGGTGTGTCATTTGTCCAACTTTTTCCCAAATCCCCTCCCTTCTTGATTCTTCCAAACCACCCCTCCAGTCTCCGCCCATGTCCGAGCCCGCGCTGACTCCCATGATGGCCCAATACCAGTCCATGCGGAGATCGCTGCCTGCGGACATGATCCTGTTTTACCGCCTCGGCGACTTTTACGAGATGTTCTTCGAGGACGCGAAGGCCGCATCGCCGATCATGAACGTGGCCCTCACGAAACGCGGCGGCACACCGATGTGCGGCGTCCCGTATCATGCGGCACAGGGCTACATCGCCCGTTTGTTGAAAGCCGGAAAACGCGTCGCCATCGCCGAGCAAACCTCCGAGCCCGTCGCCGGGAAACTCGTTTCCCGCGAGATCGCCCGCATCCTCACGCCCGGATCCATCGACGACATCGCCTTGCTCGACGACCAGCGTCCGAACTACCTCGCCGCAGTCTGCCGTCACGGGAAATTCGCGGGGCTCGCTTGTGTTGACCACACGACCGGCGAGTTCACCATCGCCGAGTTCGCCGACATCGGACAACTCGAAGACGAACTTGCTAGAATTTCCCCGTCCGAACTGCTCATCCCGGATCACCAGACCGCCGAGTTTGGAAAACTGACAAACTGCCTCGTTTACGAAGGCTACACCTTCCTCCCCGAGCACGCCAACCAGCTCCTCAAGGACCATTTCAATGTCCACTCGCTCGACGGCTTCGGCTGCGCCAGTCTCCATGCCGCCAGTGGTGCCGGTGGCGCGGTGCTGCACTACCTGATCCACCAGCTCCGCCGCCCCTGCGAGCACCTTCATCCGCCGCACGTTAGAGAAAGCGCGAACCACGTGCTCATCGACGCCTCGTCACAGCGGAATCTCGATCTCGTCGATTCCCGCTCCGGCAAAGCCCACACATTGTTAGGAGTCCTCGACCGCACCGCGACCCCAATGGGCGCTCGTCTTCTGCGCGATTGGATTCTCCACCCACTCCGCGACCTCACCGCACTCACCGCGCGGCAAGACCTCATCGCGTCATTTCTAGCAGAACCGTATTTGCTCTCGAAATGCCGGGAAGCACTCAAAGGCATCCGCGACATCGAACGCACCACCTCCCGCCTTTCCCAAGGCTCCGGAAATGCCCGCGATCTCCAATCACTCTGCATTTCCCTCTCCCACATTCCCTCGCTCAAGGAAGACCTCTCTTCCCTTTCCCAATCATCAATCAACAATCTTCAATCATCAATCCTCCCCCGCCTCCACGAGTTCAACGAACTCACGGAAATGCTCTCCCAAGCTCTAACCGACGAGCCGCCCGCCCACCTCCGCGACGGCGGCGTCATCCGCGACGGCTGGTCGCCCGAGCTCGACGAACTACGCAACGCATCTCGCGGAGGCAAAGACTGGATTGCCCGCTTGCAGGAGGACGAACGCAAGCGCACCGGCATCGACTCGCTGAAGATCAAGTTCAACAACGTCTTCGGCTATTTCATCGAAATCACCACCACCCACCTCGCCAAGGTCCCGGACGACTACACGCGCAAGCAAACCATGTCGAACGCCGAGCGCTACATCACCCCCGCGCTCAAGGAAATGGAGAACAAGGTGTTAGGTGCCGAGGAGCGCTCCAAACAACTCGAAGCCGAGCTCTTCGCCCAGCTCCGCTCGCAGGTCATCACCCATCTTCCCACGCTCCAGGAAACCGCCGCCGCCGTCGCGGAAATCGACGTGCTCTGCGCCCTGTCCGAAGTCGCGCAATACCACCGCCACTGCCGCCCGATCCTCAATCAGGAAAACGGGTTCTTCGTCACCAACGGCCGCCACCCCGTCCTCGAACAAACCCTAACCGACGTCAAGTTCGTCCCCAACGACACCGAACTCGATCCGGAAACCGCCCGCCTGCAAATCCTCACCGGTCCCAACATGGCCGGTAAATCCACCTACATCCGCCAGATCGCGCTCATTGCCGTGATGGCCCAGATCGGTGCCTTCGTCCCCGCTGAATCCGCCACGCTCGGCCTCGTCGATCGCATCTTCTGCCGCGTCGGCGCCTCCGACGACCTCTCACGCGGCCAATCCACCTTCATGGTCGAGATGAGCGAGACCGCCCTCATCCTCAACCACGCCACCGATCGCTCGCTCGTCATCCTCGACGAGATCGGCCGCGGCACCGCTACCTTCGACGGTCTCTCCATCGCCTGGGCCGTCGCCGAGCATCTGCACGACACCATCGGCTGCCGCACCCTCTTCGCGACCCACTACCACGAGCTAACGGATCTCGCGAACACCAAGCAAGCCGTCGCCAACTACAACGTCGCCGTTAGAGAGTGGAACGAGGAAATCATCTTCCTCCACAAGATCCTCCCCGGCGCCGCCGACAAATCCTACGGCATCCAGGTCGCCCGCCTCGCCGGACTACCGAAGCCCGTCGTCGAGCGCGCGAAGTCCATCCTCTCCCACCTCGAACTCCACTCCGTGAAACCCGAGGCGAAGAAACAGGGCCCGAAGGCGAAGAACATGGTCCAGGACGACATGCCCCGCCCCGCCGCCCCGCAGATGGACCTATTCGCCGATTTCTGAGAATCCCGAAAGCATCTTTGAACAGGGATCAGGGAATGACGATCTTCTCAATGTGATAGGTTTCCTTGCCGGTCGAGTCGGTAAGAAGGAAAATGACGCTCACCTCGACACCCCGTGGCTGCTCCTTGGGAATCTCCCAACGGATTTGTCCGGATTTGCTATCATAGACAACGCCTTCGGGGGCGCTGTCGATCAGGGCCTTGGTTCCTTCGGCGAACGTCAGGGTTCTTGAAAAGGATGATCCGGCGGTGATCTCGCTGGAAACTTTCGCACTGGCGTCAGGCATGCGGAAAACCGTGATTGAGTGGTCCTTTCCACCCAGGATCGCGATGCGTTTCACATAGGCGCTTGCAAACAACCGGGACTGGTGGCCGCCTGAACGGAAATTCCGATAGACCTCGGGATCCAGCGGGATGGATGACACCTCGTTGAGTTCGGGCAGCGACCGGATTGTCAGTTTCGATTCCTTGCCGTCGTCCATCCTCATTTCAACGATGCCGCGGTAGCCGGATACGATGGCAACGGCCTCCCGCCGCGGCGAAAGCTTCTGTTTCAGGTCGATCTTCCGGAGAAGATCCTCCTCCTCTCCCGGACGATAGACATTCATGTTGTCGATGACGACCGCCGAGCCGCCGAACGCGATGCTGCCGTCCTGCACCGATCCAATGTGGACATAACTCGCCTCGACGGAGGACCGGTTCGCCAGATTGAGAAATCCACGCCCACCGCCCATGATCAGGGCGGAGCTGCCGTTTTCCTCGACGCTGATGCGCGCTCCGGTTCCGAGATGCCCGAATAAGTGGCCGAGGGACATCCCTTTGGGCGACTGTTTGAATTCGGGAACTGTCAGCTTGCCCTCGGGAATCGAGAGGATGGCGATCTTGTCCTGATCCTGACCGTTAGATTCGGCCCTGCTGACGACGGCGAACCCGTGGTTCAGGAGGCCCATGCCCAGGGCGGCGATCGGTCGATCGGAGCGCAGGGCGATGTCTTTCTTTTTCGTCCAGGATTCCATGTCCCAAAGTTCGAAACGATTTCCGCCCGGGTAATAGATCAGCAGCACCTTGCCTCCCGCGGCGAAGATCGCGTCATCCTCTGTTAGATTGATGTATTTGGTGATCTTCGCCTGACAGAGATCGAACACCCCGATCCGCTTGAGTTCGGGGAACTTCATCAACAGGCAGCTTCCCGCATATCCCATGATGATGTTGTCGGGAACTCCCGGCAGAGGTTTGGTCAGTCCTTCCGCAGGAATATCGATTCCGGCAGCCGCCATTTTCGCGGCGGCTTCGGCATAGGATTTCGCATCAGGTTGAACGGCTTCAGACGCTGGCTCAACCGCAGCGGGAGCATTCACGGCCGCAGCGGGTGATGGAGGCATCCGCAGGCCCGCGCCCTTGGCAAACGCTTCCAGACCGGTCCGGGAGAAATCCGTCTCTTTCGCTTTGAGGATCGCGAACTGGGCTTCGCTGAGTTTTTCGACCGACTCCTCCCAAATTTTTTTCCTAACCGGCTCGCGATGCGCAGGTGCGGCCTGCAGGACATTGGCCCAACGGATACAATAGGCCGCAGCTGCATACTCTTTGGCATTCACGTAGGAAATTGCCAGATTCTCAGCACAATCACTCGCCGCCCCTGGACTCTCCTTGTCTTCCGTCCCCCGAAACCACAGGTCGTTCGCGACCTTCAAGTCACCCTTGCCGCGCGCGATAATAATACCGAGCATGCTCATCGAGGATGCGTAGAGCGGTCGGATCTGAAGGGCCCGTTCGAGGTAGCGGCGGGCGATCGTGTCCTCTTCGAGCCTGAAATACATCGTCCCCAGATTGTTGTAAGGGGCCGGGTCGTTAGGCACGGCCTCAAGGGATTTCCGGTAATAGAATGCGGCCATGCGTATGGCGAGGACACGCTCATCTCCGTCCACCTGTTGGGCATAATCGGCGAGACGTCCGGCTTCCTTCTCGTATTTCACCGCGAGTTCCGGATCGGACTTCTTCTTCGCCAGTGGAATGAACTGCTCCAATTTCAGACTCTGCAGAGGGATGGCGAATCCGATGTTATCCGCCTGATCAAGTTTCCACGTGGCGATTCCGATCACCCGGCCCTGGCTGTCGGCGACCGCGCCACCGGAGTTGCCCGGATTGAGCGCGGCTGAAGTCTGGATATAGTCCTCGCCGTCGATTTTCCGGGCGGACGCGCTGACCAACCCCTCGGTGATGCTGTGAACGAGAGCGGTCCCATCCGCCCCGCCCGGATTGCCAATCGCATAACAGGCGGAACCCGTGACAATCTCATCATTCTTTCCCAGCAGTTTCGCTGGCAGAAACCGGCCTCCCGGAAAATCGATCTTCAACAATGCCAGATCGTAATCGGGATGCACCTTGCTGACTTCGACGTTGTCGAAAGACTTTTCGACCAGTTTGCCCCCTTGCTCGACCCTGACGGAAATCGATAACGGCAACCCCGACGCCACCACATGGTAGTTCGTCAGGATCAGCCCCTCACGGGTAAGCACGACTCCCGACCCGTGGCTGTCCAAGTCGCGGATCACCGCAACCGATCCCGACACCAGGTTGTAGATTTCCTCGGGCTTGAGTCCGCTTTCCTTCCCTGTCACCCGGACGGAAAAGAGCATCAGAATCACGGCCACAACGGATGTCAGCCCCGTCATGCAACTTCGCGCCCAAGCTACCCACCCGCTTTTCACGGAAAATTTGCCGGAATGTTTCAAGGTCGCTGTCATCACGATAGAAATGCTAAAGATGCCACCAAGCGTCCAGCGCAAACACCGAGAATGCTCGCTTGGAAATGGAGGAAAAGACCGGCAGGAAGATCGTCACCCAGAAAAACTATATGCCTTCACCGAAAGTCGCCCAAATGCTCAGGTGAATGTTCCCCCCCGAATCCACTAATTACACATTCTTTTCTCCTGATGAATAAAGAGCTCCCCCTGATATGGACCCTGTCCAAGCCGGAAACACGAGCCTAGTAGCCCAAACCCAAAGCCAAAAGAAGATAAGATACTCAAACCCAGTCGGCCCCCACCTCTTTGCGGATTTTTTTAGGATCGGCGGCTCCATTCAGATCCCTTTCCTCCGAAACCGCAGCACAATCATCACACTCGCGGCAAAAATCATTGCCGGAGGTATCCACCCCCAAGCAGGAAAGAGCCTCGGCGGATCACCTCTGATAAAATCACCGAGGCGCCCCTCCCGCAACCCCACTCTACCGCGTTCCTTAAAAAGCAGCGCGATTTGGAGTTCGCACTTAACAGGACCTTTGCTACGATAGTCAGGTCTGATCAGTTCATGCTTCCGATAGTCATACGCCGCGGAAAAGTGGGCTGAGGCATCTCGGTGACCCTGCCTTTGGAAGGCGAGCACGGAGCCATCCCCGCTCCAATACGCACCACAGCTTTTCTGGGCCTGTGGCCAATAGAAATCTCCCAAACGGACAGGTTTGCCAAATGTCCACGGCCAGTCGGAGGCATATAGAACAATTGAAATACTGCCTAACCCATCGACTTCGGAAAAAGCCCGATTCGATTTTCCAATGGGATCCATTACTTCCGTTGCGTTATTCGGATGGAAGTAATAACACCAGATGAGCACCAGCACCGCGAGAACCAGTGCCACAGTGATCACTGCTATTGAACGGAGAACCCGGAAAATACGGCGAAACCAAGGGCGTTTGAATGAAACCATGCTCCAATCAGAACCGAGATTAGTGCCGTCCTTACGGAGTTCGTGTGAATTTTTGACGGGAGTGGCCCCTCGCAGCTTGTTATAATTGTCCGACAAATCCCTCCATCGTCACACCCGCGTGCTCGATGAGTCCCTTCAGGTTCCCTACTTGATCGGACGATGCATCGGAATCACAACGGTCCGCACATCATTTCGCACGATCCAGTGCGACCCGGTTTGGCGCACGTCCTGAAACCCGAGACCGATCAATGCACCGACAGCTTCCTCGCCGTTGACATCCCTGGACAGCTTCACGCCATCGCCAGCTCGGGATCACGGACGAAGTGGAGGCGAATGCGATCCGGCTTTTCCCGGTCCGCGAAGTAGCCTTCCACCGCATCACGAACCATGTGATCCAACTCGGCGAAGCTGTCTCCCTCCGTGCAAATTCCGCCTCCTTCCGGGTCGTCCTACCGCGCCGCATAGCCGCCTGACCCGTCACACGGTGTGAGATTGAAGCAGATTTTCATGGCGTCATGGCTGCACCACAGTCCCCCGGATTTCAAGCCGTAATCCGATGCCCTCCTTGACCCGGCCAAGGAATCTCCCTGAATTCCCTGTATGAACCGACCCCATAAATTGGATTCCCCCGAGTCCCGCATCCATATCGTTTTCGGTCCACCCGCCGCAGGGAAGACGACCTATGTCAGACAGCTCGCCGCAGAGCTCGGAGCGGTTCTGTTGGATAGTGATGAAGTCTGTGAGCGTCTCGTCCGGGCCGGGCTGGCATTGGCGGGGATGAATCCCGATGACCGGGATTCGCCGGCTTACAAGGCGGCGTTTCGTGAGGTGGTTTATGGAACGTTATTTGATCTAGCAGTTTCCCATTCGGAGCGGCTGCCGGTCGTGATCGCCGGCCCCTTCACCCGCGAGGGCGGCGATGCGGAGTGGCCGGCGCGGATGCGGGAGCGGTTGGGGGTTCTGCCGGAATTCCACTATGTCTGGTGTCATCCGGACGAGCGGAAACGGCGGGTGGCGCTCCGTGGCGCGGAGAGGGATCTTCCGAAACTCGAGGATTGGGAAAACTACGTCGCGACTTGCCGGGAATCACCACCGGTGTTTCCTCATCATTGGATCGACACAACCTGTTGATAGTTGCGATTTCCTAACAATTTGCGTTCTTGACGCGTTCACCCGCGTTTTCCAAGAATCCGGAATGCTCCCCGCGTTCCCCCCGAGAGTTGTTCCGTGTCTACGTCTCATCGCCACCTGCGGTCTGTTGTGGAGTTCGTCGGCCAGCGCCCAGCTCCAGATGTATTCGTTCCAGGCGATCGTGGATTCGGTCGAGTCGAGCAGCGCCGCTTTCGCGGACCGAAATCTGGGGCTGGTCGCGGGCGACACGATCACCGGCACGTTCGTCATCGATATTTCCGCCTACGACACTCTGGGCGACCTGATGTTCGGAAGTTACCCCAACTACGCGGCGAACAGTGTGAACGAATACAATCCGGCGACGGGCACTTACAATCTCCTGCCCCGACATTTCAACGCGTCACTGGCACTCGATCTGCCGAAGGGCGACATCGAATTCGGAGGTATCCGCAACGATTACGGGCCCAATACGTTCGACACGTATGAGGATGGGCGGGCTCCGCGGATTAATGTATCGAACGGGCAGACCTTCACGACGGAATCGGGCAAGCTGGGGTCGGCAAGCGGAGACAGCCTGAATTTCTATCAGAAGATCCAGATTGCCAGTTCGATTGGCGGTTATCAGGGAACGAGGACGGTGGATTTCCTGCTGAATGACTCCACCGGCAGCGCCTTCGGCTCGGACCAACTGCCGGCTTCGCTGAGTCTGAATGATTTCGATGGCGCGAGGATTTATTTCGCGATCACGGAGAATCCGTCCAGCATCCAGTATCCGGGTGTCGAGGCCATCCGGGGCAACGCGGGTTTCACGGCCCAGATCACCTGCCTGACGCCGGTTCCCGAGCCGTCCTCGCTCGCTCTATCAGCAATTGCAGGAACCCTGCTGTTCACCATCCGGCGGAGGAAGGCATCCTGCTGAACGGAATTCAAAAATCCGTTAGCAGGATCATTCGAACTCGACCAGCACCGGGAAGTGATCCGAAGGCAAGCGGGCCTGGAAGTTGCGGAATTTCACCTCACCCGGGAAATTGCCGGATTGGGTTTCCGCGGAATCGGCGAGCGGGGTGCGGTAAGTGTCGGTGAGGATGCCGTAGCGGACGGGCTTGAGCTGGCGGGTGTGGAAGACGTGGTCGATGCGGCTTTCGGTTTTCGAGTCCGGCCTGAAGGCGTTGGCGGTGCCGTTGAGGGCGTAGCGGTCGGTGGCGGTTTCGAAGGAGTCGGCGAGGATGCCGGAGTCATGGAGTGCCTTGTAGCTCTCGCTGTTCTGATCGACGTTGAAGTCACCGGTTAGAACGACCGGTTCGTCACGGGCGATGTCCTTGATCCGGGCGAGGATGAGTTTCGCGCTTTCGAGACGGGCCTGGACTCCACGGTGGTCGAAGTGGGTGTTGAAGACGAACAGGTTTCCTCCCCCATCGGTCTTGCGGAGCTTGGCCCAGGTGCAGATGCGCGGGAGATCGGCATCCCATCCCCTGCCAGGGTTGTCCGGTGTTTGCGAGAGCCAGAAGGTGCCGGAGTCAAGGAGGGTGAACTTGTCTTTCCGATAGAAGATCGCCGCGTGTTCGCCGGCTTCCTTGCCGTCATTGCGTCCGCAGCCGGTGTAGGCGTAGTCGGGCAGGAGTTTCTGGAGATCGGTCAACTGGTGATGGAAGGCCTCCTGCGTTCCTAGCAGATCGAACTCGTGGAAACGGATGAGCCCGGCGATGACCGGTAGCCGCTGCGGCCAAGAGTTGCCTTTTTCCACATCGCCCTTGTTGTCATAGCGGATGTTGTAACTGCCCGCGACCAGCGCGCGGGCCGTTTGGAGTGGCAGCAATGCGAGCGAGGCGGCGAGCGTGATCCTGACGATGAAGCGCATGGCCGGGAGCCTCCGCATGCTTCCCGGCTTGTAAAGCAGGCAATCGGGAAAAATGGAGTTTCAGAGCAACTCCAGCACCCGTGCGAGGTGCTCGTCGGGTTTCACCTTCGGCAGGACCGCTTTGATTTTGCCATCGGGGCCGATGATGAAGGTGGTGCGTTCGGTGCCCATGTAGGTTTTGCCATACAAACTCTTTTCCACCCACACGCCGTAGGCTTCGACGATCCTGTGGTCCTCGTCGCTGAGGATGGGAAATGGCAGGCTGTGTTTTTTGATGAACTTCTCGTGGCTCTTGATCGAATCGATGCTGACTCCGAAGACTTTCGCCTTGGCGGAGATTTCCTGCCAGCCGTCACGCAGGGCGCAGGCTTGCTTGGTGCAGCCGGGCGTGTCGTCTTTCGGATAGAAATAGAGCACGACTGTTTCGCCTTTCAGGTCAGAGAGGTTTACGGTGGTGGATTCGGAATATCCGCCGCCGATGGATGGTGCGGAAAACGCGGGGGCTTGGGTTCCGGGCTGGGGTTGGGTGGACATGACAGATGACAGCGGCATGATCGATGCATCCGGAATGAATTCAAGATGCCGTTTCCGTGGCTGTTCCAATCACCGCCGCACTTCCGGATCCGCCCAGACGGCCCACGAGCTGTTGGAGTTTCCGTTCCCGCCTGCGGTGAGCAGTTCCAGATTTTTCACCCCGGAGATACCCACTGAAACCGCTTCGTGCGCACCGACGCGCAGGACTTCCGAACGATACAGCTCCTTGCCGTCGCCACGGACGATGAAGACAGCGGAGCCGGCGGCATTCGCGCCATCGCGGAGAGCGACGGTGGCGGTTAGGGTTTTCCATTTTTGATCCACGGCGAATCCATAGCGGGAGGGGGAATGGGCGTAGAGCCCCTTGTCATGGAAACGTCCGCACAACATGAGAAGGGCACTCACTTGGAACTTGTCATCGAACCAGAACGAGTTCCGCGCGGGCTTGCCCCAACCGACCTTCGCATCCGTCCAAACAACGTCCGAGAGGAAGGCGTGGCCCCCCTTGACACCCGTTAGATCGACCGGTGCGGGAGGTTCCAACAGCGAGCGCAGCAGCCGGAGCTTGCGTGCGGAATCCGGAGTCGGAGCAGCGGCGAAGGTCGCGTCGCTAACGGTTTCCAATGCTTTCGGGCTTCTGGTCACAATCGCCGTATCCGCGCGATCGACCAGCCACTCGGCGGTGAGATCCGGAATGTTGAATTTGCCATTCGCATCACGTTTCACTTCGAATGTTTCCGTCGCCTCCGCGCCGTTCGCGTGCAGGCTGGACAGCTTGAGGTGATAGGGCTGTTTGCCGAGGTCAGGCAGCTCCAGCTTGAAAGTGCCGTTTTTCAGGACGGCGGGACAGGTGATCGCCCGGTGATCCGATTTCGCACTCTTCGGCCATACGTAGGCGACAACGCCGTATGCAGGCACGGAACCGCCGACCTCGCCTTCGATTGTTAGGGCACCGCCGTGTTGGGAAAACGAGAGCGCATCGAAGCAGATGTGCACCTTCTCCCCACGGCCGCGGTTGGAACCGGTGATGAGCGGATGGGACAGAAGCTGCAGCGCGGAGGCTCTTGAGAAAAACGCGGGCGACTCACCGCCCCAGAGATTTTCCCGATAGTGCAGGTTTCCCACGCCCATCAGCGAGATGCCGAAATCCTGCTCATCCGGGGATCCGGCGTCATGCGGAAGGCCGAGTCCGTGGCCCAGCTCATGGGCGATGCCGCCGAGATACCATGAATTGAATTTCGCCACCGTCTGCTCGACACGCGGGTAATAATGCTCGGTGTAAACCATTTCCCGGTCTTTTGCTGTTAGCAGCAGCGGGTCCAGCAACTCGCAATCGGCGGCGTGGCAGATGCCGGATTCGTTGGAGGAAGGAGCGCCTCCGTAGTAGGGCGCGTTGAAAACATAGCGTCCGTCCGCTTCCTTGCCGCAGAGTGCGTAGAGTATCAGCACGTGTTCATGCTCCATGTCCACGGTGCCCTTGAGCGCATCGCGGATCTCGTTCGCCGTCACGCTTCCGGATTCGTAGGTGTAGGAAGCGGCGGGCTGCTTGCCCTTCACGAGGTGGATGACGAGTTTGCCATCCTTTTTCTCCAACGCCAGTTCCGCGCCATCCACGCCGAAGCGGCGGAATCCTTGTTGATAGAAATCGCTGACGTCGTTCAGGATCCGGTCCAGACGCGCGGCGTGATCCGGCAGCGGATCGCTGTCGCCCGGAACGAAATACACCACGCGCAACGTCCGGTGCGACTCAGGCTGGCCCGCATGATAAGCGGAAACCTGTTTCCGGGCCTCCTGGAGCATCGCGCTTCCCTCGGGATCCTCTCCACGCGCTGTCAGCATGGAAACCATCAAGGCGGCCAGACAGGAAATCGATGTCCATGGTGTTTTGCAGCGAATTCTCATTGGGGGATGTCAGGAGGAATGGCGTTTACGACCATTCCAGTTACCGTTGTTTCAATCCACCTTGGCAAGCACGTGGGGATTGAATAGCCACTCTTCATGAAAAAATCCCTGTTACTCGCTCCGCTGGTATTGCTACTCGCCACTTGGGTCCCCGCTCAACCGGAGAAGTCCAACGACCGGTTCTACCAACTCACCAGTGATTCCAAACCGCAGGAAGGCGCGCCGCAGGGGAAATTCACGGAGGCGAAGGTGATCCCGAGCCAGGTGTTTCCCGGCACGCAGCACACTTACTGGGTCTATGTTCCGGCACAGTACGATCCGAAGAAGCCGGCGGCAGTGATGGTTTTCAACGACGGCCAGGCGATGATGGCGGAGCCGGGGGATGTGCAGGGGCACCGCGTGCTGGACAACCTGATTTACCGCCGCGAGATCCCGGTGATGTTAGGTGTGTTCATCAATCCGGGCCGGCGGCCGGAGCAGCCGGAACCGAATCCCCGCGACTGGGGCGACAAGACGACCAACCGCGCTGACGAATACAATCCGCCTAACGAAAACTACGCGCGGGTGATCGTCGAGGAGCTGATACCCGCACTGAAGAAGGATTACAACATCTCACCGGATCCGGAACAGCACGGCATCATGGGATCGAGTTCGGGTGGATGCGCGGCGTTCGCGGTGGCGTGGTTCCGTCCGGATGATTTCCGCAAGGTCATCACCTTCGTCGGCAGCTTCACGGACATCCGTGGCGAGCACATCTATCCGGAACTGGTGGCGGCGAGCGAAAAGAAGCCGATCCGCCTCTTCATGCAGGACGGGCGCAATGACAACCGCCGGCCGGACACCCTGAAGAAGGACTGGTTCTATCAGAACGTGCGGCTCAAGGACGCGTTGGTGAAGAAGGGCTACGATCTGAACTACACCTGGGGCATCGGCAACCACGGGCAGAAACAAGGCGGTGCGATTTTCCCCAGCATGATGCGCTGGCTGTGGCGGGATCACCCGGTTTCCTCCGATCCGAACGATGCGGTGGAGCGTTCCTTCCTCGGCCCCGCGAACTGAGCGACGGGCGAAAATAGAAGCGGCCCGATTGATCATCCCCTCGGAAAACCCATTAACCTTGGAGCATCTCAATCGGGCCGCCTATTGTGTCGCGACAATTGATTAAAAGCACCACGCGTGCCAGTTTTTCAGCGATCTTAAATAAATTTTAACGCGGGCTGGCTCAAGGCGGCGCGGTGATTCCCCACAGTTTCCGGACCATGCGATAGCCCGCCGGATCGAAGGTCTTGAGCTGGGGGCGCCTGAACGGCTCGAAATCGTTTTTGCCGAAGTAGGCTTCCGAGCATTCCGCGAAGTATTCCATCTCGTTGTTCAGGGCGTAGGCGCGACGCTTCTGGCCGTCGTAATAGCCGACGAGCTCGTATTTCCCGGCAATCACGGCCGAATCGTAGGCCTTCTTGATGACGGGATTCCCGTAACCCAGGTTCGCGACCTGATGGTGCCACGCGTGGGTCAGCTCATGGAGGAGCATTTCAGGCTGGGCCACCGACCAGTCGATGAAATCGTCGATGTTGGCGATTTCAATGGAGCGCTCCATTTCCACCACCCGGCCATTCGCGGCCAGCCACTCGGCGGACGGATGATAGGCGGCACCGCGGGCCGCATTCCGGCTGAGCCAGATGGGGACCTTTTTCAATTTCGCCACCGCTTCGGCAGGTACCGCCTTTTTCAGTTTCGCCAGTTTGGTGGAAATCAATTTCAACGCCTCGGCCCTGCGCGGGTGGGTATCCAGTGATTTCTCCACCCGGATGGTCCATCCTTCGATGTCGGTCGTTTTGTAATCGGCGGCGGTCAGGGGGCCGGCCTGCACGGCGAAAGCCAACTCACCAAAAGAGGCCACAAAGAACATCAGCAGGGTCAACGGAGAGGAACTCGGCATGGCTCGTTTCAATTTGCGACTCTAGGCGCTGGATGTGGGATTCCAAGGATGATTTCAAATCAAAAACTGAAGCATCTCGCCCTGCAAATTGAATAATTGAATTGACGAATTGAATTATTTAACTAACAAATTTCGAAAGATGAGCGCGAAGCCCGACAAAAAACTCATCTCCCGCTGTCCGTTCTGCGAAGGGAGGCTGGAGATCAGCCGGCTCGGCTGCATGCAGTGCGACACTTCGATCGAGACGACGCTGCCGATTCCGCCCTTCTTCCGACTGCCGCCGGATATGCAGGAGTTCGTGATGATTTTCCTGCGCTGCCAGGGGAAGATCCGCGATGTCGAAAAGGAACTCGGCGTCTCCTACCCCACGGTCATCAAGCGGCTCGATCTGGTAAACGTGCTCCTCGGCAACCAGGCTGCGCCTTCCGGCCGCAAGGACATTCTTGAACAACTCGAGCGCGGCGAGATCACCGTGCAAGAAGCGACCCAACTCCTCAAATCCACCTGATGCCATGCACCTCGTTGTCCTCGCGATACCCTTCCTCCTGCTTGTGAGCGGTTTTTTCTGGTTCCGGCCCTACACCGCCCTCTCCAAGGAAAAAGCCTATCTCGCCTTGGCCGCCAGCGTGGTCATCGGCTCAGTCTGTATTCTGGTTCCGATGTTCCGGTCCGGATTCCGTCATCACCACGATGGCCCGGAGGTCATGGTTTCCTACCTGGCCGCAGTGATTGCCATCGTATTTCTAACCGCCTTCGTGCTGCGGCTGTGGGGCCGCTGGGTGGGGGAAAAAGCCACCCATGAGGAAAACCAACCGGGCATGCCGGGAGTGCGTGCATGGTTTTCCGCCTCGAATGTGGCCGTCGGCGTGGCCCTGATCCTAGCACTCTGGTATGGATTCGACATTTCGCCCTTGCTGTCCGCCGTCGTCATCGGCTCATCCCTAGCCGCCGCTCCATTACTCCGCATGGAATCCCCGGCTCCCGCATCCGCCTCCCTGGCCGATGACCTCTCGCCCGAGCGGGAAAAGATCCTCTCCATGTTAGAAACGGGCAGGCTCACCGCCGATGAAAGCGCCGAGCTGCTGCAGGCACTGCGCCAATCCCCGCCCGCTTCACCTCGCCAGGCACCGCTGACCGGTGGCCAGCGGCTGATGTTGATCGGCGCGGCCTTGGTCGGGCTGGGATTTTTCCTGCCGTGGTTCGTGATCAATCCGGGCAAGGAATTGAGCCGCGTGATGAACGGAATGCAATCCACCATGAACTCGTCGTTCGGTGTGGAAATGAATTTTCCCAATCCCGGAATATTTTCGGAAGGCACGGTGAGGACGCAGTCGGTATCCATCAGCGGCGGTGACATCCAGCGCGGGCTCGGCTGGGCGACGCTGGCTTTCGCCCTAACCGCCGCGCTGCTGCCTTACGTCGCGACGACGCTCGACACCACCACCACGCGCACCATCCGCCTGCTCTGTCTCGGGATCGGCGGGATCATCTTACTCTATCTGCTCACGCAAAACCTCCGCTTCGTGGGGATCGGCCTGGTGATGGCCTTGTGCGGCTACGTGTTGGAAGGCATCGGTGTTTTCCGGGAAGGCCGGGCCACTGGAGCGCCACGGATTTCTTAATAAACAGTTATTTTTTCGCTCCGGCACCGGTCAGCTTGATGTCGAACGGTGATTCGTTGGCATCGTTGCTTTTGATGTGGATGGCGGCATTGCGGATGCCTTTGGCCTTGGGCTTGAAGGTGACCTTGAACGTGGTGGTCTTGCCGGGGGCGACCGTTTTCGCCGGCGCGGTGACGATGAAATCCGCCGCGTGCGTGCCGTTCTTGGTGATGGCGAGTCCGGTGAGATTGGCCTTGCCGGTATTCTTGATGGTGAAGGTTTTGACGGTGCTGGTTTTGCCGATGACGACCGTGCCGAAGCTCAACTTACTGACACCATCCACCAATTCAGGGCTGCCCTGCTTGACGCTGATTTCCGGCACGTTGACGAAGGCGGTGCCGGTGAGGGTGAGGTCGAAAAGCGGCTCGTCACCATCGTTGCTCGCAATTTGGATGGCGGCGGCCTTCGATCCGACGGAACCGGGCGTGAATTGAATGGTGAAGGTGGTGGTTCCGTCCGGAGCGGCCACCGGAGCCGTGGGACTGGCAGTGATCGTGAAATCGTCCGCATTGGCACCGTCCTTGGTGATGGTGAGATCCTCGAGGTTGGAAGTGCCGATGTTGCGGATGGTGAAGGTGAGGCTGGTGTTCGTCCCCAGTAGCAATGAGCCGAATCCGACGCTGCCGTTGTCGGCGAGAAGCGCGCCCGAAGGATGCTCAACGGAGATTTCGGGAGCGGTCAGGTTGGTGAAACTCTGGGTGACCACGGTAAGTCCCTCCAGCCAGGTGTTCGGGAAGCCGAAGGTGGATTCGGAAGCACCGTCGTCGTAGCCGCGGGTGCTCTCGGTGGCCACGGCGAGGGGCGAGACGGCAGGCGTGGGATGCCCCTCCAATTCGAAAACTTCCTTGCTGTTGGTGCCGCTGCGCGGGGCGACTCCCTCACCGACGGGGCCGAAAACAATCTGGCCGAGGCTGTTTTTCACCCGGAATTGGGTGGCGTCGTTATCGATCTGAATGCCGCTGACCACGCCTCCACCCGAGGTGTAGCCGTTGTATGCCAGACTGGTGTAGGTCAGGTAGGTGGAATCACCCATCCAGATGTTGGTCCAGATGTCGCCGACGGTCGCGCTGCGGTCGCGCAGGGCGAAACCACTGTCCAAGCCGCCTTGGGCGGTGGTCCTGTCGATGAAGGTAAGGATGGTGCCGGGGAGGACGGATTGCCAGTTGGCGTGATTGGAGAGGGTCAGGGTGTTTCTCACCGCGAAGCCAGTGCCGGGATTGGTGCCGATTTCCACTTCCCAACCGCGCATATCGATGGGGGCGGTTCCGGCTTCGCCAAACACGACGAACTCGACCCACTGGCCGCCGTTCCAAGCGACACGGCCGAAATGGGTGTCCGAGGAGGCGGGGCCGCCGTCATCGTCGGCCAGCAGGGTGCCGCCGTTGAGGAAATTCGCGGCTGCGACGGCGTTGTATTCATTGAGAATCACCGAGGGCAACGGATTCAAAATCGTCAGGACAAACGGCTGGATGGTGCTGGTATCGCCGCTCGTGGCGGTGAGTTGGACGAGGTAGTCGCCGGTGTCATCGAGGGTCAGCGGGCGATTGTTGGCAAGGGTGGCCGTGCCGCCGGTGCCGGCAGTCAGCGTCAGGAACGTTGGCAATCCCGTCGCGGAAATCACCGGCGCGGCGGCACCGGATTTCACCGCGGTGATCGGGTAGGTGTAGCTGGATTTCCCATGACTCACCGGAGTGCTGGTGAAATGGATCCCGGCATCTCCTGGCGATGCGATGTCGGACGGACTGAAAATGGAGGTTACCGCCCCGTGTTGACCGGCCAGGCTGTAAGTTCCGAAAATCGCCGTGCCATCGCGAAGAAACGCCTGAGATTTGCCGGCGATGCTGGTTCCGAACTCGACGTGAGCGACCAGGGTTCCCGCCGGGTTATATAAATTCACTTCATCCCCGCCCGCACCGAGGCCGGAAAACGCCTCGCCTCCCATTTTGCCGAACTGGGTGCGGTTGATCACCCGGGTCGCGGTGGTCAGTCCCCAGGCGGATCTCCAAGTGGAGACATTTTCCTGTGGCTCTTCGAGGATGATGATGGATTCGCCGGGCTGGATCGACACTCCCGCAGGAAAAATGCTGACCGTCGGCGTCGCCGGGGTGGGGACGTCATCCCAAGTGTAACCGCTCAAATTCACCGCCACGGAGCCGGTGTTGGTCAGCTCCCACCAATCGCCGTTCGCATCCGGGGTAGGAGCCGTTTGGGAAGGATGGGCGCTCGACTGCATGACCTCGGTGATCACGAGTTCCGCATGGGCGGCGGCGGAGAACAGGGCGCAAACGAGGAGTATGGGTTTCATGAAATGGTGAACTGGGCCGCAAGCTCCTTCAAACCAGCCCCGCCGTCAAGGGGATGGATGAAATGGCGGGTGGCAGCCCGATACGCCGGCGGATCCACTTTTTTGCATGCTCCCGATCTAACCCTCCATTCGGGGGGTACACTCCGATTCCCCTTTGCGAGTGGGAACCGCGCGTGAGAGGTTGCGGGAAACCCGAATGGCTCTCTTCCGCTGCTTCCTGACCACCTGTCTGCTTTGCGCAACCGCGCGTGCCGGCCTTCTCGCCCACTGGAAACTGGATTTGTCGCCAGCAGACGAGGTGGCGGATTTCCCCGCGGTTTGGAATGGCACGCCGGCCTACAGCGTGGCCGTGGCGGCTCCCGACAGCAGCGCGGCGGCGACGTTCAGCGGAACTTGGCTCGGCGCAGGGACCGGCATCAATTTCGAACGCCACCAGTCCTTTTCCGCCACCGCCTGGATCAAGGGCGGCGTGCAGGACAGCACGATCATCGGCGACATGGTCCAATCGGAGGAATTCCGGGGATGGGAACTCCACGTGGGCACTGCGGAGAACGGCGGGAACGCGAACAGCGTGACGGTCTGGCTCAACAGCGACTATCCGGCCGTCGCCCTGCAGGTGAACGCATCGACTCCCGTGCTCGACAACCAGTGGCACCACGTCGCCTTCACTTACGACGGTTCCAGCACGGCGGCCGGGGTGAAAATCTACATCGACGGCGTGCAGGCGGCGACCACCACCGGGCTCAACACCCTCGGCAGTGGCATTGCCAACAACACCCTCGCCGGACCCAACATCGGCACCCGCATGGATGGTGCCATCCACACTTTCACCGGCGGCATCGACGAGGTCGCGGTGTTCGACCACAAGCTGACCGGCCCGGAAATGACATCGGTTTTCCAGGCCGGCGTCGAATCGATCTCCTACCCGCGAATCACCGCCACGGTTCCCCAAGCCGGACAGAGCGTGAATGCGCTGGTGACCGCCGATGTCACGTTTTCCTTCCCCGTCGGCGGAGTGGATGCCGCCGATCTGCTCGTCAACGGAGTGCCTGCCTCGGCGGTGCTGGCGACGGATTCGAAAAACCATCGTTTCACTTTCCCCGCACCACCGCAGGGCGACGTGCATTTCACCTGGGCCGCCGGCCACGGGATCAGCGGGCTCAATGGAGTCGCCGCGCAACCTGTGGGATGGTCGTGCCTTTTCGTGCCAGTGCTGCCTGCCGGACAACTGATGATCGCCGAATTTCTCGCGAAAAACGCCGGCGGTCAGGAAGACGAGGACCACGACACGCCGGACTGGATCGAGCTCGTCAATCCCGGCACCGCCTCCGTCAACCTCGCGGGCTGGGCCTTGACCGATGACGCCGCCAAACCGCGCCGCTGGGTGCTGCCCTCCATCACGCTCAACCCGGGTGCCAGAAAACTGGTCTTCGCCTCGGGAAAAAACCGCAGCCTCGCCGCCGGAACCCTGCACACGGATTTCAAACTCGCCGATGAAGGCGGCTACCTCGCCCTTTCGGATCCTTCCGGAACCATCGTGCATGCCTTCGAGGGTTACCCAAGACAGGAAGGAAACGTGGCGTTCGGCCTGCTCGCCCCCGGAAAACCCTCCGACGGCCGGGCCGGTTGGAGGTATCTCAACCCCACGCCGAACGCGGCTCAAAACAGCACCATTTACTCTGCCGCCGCCATCACCGCGATGAATTTCTCGCCCGCCGCTCCGCTGGCTGGCAATCCCGTCACCGTCACCATCCACACCTCGCCGGAGGCCGTGATGACCGCGCCGCCGGTTCTCATCTACAAAGTGATGTATGGCGCGGATATCGCGATCAATTTCGCCGACGACGGCCTGCACAGCGACGGAGCCGCCGGAGACCTGCTGTGGGGAGCGACCATTCCAGCCGGAGCCACCGCCGGGCAAATGGTCCGCTGGCGGGCATCGCTGGTCAGCAAGTCCATCGCATCCCGATGGCCAATCAACACCACCACCACCGTGCCACTGCCGCTTTACGAAGGCACGGTCATCGGCGGGAACACAGCCGGACAGGCTCTCCCGGTCTATCAGGTATTCGTCAGCGGCTACGTTTTCCCGGTGAACACCAGCCAAACCGGGATCGACACCACCGGCGGCGGGCGCGGCGCGTTTTATGGAATGGGAAAACTTTATGACAACGTCCTGATCCGCACCAAGGGCACCACCTCGCTCAACCTCTTCAAGCGCTCCCACCGCGTGGACTTCAATCCCGGCCGCGACTTCGAGTGGTCGCCGGATTTCCCCGCGCAACGCGAGCTGAACCTGAACTCGGAATACAACGACCCGAGCTACCTGCGCCAGAACCAGCAGCTCTGGATGCACCGCGATTCCGGAAACGCCGGCTCGCCCCATTTCCCCGTCCGCCTGCTCATGAACGGCGCGAACTGGCAGCTCGCCTTCCACACCTATCCGGCCGACAGCGAGCTGATAGAATCCATGGGTCTCGATCCGCGCGGCGCGCTCTACAAACAGGTCGGCCAACTCGACACCAACGCGGGAGGCGAGAAAAAATCCCGCAAGTGGGAGAACAACGCCGACTACACCGCCTTCAAGGCCGGCATCCAATCGGGAGCCACGGTGGCGGCGAAGTCGCTCTACACCTTCGACAACATCAATCTCCCCGCCACCATCAACTATCTGGCAGTCACCCGGCTGACACAGGAAGCCGACGATGTCTGGGCGAATATGGTAATCTATCGGGACAGTGACAACACCGGCGAGTGGCGGCCCGTTCCGTTCGATCTCAATCTCTCGTTCGGACAATTGTTCTACGGATTCTCGTCGCCCTACAACACCACCATTCAAGCCACCAACGATGCGAACAAAAGCCATCCGCTCTATGGTTCGGCCTCCTGCCTTTCCAACACCGGGAACATCGGCCAATGGAACCGCCTCTACGATGCGATCCTCCAGAATCCGGTCACCCGGGAAATGCTGCTCCGCCGGATCCGCTCGCTGATGGACCGCTATCTGACGACTGCCGCGGCCACCTCGCCGCTGGAAACCAACTTCGACACGATGGCCGCGCTGATCGGCCCGGATGCCAACATCGACCGCGACCGCTGGGGCTGGCCGCCGAACTCCGGCGCTTACGGACTCGGCCCTAACATTTCCCCCGCCCAGGGATTGTCCACCCTCAAGTTCGCCTTCCTCGCGCCGCGCCGCACCCATTTCTACACCACCCACTCGATCAACAACACGACCAGGACCACCGGTCTCGGCAACAACAACAAGGCCGGCATTCCCGACGCCCAGATCGCCGCGCCCTCCATCAACTTCGGCACCGTCGAAGCCCACCCGGCTAACGGAAATCAGGATCAGGAATACATCACGCTCTCGAACCCCGGCACCTCCGCCGTCGATGTCAGCGACTGGACCGTCCGCGGCTCGGGCGGCGGCTCCTTCAGGTTCAATGGCGGCACGGTCATCCCCGCCGGCGGGTCGATCCATCTGTCGCCGGATGTCGCCAGCTTCCGCGCCCGCACGGTTTCACCCAAGAAAAACGAAAACCGCTTCGTCGTCGGCCCTTACTCCGGCCATCTATCACCTTATGGCGAGACCCTGCGGTTGGAAAACGCCGCTGGTGTCCTCATCGCCCAGACGCAAGTCACCGCGGATCCTGGCGCGCCGGCCGTCCACCTCGCCGTCACCGAAATTCTATCCAGCAGCAATCACGCGGACAACGCCATCAACGGCGATTGGTGGGAACTCGCCAACACCGGCACCACCGCCGTCGAGCTCTCCGGTTTCTCCTGGGACGACAATCGCAATCTGCCCAGTCAGACTTTTTTCCCCGATCTCACCCTCGCCGCCGGGGAATGCGCCATCATCCTCGATGAGGATGATGCGGATGAAGCAGCCGTCTTCCGCACTGCTTGGAATCTGCCAGCCAGCGTGAAAATCCTGACTCGTAACGATTTCGGCCCGGCCGACCTGCGCACACTGGGCAGCGGCGACTCCGTCATCGTCTATCACCCTAACGGCACGCAGATCGCCCGCGCCGATTACGCTTCGCATGTGGCCGGCAAATCCCGCGCCTGGTTCCGCAATGGCCTGAACGTCCCCGGAAGCTACAGCCAGAGCGGAAAATATGCCGCCGTTTTTTCCAATCCCGCCGCAGCCGATCTCGCGTCACCCGGCTTCGCCGCAGTCGATCCCGCCACTTTCACCGCCCCTTACGACATCTGGGCTGCCGCCAACGATCTCTGGTCCTCCGCCGCCAATCCGCAAGCCGATCCCGACGGCGACGGGCGGACCAACCGCGCGGAATATCTCTTCGGCGGCAGTCCCGGTCTCGCCGATGCCGCGCCGTCCCAATCGATCCTGCCCGTCGCCGGAAATATGGACTGGACCATCACCCGCCGCTCTAACGACCCGTCGCTCGTTTACATCCTGGAGTCCTCCGCCGATCTCAGCCACTGGTCGGTAATTACTCCGACTCAGATCGCGGAAATCCCGCACCCGACGCTCGCCGGATACGTGCGGACCACCTACCGCGTCGTCCGGGATGACAACGTGAAGTTCCTCAGGGCAAGGGCGAATTGAGCCGCACGATCAATGGCCGGTCGAGGTATGGCTGGACTGCGAAGCCTGCCTCGCGGCGATTTCCGCTGCGACGAGGTGAACGGCATCGGACGCACTTCCATTCACCGAGACCAAGGACGTAACTCCGGTCCCAAAGCCATCCATCGGATTGTACCAAAGCTGGCCACCGGTGCGCGGATCCAGGCCATACATGTAGCCATCGACCGAAACGACCAGCACATCGCGCTCGAGGAGCAGGCTGACGTAGCTCGAACCCTTCGGTGCCTTCCATTGCCAGACGATCTGGCCCGTCAGGCGGTGGAGAGCGGCGACGCGGCGGTTGAACCCGCTGAAAACGAGATCGGTGAGTTTCATCGTTCGGGAGATTGAGGGCTTGTCCTTGGGTTTCAAGGTCCATTTCAAGGTGGAATCGAACACCCGGAGCGGGTGATTTGCTGAAAACGCGTGCATGGAACGCCGGATCATGGTTTCAAACACCGAGTGAGCGGGCGCGCGGTGCAACTGGATGGATGGAGGGCGGTTGCGATGATCGCGATTTCCTGGGACCACTGGTGCCCGACCGGCTGGCCGCGGGTTTTCCCGTTCGAGATCTTCCTGTTCTTTTTCCTCGTCCTCACCGGCTACCTCATCACCGGCTCGCTCCTCCGCGAACGCGACCGGAAGGAAGCACGCGGCGGTCCGTGGAAATGGGAGGGCCTGAAGTCCTATCAGATCCGCCGCGGCCTGCGGATTCTCGCACCATATTACGCCGCCATCGCCTTGGCGTGGCTGGTGTGGGCACCGGACATGCACGCCGCGTTCGGCTGGTATTTCTTCCATCTTTCTAACATCCACATGGCGGAGATCGGCTATTGGCCGTCGGGCACGAACCATTTCTGGTCACTGGCGATCCAGCAGCAGTTCTATCTGATCTGGCCGTTCGTGATCTGGTTCCTGCCGCGGAAATGCCTGGTGCCCGCGATCCTCGTTTTCGCGGCGATCGGTCCCGTGTCCCGTTATTGCAACGATTTCTTTCTGCTCTGGTTCAAGGATCCCGGAATTCTAACATGGTCGGCGTTCGACTATTTCGGAATCGGCGGACTGCTCGCGCTGGCGGTGCACCGCGGGATGTCGCTGGAGAGCCCCGCGCTGCGCTGGCTCGCTGTCGTCGGCCTGTGCGGCTACATCGGGATTTTCGGATCCCATGCGCTCGGCTGGCATACCTACGGATTGCGGCCGGTGCAACAGACATTTCTTGCCGTCGCCTTGTGCGGATTCATCGCTGCGGGCTCGGTGGGATTCCGCGGGCCGTTGGGGAAATTTCTGGAAAATCCCGTGCTGCAACGCATCGGCCAGGTTTCCTACGGCATTTACCTGTTTCACAATCTCGCGCCGCTGGTGGCCGGGAAACTCTTCTTTTTCCTGTGGTTCGGCTGGTTCGACAGCATCTATGGCGAGATCCTTCGGATCCCGGTTTACGCGGCGATCACCTGGGGTCTCACCCTGGCGTCCTGGCGCTGGATCGAAATGCCGCTGCAAGGGGTGCGGGAAAAAATCGGCGCGCGGTGAGCGGATTGACCAACGGGAAATGTCCCCGTCTTGGTATGAAATCCGCAGCTTGTCCGCGCCGGACTCGACAATTCCCGGCCCATCGCGCACTTTCCCGCCGCCTGAAAATCCATGCAACGGGGTTTTCCCAAGAACCGCCGCCCGCCTCCGGACATTTCCCAGCAACCCCTTTCATCACCCACCCGATTTCAAATGCCATCCTCCTTTCTTCCAAAACCGTTCGCCCACACCTACGAGATCGCTCCCGAATACGCGAAAAGCGCCGTCTATTTCTCCTGCGAATTCGCCATCGACCAGAGCTTCAAGATCTACTCCGGCGGCCTCGGTTTCCTCGCCGGCTCGCACATGCGGGCCGCTGCCCAGATGCGCCAGAACCTCTGCGGCATCGGCATCCTCTGGACCTACGGCTACTACAACCAGGCCCGCGGCGAGGATCGCGAACTCGCCGTCCAGTTCCGGAAAAAGGAATACGCGTTCCTCCAGGACACCGGCATTCGTTTCACCGTCCCCGTCCACGGCCACCCGGTGTGGGTGAAGGCGATGTTCCTGCCGGGCGACATTTTCAACACGGTGCCGATGTTTTTCCTCAGCACCGATGTCGAGGAAAACGACGGACTCTCCCGCGCCATCACACACCGGCTTTACGATCAGGACCACCTCCGCCGCATCGCCCAATACATCATCCTCGGTGCCGGTGGCGCACGTTTGCTGGACGAACTCGGCATCGATCCCGATGTCTGGCATCTCAACGAAGCCCACGGACTTTCCGCCGCATTCCACATCTACGAGAAACACCGTAGTTTGGAAGAAGTGAAGAAGCGCCTCGTCTTCACCACCCACACGCCCGAAGAAGCGGGAAATGAAAAACACGGCTTCAAGCTGCTTCACGACTTCTCGTTCTTCGGCAGCGTCCCCGAAGATGAAGTGAGGAAAATCACCGGCATCGACGGCGATGAATTCAACCATTCGCTCGCCGCACTCCGCCTCGCCCGCATCGCCAACGGCGTTTCCAAACTCCACGGCGAGGTCTCCCGCCACATGTGGGAAGGTTACCCTGACATCTGCAAGATCACCCATGTCACCAACGCCCAGAACAAGAAATACTGGGCCGACCACGGTCTCGAACACGCCCGCGTCCGCGGCGACATCGAGGAACTGAAACACCGCAAGCGCGAACTCAAGGAACGCCTCTTCCGCGTCGTCGCTGACCAGACCGGCAAGCTCTTCAAGCCCGACGTGCTCACCCTCGTCTGGGCCCGCCGCTTCGCCGGCTACAAGCGCCCGGACCTCATCGCCCGCGACATGAAGCTCTTCCGCGAGCTGGTTCATAACAACCAATACCCGATCCAGATCATCTGGGCCGGCAAACCCTATCCGTTCGACTACTCGGCCATCGACACCTTCAACCACCTCATCCGACTAACGAAAGACTATCCGAACGCCACCGTGCTCGTCGGCTACGAACTCGAACTTTCCCGTTTCCTGAAAAACGGCTCGGACATCTGGCTCAACAATCCTGTCGTCACCCGCGAAGCCTCCGGCACCTCCGGCATGACCGCAGCCATGAACGGCTCCGTCAACGTCTCCACCTACGACGGCTGGGTCTGCGAGTTCGCCAAGGACGGCCACAACTCCTTCATCATCCCGCCCGCCGATCCATCGCTCAGCCACGAGGACCGCGATCGCCACGATCTGCTAGGATTCTACAAGGCGATGAACGAGAAAATCCTCCCGCTCTACTACGACACCCCGGACAAGTGGAACCAACTCGTCCTCAACTCGATGAACGACGTTGTCCCGTTCTTCGACGCGGACCGCATGGTGGACGAGTATTACAAGAACATCTACGCCTGAATCTGAAGCGTGGCTGCCGCGTCTCGCGGCAGGCCGTGATGGATGCGTCCCGCTTCCATTCATCTCCAAAATGAATCCCGACGTTCTAGCAGCTCACCTCGCCGCCCTCATCGGTGCGGAAAAAGTCACCACCACCGCGGACATCCTAACCGCCCACTCCGGTGATAAATGGTCCGCCAGCCATCCGCCGGACGTCGTCGTTTTCGCCGAATGCACCGCCGACGTTTCCGCCGTCCTGAAATTCGCGAACGAAAACAAAATCCCCGTCACTACCCGCGGCGCGGGATTCGGCTACGTCGGTGGCGCGGTCCCGGTCCAAGGCGGTATTGTTCTATCCACCGCACGGATGAACAAGATCCTCGGCATCCATCCCGAAGACGGCGTGGCCGTCGTCCAGCCCGGCGTCATCACCGGCGATCTACAAACCGCGGCCCATGCCGTCGGTTGGGAATACCCCCCCGACCCGGCTTCGCTCAAGGACTGTTCCATCGGCGGCAACATCGCCACCAATGCAGGCGGGCCGCGCTGCCTAAAGTACGGCGTCACCCGTAGTTACGTCCTCGGCCTCGAAGTCGTGCTCGCCAACGGCGAAATCCTCCGCACCGGCGGACGCCTTCACAAAAACAAAACCGGCTTCGACCTCATCGGCATCTTCACCGGCTCCGAAGGCATGTTAGGCATTGTCACCGAGGCCACGCTGCGCCTCATTCCGAAGCCCGCCAGCCGTGCGATGCTCGCCGCCATTTTCCCCGAGTTCGAAATGGCCGCCGCCGCCGTTCAGGCCATCCTCGACGCCGGACACCTTCCCTCCGCCCTCGAAATCACCGACACCTTCACCCTCGCCGCCGCGAGAAAGAAACTCGGACCCGAAACCTTCCCGCCCGGCGACGCCCATCTCATCGTCGAAATCGACGGTCGTCCCGCCACCACGCTTTCCGAAATCGAGGAACTCCATCAGCTCCTGACGAAACTCGGAGCCACCTTCATCGAACGCGCTCCGGACGAAGCGTCCTGCGAACGCATCTGGAAACTCCGCCGCGAGTTTTCCTTCTCACTCCGCGACACCGGTCTCACCAAGCTCAACGAGGACATCGTCGTCCCCCGCTCCAAGCTCGTCGAACTCGTCACCTTCGCGCGGAAGTTAGAAAAGGACACCGGCATCCCCATCGCCTGCTTCGGCCACGCCGGCGACGGCAACATCCACACCAACCTCATGGTCCGCGACTACGAGGATCCCGCCATCCGCGCCCACGCCGATGAGGCGCTCGACCAGCTCTTCAGCTGGATCCTCGCCCACGACGGAGCCATCACCGGCGAGCACGGCGTCGGCCTCGCCAAGAAGCCCTGGATCCGCCAGGCCCTCGGCGAAGTCTCCTTCACCACCCACCGCGCACTCAAGGACTCGCTTGATCCGAATGGCATCCTGAATCCTGGGAAGTTCCTGGATTCAGGATCGTCAAACACCTAACGCCAACTTCAAGAACGGCGCGGTGCGGGAAACTTTGGACCTGGCGATCTTTTCAGGCGGGCCTTGGGCGATGATCTGGCCGCCGGCGTCGCCGGCTTCGGGGCCGAGGTCTAGGATCCAGTCGGCTTCGGCGGCGACGGCCATATGGTGCTCGATGACGACGACGGTGTGGCCTTCATCGACGAGGCGGTGGAGGACGTCGATGAGGCGCTGGACGTCTTCGAGGTGGAGGCCGACGGTGGGCTCCTCGATCAGATAGAGATTGCGCTGGGTGAGCGCGGCATTGTTGAGGGTGGCCTTGGTGCCGCGGCCTTTGGTAAGTTCTGAGACGAGCTTGATCCGCTGGGCCTCGCCACCTGATAGGGTGGGCGACGGCTGGCCGAGCTGAAGGTAGCCGAGGCCGGTGTCGGCCATCAACTTGAGCGGATGGGAGATGCGAGGCTGGGATTCGAAGAAGGCCGAAGCTTCGTCGATGGTCATGGCGAGGACCTGGCCGATGTTTTTCTGGCGGAAAGTGACTTCCAACGTCGCGGGGTTGTAGCGCTGGCCGTTGCAGGATTCGCAATGGACCCAGGTGCTGGGGAGGAAATCCATCTCTAACTTTACGCGGCCGTTACCTTTGCATTCCGGGCAGCGTCCGCCGTCGGTGTTGAAGGAAAAGCGCGAGGCATCGAAACCGCGCATGCGGGCTTCGGGGAGTTGGGCGAAAAGCGCGCGGATGTGATCGAAGACTTTCACATAAGTCGCCGGGCACGAACGCGAGGTTTTGCCGATGGGCGATTGATCGACTTCGTAACAGGCTTTGATCAGTTTCTCCCCGCTGGTCTTTCCGAACGGGAGATTGGATTTCTTGACGCGTGTCGTTTTGGCTTCGTTCTTGAAAAGTGCGGCGATGCAGGAATGCATCAGCGACGACTTTCCGGAACCAGAGATTCCGGTGAGAACCGTGAGCCGACCGAAGGGGATGGCGGCATCGACGTTCTTGAGGTTGTTCGCGGTGCAACCGGCGATAGTTAGAAACGGATGATCCTTGCCGACCGGACGGCGGGAGCCGCGGATCGGATGGTTCATCACTGCGGAGAGGGCGCGGTAGGTGGGCGAGAGGATTGAAGATTGATGATTTTTGATTGATGATTTTTGATTTTGAAGACGAGGAGGTTTTCCTTGATAGACGATTTCACCGCCCAGTCGACCGGCTCCGGGACCGAGGTCGATCAAATGATCCGCCGCGGCGATGGTGTCTTCGTCGTGCTCGACGATGATGAGGGAATTGCCCTGATCGCGGAGGGAGATGAGCGTTTTGAGGAGCGCGGCGTTGTCGCGCGGGTGGAGGCCGATGGTGGGTTCGTCGAGGACGTAGAGGACGCCGCGGAGGTTGGAGCCAAGCTGGGCGGCGAGGCGGATGCGCTGGGATTCGCCACCTGATAGAGTATTGCCGGAACGGTCGAGCTGGAGGTAGCCGAGGCCGACCTCCTGGAGGAAGGACAGACGCTGTCGGATTTCGGGGAGAATGTCGCGGGCGATGAGGGTGTCGCGGGATTCGCCGAAATGGATTTTCTCGAAATGTTTGGAAGCGACGTCGATCGATAGATTTCCAAGGCCCGCGACCGGCGTGCCCTGGAGCTGGACGGCGGAGGCAATCGGATTGAGACGAGAGCCGTGGCAGGCGGAGCATTCGATGAGCTGGACGTCCTCCATGCGCTCGATGGCGCGGTCGGCGTCCATCTCGGCTTCTAACACCGAATCGAAGCGCGAGGTGTCGAGATGCCGGCGGCGTTTGGGGACGCGGCCGTGACCACGGCATTCCTCGCACCAGCCGTGCGGGGAGTTGAAGGAGAAGAGACGGGGATCGAGTTCCTCGAAGGATTTGTTGCAGGAGGGGCAACTGGATTTGGTGGAGAGAAGTGTGAATTTCTTGTCGGCGGTGAAGAGCTTGATGAGGCCTTTGCCGATTTCGAGGGCGCGTTCGATTGATGATTGAAGATTGTGGATTGATGATTTGGAGATCTCTGACACGACAACGTCAATGTCGTGTTCTTTGAAGCGTTCGAGACGGGTGAAGCCTTCGGCGTCCTTGAACTGTTTGTCGACAAGGAGGCGGGTGAATCCCTGTTTGAGCGCCCACTCGGCGATCTCGTTGTGGAAACCTTTTTTGCCGCGGATGATCGGAGCTAACAGAGTGACAGGACCTTTTTTGAGGTGGCCGCGAATGGTGTTCTCGATGGCGGCCAGGGATTGGCGTTCGACGGGGACGTGGCAGTCCGGGCAGTAAAGGGTGCCGAGTTTCGAATAGAGCAGGCGGATGAAGTTCCAGAGTTCGGTGACGGTGGCGACGGTGGATTTGCCGCCGCCTTGGGAAACGCGCTGTTCGATGGCGACGGTGGGCGGGAGACCCTGGAGCTGGTCGATTTCGGGTTTTTCCAACTGCTCGGCGAACTGCCGGGCGTAGGCGGACATGGAGTCGAGGAATCGGCGTTGGCCTTCGGCGAAGAGGATGTCGAAGGCGAGGGTGGATTTCCCGGAACCTGATAGACCTGAGATGACGACGAGTTGGTCGCGCGGGATATCGACGGAGATGTTTTTGAGATTGTGGTGGCGGGCGCCGCGGAGGGTGATGGAGTTGGAAGAGGGTTGGGAGTTGAGGCTTGATGGAGAAGAGGGGACAGGAATGTCCCCTCCCCTTAGTGCTTGTTTGAGGAAATGGGCGGTGGGAGTATCTAACTTCGCGACGGTTTCGGGGGGACCTTGGGCGACGAGCTGTCCGCCGTATTTGCCGGCTTCGGGGCCGAGATCGAGAATCCAGTCGGCGGATTTGATGACGTCGAGGTTGTGCTCGATGACGAGAAGGGAGTGGCCGGAATCGACGAGTTTCTGGAAGACGGTCAGGAGGTTTTCGATGTCGGAGAAGTGGAGGCCGGTGGTGGGCTCGTCGAGAATCAGGAGTTTCGCGCGGGATGAATCCCGCGCTCCAGTTGAAGAGAGGAGTTGGCAGAGTTTGAGACGCTGGGCTTCGCCGCCGGAGAGGGTGTTGAGGGGTTGCCCGAGTTTCAGGTAACCTAGGCCGACTTCGACAAGTGGAGCTAGGAGCTTGATGATTTGCTGGTGGCGCTTGGCGTGGGAGGGCGGTAGCCCGGCGGTTTCGGTATAGAAGGCGATGGCATCGACCACAGTTAGATCGAGAATGTCGTAGATGGATTTTCCGAAGTAGTGGAAATCGAGGGTGGAGGATTTGTATCGCTTGCCGTTGCAGTCGGGGCAGGTGACGTAGAGGTCGGAAAGGAACTGCATTTCGACTTTCTCGAAGCCGTTGCCGGCGCAGCGGTCGCAGCGGCCGGCACCGGAGTTGAAGGAGAAGAAGCCGGTGTTCAGCTCACGGGCCTTGGCCTCGGGAGTGCAGGCGAAAAGCTGGCGGATGGGATCGAAGGCGCCGAGGAAAACGGCGGGCGTGGACCGAGGCGTGCGGGCGACGGCGGTTTGATCGACGAGCTCGACGCCAGATAGATGCTGTGAGCCTTTGAGCTCCTTGATGGGTGCGGCATCGCCTTCGGCTTCCTGGCCGAGTCTGCGGGCGAGATTCAGATAGAGAACGTCGTGGGCGAAGGTGGATTTGCCAGAGCCGGAGACGCCGGTGAGGACGGTGAGGAGTCCGAGCGGGAGATCGACATCGAGTTTTTTGAGGTTGTGGCGGGTGGCACCGCGGATGGAGAGGAGTTTTTTCGATGGCTTGCGGCGGGTGGCGGGGATGGCGATGGATTTGGTGCCATCGAGCCAGGGGAGAGTGCCGATTGATGATTGGTGATTTTTGATTTTTGATTTTCTGGAGGGCGATTCGCTCCGAGGGCTGCCCTGATAGATGAGGGTGCCGCCGAAGGAGCCGGCACCGGGGCCGAGATCGACGAGGTGGTCGGCGGCTTGCATGACGGTTTGCTCGTGCTCGACGACGACGAGGGTGTTGCCTTTGTCGCGGAGGCCGTGCATCACGCCGACGAGGCGGTCGATGTCGCGCGGGTGGAGACCGACGGTGGGTTCATCGAGGACGAAGAGAGTGCCGGTTAGGGCAGCGCCGAGACAGGTCGTTAGATTGACGCGCTCGACCTCGCCGCCGGAGAGGGTGCGGGTGGTGCGGTCGAGGGTGAGGTAGCCGAGGCCGACCTGATCGAGGTAGGTGAGGCGGGAGAAAATTTCAGTAACGACGAGATCGAGGGTGGGATCGGACGGGCGGGTTGAGATTTCGGATTTGAGGTCCGAGAACCACGGGAGAAGATCGCCGATGGAAAGTGCCCAGAGTTCGGGGAGGGTCTTGTGGTTGACCTTGAAGCAGAGGGATTCCGGCTGAAGGCGTTTGCCGCGGCAGGCGGAGCAAGTGGTGTAGGAACGGTAACGACTGAGGAAGACGCGGACGTGCATCTTGTAGGCCTTGGTTTCCATCCAGTCGAAGAAGCCCTTGATGCCGTACCAATCGCCGGACTGCCAGAGGTCTTCGAGTTCCTCTGCGGTGAGGTTGTCGGTTTTGCGGTCGCCGTAGTAGATCCATTCCTGCTCGTCTTCGGATAGATCCTCGATGGGGCACTTGATGTCGATGCCGCGTTCCTTGCAGTTCTTGACGAGGTCGCGCTGGCATTCGTCGCCGCGTTCGCCTTGGAAGGGCTTGATGGCTCCCTGGGCGATGGAGAGGGATTTGTCGGGGATGGTTTTTTCCAGATCGATGCCGATGATGCGGCCGAAGCCGCGGCATTTCGGGCAGGCTCCTAACGGGGAGTTGAAAGAGAAAAGGGCGGCGGTGGGTTTGCGGAGAGTGAAGCCGGTTTTGGGGTTGGTCCAGGCGGTGGAAAACGGGCGGGATACCCTGTCCTTTTCGATGCCTTGGACGGTGGCGTGGCCTTTGCCAAGGGTGAAGGCGGCTTCGAGGGCTTCGAGGAGGCGGGATTGGTTTTCGGGTGTTAGGGTGAGGCGATCCTGGACGACGTGGATGACTCGCGGAATAAATTCCGCGCTCCAGTTTTCGTCAGTTCTGACGATTTTTCCGTCAATCAGGATGCGGAGGTAGCCTTGGGCGTTGAGGAAGGGGAGGATTTCCTCGCTTTTCGCATCCGGGGGAATCGGGATGGGGAAAGTGACGAGGAGGGGGGATTTTGCTAGATTTCCCTTTGCCCATGCGGTGGCGGATTCTGGGGAATCGGGCTGGATGGTTTCGCCGGTGTTAGGATCGTAGCCGATGGCGAGGCGGGCGAAGAGGAGCTTCAGGTAATCGTTGATCTCGGTGAGCGTGCCGACGGTCGAGCGGGTGGTGCGGACGTGGTTTTTCTGCTCGATGGCGATGGCCGGAGGGATGCCGTCGATGTGATCGACGGCGGGCTTGTCCATGCGGTCGAAGAACTGCCGGACATACGGGGAAAAGGTCTCGACGTAGCGCCGCTGGCCTTCGGCGTAGAGTGTGTGGAAGGCCAGTGAGGATTTTCCCGAGCCGGATGGACCGGTGACGACCGTCAGTTTTCCCAGCGGAATATCGAGGTCGAAGCCCTGGAGGTTGTGTTGGCGGCAGCCGCGGAGGAGGATGGCTTGGCCGGGGGATTTCGGGGCGGATTTCTTGTCAGCTTGGGGCACGCCGCACGGTAATCAGAAACCCGACGTCCGCTAGTGCAAGAGTGCGCGGATGATTGAAAATTTCATGTTATTCGTCGTCGGCTGACGTCGTTCCCAAGATGAGACCGGAGAAATATTCGGGGTCGTCCTTGATCGCGGCGACTTCCTTTTCGATGAGATCGACCGCACCGGGATCATTCTCCGCCTTGCGCAATTCGATCTGCTTTTGCAAACCTAGGACGTAGGTGGCGGAAAGCTGGGAAAGCGCCTGCTTGAAAGTGTCCTCCACGCCGGTTTGTTTTTGATAGAACTCCTCACGGACCTGTTCGATTTCGGTAAACTCGGAGAGCGTGTCACCGAGGGCCTCAGGCACCTTGGCACCGTTGGTTTTCCATTCTTCGATGGCCGATTCCAACGTCTCGTCCGTCGGGCCGGCACCGGGCTTGAACTTGCGGGCCTGGCGTCTGAGCGAGCTTTCAAAGCTGGCGAAATTGGTTTTCAAATTCAACTGGTAGCTGGCGAGAACCGGCTTGGCCTTGTCCTGCATGAACTTCCTCGCACGAGCGAAAGCCCCCGGGACATCGTATTTCGGTGCAGGGAGACCGGCGCTTTCATCAGTGTCCTCCGGGGTGACTTCCGGTTCGGCCCCGGCTTCGGTGGTCTCGTCCATGCCGGGATTCCCGACCGCGGGATCCGTGTTGTCGTCGCCCGGGGACACTGCCGGTTCGCTGGTTTCGTCAGGGTCCGCGACGGGATCGGATTTTTGATTCGAAGCAGGGGGGGCCGTGGGAAGAATCACCACGTCGGGCTCGGCGGGTTTTGGCGGAGAATTATTCGAGTGGAAGACGTAGGCTCCGAACGCGGCGATCACGGCGGCCAGCAGGAAAACGACCCATACGGAGTTGGAGGATTTTTTCGGCCCGGCATGGGTGGTGCCGCGAACGCGTTTTGCCGGGCGGTGGGTGGCGACCACCGGACTCCGAGGCCCTTTCGGCACCAAGGATGAGGAAATCCCCTGCAAGTCCTTCGCGATCTCCTTGGCACTGGAATAGCGGGCGGCCGCCAGTGGCTGGGTCGCCTTACGGATGATCGCGTCAAAACGGGTGTCGCAATGGACGATGGTCGAGGCCGGCCGCGGATCCGCCGCCGGCAGAAGGCCGGTTAGAAGCTCGTGCAAAAGAACGCCAACGGAAAAAATATCCGCGCGGTAGTCCACCGAATGCGGGGAATTGACGACCTCGGGCGCGGTGTAATGGGGCGTGCCGAAAATTTCCTCACCTTCCTCGATCTTGCTCCCGATCGGCCGGGCAAGGCCGAAATCGCCGATTTTCGGCTCGGCGTTGAGATCCAGCAGGATATTGGATGGCTTGATATCACGGTGGAGGATGCCGTTCTCGTGGGCGTGGGCGAGACCGTTGCAGACGCCGGTGACGAGCCGGATGACTTCTTTCGGGTCGATCGACTTGCCATAGGCCGAGTGATAGATCGATTTCCCCGGAACATACTCCATGATGATGTAGAGCATGCCATTGACCTCGCCGAAATCGTAAACGCCGATGAGATTCGGGTGATTGAGACGGGCCATTGCTTTCGCTTCTGCCTCGAAACCTGCGCAGAATGCAGCATCCTTGCTGAGTTCCTGTGGCAGGATTTTCAGCGCGACGGTACGATCGAGCGATTTTTGCACCGCGCAGTAGACAGCTCCCATGCCGCCGGTGGCGATGAGCCCTTGGATTTCATAACCCGGAAACAGCGGCGCGAGATCGGCCGGATCCGGCGCTACGAAGCCGGCTTGTTCGTTGGAATCGCTCATGAGGGAAAGAAGCGCAAAATCTCTCTCGCGCGCGGGAGGCTATGCTTAATGAACATTGGTTTTCAAGTTTATTGATCCGGGGCGGTTTGATTCCGCTAGACAACCCCGGAATCAGCGATCCGTCGCGCCATCCGGCAAACGAAGCTTGCCCCGCAGGCGGCTAGCGGGAATCACTTCGCGCCATGAACGAAGCAGAAGTCATGGCAATTTGCGGAGAAGATGGAATCCGCCGGATGGTGGCCGCATTTTACCGCCGCGTCCGGACCGACGACCTGATCGGGCCGATGTATCCGGAAAACGACTGGGACGGCTCGGAAGGACGGTTGGCGGATTTCCTGTTGTTTCGCCTCGGGGGATCGACCCGCTATCTCGAAACCCGGGGACACCCGAAGCTCAGGATGCGCCATATCACCTTCAAGATCGGCATCGCCGAGCGCAACCGGTGGCTGGAAATGATGTCCGCCGCGATGGAGGAAGCCGCCGTGCCCGCGGAGGCACGGGAGTTTCTGGATCCGTTTTTCGCCCAGGTTGCGGATTTCATGCGGAATCAAGCGGACCGCTGAATCTCAACCGAGCGGCGCGTGATAGACGATCCATTCGGGGATCTTGATCGAGGCGTTGTAAAGCATGTGCAGGACGATGGCGGTCGTCAGCGAGCCGGTAGCGGAATACACGAGGGCGCAGGTGATGCCGAAAATCCCGACGCTCGCGAGGCCATAGGCACCGTAGAAATGGAGAGTGGCGAAGACGACCGACGACAACAACGCGGCGCATACCACGCCGAGCCGGTTCCGGGTTGCCCGAAACAACACCCCGCGGTAGAGGATTTCCTCGGAAACCGGAGCCAGCAGGCAAGTTGAAATTAAGGCGAAAGCCAGCCCCCAGAGACCGGCATCGCCGAGGCTCAATCCGCCTCCCGGCTCGTCGGACCCGCCATAACCCATGAACTGGCGGAGTCCTTGGTCGATGAGAATCAACATGGAATAGCTGCCCAAAACCACCTTCAGCGCGACCGGTCGATCCAGTCCCATCACCCTCAAGGCGTGGGATGGAAGCCGGAAAAGCAGGCCCAGCGCGATCAGCGCGGGCAGCATCCGGGCCGCCGAATCCAGGAAAATCCCGACCGCCGGGTGAAGGCCCGGCAAGGACGCGATCCCCAGTTCCAGCGTCATGTTGAATCCGATCCACGCCAAGGTCGCGACCAGGAAAATCACGAGCCCCAGAGGCAAGGGCCAGGCACCGCCGTAGCCTTGGCGTTTGGCCCGCAAGCCCCTTTTCAAAAGTCCCAGCGTGCTTGGAACGAAGGCAAGCCCCACCAGCGCCAGCGACCAGATCACCGAGCCCGCCGCGATGGCGCGCGTCCTCAAGCGGAACAAGTCCTCCCCATACGACTGCCTCCAGTGCGAGACCGGCCGGGCACTTTTTTCCCACGACCCGATCAACTTCGCGTGCCACCAGGTGCCCCGATGACTGGCGAGATTTTGCGAGGTTTCCTCGAAATCCGAAATCATCTGCCCCTGCAGCACCTTCCCGAGCACCTCCCTCATCGCCAATCCGTCCTGCTCGGCCTTTACGATGGCGAAAGCCTCCAATCCCACCGCGGAAATGGACTTGTCGATGGCCAGTTTTTCAAAAACTCCCAGCGCCTCTTTCCGTGTTGCCACCGGATCCCGCACTCCAGCGATCCACCTCAGCCACTCCGGATCTTCCTCCATCGCGTCCGCCAACCGCAAATCCCGGTCGATCTTCACCAGCGCGATTTCTTCCGTGCCAGGCGCATAGCCGCCCTCTTGGCCGAAGTAATGGTCCCACAGCCAGATCCCGAGAATGAAGGCGAGCAAGGCGATGAGTGGCTCGGGATAGTCCCGCCGCAATACCGCGCGGTAGGGATTTCCGGAATGAATCGAGCTCGCCATTTTCAATTTCAAAGAACTCGGAAGAATTCCCGGATTTTTTAAAAAACGCAAGCTTAGGTTGATCTTTCATGATCTCGAATCATCCACGTTTCCAAACTTTGAATTTTTCCATTGGCGGGTTTGGGCCGTCCGTCGCAGGGTGAACGGGAAGCCTTCAGACATGTCCGACCCCACCGAATCCGTCATCATCGCCAGCTTCTGCTCGGCTCTCGGGATTTTCGCGGTCACGGCCACCGCCCGGAAGCTGTTGGAAAAGCCCTTCTTGGATTTGCCTGAGGAGGAACCCGTGCCACACGATGAGGAATCGCCTTATTTCCATGCCATCGCGGTTGAAGAGCCCCCTCACGAGGCGGCGGAAAATGTCCCGACATGGTTTTACGGGCGCTTCGATTTACTGGGGCTCGGGTTCGTCTTCGCGATGTTTTTCGGCTTGGTCGTCGCCTCCGTTCACTCGGCGGCGAAATCCGAAGTGGTGCTGGATGCAGGGGGGCTGATTGCCTCAATCGCGTTCCAGTTCATTTGCGCCGGCATCGTCACCGCGTTCGTAATCACCCGCGTCCGGCCCATCGAATGGCTGGGCTTGAGATGGAAGCACTGGCCATGGGTCTTTCTGATCGCCCCGGGAGCCGTGATTTCCATGTGGTTGTTCTTTGGCGGCCTCCAGGTTTCCGGGTTCATGGACTGGATGGAGAACCTCGGGGTCGATTCGGTGCAGGACACCGTGAAACTGCTGCGGGACGCCACCGATCCCCTGACCATCGGCTTGATGGCCGCAGCCGCCGTGATCGCGGCACCGATCTGCGAGGAAATCGTCTTCCGCGGCTATCTCTATCCGGCGGCCAAGAAATTCAGCGGCCCGTGGGTTGCCTGCTTTTGTTCCGCGCTCGTCTTCGCCGCCGCCCACGGCAGCATGGCGGCGCTGCTTCCGCTCTTCGTATTCGGTTGCGTGCTCGTTTTCATCTACGAGAAGACCGGTTCCATCTGGGCGCCGATGGCCGTGCATTTCTGCTTCAATGGCGCGACCGTCCTCATCCAGTTGGCCATCCGTTACTATGATCTCCCGGTGGAAGCCAGCCTGTGAAAACGCTCCGCGACATCGGCGAGGATGCCCTGATCGAGCGACTGGTCCGCTTGGTTCCCCGCGATGAAAATCCAGCGGCCGCTCCCGGCGACGACTGCGCCGTCATCGATCCCGGCCCGGACTCCCCCACCCTGTTGCTTCTGAAAACCGACGCGCTGGTGGAGCGGGTGCATTTTCTATCAGACACGCCCGCTCGTGCCGTCGGTTGGAAAGCCGTCGCCCGCGTGATCTCGGATTTCGCCGCTATGGGCGGCGAGCCGGGACACTTTCTCATCACCCTGGCGATGCCGCCGGAAACCACCGTTCCGTGGGCCGAGGATCTCTATCGCGGTATCGGCGATTGTCTGGAAAAATTCGGCGGAACCGTCGCCGGCGGAGAGACCTCAGGCGTTCCGACCGGCTCCGCCGCCGTCATTTCCGTCGCCGCCACCGGCAGTGTTCGCCGCGAGCAACTCGTCCTGCGCTCCACGGCGAAACCCGGCAACGTGTTGTTTGTCACAGGATTGTTAGGCGGTTCCATCCAGGGCAAGCACTTGGATTTCACCCCGCGCCTCGACCAAGCCTCCTGGCTTGCCGCCACTTTCAAACCCACCGCCATGATGGATCTATCCGATGGCTTGGCGAAGGACCTCACGCGGATGGCTCAATCATCCGGCTGCGGATTCACGATTGATGAATCCTCCCTGCCGCTCACGCCCGGCTGCACCCCGGCGCAGGCGTTGGGCGATGGCGAGGACTTCGAACTCCTCTTCACGCTCGAAGCCGAACACGCGGCGGAACTGCAGGACGCATGGCCATTTGACGATCTCCCGCTCACCCGCATCGGCGTGATGGTCGAATCCGGCGAAGGGGATTCCCTAACTGGCGGATGGGAGCACTTTAAAGAGGGAAGGACTTCGGTCGGCCAGGGTTGACCGCAGTTCAACCCTGCTGTTCACGAATTGCTTCAAGCTCTTCCCAGCGCGTGTAGAGTTTCGCGACCTTCGCCTTAGCGGCATCCAGTTTCCCGACCATTTCAGGAATCTCCGCGAAACGCTTCGCCTGGAAATCCGGATCATGCAGCAGCGCTTCGATTCCCTCCGCCTCCTGCTCGATTTCGAGAATGGCGGTTTCCATTCCCTCCAGTTCAGCTTTCTCCTTGAAGGTCAGCTTGCGGCCTTTTTTCTCGGCCGGCGTGGCGGAGGCGGCTTTCTGACGGGCTGCGGCTTCCTTCGCGGCGGCCTGGGCCTGGACCCGTTCGGCCGCCTCGCGAGCCTGGCGTTTTTCCAGATAGTAGGAGTAATTTCCGGTCTGCACGGCGATGCCGTTGTCCTCGAAGGCGATGATCTGGTCGCAGATTCTATCAAGAAAGTAGCGGTCGTGGGAAACGACGATGACCGAGCCGTCGAACGCGGCGAGCGCCTCTTCCAGCATCCGCAGCGAGGGCAGGTCGAGGTCGTTGGTCGGCTCGTCGAGCACGATGACATTGCCGCCGTTTTTCAGAACCTTCGCCAACATCAGCCGGGCTCGTTCCCCACCTGATAGAAGATCGACCCGCTCGTTGATGCGCTTGTCATCGAAGAGGAAACGCCGGAGGTAGTTGCGTGCGCCGAGCGGCTGGTTGCCGAACATCAGCTTCTCGTTACCATCCGAAATTTCATCGAGCAACGAGCCGGTGCCATCGAGCACCATCCGCGTCTGGTCGATGTAGTTCACCTTCACCCGCTTGCCGGTGACGGCGGAGCCTTCAGTCGGCTCGATCTGACCGAGGCAGAGTTTCAGCAAGGTGGTTTTGCCGACGCCGTTGCGGCCGACGATGCCGGTGCACTGGCCGGGGCGCAGGCTGAGAGTTAGATTCCTGAACAACCATCGCGGCGATTTCTCCGAGCCGACATTCACACCCGCACCTTCCAGCTCGACGACGATGTTTCCCAGATCCGGAGCCGGCGGGATGAGCAGATCCATTTCCCGTTCCTCGGGCGGCGCTTCCATGCCTTCGATTTCGTAAAACTTGTCCAACCGGGTGCGCTGCTTGGTGCCACGGGCCTTCACGCCGGATCTGACCCACTCTAACTCCTCGCGCAGGAAACGCTGGCGGCGGCGTTCGGTCTGGCTGGCGATCTGCTGGCGGATGGCCTTGGATTCGAGAAACGCGGTGTAATTTCCCGGGTGGGAAAACGCGCGGCCCTGGTCGATTTCAATGATCCGCGTGGCGATGACATCGAGGAAATAGCGGTCGTGCGTCACGAAGATCACCGCGCCGGGGAAGCCTTTCAA
Organism: Verrucomicrobiota bacterium; assembly: GCA_040386755.1. GTDB lineage: Bacteria > Verrucomicrobiota > Verrucomicrobiia > Verrucomicrobiales > Akkermansiaceae > Luteolibacter. The sequence goes on along the minus strand of JAZKEY010000002.1, from coordinate 68,386 downwards.
ATAATCCTCCAGCCAGCGGATCGATTCGGCGTCGAGATGGTTCGTCGGCTCGTCGAGCAATAACAGATCCGGCTGGCAAACGAGAGCGCGGCAGAGGGCGACCCGGCGTTTTTCGCCACCGGAAAGAGGTCCGACCATCGCCTCTAACGAAGGCGTGCCGAGCGCTGTGGAAATCGACTTGATGCGTGCGTCGAGGTTCCAGCCGTCGGCGTGATCGATGAGGTGGAGCAGGTCGTTGAGCTCTGCATCGCTGCCCTCGCCGTTTTCATAACGGCGGATCGCCTCGACGATGTCCGCGGCTCCTGAAGCGATGTTTTCCTGCACGCTCAATTCCGAATCGAGTTCAAACTCCTGCGGCAGATAACCGGTGCGGAGGGCCCGACGCAGGGAGATTTCCCCAGAGTCCGCCATTTGCTGACCGGTAAGGATTTTCAGCAACGAGGTTTTCCCGCAGCCGTTGCGGCCGACCATACCGGTTTTTTCCCCGGCGGAAACGGCGAGGGTGACACCGTCGAGCAGCGTTTGATAACCGTAAGTCAGGCGGATTTCGTTGGCGGAAAGGAGAGCGGACATGGAGCAGCGCGGCTTGTTGCCCATATCGGACGAAACGTCCATCGCGGATACGATCAACGGAATTTACGTTTCCACCACAGGAACGTGCCGGAAAGCGCGAGGATGGCCGGGGCGAGGCCGCCGAGGGACCAGAGGATTTTGACCGGCAGGCCGCCGAACGTTCCGTAGTGGAGCGGGCGGAAGGAGTCGAGAATCTGTCCCCAGACGCCGGCCTGGCTGGCGGGAGTGGCGCTCTTGAGTTCGCCCGTCGCGCCGTTGAAGACGATGATAGATCCGTACTGGCTGCGCAGGACGCCTTGCTCCTCGATGGAGCCGAACATCATGATGTCGCCGCCCGGTTCGTGCGGCAGGCTGATCCAGTTCGCCTGATAGCCGGGGAGTTTCACGCGGGCGTCGGCGACGAGTTTCTCGATGGAAACGGTGTCCGCCCACTGGCGTTCGACGGTTTTGACAACGGGTTCGGGCACTTCCATGACAAGGTGGCCGATAAGGTGGGAGAGATTCCACCAAGCTCCGGTGATGCCAAGGATCAGGTTGAAAACCGTTGAGCTGATGCCGACCATCTTGTGGACGTCGGAGAAGAAGATGCGCGCGCTTTTTTTCCAGCGGAGCCGGAAAAACGTCTTCCAGAAATTTCGATAGAGAATGACGCCGGTGATTCCTAACAAACAAAAGATGACACCGAAGATACCGACGATCAATTCGCCGACATGGTCCGCGAAGAAGGTGTAGTGGAGTTTGAGCAGCCAATCCGAGACGGTTTCGTTGCTGTCGATATCACGGTTGCGAGGGAGGCCGGTGGTGGGATCGACGTAGAGCATCTTTCCTTCCTGCTCGCCGGTCTTGATAATGTAAACGGCATCGGCCGAGTCGGGTTTCGGCCCCTTGCCCCAGCCGGCCACCTTGTGATCCGGCAGCTCGCCCTGGAGGATGGCGAGGAACCGGTCGTGATCGAGCCGTGGCTTCGACGCGTCCTGGGCCGTGACGAGATCCGGCGCTAACAACCGGTCGATTTCCTCTTTGAAAACAAGCATGCTGCCGGTGAGGCCGACGACGAGAAGACCGAGCCCGGCAATAAGTCCGAGCCAGGAGTGAAATTGATAGATTCTGCGTTTCATGGAAAAATGGAGAAACCACCAGCACGGGAGATGCGCCCGCACTGGTGGCTGTTTTGCGAGTAACCAACAAACAAAAAATCAGAACGTCCAGGCGACGCTGGCGGTCACGTTGAACGGCTCGCCGGGAAGGACATAGGTATCGCTGTAGGAACCGACGGCGTAGTATTTGTCCGTGATGTTCTTGAAGTTCAACTGGGCCCGGAAATTGTCCTTCTCGTAAAACAACGCGGCGTCAAGCACGGTGTAGGATGGAAGGTCGAAGGAGTTGGCGATGTCTCCGGATTGGCTGCTCAAGTAGCGCCCTCCCAAACCGAAGCCCACTCCCTTGAATGCGCCTTCCTGAATGGTGTATTTCGCCCAGGCGCTGATGGTGTTTTCCGGGACGCCGATGAGCGGAGTTCCCTTGGCGAGCACGGCGTCCTCGGTGATCTCAGCGTCCAGATAGGTGTAGGCCGAAGTCAGTTCCATTCCCGGGATGAGTTCCAAGGTGTTTTCCAGTTCGAAACCGCGTGACCGCTGCTCGCCGGACAAGCTGTAGGTGATCGGACTCGTCTGGATGACGGCGTCCTGGCGGGTGAGTTGGAAAATGGATGCCATTCCCCTCCACTTGCCGTCGAGACCGCTGTATTTCAATCCGGTTTCGATGTTCTCGCCGGTGAGAGGATCCACGGCCGTGGGACCGGTGGTGCCCGTACCGGTCTGGGGTTCGAACGAGGTGCTGTAGTTCGCGTAGGCGGCGATGTTCTTGATGAACTCATACGTCACGCCCACCTTGGGGCTGAACGCGGTCTCCGAATCATTGCTGACGGTGTTCTGATAGTTGTCGAATCGTCCACCAACGGTGAGGGTCACGCATTCGGAGAGTTTCATGTGATCCTGCGCATAGAATCCGAAGGTCTCGGAACCGGTTTCGAACTCCGGCCCGAGCGGGGAACGGACCACCGTCTGGTTGTAGTTCGGATTGAAGAGATCGAGCACCACCGGGTTTGCGAAATCAAAGACGCTGCGGGCGCGCCCCTTTTCATAGTAGTAGTCGATGCCAACAGTGGCGGTGTGCGCGACGGCGTAGGTGTCGAAATTGAAGTCGACGCCGGTGTCCACACCGATGCGCTCGCTGGTGTCGTCGAGGGAGTAAGGAGTGAGCGAAACGGAGTTGGTGACAGGACCCATGAACGGCGGATAGAGAATGCGGTCCCATTCCTGATCGATCCGGCTGTAGCTGAAATTCTGGCGCAAGGAAACGGTATCATTGATCTTGTGGCTAAACTCGTAGCCGAGTCTCAGGCGGGAGAATTCGATGTGGTTGCCTTCGCCGGGGATGCCGACGAAGAAATCGCGGGGAATGTTTCCGTTAGGATTTGGCAGGATGGAACCCGCCGCAGGCACGGGCATGCCGGTGATGTCGTCGTCATGGGTGTAGCTGGCGAGAAGTGTCAACTTGGTGTCTTCGGAAATCTGGAAGAGGACGGATGGAGCGATGAAAAGGCGCTCAACCTCGGAGTGTTCGACGAAGGTATCCGTCTGGCGATAGAGGCCCACAATCCGGCCGTAGATGCCGGATTTCCCGTCGGCATTGCCGGAGCCGGGAGTGTAGAGTGCCGAGTTGGCGTCGATCGTTCCTTCGTAGGTGTTGAAGGAGCCGACGCTGGCGCCGATTTCCAACGAAGGATCGTAACCGGGGTGTTTGCTCACCAAGTTCACCATGCCGCCCAGCGGACCGTTGCCGTAGAGGGCGGAAGCGGGGCCCTTGATAACTTCGACGCGTTCCATGCCGAACAGCTCGGGAGCCGTGCCGTTGTCACCGCGGAGACCGTCCCAGTAGGTTTTATAGGAAGCGTCGAATCCACGAATCCGGAATTGGTCGTAGGAACCGTAATAACCGCCAGCGGAAACACCCGCGACGTTGCGCAGGACTTCTTCCAATTTCACCGCGTCCTGATCTTCGATGAGCTGCTCGGACACCACGGTGACCGCTTGCGGGGTTTCCAACAGCGGGATATCCAGTTTCAGCGCACCGGTGTTGTTCTCCGGAGGCGCGTAACTTTCCTCGGCTTCTGCCTGTGCGGTCACCGTCATAGGGGCTAGATTGGTGGCTTCCGAAGTAGGAGCCGTTTGGGAAAATGCCGTCGTGACGGAGAACGGCAGCACCCACAGTGCGGGATGGATCGGTTGGTTTCGGTTCATGGTGATTTAGGAAATTCCCGCGAGGCCAGTTGAGCGGCAGTTCGGAGTTGCACGAAATTAAAATGAGACGCATTCGCAATAGCAATGGGAATTTTCTTTTTGCCTTAATATTTTCGCGGACTCGGAGGCTCAGAGTACCTCTTGCCGCAAAAAATTTAAAAAATGTGTTCGACGCTTTACTAGTGATGAGACTCACTCGCAACAAGTGACCGCTGCGACGCAACATTCGCTCCCGGTCCTCCTACCTTCATTCACCCATGAACTTGAAAACTGACAACGAATCAGCCGTCTCCACCCTCCGCACCTTCGGCCGCGCGGAGGGATTTGCCATGACCAGCACCCTCCTGGCCTTGAGCCAGTTGGCGTCATCAGCCGCCACCGCCCCTGAGCCCGAGGAAAAGAAAACCGAAGGGGACGGCACGGCGCTTCCGCAAATGGTGGTGCAGGCGGATGGCACGAAAAAGCTCTACAATCCCGAAAACCTCGAGACGCGGAAATACACAGTGCCGCTGGTCGACATCCCGCAGACCGTGACGGTGATTCCGGAAGAAGTGATCAAGGACCAGGGTGCGTCGAACCTCCGCGACGTGCTGCGCAACGTTCCCGGCATCAGCATCCAGGCAGGCGAAGGCGGACAACCTCCCGGCGACAATCTCTCGATCCGCGGCTTCAGCGCGCGTTCCGATCTGTTTGTGGACGGCGTCCGTGATTTCGGCGGCTACAGCCGCGACACCTTCAACACCGAACAGGTCGAAGTCGTCAAAGGCCCGTCATCGACCAATGCCGGCCGCGGATCGACCGGAGGAACCATCAACCTTTCCTCAAAAATGCCGCATTTGCAAAATGCCTACGAGATCATGCTCGGCGGCGGCACGGACGAGTTCGGCCGCACCACGGTGGACCTGAACCAGGAAATCACCGGCCTCAAGGGAACCGCCGTCCGCTTCAACGGCGTCTACAATACCCAGGAAACCCCGGGCCGCGAGGACGTCTCCCAAGAGCGCTGGGGCGTAGCCCCCTCCATCACCTTCGGACTCGAGACCGACACCCGCGTCACCTTCAGTTATTTCCACCTCGCGGAGGACAACACGCCGGACTACGGCATTCCATGGGTGCCCCGCAATTTCATCACCACCACCGGCACCCAGAACAACATCACCGGTCTGCCATCGGGAGCGCCGAATGTGAACTACAGCAACTGGTATGGCCTCTCGGATCGTGACAAACAAGAGACCCAAACCGACATCTTCACGGCACTCTTCGAGAAGGATTTCAATGACACCCTGAAGCTCACCAACATCACCCGCTACGGCCGGAACACCATCGAGCTCATCGCCACCCCGCCGCGGTTCTTCACCGATCCCGCCGTGCCTGGTTCCAACAGCCTTCCTACCGGCGTGGACCCGACCTCAGTTAGAAGAACGGACACGAAATACCGCGATGAGGTGGACACCGTCATCTCCAACCAAACGGACGTCCGCTACGACTTCGTGACCGGCAAGATCGAACACGAAATGGTGGCCTCACTCGAATTCGCCCACGAGAAATCGAAGAACCGCCTGCAAGACGACCTCAACAAGGCGAACATGCCCTACACCGATCTGGAACATCCCGATGACTCCATTCCCTACGTTCCGGACATCGTTTACACCGGCTTTGTCAACCGGGTCTCCGCCGACACCGTGGCGGTCTCTCTGTTCGACACCGCCAACCTAACCGAACAATGGATTCTCAGCGGCGGCGTCCGTTGGGAGTCGCTCCACTCGGATTTCGGCGGCCCGTCCACGGTCACTCCCGGCGCTTCGTTCAACGACAGCACGAGCAACAACCTCTTCAGCTACCGCGCCGCGCTCACCTACAAGCCGGTCGATAACGGCAGCGTTTATCTGAGCTACGGAACCTCGTTCAATCCATCCGTCGAGAGCTTCACGCCCAGCGATTCCCCGACCTCGGCCTCTTACTATAAAGTCGATCCAGAGGAAAACACCACCATCGAGCTCGGCACGAAATGGGAATTGCTGGACAAGAATCTGCTGCTCTCCGCCGCGCTGTTCCGCACCGACAAGACCAACGCCCGCACCGTGGATCCCACCGACCCGACCGACGTGATCTCGCTCGCCGGCGAGCAGCGCGTCCAGGGCTTCGAGCTTGGCTTCACCGGTCTTCTCACCGAGAAATGGCGTATCATCGGCGGCTACACCTATCTGGACAGCGAGGTCACCGAGTCCAACAACGCTCTGGAAGAAGGCAACGAAATCGCCAACACTCCGCCGAATTCCTTCAGCCTCTGGACGGTCTATGACCTTCCGAAAGGCTTCCAAGTCGGAGTCGGCACGCAGTATGTCGACAGCCGCTTCAACAACGCCAACGAGCAATCCCGCCAGGAAGCTCCCAGCTTCGCGGTCGTCAACGCGCTCGTCGGCTATCAGCTCAACGAGAACGTCTCGTTCCGCCTGAACGGCTACAACCTCGCGAACGAGGAATACATCGACCAGCTCGGCGGCGGCCACTTCGTCCCGGGACCGACCCGCTCGATCGTCCTCACCGCGGACATCAAATTCTAACACCCTAAGAGATGCTGGTTAAGATTCCCGATGTTCTCACCGCCGCGCAAGTGGCGGAGGCCCGCGCGATCCTCGACGCCGCCGACTGGGTCGATGGCAAGGTGACCGCCGGCCACCAATCCGCCAAGGCCAAGGACAACATGCAGCTTCCGGAGGGCTCGCCCGCCGCGAAACAGCTTGGAGCGATGGTGCTGGAGGCGTTAGGGAAAAATCCGCTTTTTCTATCAGCAGCGTTGCCCCTGCACGTTTTCCCCCCGTTGTTCAACCGCTACACCGGCGGCCAGTCGTTCGGCACCCACGTGGACAATGCGATCCGCCAGGTGCCGGGCACGGGCCTCCGGATCCGTACCGATCTATCCGCCACGCTGTTCTTCGCCGGCCCCGACGAATACGACGGCGGCGAGCTGTGCATTGAGGACACCTACGGCGTGCAGCGGGTGAAACTCCCGCCCGGCCACATGGTGCTCTATCCGTCCACCAGCCTGCACCACGTCACCCCGGTCACGCGGGGTGCGCGGGTCTGCTCGTTCTTCTGGTTACAAAGCATGATCCGCAGCGACGAGCAGCGGACGCTGCTCTTCGATCTCGACCTCGCGACGCAGCGCATCGCCGGCGAGTTCGCGGGCCAGAAGGCCGCCGAGGACAGCGCCGTGCAGCTCACCGGCGTCTATCATAACCTGCTGCGCCAATGGGCGGAAATGTGATGAGTTCGGTCCGCAAGACGGTCTTCTGGGTCCACCTCGCCATCGGCCTGCTTGCCGGGGCGCTGGTGCTGCTGATGTCAGTCACCGGCGTGCTGCTGGCGTTCGAACGCCAGATCACCGAGCGGGCCGACGGCTTCAACCTAACGGCAACAACCGGGAGTTCCGCATTGGGACCGGAAGCACTTCTCCAAGAAGTCCGGGATTCGAAACAGCCGCCGACCGCCCTCGGCTTCGAGCGCGATGCATCAAAGCCTGTTTTCTATCAATATGGCAAGGAGAAGACCGTGTTTGCCGATCCCCGCACCGGTGAGTCGCTCGGCAACGGCAACACGACCGTCCGCGGTTTTTTCAAGTTCATCCTGTCATGGCACCGCTGGCTCGGACGCGAGGGAGCCTCGCAGGCGACGGGCAAGGCCCTCATCGGCATTGGCAATCTCCTGTTCCTCTTTCTGCTCGTTTCCGGGATTTTCCTGTGGTTTCCGAAACGCTGGACGCGCTCCGGCGTGAAGGCGATCACGCTTGTCCAGAAACGGCTCAAGGGCCGGGCCCGTGATTGGAACTGGCACAACGCTTTCGGCTTCTGGGCGGCCGCTCCGCTGTTAGTCATCGTCATCTGCGGCACCGTCATTTCCCAACCGTGGGCGAACACCATCGTCTTCCGCCTCGCCGGTGAAACACCGCCGCCACAGGGCGAGAAGAAAAAGCCGGCACCATTCACCCTGCCGGAAAACCTGGCGGGCCTTGATGCCGCATTCGCAATCGTGAAAACCGTTAGCCCGGATTGGCAAAGCATCCAGCTCCAGCTTCCCTTCGCCAAGTCCGCGACCTTCGCCGTTTCCGACTCGCATCGCGGCAGGCCCGACAAACGCCGTCAGATCACGGTCGATCTCGCGACTGCCAGCATCCTCAAGACCGAAGGCTTCGGCAATCTCGGCCCCGGCCGCCAGGCCCGCACCTGGATCCGCTGGATCCACACCGGTGAAGCGGGCGGGCTCCCCGGCCAGACTATCGCCGGCCTTGCTGCCGCCGCAAGTGCCGTGCTGGTGTGGACCGGCTTCGCGCTCTCGTGGCGCCGCTTTTCCAAAAAACGCGCGACCGCCTGATGGAATCGAAGCGGCACATGCGGGAAGGCATCGCCCGGATGGAGCAGGGCGATTGGCTAACAGCACTCCGCCATTTCGACCGCGCCGTGGAGCTCCGTGAGGCGCGGCCATGGCACGACGACGTGGAATCCGCCTGGGTGCTCGCCGCCGCGTGGATCAACCGCAGCGACGTGCTGCGGTTTCTCGGCAGCCCGGAGGAAGGCATCCGCTCTCTCGACCGCGCGATCGACGCGATGCATTTCGTTAGACTTGAGGAAAACCCGGGCTACGCCAACCGCCTGATCCTCGCCTGGATCAACCGCGGAACCGCCTGCGGCGAGGCCCGCCAGATGGAAGAGGCGCTGGATGGATTCTCCACCGCGGAAAAACTGATGGAGACCTGGGGCGGACCGACAACGCCCGAGCGGAAACTGATGGCGTCCATGCTCCATGCGAACCGCTCGCGAATTTTGTTAGACACTGGAAGAACCATCGATGGCTGGACCGATGCGCAAATGGCGGTGACTTTTCTGGAAGGACTCGAGCCCGTCCCGGTCGTCACGGAAGCGGCGATCCAGGCACGCGGCATCCTTTGCCGTGCGCTGGCCCTTTTGCTCGACGAGCCACGCGGCGCCGGACAAGCCGAAGATTGGATCGCCCTCGCTACCGATGCTGCTGAAGAAGCTCTCGCACTGGTCCATTCATCGGGCTACCGCGGCGTCTGGGTCGCCGACCTGGTGCGCTACGGCGCCAGGATCTATCGGATCTGCCAGCCTCATTTCCTGGGCGAATTCATCCGCGAGTGGGTAACCGCAGACGGTCCGCTGGTGGAAAATAGCGCGCTCAAGTGCGAAATGGCCAACGAACTCCTGCTGGCGCGGGCCGATCTTGAACGTAGAGTCAGGCTGAATCCGCACGAAACTGAGCGGGTCCAACGCGCGATCAAAACCCTCCTCTCGTTGCAACTCGCGGAGGCTGAACTGGCCGTGAGTTGGATCAATTCTCCAGAATAGAGATTCCTCAAGACAGGCACATTTTCCTTGTTATTATTGCGAGTGAATCTCATTAGACCCCTGCGAATCACGATTGCCATGACCTCATTTCTCTACGCCATGAATATCGGCACGCTGGCCACCTGGCTCAGCGTCGCGGGATTTGGCACGGTGGGGATCGTCGTGCCGGTCACCGTCGAAATCCTGAATCAGGACGATCAATCCAAGGATCCCTACGCCGATCTCGAATCCATCGAGCTGACTGAGGATCTCAACCTCGGCGACACCCCACCGTCGCAGGAAACCGACACCGGCAGCACCGGCGAGGCCGAGGAAATCGATGTCCCGTTCGCCGAACAGGAAACCCTTCCGACTCCTCCCGAAATGCCCGTTGTCGCGGAAATCACCCCGCTGCCGGAGATTCCGGACATGCCGCCTCCGGCCACCAAACCTGCGGAAACCGCCGCACCAGCGCCGACCCAGCCCCGTCCCGTTCCAAGGCCGAATAACAAGACTCCCACTCGTTCCAACATGGCCACCAGCGCGACCGGTGGTTCTCCTCAGGGCAAGGCGGAGGCCAAGGGAAAAGTTGGCGACGGCGGGCGCAACGGCGGCAGCGGCATATCCGATGCCCAACGCCTCGCCGGCGGCCGCATGCCGCCCCCGTCCTATCCGTCCGAAGCCCGCACCAAGGGCCAGACCGGCACCGTGGTCGTCGAGTTCGTTGTCGGGGAAAACGGCAGTGTCGTTTCCGCCTACGCGAAAAACCCATCGCCCTGGCCGATCCTCAACGAACGCGCCATCAGCACCGTGCGGCGTTGGAAATTCCGACCCGGAAGCGTCGCCAAATTCACCCGCCCCATCGTTTTCAAACTGAACTAACATCCCGTGGTCGCCAACATCGTCGTTGAAAAATTCATTGAAGGCGGATGGGTCATGTGGCCCATCCTCGTCTCCTTCCTGCTCTCGCTTTGTGTGATTCTGGACCGCACCGTCTGGTGGACCGTCCTGCAGTCGAAAATCCGCCCCGCCCTTCAGGAAAAAACCCGCGAGGCCCTCGGCACCGGGGATTTCCCGACCGCATGGAAACTTGCTAACAATTCCGAGGAACCCTACCTCGCCAATCTCCGTGAAGGCATCAGCCACGCCAACACCTCCATGCTGGCGGCCATGCAGCTCCACGCCACCCACCTCATCGAGAAATCCGAGGCCCGCATGTGGGTGCTCAGCACCATGATCACCCTGGCCCCGCTGTTAGGACTCTTCGGCACCGTCGCCGGACTGATGGGTTCCTTCGCCGCCATCGGTACCGACCAGCTCGCCGTCACCAAGGTTACCGGCGGCATCGGCGAGGCGCTCATCGCCACCGCCTGCGGCATCGCCATCGCCGTGCTCTGCCTGCTGCCTTATAATTTCTTCCGCAAGCGGGTATCCCTCCTCCGCTCCTCGCTGGAACGCTGGATCAACCACAGCGAGCTGCTCGTCAAGTCCGCCAAGGAACACGGTCACGATCTGGAAACATTCGCCGCCAACCGCCACAAGAGCTGATGCCCGTCCAACTCAACAGCAGCTCGTCCGGCGACGACCATGGCGACGAGGCGCGGATTGAAATCATCCCGCTCATCGACATCATGTTCTTCCTGTTAGCGAGCTTCATGATGGTCAGCCTGAGCATGACCCAGCTCAACCGCGTGCCGATCAATCTGCCGGAAGCCTCCACCGGCGTCGCCGATTCCAAGGCCCCGCCGTTCCAGATTGCCATCGATTCTAACGGAGTGATCACCTGGGATGCGAAAATCGTCACCATTTCGGAAATCACCACCCGCCTGCAGAAGGAAGCCGCGCCTTCGGAAACCCGCGTGCTGATCTCCGCGGACGCCGAATCGCGCCACAAGAACGTTCTCGATGTCCTCAACGCCGTCCGCGCCGCCGGCATCGAGAAAGTCAGCTTCGAATCCAAAAGTCCGCAGCCGTGACCTCCAGCCGCTTTCTTCCGATCCTCAACCTCGTCGGCTGCCTGCTCATTTCCGGCCTGATCCTCGCGCAGTGGCTCAAGGAGCGTGGCCTCGACACCCGGATCAAGGAGTTGAACCAACAGCTCGTCGCCACCCGCGAACAGCGCGACACGGAAATCAAACGCGCGGCCACTCTCGAAAACGACATCGCACAACTTAAGGAATCCATCGAGTCCACCGTCCTCGCGCGCAAGGAAACCGAGGACGCCATGGCCAAGCTCGTCGCCGATAGCCAGGCCAATGCCGCCACTGTTGCCGCCAGCGTGGCCACCGCCAACCAATCCAATCTGGAGCAGGTGAAAATCTGGGAGAAAGCCATCGCCGATCGCGACTCGAAACTCCGTGAGCTCAATTCCAGCCTGAACTCCACCCGCGAGCGCCTCAACGAGGCCATCGCGAAACTGAAGGAAGCGGGAGCTCGTTAGACTTCCGGAAGAAATTCCCGGCACCATCCCGATGTAGCGGTCTGCGACCGTCTGCGGTGCCTTTTGTCAGAAGCTTCGCTCGGTTCATTCGCATCGACGCTACACAGCGATTCTGTGGCGAGCTGTAAATCTCCTGCACTATCCATCCCTCTCAAAATAGTGCCCCACCGCGCGCAAGCTTGTCACCCGCCGGAGTGGCCGCTAGTTTTTCATCGTCACCATGAAGGACTCGCAGCTCCACGCGCTCAATATCGGCGCACTCGCCCTCTGGCTGAGTGTCACCGGATTCGCGGCGGTGGCCATCTGGGTGCCTTCGGCCATTCCAAAAATGATTTTTTCAAATGCGGAGGACGCCACCGAGTTGGGAGAGGATTTCATCATCGGCGATGCCGCGGAATTCCTAACTGGAGAAACCGATTCACCCGAAGACGCGGCGGAATCCCCCAGGGAAACTATGGAGCCATTACCCGTGCCGCCCGCGCTGCCCACGCGAACCCGGCCCGCGCCGCTACCGGAAATCCCCGATCTGCCGACTCCTGTCGGACGCGCCACCAGCGGCCGGTCACTTTCCGCCCGCATCGCCGCAGGCCGCACACCGGGGCCCGTCTATCCGCCCGAGTCGTTCCGCCTCGCCCAGACGGGCACCGTGGTCGTGCAATTCACGGTGGACGCCGCCGGCCGTGTCACCGCCGCGTCGGTTTACACCTCTTCCAACTGGAGCCTGCTGGACCGCGAGGCGCTCCGTACCGTTAGAACGTGGAGCTTTCCGCCCGGCGATGTGATGACCCTCATCCGGCCGATCTATTTCCGAATCCCCTGACCCGTGAATCCGCGCTCGCTTCCCATGCTCAACGCCATCGGCTGCCTCATCCTTGCGGCGGTCGTCTTCACGCAATGGGGCGAGGAAACCCGCACCGATGACGCCATGACCCTACTGCGGCTTCAAGTCGCCGAGGCCAGGCATCTCGCGGAAACCGAAACCCAACGCGCCACCGCTCTGGAACGCGACATCGCCGTCCTCAAGCAATCTTTCGAAGCCACCCGACTGGCCGCCGTCGCCGCGCAGAAGACCAGCGGCGTTTCCAACATTCAGGACGAACTCGACGAAGCCCGCACACAAATCGAGACGTGGAGATCCGCCATCGCCACCCGCGACGCCCGCATCCACGAACTCGAGTCCGATCTAACTGCCACCCGCCGCCGCCTCGACGAAGCCATCGTGAAGCTGAAACAGGCGGGCGCTCGTTAGATGCTCCGTTCCACCGCCCAATACAGGCCCAAAGCCGCGATCATCACCGAGGCCGGCCGCGCGATCACGGAACGATACCAATCGCGTTTCCACCAAACCGCCACCGCCGCATAGGCGATTCCCACCACCGCGATCTGTCCGAATTCAATCCCCAGGTTGAAGCTGAACAAGGCCGGCAGGAAATCCTCCGGACCGACGATGGTTTCCTGAAACGTTTGGGCGAACCCCAGCCCATGAATCAATCCGAACCCGGAGACGACCCAAGGACGCCAGCGGCTGAAATGATCGCGAAAGAGATTCTCGATGGCAATGAAGGCGATGCTCAATGCGATGGCCACTTCCACCACATTCGTCGGAACAGATAGAAAACCGTAGAGCGACAATCCCAGCGTGAGCGAATGTGCCAACGTGAAGAGCGTCAGTTGGAACAACAGCACTCCGAAGTCCCGGGTCAGGAAGAACAGTCCGAGAATGAACAGGATGTGATCCAGTCCGTCCGGCAAGACGTGGGTGAACCCGATCCCGAAATACTTCGGAACCACCGCGGCGGTGGAAGCCAGGATCATCAGGCCGATCAGGGAGCGGGTCATGCGGAGGCCGCTTTTTATGCCAGCCCGTGTCAGTTGTGAAGCCGGCATTGTATGTCGCTCTCCGGGGCCCGATGAATGACTCCACTTCCAGCGTTGTCCCGCACCGGGATTGCCGCTAGCTTCGCGCTCGAAATGGTCAACCCGCACGACAACCCGGCCGCACTGAAGGAACTTCAAGGATGCGATCTACCGCGACAAGGTGTTATGGGCGCGGGAAATGTCGGTGGAGTAGCGCCTTGATGAAGTCTTTGAACTTTCGAACCGGCAAATGGGGATGATGCTTGCCGGGACGATGCACCGGCTTGGGACCAGTGATCAGGACGAAGGTTGGGACGAGGTCAATCGCTGGCTGGCGCGGCTCGACCGGGTTCGCGATCACGGGCTCTATGTCACTGAGAAACGGCAATCCGCATGAATCTGGAGTCAGCTCGCCGTACTGGTTCTGGATGCGACGGAAGCGACCGGGGTCCCGTTCATGGCGGTGGGGGCGATTGCGGCGGGTGCCTACGGAATTCCGCGTTCCACCCGTGATGTGGATCTCCTTGTCGCGGTTCATGTGGGCGGTGGTGTCGCTGCGGTGATGAAAGCCCTCGAACCTCTCCTGGTTTTCGACCCGCAAGCTTAGTTCGACACTCTGACGTGGGGATGCCGCCAGGTCGGCGTCACGAAGTCCAAGCCTAACATGAAGGTCGAGCTTTTTGAACTCTTCGACGATCCTTTCGTGCAGGAGGAATTCGGGCGGAGAAGAAAAGTCGATGTCCCTTTGTTGGAACGCCACACCTGGCTTCCCAGCCCGGAAGACGTCGTCGTGAAGGGGACCGATTTCCTCGACATGGCCTACATCGCAAACTGGTGCGCGATCCACGGAACGACGGAACGCCTGGAGAAGGCGCTCGCGGAGATCCCGCCGATGTAGAGGGCGATCAGGAGTGGTGAAACTCCTGTCGCGAATTCTAACATCATCGGGAAAACCAACGGGTCGTTAGAACCGGCGTGTCAGTGAAATGCGGAACGTCCGAGGCTCGGCGGGGTGGAGATGGACATCCTCGATGCCGGCGGCGGGTTCTCCCGGGAGGCGCGAGGCGTAGTAGTATTCGATATCGTTGTCATCCCGGCCTAGCAGATTGAGGCAGTCGAGGGCGACTTCCCAATCGTTCTTGCGGTAGCCGACGCGGGCGTTGACCTGCCAGCTCTGGCGGGAATTCTCGCTGCCATCCTCGATCAGCGGCCGCTCGCTGAAATAACGCGAGCGCAGCGTCCCGAAGAAACCTTCTTCTTTTCCGAGGGTGATGCCGGTGGTCAGCGTGAAGGGAACGGAGCCGGGGATCTCATCGTCATTCCCCACGCCTAACAATTTACCCTGGCTGAATGTCGCCTCGTTGTCGAACGCCAGCCATTCGTAGGGGTTCCAGTAGGTGGACCATTCCACGCCATAGCGCTCGGTCGCCGGTCCGGCCTCGGAGGTTCCCGCGTCGCCGACGTAGAGCAGTTCCGAATCGCTGTGCAGATAGAACAACGCCAGCGTGCTGGTCACGTCACGCACGGCTTCGGTCCGCGCGCCGAGTTCGAAACCATACGTTCTAACGAGCGGATCGACGGAATCCACCGCCGCCCCGGTGACGGGATCCTGCGTGATGGTCACGCCGCGCGCATCGTTGCTGTGGAAGCCCATGCCGACGCTGGCATAGTATTCGGTGTCCGCCCACGGCCCGAAGACGACATTGAGTTTCGGGCTGACGATGCCGTCCGTGTCGGTTCCGGAGTTCGCCGGATTGTCGCTGTCCACATCGAAGTAGAAACCATCGGCGCGCAGGCCGGGCTCGATCCGGAACCAGTCGTTCACGTGGTATTTCGCCGTGCCATAGATGCCGACGGAGGCCTCATAGACATCGTCCACCCGGACGGTGCTGGTGCGGACGGTGTCCCGCGTGTTGTAGAGGCCGATGCCGTCGATGACGTTGTGCTGCGTTTGCAAACCGATCTTGATCGAGTCCTTTGCTCCGAGGTTCCACTCGCGGTTCGCCTCGCCGCCGAAGAACCAGCGGTCGTCCAGTTGCTCGAACTGGTCGCCGTTGACCGGATCGTTGAGGAAGTAGGTGAAGTTGGAAAACAGATCCATGTCGTATTTCCCGACGTAGAAATCCACGTGGGTGCTGCCGTCCGGCAGACCGTGGTTCCATTCCCCCATCAGGCTGTAGCGGCTGGATTCTCCGCCCGCGCTGTCATCCACGTTTCCCAAGCGGTCGATGCCGTTGCCGATGAGCCGTTGCGGGATCTGGTCGGTCGAGTCCCAATCCGCGTCATAGCCCATGGCGGTTAGACTCCAGGTGTCCTCCCCGGCTTGCCTGAAGTATTTCAGGAAACCGTTGATCCGTTGGGCGTTCCCCTCCTTGTCCCACGGGCCGTCGTAGTAATTGTATTCCGCGGCGTAGGTCAGGATGGAGCGGTCATTCGATGGCAGTGCCAGCTTGGAGGACTTCGAACTGCTAGGAACTTGCAGGTTGATCGAGTCGGCAAGCAGCGCGTGGAAATAGTTGTGCTGTCCGACGCCGAGCGTCGCAATTCCCTGCGGAAGCTCGTCGAAGAAGTTGAACTTCGCCGCACCCGCCGTGCTGAGGTCGCCGAGCTGGCCGAAGAACGGGCCTTTCCAATAGTCGAGGCCTTCGACGAGTTCGGGGATGATCGGATTGAGATCGGCGTAGCCTTGGCCGTGGGCGTGGGTCACGAAGTTGACCGGCTGGCCGTCCATGGTGATGTTGAAATCCGTGCCGTGGTCGAGGTTGAAGCCGCGGACGAAATACTGGTTGGCTTTTCCATCGCCGGAATGCTGCGTGATGACCACGCCGGGGACGACTTCCAACAGCTCGCCGCGCCGTAGGTAGGGCCGTTCTGATAACTCTTTCGAGTTCGCCTCGCCTTGCGATGCGGTTTCGGCGATGCCGATGAGGTTCTCGGCTTTACCAGTGACGACCATCTCCGCGAGTTGGTGCGGGGTCAGCTCTTCGGACGTGGTGGTGGTTTCCTGCGCGGAAACCGTGATGGTTAGAAATGACAGGCAGAGTGGTGGGAAAATTTTTGGTTTCATGATGGGAAAATGGTGGATCAATTCGGGACACGGGATCCGGGCATGGCTGTCCCGGACATCCTGACCTGGCGACCGGACAACCTTGCCCGACGCGCGCGATGCCGGCTGTTAGCCGGTCATTGATTCACCCCATCCTCGGCGGCGGTCCGGGCGGGGCCTGCGGCCATGCGGGCGTCCAGAAACGCTCGCGATCCACGACATCACAACGCACGGCCAACGCCGCGAGATGCAAACGGGCGACCATCCACGGGATGACCGGCTCCTTCGCCTTTTCCAGTTTCACCTTCGGAGCCTTGCCGGAAGGCGTCGTCTTCGAATCATCCGCTTTCGCGATTTCTGCCGGAGTGAGGATCGCCTGGAAATCCTCCGACTCCCACGCGCTAACAGCCGCCTTCGCCATCCCCATGCGCGGGGCCTCGTTCAGCGTCAGCTTGCAGAACAGCGTCACCTGGAACAACACCAGCGGCCCGCCCACGAGCTGGACCAGCGCCAGCAAGTAGAGAAATCGGAATTTCCCGGTGCGGAAAAAGTTCATCGCTTTCAGGTTGGGGAAATTTCCCGATCTGGCAAGCTTGCGGGTGTGACTGAAACGGCCCCCTCCCCCTCACTCGTGCCGGTTTCTTGTGAGGGCGTAGATTTCCTCAATTTGCTTTGTGGGGAATCCTTGCAGCCGGAGCAGCTCTCTTTGACGTTTTTCAAAAGCAGGCCAGTCAGCGTCCTTGATGACTGTCATCGATCCGTCCACGAAAGCAACCTCTCTGAGCTTAGGTTGTCGTGACAAGCCTCTCGAATGATCGCCTCCCTCAGTGGAGAAACGATCGAACACGATGGCGATGCCCGGGTTGGATGACTCGCTCAATCCCTGCACGTAAATCCGGGTGCATTTCGATTCTGGAATATCCGAATGATCCGTTAGGGAACGCTTGAAGAGTTCCCCGTGATCATCCACCCCCACGAAATAGGGAATCCATGAATCGCCTCCCTCTGATTTGGAAAGTTCGAGCAGTGCGTCGGCCCAGCCCCTGTTGCTGATGGGATATTTGCCACCGTTGCCCGCCGCATATCCGCCCAACACCATGGATACCGCACGGATGCAATGCATGTGAGATTCCGGGCGGGGGCGGAACCACCAAACGACACCTCCGACGACAATAAACACCGATACCAGAGCGATCAGAAATTTGCGATTGGCATGATTTTTCGTGATCACTGTCGATCGGTTATACCCTGTCAGGCATCAAACACCAGCTCCCCTTTATAGCCACAATAGCGGACGAGGGCCTCGATTTCCCCGTGCTCCGACGCCAGCTCCGTGGGGACGGTTTTCAATTTTCCGAGGGAGCGGCGGAGCATCGCTTTGACGGCTTGGTCGAGGTCCGGCGGGAGGGATTGGTCCTTGGCGGCCTGCCACATGCGGACGAGGCGGTCCATGTGGGTCTCGATGCGGCCGAGGCGGGCGGCGATGGATTCCGGATGATCGAAGCAGGTGAATTTTTCATACTCCCCGGTGGCGAGGACATTGAGCTCGGTACGGAGGCATTTCTCGCATTCGCCGCAGTTCTTGCGCGCGCCGCGGCCTTTCCAACAGACACGGAGGTGTCGCTGGACAAGCGGGTCGTGGCAAATATCCATCAGCTTGGTGGTGCGGAGGATGCCGGAGCCGACGTGATGGAAACGCTTGGTCCCGGACGTGAAAAGGACGTCCACATCGACGCGGCTGCCGTAGGGAATGTCGCGGATGGTTTCGAACGATGAGGAGATGAAAACTTCTCCGTAGCTGCGGATGAGGTGGGCCACGCCGCCCATGGCGAGGCCGTAGGTGAACTCCCAGTTGTGTTTCCGATAGAACGGCATCTTGCGCAGGTTGGTTTTGAGGCGCAGCAGCTTGATCCGGTGATGGCGGCAGATTTCCTCAAGCGCGGGCAGATAGGCTTCGGATTTCGCGGTGTCGGTGAGATCGATGTCGAAGCCGTCGACGAACAACAGCGCGTCCGGTGGCACGCCTTGCTGGATCATCTCGTGGAGGGCGTGGAAGGAATCGACACCGCCGGAAAAGAATAACAGCCGCTTCTTCGACCGCCATGGCAGGGCGAAACGCCGCCACCACGAGGGGTGCCGGTCGGTAACGATCTTCGGGATCGTGCCACCCCACCAGCCGGTCATTTTTGTCATGAGCGTCTTCGCATTTCCGGCCCAGAGTTTGTCAGGTGGCGGTTGGTCGCGCAGCCGGATCCTTCGTCCCGTCGTCATCGCGGGATAGAGGCCGAAGGTGGCCCATGCTTCGGGAGTGGATTTCAATTCACCGCCCGTCAGCTCGATCCACAGCCACTTGCCATCGACCTTGGCCTTGAGTTCTTCCACGCCGCCCGATTTCCGGTGTTCGATTTTTCCAAAGGCGAGGGGCGGCTGATCCGGCATGGCGGGATTGAAACGGGGCGGCCTGCCGGATGCCAACCTTGATTGCAACTCCACGGGGAAATCCTTGCCTTGGGCCCGTGCCTGACCCACTGATGGCGGGCACCCGAATCGATGCCGCGACTTCCCGCATGGTTAGAGAGTTACCGCACCCTGCCGAAATGCGTCCTGCTTTTCGCCGGCGGGCAGTTTCTCATCAACCTGATCAACACATCGCAATTCCTGCTGCTCAATTTGTTCCTGAAATCGCACGGGCTCGATGATCCGGCGATCGCCGCGCTGACGTCGCACCGGTTTCTGGCGACGTTCTTCCTGGCGCTTCCGGCGGGGCTCTGGCTGCGTGGAAAACCGCTGCGCAAGCCGCTGCTGATCGGGTCGGTGTTGTTTCCTCTGACGGCACTGGCGTCTTTGGAAACGGTGCAGCAGGGCCACATGACGGCGGCCTCGGCGTGCTTCGTGGCGATGGGATTCTCCAACCTGATCCTCAACGTCGCCAACCTGCCGATGATGCTGCGGATGGCGCCGCCGAAGCAATCGAGCGAGGCGCTGAGCCTGTTGTTCGCGACGTGGGGCGCGGCGAGCATCTGCGGCGGTGTATTGTCGAGCGTGCTGCAGGGCATCGGGCACTTCGATGTGGGAAATCATCATTTCGTTTTCGACGAGCACTTGACCTTGTTGGTCCTAACGATCGCCGGATTCGGCGCGCCGTTTTTCTACACGCTGCTGCCGGATCCGGTGCCCGCCGTCGTTTCAAAGCGCCACTGGCTGCATGTCCATCGCGAGGATTTCCCGGTGCTGCTGCGCGCGATGCTGCCCACGCTGTGCATCGCAACGGGTGCCGGGCTGAGCATCCAGTTCCTCAACCTGTTTTTCAGCAATGTCTATCACCTCAGCTCCGCGACTTACTCGGTCTTCGGCTCGGTGAGCTACGTGCTGGTGTTCATCACCGGGCTGATCGTGCCGGAAGTGAAACGCCGCCTCGGCTGGCGCGGCGCGATCCTCGGCGTGCAAACCGCCGCCGTGGTGATGCTGACCTTGATGGGACTAACGGAATTGTGGAAACACACGGCTTGGGCGCTGCCGGTGGCGCTGGTGTGTTTCATCTTCCGCCAGCCGCTGATGAACATGGCGGGGCCATCGACCAGCGAGCTCTCGATGACCTACGTCGGCGAGCGGAACCGCGAACTGATGAGCGCGTGCAGCGGCGCGATCTGGAGCGGCGCGTGGTGGCTGGCGGCGCGGGCGTTCGAAATATTCCGCCAACAGGAGCTTCCCTATTGGCAGATTTTCCTGACGACCGCGGTGTTTTATCTGATCGGAACCGTTTCGTATCTCGGACTGATCCGCAGTGTGGAGAAGCGGGAGCTTGAGGTGGTGCCGGAGGTGAATCCGGAGACGGAGCGGGTATGAGGAGGGTCGGACTTCGGTCGACCCGGGTGGACTGAAAGTCCAACCTTCTTGAAGGACGCGGACATACTGCCCGCGAAGACGATGCACGGTGAAGGTGCGGCGCGAGACTCTTCCCTTCCACGATTCATTGCCTGGTGGGCCAAAGTCCCCCCTCCTTACCGCTCGATGGTGAACCCCACGCAGTTCTCCAGAAGCGGGATCTTTATCGCAGTTAGATTTTTGATGTGATGCGCGACGTTGGACTCCTCGGCGATTTCCTTGATGAAGGATTCCACCTCGTCGGGTTCGCCCATGACTTGCAGTTCGACGCTGCCTTCCGGCAGGTTTTTCACCCAACCGCAGACTTCGAATCCGCGTGAGAGGTCCTTGACGGTGTAACGGAAGCCGACGCCCTGGACGCGGCCTTCGAAGATGACTCGTTTGGCTAACATGAAAGCGTCCGCCGGATCAACGGGTGCCGGACTTGAGGGAGCCGTCCTCCTTGAACGGATTCACGTCGAGGGCGGAGGATTTCACGCCGAAGACCTGCTCGAAGGTTTTTCCGGGAAGCAGGTTGTAGGCGATGGGGGCGCTGCGCTTGCCCTCCGCGTCGTAAATGTATTTCAGCACCTGCACGGGCATCTCCTTGCCGGTGTTGGGGTTGATACGCTTGACCCGCGCGTCGAACATCAGCTCCTCGACTAACAGGCCGGTGACACGATGGTAGCCGTAGCTGACCTTGAAGAGTTCCTGATTGAGCCCGTCGCGGATCTTGCACCCGAGAGGGTTTGCATTCGCGTCCATCTTGTAGGTGGTGAGCATGGTGAGGACGCCGTTGGGTGAAAAGGTCTTCTTGGTGAGCGTCTTGTTGTCGGGGCTGCGGATGAAGACGGATTTCGAGCCGTCCTCGTGGCGCATGAAGCGGACGTTAGGGCCTTCGACATCCTCCATCTCGCTGGCGTGGCAGGGAGATGAAAGAAGCAACATGGCGGCCGCGATGCCCAAGTTTTTCAAAGTTGCCAGCAGGTTCATAGGACACAAACTACGGGTCACCGGAGGACGCTGCAAGCCGCCATTTTCCACGATGATCTGGACCACCCGAAGAGGCGCGATGGACCTCACCCGCCGGGCGCGGGTGATGGGGATTCTCAATGTGACGCCGGATTCGTTCTCGGACGGCGGCGCGCATTGCGGAGTGGAAACCGCGCTGGGCCACGCACGGCTGATGATTTCCGAAGGTGCGGAGTTGATCGACATCGGCGGGGAATCGACGCGTCCCGGCGCGGAGGCGGTGCCGGTGGAGGTGGAAATCGCGCGGACGGCACCGGTGATTTCCGCGTTGCGGGAGGAATGGGGCGGGGTGATTTCCATCGATACGTCGAAGGCCGCGGTCGCCAAGGCCGCGATCGACGCCGGCGCGGATGTGGTGAACGACGTGAGCGGACTGCTGGCGGACTCGGCGATGGCTGCGGTGTGCGCGGCGGGCGGTGTCGGCGTGGTGGTGATGCACATGCAGGGCAGCCCGCGGACGATGCAGGTGGCTCCGGCTTACGGCGATGTCGTGGCGGAGGTGAGGGCTTTTTTCGAGGAGCGGCTGCGGACGCTCACGGCGGCGGGGATCGCGGCGGAGGCGCTGTGCTTCGATCCGGGCATCGGGTTCGGGAAAAATCTGGAGCACAATCTCGCGCTGCTCCGCTCGCTGGACGGGATTTCCACGGGCGGCCGGCCGATCTTGTTAGGAATTTCGCGCAAATCCTTCATCGGCCGGGTGCTCGGCACCCCGGATCTGGAAGCACGCGAATGGCCGACGGTGGCCATGACGGCGGCAGCCCGCGAAAAAGGGGTGATGCTGCACCGCGTCCATTCAGTGCGGCCGAATGCGGAGGCGCTCCGGATGGTGGAGGCGATCCTCGGCGCGGAAAGCTAACAGCTTAATTCCTCGGCGCGGGGGCGGGTTTGCGGCCGACGGCGAAACGGTACTTGCCGATGGCCTCGACGACACCGGTGGCAAGAGCCGTCTGATAGGCCTCGTTTTCAATGAGCCTCGCCTCATACGGATGGCTCATGAATCCACCTTCCAACAGAATGGCGGGATGGCGGACGCCGGACAGCACGCTGAAGCGGGCGCGCTTGATGCCGCGGTCCAGCGTGTTCTTGCCGAGCTTCCAGAGGATGGTGCCGTGGACCGCGGTGGCGAGGGCGATATTCGCGGAGTCGTGCTCATTGCCGGCGCGGGTCTGGTTGTCCGAAGCCTTGAAATTGCTGCCGTAGTGGGACACGCCGGGAGGGGAAAGGGTGAAGGTCTCGACGCCGCGGGCGGAGCGGCCGCCGGAGTTGAAATGGATGCTGACGTAAACGGCGTTTTCCTTGACCGCATTGGCGAAATCGACGCGCTCCTGAAGTGACTGATAGATATCGGACTTGCGGGTCATGACGACCTTGTAGCCTTTTTCCTCGAGCTTCTTCTTGATCATGCCGGCGACCTTGACGTTGTAGTTCGCCTCGGTGCCGAAAGGATTGGTGGCGCCGGGATCTTTGCCGCCGTGGCCGGGATCGAGGATGACGGTCCGGAACTCGCCGGCGTTCGGGATGAAATTGGGGCGCAGCACCGGATCTATCAATTTCCCAAGATCCACCCGCGAGACGTAAACCTTCTCTCCCTGCGTCGCGATGGGATGACTGAAGACAAACTTGACGTTGTTCATCAGACATTCATTGCCGCCGACCTTGAGCTGCATCTTCACCTTGGGGTTTTCCAACACCACGGAATTTCCCGAGCGGGAGATTTTGGTGAAATTGTAGAAGCTCTTGATGCTGTTCACCGAGACGTATTCGCGACCCTCAATCTTGGTGACGTCCCAACCGGTGGCAGGTGCCGCGGAGTTCACTGGCAGAATCGTCACGGCCACGAACATCAGGAGCACCATCGCGCGCTGGAGCCAAGTGGACGGTCGGACGGAATGATCCATAGGAAAAGTAGAATGCACGGGTTTCAGAGGCTTGTACCAATTCAAAAAACGAATGACAACCCTGTTTGTCGGTGGAATCGGCGGATTCAGACGCTGCGACGGCCTTGCATGGCGCGCATCAGCGTAAGTTCGTCGGCATGTTCCAAGCCACCACCTGCGGGCAGTCCTTGCGCGATCCGGGTAAGCTTGCAATTCCGCCCGCGCAACAAATCCGCGAGGTAATTCGCCGTCGCCTCGCCTTCCACGTCGGAGCCGAGCGCGAGAATCACCTCGATTTCCTCCGGCGCGGCCTCGATCCGCCGGATCAGTGACGGGATCCGCAAGTCCTCCGGCGAGACCCGGTCCAGTGGCGAAAGTTTCCCGCCCAAACAATGATACCGGCCGCGGAAGGCACCCGAACGCTCGACAGGAAGGACATCCGTCGCCTGCTCTACGACGCACAGGATATGATCATCGCGCGTCGGGTCATCGCACACGTCGCAGCCTTCCGCCGTTGCGAAAAATCCACACACCGGACAGGGCCGGACGGCTTCCTTCGCAGCTAACAGCGACTCGGCGAGCGGCGTGGAATTTGCTTTCGCGCTCTGCAACAGCCACACCGCGATGCGCTCGGCACTGCGCGGCCCGACACCGGGAAGACGCTTGAGCTCGCCGATGAGCGACTTGACGGGTTCTGGAAAATCAGCGCGCTTCATCGGGCGTTTTTTGGGAAATTCCGTCGCACGCCATCCGGTGACCGCGCGCATAAACCAGCGAGCAAACTCCGGACCAAAGCGTGGCGATCCAAGGCGCTCCGATGTCAGGAGCATGTGCGGCCAAACTCAAAACCGGTGCCCACCCGGCCACCACCACCAATGCTGTTAGCCACAGCATCACCCGTCGCCAGATACCCGGCACATTGAGGATCGAAAATGAAATCCCGAAGGCGAAACCAACCGCCACCAGCCAGACCAACCCTCCAGGCAATGCCTTGGGAAAATTCACCGCCTTGCCGTGCGAGACCATGTTAGATACCCATGAGTTCAAACGATCCAGCACGCCCAGCACGCCCAACCCGGCCACCAGAAGGATCGAAAGCGACCCGATGGCGCTCACCGCGACCCACACGTGGCCCGTGGGACGAAGCTTGTTGGATTTCCCGGGATCCTTCGGTTTTTCAGAAAGCTTCCCCCGTTTGGCGCGGGATGCGGATGCTGGGGCTTTCTGAGACTCGGACGACATTGCCGTCAGCAAACTCCGCCCTGCCTCTCCTGTCAATCGGCGGTCGAAGCGATCCCTATCTGCCGGGATCTAGGCACGGATTCCGCTATCGGGGGTCACCCCGTCACCGAATCGCCGCAATCGCCTCCTTGTGCGCAGAGACCGGTATCCCATCCTTGCACTTGCTCTTTCATGTCTTCCAAGCCTTCCCACCGCCGCATCTTTTCCGCCGCCAGTTTTCTCTTTGTTACCACCGCCGGACTCTTGTGGCTGGCACGAAATGAATCCCCATCCCATCCGGCCACGGTGACATCCACTCCGTCAAAGGCTCAGGAGATTTCTGCGGATGACTCGGAGCCCCGCGTCGCAAGGAACCCGAAAAAGCACGCCAAGCCCGCCGCTGAGAGGGTCGATTCGGAGGAAATCTGGGATTTCAACCTCGGCGGACAACCGCTTTCCATCACTCTCGCCCTGGACGAGGCCATGCTCCGCGATGCCGATGGAAAGGAAACCATCGCCCACCTCAATCCGCCCGCCACTCAGGAAACCCTGCCCGCCCGCCTCGCCGAACTCAGCGCGCCTAACGGAGTTTTTCCCGTTGCCTACCTGGCTGGCAAGGAACGCTCAATTGCCACCCGCCGCATCGTCACCCCGGATCTCCGCGTCCAACTCGATGCCGCCGCTGCGGAAAAAATCGCCTCGCAAAACCAACTCGTCATCAAGGACCGTCCTTCCTACGCGCCCGGTTGGGTGGTGATGAGTGCGAAAAACCCCTTCGCCGCGCTTGACGCCATGATCAACCTGCGCGCCATCCGCGAGGTTGCATCCGCCGATGTCCTGCTCGCCATCCAGCACAGCCTGCGGGCCCTGCCGAACGACCCTCTTGTCACCAGCCAATGGCATTTGAAAAAATCCGGAACCTCAGTGACAGGCTCGGACCTGAACATCGAGACCGCCTGGAACTACCCTGCCGCCACCGGCAGCCGCGGCACCGGCATCCGCATCGGAGTGGTCGATGACGGACTTGAAACCGGTCACCCCGACCTTTCCCCCAATGTCGATACCGCCAACGACAAGGACTGGAATGGCAACGACGCCGATCCCAATCCCGGCAGCGGCGACGACCACGGCACCTCGTGCGCCGGAAACGCCGCCGCGAAAGGCAACAACGGCATCGGTGTTTCCGGAACCGCACCCGAAGCCACGCTCGTCGGCATGCGCCTCATCGCCGCCGCCGTGACCGACGCCCAGGAAGCCGAGGCCATGACCTATCTGCCCGACGTCATCCAGATCAAAACCAACAGCTGGGGCCCTGCCGACAATGGCAATGCCCTCGACGGTCCCGGCCCGCTCACCATCGCCGCCCTCCAAACCGCCGCCACCACCGGCCGCAACGGCAAAGGCAGCATCATTCTCTGGGCCGGTGGAAATGGCGGTGACGTCAGCGACAATTCCAACTACGACGCTTACGCCAACTCCATTTACACCATCGCCATCGGAGCCACCGACAGTTTCGGCCGCCGCTCCTACTACAGCGAGCCCGGTGCCAACCTGGTCGTCTGCGCTCCGTCTAGCGGCCGTTACACGACCACCCCCGCCACCAGCGCTCTCGGCATCACCACCGTGGACCGCTCCGGAGCCTTGGGCTATAACAGCGGATCCACTGCCGACGAAATCGCGGACGCGAACTACACCCAGACCTTCGGCGGCACCTCGTCCGCCACACCCAGCGCTGCGGGCGTCGTCGCCCTGATGTTGGAGAAAAATCCCAACCTCGGCTGGCGCGACGTGCAGGAAATCCTCATCCGCACCGCCGTCAAACTACCGGGCTCCACCGGCTGGGTGGACAACTCGGCGGGCTTCCATTTCAACCACAACTTCGGAGCCGGTCTCATCAACGCCACCGCCGCCGTCAACCTGGCAGGCACCTGGACGAATCTGCCAGCACAGACTTCCGCGACCTCCACCCAGACCGGCCTGACCACCACCATTCCTAACAACAGCTCGACCGGCGCGATCAGCACCTTCGACCTTTCCGCTTCGAACATCCGCGTCGAGCAGGTCACTTTGAAACTCAGCGCCACCCACAGCTACCGCGGCAATCTGGTGGTCACCCTCACCTCCCCCGGCGGCATGGTCAGCACGCTTTCGGAAGTCCATGGCGATACCAACGCGAACTACTCGAACTGGATGTTCAGCTCCGTTCGCAACTGGGGCGAAATCTCCACCGGCACCTGGACACTCAAGGTCGCCGATCTCAGCTCCACCGGGAATTCCGGCGGCGGCACGCTAACAGGTGCCGAGCTCAAAGTCTTCGGTTCGCCAGCCACTCCGGTCAATCCAGCCCCGCTCGCCCAGATCACGCAGCCCACCGACGGCCAGGTCTTCAGCCCCGGCACGCCCGTCACCGTAAATGTCACCGCCAGCGACCTCGTCATCGGTGGCGGTGCCGGAGTCGTCAGCCAGGTCGAACTCTTCGACAACAACGTCTCGCTCGGCACGGACACCACCGCTCCCTATTCCTTCAGCTACAGCCCGGCCCTGGGAAGCCACTCGCTCGTTGCCAAGGCCACCGACAGCGAAGCCGCCGTCGGCACTTCCGTTTCCGTCAACTTCACCGTGGTGAACCAATCGCCGGTCATCGCCGCCGCCACCCTATCAGCCACCGGCCAGTCCTACAGCGATGTCCCGCTGACCGTCTCATCGGTCACCGCAACCGATCCCGAAGGCACCGCGCTGACGTACTCCTATCAGTGGCAATCCAGCGTCAACCAGACCGTCTATTCCGACGAGTCCGGTGCCACCACCGACACCGCGCCCGCCATCGCCGGTAAACTCCTCCGCTGTGTGGTCACCGCATCCGACGGAGACTCCAGCAGCACCGCCTTCACCACCGCCGCTGTCAATCTGCTGGCCCGCCCCATCATCACCGCCGCCACAGGCACCGCCTATTCCTACACCAGCGGCCTGGTTCTCCGCGGGACCGATTCCGCACTTTCCCGCCGCGCCATCATCAACGAGTTCAGCCAGGGCCCTTCCGGGTCCACGTCCGAATGGATTGAAATCCTCACCCTTCAGGCCGGCAGTCTCGCCTACTGGGACCTCCACGACGACGCCGGAAACACCCTCGTCTTCCTCGACGATCCCGTCTGGGATAACATTCCCGCCGGCACGCTCATCGTCGTTTATAACGGAGCCTCCAAGGACGCCCAGCTCCCCGCCGATGACCTCAATCCATCCGATGGCAAGATGGTCATCAGCAGCACCAATCCCGCCTATTTCGATAGCACCTACGACGCCTGGCTCCCGCTCGGCAACAGCGGCGATTCCATCTTCCTCGCCGATGATGCGGAAACGGTCGTCGCTTCCGTCGCCTATGGAAACAGCACCGCCGCCACGCCCAACGTCGGCAGCGTCGGCAGCACCAAGTCCGCCTACTACGCCGGCGACACCGAC
Source organism: Verrucomicrobiota bacterium (assembly GCA_040386755.1). Classification (GTDB taxonomy): domain Bacteria; phylum Verrucomicrobiota; class Verrucomicrobiia; order Verrucomicrobiales; family Akkermansiaceae; genus Luteolibacter. Next base: position 40,376 of record JAZKEY010000002.1, on the reverse strand, counting down.
ACCGGAGCCAATGTCGCCGCCAACTGGCGTGTGACCACCTCGCTTACCGCGAGAAGCCTGCGCGCCTTCCTCCCCGGCGTTACACTCAGCGGCGGCACTTACTCGCAGAATTTCAACACCACCCCGGGCGCGAGCGGCACGGCCTATCCCGACGGATGGACCTCATATGATGGCACCACGGCGGACGGCACCATGGTGACAGGCACGGCGGCATCGACTGCGGGCGCAAATTACAACTACGGCTCGCGCATCGGATTGTTAGGTTCGGGGAGCGCCTACGAGCCATCGTCCCTCGTGCTCGCGCTTGCGAATACTTCCGGTGCCACAGGAATGAGTATTTCCTTCGATGTGGTGAAAATCCGCGAGCAAGCGCGTTCCATGAGCTTCAAGCTTCAATACAGCACCACTTCCGCCACCGCTGGATTCACCGACGTTCCCGGCGGGGCCCATACCTCCGCCGCCATCGCGGAAAATACAACCACCTCGTTCACGAGCATCCCGCTCCCGGCAGCCATCGAGAACTCCTCCACCACCATCTATCTCCGCTGGCTGTATGCCACCGCCACCGGCTCCGGCTCGCGCGACGGACTCGCCCTCGACAATGTCGTCATCTCCACCGGCACCAGCATTCCCTCCCTCACCCTCGCGGTTACCCCCACCACCTTCGCGGAAAACACCGGCGCGTCGGCAGCCACTGGCACGGTCAGCATCGCCACCGCACTTGGTGAGCCGCTGACGGTCACCCTCGGATCCTCCGACACCAGCGAGGCCACCGCGCCCGCCACCGTCACCATCGCCGCCGGCCAGACCAGCAGCCCCAGCTTCGCCATCGCCGCCGTGGATGATGTCGATTCCGACGGCCCGCAGCAAGTCACCCTAACCGCCACCGCCGCCGGATATGCCGACGGCGCGGCGGTCCTCACCGTCACCGACAACGAGCCCACCGTCGAAGGCGTCACCCCCGCCGCCGCGAACAACGCCGCCAACCTCACCTTCGTCAACGCCATCCGCAGCGGCAGCCTCAACAGCCCGGCGCTGTTCCGCATCGGCGTGGGAGCCACCATCCCCACCACGCTCGTGCTCGATCCGGCCACCGGCGTCTTGAACGGCACCCTCGCCTTCAGCAATCCGCCCGGCGATTACCTCATCGTCATCGAGCGCTACAACACCCTCGGCGAAACCGTTTCCCAATCCTACACGCTCACCCTCAGCGCCGGTGCCTCGGACACCTACGCCGCCTGGATCTCCGGCTATCCCGACACCCCCACCGGCCTCAGCGACGATTCCGATCACGACGGCCTGCCTAACGGAATTGAAAACATCCTCGGCACCGCCCCGAACGTCGCCACCCCCGGACTCACCCAGGTCTCCGCCACCGGCAACACCCTCGTCTTCCAACACACCCGCTCCAACACCATCGCCGGCGACCTAACCGCCAGCTACGAGTGGTCCTCCAACCTCCAGACCTGGAACGCCTCCGGAGCCACCGACGGCGACACCACAGTCACCCTCGCCACCGCCACCCTCACTGATACCATCGCTCCGGCCAACGACCTCATCGAAGTCACCGCCACCATCACCGGCACACCGGAGCCGCAGATCTTCGTCAGGCTCACGGCGGTGAAGCCGTGATTTTCTGATGGAAGTCGAGGAGCTCTAGCTCACAACTTTGGACCAGACTCGCATAGGGAATCCGATAACCATCAGACCTAGTCCTTCGCATTCACCTGTGGTTCCTTCTGCTGGAAGGATACCCGACGAACGTATCGGTCGAATAGGTCCTTCGCCAGATTAGTGGGATCAGGGCTTTGAATCGTCCGGATCTCGCTGAAGCGGAAAATTGACTCCCTCGGACGAACCAGCTCTTGGAAAGCGCGCTGCGCCGACCTGGGATCATGAGCGTGAGTCACCAGATTCCTTACTCTTACCACCTCTGCCGTGATGGCCGCGTGTGCCGCCTCGAATTTCTCGCGGTTCAACTCCGGAAAGAAATGCATCACCCTGGCGGACTTTGGATCCTCCATCTGAAATTCCATGAAGCCCGGTTGCAGGCAATGCACCACCACCCCGAGATTCACAAACTCCCCCGTTTCCGGATAGGGAAGGAAGCGAAACAACGCGTAGTTGCAAATCGGTTGGGCGGGATTCATGGCAATTTCCAAAAACTGTCGGGATCTGTGAACGGCAGCTCCAGAACGGAGATTACCCTCTTCTCGTCCAGTTGCACAGGCAAAGAATCGTCACTATCAACATGCAGCCATTCCAACGGCAGCTCGGCGAATATCGTCCGCACCTCCTTCAGAACGAGCAGCATTTGGGTCTCCATCTGCATCCGGAATCCCTCCGGCCACTCCCGCAGCATGCCACCGAAAACATGCGCTTCGAAAAAACGATCCCGGCTGAACTTCTCGTCAAAGGCCAGATTGAAATCATAAACCCAGAGCATCTCCCGTCTCGGTTGGTAGACCCACAGCGCCCCTTCCGGATCGTCGGCAGGCAATGACCTCATCGAAGTCACCGCAACCATCACCGGCACTCCGAAATCGCAGATCTTTGTCCGGCTCAAGGCGGTCAAACCGTGAGCTAACATCCTGCCGTCCCTAGCGGGACTTGAAGATATCCTCCATCGCCAATCCCAGCGCTAAAGCGCTGGGCTATTTTCAGCAGAACCGGTGCGATGCGTGGGCAAAATGCTAACATTCCCTGAAAATTGCCCAGCCATTCATGGCTGGGTCACTCACCAGTTGAAACGGAAAGTCTCCAAAGGGACGACAGAATCGTCATCCAACTGTTCAGCGTCAACCCAGCCTTTCTTCGCGCAGCTTCAACACGGCTTCCTTGGTGAAATCCTCGCCGGTGAAGACAAGTTGTTTCACTGGGGTTCCAGGCGATTTCTTTTGAGCGGAATGGATGGCCTTGGTTGCGTTCATATAACGGATGCGTCCTTCGCTGGAACGGATAATGAGCAGCACGGGCACTTTCTTCGGCCCCGCCCAATAATCGGCGTAGTGCTTCTTCATCACGAAAACCTCGCTGCCGTCCTTGCGCGGCTTCAAATGAGAGGCGCCCGATTTGAGCTGCACGCGGAAGGTGATGCCGGTCGCCTTCTTCTTGCTGTCGCGGAACTCGATCTCGCCGTCCACGCCTTCGTCGGGCTCGGCTTGAATGCGGTAGATTTGGCCGGCCTCGCCGACCAGCGCCATGACTTCGCCGACCATTACTTGCTCCATGGATGCGGTGTTCTGCATCTCGCCTGCTTTCCGTCCGGCGGCGTCGGCTTCGTCCTCACCGACTTTGCTGGTGAACTGTTTTTCCAGCACGTCGTTGAGAACAATGACGCCCTTCTTGGTGAGGAAGCACCGCTGACAGGGCATCTTTTCTGCGCCTTCGGCGAGCAGCGCATCGAGCGTCTCGCGGTCCTTGGCTTCCTGCCCGCACTTCGGGCAAAAGTAATTCCGCAGCCGCTCCACGTCCTTCGCCTTGGCCATGAGGTGGTCGTGGACGAACTGCTGGAAGGCCGCCTGTACATCCGCGTCGAGCTTGTCGCCGAAATACACGTCCAGCACTCCGCGCTCGGCGCTTTCCCGCATCGTCAGCGCGGCGAGTTTGTCCGTCGCGGTGCGGAAGTCCGCCGCCTGCCGGTAGAGCTTGGTTCCGGAAAAGAGGCCGCTGTAGTGCAGGCGGACGACCAGCGTGCAGTAAATCTCCTCCAGCGGGCCAGTGAAGCGATACACCACCGTCCGTCCGGGACGCGGCGGCGGCGACGGGCGGGGCAGGCGGACGTAGTTGGGGAAGACGAGCATCGGCCCGGCGGGAGTCTCCTGCTTCCAGGCGAGCGCCCTTTCCAAGAAGAGCGCGACCAGCGCGGGCAGGAGCTGCGCTTCGTCCTCCATAGCCAGCCGCGGCGTGCCATCGGCGGGCAGCTTGCCGGGCTGGATGGTCGCCAGCGCGACGTGGCCGAGCTTGTTGTCGGATTCACCGGCCAGCTTCACAAGCGTGGAGGCGTAACTATTCACCCAACTCGGCTGGAGCACCACGAGGTCACCGTAGGGCAGCGCGTGAAGCACGCCTTCCCCGGCGAGCAGGCCGGTCACGGCGCGGAGATCTTCCGGAGTGAAAGTGAGGTGCGGCGCGGCCCTGCGCACGCGGGTTTCCAGCTCGTCTGGCTTCACCACCACGCCGCCGGGGCCTTTCGCATCGCGCACGGCAAGGATGGCATCCTTCAGCGCGGGGAAGTTTTCCTGCGTGCTGCGAAATTCCAGCGTGTCCCACGGCAGCAGCTTCTCGATAAGCGCCCGCAGTTCCGACGCGCCGGGGTGCTTGCCGTCCTTCGCGGCGGTGAAGATGGGGCCGTGAAATCCATTCTGCTCAGCCCAGGCTTTCATTTCCTCGACCGTGCAGAGCTGGCCTGGCTCATCACATCGCCCTGCCACAAGAACATACGGCCTATCTGCGGCGGTCGTCACTTTGCCCAAAGCTTGTTGCCAATACTTGGCGGAGGAAAAAAGATCATCGCGCTGCCGGTCCACCACGACGACGGCGAGTGCGGTCTGCTCCATGAATAGCTGGTGCGTTAGCCGGTATTCCGGCTGGCCGGCGAGATCCCAAAGCCACATCTCGCGATCAATCTCGGGATGCTCACTCGTCGCGCTGAGCTGCACGCGCCGGACTTCCATCCCGTGTGTACTGTCGGTGACCTGCCATCTGTCGTGCCAAAGCCGATTTGCAATTCCGGTCTTTCCGACACGCGATTCGCCCAGCAGCACCACCTTGGCATTCACATACCCGCGCTTCCGTGAAGTCGCCACGCGGACAAGGATGGCGGCGGGAATGTCCCACACGCGGAGCGTTTGGTCGTCGCTGACCGAGGCGATGCGGCGGGCATCGGGGGTGATAGCGATACCATTCACCTCATCCGTGTGACCGCGCAGAACGGCGAGGCACTCGCCGGTCTCCGCCGCCCAGAGGCGGACGGTCTCGTCGCCGCCACCTGAGACGCAGAAACGCCCGTCAGGCGTTACCGCCACGGCATAAACCGAGTGGCTGTGCCCCTCGAAGGCCGCGACGCGGCGGCCCTCGGTGAGGTCCCATTTCGCCACCTTGCCATCGCCGGTGCCGGTAAAGGCGAAGCGGCCATCGGCGGGCAGGCTCACGGGGGATATCCCTCCGACTTTCTCTTTAAAAATGATCGGCTCCGCGCCCTCGCGCCCGGACCAGAGGGCCAGCCCTGAAATCACAGCCGCTCCGACGATCCGGCTGCCATCCGACGAGGCCGCGACGCCGTAGAGATGCTCGAACGGCACCTTGCACTGCGCGATGCAGGCACCAGAGTCCACATTCCAACGGCAGAGATAGCCGTCCCCCGCCGCGCTCAGCAACTCGCTGCCACCGGCATGAAAGGCCACATTGCCCACTGTTTTGCCGTGCCCTTTCCACTCGTGCAGCAAGCGGGCCGTGGAGAGATCGATGAGCTGGATGTTTCCTTCCCCGTCTCCCGCCGCCGCGCGGCTGCCATCCGCCGTCACCGCGAGACCAGTAAACCCCTTCCCCTTGCCCACGATCTCCCCCTCCACCTCGTCCTCCGCCAGCGCCCATCGGCGCACCGTGCCATCGCGGCTGCTCGTGAGCGCAAAGCGCCCGTCCTCCGGCATCGCCACGCGCCCTAAACTGCCCGTGTGCCCTTCAAACACCCGCACGCGCACATCTTCCTCCGTGGCTGGCGGAAAGCCTTGCGCGGGCTGGCCCGGGCTGGCGGTGGTGGATTTCTTTTTGCTCGCTGCCATGGCCGCTTGTGTATCTCGCTCACGCGAGTAAATCAAACTCTACACTTCACGCTTACCACCTGAGTGCGCAAGGACTCGGCAAGGTGCCAAGCCGCTACCCTGTGGGGTAATGGGTCGCCACTCGATACGGTAACGAATTGCTACCCGCACAGGTGACGGGTCGCCACTCGTGCGGGTAGTGATTTTTTCCCGGTTTACGGGACGCTGAGGACTGAATCCAGGGTGCCGATCCGGATATCCGCGGAATTCGTCATCCGAGCCCGGACCTGCACGCTGTATTCCCCGGACGCCAGGGTGGCGGGGATGAGGAAGACGAGTTGGCCGGGTTTGTTGGTGGAGACGGTGGCGACCTTGGTGACGGCTCCGCCGGTGCTGGCGATGAAGTAGATGCCTTCATCGGGCGCGGCGGGGTCGAACTTGAGGCGCGAGCCGCTGAGGGTGCCGATGTTGCCTTTGGTGACAGGGCCGTTGCTGTTGCCGGTGGCGGCATCGCGGAACTCGACGGGGTTGGGCACCGGTTTGATGGTTTCCTCCTTGCTCACGCTGGCGTCCTGACGGATGCGGGAGATGAAGCCGGGGGAGGGGTTCGCGGTGACGCCGAGGGTGTGGCGGGATTTGTCGAAGCCGTCGCCGGGGCCGTTGAAGACGCCCTGCATGCGCGGATAGACATCGACGATTCCTGCCAGATCGACGCGGTAGCCTTCGAGGACGAGGGCTTCGGTGGCTTCGTCCAACAGGCTGAGGACGGCGATGACATCGGCCTTTCCGACGGTGGAGCCGAGGGAGAGCATGCGGTCGGCGAGTTCCTCCTGCCCGGCGCGACCGGAGATCTGGACTTGTGGATAGTAATCGTTGGGATCCGGGGTGAGCAGGTTCTCAACGAGGGAGTATTTGATGGACATGTTGGTTCTAATTAGCAGTTCAAGCGTGGTTTCTGCGTCATTGCAAAAATGCACCATTGATGTTAGCTGTTATCGGAAACGGAATGTCGAGTGATCATTTCGGCATTCTGTTGGGGACGGTGGGGAACATTTCCCGCAAGGGCGGTCATTCGTTCTGGCCGCTCATGTCATCCGGCGTGCCTTCCGGGCAAAATCGCAATTTGCAATCATATCCAAATGATCTTGCCGACACGTGGATTACTGATCTTATTGGAAATCCTGTTTCCACCCTATTTCCAACACCTCCCCATGCGCACGACTCCCTGTCTGCTTTCCGCAGCCACTTCCCGGTCTTTCTTCGCCCCAGCTCGCACAATCTCGCACGGTTTGGTCCGGTGCCTCGCCACTTTGGCAATGGTCGGCGGCCTAACCGGTTCCGCGTGGTCTGACGAAACCCTAACCGTCCCCGGCACCGCCAATATCTACGGAGCCGGCCACAGTTCGCCCCCTCCCGCGGGGTTCGGTGGCTCGGGTGAGCTGCCACAGGTCGTCAACTTCGCCGCAGCGGCCGGGCAGACGTTGGAAATCGTTTCGGCGACCGGGACCGTCCTGCTCGATCAGCCCACCAACAACGCGGGCCTCGGCCCATCCGGTCCGGATGGAGGACCGTTTTACTCGCCCACGGATGTCACCTCGACCGGCGGCCTGTCCGGCATCAAGTCCAACGTCACCGGATTTCTAACCGGCGTGTTCCTCGATGACAGCGAGCCAACCGGTGGCGGGCCGGCGGTGCTGGATTTCACCACCTCGGGACTCGGCACGAATTTCACCACGCTCACGCCATCCCTCGGCCAGGTGTTTTTCATCGGCGACGGCGTCACCAGCAGCGGTGCCGTGCAGAGATTCCAAATTCCTGCCACGGCCACCCGCCTTTTCCTGGGAATCGTCGATGCCGCTGACGGGGACAACGCCGCGGGCCCGCCACAGGCCTATGGCGACAATGGCGGCTCTTTCTCCGCGACGGTGAGGATCGATTCGAAGGTCAACCGCATCGTTTACATCAACGGCTCCGGCAACCTCATCATGATGGATGCGGACGGCGGCAATAAACTGAACCTTACCTCCGGTGCTTTCTATGCCGAAATGCCGGAGCTGAGCGCGGACGGTAAATATGTGGCATTCCGGGGCACGCGGGCCTCACCAACGCTGTCGGGAATCTGGGTCATGAAGGCCGAGCCGGTGGGCGCGGGCAATGTCCCGGTCCTCGTGAGCTCCAACAGCAACTACGGCTACAACCTTTCCTGGCATCCGGACGGCCGTCTTCTCGCATTGGGCGAATATGTCACTTCCAGTCCAACGGTAACGGTGTTGCGCGTGCGCGACACCGTCGGCACGATCACTCCTGAAGGTGCCGGCAACGTCGCCGTTAGAATGTTGACCCGCAACAGCGAGTATTACTACTCCGGCGGCAATTTCAGTCCGGATGGCCGTTATCTCGCGGTGAGCAACAAGGGCAAGCAGATCTTCCTGCTCGCCGCAGTAAACTCATCCGGTGAACTCACTCCCGAAAGCGCCACCAACCCGGTCGCGAAGGTGGGCATTCTGGATTCCAACAATTCCGCGGGGACGCCGGAGTGGAGTCCGGATGCGAGGAGCGTCGTGTTCCCGCAAATCACCGTGGATGCGAGCACCTCGCGCCTCGCCGTGCTCAAGGTCCGCAATGAGGCGGGAGCACCTCTCGCTGAAGGAACGGGGAATCTCCGCGTCAACTACACCCAGTCGATCGCCGGCATCTATAACACGGTTTCTCCAAGTTGGAGCGCCGACGGCACCAGGATCGCCTTCGGCTGGTCCCCTGACAACGTGGCCTTCTATAACACCTACACCATCCTCGCCAGCGGACCAGAGGACAACTCCACCAATCCGAAGGTGATGCTGACCTCCAATGCCGAGTTCGGAACGCTCACTCCGAGTTTCGCCGCCGCGAGACTCTTTGTCAGCGACCCCATCCCCACCTATGGAGTGACCCTAACGGGATTGAAGAACGGCCAGCTCCTTCCGCCGAAAACCACCGTTGAGCTGAAAGCGAACATCAGCCCCGCTCCGTCCGCCGGTGTCACCATCAAGAAGGTCCAGTTCTATCTGAACGGCAGTGCCACCGGCTCCGCCGACACCACCGCTCCCTATAACTACTCCAGTTTGGTGGAATCCGCCGGCGAGCGCACGATCACCGCGGTCGCGACCGACAACTTCGGCGGCACGGTCACCAGCGCGCCTTTGAAATTCACTGTCACTCCCGCCGGAGCCGGACAGATCGCGCTGCAAACGGAAATCCTGCCGGCAGGAACCACCTTCGCACCGGGCCAGTTGGTCACCTATCGGCTCATCGCCACCAATACCAGCAAGAGCGCCGTGGCTAAGGGCGTCAAGATCGTCGCTCCCGTTCCCCAACGGACAAAATATAACAAGGCCACCGCCTATGACGAGAACGGCACGAAACTCTCCACGAATCCCAAAGTCTCAGCGGACAAGAAAGAGGTGACTTTTGATCTCGGCAACATCCCTGTCGGAAAGGCCCGCCGCGCCGAACTCGTCGTGCGCGTGCCCTTCGATGCTGCCCCCGGTGGCGATCCCGTCCGCAATACCAAGTTCAATATCACCGGCACAGGTTTCGGCGACCAGACCTTCAAAGGGAACTTCGCCGTCGTGAGCCGCAGCATCACGGGAATACCGCCTTACAACTCGCCCCGGCTCAGCATGGTCAAGGCCGTCGTCGATTTTGCGGACGACAAGAACGACGAGCTGGACATGATCGAGGATCCAAAGCTCGGTTCGATTGTCGGTGCGGCTCCGGGCGATGTCCTGAGCTTCCTTCTGGTCGTTTCCAACTACGGCGGGCTTCCCGCGGAAAAAGTGTCCATCACGGAGCGGATACCCACAGGCTGCAAGCTCGTCGCCAAAAGCGCGCGGGTGAATGATGTCAGCGCCGGCGGTCTGCTCACAGTGGATGGCCGCACCCTGAAATTCCAACTCGGTGATCTCCCGGCCAACAAGATCGTCGTCATCAAGTATCAGATTTCCATCATCGATTCCGGTGCCGAAGCGCCGTCTCCCGGCGCCACCGTCTACTCGGGCGGTGCGGAGGTGGGAGCGATGAATCTTGAAGCGCGCGTGGATAGCGCGCCGGAGCGGATCTACATTCGGATCGAAAAACCCGCGGAGATGCGGGTGGAACACCTTGCTCAAACCGGTGTTTCGGAAGTGGGCAAGCCCACCAGCTATGTGCTCCAATATCGCAACGAAGGCGGCAGCAAAGCCCGCAATTTTAAAATCATCAACCCCATCCCCGACGGCACCAAATACAAGTCTGCTGTGATCCGCAACAAGAAGGGCGAGCAAAAAATCGATCTTTCGAAGTCCAATACGGTGGCCTTCAACCTCGGAGATATTCCTGCGGAGGGCAGTGGAGAGGTCGAGCTGACCGTCGACGTCAAATCTACCGTCCTCAGTCAGACCTACCCTTCAGTGGTCAACCAGCCGTATCTGACCACCAGCAGCGCCGCCGCGGTTGCTGACGCCAAGGCGGCCGGTCCGGAGACTTTCGCGGCGGAAACCAAGGGATACGTTCCGGAAGACAGCAATCCGGTTGCGGATACGACCCGTCCCCGCTTTGCAATCACCCGGATCGCTCCTCAATCCGTAGAGAAGGGCGATCAGTTCACCTATCAGATCATCTTGGGCAACACCTCGGATATCGAGGTCGGCGCCAACACGGTGGGTGGCATCGTGTTCCAGATTCCTGCCGGAGCGGAGTATCTGTCGTCGAGTGCGGGTCTATACGGGACGACCGGTGGCAAGCCCACCTTCTCAGCCTCGTTCCATCATTTCACGGGCAACCCTGCCGTGAAATTCCCTGCGAACGGAGCGAAGTCCATCACCATTCTGCTAAGGGCCACGGGAGACATCGATACCCCCATCATCGACTCCAGCCTCTACGTGTATTCCAAGGGTTCCATGGAAACCTACGCACTCCCGTCCACGACCCTCATTATTGACGGCCCGGCATCCTCGCCCACCAATCAGGCCAAGATTGCCGCCGCGCAACTCGGCATATTCGGCGCCTCTCCTTCGGTCGCGCTCCTGGATGACCGCGTGGCGAAGGCGGTTGGAAAAATCAACAGCAGGTCCATCAGCACCACCATCGCCGGCGCGAGTTACCTGCAGGCAACGAGTGGCCACATCCTCATGCCCTTGCGGGGCAATGACCAAATGCTCGTGATCGGGCCGGCATCCCTGATCGGCAACGACGGATCAACGCTCATCGGCAACGACGGCAGCACCCTCGTCGCGGCCGGCGGTGGAAATTTGATCACCTTGAATGGTCTGATCGGCAATGATGGATCGACGCTCATCGGCAACGATGGCAGCACCATCATGGCGAAAATCCGCGCCGGCGATGCTTCCAATTTGGTCGCGGCCGGAGGCATGAACCTGGTGGCAGCCGGAGGAGGAAATCTCGTGAGCTATGACGGAGCCTTCCTCGTCGGCAACGACGGGGCTTCCTTGTTTCCAGTCTCCAATCTCCTGTCCGGCATCAACGCAGCTTCTCTCGTCGCCGCCGGTGGCGGAAATATCCTCGATGCCGGTAAGGGACTCCTCTCCGCCGCTGCTGCCTCCGCCATCATCAATAACCCGGCGTCGCTCGTGAACTCAGCCGGCGGCATTGTGATGGTCGCCGGGGGAGCAAATCTGGTGGCTGCGGGCGGACTCAACCAGCCAACCCCTGACGGATTCGGCCCAGCGGCCTCGGGCGGCAATGTCCTTTCCCGCGACAAATCAGTGGCGATTTCCTACAATCTGGACGGTTCCATCACCTTGGGCGGCGGCGGCACGCAAATCACTCCCAGCAAGTAAGCTCCCGGCGACCGGGCATTTCCAATAACATCTGTCCCGCTGTGGACACGGCGTTTTGCCTCCACGCAATTTCCAAGCCTCAGATAGAGCCCATAAAAACGCCCCGTGATCTTCCGTCACGGGGCGTTTTAGGTTCCGGAGGAGGAGAATCAGACCATCGTCTTCAAGGCTCTGAACTTCGGATGGATTTCCGATAGATAGCCTACCACTTCAATGCGGGCAATTGATCCGCAAATTTCCAATTTCTACAACGCGGGTCGGACGCGCTAAGGATTCCCATTTTTCGCCGTTAGTCATTCGTCCTGGTTGCTCAGGTCATCTCCAGTGCCGTACTTTCCACAGAACCTCAATGCTACATTGACGGGTCGGATTCCCAACCATACCGCTTGAGAAAGATCTCCATCTCTTCGCGAAAGCTTTTCTTCCGGTGATGTTCTTCCTGCCTTCGAATGTATCGCACCGTGTCATCCACACCCGACATGCCGATGCTGAAGGCTCCGAAGCCTTCCTGCCACGCGAATTCGGCCACACGGAGTTCGGGAAAGCTTTCGCGCAGCCATTTGGAAGAGTTTCCCTTGATGAGTTGCATCGCTTTGGAAACGGCAAGCGTCGGTGGCAGACTCACTAACAGATGGACGTGGTCTTCAACTCCACCGATGGCGGGGGATTTCATGTCGTGGGTTCTGGCGATGCCGCCGAGATAAGGCCAGAGGCGTTCGCGGATCGCTGCGGTGAGATGCGGACGACGTTCCTTGGTGGAAAACACACAGTGCATCAGACTCCTTCCCAGCCATGAATGGCTGGGCTATTTTCGGGGAGACAGGACGATGACGCCGGTCAATGCCCCGCGCCCTGATGCTCCTGGATGTATTCCTGTTTGAGGCCGAGGGCTTCGGGGGCGTGGAGAACGAGCATCTTCATCCGGACATCGGCGGGGATGGTTTTGCGGGTCGCTTTCGAGACCACGATCATCAGGCCGATGGAGAGCGGGACGGACCAGATGGCGGGTTGCTCGCAGAGGATGCGGAGCAACGGGTGCTCTTTCCAGAAATCGTTGATGCCTGCAAAGCTGGCGAAGACCTTGCCCATCGGGCCTTTGTCGAGGGCGAGGGTGCTGACATTGACAACGGCTGCGGAGACGAGGGCGCAGAGGCCGCCGGTCAACATGCCGGTGGCGGCGCCTTTCATGGTCATGCCGCGCCACCAGACGCTCATGAACAGCAGTGGGAAATAACTGGCGGCGGCGATGGCGAAGGCCTGGCCGACCATGAAGTTGATTTCCAACGGTTCGACCATCGCACCTAACACAACGGAGACCCCGCCAACGAGGACGGCGCACCATTTGAACATTTTCATGCGCTCTTCCGCCGTGGCGCTTGGACGGAGCATGCGGCCATAGACGTCGTGGGCGAGTGCTCCAGTCATGGAAACGAGCAGGCCGGAGAAGGTGCTCATGAAGGCGGCGAAGGCTCCGGCGCAGGTGATGCCACTGAGGATGGAACCCAAGATGCCGTATTTCTGCCGGATCAGGATGGGAAGTTCGAGCACCACCTTGTCAGGGCCCTTGGCTCCGGTGGCGTTGTAGAGTTCCGGCAGGAAATTGCGCCCCAACACGCCGAAGACCGGCGGGAAGACGTAGAACACGCCGATGAGGATCATCACCCACATGGTGGTCTTCTTGGCGGCGACGCCGTCGGGATTGGTGTAGAATCTAACGAGGATGTGCGGCAGTCCGGCGGTGCCGCAGACGAGCGCGACGATCAGCGAGAAGGTGTAGAGAAGCGAGTAGGGCTTGGACTCCTCGGCGGTGAGGCCCGCGGCTTTGGCCGCCTTGGTCGTGAGCGGGCCGAAGGGGGCGATCCACGCTTCGTCTTTCGGGGCTTTTTCCGGCAGCTCAAGGCGTTCGGGTTTTCCGGGCTCCACGGTCTGGACGATGGCGGGCGGGGAATCGGCGGAGGATTTGTTGAGCGAGAGGTTTTTCCCGTAGCCGCCATAAACGGATAGAAGCACGAAGATCGGCAACGAGATGGCGAACATCTTGATCCAATACTGGACCGCTTGAACCAGCGTGATGCCTTTCATTCCACCCAGCGCGACATTGAGCGTGATGACCGCTCCGACGACGGCGACTCCGACCCAATACGGCAAACCGGGGAAAATGTAAGCGAGCGTGGTGCCCGCTCCTTTCATCTGCGGCATGGTGTAGAAGAAGCCGATGAAGAGGACGAAACAGACGGCGATTTTTCGGAAAACCGGTGAGTCATAACGGCCTTCGGCGAAGTCAGGGATGGTGTAGGCACCGAAGCGGCGCAGAGGTCCGGCGATGAACAACAGCAGGAACAGATAGCCGCACGCATAACAGACCGGATACCAGAGCGCATCGTAGCCCGACAGCATGACCATGCCGGCGATGCCCATGAAGCTGGCGGCGCTGAGATACTCACCGGAAATGGCGGAGGCGTTCCAGCCGACGGAGACCGAGCGGCCGGCGACGAAGAAGTCGGAAGCGGACTTGGAGGATTTCGCGGAGCGGAAACCCATGATGATGGTCACGATGACGGTGACGGCGGAAAAGGCGAGAATCCAGGGATCGACGTTCATTCGGTTGAAAAAATGTTAGGATTGGCGCTTGTTGCCCTCGGCCGCGACACGGACCTCGTCGTTTTCCAAAGCCATCGACCGGGTGATGAAGAAGCGGGCGATGATCCAGACGTAGGGAAAGAACAGCACGCCGAGGATCAGCCACGTCATCGTGAAGCCGCCGACGCGAAGTGCCATGAGTTCCGGCGCGAAGTAGTTCATAAGCGGAAGCCCCAATAGCAGAATGAGAAACGCGGTGGCGCAGGAGATGGAGAGCTTGAGCTGGCGCTTCATCAGGCCATGGAGGAATTCCTCGCTATGGATGAAATCGGTTTCCTTCGGTGGGGTTTGGGACATCGGATGGGTTGTTTTGGTCTGTCATGAGAACAGGAATCCGCCCCCGATGCGTCAAGAACCATTTCCCCCCGGAGCGGGCGCAATCGGGTAATAGCGGCAGGCAAGTTCCCGGTTTCAAACTCGCGGATTTCCATTACGGTCCCGCCATGCCGCTGCTCGAAAGTTTCCTGGATCCATCGACCGTCTCGCTGAAAATCTGCGGGGTCAGGACGCGCGATGACGCCGATCAACTGGTCGCGATGGGCGTGGATGCGCTGGGTGTGAATTTCTGGCCGAAGTCAAAACGCTATCTCGCGGCGGATGAGGCGGCGTGGTTGCGCGAGTTCGAAGGGCAAATTCTGCGTGTCGGTGTGTTCGTGAACGAGCCGCCGGAGTTGCCTTTGCGGTTAGTGCGCGAAGGCTATCTGGATGCGGTGCAGCTTCATGGTGACGAGTCGCCGGAAGATGCGGCGGCATTTCGCGATGCGGGCGTGCCATTCATCAAGGCGATCGGCGTGAAGACGCTGGCGGATCTGGAGCGTGCGACAGAGTACGGAGCGGTGGCGATCCTGTTGGACGCGCATGCGCCGGGAATCTACGGCGGGACGGGCGAGGTGTTTGATTGGGAGGTTGCGTCGGAGTTCCGCAGGGAGCATATCGATCTGCCTATTATACTAGCGGGCGGGATCGTTCCGGAAAATGCCGGGCTCGCTGCGATGAGCGTGCAACCGACCGCGTTGGACATCGCATCGGGTGCGGAGATTTCTCCCGGCATCAAAGACTTTCAAAAGGTCGCCGCATTTCTTACCGCCTTGCACCGTTGATCAACATGCTGACCGATTCCCACTGCCACCTCGCTTCCCACAAGTTTTCACGCGAGGAAATTCCCGAACTGCTCGAACGCGCTCGCGACGCGGAGGTGACGCGCATGATTTCACTGGTGACGAGCCTCGATGATCTGCAGGCAAATCTATCCATCGCGGAAAATTCCTCGGTTCACACATGCATCGGCATTCATCCGTGCGACGTGCACCACGCACCCGACGACGCGACGAAGCGGCTCGCGGAATTCGTGAACGACCCGCGCGTCTGCGGCATCGGTGAAACGGGACTCGATTACTATCACCCGGCGCCGGACGGCTGGGATGAGGAGAATTTCCGCGACCGCCAGCGCACGTTCCTTCGTCAACATTTCGAACTCGCCGCTGCTGCGAAGCTGAACGTCGTGATCCACACGCGGGATCGCGAGGGCTACGGTTCGTTTGAAGACGCGCTCGCGATTTACGGCGACTATCATACTTCCGTGCGGGCCGTGTTTCACTGCTTCATCGGACCGTGGGAGAATGCGAAGCGCGTGCTCGACCTCGGCGGACTCGTTTCTTTCGGCGGAGTCGCGACGTTCAAGACCGCGCAAGTCGTCCGCGATACCGCGATGAAATGCCCTGCCGGAAGTTTCATGATCGAAACGGATTCGCCCTATCTCGCGCCTGAACCTCACCGCGGTAAACGCAATGAGCCGTCGTTCGTCAGGAAAACCGCGGAACGTCTTGCCGAGCTGCGCGGCGAATCGCTCGGAGTGCTCGCAGGCCACACCGGGCAAACGGCGGAAGCGTTTTTCCGGTTTCGCCCGGATTCGTTTTGAATAAAGAATCCGCCCGGTGACGTTTCATCAGACCGATGGCGGCGCTCCGAGTTCCGTCCTTCCCAACTCAAATCCAAACCGCTACATCCCCACCATGACTCCGATCCGCATTCTCGCTCCGGCGCTGCTCACGTTCGCCATCATTTCCTGCGCTTCCGACAAGGCAGACAAATACGACACCGCCGATCCCTACGGCACTGCCGATGCCAGCCAGGTCAATGCACCCGTCACTCCCGCGAACCCGGTGTATGACACTCCCGCCGCCTATGAAGAAAGCGGGACTGCCGCCGTCACTTCCGACGTGAATGTTCCAACAGCTCCCACCGCTCCCTCGGTCGCCACTCCGGGAGTTCCAGCAGCTCCCTCCAACGGCGCGGCCATCATCCACACCGTCGTCGCTGGTGACACACTCTCCGGCATCAGCGCAAAATACAAGGTGCCTTCCGCCACGATCAAACAGGCGAACGGCATGACCAAGGACACCGTCGTCCTCGGCAAGAAGATGGTCATTTTACCCGTCCGCTGATTTTCATTCAACCCGCCGCCGCGAGCCTCGTGCTTCCGGCGGCTTTCTTTTTTTCCCAACACCATGCGTTTCCTCACCATTGCTCTCCCCGTTTTCGCGCTCGTCGGAAATCTCATCGCGCAACCCGCGAACCCTCCCGCGCATCCCGGCATGAGTCCGCGCGAGGTCGCGCTGGACAATCTTCTATCCGAACGGGAATCCGTCAAAGCTCTCGATCAAGTCATCGCTGAAGCGAAAAAAAACGGCATCAGTGACCAGTCGATTCTCGAAGCGCGCTTCCTCTTCCATGTCGATCGCCGCGAGGATGAAGCCATCGCCGCGCTGCTTCCGGAATTCATCAAACAGCGCGAGCTTTTCAAAATCGAGGACTCCGCGATCTTCAGCGTGAAGGAAGACTGGCTGGCCGTGATCGAGTATGTGCAAGCCATCGACTCACTGAAGAAAAACGACAAGGCCGCGTTCAAGTCGCACATCACCGAAGCGTTCTGGCTGAGCCCGCGCCAGGCGTCCGCCTTCGCCCCGCACATCGACCGCATGCGGCTTGAAGAGAACATGCGTTCGGTGAAAATCGATTTTGAAACCAAGCTCCTCGCGCTTGGCAACGGTGACGCGATCGCCCTGAAAACCCTTGTACCGGAGCGTAAAGCGATGATCCTGCACTTCTGGTCTCCCGCCAACAGCGAGTCGCAAGCCAGCCTGCCGGACTACGTCGTCACCGCCAAGGAGCTGGGAGAAGCCGGCATCGCGATGGTCACCATCCTTCCCGAGGACTCACCCAAGATTCTAACTGACGCGCGCGAGATGATCAAGCCGCTGGGAGCGAATCCACCCGGCGCGTGGCTGCTTGATCAAAAGGAAAACCCGCTTGCCGTGAGCCTGCGCATCCAGGCGCTGCCAACCTTCGTCCTCGTTTCTAACGAAGGTAAGATCCTGTTCAACGGCGAGCCCGATGACGACGCGTTCTGGGAGAGTTTGCAGAAGCTCGATCCGAAAATCATCCGCCCCGACATAACGGGTGATGGCGAGGAGTAACGGTATCGTATTACGATCCTCCTAGTAGTCGGAAAGGATGCTGAAAAAATATTTCAGTTTTCTTTAAAATCGACACGTTTCAACTTGACGGAAGTTCAAACTACTAGTTTCATCGTCGCTAGCGAAGTGATTCCACTTTATGGCGCGGCCCACCCATCCATCCAATCTCGAGCTTCAAGCCCTCTCCGTGTTGTGGCATGAAGGTCCATCTACGGTGGCTGTCGTACATGAAACGCTGCCTGATAGAAAAGACCGGGCCTACACCACGGTGCTCTCCGTGATGCAGAGTCTCGAACGCAAGAGTCTGGTGAAACGCGCGCGGGTCGGCCGGGCGCATGTTTACGAAGCCGCCTACTCCCAGGAAGTGATCGTGCAGCGCGCGACCCACGACTTTCTTACCAACGCTTTTGGAGGACGCCTCGGTGAGGCGCTCCTCGCTATCCTCTCCGCCGGCACATTAACGCCGGAAGAGAAAACAAACATCGAACGCGAACTCCAACGACACAAAACAATGGCTGCAAAAAAAACAGCAAAGAAAGCAGCGGCTAAGCCCGCCAAGAAAGCCGTGAAGAAAGTTGCCAAGAAAGCCCCGGCTAAAAAAGCCGCGGCCAAAAAGGCAGCCAAAAAAGCGGCCCCCAAAGCCCCCGCCAAAAAGGCTCCTGCGAAAAAGGCAGCCAAGAAAGCGGCTAAGAAAGTAGCGAAGAGCGCCAAGAAGACCGCCAAGAAAGCGGCCAAGAAGACGGTAGCCAAGAAGGCCGCCCCTGCGAAGAAGGCTCCTGCCAAGAAGGCAGCGAAGAAAGCCGCCAAGAAGGCCGCTCCAGCGAAGAAAGCTGCTCCTGCCAAGAAGGCAGCGAAGAAAGTCGCCAAGAAGGCCGCTAAAAAAGCAGCGAAGAAGAAGTAATCCTAAATACCGCGGTGGTGAATCCGGCGTCGCGCTTTCGGGCCGGCAATCCGTTCACTCCCGATCCACGGTATATCAACGGCGGGGGATCTGCGGATCTCCCGCCTCTTTTTTAGCCAAAAAAGGGGTTGCATCCCATGTCGCCTCCGTCCTAGTTTCGCCCGCCCTCAGCGGGCAATGACCTTCAGCGCGGTTAGCTCAGTGGTAGAGCACCTCCCTGACACGGAGGGGGTCACTGGTTCGAACCCAGTATCGCGCACCATCTAAGAATCAATACGTTACAGTCTAGGAGTTGGTTGCCTGCCCCCTAGTATGACCCCTACTTCAAATTTTGAAGAATGACAGGGAGTTAATCGATTCTCTGCCCCTCGGCCGCATGATTGCCCTCAACCATCTTGTGGGGGGAGCCTCCCTTGTGTGTGGATTCACCGAAGATTCACCAGGGCGTCATCATGTCACCACATTCGGGTGCGAAGGTCCGATCGCCATGAAAGAAAACATTGTGATACCCATCAAGATCGAGCGAGTGAAACTGTTGACCTATTGGACACTGGAAGCCACGACCTGGCTGATATGCCTTGGCCTGCTGGCTGCGAGTGGGGCCGTTGCCGGTGTTGCTGCACTGGTCTGGCTGATCTCGGGCTCTGAAATCATTCTTACGCTCGGACTCAGCAGCGGTTTGGTTCTGGGACTGGCTGGAGTGTGGTGCTTGCTGCGCAAGCTCGACAGGACCGTCAATCAACTGCGTCAAGAAATGCCAGCAGCCTGATTCAGTGGTCGTGCCCGATAACACCGCGATCATGTGTTATTTCGAAGATGGTTCCTAGAGCCCATGTGTGAGGTAAAAAAAGAGAGCACCACCCCGAAACTCCATGCGAAGGGTTCCGGGGTGGTGCCAAGGGGGCTGCGACGGTCGGTCGGCGGGTGCTGAAGTGTGAAGTTTGAGACCAAGTGATGGCCGCCATGGAGCAACGGTGGATGCTTCATGGCGGCCCGATGTTTCCCCGTCCTGTGCTTTGGCGTGTCGTGCGGACGGGCTTGCCTCTGGGGAGCTAGCCGAAGAGTTCGTGATAGATGTGAAGGCCAGCTCAGGCGGCGGCTTCGGCAGCCGTCTTGTATTTGAGCTGATCGGTGGTGCATTCGCTGGGCGGGATGTCGCAGCGCTTGCCGAGATAGACGGGCTGATAGATCGAGCCGCTTTCCCTGAACGCGTAGAGGAACTTCACATCCACGATTTCTCCCACGACGGGGATGGCATGGTTAGGCGGGATGGTGACATTGCCGGCACCAACCAGTTTGCTGGCGTCGAACAGGCCGATGGTGACACTGCTCTTGGCGTTGTGACCGGTCACGATGAATGACGCGCTTTCGACGAACTTGTATTTCAACTGACTGCCACCGGAATTGGGACGTCCGAAGGAGAACGGTGCTTCGATGTCTTTGAAGACCACGCCTTCGCTGCCGGCCTGCTTGTAGGTCTCGAACATCGCCAGCTTGTCAGCCGGATGGGTGATGGTGGTGACCGGCCGCAGGTGTTTGTGTTCGGGATCGAGCAAAGTCAGCAACCCGGCGAAGCGGTGGAGGTAGCCACGCTCGCGGAGGTTGTTGCCTTTCATTTCCAACAGATCGAAGGCGTGCAGGGTTTCACCAACGGCTTCTCCGTCGATGATGACATCCACCGGAAGTTCTTCGACAGCGTGGCGGATGGGCTCCGGGATGGCGATGACGAGACCCCGGCGATTGATGCCGGTGATCTCGTCGCCCTGCTTGCGGACCAGCATTCGACGGCCGTCGTGCTTTTCCTGAAGGCAGTGTTGGCTGTCGTTCAAAAGCTCAATCAGTCCGGCATCTTCAACCGGGTTGAGAAGCTGGCAGCGGATGCCGCTGTCACGCCCTTCTCCACCCGATGGGTGATAGGATGTTGCTGGTTCGTCATCGGGTCGGTAGCCCTTGGCGATCTTCGAGGCAACGAGCTTGTCATGGATCGCATGCGCCTGTTGGAGCGTGACGATATGCGGGGTTTTGATCCCGGCATTCAGGGTGCTGCCACGGCGACCGTAGGCGAAGGTGACGATGTATCCGTCGTCCTTCGGCTCGATGGCGGCCTGATAGACTTTGTCGGATGAGCCCTCGCGGAAATAGAGGGAGGCGGATTTAATGCTTGGGGTATTCATGTTCGATTGGGGTTGGTGGTTTGTTGTGCGGGTGAAAAGGAAATGGCCGCCATGGGCATCCCTTTTGAGGAATTCCATGGCGGCCGTTGGAATGAGCTGCCGTCAGGCAGCAGGATGTTTTTTTTCAATAGGTGGCCTCGGTGATGTTGCTACCGAGTCTGCGGGCTGCTTGATAAATGGATTCGAGGTTCACGCGGACGGTGCGGCCCTTGTTGTTCACGGCCACTGCGGTGCCCGTGACGTATCGGAGTTTCTCGCTGCCGACCTCCAGGAGAACGGCTACCTCGTTGTCAGCGAGATGCGGCCACAACTCGTCACAGACATCAATGTCCTCCCATCCGTCGGTGTCAGGATCCAGACGGCTGATCGGCCATCCATCGTCGTCACCTCCGGATTTCGGAGTGATCGCGAATCTGCGGATGCCGTCGGCCACCTTCTCGTGGTGATCGGGTTCGAGGATGCTCAGTCCGGTGCGTTCCGCCCATTCGCGGAATGCGTTTTCATCTTTGACCGCAAAGTAATTGCTGCGTGCCGTTGCGTAGTAGTTAGCCATGATATTGGTGCTGTTGTTTTTGGGGTTGGTGGAAAGGAATCGGGCCGCCACGGACAGTCCTTCTGTCCTTGGCGGCCCGTGTGTTGCCCCGTCCCGCGCTTGGGCGTGTCGTGCGGACGGGCTTGCCTCGGTGGTGCCTTGCCGAAATGAGGTGACTGCTAGTTTGCCAGGCTCAGGCCGCTCCCAGACTGAGGAGGAGAGGCGGGCCTGTTGGTGGCATGTCGTGCCCGGCCTTTCGCCCATTCGCGGAGAGCCTTGATCTGCGAGTCCATCAGCTTGGCAATCGGCACGGTGTTGCGGATGGCTTCGGCGATGTACTTCGGAGCGGGTTCGCTGCCTTCGGCATAGGCCGCGTACATCGCATCCACGAACACCGCTTCGATCTCCGCCCCGGTGAACTGGTCGGAAGCACGTGCCAGATCGGCGATGTCGTAGAGTTCGGGACGGCGTCGGTAACGTCGGATAACAATGTCCCAGATCGCCGCCCGCTCAATCGCGTCCGGCAGATCGACGAAGAACATTTCATCGAAGCGACCTTTCCGCAGAAACGGTGCCGGCAGTTGGCTGACATCGTTGGCGGTGGCGACGACAAAGACCGATTTTGTCCGCTCCTGCATCCAAGTTAAGAAGCTGCCAAATACGCGCGCGGAAGTGCCGCCGTCGGTGGAGCCGCTGGATTGGCTGCCAGAGAAGCCCTTCTCAACTTCGTCAATGAACAGCACGCAAGGCGCGATGGCCTCGGCGGTCTGGATGACGGAACGCAGGTTGGCTTCGCTCTGGCCGACGATACCGCCGAATACCCTACCCATGTCGATACGCAGCAACGGTAGCCCGAATGCTGCGGCAGTCGCCTTGGCCGTAAGACTTTTGCCGGTTCCGGGAATGCCGACAATGAGCAGGCCCTTGGGTGCTGGCAACCCGTAAGCTCTGGCGGAAGCGCTGAAGGCCCCTCGTCTCAGATCCAGCCATTCCTTCAAAGGGTCGAGGCCGCCGATGTCATTCACCGTGGTGGTAGTTTCGATGACCTCGACGAGTCCATTTCGCTTGAGAGTCCGAGCCTTTTCACGGGAGATAATGCGATGATCGATCCGCTTGGTTTCCGCCAGTGACAGGGAGAACGCATTCTCCGCCTCGGTGGTGGTGAGACCGAGGGCGCTCTGAAGGATTGCCTCGCGGACTGCCTCGTTAGGCTTTTTCAATTTGGCGGATTTCAGGATTCCATCAAGGACCACGCCGAGTTGGATCCCATCCGGCAGGCTGAAATCCACCTGGGTGATTTCGTGCTCCAGTTCAGCAGGGAGTTTGAGACGACACCCTAGCAGGATGATGGCGTGCCCTCCGCTTTTGGCCATCCGCAGCAGATCCTTCAAACGACGGATGAGCATCGGATCGGTTTGATCCAAGTGCGGTTGGAGATCGCGCATCACGACGACCTGACGCTGATCTTGGCTGGCGAACACGCGTTCGATCAACAGGAGAGCATCCAATGGATCGGGGCAGTCTGCGATGGATTTCGCCGCGAGATTGGCCAGACCTTCGGATGAGGACCAGGCGTGGAGATGATGTTTCAAGCTGTCGCAGGCAGCGGCGATTTCCGCTTCCGCCCGGACTTCCTCTGCGGTGATGATGGCGAGTCCGGAATAGCCGGCACTTAGATAGGTGATGAGTTGATTCTTCATTGGTGATAGATTGGGGGTCGGTAAAGGCAAAGACCCCGATCTCACGAAAGAGACCGGGGTCCGGGTGGTTTGGCGATTCGGGGGAATCAGTTCAGTTGCGCCACGATTTCAGTCCGTCGCTTGGCGAGAGCTACATAGCGTTGTTTGAGTTGATCGAGCGAATAGCTGGATGCGTCATATTGCCGGGATGAGCGGACGGCCGTGCCCGCGCCATCGCTGGCGAGTTCGTAATCCCCTGATGTGGTGCCGTAGCCGGCAGCGAACGATCCGATGAAGGCTTGGAACTCCGCCTGATCCATTTGGGCACGGTGCTGTTCCGCAGCGATGCGAAGTTCCAACATTTCGGATTCGACGGATTGCAGTTCAGAACGGAGCTGCCCCTTGTTCGGGCCGCAGGAGGCGATCAGGAATGCGATGGCAAGGATGATGAGGTGTTTCATGGGATTGGATGGAGTTGTTGGTTAGGTTGTGGAGGTTGATGCCTGTGGCTGGAGATTGTCGTGCTCCCACTGCAGGCATTGAGTTCGGGATGGATCGGAAAACAGGACCTCGCCGGTGTTGGCATGGCAGGTTTCCCATTCCTGGGAGTGGTCGTTGAATCGGATGTCCGTGGCCCGGACGACCTGAAGTCGTCCGAGCTGTTGGAGATCGATCTCTTCGGTGTAGAGGCAGCCGACAAGGCCGCTGGTGGTGAAGCGGAGGATCGATTTCATGGATCGCCTCCGCCGAGGGTTTGCTGGGTCCTTTGAGTGAGATCCTGGCTCCAGTAGTCGGACTTGCGGCGGCGGGTGACTTTGGTGCCAAGCACCTCCTCAATCGCCCGGGTGGCGGCTTCGCAGCCGTTTCCCTTGAAACCATACGCCTCGACCAGCACATCGCCCGTGGGCGATACTCTAACGCGGATTTGCTTGCTCATAGGGAGCCTCCTTCCAACGTAAGCAGGATCGAGCCATCGGCTTCGACCGCTCGCGTGGTGCGGAGTCCACGGCTGTGGGCCTCACGGATGGTACGATGAACGCCGTAGGATTGCAGCAGCCGGCCGTAACCGACGCCGACTTCCTTTGCGACGTGGCCGTCCCACCAATCGGCGGTCAAACCGAAGCTGCCATCCTTTTCCGGCGAGGGATCAACGGCGATGTCATACGGGCCTTTCAGCTTAATGACGTAGGGGGCCTGACGGCTGACACCGGCGTAGCCCCGGCAGTAGGAATCGGGAACAAGCCTGAGATCGAGTTCGACACAGGCGCAGACCAACGAGGGAATGTCGCGGATCTGGGTCTTGATAGTGGTGAAGTGTGACATGGTGTATTGGATTGAAGGGGTCGGTGATTTGGGGTGGATGCGGAAAGGGCGGCCCGTTGAAAACAGGCCGCCCATGTCGCGGGATTCAGGTAGTGATTTGGCGTGTTCGGTGGTGGGAGTGGCTTTCGAGGTGGTGGGAGTGGTGGTTTGAAAAATTAGGCTGCTAGGAGGATATTAGCGTGTCGTGTGATGGATAATGCGTATTGGGAGAAAAGTGGATGTCGTGATGCGGGCACGAAAAAGCCCGCAGGTCGGATGACCGGCGGGCTGTGGAATCAGATAGAGGAGCGGCCTCAGGTCATGGTGGACAGACCATGCTTCCAACAGATGCCCCATAGGTCGGCCAAGTCCGGTGGCGGTGGCGTGGAAAAGTCCCCGTGGGCATACATCAGGGCGATCAGTTCGCAAAAGCGTTCCTCACCGCCGGCACGCGCCCCATACCAGGAGGGTTCTCCCTCCGGGCGATGGAGACCAGGAAGCCAGGACAATTTCCAGGAGAGGGGCGTCTTCCATGATTCCTGAAGATGGACTTGGTCATAGTCGTCCGGAAACGGTTCACCGAACGCCTTACGGAATGCCTTGCGGCGGTCCGGCCGGTGACAGGCCCAGAGGACATGCCCAAGTTCGTGCATAGCGAACCAGTCACGGATGAACCCGCCGGGGTATCGGCCCATGTTGAGCCGGGCTGTCTCGCCTTCGGTGATCACATGGGATCCGCCAAGCCATTGTTCCCACTCGGTGGTGAGGGCGAAGGCGGGCACACGGATTTCACAGCACCTAAGATAGTCCACCGCGCGATTCACGGCAGCCTTTGCCAGATTTTTCGAACGTGCGGACATGACGGATTGTTGGAAGGTGCCCGGATGAAGCCAAGCTCTATCCGGGCACCGATGTGGGTTGTGTTTCGATCAGCCGACCGCAGCAAACCTGCGCGTGCCCAGTTGCCCGAAACGGGCGACGACCTCGCGGGCATCGCCTCGCGCGAGTTGCACAGAGGACTCGCGCAGACGTGTCAGGCCATCAGTCAGACTGGTCATCGCACCGCTGTTGCCGCGGTATTCCTCGGCGCTGCGACTGAGCAGATCGCGGCGAAACCGTTCGAGCATTTGCTCCAACTGCTGGTCACCGGCGAAGTTCAGCGTGCGGAAGTTGTCGATAAACGTTTCCAGACGATTGAGCGTGCGTTGACTGACTCCGCTTTCACCGCTGTTGATCACTGCGAGAACCTCACCGGCAAGCCGGGCGGTTTCATCCCGCAACGAGGCGACGCTTTCGCGGATGAACTCGTCGATTCCCGTGTTCATCCGGCGCGACGCATCTTCAGCGATACGGCGGCGGTCTTCGGCCACTTCGAGTTGTTCCACGCCCTGGACGATCTCCAGACGGATGCTATCAGGTGCGGCGATCTGGAATAAACAGAACTCAAATCCGAAGCGCTTGGTGATGTCTCCCGCCGGTGGGAATGATTCCTCGATGGTGCGAATCAATCGTTCGCCGCTGCCATTGAGGTTCTGGGCAACGGCACGCCATTCGGCGATGGATTTTTCACGCATGGGCGAATACCCGGCAACGAATTCAAGCGTGGCTTCGCGGAACTCGTCACGGAGTTTTTCCAGGCGGTCGGTGAGATCGCCAAGACGGGCATTGGGGACAAAACGTCCGATGCCTCCCAAGAAGGGGAAGCTCGAACTTTCGACGGTCGCCTGCACACGGGACTCGATCAGCGCGAAGGGTGATAGGGATTCACGGGGCACCAGACGCTTCTGGCCAAGCTGGATCAGCCGGTCGTTGACGACAGCGGGATCAAGTCCGAGATCCTCGGGCTTGAGCTTCTTGCATCCCCTGTAAAAGCGGACGGATGTTGAGACGAGAACTCCCCGGCGGCAGATGCCATCGAGCAGTGTTTGATTGGAGGTATTTGGATTCATGTTTTTATTTTGGGGTTGGTTGGTGTTGTTCAGAGAAAATGAAAACGCCCGTCCGGATTGATCCGAACGGGCGTCGATGGGACTACGGCGTGCGCAGTAGTTGCTAGGCGGCTAGTCTTTCGGGCATCAGTTGTCCGGGAAGCCAGGCCATGCATTCGTTGCGGAACTGACACCACGAGCACTGCATCCCCGGTTGTGGATGGAAGCGGTTGCTCGCGATGCCTTCGACGGCGGTTTCCAACAGGCCGACGACACGCAGCTTCCTGCGTTCATTGGCCGGCGGACTGGTGACGCGGATGGTCTGCGGTTTCTTGGTTTTCACCAGGAACACGAGAGCCAACGCGGGCGGGGTTTCACCGGTCGCGGCTTCCAGCAAAAGCTGGTAGCTCACGAGCTGGATTTCATGATCAAACGCGGCGTGCGCCACATCTGGCTTTGATGCAGACGACTTGAAATCCACCGGCGTGAAGTTGCCTTCGATCAAATCGATTGCACCCGTCAGGGGCACCGACAGGCCTGGAATGATTTCCGTCAGCAGAACTTCGACGGCTCGGGGCTTTTCCTTCAATGCTTGCGGTGAATCGAGGTAAGCTGCAATCACGCGCAGTCCGTCGATACGGGTCTTTTCCCGCTTGGCATCGCTGCCGAAGTTCACCGGGCCTTCGTCGCGTTCGAGGTCCGTGAAGGATTTCTCGAAGACCGCAGCGATGGCCTCCGGCGAGTCGTCGCCGCCGCGCCAACGCGCCAAATGAAATGCCTGGAGCGCGGCGTGAACGGCTTTGCCTAGATGAAGTGCCACCGGTGTCTTTTTTCGGATGCAAGCGACTCTCTCGAAATAGAACATCAGCGAGCAGGTGAGATAGGCCTTCGCCGCCGTCGGCGAGATGTGACTCGGCAAGGTCTGTGCGAACGTCGCCAGTCCGGTAGTGAACGGGGCGTCATGGATGGCGGCGATCATGCTGCCTCCCTTCCCTTGTTCCGTTGATAGGCAGAGCCATTGGACCTTCTGGCATTCTGCCGATTTCCTCCGCCGTGGGTGTCGAGTAGCTCGTCGATCAGCCCGGAGGCCTCGACCTTGTTGAGCAAACGCACGCCCTTGCCAAAGCGGGTGACTGCGAGGGCCTCGACATCGGCTTTGTCGAGCTGGTGTTCCTCTACGATTTTCAGAATCAAATCCTTCTGCTTGTCCGAACACTT
The DNA here is from genome assembly GCA_040386755.1 of Verrucomicrobiota bacterium. GTDB lineage: Bacteria > Verrucomicrobiota > Verrucomicrobiia > Verrucomicrobiales > Akkermansiaceae > Luteolibacter. The sequence continues at coordinate 12,948 of JAZKEY010000002.1, read as the reverse complement.
CCACGCGGGACCTTGCCGCCAGTTACCGGATTGAACGGAGCCGCCAGGCTGGATGACGTTGCTGGGCTCCGACGGATCCATACCGTATGCAGCCGGTGGAACGAAACCGGTTTGGAGCATCAGCTCGTCCACGGTAGATTGAAGCCGTTGATAGAGGCGCTCGGATTCGCCGGCAACGTCGTCGGTAGTCACCAGTTCGGTTTCGACTGAAACGGAGAACTGGTGGGACGAGTAGCCGGGAAGGCCGAGACGTTTGGAATAATTTGCGATGAGTTTGATAGCCATGATAATTGGAAGTTTGGTATTGAAATGAAAAAGCCCGGCCCATGCAGGCCGGGCATCGGGTGGATGAAACAGTCGGAATTCCGAATCACGCGGCATCCGGAAAACGGATGATCACACGATCCGGATCAACTGGTGAGGTGTCAGGCTCGACGACTGACGTTCCGCTGAGACTGCGGAGGATCAGTTCATCGGCCAAACGGGTCATTGGCATCCGGCGGCGTTTCCCCTCTTGATAGAGGCGGCGGACAACGTCGTCGGACAATCGAGGCGAATACAGTGTGCGGGGCATTTGCGTTTTTGTGTTGAGCCGATCAGCGAACGAGCCGGATCAGCAGGGTGATGACGATGGCCCCAGTCAGCATGGGCAGCCAGTAGGTGGAGCAGATCGAGCAGCAGAGGGCGACGATCGAAATCCACGCGAAGATTTTGATGTAGAGAATTGCAGTCACGTTGGTGGAGGGTTGGAGGATCAGCGCGCCATGCGCCCGAGTGCGCAGACGACAGCCGCACCGATCATGGCAAAGCCGATGACTTTCAATCCGTCCCCAATGGGAGTGGTATTCACAACGGGGGGCGATGGTGGTGGAGCAGATTTTGTCTCGGAGCAGGAACCGAGAAACAGGAATGAGCTGATAGCCGGCAATAGGAGGGAATTTCTAGTGAGATGGAACATGATGAAGTGGTTTGGTTGGACGTTGAAAACAGAACAGCCCGGCGAATTGCCGGGCTCGGACGGATGACGGTTGGATAAATGCCCCTCGTCATAATACTATGACACGCTTGGGCCGTGAATTGCGTCTGCCGATTGGGCCACTATCGAACCATGCCAGTCACGAATTTCAGAGTGGACAACTAGCAGCTAGAGTGCTAGATGGATAACTGCAATTCACCACCACTATGAAATCAAAACAAAATCTGACCCGATTCACCTACGAGACTGCTGCCTTCGAAGGATGGAGGCTCTGCCTCAGCAAGACCGGCAACACCTTCACCCGCTACTTCCCCGATAAGAAATACGGCGGCGGAAAGAAGTCCCAGGCTGCTGCGGAAAGCACCCTCGCCGAACTTAAAGCCCTGCTAGACGGTTCCAAACTTGTCGAAGGAAAGTTGACCGCCACCACGGTGAAGAAAGCTCAGAAGCTCGTCGCCGACGCAGGGAAGTAAGAGAGGGAGCTCCTACGAATATCGGTTTCCTCTTCGGGTAAGCCGATACTTACAAGTCTGTCGGTGGCCCGGACCCCGGAAACCATTCCGTGTGCTGGTCCCCTGCCTTCCCAGATAGGTGACCCGCTGTCCGCGCATGAATACAAAATAACTCTGCACGCCTGCTTCAATCGCCGCCGCGTGAAATCCCGGTATTTCTGGCCTTTGAGTTGGCTGTCTTGCATCGCCGCGCGAAGCCCCTCGGCATCGAATGCCTTAGCTATCCTCCTACAAGGGGCTTCGCGCGAAAGGAAAGCCCGCCAAGGCGGCATTGGTAGCGATAGCCCGCAGGCTGCTGGTCGTCTTCAACGCAAAACTCAAAGAGCAGTTCCGCAGCGCAGTCCTGCAACTCGAAGTAGGCACCGCCTGATTATGGTTGCTACAGGGAACACTGATCATCATGAATTCTTTGCAGCATTTAGGCGCAACTATGAGCAGCCGCTTGAGAGACCCACGTAGGAAGGAACCCCGGTTTCCCGGCGCTGGTCGAAAGGATTTGCAGCGTCGCAGTCCAGTTCCGGCTTCTGTGTGGTCGTTGCGTGACAAGTTGACCGTGGGCGCAGGAGCGGCAGTTGCGCTTTTGGCTTTTTTCTCTCCCGTCATTTTGAAGATAGTCGGGCAGCGGGACCTCATTTCCCGACGACTGGAGTCATGGAGGTCCGAATACGGATTAAAGGAACATCAGGTAAGGAAATTGAGGGAAATCGAGTATGAATTTCATGGTTCGGGGAATCCGTTTTTTCAGTCCTCCCATCCGACGACCCCAGAGATAGCCCGTCACCATAAGGAAGTCGCCTCGGCGATGGGTCAGGGAGCAGGGAACCGATATACTGAGAAAATATCCCGGGAGAACCACCGATCTGGTGGGCACCAATGAGATGTTTCGCCTTGCATTTGCGGATTTACGTGATTGGCTGCGTCGTCTTGAGAAGCACTGCAACATGGATAATGATCGTCGGCGTTTTCGTCGCGCTTTCACTGCGTGCAGTTGGCGTTGATTATTCTCACGAAAAAATCACTGCTAGTTGCTGCCACTCCGTCGAAACTTGCTCTGAAAGTGATCCGGGTGCGAATTTCCCGGATGGCCATCAGCATGATGGCGAGAAATGTCCGCTAGGTCACCACCATCACAAAGGTTGCTGTTCGAATGCTCAGCCTTTGACGGTGGAAAACGATCATTTCCGCCAGCCCGGCATTCCCGGATCGCTCCTGTCAGGTGTCCGCCATGAAGGCGAAGTGCCACCCGAAGGGCCGTTTTTAGCTTCGGAGAAGCCCCCTTTGATCTAAGCGCCCGTTAACCGCGCTTCGTCGTGCCCTTGAGGCCCGGCGTCATTTCCCCGCTGGCACCGTTTGCCTCCTGGGGTCGTCCGTCAAAAAAACGTTTTCCCATGCGCCGCGTGAAATCCACGCGCGCTCTAACACCTTAAAAATCATGCCCAAATTATATCCCGTGGCCATGCTGGCGCTTGCCTCCATGTGCCTTCCGCTCCGCGCGGAACCTGCCGTCATCGTCTCGCTCGCGAGCATTGGCGACCGCATTCGTGCGCAGAATCCCGATCTCGCCGCCGCCCGCCTCCGCATCCGCGAGGCGCTCGGTCGGATGAACCAGGCCGGTCGCCTGTCGAACCCGGAACTCGAAGCCGGATTAGACCACAATCCGCGCTTCAACGAAGGAAAATTCGAGATCGGCCTGTCCCAGCGTTTCCCAGTCACAAACCGGCTGAAGTTGGAAAAGGACGTCTCGCTCACCGAACTCAAGTCCGCCGAGGCCGAAGTCCGCGAGGTCGAGCGCCAGCTCACTGGCCAGGCTCGTGAGGCCGTCGTCAAAGTCCTCGCCACCCGCCAGCGCCGTGAGCTTCTTCGCGAGCAATCCGGCGTATCCAAGGAGTTTGCCGACTTCCTGTCAGAAGCTGCGGGCAAAGGAGAAGGCTCATCACTCGACGCGGGACAGGCGAAACTGGAAGCCACCAGCCTCGCCATGGAAATGCGCCAGTTGGACGCCAGTGAGACGGCATTCGTCGGGGAACTGAAGCCTCTCTTGGGAATGCGTCCGGGGGAATCCCTCAGTGTCGGAGGCACCTTGCCGGAACCCTCCCTCCCTCCCGCCGCTGCCGATCCCTCTCGCCGACCCGATTTCCAAGTGGCCAAGCTTGAGGCATTCGCCGCTGCACAGAGCGTCGCGCTCGAACAAGCGCGGCGTTATGACGATGTGGAAGGCGGAATTTTTGCCGGAGCCGAGCGCACCGAAGATGCTCCGGAAGGCTTCGAAAACGAAGCTATCGTCGGTGTGCGGTTCAAGATCGCCCTGCCATTCTGGAACAAGAACGAAGGTGCGATCCAGGAGGCGGAGGCAAAGAAAATTCGCAAGGAAAAGGAAGCCGTCGCTCTCGGGCGCGGAATCCGTTTGGAAGCTGAAGCCGCGCGGGCCGAGATGCAGGAATGGGCGAAGATGATCGGTGAGATCAACGACACCCTGCTTCCGTTAGCCGCCGAGCAGACCAAGCTCGCCGAAGACGCCTACCGCAACGCGCAGGGCGAAATCCAATCCGTCCTCCGCTCCCGCGAGAAGCGCCTGCAACTCGCCGCCGCCCGGCTCGACGCGCTCCGCGAATTCCACCTTGCCCGCGTGCGTCACGAAACCGCACTCGCAAAACCATAACTTCACCTTTTTCATGAAACTTCATTTATCTCTACTTTGTTCGCTTCTGTTTGCCGTCACCCATGTCCACGCCGCCGAAAGCACGGACACCATCGTGCTGGATGAAACCGGCGTAAAAAACCTCCGCATCGAGACCGTCGAAGCCGAGGAATCCGACTTCGAGGAAACCGTCTTCGCCCTTGGCCGTATTGCGGAAATTCCCGAGCGCCACGGTGTTCTCAGCAGTCGCATTTCAGGCCGCGTCATCGGCTTGGAAGCCCAGGAAGGCGACACGGTGGAAAAAGATCAGATCCTCGTCCGTGTTGAAAGCCGCCAACCTGGAAGCCCGCCGCCCGTCATCGAACTGAAGTCCCCCATCGGAGGGTTGGTCGTCGAGTCGCACATCCGCATCGGCGAGCCGGTCGAGCCTGACAAGGAGCTGCTCGACATTTCCGATCTCAACGAAGTGTATGCCATCGCCCGCGTGCCGGAAAACCAAGCTGCCAAGCTGAAGCCCGGCAGCAAGGCGCACATCCGCGTCTCCGCGCTCGGTGATCAGCCGCTGGATGGCGAGATGATCCGCTTCGGCACTTCGGCTGATAGAGAAAGCGGCACCATCGACGCGATCTTCAAGGTCGCGAATCCCGGCCTCAGGATGCGTCCGGACATGCGGGCCGAGTTTTCCATCGTCCTCAACAAGCGCGCGAACGTCCTTGGCGTTCCGCGTGCCGCCCTCCAAGGCGACGCCAGCAAGCGCTTCGTTTACGTCAAACATTTCGACCTCCCCAACGCCTTTATCAAGACGCCGGTGCAGGTCGGTGAAATGAACGACCGCTTCGTCGAGATCGTCAGTGGCATTCTCCCTGCGGACGAAGTCGTCACCAAGGGGGCCTATTCGCTTTCCTTCGCCGGCGGCGGCAGCGTCTCGCTCAAGGAAGCACTCGACGCGGCGCACGGTCACGAACACGCGGAGGACGGCGGCGAACTGACTCCCGAGAAAAAAGCCGAAATGGCCGCTGCAAAAAGCGGTGGAAATACTTCGGCATCCGGCGGCGGCAGCAAGCTATGGATGTATGTCAGTGGCGGTCTTTTTGTCCTGCTGCTCGCCTCCTTGTTCACCAAAATGCGCGGCACCGCATCCGATGAGGAAACCGAATCTTCTTCCACCACCAACCCGGAGACCCACTGAGCCATGCTGAACAAAATGATTCATTGGTCGCTCGCCAACCGGGCGATCATCATCGGTATTTCCCTGATCCTGATGGTCATGGGCCTGCGCACCGCCACAGAACTCCCCGTGGAGGTGTTGCCGGATCTATCGAAACCCACCGTCATCATTCTCACTGAATCCTCCGGGCTCTCGCCGGAGGAAGTGGAGATGCGCGTCACCCAACCGATCGAAAGCGCGCTCATGGGCGTGGCCGGACTCACCCGGCTGCGGACTAACAGTGATGTCGCGCTTTCCCTGGTCTATGCCGAGTTCGGCTGGGACACGGACATCTACAAGGCCCGCATGCTCGTCCAGGAACGACTCCAGGGCGTGCGCGAACAATTACCTGAAGGCGTGCAGCCGTTCATGACGCCGGTCGCCTCGCTGATGGGAGAAATCCTGTTAGTCGGCGTGCGCTCCACCATCAAGGAAGGCGAACCCGGATACATGCCGCCCAGCGAGGTCCGCACCATGGCGGATTGGACGATCAAGCGCAGACTCCAGAGCATTTCCGGCATCGCCGAAATCCTCAACATGGGTGGCGGCGTCAGGCAGATCGAGATCCAGCCGGATCCCTACAAAATGCAGGCCAACGGCGTCAGCTTCGAGGAACTTGAAAAAGCCGCTGAAGAGTCCGCCAGCACCACCACCGGCGGCTTCATCAACACCGGCACCACCGAAATCATGGTTAGAAACCTTGCCATGACCGTGCAGCTCGGCGACATCGCCAGTACCATCGTCAAGAAGGTGAACGACCGGCCGATTTCCATCGGCGACGTGGCCAAGGTCGTCTGGGGCATCGAGCCGATGCGTGGCGATGCCACCGTCAGCCAATCCCCGGAGAAAACGCCGACCTACGGCGTGATCATGTCCATCACCAAAGCTCCCGGCTTTGACACCCGTGCTCTCACGGAGCAAATCACCCAGGCACTCGCCGAACTCCAGCCTTCCTTTCCGAAAGGCATGGAAACGACCCTGCTCTTCCAACAGAAGGACTTCATCGACCACGCCATCGGGAACTTAACAGAAGCAATCCGCGACGGCGCGATCATGGTGACCATCGTCATTTTCGTCTTCCTGCTGAATTTCCGCACCACCTTCATCACGCTCATGGCCATGCCGCTTTCCTTCGGCATCACCATGCTCATTTTCAAGTGGTCCGGCATCAGCGTGAACTCGATGACCCTCGGCGGCCTCGCCGTCGCCATCGGCATGGTGGTGGACGACGCCATCGTCGATGTGGAAAACGTGTATCGCAGGCTGCGGGAAAACGCGGCGTTGAAAAATCCGCATCCGAGACTCGTGGTCATCGCTAAAGCCTCGGGGGAGGTTAGAAACTCCATCCTCTACGCCACCATCCTCATCATCCTGGTGTTCCTGCCGCTGCTGGGCCTGACCGGTGTGGAAGGCAAGCTCTTCGCGCCCATCGCCGTCGCGACGATCATTTCCATGGTCGCCTCCTTCATCGTCTCGCTCACCGCGATTCCCGTGCTGTGCTCGTTCCTGCTCAATCCAAAAGCGGGTCACCACAAGGACGGCTTTGTTACCCGCGGCATGAAGTGGCTGCTGGAGCATGTCTGGCTGCGCTTCGGCCTGAACCAGCCATATCTGTTACTTGCACTGGCGCTGGTGATCGTCGTCACCGCGTTCTCGCTCTATCCACGGATGGGCAAGGACTTCCTGCCCAAGTTCAAGGAGGAGACCGCGCTCGTCGCCGTCACCTCCGCGCCGGGCACTTCGCTGGAGGAAATGAACAAGATTTCCGATGTCGTCGAGATGCAGATCCTGTCGGTGCCGGAAGTCCGCAAAGTTGGACGACGGCTCGGCCGTGCGGAACGCGGCGACCACGTCGTCCCTGTTTCCACCGCCGAGTTCGATGTCGATTTCCGCGAGCTTGCGGGCCACGAAAAAACCAAGGCACGCGATCGTAACGAAATCCTCGCCGACATCGGCAGGCGGATCAAAACCGTTCCCGGGGTATTCTCTGTCGTCAGCGGACCGTTGGCCGACCGCATCGGCCACATGCTCAGCGGGGTATCCGCGCCCGTCGCGGTGAAAATCTTCGGCCCTGACCTGGATGAGTTGAAAAAGATTGGCATCGAAATCCAGGGGATCGCCAAAACCATTCCCGGCTTCGAGGACGCCAAGCTGGATGTGCAATCCTCCATCCCCCAGCTCCGCATCGAGGCCGACCGCGACCGCGCCAGGGCCTACGGCATCGCTCCCGGTCACCTCAACGAACAACTCTCCGCCCTCATCGGCGGCAAGGAAGTCGCGGAGTTGCGCGATGGCCAGCGTGCGATCAACCTCGTCACCCGCCTGCCGTTGGAATGGCGCGACTCACCGGAGAAAATCTCGCAGATCCCCATCGAGATGGGCAACGGCCAGCGCGTGCCGCTGTCGCTCGTCGCCGATGTGCGCGAGGCGAAAGGGCCGAACGTCATCTTCCGCGAGGACAGCCAGCGCCGCTACGCCATCGCCATCAAGCCGACCGTTAGAGACGTGTCCACCCTGGTCGAACGCTTCAAGAAAGAGGTCGCGGAAAAGGTGAAACTGCCCGAAGGCTACTTCGTCAAGTTCGAGGGCGAATTCCAGGCGCAGCAAGACGCCACCCGACGGATCGCGCTGTTCACCGGCGTGATCCTGCTGGTCATCTGGTTCCTGTTATACGGGTATTTCCGCACTTCGTTCTTCGCCTTCCAGGTGCTGTTCGACATCCCGCTGGCGATGGTCGGCGGGCTGGTGTTCACGTATTTCAAGCTGAACAACATCAGCATCGCCACCCTCGTCGGCTTCATCGCCGTTGCCGGAGTCGCTGCCAGAAACAGCATCATGCTCATCTCCCACTACCTGCATCTGATGCAGCACGAGGGCGAGAGTTTCAACAAAAAGATGGTAATCCGCGGAACCAAGGAGCGGCTCGTTCCCGTGCTCATGACCGCGCTCGCCGCCGGCATCGGCCTCATCCCGCTGGTGCTCGCCGCCGATCAACCGGGCAAGGAAATCCTCCATCCCGTCGCCGTCGTCATCGTCGGCGGCTTGATCACCAGCACGCTGCTGGGTCTCGGGGTCACACCCACCGTCTTCTACACCTTCGGGCGGAAAGCCGCCGCGAAGTCCATCGAACTCGAATCCGCAGCCTCCCACTAACGGAGAGCCGGATTCATCCGGCTCTTCCTCTTCATTTCTCCTGAACCACAAAACAACAACCGATAGAAAAGACAAACATCATGAAAACCAAAATCATCGCCATCGCCGCGCTCGTCGCCTCCTTCACCTTCGCCACCGCCGCGGAGAAAATCAAAGCCCCTAACGGAGGCCGCATCATCGACGCCGTGGAACCCCACGCCGAGTTCCTCATCACCAAGGACAAAAAAGTGGAAGTTCGCTTCCTGGACGATGCCGGCAAGGTCGTGGCACCCGCCGCGCAAACCGTCACCGTCACCATGGGCGACCGCGCGGCACCGACCAAGCTGGCCTTCACCAAGGACGGCGACAAACTCGTCTCCGACAAGGTGATTCCCGAAGGCAAGGAGCTACCTGTCGTCCTCCAGATCAAGGTCACTCCGGAAGCCAAGACCGTCACCGAGAAGTTCAACCTGAACCTCGCCAAGTGCCCGACCTGCGAGCACGGCGAATACGCCTGCACCTGCGCCCACGGCGGTGAGGAAAAAGGTCACGAAGGCCACAACCACTGAAGCCGAAAAACTGATAACCCCTTCCCTCGCTCGTTCGCGGGAAGGGGTTTCTTTCGCCGCTTCCATCCCTAATTATCCATCACCATGCCATTGCCTTATCCTTCTCCGCTGGCTCAAGGCGGCTCTTCCCGCTCGCTTCATCACTCCGTCACGCGTTGGACGCTCGCTGCGGCCATGCTCGGCATGGCTCTCTATACGCTGATCGAGTTCCTCATCGACAAGCCCGACGACTGGGCAAATTTCATTCTTCACCATTTTCTTCACGTCGCGATCATCGGCATCGCCGTATGGGTTGCTTCCCTCGTCGTCATCCGGCGTTTCGTCATCGAGCCGGTCGATCATATCTTCGTACATCTCCGCCGGGTGGCAGCCGGACGTTTGGAATATCTGGATTGCACGGTCCGTGCCCGGGAAGTGGGAGACGTGATCTCCAGTGTGAACCATTTGGTTTCACGATTGCGCCGGGTGCCTGAGCCCGATGCCACATCCCAAGCTCTCGACCATCTTGTAAATCTGCGGGAAACCCTCAAGGGCGCTTCCGGCAAATTGGGCGAAGACATCGTCCCTATCATGCGACTCGTTTCCGGCTTGGAAGAGGAGCTCTTGAATATTCTTCAACTGACCGAAGGAGATCCGGTTCCCGCCCGCTCCATTGATCGGCCGCGCACCACCACAGGTTCAGCTACCCTCCCTCTGCGATCATCTATCTAACATCGCCGAAGCCAGCCAGATCACCTCGCATCCGGAAAAGCCGACATGACACCACATAAAAGCGGTTTTTATTGCTACTGGCTTGCGGTTGCCGGTCTCGTTGGGATTCTCGGCGTTGCGGCCATTCGGTGGCCACGCTGGACATCAAGACATGACCTTTCGATGAACGTGAGGCAGTCGATTTTGATCAATGAAGCCAAGGCTCATGAGCTCGGCATCGTCTTGTATGAAATTACCCATCCGGATGGAGTCGTGATTGTTCCGGCAGAAGCAATACTCGAAGATCAGGTGGGAACCTTCGCTTTGGTTCAAGATGATGATCGCAAGGACCGTTTTCTCAGGGCATCCGTAGTGGCCGAGTCAACGGGTGTGAGTGAAAAGCGGATCCTCCGAGGTCTTTTTACAGGCGATGAAATCGTCGTCAACGGCGCATCCCGCCTGCGGGTGGAGCCCTCCATCAAGCCAACAGCTCCCTCCACGAACTGCGATTGAAACACAACCCGAACAATTCCATGAGCACGGAAGACAACCATGAATCCAAATCCCACGGCGGCTGCGAACACGGCCACGATGACAGTACCTTGCCCCAAAGCACCCTCGTCATTGCCTCCGGGATACTAACTGGTCTCGGGCTTGTTCTGGGCTGGACGAACATCGGACAGGCGTGGCTCGAGACTGTCATCTTCGCACTGGCCACCCTCGCCGGTGGCATGCTGGTGTTTCCCGCGGCTTGGAAGGCGCTTCTCAAGCGCAGGCTCGATATGAACGTCCTGATGACCGTCGCCGTCGGCGGCGCATGGATCATCGGCGAATATGCCGAAGCGGCTGCCGTGGTGTTCCTGTTCGCTCTATCAGAATTGCTCGAATCCTGGGCCGCCACCCGCGCCCGCCGGGCCGTGCAGGCGCTGTTGGAGCTGTCCCCGCCCACCGCCATCGTTCTCGGGGCGGATGGCACGGAGCGTGAGATCGCCGTCGCAGAGGTCGCCATCGGCACGGAAATCCGGGTCAGAAGCGGCAGCCGAGTCCCACTTGATGGAGAGGTCATCTCGGGAAATTCATCCGTCGATCAAGCGCCGATCACGGGGGAGTCCGTGCCGGTCGATAAGGCTCCCGGCGATCCGGTCTTCGCGGGCACCGTCAATCAGGAAGGCTCGCTCACCGTGCGCGTCACCAAGGCGGCGGGAGATTCCACCCTCGCCCGCATCATCCAACTCGTCGGCGAGGCGGAGGAACAAAAGCCGCCGACGCAGCGTTGGGTGGATCGCTTCGCCGCGATCTACACGCCTGCGGTTTTCATTGCAGCCATCCTCGTCGCCGTCATCCCTCCGCTACTGATGGGACAAGCATGGAATCCGTGGGTTTACCGTTCGCTTGTCTTGTTAGTCATCGCTTGTCCGTGTGCCCTCGTCATCGCCACACCCGTAAGCATCGTTTCAGGACTAACTGCGCTGGCAAGGCGGGGAGTTCTGGTAAAGGGCGGCGTCTATCTGGAAGCCGTCGGAAAACTCCGCGCCCTTGCCGTCGATAAAACCGGAACCATTACCCAAGGCAAGCCGCAGGTCACCGGCGTCACCACGACCGGCGAACTCTCCGAAGATGAGATCCTCCGCTTTGCCGCTGCCATCAACAGCCACTCCGAGCATCCGCTCGCCGTCGCCATTGTGGATGCCGCCCATTCCCGAAAACTCAACTTCGAACCTGCCACCGACTATCAATCCGTCACTGGCCAGGGTGCCCGCGCCAACATCGACGGTCACCCACATTTCATCGGCAACCACCGCATGGCCCATGACACCGGCATTTGCACCCCCGAGATCGAGGCGCTTTTATCTGAAATCGAATCCAAGGGACAATCCCTCGCCATCCTCGGCCACGCCCCGCATGAAGGATGCGCGGGCAAGATCCTCGGCATCATCGCCATTGCCGATACGCTGCGCCCCGAGGTGACCGAGGCGCTTCGTCAAATCCACGCGGCGGGAATCGAAAAAGTCATCATGCTCAGCGGCGACAACCAGCGCACCGCCTCCGCCATCGCCAAGCAAGCCGGCATCGACGAGGCCATCGGCGATCTCATGCCGGACCAGAAGGTCGAATACATCCGCAAGCTCGTTAGCGAATACACCCACGTCGGGATGATCGGGGACGGCGTGAACGACGCGCCCGCCCTGGCCATCGCCAGCGTCGGCTTCGCCATGGGAGCCATCGGCAGCGACACCGCCATCGAGACGGCGGACATCGCGCTGATGAAGGATGATCTGACAAAGGTCGCCGAGACCGTCCTCCTCGGTCGCCGCACCCTGCGCATCATCCGCTTCAATGTCACCTTCGCCCTCGCCATCAAGGCGGTGTTTCTCATCCTCGCCTTCCTTGGAGTCGCCGGTTTGTGGCTTGCCATCCTCGCGGACACGGGAGCCACGCTCCTAGTCATCATGAATTCCCTGCGGCTTCTCGGACCGCCAAAACGGGAATAAACTCTTGACTCGAAACTCATAAAGCCGTGACTCCTAATCCTATGAAACGCCTGCTGGCAATGCTGCTGCTGGTTTGCTTCGGGATGACCATTCCGTCGTCGGCGTCTCCTTGGCGGCTTTGTTCTCTCGAAGGCAAAGCGCTGGCCCCCGGATTCAAAAACTACGGCGAAACTCCAAGTCAGAAGTCGAAATGCTGCCCGGACTGCGGCACAACGGACGATGGAGATTCCTGCTGTGTGGACATCGAGAAGCTGCCCGACGTTCCGATTCCGTCTGCCTTCCTGATTTTACCACCACACTTTTTCTGCGAGTCCGATTTCGATCTCGCCATGCCGCTTTGCGCGGTGACTGAGATCGAAGTGCCTTTCGTCCCCTCCGCACCGATTCGCGGACCTGACTCACCGGGAGAGCACCGGGCGATGCTCGGAATTTGGAACATCTGATCCGGGGAGTCGTCCCTCGATCTCGCCTCCCATATTGGGAAGGTTTGCGGCACGTTTCCGAAGTGTGTCGTCGTTTTGTTCCCGAAATTCCAGTTTCAACCCGTGTCTTTTCCGATGTCATTTAGAATCACTTTATCGATATTATCGCTCTCGTTCAGCGTCTGCCAGGCCGAACCCGCTCCCGTTCCTGTGACCATCGACGCGCTCGTCACCCAGGCGCTCGCCAGAAATCCAGAACTCAAGTTCTACAAAGCCGAGATCGCGGTCGCGAAATCAAGCCGCTCCGTTG
>JAZKEY010000001.1:0-253564 GCA_040386755.1 Verrucomicrobiota bacterium | reverse complement strand
TGGTTTACAAGGCGCGGCAGAAATCGCTGCACCGCCACGTCGCGTTGAAACTGCTGGCCCCGGAGCGGGCGGGCGATCCGATGTTCGCACGGCGCTTCGCCAGCGAGGCGCGGTCACTAGCGGCGCTCAATCACCCGCACATCGTCGGCGTGCATGACTTCGGCGAGGCCGGCGGGTATTTCTATCTGCTGATGGAATACGTGGACGGGGTGAACCTGAGGCAGTTGATCGAGAGCCGGCGGCTGAGCCCGGACGAAGCGTTGGGGATCATCACCCCGGTGTGCGACGCGCTGCAGGCGGCGCACGAGCGCGGCATCATCCACCGCGACGTGAAACCGGAAAACCTGCTCATCGACCTCAAGGGCACCGTGAAAATCGCGGATTTCGGCATCGCCCGGATGATGGACGAGCCCGCCGCCGAGGGCATCCATCACCCCATGCCCGATCCCCCCGCCGCCCACACCCTCGCCGTGGGCACGCCCGACTACGCCGCTCCCGAGCAACGTGCCTCCGCCCCGTCCGACCACCGCGCGGACATCTATTCCCTGGGCGTGGTGCTCTATGAAATGATCACCGGCCAGCGCCCCGGCAACGGCGTCATCACGCCCCCCTCACGCCGCGCCGCCGTGGACATGCGGATCGATGAAGTCCTGCTCAAGGCTCTCCAACAGGAACCCGACCAACGCTTCCACACCGTCGCCGAATTTCGCGACCGCTTCCAGGAAGCGAAACAGGAAATGGAGCGGAAGACGGACGATCCAAAGCCCCTGACAGGGTGGAAACAGAAACGTGGCCGGGTCGCGATGATTTCCACCGCCTTGATCCTGCTCGTCATCACCGCCGGACTAATGATCCAAGGCCGGTCAGTCCCCAAGACCGCCCCCCATCCCCCGGAAATCGCCGCAGAGCCGCTGTTGGAAATGGGATCGCTGGAGGAAGCCTATCAAGCCTTCGAGGAAAACTTCGCCGCGCTGCAGGAAGCGCGGGAAATCCAGATCGTCGGCCTGCCGGACGGCAGCGCTGCCCCCGCGTCACAGGCCGAAGTGGTGAAAAAACTGGAAGCCCACGACCGCCAACTGCGGGCGACCCTTGCGCGGATGCCGCAGGGAGGAAATTAGCTCCACCGGCTTGTACCAATTCCCGGCTTGCCAACCGGAGTTAGGTGTTGAGTATCCAACCGACTGATAAAATCCGCGCTCTAAAATGAACTTTGCTACGACCTCAAAACCGGCCACCAACCTGGCAGAGGGAAATGCCCTCCTAGCGAAGACCCGCCTTGGAAATCGCGGCAGCAAGACCCAAGTCCCCCGCAGCGGGAAAATGGAGGGGCCCGTCATCCGCGAGAAAATTGCCAAACATGGCATGCGCAATTCCAACGTCCTCGCCACCGCCGCCGCCGCCGGAGCCAAAACCTTCACCGCCCAGGAAAGAACGCCTGCTCGATTGACGCGATGCTCAACGGCGGCACCTGTGAGGCCTGCCAGTAACTGGGCCTGATTCCTAATTTCAGTCGGCTACATTATATACAATACAAGCTCAATGAAACTCGAAAAGTTCAAGATCAGCAATTACAAGACCATTGAAGATTCTGGGTGGATCGAGTTGGACGATGTCACAGCATTGGTTGGTAAAAATGAATCTGGAAAAACGAGTCTTCTTCGAGCGCTGTCAAAACTGAACCCCACAGATGGAGCCGTATTAGATCCTCTGAGGGACTTCCCAAGACATCGCTACACAAAAGATTTTGGCCTGAAAGACTGGAAAGCTATTGAAGCATGCTTCGAAATTCCAGTTGAAGCTAAGGCTAAGTTCGTAAGCTGGAATGCGGCTTTCGCCTCTTTAGAGAGTATTACATTCCACAAATACTATTCTGGTGATCTAAAATATTCTTTCGATCCCTGGCCTCAGTTCCCTGAAATACAAGCTGCCGATTGGATCTCATTCCTGAAGTCTATGAAGGCGGCTATTGAAAGGGTTTCTTTGAAAGGACTGGAGGAGGCTGATGTCGCTGCAGCTTCAGCAACACGGGATTCAATCGTTGTAAGAATTGAAACCATCACAACAAAGAATGAACCCTCAAGTGCTGACATTAAATCTCTTAAGGCTATTCTTATTGATGAGGTGACTACACTTCCTGACATCGCCAAGAAAGACGAGCTCCTAGATCAAATTGACATTTTTGAGGACATCATAAAAACGGAAAGTCTGAGTGGCAACGCGTATGCAGAGCTCAGAAAGCTACTACCCAAGTTTATATATTTCGACAACTACGAGATGATAAACGGGGCGATCTTCCTTCCCGATTTTGTCAGAAAAGTGAAGGAAAATAGACCCGAACAGGGTCTAAGAGTTCAAAAAGCGATCTTCTCTCAAGTTAACGCAGATATCGACGATCTGGCATCACTTTCGAAATCCGCGGTAACAATTGATCCGAGTCAGGGCCAGATTGAGGAGCCTGAGAAACAAAAAAAGATAAGGGAGCTTGTAATTAAAGCCAACTCTGCTGGAGAGTCCTTAACAAAGGACTTCAACGAATGGTGGAAAGAAGGAGGATATCGATTTCATTACGAGTTCAATGGCAATTATTTTGAAATATGGGTCTCTGATGAGATTCAAACATCAAAGATAGAATTGTCCGAAAGAAGTGCCGGATTCCGTTACTTCTTCTCCTTCTTCCTACTTTTCAGCGTGGAGGCAGCTGACATGCATAACAACTGCATTCTGCTTCTCGACGAACCAGGCACCCACCTACATGGAAGAGCTCAGATGGATCTCATCGAATTCTTCGACAATCTCTCCAAAGATAATCAATTGATTTACAGCACTCATAGTCCATTCATGATTGACGGCGGACGGCTTGAAAGATCGCGGGCGGTTGTCAAAAATGAACTAGGCACGAAAGTTTCTTCAGATATTTGGCCAAAAGATAAAGATTCGATTTTCGCACTTCAAGGTGCTTTGGGTTACTCGATCTGTCAGTCGCTCTTCATCTCAAAATATCAGGTATTAGTCGAGGGCCCTTCCGATTACCTATTGTTACACGCGATCAATTCATGTCTGAATGAAGACAAGAGACTTAAAGAGGAAATTTCTATGATCCCAATAGGGGGATGCAGCAATTTGGTTCCATATGCATCATTATTATTAGGGCACGACATTGAATTTTTCGTCATTCTAGATAGTGATACTCCAGCCAAGAAAGCGACTGACAAACTAGTGAAGCTCTTAGGAGATAGCAGCAGAATATCCAGTTACTCTGAATTGGCCGGAAACGACAAAATTATCGAAATCGAAGAGATCCTTCCTCCTTCTGAATATATTAAAGCGGTCAACGCTTCTCATTCACATCTTGGAATTGTCATTCCGGAGCTTCCGGAAGGAGCGAGACTTGTTGAGCACTGCAAAACGACGCTTCGAAATGGTGGCCACCAACTCAACAAACTGGAAGTGACGAGAGAACTGATCCGAAGGCTCGTGTTGAAAAGCGATCCGATCAAAGCACCTTTACTATCTTTCGGGGAAGCAGCATTCAGAAAAATTAACTCTGTGTTGTAGGAACTCATACGGCCACAATGCTTACTAACCAGATGAATATTTTATCTGAATATGATAAATTATGTAATCCTCCGTCATCGGCGGACAAATCATGGTATATAAACCGTGGATTTATTTTCGAAAGGATTCTTTCCTCATCAATGAAATCGGCTTCTCTCGAGCCGCGCTCCAGCTACAAGATCGACGGCGAACAGATCGACGGTTCATTCATTATCGGAACTTCGACCTTCCTTTTCGAAGCAAAATGGGTAAAGACACCTTTACCTGCATCAACACTCTATCAATTCAAGGGGAAGGTTGATGGTAAATTGGTGGGAACGATCGGCGTTTTCATATCGATGTCGGGATATTCTGAGGATGCCGTCGATGCTCTTTCTGTTGGGAAAAGCATCAATTTAATCCTCTTTGACCGGGCTGATATTGATGGATTAATCGATGGAAGATTAGGATGGGATTCAGTGATGCGATCAAAACTTCGCATGGCGGCAGAAGAGGGGATCATTTTTTTTCCAAGTGATGCCAAGTTGGTTACTAGATCACAAAAATCTACATCATCAACGGCGTCAGCAGCAAACGTAATCAGCCATAATGATTTAGTAATAATTTGCGAGGGTGAGGTCGATAGAGAAATTCTTTC
Source organism: Verrucomicrobiota bacterium (assembly GCA_040386755.1). Taxonomy (GTDB): domain Bacteria; phylum Verrucomicrobiota; class Verrucomicrobiia; order Verrucomicrobiales; family Akkermansiaceae; genus Luteolibacter. The sequence continues at coordinate 249,372 of JAZKEY010000001.1, read as the reverse complement.
GGTGCTTTCTCAACGCATTCTAATGAACGCAAACTCCGGCCGAAAAATAGCCATCTATGCAGCGATGGGAAAAATTGCCGCCGCAAAAATGGCAAACGTAGCTAAATCCGATGAGACTTTAATCGTGGTCGACGGCGATAATGATGATCAAGGAACCCGACATATGTTGGATTCCATTATCACAACAAATAATTGGTCCGCGGTGATTCCTAATCCTTCGATCGAGGGGTGGCTTAGATTAGATGCGACCGACCTGAAGCGGCAGCGGCTTAAAGACAGGATTGCTTCAACCAGAACGGCCGCTGAAGCAATAGATTTGGACGAGATTAAATTGAGAGACGTCGAATTTGAAAAATTTGTCAATTTGCTGCTCAAAGCTAGATGAGCTGCAGGCCGGAAGCAGCTGTCCTGGCCCCAACTTTAAACTTCTCCTTCAATATGTTCAGCTTCGAAAGATTTCCCGAAGTTAAAAAATTTCTAAATGAAGAGTTACCGATTATCCTCTCTGAATCGGACAGAGGCGCGTTGTTATTGTGTGCATCTTATATAGATGATGCTCTTACATCGTTTTTCGACGCGTTAAAGCCAGTCGATTTATCCAACAAAAAGAAAAAGGAGCTAAATAACGGTTTTGGTCCGTTTGGGTCATTTGCATCCAAATTAGATATAGCTCTCGGATGTCGACTATTACCCGAGAATCTAATCGAGGCTATTCATCAAATCAGAAAAGCGAGAAACTCCGCCGCGCACAAAGCTCAGAATTTTCCTCTCGAAGATACATGGAAATATATACGAAAATGCTTCGAACAACTGGGAGATGGATTTAAGGAATCACTTGCGATTTTAGCCGACGAACGGTCACTCTATCCGTTCATTGTCAAAGCGCTTAGCCTTGTAGATCCAGATTGCCCTGACAACCCAATTTTCGGATCAGAAGCGGAAGCTCGCGAAAGCCTAAAGGATATTCCAGCGATCAAACAACAGATTGAGGAACTGCGATTCCGCCAACAACTTGGCATAGCCACCGGAGCAATTTATGGATTTCTGCTTATTTACCAAGTAGAATACACTCGAGGACTAGGTTCCAGATCCATAATCGATTTTATTAAGACAGCACCAACGAGTCATCACACGACCGGATGATTCGGAATCGTCGAAGGGGTCTCGAAGGGGTCATCTCGAAGGGGTCATCTCGAAGGGGTCATCTCGAAGGGGTCATCTCGAAGGGGTCATTTCGAAGGGGTCATTTCGAAGGGGTCATCGAAGGGGTCATCGAAGGGGTCAGTCCCGACTAACAAGCATTGAGCTTTCTTTATCGGGATCGGGGCGACGGCGGCAAGAACGGATGGGAGGAGCGAGCGTCGACGGGGTCAGTCCCGACTAACAAGCATTGAGCCTTCTTTATCGGGATCGGGGCGGCGGCGGCAAGACCGGATGGGTGGAGCTAGCGACGGTCACAGACCGAACGCTACAGGACGGGGAGGAATTCTGCGCAGCTTGGTGGCGGCCTGCGCACCCTGGTTTCCGTCTGCGCAGCTTGGTTTTCCTCCGCGCACTCTGGTTTCGGCCTGCGCAGCCTGGTTTTCGTCCGTGCGGCTCTGGTTCCGACTTGCGCGGCTCTGGTTGTCGGTTGCGCAGCGGGGTTTCCACTTGCGCGGGTCTGGTGGCGGGTTGCGCGGCTGGGTTTCCACCCGTGTGGCTCTGGTTTTCCTCCGTGACGCTCTGGTTCTCCTCCGTGACGCTCTGGTTCTCCTCCGTGACGCCTTGGTTTTCGTTTGCGCGGGCGGGTTGGCGGATCGTTGGGGGGCGGTTCCGACTACCCGTTTTAGGAGGAATTCTGCTCTAACCCTGATTTGGATTTACGCGCCGGAAAACACTGATAGGCCTCCGGATGGCTTGAATTAACAGCCACTAACCAACCATCCACCATGCAAAACGACGAGATCCGCAGCCAGTATGAAGCATTCGCCCGTATCGACCATTTCGGCAAGAAATACGCCATCGACTTCCCCGCCACCTCGCGCGGCGGCAAGGAGTTCTCGAAGATCGCCGCGGTAGTGGTGGAGATGGAGGAGAACGGCGTGAAGAAGCTGGCGGGATCCGGAGTGTTCCATGGCGGTGCCGGCAACAAGGCGCTATCCGCGGAAGCGGCGATGGCTCTCATGCGCCAGATCCGCAAGACGGCGGTGGCCATCGCGGAGGCGGAGGAGATGCCGGAGTTCGACGATAAATTCGTGATCCCGCGCTCGAATGCCTACGAGGGAGTGCTGGCCAGCGCCCGGACCTTCCACAGCGAGGCGACGCCCCACTCCGCGTTGTTCATCGACTTCGCGCTGCCGGCGGATTTCCTAACCAAGCTCCAGCAGATCATCGTCCGGATGGAGGAGGCCGCCACGGACAAGCACGACGGCCTGTTGGAACAGGTGGGAGGCACCGCCGAACTCGCGGAGAACGCCACGGACGGAATGAAGGCGCGCAAGCAGCTTCTGACGCTGGTGGCCAACACCTACGCCGGATCGGTCGGAACGTTGGCCGAATGGAAGACCGCGAACCACATCGTCTGGCCGCAAAACGGTGGTGATGTTAGCCCGGTGGTGGTGCAGGTGAATTGAGGGAGGATCGAATCGGCAGGGACCGACCTCCGGGCGGTCAGGAGAATGAGATGTGAATGATCGACCATGAACAGATTTCCAAGCTTCCCATGCGCCGGTTCATTCGCTTCCCATTCGCTAGACCGCCCGGAGGTCGGTCCCTGCCATCGGTGAATTTTCAGGCAGGCTTTAAAGCCATCACTGGCACGATCTGATAGCAGATTTCCCGATTTGATAGAGAAGAAGCGACCGGCGGCGGATGAAAGTCCTCCGCCGGTTTTGCGTCCGGGACTGCCTCGCTTCGCCGGTGCGTGCAGAATGCGAATTCACGGAAATTTCGGTAGATCTTGTATTACCCGGCGGAAACCGGCCATGGTGGCCGGATGTTTAAGAAGTGCCGTGCCCTCTCGATGTGTTTGGTGTTGATGGGCGCTGGCCTGTCGCATGAGGCAAACGCCGCCATCCTGACCGTCACCAGCCTGGCCGACGCGGGGCCGGGCACGCTGCGCGGTCAAATCGCGGCGGCGGCTCCGGGTGACACCATCAATTTCAGCGTGACGGGCACCATCACGCTGCCGGACGACACAGATATCCCCATCGCCAAGAATCTGACCATCACCGGGCCAGGCGCGGGCAGCCTGACGGTGAAGCGGACCAATTACGGAGTCACGATCTTCAACATCAGCAGCGGCATCGTCGGCATCTCCGGCCTGACGCTGAGCGGCGGTGGCGGCGCCTCTGGCGGGGCCATCCACATGACCGGCGGAACGGTGACGATTGCCAGTACCACGCTCTCCGAAAATGGTGGGGATATTGGCGGCGCGATCCACGTGAGCGGTGGCACTCTGGCGGTGACGGACAGCACTCTTTCCAACAACCAGGCCGGTAATTCCGGCGGCGCCATTGCTGTTGTCTTAGGCGGGACCCTGACGGTCAAACGCTGCACGATTTCCGACAATCGCGCCTACAAAGCAGGCGGAGGCATCGCCAACTTCGGCACGGCGACGATTGAGGATAGCACCATCTCGGGAAATATCGTGCCCCTAGGTCCGCTCAACGGTTTCGCCGGAGGAATCTTGAATTACAGCTTTATGATCATCCGGAACTGCACCATCTCGGGCAACCGTTCAGAGTCCGTCAGCGGCACAGGCCTCACCGGCGGTGGCGGCATCAGAAACTTTGACGTCCTGACGATCGCGAACAGCACCATCACCAACAATTTCGCGGATAAAGCCGGAGGCATCATGAATGAAGGCCCGCTGGACCTTTCGAACACCATTTTGGCCGGCAATATTGTCTCGGGGTACGGCCCCGACATCCTGAGTGAAGGCTCTACGGGTACGAACAATATCGTCGGACAAGACCCGAAAATCGGCCCACTGGCCAATAACGGTGGCCCGACCCTGACCCACGCGCTGCTCGTGGGCAGCCCGGCGATTGACGCGGGCGACCCGGCCTTCGATGGCACCAACGTGCCTTACGATCAGCGCGGGCCGAGCTTTACCCGCGTCTTGAACGGGCGCGTGTGCATCGGTGCCTGTGAAGCGAACTTCGACCAAGGCGCCAGCCTCATCGTCAACACGCTGGATGATCACGACGACGGATTCACGGATGCAGGTGACTGCACCTTGCGTGAGGCCGTCCGGTACGCGTCCGTCGGAGGCACCATCACCTTCAGCGTGGCGGGAACCATCACCCTCACGGGCGGCGAGATGCGTATCAACAAAAGCCTGACGATCACTGGTCCGGCGGTTACACCCGGCATCACCGTGTCCGGCAACAATGCCAGCCGCATCTTCTGGGTCACCCAGGGCGCGACCGCTGTCTCCAACACGGTGAATTTCTCCCGCCTGACCCTGACCGGCGGCAATGGGGTCGGCAGCTTCCAGTCCGGCGTCGGCGGTGCCATCCACAGCGACACCTACACGCCTCCCATGATCATGACCGTGACGAACTGCACCCTCTCCGGCAATCACACTGAGGTCGGCGGCGCCATTCGCAACGGTGGCACGCTGACGGTGACGGGCAGCACCTTTTCCGGCAATAGTGGCAGCATCAACGCCGGTGCCATCCAGAACGGACCCAACGTGCTGACGCTGACGAACAGCACCTTCTCCGGTAACAGCACGACCGGTCTCGGCGCTAACGGCATCGGCGGCGCCCTCCGCACCACCGGCAGTCCGACGGTGACGAACTGCACCTTCTCCGGTAACACCGCCACCCTCAGGGGCGGCGCCATCGAGTGCGCTGCCGGCGCGACGCCGAACTTCTCCAACACCATCGTGGCGGGCAACAGCGCGCCCACCGGCCCCGACATCAACGGCACCGTCACCGCGGGCGGTTTCAACTTCATCGGCAAAAGCGAGGGCAGCACCGGTCTAACCAACGGCACCAACGGCAACAAGGTCGGCAGCGTCGCCACCCCGCTCGACCCACAACTGGGCGCGCTGGCCAATAACGGCGGCCCGACTCTAACTCACGCGCTTCTGGCCGGCAGCCCGGCTCTCAACGCGGGCGGCAACGCCCTCATCCCAGGCGGCGTCACCACGGACCAACGCGGTTCAGCCCGGATGGAGAGCGGCACGGTGGACATCGGTGCCTTTGAGTTAGATGTCACTCCGCCTTCCGTCACGATCAACCAGGCCGCAGGTCAGACCGATCCAACCATCTCGACGCCCGTTCGTTTCACTGTCGTCTTCAGCGAATCGGTCACCGGCTTTACCACCGGCGATGTCACCCTAGGTGGCACTGCCGGGGCGACGACCGCAACGGTCACGGGAAGCAGCCCGATCTATCAGGTCGCCGTCACCGGCATGACCCGGACCGGCACCGTGATCGCGACGATTGCCGCCAGCGTCGCTCCCGACATCTCAGGCAATGGCAATACCGTTTCCACCAGCACCGACAATTCGATTTACTACAGCAATCCGGAAACGGTGCAACACAGCGGCACGATCATCGCGATCGAAGGCGGGGGTGGCGGGTTCACCGTCGGCTTTATCGGAAACCCCGGGCAGCAATATGCCATCCAATTCTCGTCCACCCTGGCACCCGCCGACTGGCACCCGCTGACGACGCAGGCGGCCGATCCATCCGGCGTGATCTCGATCATCGACAATCCTCCGCCGGGAACGGCAAAGCGCTTCTATCGGATGCTGCTGCCCTAACGGAGTTTCCGCCTCTGGCGGGGGATGAAAGTCCCCCGCCGGATTTTTTGGCGAAATCAATGGAGCCGGTGTCGGATCACCAACCGTGCGACGGCGGGGCCGGTGGGCGCGGGATTGGAATGGATCCGGCCCGTTTTTTCTCCGAGGTGACAGATGAGGGAAAGAATCTCATCCTTGAGTGCCATGAAAAGGGTCATGATAGAGTCGGGTTCGGTGTTTCTCTCGGTTTGGGTGGAAAGGGTAGGCGGGAATCAGATGGCGCGTGCGAAATCGCGTTCCGAGGATTCGCCGAAGGTGCCATGGACCACGGTGGGGCGTAGGAGCGAGAGTATCGGATCCGGCACTTCGCCGGTTTCGCCGGGATGCCACACGGCAAGTTGCGAATCCGGATAGACTTCCCTCAGGCGATCCATCGCGTCGGCGTCAGCCACGGCGATTGCCGTGTCCACCCTCCCGAAAGCCGGGAGACGGTCCAGCGGGTGGCTCAGGAATCGCACGCCTCCCGGAGAATCGTCGCGGAGCGCGGAACATGGTCTCACCAGATAGACATAATGCGAATCGCAGAAACTCTCGCAGAACTCTTCGATCAAAGAATCAAGATGGGTGTGGGCCGGCTGAAGGATGACAAGATTCGGTTTCATGGTCTGAAAAAGACGGATCTCCCTTGCATTTTGGAAGCCAACCGCCGGAGGCCCGGTTTCAAGGGCTTTCCGGATTTTTCCCGCAGGCACATCTGGGCAAAATGCGCCTAACACGGTGGAGAAATGCACGATTCCCCGGCTGGCGGAGAGGGGCGGGAAGGTGGGAAGCCCGTTGCCGCAAGCCCTACAGGGTGATGGCATGATGCGTGCGACTTGGGCAGAGGTGATCAGCACCATTCCGGACCGCCACCGAAACCAACCATCCATGATCATGAAAACCAATCAATCCAATTTCCCCGCCAAGGTCATGCTCGCCGCGCTCCTGACCGCAGGCACTTCCTTGGCTATTGCTCAGGCCGTTGATCCGTCCGCCGGCACGGTTCCCGACTCGGCCAACTCGCAGGCGGTCGCACCTGTGCCGAATCCGGCCCCCGCCCGGTTGACTGCTTCCATCCAGCCCATCGATGAGAGCGTCGCGACGCGTGGCGAGGTGGTCTTCATCATGGTCGGTGATGCGGTGAGCGTGAGCGGACGCATCTCCGGGTTGGAATCCAACAAACGCTATCAGGTCGTGATCCAGCTTCCGTTGAATCCATTGGCCTCTCAAGTGATCCCGCCGATCCCGCCGCAAGCGCCGGAAAACCAGGATGCCGGATCGCCTCAAGCCGATGCCCCGGAGGCGCGACAACCGGACGGGGAGCCGGATCCCGGCGTAGAGGGTGACGGCCGTGAAGCTACGCCGGAAGTCGCAAGCCGTCCGCCACAGGCCACGGCCGGGGTGACAGGTTCGCTCGCTCCCTCGCTGGAGGTGGATCTGGGGATGATGGTTTCAGACGCCCAAGGGATCGCGAACTTGAACGGCACCCTCATGAACAGGAACCTGAGCCAACCTCCTAACGGAATTCAAGGATGCACCCTTGTCATCAAACGCGCGCCTCCCCTCGACAGCCGTGAGGAACGCAGCCCGGTGGGCTCCGGGGTGATCGTCGCTTCCGATCAGGTGATCCCGGTTCCGTCCGGACGATGATGGAAGTTGGATGTTAGTTTTTTCGCGGGAGCCCGCAAGTTTCCGAAATGGCTCAGGGTGTTTTGGCGAATTCCTGCTGGAGGCTTTCGAGGAAATTTTTCGTACTGTTGCAGTAGACCATCTCAATAGCCGGCGGTTTGAGGGTGTTGATCCGTTCCAGCGCGGCAGTGAGCAACCCGATGGCCTCCTCCTTGGCGAACCTGCCACCCAACAGTGAGTGCTGGGCAATGAGACCGTCGGTGCTCGCGAGATCGATGGCGAAATAGGTGCTTTCCGGGTGTTCCTTCAGGATCTCGGCCCGCAACCGGGCGGTCTCTTGAAGATTGACCAATGCGTCGGTAAAACACCTCTCCTTGGCCGCAGCTTGGGCGGGATCGGCGAGCTTGTTGGCGGCCATGCGCTGGGCGATGCCGATGGCCTGATAGGTATTGGCCACATTGCGTTTCCAATCGCCATTGGTTTGGTCCCGGTTTGAAAGCCTCCGGAACATTTCCAGCGCCCGCCGGTAGCTGACGATCGCCTCTTCGAGCCGGCCCTGGTTTACCGCGATGTGGCCGCGCTGGTTGATCGCAAGCGCATATTCCCGCTGGAACCCGTTCTTCTCATTCTCCGGTGCGGACTCCTCCGGTGGATTCCCCTCGTAATAGCGGACGGTGGGCTCATTCACTTTTTGATAGATATCGGACCTGCCGGACGACCCGAGATAATCCGCGACCTCGTACTGGACGATGCCGAGGATGTCCTGGGCCGCCAAACGGGCTTTGGCGACGCGCTCCTTCGCGGCGATCGCCGCATTTTTCTCCTCGTCCGCCCGTTGTCGTTCGCGCTCCGCGATCTGCCGCTGGCTGAAGGCCCACACTGCTACCAGGATTGCGACGAGAGCGAGAATGCGAGCGATGCGGCTGGCACGCAGGGCTTGCCGCCGCTGGTGCTCGGCTTCGGTGCGGGCGTTTTCAGCGATCTGTTTCTGTTCGGTCTCCCAGAGGAGGCGGGCATTGGCTTCGGCCTCGCGCCTGCCGGCCTCTTCGTTCTGGCGCAGCAGATCGCGCTGGGTGAGCTCGCGAGGGGAGAGGCCGAGGGAACCGGAGAGCAACAAGAGCCGTGCCTCGTCGAGCTGGATGCGGTATTTGACCACGGCCTGCTCGATGCGTGCTGGCAACCACTCTTCGGCGGCCTGAAGGAGGCTTCTGTATTCGTCGGCAGTGGTGGCTCCGTGGCTGCCGAGTGGAGGCCGCAGGTCAATATAGATCGGGTGCTCCTTTTCCGCGAGGTTTAGAGACCCGTCTGCCCGGAGCTTGTGGCGCAGCGGCGGTGGGTAGCATTCGTCTGCGGGATCGTGGGCATGTGGATTGCCGCTGATTACGATGGCAATGATGCTGTTCGTGCGTCCGAGTTTTTTGAAATAGAGGATTTCGTCCGATACCCACGGGCTGCGGGCTGCGGCGGGGGTGCATAGGACGATGAGGACGCGGCTTTTCTCCAGAGCGTCGTGGATGAGCCCGCCGAGATCTCCGTGGGCAGGCAGTTCGTCCTTGTCGCGGAAGACCCGATCCATCGTCGCAGGGACCGGATCTCCGTAGAGGCTGTTTTGCCCGGCGAGTTCGGGAGGAGTGGTGTAGCGCTCGAGCGTGGTTTGCACCCATGAGGCCCATTGCTGGCCGGGTTCGGCGGAATCGAGATGCCGATAGCTGACGAAGGCGCTGAATTCGTATTCGGTTTGTGGCATCCTTCGCAAACCGTGTCAGCAAGCGGCTGGCTGGCAAGCGCGGAAAGAGCGGGCACCCGAATCCGGGCGAAGCAGAAGCGATGGAATGTTAGGTATCCGGCGCAGATGGAGATCAAATGACCTCCGCGTAGGTTTGCCTCTCATCATGCAGGCTCAACCGCCGCGCCGCAGGGCTTCGGAGATTTTCAGCTGCATCGCTTGGAACGCGGGCAAGGCACCGGCAAGGATGCCTAGCAGAACGGCGAGCGCCGCGCCGAGGATCATGCTTTCCTGTGGGATGAAGAAGATCGGCAGCACTTCAGGGGCGGGACTGCCGCCGAGCGCCATCAGCCACGCGGCTCCCAAGCCTGCGAAGCCGCCGAGGATGGCGATGAGGCAGGATTCCATCATGACGAGTGACAACACGCGGAGATTGGTGAAGCCCATGGCCTTGAGCACGCCGAGCTCGTTGGTGCGTTCCCGGACCGATTGCGCCATCGTGTTGCCAGCGACTAACAAAATAGTGAAAAACACCGCGCCGACGACGGCCATGACGATGGTGGCGATGTCGCCGATTTGTTGGGCGAAGCCGGCTGCGAACGCGCCTTCCGCTTCCGTCTTGGTTTCGTAAGGCGAGTTCGCGAAATTCTCGTCGATCTCCGCACCGATCTGCGCCGCCCTGTCGGGATCGGCAATGCGGACGGTGTACCAGCCGACCTGTCCCTTGATCTTCTGGCGCGCCTCTTCGAAATAATCGTAGCGGAAAAACACGCTGCTGGTGTCCGCGCCTTTTTTCGCGCCGTCGTAGATGCCGACGATGTCAAACTCCCACTGCGCCATGCCCGCGGGCTGGCCCCAGATCGGCGACTTAATCGGGATGCGGTCGCCGACTTTCCATTTGTATTTGTCCGCCGTCACGCGGCCGGCGATCGCGCCGGTGCGGGTGGTGAGCCATGCCTGTTTCTCCGCCTCTTTGAGCACGTAGTCCGGAAACATGTCGAGGAACACCTCCGGCTCCACCGGCATCGTGGCGAAGAATTTCTTCGGGTCATCCTGATAGATCCCGCCGAACCAGGTCTGGTGGCAGACGGCAGAGACACCGTTGACGGACTGGATGCGGTTCTTGTAGCTCTCCGGCAGCGTCTGGATCATCGACACCTTGTGCCGCGTGATGAGCCGGTCTTGGCCCGCCATGCTGACGCCTCCGCTGAGCGCCTCCTTCATCGCGCCGAGGAAGGCGAAGAGCAGGAAGGCGACGAAAATGGATAGAAACGTGAGCGCGGTGCGCAACTTTTTCCGTTTCAGCCCGGCCCAGACGAGTGGGAGGAATTTCATGGCGCGGCTTCGTTGGAGAGTTGTCCCTTGTCGAGATGCACCGTCCGGCTGGCTCTGGCGGAAGCGTGTGGATCGTGGGTGACCATGATGATCGTCTTGCCGTGGTCCTTGTTGAGCGACTGGAGCAAGGAGAGGATTTCATCGCCCGACTTGCGGTCGAGGTCGCCGGTCGGTTCGTCGCAAAGCAGGACGGTGGGATCGGTGACGATGGCGCGGGCGATGCCGACGCGCTGCTGCTCGCCACCTGATAGGGTGCGCGGATAATGTTTCGCCCGGTGTGTCAGTCCGACGGCTTCGAGCGCCGCGGCGACATGCTTTTGGCGGGCGGCTTTGCTCAGATGCGTGAGCAACAAGGGCAGCTCGATATTGCGCTCTGCCGTTAGGGCGGGGAGAAGATTATAAAACTGGAACACGAAGCCGATATGCCGCGCGCGCCAGGCGGCGAGCTGTTTGTCGGAGAGCTGGTCCACGCGGTCCGGGCCGATCTGGACATTTCCCGAAGTCGGCCGGTCGAGTCCGCCGATGAGGTTGAGCAGGGTGGATTTCCCGGAACCGGACGGACCCATCAGCGCGAGGAACTCGGCGTCCTTCACTTCCAGGTCGAGGCCTGATAGAACGTGGATGTCTTCCGAGCCGCGCTTGAAGGTTTTGGTAACGTTGCTGATGCGGACAAGGGTTTCGGCGGAGGTGCTCATCGGGGAGTTTCTACGGTGACGGCGGCGCCGTCGGTGAGAGTGGAGGGTGGATTGAGAACGACGGTTTCGCCTTGCGACAGCCCGGCAGTTAGGGTGGCGGTGGTGCCGTTGACATTGGACACGGTGATGGCGCGGCGCTCGACCTTGCCATCCTGCACGACCCATGCCACGTCGCGGCCGTCGTCCTTTTGCACGGCCTCCTTGGAAACCGATAGGGCGATCTTCGTGGTGGTGGCGGGTTCTTCGCTTTCGGCGCTTTGAAACGCGACCTTCACGCCCATCTGCGGGAGGATGCGCGGGTCGAGTTTTTCGAATGCGACGCGCACCTTGACGGTGGCCTTTTGTCTATCAGCAGTCGGGATGATGGCGATGACCTTGCAGGGGATTTTCCACTCCGGATAAGCATCCAGCGTCGCCTCCACCGATTGATCCGCAGTCACGCGATTGATGAAGCTCTCGCCGACATCCACTTCGATTTCGAGCGACGCCATGTCCACCAGTGTGCAAATCCCGGTCCGCGTGAAGCCGCCGCCAGCCGACATCGGGGAAATCATTTCGCCCGGTTGCGAATCCTTGGTCGTCACCACGCCGGCGAACGGCGCGCGGATGATCGTGTCGTCCACCTGCTGTTTCCAATCGTCCACCTGGCGCTCGGCCACGGTGACGTCCGCCTTGAGGCGTTCGAGTTTCGCCTCCTGGGTCCGGGCGTCGGCTTGGGCGCGGCTGACTTCGGAAGTGCTGACGGCCCGTGCGCCGAGGGCGTTGAGGCGGTTCATTTCCGCTTCGGAGTGTTTGAGCATCGGCTCGGTTTCCGCTAGATTCAGTTTCGCGGATGCCAGTTGCGCCTCAGCCAGGCGCAGGCCGGATTGCGCATTGGAGGCGTCCAATTTCGCGACGACCTGGTTGTTTTCCACCTTCATCCCTTCCTCCACCAGGATCTCCATGACCTTGCCGGTGATCTTCGAGGAAACCGTCGCCTCGACCCGCGCGGTGACATAGCCCGAGGCATTCAGCAAGGTGCGCGCGCTGCTTCCGCCGGACGTTCGGACCTGCACGGTCGCCGTTTTCACGGCAATCCCCTTGGGCCGCATGAACCACCACGCGCCCGCCCCGATGAGGAGGAGCAGGATGAGAAGGATCCACCCGATTTTTCCGCCGCCTCCGGATTTCAGCGGCGCTTGTGATCGGTCGATGCGCAATGCATCGAGGCTGGAAGGCTTGGAATCCATGAGGCGCCACTTGGCTAATCGGAAAGGGCCGCCGGATCAAGCTTGCACTGGATTCATGCGAACTCTGTTCACGCGTCGGCTCCGAATTTTCCGGTGCCGACGAGGCGCTCGAAAATCGGCGAGGCCATCAGCGTGGTGATGACCGCCATGATGACGAGGGTGGCGAAGAGGCCTTCGCTGATAATGCCTTTTTGCAGGCCGATATTGATGATGATGAGTTCCATCAAGCCGCGGGCGTTCATGAGGGTGCCGATGCCGAGAGCCTCGCGGTTAGAGAGGCCGGTGGCGCGGGCGGCGAGCCAGCAGGCGACGCCTTTGCCGACGACGGCGGCGACGAGGACAGCGGCGCACATCATCCAGAGGAAGCCGGTGTTGAGCAGGCCGATCTTGGTGTTGAGGCCGGAGTAGGTGAAGAACAGTGGCAACAGGAGGGCGACGGTGAGCGGTTGGATGCGGGCAATGAGGTCACGGCTAACAACTCCACGCGGCATGGCGGCTCCCATAACGAAGGCTCCGAAGACGGCGTGAAGGCCGATCTTATCGGTGAGGTAGGCACCGAACGCCATCAGCGCGAGGCCGGTGACGAGGCCCGCTTCATTGAGAGCATCATCCTTGACGAGCCATTTCTCACAGCGTGCGAGGATCGGGCGGACGATGGCGAGGGTGACGGTGACGTAGGCGATGCCGCCACCGATGTTGATGATCGCGTGGGACCAGTTGCTATCGAAGCTGGCGAGCACGACGGCCAGCAAACACCAAGCGACCGCATCATCAATAGCTCCCGCGCCGAGGGCGACGGTGCCCATGGTGGTGCCGGCGAGTTTTTTGAAATGGATGATGCGGGCGAGCATCGGAAAGGCGGTGATGCACATGGAGGCACCGAGGAACAGCATGGCCTCGGTGGCGCTGGTTTTCGCCGGGAAGAGGTCGGTGTAGTGGTAGAAAATGTAACCCAAGCCCGCGCCGAGGACGAAGGGCGCGACCATCCCGGCGATGGAAACGGCGACGGCGCTTTTCATTTTTTTTCGGACGATATCGACCCGGAATTCCATGCCGACGACGAACATGTAGAGGGCGAGACCGAGTTGAGAAGCGGGGAAGAGGTAGCTCTGGGTGTCGCGGGCGGATTGGGTTTTATCCCACGGGAAAAGCCATGCCTGGGCCTCCGGAGCCAGCAAGCCGAAGAGGGAAGGGCCGAGGAGCACGCCTGCGATCATTTCGGCGACGACCTGGGGCTGGCCGAATTTGGCAGCGATCGAGCCGACGAAGCGGCAGAAGAGCAGGATGCAGCCGAGCTGCAGGAAGAATTGAACGGCGAGATCGAGGTTTTTCATTAGTGCGAAAAATGAAATACAATTATAGCTATTGCCTATGCAACAGAATTTCATTTCGCAACTCTTAGGAAATCCGCCAGCATTCCGCGGTCATGAGTGAGCCATTGGAAATCCGTCATCTGCGCTATTTTCTGGCGGTGGCGGAGGCAGGGAGCTTCAGCCGGGCAGCGGACCGGCTTGGGATTTCGCAGCCGAGCGTGTCGCAACAGATGCGCGATCTGGAGGCGGAATTGCGGGTGTCGCTGTTCCAGCGGCGCGGCAAACGGATTTTGCTGACGCCCGCAGGGTTGGTTTTCCAAGAGCACGCGCAGGCGATTTTGCGGCAAGTGGAGGGTTTACTCCAGGATCTGACGCTGGAGCCGGATCAGGCACGGGGTTCGCTGCACATCGGGGTGGTGCCGATTCTGAACGTGGCGCTGATGCCGCATCTGCTCGGGCTGTTCGCGGCGGAGCATCCGGGGGTGAGTTTGATCGTGGAGGAGATTTCCTCGACGGAGATCGAGACGGCGCTGGAGGAGGGGCGGATGGATGTGGGGCTCGGGTTTCTAACAAGACATTCGCCGAACCTCCATTACGAGCGGCTTTGCGAGGATGCGTTCGCGCTGGTCGTGGCGGAAAATCATCCGTGGTCGGGACGGGCGGCGATTCCGGTGGCGGATTTGCACGGCCAGCGGCTGTTGCAGTTGCCGGATAGTTTCGTGATGCGGCGGATGGCAGATGAGATTTGCCGGAAGCACCAGGCGCGTCCCCGGACGGTGGCGGAGATCAATGCGATCGAAACGCTGCTGCGTTCTCTGGCGGCTCTGGAGGCCGGGGCGCTGATGCCGAACATCGCCCTGCGCGGCCGCGAGGGGTTGAATCTGAAAGCTATACCGTTGTTAGGGAATGATCTGTCGCTGGAGATCGGGTTGCTGCGGCTGATCGATTCCGAAGTGAACAGCGCGATGGGAGCGTTCACGCGGGTGGCGCGGACCGAGGTGCCGCAGATGATCAGCAATAGTTAGAAAACCAGTTACCGTTTCTCGATGGCGACCAGCGTGATGTCGTCCATCTGCGGGCCTTCGCCGGTGAACTTTTTCAGATCCGCCTGCATTCGGACCAGGATCGCCTCCGCGCCTAACGGAGCTGCCAGGCGGAAGGCTTCGGACATGCGCTCCATGCCGAATTCCTCCTCGTTCGAGTTCACGGCTTCCTTCACGCCGTCGGTGTAGAAGAGCACGCAGTCGCCGGATTCCATCCCGATTTCCAAGTCACGGGTCACGCGTTCAAAGACCGCGCCGCTGTCGATGCCGAGGGCGAGACCGGGCGAGCGGAGGAGTTCGACCTTTCCCGTTTCCTTGCGGAAATGGAGCGCCGGATCATGGCCGGCGCGGGAAAGAGTTAGGGTGGCGGCGGTGGCGTCGAGGACACTGTAGGCCATGCTGATGAACATGTCCTCGCGGATGTCGGGGAAAAGCTGGCGGTTGACGGCGGCCATCGCGATGGAGGGTGAATCCGCCGCCGCAGCCACGGACCGCAGCGCGCTCCGGCACATCGCCATCAGCAAGCCGGCAGGAACTCCTTTGCCGCTCACATCTGCGATGACGATGCCGAATTTCTGCTCTCCGAGATCGATGTAGTCATAGTAGTCGCCGCTGATGATGCGGGCCGGGACGTTCGTGCCGCTGATGCGGAATCCGGACACAACCGGATCCTGCTGCGGCAGCAGAATGCGCTGCACCTCGCGGGCGTTCTGCAGCTCACTCTCCATCGCCCGCTTCTCGTGGGCTTCGCGGTGGATCCGCGCGTTGCCGATGGCGAACGACGATTGCTCGGCTGCCGAACGGAAGACCGCGAAGTCGTTGGCCGTGAAATTTCCATCCGCATGGCGGCGGGCGACGACCAGCACGCCGAGATCCTTGTTCGCATACCGCAGGGGGGAAAGCAGCGCGGAGACGTCGTCCTGATAGGAATTGATCGCGCCTTCGCAGGACGGATGGCTTTTCAAATCCGTCACCAGGATCGGTTCGCCGACGCCCAGGCAATGGCCCAGGATGCCCTCGCCCGCAGCTACCCGTGACAGCCTAACATGACTTTCGAGCGCCCGCGGATCGCGCTCTGCTTTTTTCCTGACATCCGCCGGAATGCCGATGAGGGTCGGGCAATCCTCCGAGATGTAGGAGGGGTTGAGAAAATCATTTTCCGGACTCAGGAAATAGATCGCACCACCGCGCGCGCCAACCACCTTGACGATGCCATCCACGATGATGCGGGAAAGCACGGTGGACGACGGCTCGTTCTCGATGGCAAGACCGAGGTCATGCAGGAAGGTGAACATCCGCTCCTCCTCGCACTCCAGATCGTTGAAGCGCCGGCGGATCGTCTTGGCTTTCCGCCGTTGTTTGCTGAGGGAAACGGCTAGAACAATGACCACCAGCGCACAGGCAACGTAGGAAATGACTGTGGGGACGTGCATCGCGAGGTTCAAAAATTCAGATGCGTCCTGACAAGCCCCTCACTCTTTGCCGGAAGAACCGGCCTCCTTAAGTTTGTCCTTCAACTCGCTTTCTAACATCGTGACGACAGTCGAAAAAGTTCCGGCGTTCTTCTCGTTCCTGCTAGAGAGTTCCTGATGGGCCTCGAGCACATGCTTCGTCCGCTGGAGTGAATCGGACGGGGAGATCGTGGCCGGGATTTTCAAGTCCGCGCGGATCGTGTCGATGGCTCCGCGCCAGGCTGCCTGCGGCGGGTCGATTTCCATCAGGAAATCCAGCCCCAGATCCTCGAGCGAGCGTCGGTTCCGCGATCCGGCGTCGGCGATCTGCAGGCCGGCGTTTTCCTGCGCGGAGAGGCGGGCGGCCATCCCCGCGAGGGTTCCCATGAAAGTGGAATCCATTCCGCTGCAGCCACCCAGATCGACCACCAAACATCGTTCCCCTGACGCGATCCGGTCATCGCCGAATTCCTTCATCGCCGGGCTATTCAGAAAGGAGCCTTTCCCTTCACAGCGGATCCAACTGAATCCATCGAAGATTCCGGTTAAAATTGGGCATTCCGTACTCACTGAGAAAAAGCCGTCGTTTCAACGGCGAAAGGTTCACGAATATAAAATCACGGAAGCCGCTGGTCAATCACCCATCTTGAAATTCGTGAACTCATTGCCAGAGGTAGGATTGTTCGGTGGCGATGACTTTCCCGCCGCGTTGCAGGGTTGCCTTCCAGGCGAGCACCTTGCCGCCTTTGAAATAGTCGTCACCGATGATGGCGAACTCCGCTTTCCCCTTCGACGTGGCCGGTGGGTACCTTCTAACCATCCGCTTGACGCGGCTGGCCGTCGCCCCCTGCTGGTATTGGAAAACCAGTTCGACCTCGCCCTGGCCCACACCATTCCGGTCGTCCCAGATCAGCGTGTAATACTGCCCGAGCCTGCCACGGCGCTCTTCCATGCTGACCGCGCCATGCAGCCGCCGCGCCTTTTCCATGTTCACCATCGGCTCACCCGCGGTCCTTGGATCCTGGTCCCGAAGCTGGAATTGTTTCACCACCAGAGGTTCGGGCGGCCCCGCACAGGCACCGAGCAAGAGGACCGCGAGAAGACTGTAACAGGGATTCACGCCCGGGATTCAATCACCGCGGGGAGGAGTTTCAAGGAGCAAGACTCCGGCAGGTGGTTTTCACTTTTGACGCCGCGCTTCACCCCGCGTTAGTTTTGCCTGAAATGAACGACTGCGAGCAAACCGAGATCAAACTGGAATTCGACACCCCGCGGTTTCTTCACTCGCTGTTTGCCAATGATCCGAAAAATCTGGCCTTCCTTGAAAACGAACTCGGGGTGAAGACCGTCACCCGCGACGGCTGGATCTCGATATCCGGCGCGTCCGATGCGGTGGAAAAGGCCCGCGCCGTATTCGCCGATCTTGAATCCGCCCAACGCAACGGCGGCCCCATCGCCCAACGCGATTTCCGCCATGCCGTGGAAGTCGCCGGAGGCAACGGTGCGGTCGGCGTGACCGAGTTGTCCGGCGTCCGCCTCGTCGGCTCGCGGGGACGCAAACCGGTCATTCCGAGGACGCCCGGCCAGCTCGATTACGTCCGCGCCATCGAGGCTCACGACGTCACTTTCGGCCTTGGCCCGGCGGGTACCGGCAAGACCTACCTCGCGATGGCGATGGGGCTCACTCTCCTCAAGCGCCGCCTCATGCAGCGCATCATCCTGACCCGCCCCGCCGTCGAGGCGGGCGAGGCGCTCGGATTTCTCCCCGGTGACCTTCAGGAAAAAGTCGCCCCATACCTCCGCCCGCTTTACGACGCCATCCACGACATGCTCGATCCCGAAGAAGCGCAGCGCTATCTCGACGAAGGCACTATCGAGATCGCGCCGCTTGCCTTCATGCGCGGCCGGACCTTGTCGCGCTCCTTCGTCATCCTCGACGAAGCCCAGAATACCACCCGCGAGCAGATGTTCATGGCGCTCACCCGGCTCGGCGAGGAATCGAAAATGGTCATCACCGGCGACAGCTCGCAGGTGGACCTCAAGCCGGGAGTTCGCTCCGGATTGGCGGAGGCCGAACATGCCTTGCAAGGCATCGAAGGAATCGCGTTCCATCAATTTTCCAAATCCGACATCGTCCGCCATCCGGTGGTCGGCCGTATCGTGGAAGCATACGAGCGCTACCGCGCCTAGCTCATTCCTGCTCCACCTTTGGCTCCACTTTCTCCGGGGTCGCTTCCTCTTCGTTCGGTGGCAGCGGAACCTTGGTTTCCGGCGGTGTGGGGAACGTATCGGTCGTCGGTGTGACCGGCGGCACCGGCGTGGTCGGACTCGGTGCATCGGGATCGATCACCGTCGGGATAGCTCCCTCCGGTGGCAATCCGGACGGATCGATGGGCGGCAAAGGCAGTCCCGCGCCCGAGCCGGGCAGGGGAGGATAAACTTGATATTCATTGGTACCGGGCACCGGAGCCGCCAGAGTGGCGTTTGGATCCTCCAGCATCACGGAAGGGACGAACCCGATGTCGCCGCTGTCGAGCTCTACCTTCACATAACTTCCGCTGGTGGAAATCACCTTCATCGAGGTGCCGCGTGGGAGGAGCTTGTCCGCATCCGCATCACCTTTCGGCCGGGTCTTGAAAAACGCGGTGTTGTCGATGGAGGCCCGGACGAACTGACCGGCGGAAAATGACGGGCCCGAAGTGGCGGTCGCCCCACGTTCCGATCCCGGCGCGCTCAGGGGATCGAAATCGCCGCTGCTGATGGGAGCATTAAAGGTCTCGCATGCCACGAGACTCATGGCGGCGATGGCGGTAAGGGCCGGGATACACTTCATAGAGGCAGGAAAATGGCACGTCCCGGAGATGCGGTCAACGTCATTTCAGCCAGCCTATCAACCCTACCGACTCTTCCGGACGACGTTGTTCCGCTCGTCCAATAACAGATTTTTCGAAGCCACCGGCGTTTCGGATAGCGCGAAGGCCATGATCGCCACCCGCTCGCCGGCCTTGATCAGATGGGCCGCGCCGCCATTGATCAGGATGTGGCCCGTGCCCGGCTGGCCCGCCAGCACGTAAGTTTCAAGACGGGCGCCGGTGGTGATTGAGGCGACCAGCACCCTCTCGCCCGGCCACAGGTCGGCGTCATCCATCAGGTCGGTGGGGATTTCGATGCTGCCTTCATAATCGACATCCGAGCCGGTGATCATGGCGCGGTGGAGCTTGGACTTCAGGACTTCGCGGAACATGGCGGGAAGGAAATCCGCCGCCGCCGCGAGGTCAAGCGGATCGATCTAGCGGAATAAAAAATTCGCTTCCCACCCATTCACGCTTGCGGGACTGATGCGATGCCCCTACCCCATGCGCCGTCGGGGAATTCCCGACTCTCTTCAGGAAGCCCCTCGCCGGGGCGGGAAATTGATGGGGAAGCCGGTGTGATTCCGGCGCGGTATCGCCACTGTGATTCCGGACTTCGCAAGACGTCCGGTCAGCCAGATCGCCAGCCTGGGGGGATTTTTCAAACGTCCGCGAAATTCGGATATTGAATGCCTAATAATGAACTATCAGAAAAAGCCTTTCAGAGGCAACTGCCGGAGTGCGTCCGCACTGCTCGCCCTGCTCGTCCCCGTTTCCGCCCTCGCGGAGGAGACTTCAGAAATGGATCCGTTGATCGTCTCGGCCTTGCGGGTGCCTCAGGATCCCGCCACCGTGACCTCATCGGTGACCGTGCTGGACCCCGATGCGTTGCAGAACCAAGGGTTGTTCCAATTGCGTGACGCCCTCAACCAGTCACCGGGCGTCATTTCCACCTCCACCGGAGGACAAACCGGGGCGCTCGGATCCCTCTTCATCCGGGGCACGACGACCGCCTATTCCCAGCTCGTCATCGACGGAATGCGCCTCAGCGATTCCACCACGCCTCTGGGCAACATGCTTTCCGCCAGCCGCACCTATGATGTCGGCAGAATCGAAATCCTGCGCGGCCCGCAAGGAGCCATCTACGGCGGCGAATCCATCGGCGGTGTTCTCTGGATGGAGACACCCCGCGGCGCGGGCGATCCCAGCGGATCTCTAACCGCAGAGGGCGGCGCATTCAACTCACTGGCGACCCACGCCTCGTTCCAAGGCAAGGTGGACAAGCTGTCCTATTACCTGGGTGGCGGCTATGAGGAAACAGACAACGACAGCCCGAACCAGCATTTCCACCAAGGCAACATCGCCCTCCGCGCGGAGGCCGATGTCAACGCCGCCTGGACCGTCGGCACCACCTTCCGGGGAGTGGATG
This sequence comes from Verrucomicrobiota bacterium, assembly GCA_040386755.1. Taxonomy (GTDB): domain Bacteria; phylum Verrucomicrobiota; class Verrucomicrobiia; order Verrucomicrobiales; family Akkermansiaceae; genus Luteolibacter. The sequence continues at coordinate 228,894 of JAZKEY010000001.1, read as the reverse complement.
CCTTCTATGACAATCTGGGAAATTCCGATGACCACATGGACGGATCATTGGCAACCCTCTACGCGGTGGGGAAAATTTCCGACTGCTGGACCGCCCGCTTCCTGGGCGGGTTCCAACAGGAATTCTACGATAGCGACTCATCCTTCGGAAACTACGGCACCGACCTCCGCGCCGGCAGTATTTCCACCGACCAGGAAATCACCCTAGCAGAAAATTTCCGCATCCTCGCAGGTGCCTACTTCCATCAGAGCTCGTTCGACAACACGATCGGCACCGATGAAAGCCGGGACCGCTACGGCCTCCACACGGTGCTGGAATGGGACATTGTCGAGCAGTTGACCGCCACCGCCGCCGTCCGCTGGGAGGACTACGATGCCTACGGAGACGAGACCACCTGGCGCTTCGGCTCGGTCTATCACATTGCCGGTAGCGGCACCACGTTGCGTGGCGGCATCGGCAGCTCGTTCCGCGCGCCATCGTATCTGGATCTTTTCGGCTCGTCATTCGGCGCGGGAAATCCGGATTTGAAAGCGGAATCATCGCTCGGTTGGGACCTCGGCATCGCACAGGAAATCGGCAAACACCATTTCGTGGAAGTCACCTGGTTCGACAACCAGATCTCTGACCAGATCCAGTCGTTCCCCGCACCGCCGGTGAATGCCCCGGGAGAAACCTCCACCAACGGTCTTGAGGTCGGCCTCCGCGGGAGCTGGCTGGAAAACGCGTTGAACTACCGTCTCGCATGGACCTATCTCCATGAAAGCCTCAGCGACCAGCCGCGCAACGCCGTCACCTCGTCGGTGGACTGGGCACCCACCGCAAAATCACTCGTGGGGATCGGCGCCACCTATCTATCCGATCACTCCTGGGAAGGCGATCCGCTGGACAGCTACATCGTGGCCCGCGTCTATTCTTCCTATCAGATCACGGACAACGTAAAGGTTCACGCCAGGCTGGAAAACGCGCTGGATGAGAGCTATCAGCTCTCCAATTTCTTCGGCACCACGATCCAGGGTTCCGGCACCGGACTCTATGCCGGGATCACGGTGGATTGGTGACCGTTGCTCCCAAAAGCCCCTCGAAGCCACAGAAGAGCTTGGAATCTCTCGGTGGCTTCGGGGGCAAAGGGACATCATGGTCAAGATGGCGGCGGCAGATTTCCTGGAAATCCTCCGGCGTTTTCGCGCGGCGCATGTCGTATTCGAAATCCCCCTCCAGGCCGTGGCTGATGTAGGCCAGCGTCTTCTTCATCCGCTGCACGTGGGCGAGCGGGTTGAATTTCGGCGTTTCGCGGGCGATCTCGTCGTAAAGTTCAAGCACGTATTCCCACAGGTCGCGGTAGCTAGGCGCGGGCGATGGAGTCGAGTCTAAATCGGCTGTTAGCTGGGAGAAGATCCACGGGTTGCGGATTGCCCCGCGGCCGATCATCAGGCCGGCGGCGCCGGTTTTTGATAGATAGGACAGCCCCGTTTCCGCATCGACGACGTTGCCGTTGGCGATGACCGGGCAGGGCATCGCCTCCACCGCCTGCCGCACGCGGTCGGGATGCACCGGTGTCTGATAGCGCTCGACCACCGTGCGGCCGTGAATCGTCAGGCCGTCGATGGCATGGCTGCGGAAAATTTCCAACAGTCCCGGAAACTCTTCGGCAGTCGTGTAGCCGACCCGCGTCTTAACCGTGAATTTCCCCGGAATCGCCTCGCGCAGGGAGCCGATGAGTTGATTCACCGTTTCCGGATTCCGCAGCAACCCGCCGCCCGCATCCTTGCGGCAGACGATGGGTGCGGGGCAGCCGAGGTTCAGGTCGATCCCGGCGATGGGGTATTTCGCGAGCTCCCTCGCGGTGCGGATGAGGTTCGGCAGATCGCGGCCGATCATCTGCGCGAACACCGGCTTGCCCGTTTCGTTTTCAATGATGGATCGCAGGATGTAACGGTTCAAACACGACTCCGGATGGACCCGGAAATACTCGGTCACGAACCAATCCGGCGCGCCCCGCCGCGCGATGATGCGCATGAACGGCAGGTCGGTCACGTCCTGCATCGGTGCGAGCACCAGCGCGGGACGTGTGGATGGAAGGAGATCTCGCATGGAACGGGCGCGGGATCGCACAGTGCCCGGAGTGGCAGGTCAAGGCTGTTGATAAACCCGCACGAAGTCCACATACATGTCCGCCACGCCGTTGTAGCGGGACAAATCAACTGGCCAGCCGCCGCCGGTCGCGAGGTTGATGAGAAAGAAAAACGGGCGTTCCTTCGAGAGCGGAAACGTCGCGTGGCGGGCGACTTCGATGTCGTCGCAATAGTAGATCGTTTCGGTTTCCGTGATCTTGCAGCCATAGGTGTGGAATGCCTCATACCAGGTGGACCGCACTCCGAACTTGTTCATGCGGATCGGATTTTTCATCGCCTCGTAGGCAACCTTTTCAAGCGCCTTTCCCGCCTCGCCCTGATCCCAGCAGTGCGGCGCTATCATGTAGGCGTCGAACGCATTCGGCGCGCCCGGACCTTCGCCGCCGTAGGCCTCGATGATGTCCAGCTCGTCGCACGGGACCTTGATGCCTTTCACATGGTCGGTCATGTAGTCCGTCATGATCCAGAAGGCGGGCCAGGTACCGATCGCGTTCGGGCCGAGGAAGCGGCATTCGAAATAACAGGGAGCCTTCGCGGTGATGCCGGTGGCGTTGTTTTTCATCGAGGAGATCAGGCCCGAGCTGTTGGATTTCTCGCTCGCCCGGATCCGCAGCCAGGTATCGACCTGATGGAATGGATTGTTAGGTTCGTGGAATCCCGTAAACCGCAGCGTGCTGAAATCCTGCGAACCATTCGGCGGCTTGTGGTCGTAGTAAGACGCCTTGAAATCGGTGCTGGAGATGGAGAGCGGGCCGTTGAAATCGTCGGCGAAGACGAGAGACATCCCTTTCGCCGCGGGCGGCGGAGTTTTGGTTAGGCTGCTGTTCCCAGCAACGCCACCCTTGTTGTAGAGCTGGAGGTAGCAGTTGTCCTTCGCGACCGCATTCGCGCCGCTGATTCTCACGGTGATGGGGCCGTGCGGGTAATCATCCGCAGGGAAATCGAACGAACCCTTGCCTTTTTCATCGAGGGCAACCGTGGCGACGGTGGAATCCGAGCCCTGCTTCCAGCACTTCACCGTAACACTTTTGAATCCCCTGGCTTCGAGAGCCACCCGCGTCGTTCCCTTGATATCGGAACCATATTCCGGCGAATTCACTGAAATGCGCGGGACCAAGATCTCATCCGCGCCGTGCTCCGAATCGACGGCGAGGGAGTCGAATGATAGATCGCTTTCCATCGCCAGCGATTTCTCCCCGTTTCTCGGCTGGCCTACGGTGAAAGTGATGGCGTTGATCGGATAGTCCATTTTGCCGTTCTTGTCGCCGCCCCAGGTCTCGTGGTTTGCGCCGATGTCGATCACGACTTCCTTCCAGCCGGTGAAATCCACGGTGCCGCCTTGGCCCGTGTTCTGGCTGTATTGGTGGGTCTCGCCGCTGGCGTCGCTCACCTGCACGCCGTAGGAACATTTCGAGTTGTCGCCCTTCAGCCGGAACCGCAGCCGCTGGATGGGGGCTGCGATCTTTTTTTTGTTAGGCACGCCGAGGTATTGGAACGAACCGCCTTCGGTAAAATGATAATGCAGCTTGAGGCAGGCCTTGCCGTCGTGCGGTTGCTCATCCGACCGCTGGACCGAGGCGTTTTCGTTAGGCAAATTGACGACCCACACGGCGGGCGGAGGGGAATCCGATTCGTAGTCGTCCACCATCACCGGATCCGCCGCCCGGGCCGTTGGCATTCCCGGAATGAGGATGACAAACAGGTAACCCGGAATTGATTTTAAATTTCTGATCATGGTGATTCGGGCGGAAACTACGGACCATTCCCTCCGGATTGATCGTCCGGATGGCGGAAATTCCATTGACATTCAAGGGTGATTGTTGATTCTTCGGATTAGTTAACTAATTAAATCCGGGAGGCCACGTGGACAGTGATTTACTACACACCGAAAAAATTCTCGCAGATCGGAAGACGTTCTACCTCGATCTCAAACAGAACAACCGCGGCATGGTCGTGAAGATCACCGAGGACGTCGGTGGAAATCGCGACACGATCATGGTGCCTGCGGAGATCCTTGGGGATTTCATCGCCGCGCTGACGGACATCAAAGCCACCGCGGACGAGCAGGAGTGAGCGTCGTCCCGGATTCGGCTTGATGAAGATCGGAGAGTCGGGGAAGGTGGATCACACGATTTCCCATGCCTTCCCAACCTTCCGTCAATGTCGCCCGGCTAACTTATTTGTTGGTCTGTGAGGCTGCGGGTGTGGCGATCGCCCTGAGCACGAAGGGCACGCTCGATATCTCCATCGTCACCGGCCTGCTCGGCGGGCTCGGGGTGGCCGGGTTGTTCATCTGGATGGAGTCGCTGATGAAGGGCTTCACGCTGCGCGGATTTTCCACCGCCAGCTTCGGGCTCGGGGTGGGCTTGTTCTGCGCCTGGCTGCTGACGCGGGTGGATATCTCTAATTTGTTAGAGCTGGCGTTCCGCGACAGCCTCCAGAACTCAAGGGGAGTCACCGAGGTGCAGGTTGATGTCCTGGTGACCTCGCTGCGGCTGGCCATCGATGTCACGTTGTTCGCGAGTCTGGGCTTCCTCGGTGCGGTGCTTGCCTTGCGTAGCAACCGCGATGACTTCGCCTTCATCATCCCCTACGTTAGATTTCGCCAGGATTCCTCGACCGGCCAGCCGGTGGTGCTCGACGGGGATGCGGTGATGGATGGGCGGGTGCTTGGCATTTCCCGTTCGGGTTTTCTTCACGGCCGCTTGATCGTTCCGCGCTTCGTGCTCGATGATCTCCAGAGGAAGGCGGATGCCGGAACGAATGGTGACCGGCAAAGAGCCCAGCGCGGTTTGGACAGCCTCGAGCAAATGCAGAAGGCGACGGATGTGCAGATCTCGATCCATGACAGCCTGATGACCGGCGATGCGGAAACCCTCAACACCCGTCTTATCGAGACCACGCGGATGCTCGGCGCCCGGTTGATGACCGTGGATGAGAATCTGGCGAAAGTGGCGAAGATCCAGGGCGTGGACGTGCTCAGCATCCATGAGCTTGATGACGCGCTGAAGCCGACCATCGCCGTGGGCGAGAGGATCCGGATCGCACTCGTTAGAACCGGCAAGGAAGACCATCAGGCGGTCGGCTATCTGCCGGATGGGACGATGATCGTCGCCAATCACGCGATCTCGAAAATCGGCACTACGGCGGACGTGATCGTGGTCAGCACGCTCCACACTTCCAGCGGAACCATGGTCTTCGGCGAGCTCTACAAGCCGGGGATAACTGGTTCGTAAAAGTAGATTTCCGCCGCAGGATCCTTGAGCGAATCCACAAAGCGTTCCCATTCACGGCGTTCCCCGGTGGGTGCTGCGGCGGGTTGTTGATCTGGTCCGACATTGGCTATCAGAAATTTAACCGGCACATCGGTTCCGGCGTTGGTGCGGATTTTCCGATGCAGATCGACCATGCGCGGCGGGGAAAGCGCCCAGCCTTCCGCCAGCAGCACGATTCCTGCGGGGGCTTTGGCCAATGCTCCGGCGGCTTCCTGTTCCGCACCGGAATCTAACACGGCGACGGATTTCCACTCCGCGGGATGCACTCTCAAGCGCCGCAGGAGAAACGGGCGTAGCGCTGCTTCCGCCAGTCCGCTGCCGCCGACATCGAGAACGAGCACGCCGTCGAGCGGTTTTTCGTCGGTTTCACTCCGCTCGGTGCCGGTGATCTCACGCCACAGAATCCGGTGGCTCCGTCCTTGAAAATCCAGATTTTCCAACGCCTTCCGGCCCGCGTGCCAGGCGAGCAGCCAGAGGATCGCGCGTGGGAGTAGGCCCCAGACGAGGGTGGCCATCAGCAGGAATTCCCACCACGCCGATGGGCCTGGGGCGAGGCCGGTGGTTCCTCCCGGCAACCAGCGTGAAGCGTCGATGATGGCCGCATCCGGCACGGCACCGGGAAACCACGACGACCAGGGAGCTGATAGAAATTTTACGGTCGATTCCAAACCGGACCTCATCGCCAGCTCCGTGGTCGTTTCCCAATAGAATCCAACATGCTTCACCAGGACCAGTCCGGCCAATCCACAGACGATGCCGATGTTGAAAAACACTCCCGCTGCCTGCGCCATCCGGGCCAGCCGCCACAGGACCGCCGCGCGGGGGGCTCCTCCGCCGTCCATCAGGTTCGTCCACCACGAGTCGTCGCGATTTCCCGCAAGGCGTCGGGCGAGTTTCCCCGTCAGCGCCTGCACGCCGCTGAATCCTTCCGCCGCGTGTCGGCGCATGAGCCAGGCGAAGGCCGCGAGGATCAGGACGAGCCATTGTCCGCCGATGAGGATGGCGAGAAACAACGTGACGTTGATGCCGTCGCGTTCCCGATCTAACAATCCAAGCGCGGCGGACATACCGGCGAGGAATGTGAACAACGAAAGCCCGCCTCCCACCATGGAGAGCGCTGCGGTGAATCTCCTGCCTGCCGTACCGGTCCGCATTTCCTCAAACCAGACCCCGAGTCCTGTCCGCCGGGCCGTAGCGCCGTCGAGTCCCCGGATGGCCGAAACCACCGAAGCTCTAACCGCCGTCGGCGTTGCGGTGGACGAAGCGACCGCCTGTTCGAAATCGACCAGGCGCTCCAATGTCCACGGCGGGGATTTCTCGGTCATGAGGATGGTGACAAGCCGCCGGGAATCTATCCCTTTTTGGCGATCTGCTTGCGGAAAAGCGGAATCAGCTCGGCGTCCATCCAGGCGAATGCCGCCTCCAGGCCGCCGGCTAGATAGAGTTTTCCGATGGATGCCTCGACCCGCGTCGGGTTGCCGAAGGCGCTGAGGAAATCGTTGGAAGTCAGGCGGGTAAACCATTCACCATCCATTGCATTGCGCTCACGGAGGACATATTGGCGGGCGAAAAGCGCGAGCACGGCATCGCCGACCCAGGCTGCTTCACGTTCTTGGCGGAGTTCTTCGTCTTTGCGGCTCACGCGGGGAGAATGCACGATCCCGTCAAGGCCGCACGATCTTTTGCATGCGTTCCCGCTCGATGCGGTCGCGCAGCCGGGTTTCCGAGTCCACATCCCAGTAGCCGGGTTGAAGTTCCAGGAAAACGGAGGAGTAAGGCAGCGCGGTGGTGGTGCGGATCACCAACACGTCGAAGCTGCGGTTCGCGTCTTCCAGAAGGGTGATCAGCGATTGTTGGTCGAGCTCTGTCCGCTCATGACCGTGAAACGAGGTTTCGAGTTTTTTCCGGAGTTCGTCGATGCCTGGTGCGAAGTCGTTTTCCACCGAGCGGAGTTCGCGCGGCACATAGACCTGGGGGCGGACGCTTTCGGTTTGTTCGAGCGTCGTCAGGACATAGTCGAGCGCTTCGGGCACATCGACCGGCGCGGTGACCTGGCGGATTCCCGGCCGGCTGTGGGCCGGAAACGAGGCCTCGGCGATGACGATCCAGTTGCGGTAACCGAGCTGCCCGGCCTGCCGCTGCACCGCCGCCTGCCACGTGTTGTCAGCCCTCATGCCCGCACATCCGAGCGACAAAACCGCCACTCCGAAGGCAAGCAAGTGACGACAAACAACCATGGGCCTTCCATAGGCATTCCCCCCCGGACTGTCAACGGGTTGGACCGAATCATTCACACCTTTGGCCGGATGGGTCGCTTTGTTCTGTTAGCGGACAGGCTTGCCATTTCGTTGCCGGTGTTGAAAAAAGGAATCACCGATGAAGCGGAAATCGCCACCGCCCGCCCCTGTTTCCGCCGCTGCCGAGCGGGCGGCCTTGCTCGGGCGTGAATTCCCGCTGGCACTTCTGCGGACCTCACGGGTGGATGAATCGGAAATCGCGGAGCAGTTCGACTCGGGCCTGTGGGTCCAGGGCGGGCATCCGGCGCTCGCCTGTTTCGGCAACCCGGTCGCTGCGAGAAAAATTCTCAAATCCATCCCATGGTCGCGGCGGCGGGATCATCATCTCGCTCTCGGCAACGCCGCATTGCAACTGCGCCTGCCACCGCAGGAAGTGGCCGCCCATTTCGAAGCCGCGCAACAATTTCCACAAGCCCGCGCCCAATGGCTCAAGGCCGGCGAATGCGCGTGCGCGAACGGCAACTACCGTCCCGCACTGGGATGGATCCGGCGCGCGCTGGCGATCTGGCCTTGGGATGATGCTCCCTCCGACCGTGTGCTGGTGCTCAGGGAAATGGCCCGTTGCGCGACCAACGCCCGCGACTCCGGATCCGCCCGCGAGGCATGGGAGGAGCTCGCCGGATTCGCCTTGGAATCAGGCCGCCATCCGCTGCGTGTCGATGCGCTCCACGAACTCGCCGCGCTCCTAACGGATCCATCGAAGGCCGGCCCGTTGTTGCTGGAGGCTGCGGAAATCGCAGGTAGGGAACTTTCGCCTGCCGAGGCTTACCGGCATTGGATGGGCTACGTCGATTTCCTCGGCCACCGCGTGCGCATCCATGCCGCGGGCCAGGCATTCGTTCATGCGGAAGAGTCTGCCAGAAAGTCCGGTGATCCTGCGATTCTATCGGAAATGCTCGGCTGGAAGGGTCTGTTAGCCGCATTGGCCGGCGAGCCGGAGAATGCCTCGCTCCTGGTCGATGAAAGCATGCGCGTCGCCATTGAACATCAATTGCCCGAGCAAACGGCCACCGCTTACCGCCGCCGCGCGAACATCGCGGATTATGCCGGAAACTACGAAGCGGAGAAACAGAACCAAGGCATCGCCATCCGCTACTGCCGCGACACAGGAATCGGCGGCGAGGTGGTTTGCATGAGTTGCCTGGCGTATGCCTGTTTCCGCACCGGCGACTGGAAGGACGCGCTCACCACCGCCCGCGAAGTGCTGGCGGAGAATGAACTTCATCGAGGCTTGGCCGCGATCGCCGACTGCGTTTGCGGCATGGTCGCCGCTTTCCGTGGCGAACGCCGTCCCGCCCGGCACCATCTCCTTACAGCGATCAGGAACCTCCGTGCCGAGGGCATGGTTCACCTTGAGTTTTTCGCCCTTTGGGCCACCGCCTACGGTCACGAATGCGATGGTGAAATTGCCGCCGCCACCGCGACCTACGATGAGATCCGTGCCCTCTGGCGGGAAACCGACGACCTCCACGATTCGGTGCCCGGCCTTCTTTTCGCCGGTGCGCATTATGCCGATGCCGGTCATCCGGATCGACTTGGCGACTGCATCGATATTTTTGGGAAAATCCTTCTCCGATCCAGCCTCCCTGAAGTGCGCGCCGCCTCACTCGCACTCGCCGCCGAGCAATCCATGCTCGAAGGAAATTCCGCCGAAGCCTCACGACTCTTCAACGAAGCCATCGCTCTCATCGACACGGCGAAGCTGCCATTGGAACGCGTGTGGCTCGGCTGTCGGAAAAAGCACCACGGCCTCGAAGATCCATCCGACCGCGAGATCCTCGACATCGCCACCCGCCTCGGCCTGCGCCCGATGCTTGCGAATCTGCGCTCCTGCGGATCCACCACCGGCGACCTAACACCCCGCCAGTGCGAAGTGCTGCGCTTCCTTGCCGACGGCCTGACCAGCAAGGAAATCGGCGACCGTCTCTCGCTCAGCACCCGCACCGTGGAAATGCACGTTGGCCGCCTTTTACAACGTCTCGACTGCCGCACCCGCCCCGAAGCCGTGCGCCTCGCCGCTTCCCGCGGTTGGCTACGGTAGCCCGCGCGGGCGAATACCGTAGTTCTGACATCTTACGGATTTCCGGAAACGGGGTGATGCTCATCGCACAACAACCCCAAACCACCATGTGCATCGCTTGTGAAATCCAACAACCCAGCGCCGAAGTCACCAATGCCTTCGCCAATCGTTTCATCGAAATCCTCAACCACGGCGCGCTCGCGTCGATGGTCTCCATCGGCCACCGCACCGGACTCTTCGAAGCCCTCCGCGCCGTCGGTCCCGCCACCAGCGCGCAACTCGCCGAAGCTGCAGAGCTCAATGAACGCTACGTCCGCGAATGGCTCGGCGTCATGACCTGCGGCGGCATCGTCGAATGCGACGACGCGGGAAAAATCTATCATCTCCCGCCCGCCCATGCCGCCGTGCTCACCAGCGCAGGTGAAAGCATCGCCCATCTCTCCGGTTACATCACCATGATCGGCACCGTCGAGGATCAACTCATCGAGTGTTTCCGCAAGGGCGGTGGAGTTCCTTATTCCGCCTATCCGCGGTTCCACGAACTGATGGTCATGGACAGCAAGCAATCCGTCGTCGATCCCATGTTTGATCACGTTTTGCCGCTCATCCCCGGTATCACGCTCGCCCTTCACAACGGCATCAATGTCCTCGACGTTGGCTGCGGCCGTGGCAAGGCGTTGTTGAAATTGGCCGAACGCTTTCCCAACAGCACCTTCACCGGTTGGGATCTCGGCGAGAAGCCGATTCGCGAGGCCAACGAAGAAGCCGCCGCCCTCGGTCTGACCAACGTCACCTTCGCCGTCCGCGATCTATCTGATTTTCATCAGACCGCGCCGCAGGAAACTTTCGACTTCATCACCGCCTTCGATGCCATCCACGACCAGGCGCGTCCGGATCATGTCCTCGCCGGCATCCGCCGCGCGTTGAAGCCGGACGGCGTCTTCCTCATGCAGGACATCGGCGGTTCCAGCAACGTTGCGAACAACCGGGACCATCCCATCGGCACGCTGCTCTACAGCATTTCCTGCTCGCACTGCATGACCGTCTCGTTGGCGCAAGGCGGCCTCGGCGTCGGCGCGATGTGGGGCGAGGAAATGACCCGCGAGTTCATCACCAACGCTGGCTTCCGTGAGATCGAACGCCGGACGCTGGATCACGATTTGCAGAACTATTACTACATCATCCGTCGCTAGCGGACATCGCTTTGGCATGGCGAATGCAGGCGACGCGTGTAGTCTGCATTCACCATGAACATCGGCGTCCCCAAGGAAATCAAGGCACAGGAAAACCGCGTCAGCATGATCCCCGGTTCCGTGGCGGAACTGGTGAAACGCGGCCACCGCGTCCTCGTCGAGCGCGGCGCGGGTGAAGGCGCGAGTTTTCCCGATGCCCAATACGTGGCCGCCGGAGCCATCATCATGGAAAGCCCGGAAGCGGTTTTCGCGGAAGCGGAACTCATCGTGAAGGTGAAGGAACCACAGCCATCCGAAGTCGCCCTGCTCGGGCCGCAGCACATCCTTTTCACTTATCTCCACCTCGCGGCCAACAAACAGCTCACCGAATCCCTCATGGCCTCCGGCTGCGCCGCCATCGCCTACGAGACCATCGAGGTGAACCGGCATCTGCCGCTGCTGGAGCCGATGAGTGAAATCGCCGGGCGCATGTCCGCCATCGTCGGTTCCTATCATCTCGCGAAACACTGCGGCGGGCGCGGAAGTTTGTTAGGTGGCGTTCCCGGTGTCGCTCCGGGCCGCGTCGTCGTCCTCGGCGGCGGCACCGCCGGAGTAAATGCCGCCCGGGTCGCTACCGGCATCGGTGCGGATGTTACCATCCTGGAAGTCGATTTCGAACGCATGCGTTTCCTCGACATCACCATGGGCTCGCACACCGTCTATTCGAACGAGGCAAATCTATCAGATCTTCTGCCGCGCGTCGATCTCGTCATCGGCGCGGTGCTCGTTCCCGGTGCCAAAGCCCCCAAGCTCATCACCCGCGAGATGCTCCGGCTCATGCCACAGGGCAGCGTCTTCGTGGACATCGCCGTCGATCAGGGCGGCTGTGCGGAAACCACCCGGCCCACCACCCATGACGATCCCACCTTCGTCGAGGAAGGCGTGCTCCACTACTGCGTCGCCAACATGCCCGGCGCCTATTCCCGCACCGCGACCCAGGCACTCAACAACGTCACCCATCCGTGGACGATGCTCATCGCCGACAAGGGACTCATTGGGGCCTGTCAGATCAGGAAAGAATTGTTAGGTGGCATCAATGTCATCGCCGCGAAACTCACCTGTCCGCCAGTCGCGAGCGCCCACGGGATCGAATCGACTTCCATTTGCGAAGTGATCGCCTGACTCCAAACGTGTGGCTTTGCGGGGGGCGCTGACCATCCGGCGGCTTTCCCGTGATTCGCAGAATGCACGTCGGAAAATCCGCAACCTCCTCTGGACAAGTCACATCAGACCGCTCAAAAGATGGGGAGTGAAACGGTTTTTCCAATCCGAGGCAGGCGCAACGGTGCTGTGGGTCTTGTCGTCGCTGCTGCTCGCGGCGGTGATCGCGCCGTGGCTTTACCGGGTGGGCATCGAATTGGGTGAAGCGGCGGCGACGAGGAATTTACCGGCGTTTCTCGAGTGGGTGGGAGCTTCCAGCGCGCGGGCGAAATTCAGCCGCTATTACAGCCGTTCGCTGGTATTGGCTGCGGTGGTGCTGCTGCCGTTTCTGCTCCGCCGGATCCGGCTGGTGAGAGCCCGGTCGCTGTTGATCGACGAGTCCTGCCGGCGGTTTTCCTGGCAATGCATCGTAACCCAGATCGGTTTGGGATTTGCCATCGCGGCCACATTGCTCTGGACCTTGGGCATTTTGCTTCATCACTGGGGAGCTTATGTGGTGTCGCCGAAAACTCCGGGAATCGGGAAATTGATCTCGGCTGTCATGGTTCCGGCGGTGGCGGCTTCGCTGCTGGAGGAGTGGCTGTTCCGCGGATTGTTGTTAGGTCTGTGGCTCAGGTTTTCCAAACCGCTGGCCGCGTGCGTTGGGAGCTCGCTGTTTTTCGCGTTCATCCATTTCCTGGAGCCGCCTGCCGGGTGGGTGATTGCGAATCCGGCGGCACCGTGGGCGGGATTTGAATTGTTAGGAAAGATCATGTGGCACTTCGCGGACCCGCGGTTTTTCGTGACGGATTTCGCGACGCTGTTTGTGATCGGCATGATCCTGGCGTGGGCGCGGTTGAGGACGGGGGCGCTGTGGTTTCCCATCGGTCTTCATGCCGGGTGGATCTTCGCGTTCAAGGGCTACAATCTGCTTTTCCGGGGTGTGCCGTCGCATTCGATGCATCCGTGGGCGCTCGGGGATTCGTTGCGGTCCGGGCTTCTGCCAATGCTGACGCTGGCGGTCACGGTGGTGATCTGCGACCTCGCCCTCCGGCGGTTCGAGCCAAAGCGGCTGATGGCCTAACCGCGCATCACGGTGACGATGAAAATCCGCCGGAAGCCGGCGCGGCGGAGGGTTTTCGCGCATTCGTCCACGGTCGAGCCGGTCGTCAGGACGTCATCGACGAGGACTGCTCCGTTAGGTTTCCTGGAAATTTCCTGATCACCTGATCGGGTGATCTGGAACGCGCCACGGAGGTTTTCCATGCGCTGGGAACGGGTGAGGGCGGTCTGGTGTTCGGTGGCGCGGATACGGCGCAGGGCCTTGACGACGGGCAGGCCGATGTCGGCGGAGAGCACCTTCGCAATTTCCTCGGCTTGGTTGAAATAGCGGTGTTGGAAGCGACGACGATGCAACGGCACGGGAATCAGCGGCCAGTTTTCCGTTAGGGCTGGAACGAGCCGGGCGTCGCAAAACGATTCCGCGGCGAGGCGTCCGAGATCTTTGGCGAGGTGAAGTTCGCGGGCGTATTTCAAGCGGTGGATCATATCCAGGGTGCGCTCGTCGCGGACCATCGCAGGGCGGGCGAACTCGAAGGAAAATTTCAGGTGATTGCAGTTAGGACACGCGAACGGGCCATCAATCCGGCCTTGGAACGTCTCGCCGCAGGTCTTGCAAAACGGTTCCGCGAGCCTCGGCAAATCGTCGTCGCAGCCGTCGCACAACGCGCGTCCTTCTGTCAGGTCCGTCCGACAAACCGCGCACGACGGCGGGTAGAGCAGGTCCAGCGAGCGGGACAGCAATCGCCGCCAGCCACGGAGCTCAGGCCGGAGTTTCGGGGGCATCGGCAGGGGTGGTTAGCCGGATGACGAGTCCTCCCGCGATGAGGATTCCAGCGAGCGGCAGCAGTCCCTGTTGCAAGTTGGACCCGGAAAGCATCCACACCATCGAGTCCGGGTGGCTGACCGGCAGGGTCACGTGGGCAAGGATGGCGTTGACGAAAATCCATCCGCTGTGGAGTCCGATCGGTAGCCACAGCGAGGCGGTTTCCCACCGGGCGTAGGCCAGCATCCCGCCGAGCGCGAGCAACGGCATCAAAGTCCCGAGGATGATGCGGGGTTCGGAAAATTGTGCGGCGATTTTCCTCAGCAGCTCAAAACCAACGCCCGAGGCATCCGGATCGAGCACGTCCAGTCCCGGTGGAGGATTGAGGAAATGGACCAGCGCGAAAAATGCGGCCGAAAGGCCGAGCGCGGCGGCCGGTCGCATAGCCCGCAGGAAGATTCCCATGGCGATGCCGCGAAACAGGATTTCCTGCACCACCGCCAGCGCGACCGAGGTGGCGAGCGCCCGCAGTACGATCCCGGTCATGGGCTGTGCCGGATTTTTCCACTCGAAAATGCCGGCGAAAACAAGCGCAGCGGCCATTAGGGAAAACAGCACGGTGACTCCGAGGAAGCCGGTCACCGCCTGACGGAAGCGGTGAGGATTTTTCACCAAGCGTTGCCCGGCCGTCTGGTTGCGGGCCCCGTCGGGCAGGCGCAGCGACCCGACTTTTCCCCGATCCGCCGCGCGGCCGCCGCGCAGCCACTCGATCAACGGGATAAATAAAGCAGCGGCACTGAGCATCATCGCCAGTTTGAAAAATCCCGGGAAACCGGTCACCCGGCATTGTCCGGCCAGCCATTCCAGCGGGCCGTTGGTTTGTTTCGCGGCGGAAACTTCCGCGAGCGCCTTGCCCGCGTTGTAGAGCAGCGGGGAAATCCATGCGCCCAGCAGCACGAAAGCGGCGGCGTAGAGCCACACTTTCAAGACATCGCTGAGAGCCTCGTCGCGCATGGGCGGCATCCTGCCAGCGCGTTAGAGAAAATGAAAGCCCGGGGTTTTCCGAGATCGCGTGGGGAGAAAATACCCGGAAACAATCTCCACTTGCGGGGTTCAAGGCGTGGGCAAAATTCCCTGAACCATGAAACCACCTTCCATCATCAAAATCGTCGCTCTGGGATTGTGCGGAATCGCGGTATTCTTCGCAGGCCGTATTTCCTCTCCTGGTTCCGCTTCCGGCTCCGATTCGTCGGCCGATTCCAACTCAGCCCGACCTGCCCCACGCATCGCGGGTGAGACGGCGGGTTCCACAGAAAAATCCCGGACTGCCCGCTCCACCCGAAGCGGTTCGGGTGTTTCCCCCGAACGGCTGGTGAAGCTCGAATCGATCCTCCGCAACGAGAGCGCGCTGGATCGGAATCGGGCCCTGCTCGCCTTCATCGACCAACTCGCGCCGGAGGATTTCCCCGAAGCCATCGAGCATTTCCGAGGCCTCGGCTTGGGCGACAACCGCAACGGGGATCTGGGACTGCTACTCTCCGCCTGGGCAAAATCGGACCCGCTCACCGCGATCACCTACGCCCGCGAGAACCTGCGGGGCGGATTCGCCACCAACACCATCCTCACCACATGGGCCACCAACGATCCGGAATCCGCCATCCAGTGGGCGACCGCCAATCACGAAGGCGAGGGCGGCAACCGCTTTTTCGCCGGGATCATCCGCGGCCTCGCCTCGTCCGATCCGGCGCGGGCCACCGACTTGCTCACCAGCATGCCACGCGGCGATGAACGTGGAGAAGCTTTGCAGGAAATGGTCCCGCACGTGCTCCAAGGTGGGCCGGATGCGGCGCAGACGTGGGTTTCAAAAATTGACGACGAGGTCCTCCGCAACAGCCTGATGCATCAAATGGCCGAGCCAATGGCCGACAAGGATCCGAAATCCACCGCCGAATGGCTGCTCGCCAATCCCGGCGAAGCCTCGACCCGCCGCAGCGACGAAGTCTTCGAACGTTGGGCGGAGAAGGATCCGCAAGCCGCGCTCGCCTCGTTCGCCGCCCTGCCCGCCGGGGAATTCAGAACCAAAGCCTTGGAAGGCATCGTCGGGAAAATCGCCGAGCAAGATCCGAAAGCCGCCGCCGCGATGTTGGACCGCTATCCGAACGACGTGACCGAGGATGTCGTCCAATCCGTAGTGTGGGATTCCCTCCAAAACGACCCGGTCACCGCCGTCAACCAGATCGCCCGGCTCACCGACGAAGGCCAGCGCGATCGGATGTACAGCCGGGCGCTGGGCCGCTGGATGGAACAAGATCCCGGTGGCGCTGGCTCCTGGCTCCAGCAGAATCCCGTCTCCGAGAACGTGATGAACCGGTTGGCCCGCCAACAGGAAAGACGGCAGCAGTAAGTCGTTCGGTTTTCCCTTGGTGAGCTTGCCGGTCCGCTTTTAGGCTGCGGCCATGATCACCATCGAGCCCATCGGAAATATCCACAGTCAATGGGGCGAAGGCCCGGTTTGGTGGCGCGACGCTCTCTATTTCGTCGATATCGAGGGCCACCGCGTCCATCGTTTCGACCCGTCGGACGGCAGCGCGAAATCCTGGGACACCGGCGAACGCGTGGGAACCGTGGTACCTCGGGAAAGCGGCGGGTTGGTCATTGCCGGCGATAGCGGCCTCTATTTTCTCGACGAAGAAACCGGTCATCTCACCGCCATCGCCGATCCGGAGCCCGACAAGCCAGACAACCGTTTCAACGACGGCAAATGCTCACCCGACGGCCGGTTTTTCGCCGGAACCATCAGCCTGGTGAAGAAAACCGGCGATGCGCGGCTCTACCGGCTCGATCCGGACCTCACTCTCCACGAGGCCTTCGGACCGGTCACGAATTCCAACGGCATCATCTGGTCGGCGGACGGCGGAACCGTTTTCTACATCGATACCCCGCGCAAGGAAGTGCTGGCGTTCGATTACGATGACGGCCATTTGCGCAACATGCGCAGCGTCGTTTCCACCGCGCATCTCGATTCCTCGCCGGACGGCATGACCATCGATGCGGACGGCAATTTGTGGATCGCGTTCTGCCACGGTGCCTGCGTGGTTTGTTTCGATCCGAAAAGTGGCGATGAACTCCGCCGCATCGAACTGCCCTGCCTTGAAACCACCGCCTGCGCGTTCGGCGGGCCGGATCTGGAGGATCTTTATGTGACTACCGGCGTTCACAAATCGGTGGTCGAGGAACACGCCGGCCGCCTGTTCGTCATCCGCGGGCTGGGCGTCAAAGGCCTTCCGGCAAACGCGTTTGCAGGTTGAGGAGGGTCGGACTGTGGCCGACCCGTCTGCCTGCCTTCCGGGTAGGCCGTAGTCCTACCCTCCTTAGGTCAGGCTATTCCGAGAACAAAATTTCCGGACAATTCACAAGCGCCATGCCGTTACTGTGTTATCAGGGGCTGTCCCGTTGCGATTTTATGAAACTCAAACCAATCACCGCGCTCGCTGCTCTCGTCCTCATCGGAGCAGGGGGATTCATGGCTGGCAGGATCTCGTCGTCCGATTCCACGGCGGGTGCTGAAAACGGGCCGGCTGAAACGAAATCCGTCAGGGCTTCCTCGCCCTCGTTGTCGTTGGAAACCGGCATCGCCCGAAAAAATCCCACCTCGACCCGCGCGGGATCGAAACGCCAGGAGACTCCGAAAGAACGTCTCGCCCGCCTCGAAGACATCGTCCGCGGCGAGAATCCGCTGGACCGGAACCGCGCCTTGCTCGCCTACATCGACCAGCTCGGACCCGATGATTTCGAAGGGGCGGTCGCCTATTTCCGAGAACTGGGGATCACCGACAGCCGCATGGGTGAATACTCGCTGCTGCTGACCGCCTGGGCCCAGGCGGATCCGACCAGCGCCCTCGCCTATGCCAAGGAAAACACCCGCAACGGCTTCGCGCAGGACACCATTCTTACCACGTGGGCGACCACCGATCCGGACGCAGCGATCCGTTGGGCGCAGGCGAATTTCGAAGGCGACGGCCCGAATCCCTACCTGCCCGGCATCATCCGCGGCCTCGCGGGCACCGATCCTGCCAAGGCGACCGAGCTCATCGCGAGCATGCCCCGCAGCGGGGAGCGCGGTAAAAGTCTCGATTTTATGCTCCCGCATCTCCTGCAGCAAGGACCCGCTGCGACCCAGTCCTGGATCTCGGCCATTTCCGATGATGCCCTCCGCGATGGGGCGATGATGCGCGCGGCTGACAGGCTCGCCGCCGCCGATCCCGCCGGAACCGCCGCATGGTTGGCGGCCAATCCCGGCGAAGCATCGCAGCGCCGGATGGACGACGTTTACGGCGTGTGGGCCTCCAAGGATTCGCAAGCGGCGCTGAGTTCCTTCGCTTCGCTTCCCGCCGGGGAGGAACGCAGCAACGCCCTCCGCGGAGTGGTCAGCAGTGTCGCGGCGGAAGATCCGAAAGCGGCGCTTTCCCTGTTGGACCGCTATCCGAATGACGTGACCGACCGCGTGGTGGAAAATTTCGTCTGGCATTCGTTCGGCAGTGATCCCGCCACCGCCGCCACCCAGATCGCGCGGATCGCCGACCAAGGGCAACGCGAGAACATGTATCGCCGGCTCTTGAACAATTGGAGTGAATCCGATCCTGCGGCGGCGACGGCCTGGCTCGGCGCGAATGAGATCCCCGAGTCCGTCCGGAACCAGATCGCCCGCCGTCAGGCGGAGCGCCAGTCCGGCGGCCGGTAAGCTCCCGCAAACCCCGATTTTTCCGCCGGAATCAAGCCGCGTTGACATCCGCAGGTTACCCAGCCACCGTCCCGCCCATGGACACGATGAAACTTCTTCTTGGTGCCACCATCGCCCTCTTGTTGGGTGCGCTGGCGGTTTCCTGGCAGGGCATGAACACCGGGGTGAAAAACACCTCAGCGAGCGAAATCGCACGGCTGGAAAAACAGGTGAAGGAACTCCGTGCGGAGCAGGACAAACTCGCGCTTGAACGGCAGATGCTGCAGCTCCGCAGCGAGACCGTGGCGATACCGACGGCCGGTACGAATGCCGCGGAAATCGCAGCGATGAAGGAGAAACTGGAGAAGGGCGAGGATGCCCTCCGGAAGCTGGAGGAAGAACGGATCGCCCGCGAGAAACTCGTTTTGGACCAGGAAAGCCTCGAATTGGACAAACGAGAGGTCGAGGACGGCGACAAGGAACTTCGCCGCGCCCGGATGATCAGCGAGGCACTCCTCATGGGCAAGGTGAAGGAATACGTGGAAGATCCCCAATACGGCGGCTTCGTCACCTTCGACATCCTGATGCCCGAGCAGGTCCAGACCGGCACCATCGTCGCCATCCGCCGCAAGACCGGCATCCTCGGCCTGCTCAAGGTTTCCGACGTCACCAACGAAGGTGCCATTGCCAACCCGCTTCCCGGCTTCGGGCCCGTCCAGCCGCAGATCGGCGACGAACTCATCCTGCCGCCGCAATACTGAACAATTTTCCGGCCTCCATCAGCCCTGGTTCACGAGTCATTGGTTCACTCCAATGACTTTTTCATCCTCGGATCACTGACCCCATTCCACTTCTTCCCTCTCTTTTTTATGTCCACCACCGTCGGTCTCATCTCACTCGGCTGCGCCAAGAACCTCATCGACTCGGAAGTCATGATCGGCCACCTCGCGCAGGCCGGCATGTCTCTAACACCTGATCCGGAGTTGGCCGACGTTCTCATCGTCAACACCTGTTCGTTCATCGACATGGCGAAGCAGGAATCCATCGACGCCATCTTCGGCGCGGTGAAGGACCGCGGCGAAGACCCTGACCGCGCGAAGCAGAAGATCATCGTCGCGGGTTGCCTATCCCAACGTTTCGCCAAGGATCTTCCCGGCATCATGCCCGAGGTGGACGCTTTCATCGGCCTCGACCAAATCACCAAGGTCGCCCCGATCATCGAGAACCTGCTCGGCAAGAAGAACGACTCCGAGGTGCAGAAAACCGAAGGCCCGTCTGCCACCGAGGACCCGCGTGATTTCGTCACCCTCAAGCCGCAATACGTTCCGGACTACTCGACGCCGCGCATCCGCCTGACGCCCGACCATTTCGCCTACGTGAAAATCGCCGAGGGCTGCAACCACACCTGCACCTTCTGCATCATCCCGAAGATCCGCGGCATGCACCGCTCGCGCACGCAGGACTCCGTCGTTAGAGAAGTCGAGGCGCTGGTGAAATCCGGAGTGAAGGAAATCAACCTCATCTCCCAGGACACCACCTACTTCGGCATGGACCAGTGGGAAGGCAAACGCCCGACACCGAACTCGCCCGTCGATTCCACCCGCGGCGAATCGCTCTCCACCCTGTTGCGAGAGATCAACAAAATCGAAGGCGATTTCTGGGTCCGTCTGTTGTACACCCACCCGGCGCATTGGTCCGACGAACTCATCACCACCATCGCAGAGTGCGACAAGGTCGCGAAATACGTCGATATCCCGCTCCAGCATATTTCCGATCGGATGCTCACCGCGATGAAGCGCGTGACCAGCGGCGACTACATCCGCGACCTCCTGCGCCGCATGCGCGCCGGCATTCCCGGCCTCGGCATCCGCACCACCTTCATCGTCGGCTTCCCCGGCGAGACCGAAGAGGATTTCACCGAGCTGCTGGAATTCATCCGCGAGTTCCGTTTCGAGCGGGCCGGCGTCTTTTCCTACTCCAAGGAAGAAGGCACCCGCGCCGAGAAGATGGACGGCCACATCCACCACGCCACCCGCAAGAGCCGCTGGTCCCGCGCCATGGCCGAGCTCCAGAAGATCGCCGGAGAGACCAACCAGGCCCAGGTCGGCAAAGCCGTCCGTGTGTTAGTCGAGCAACCCGGCGTTGCTAGAACCCAGTGGGATGCCCCGGAAATCGACGGTTCCGTCATGGTGGATGAAGCCATCCCCGTCGGAGAATTCGCCGACATCACCATCGGCGACTGGCGCGGATACGATCTCGTGGCGGCGCGGTAAAGCCCCGTTCCAACTGCTACCGGGTGTTGGGATTGACGAGAGGCACCTGAGCGCGCTTCGCAGCTTCCTCGCGCATTTTCGGATCTTGGACTTTCTGGATGAGTTCGTCGATCCCGGGAGTGCCTCTGGCGTAACTTGCGGCACTTCTGGCGGCCGCATCGAAATATGGACCTTCGGGGAAGGTGCCGACCCAAGCGATGATTGCATTGCGATCCTTATAAGAGGAATAACCGCCCACAATTTCCTCCATCAGCCTTGGAGCGAGCCGGTCGGGATTGGCCATGACGTGGTTCGCGGCCGCGGCGGGGTCGATTTCCGCCCAGTTCCAAAACAGCTTACGACGGAACACCGTGAACGCATCTTCGTCAAGGTGGGGAGGGCGTGGTTCATCGTCCTGAACGTCAGGTGGCAGTTGCTCCTCCCATTTTTGAAAATCGACCTTCGCCGCCTGCTCGGCTTTAACATGAAACAGCACAGTCACTCCGCCTCGACCCGAAATGGTTGGAATTCCTGAGCGGTATGCTTCAAGCGAGGAGGTGAAGGCGGCTTGCGGATCACTGGTCAGCCGTCGCTCGTTGCGGCCGTAAAGCGCCTCGGTGGCGCAGGATTTGCAATTCAGGGCGGCACGGAACGATTCGAATTCGTCTTCCGGGCAGGTCTTCCCCGCAGCGCGGCTCCACCAGTCCCGATAGGCTTCCCCGCCTTGTCCGGGGGCCCCCTCATACAAGACATTGGCCGTCTCGGGCAGTTCCACCAGCAACTCGCGGGCTTCGGCAGCGCGGGCGGTTTTGAACAACCACTCGACACTGTTGGAGAGGGTAAAATTAGAACCTTCCAATTCATGATCCTTGAGAAACTTCAACAGATCGATCATTTCACGGCCGCACAGCAGCAGTTCCGCGCTCTCTTTTGCCAGCGTCTCCTGTTCGCTGATCTTGTCATTTCTGTCGCCTATCTCCAGCCACTTTAGTTTCAGGCGTTCCAATTCCTTGGCACGATCCACCGGTGGCTTGGCCGCCTTTGCTCTGGCGAGTTGTTCGGTCAGCGCCCCGCCTCCGAGGGTTTCACGAGGGACGGCCTGTGGGGGCAGGCCTTGCGACATGGCCCGCGAATCATGCTGTTGATAAAACACAACCCCGGTGAGCACCGCGGCGACGGCTGTGACAATGAGGGTTTTCTTCATCATGGTTAGTGTTAGATGGGCGGCGGCCGCCGATGCCGAGAAAGTCGTTGCGGACAGGCACGAGCCGCAGACCAGCGCCGCGAACCCGGCTGGCGCCGCTTGCACGGCGTTGGCGGAAAGGACTCCCGCGAGTCCGGCAGCTCCGGTAATTAGGCCGCGTTTGGCAAAATTCTCCCGCAACCGCTCGACGGCCCGGCTGACGCGCTTTTGCGCGGCTTCGGCGCTGATGCCAAGAATCACCGCCATTTCGTGGGCGGGCTTGTTTTCGAAGTAACGGAGTAGCACGGCATCGCGGTCGGCATCGCTCAGATTTGCGAGCGCGGCATCGAGATGCGGGGAGATTTGTTCCCACTCGGCGTCGGTTTCCGGAGATTCGTTCATGGCGGCGGCTTCCTTTTCACGATGGCGGCGGCGCACCTCGGTGCGGACCGTTTGAGCGGCGATGTTCCGCGTGGTGCGGTGTAGCCAGCCGACCAAAATGGGATGGTTGGTGAGTTTCCCGGCATCTTTCGCCAGTGCCACGAACACTCCCTGCGACACGTCTTTCGCCAGATGGGGATCATTCACCATCCGGACTGCCGCCGAGTGGACGAAATCGATGTGCCGCCGGACCAACTCCGCGAACGCGGCCTCGGAGCGGCCTTCGGCGTAGGCGCGCAGCAGTTGTGGATCGGTTCGGGCGTTCACTTATCCAAGAGTAGCCGCCGTTGGGAAAGCCGGACAGGAAAAGGTAACCCGACGATTCACAGCAACCTCGTCGCCGTCGCAAACGTGGGGTGACGCATCCGGCGTGGTTAGGAAATGGTTTACTTTTCAGCCACTCCGGCTAGTTCTCCGCATGATGAAAATTCTTGCTCCCGCAGGTTACGTTCTCGCCGGGCTGACCGTCGGGCTCATCGCCGGAAAGGCGTCATTCTCGCCTCCCGCTAGCCCGAAGGCAGAGCCCGCCGCCTCGGTCCGGGCAGGATCAGCGAGACAGGATCGGCCAACTCGGATCGGTCCAGGCCCTACTGGCATCGCGAAGATTCGGCAGGCGTCCACCGCCGAGTTGGGAGGCCTCGCCCAACTGGCGGCATCGAAGCCTGATCCCGTCGAAAAGCGTCGCCTCCTCACCGAGTGCCTCCTCAACATGACCGTCGACAACTGGAGCGATGTCGTTTCCGGATTCGGCAAACTTTCGGCGGAAACCGGCCGGGATTATTTCGAGGATTGGAAGCTCGCCCTTTTCCGCAGCGGACAGGTCGCGGGCGAGGATGCGATGAATGTCCAACTCGCCGCCGGACTTGAGAAAAAGAAAAACGAAAGTTGGAACATCCTCTACGGCTGGAGCTCGAAGGACCCCGGAGCCGCGCTCGACTGGCTCAGGAAAGCCGAAGCCGCGGGCCAGGCAATTTCCAACGAAAACTATTCGGCGGTCATCGCCGGCGCGGCTTTGGGAGATCCGAAGGACGCCCTCAAACTGCTTGCGGAAATCCCCTCGCAATCCCGGAAGGATTGCGTCGGACACCTGGTCTGGAACACCCTGGAGAATGGTGGAACTGGTGCCTTGGACGATATCATGCAGTACGCATCCACCTTGGATTCCGCCGATTCTAACAATGTGAGTCTCGCGAACAGTTTGTTCAGCGAAGTGACCGAAAAACTCCTCTGGAAGGCGGATCACGCGCGGGACATCGGGCAGGCGTGCGAGGTGGTTATCAAACTCACGGAATTCGGCCGCGATCCCACCGCCACCACCCAACAGGCGCTCCAGAAATACCGGTACTACTACATGCCGGACAAACTCAACATCATTGAGACCGTCAACACCGCCCCGCATGATGCGGAGCTCAACTTGTCTTCCCTCACGTCCACGGTCTTGAACACCATGAACGGCGACGGCGACCGCGCCGCCGTTCGCGAATGGATGAACCAGCACCCGGCTTCTCCGCTCATCCCCTATCTGAAGCAAAGAGTCGGGGAACAACCCTAACCGGCGATCCTGGCCGCGGCGGTGAGGCGCTTCATCTTTTGGCTGCCAGCCGCAAGATTCCCTGTAACCTCGCGCCAGTCGTCCGTCAGTAACCTGTGTGAATCCCACTATCTGCCCCACCTGCCACTCTCCCATCCCGGCCCATGCGCCCGGTGGGTTCTGTCCGGCCTGCCTCCTGCGCGATGCGGAAGAGCCCGCGCCCACCGGCCGGGGCGCGCCGTCGCTTGAGGAAATCGCCACCGGGTTCCCGCAGTGGGAAATCGTCCGGCTCATTGGCCAGGGCGGCATGGGGTTTGTCTATCAAGTCCGTCAGCCCGGTCTGGACCGCACCGTCGCGTTGAAAATCCTTTCTCCCGAGCTCGGTCGCGACCCGACGTTTGCCGAGCGTTTCGCCCGCGAGGCACGCGCGCTCGGCAAACTGAACCACCCGAACATCGTCGCCGTCTATGAGCACGGCGAGAGCGGCGGATTTTTCTATCTGCTGATGGAGTTCGTGGACGGAGTGAACCTCCGCCAGGCGATGCGTGCCGGGCGGTTCACTCCGGAGCAGGCGCTCGCCATCGTGCCCGGCATCTGCGACGCGCTCCAGGCCGCGCACTCGCAGGGCGTGTGGCACCGCGACATCAAGCCGGAAAACATCCTGCTGGATCGAGACGGCGGCGTGAAGATCGCCGACTTCGGCATCGCCCGCATGGTCGGCGATCCGCATGGCAATTTCACCCTGACCATGACCGGTGGCGCGCTCGGCAGCGCTTCCTACATGGCTCCCGAGCAACACGAGAACCCGCGCGACGTCGATCACCGTGCCGACATCTACAGCCTCGGCGTGGTGATTTATGAAATGCTCACCGGCGAACTTCCGTTAGGACGCTTTCCCGCTCCAAGCCAGCGGGCGGCTGTTAGCAACCATATCGACAAAATCGTTTTCCGGACCTTGGAAAAGGAACGCGAGCTGAGACAGCAGAGCGCGAACGAGGTGAAGACGGACATGCAGGGGGCGGCGAAGATCGCGGCCGACACCAAAAGGTCCGCCGCGCCGGTTTCCACGGAACCCCGCTTTTCGCGGCTAGCCATCGTGGGATTCGTATGGGCAGTGGCGGGAATGCTGCATTTCCTGTTTCCCGAAATGGGATACCGCATGGTGAGCGAGTTCGTGCCGATCGCGATGCTGTGGATCGGGTTGTCGTCGCTGCCCGGTTCCATGATCCTAGGCTGGCTGGCCGTCTGGCAGATCCGCCGCTCGGACGGCAGGATCCGCGGTCTGGCCCTGGCGGTCTGCGATGGACTGATCTTTCCCATTTTCATCATCAACGGACTGTTGATCCGCGCGGTTTCTGCCAGCACGCGGCCGACAGGTCTTGTCATTCTTGCGCTTATCGTCGCTGCCACACTTTTGAACTGGTTAATCTTGCGGTCCGTCTGGCGGTCGGTCGCCAAGGACACTCCCAACCGCTTGATGGATGTCACCATGTCATGGCTCGCATTTGGAATGGCAGTTGTCACGGTTTCCATCTTGGTCGTCGCTCCGGAGATGCGCACGGGGGCCAATGCCAGACAGGAAACCGCCCGACCACGATCGGTCGTTCCGCCGCGACCCGCTCCTGCCAAGAACAGATCTGTTCCGCCTGACGTGGAAACCATCGTTCACTGGACGATTCCAATTCCCGTTGCTGGAGGAAAGGGCGATCGTTCTGTTGAGTTGAAAGGCAGGCTGTGGGCCGGAGCGGTGAGTGGCGATGAATATACGTCGCTCACAATCGCTGTAGGCGATAGAAATTGGTTCCCCGTGTGCATGATCATTGGCAGAGGTTCCAATAAATCGATACAAAGCCACTCTGATGGAAAAGTCCTGACCGGCGAGGCGGGAATTGGTAACAGAAAGGTGGAATACGCAATCGGCCATCCTGAAAAAGTAAAACTGAACGGCATGGAGATGGATCTCCGCCGGGGCCGCGTCTTCATGATCCGCCCTGACGGAACACCGCGACAACTTGCGATGTTCCCACCGGATTTTATTCCCGAGAACGAGCTGGATGGCTTCGCCGCCGGCATTCCCAAGGAGCAATTCAGCCATGGAATACCTGCGCCTGTGGACAGGATCCAGTTAGAAGCGGTAAAACAACCCGAGGACGATGTGCCCCAGGTTCAAGAGGCGATGAGTGCGATCATTCAGGCGGCGCGCGAGCGGAATGCCAGGGTTTTTCAAAACGGATTCTCCAAATCCTTCAAGGAGACGCTGAAGAAAGAAGGGGAGAGCTTGGACAACTTCGGGGACTTCGGGCAATCCCGCTTCATCAGCGCTAACAAGCTGGACGCCACCAACGCCGAAGTCGTGGTCGAGGCAAACGACGGCAGCCAGCGGCGTTTCACCTTCCGGATGGTTTTGGAAGAGGGTGCATGGAAGCTGAACGAGCTGGGATCCAAACCTTGAACGTGAACCATGACTGACGCCGCTTTTCACCCCACCCGCTGGACGCTCGTTCTCCGCGCCCGTGGTGAGGGCGAAGAAGCGGAAGCTGCGCTTTCCGATTTGTGCGCGGCCTACTACGCGCCGGTCGTCGCGTTCCTCCGGCGCGGCGGGCGGGGCGATGACGCGGCGCGGGAAATGGCGCACGCGTTTTTCGAGAGTGTGCTCGCCGGAGGAGTCGGGACTCCGGAGCAGGGACGCGGCAGGTTCCGCAGTTATCTGCTAGGTGCGCTGAAGCATTTTCTATCAAAACGCCGCGAGGCCGCGCTTGCCGGAAAACGCGGTGGCGGCGCGGAGCACGTCCCGCTTGTCACCGAAACGGATACCGCGCCCGGCTTGCCGATGCCCGGGGTGCAGGACCACACCCTTGCATTCGATCGGGAATGGGCGCTGACTCTGATCGCCCGCGCCCTCGCCGCGCTGGAGACGGAGCAGGCGCACAAGGCATCCTTTTTCAACACGCTCAAACCTTGGCTCGACGGCGCTGCCACTGCGTCACAAGCCGAAGCCGCCCTTTCTCTCGGGATGTCCGAAACCGCGGTGAAAGTCGCCATCCACCGCCTGCGCGCGCGTTTCCGCGAACTCATCCGCGCCGAGATCACCACCACCGTGAACGAACCCAAGGAGGTCGCCGACGAACTCCGCCACCTCATCGCCATCGTCAGCGCGGGGTGAGGCGGGCACTTATGCAGGGGATCGTTCTATATTTCATTAGATTATTCAGCCGCCGCCGGAACGACCAACGTCGGCACGGTGGCCTTGCGTACCATGCCCTCGGCGACGCTGCCTAGAAGCAAGGACGCGATCACGCCGTGGCCGTGTGAACCGACGATGACGAAATCGGCTGCGCTTTCCTTCACGTGATCTAACAACGCGTGGAGCGGACTGCCCTCGGCGAGTTTCGAGGTCGCCGTGGGGACATCAG
This sequence comes from Verrucomicrobiota bacterium, assembly GCA_040386755.1. Lineage (GTDB taxonomy): Bacteria > Verrucomicrobiota > Verrucomicrobiia > Verrucomicrobiales > Akkermansiaceae > Luteolibacter. The sequence continues at coordinate 201,433 of JAZKEY010000001.1, read as the reverse complement.
CACGGACGGTGGTGAGAAGATCTTCCAGTTTGCGGGTGGCGCGGCGTTTCGCCTCCTCCTGGAACGCGTTCATGGCCGGGAATTCGTCCGGGGTGAAACCATAGGCGGTGTAGCTCGGTTCCGGCTCGATCACATGGAACAGGCGGAGGTCCGCCCCGAAGGATTTTGCCAACCGGGTTGCCATTTCGAGAACTCCGGGCGTGGCGTTTGAGAAATCGACTGCGACGACTATCGTTTTCATGGTCTCTTCCATTAACATCGCCGATAGACCATTGCAAAGAATCATCACTCCGTGCGGCAAAAATGAGAGCCCGTGCTGAATCACCGTTTGGCAATTCCGGAGTTTTGCTCCAAGCTCCCGCCGCCATGATCCGCTTTCTCCATACCCGCATCCGCGTCCAGGACCTCGACACTTCCATCGCCTTCTACGAAAAACTCGGCTACTTCGAAAAGGAGCGCAAGGAGTCTCCCGAAGGCAACCAACTCGCCTTCCTCGAACTGCCCGGAAATGACGTGTTTCTCGAGCTGACCTGGTCGGAAGGCTACAAGACCACCTGCCCAGAAGACCTGATGCACACGGCGCTCGGCGTGTCCGACATCATCGGATATTGCGATGGCGTCGAGAAAGCCGGCATCGAGATCTGGCCGTCCGGCTGGCGCGAGAAATTCTCCACCGGTGGCCGGAAAATGGCGTTTGTCACCGATCCGGATGGCTACGAGGTGGAGATCCTGGAGCGTTAGCCTTTTTGCGGAGGCAACCCGTCAAGTTGGCATCATTCAGACAAAATAACCTGAACGCGGCCAAAAACATGCCCCTCGCCGGGCGCGACCACTTGATCAACGCTCACTCGTTCCCATTGGGTGTCGATGGGGGTGACGGTTTGAATTCCGATCAGGGCCGTGAAGGTGCTCAAATCCGTCGAGATCTGTGGAGTGTAAATCAGGTCACTACCGATCCGCCTGACGTATTCGATTTGCAGGATCCGTTGGGCACCGCTGGGGTCTGTTGAAATTCTCGGTAAGCCTGAGACCCCATCGGCTGCTAGAACGCCGACGTCGGGACCGTTGCCGTTCATGTTGAAAGCGTATTTGATGAGGTTGCTGATTCCATCGTGGTAGGGCATGGCCGTTGATGAGGCGTCATCGCCATTCAGGTTTGCGCCGCTGGCCCAGTTTGCGTATGACAGGGACGTCCTTGTGATCGTCACGATGTAGGTTTGCGCGGCATTCCCATCCTCTGCAGTGACCACGGTCGAGATCGTATTCGTCCCCAAGTTCAATGGGATGTCAGTGCTGGCGGTAGCGGAGGCCACCGGAACGTTGTTCACTTTCACCGTGGCGCTGGCGTGGGTTAGGGTCGGAGTGACGGTCACACTGCTGCCGGAGGTGCTTGCGGTGTAGGCGGTGGTGCCGCTTGAAAAGACAGGATCCAATGCTCCACTACTCAGGACCAGACCGGAAAGCGTGGCATCATCGCCCAGTGCCTCGATCCGCACGTGATCCATGAGCGCGTCCTGATTATCGACGCCGCCCGTGCTCTGATCGGTGAAAACGATGGTGCTCAGCGGACCTTGCGCGGTGAAGGTGAACGAAACCACACTGAACTGCGCATTGGGTGCCGCACCTGTTACTGCGCTCGTCCCGCTCTGATCCTTCACTTGGATCGTTGTTTCATTCGACACCAACGCGCCTCCGGTGGTGCCTGTGATCCGGCCGCTTCCGGCAAGGATCGTCGGATTGCCGCTAACAGCCGATTCCCCATCGCGCACCTCCACCTTGAGTTGGGAGAGAGAAGTCCCTCCGGTCGGGACGGAGAAGGCTCCGAAATCGAAAACCACCGTGTAAGACCGTCCGGTCTGCGTGGCGAATGTCTGCGAAAGAACCCCTCCTCCCGGGGTGTTGGCGACGTTGAATGCGGCGGAAAAACTGCCGTCGGTACAGCCTTCCCCGTCCCTGGCCACCAGGCCGCCGCCGTTGGCGAGATTCCAACCGGCAATGATGGAAGTGTCCCGCCCTCCGTTGATCTCAAAACTCCCGTTCTCAAACGCAGCGTTTGCCACCGCGACGTCGAAACCCACCGCCGCCGAGTCATTGCCCGCCGCATCCCTTGCCACCAGCGAGACGGACGTGGTTCCCGCCGGCAACATCGTGCCTGCCGGGGGGCTTTGCGTGACGGCGGTGACGCCCACCAGGTCGGATGTTAGGAGATCGGAGGTGTAATCCGGCAGCTCCGCCAATCCGCCGGGTCCGGCTGTTAGCGACAGCGGGGCGAAACCACCCAAGGGCGCTTCCGCCAGCGGCGCGGTGGTGTCGACCACGGCCACGCCGAAAGTGGAGATGCTCGAGTTTTCCGCCGCATCGGTGGCGGTGACCGTCACGGTGGTGGTTCCGATCGGGAAAACACTGCCACTCGCTTTGGAGTAGGTGATAGCCGGAACCGCGCCGGAATTGTCCACCGCCTGCGCGGCCGGATAGGTCACCACCGCGCCGTCCGGGCCGGTGGCCTCAACGGAATCCACGTTTGCCAACGGAGTGATGACAGGAGGCGTGGCATCGAGAATGGTGATGGCAAATGTTTGCGGCGTACTGGTATCCACCCCGCCGTCGAAAGTGCCTCCGTCATCACTGGCGATGACCGTGACGGTCGCCGTCCCCAGATTGGTGCCCGGTGTGAATGTCAGTGTGCCCGCCGGGTCGATGGTAGGCTGGATGGCGAACAGGGTGTTGTCGTTGTTCGTCACGGTGAAGGCCACCGTTTGCGACGCCTCGTGGGGAGGGCCGGCGGAAATGCCAGTGGCAAAGCCGCTGGAGGAGAAGGCCCCGGAACCTTCCGCGACGCTGAAGGCTGCGGTGGGCAGCGTGAAACCAGGCGCATGGTTCACAACGAGGACGGTGACGGTGAAAGTGCCGATGCCGGTGTTATCGGCCGCGTCCTTCGCGGTGACCGTCACCACGGTTTGGCCAATGGGAAAGTCGGTGCCGCTCTCGTGCGAATAGGTGAGCGAGGTCACGCCCACCGCATCCGTGGCGGTGGCTGCTGAATAAGTCACGGCCGCTCCGGTTCCGTTGGTGGCGGCCACAGTCACGTCCGCAGGGGAAGACACCACCGGCGCGGTGGTATCACGAACCCGAACGATGAAACTCCCCGTCGCCGTTAGGGAGTCGGCGTCCGTCACACTGGCATTCACCGTGGTATCGCCAATCGGGAAAGTGCTGCCGCTAACGGGTGAGCCGCTGCCGGTGATGGAGCCTTGTTCGGGATCGTTCCCGGAGACGCTGAAAGTCACCACCGCTCCGCCGGCACTGGTGGCCTCCGCGATGACCGGCGAACCGGGCAACTGGATCACAGGGACCTCGTTCTCATTGATGATTGTGAGGGTGAAGGTCTGTTCAAAAAAGAGGCCAACTTGGTCGGCGGTCCGCAGTCGGATGGCGTAGCTGTTCTTTGACTCGAAGTCCGGTGAGACGTTGATTTCAAGCGTTGTGCCAGTGATGGTGAAGACGTCGTTGTCGGTACTGCCGATGCCGGTTACCAGGGAATAGGTGAAGGTGTTGGAGGCGTCAGGATCGGTGGAGCCGAGAGTCCCCACGGTGGTGTCAGCCGCGATGTTTTCCGCAAGGCTGGAGCTGGTCAGGGTGACCTCGGTAGGTGTCTCGTTCACATCGGTGACAGAGATCGTCAGGGCTTTTTCAAAAGCCAGGGTACCTTGGTCGGTCGTCCGAACGCGGATGGCATAGCTGTTTTTCACCTCGAAGTTCGGTGAGGAATTGATCTTGAGCGTTGTGCCGGTGAGGGTGAAGGCCGTGTTGTCGGTGCTGCCAGTGCCAGTAACCAGGGAATAGGTGAAGGTATTGGCCGCATCCGGATCGGTGGAGCCGAGGGTGCCCAAGGTGGTGTTCTCCGCCACGTTTTCGGGGAGGGTGGAGTTGTTCAGGGCAACGTCGGTTGGCGTTTCGTTGACGTTGGTAATGGAGACAGCGAGGGTTTTCTCAAAGAACAAGCCGCCTTGGTCGGTCGTCCGCACTCGGATGGCATAGCTGTTTTTCACCTCGAAGTCCGGCGAGGCATTGATCTTGAGCGTGGTGCCGGTGATGGCGAATGCCGTGTTGTCCGTGCTGCCCGTCCCGCTCACCAAAGTGTAGGTGAACGTGTTCGCCGCGTCCGGATCGGTGGTGCCCAGGGTCCCGACCGTGGTATTGGCGGCCACGTTTTCCGCGAGTGTGGAGGTCCCTAGCGTGATGTTGGACGGCGTTTCGTTCACATTGGTGACCGCTATGGTGAGCGCCTTCTCGAAAAACAGCCCGCCTTGGTCGGTGGTCCGCACCCGGATCGCGTAGCTGCTCTTTGTCTCGAAGTTCGGCGAGGTGTTGATCTTGAAAGCCGTGCCCGTGATCGTGAAGGCCGCGTTGTCGGTGCTGCCGGTCCCGGCCACCAGTGAATAGGTAAAGGTGTTGCCACTGGCATCGGTGGAACCAAGAGTGCCGACGTTGGTATTGGCGGCCACGTTCTCCGCCAGCGATGAGGCGCTCAAGGCAAGATCGGTCGGGGCAAAGTTTCCAGTGCCGCTAAGGTTGACGGTGAAATAGCTCTCATCGGGATCATTGCTCGTGATCGCTAGCGTAGCCGGCCCCGCGCCGGAAAACTGTGGTCCGAAGGTGACAGTGAATACGACCGACGAATTAGCAGCAAGCGGGGCAAAAGATTGGGGGGCGAACGTAAACTGGGATACCCCGGTCCCAGTCTTGGAGAGTGTAATTCCTGACAGCGCCGCGCCGCCGGAATTCCGTATAGTCACGTTTCGAGTGGCCGATGATCCACTGTTGACGGTGCCGAATGATAGGGTTCCAGCACCATTGGCGACGGCGGTTCCGGTGGGGGCTTCCACGACGATGTCCGGGCTCTGCAAAGTGGTAAAGCTAAGGATCGAGCCGTATTTTGGAACAACGTTCTCACTGTTGCTTGCCACCACGCGGAAGTAGTAGGTCGTGACAGGCGAGAGACCGGCGGGACTCGCCGAGACCGCCATGTCCGCCGTGCCGACGGGCAAGGTACCCGCACTGATTGTGGTGAAAGTGGCGAGCGTGGGGCTGGTGCCATATTGGAAGGAAACCGGCGTGGAATAACCGCCGGGGTTCACCGTGCCATTGAGGGTGGGGTTTGTGGCGGTGAGATTCGTTGCTGCCTGGCTTGTGACGGTAGGACCAAGACGCACGCGGAAAATCTCTCCTCCTCCCGCTGATTCACCGGCTGGAGTGCTTCCTCCGTCACTCGATGTTCCATAGAGATTTCCGTCGCTACCTTGGATCAGTTCGGCTTCGGGATAGCTGCCATTGGTTCGGTTGAAGTGCACCAGCGTCGTCAGCGCCCCGGCGGGTGTCATTTTGAAGACCGTTCCAACGTCGCCCGTGCCTCCGGAATAGGTGGTTCCATAGAAATTGCCGTCCGTCCCTTGCATCAACCCGGCTTTAGGAGACCCGCCATTGGTGCCGTTGAAGTGCACCAGAATCGTGTGCGCACCCGCGGGGGTCATTTTGAAGACGGTCCCATCGCCGCCGGTGCCTCCGAAAGATGTTGTTCCATAGAAATTGCCATCCGTCCCTCGTATTAACCCGGCGTCGGGGTAGCCACCATTGGTATAATTGAAATTCACCAGCGTCGTGAGCGCCCCGGCGGCGGTCATCTTAAATACCGTCCCATAGGAGTCGGTGCCTCCGGAAGCTGTCGTTCCATAGAAATTGCCGTCCGTCCCTTGGATTAACCCCGCGTGGGGATAGCTGGCATCGTAGCCGTGGAAGTTCACCAGCGTCGTAAGCGCCCCGGCGGTGGTCATCTTGAAGACCGTTCCGTAGCCGCTGGAACCGCCGTAAACGGTCGTTCCCCAGAAGTTTCCGTCCGTCCCTTGGATTAGCCTGGCTTCGGGACGGCTGCCATTGGTGTCATTGAAGTTCACCAGGGTCGTGAGCGCCCCGGCGGCCGTCACCTTGAAGACGGTCCCAGCGCTGCTGGAACCGCCATAATCCGTCGTTCCATAGAAACTGCCGTCGCTGCCTTCGACCAGCTTCGCAGAGGGATTGCTTCCATTGGTGGAATTGAAGTTCACCAGCGTCGTGAAGGCACCAGCGGTGGTGATCTTGAAAACCTTTCCACCGCCGCCGGAGCCCCCCAAACGAACAGTTCCATAGAGATTGCCATCGCTGCTTTGGATCAGGCCTGCGGAGGGGTGATCGCCGTTGATTGAGTGGAAGTTGGTAAGAGTCGTCAGAGTTCCGGACGAGGTCATTTTGAAGACCGTTCCACGGAGGTTGGAACCGCCGACATAGGTTGTTCCATAGAAATTGCCGTCCGTTCCTTGGATTAGCTCCGCGTAGGGAAGTCTTCCCAAGGCGTCGTTGAAGTTCACCAGCGTCGTGAGCACCCCGGCGGCGGTCATTTTGAAGGTCGTTCCATCTTCGCTGGAACCGCCAGCATACGTTGTTCCATAGAAATTGCCATCGCCACCTTGTAACAGGCCTGCGCGGGGATTACTGCCATTGGTGTAATTGAAGTTCACCAGCGTCGTGAGCGCCCCTGCGGCGGTCATTTTGAAGACCGTCCCATTACCGCCGGCCCCGTCGGTTGTTCCATAAAAATTGCCGTCGTTTCCTTGGATTAGCCCCGCGTAGGGAAATACGCCATTGGTGCCGTTGAAATTCACCAGTGTCGTGAGCGCCCCGGCGGCGGTCATCTTGAACACGGTCCCATATCCGCTGGAACCGCCGGAATAGGTCGTTCCATAGAAACTTCCGTCAGCCCCTTTTACCAGCCCGGCTGCGGGAGAGCTGCCATTGGTGGAATTGAAGTTCACCATTGTCGTGAGCGCCCCGGCGGCGGTCATCTTGTACACCGTCCCATAGCCGTTGGAACCGCCATCAACAGTTGTCCCATAGAAAGTGCCGACGCTACCTTCTATTAAAACGGCTCTAGGAGAGCTGCCATTGTTGCCGTTGAAGTTCACCAGCGTCGTGAGCGCCCCTGCGGCGGTCATTTTGAAGACCGTCCCATAGCCGCTGGAACCGCCGAGTCGTGATGTTCCATAGAAATTCCCGTCAGTCCCTTGCACCAGCCCGGCTTCGGGAGAACTGCCATTGGTGGAATTGAAGTTCACCAGCGTTGTGAGCGCCCCGGCGGCGGTCATTTTGAAGACCGTCCCATAACCGCTGGAACCGCCGCCATAGGTCGTTCCATAGAAAGCACCGTCAGTCCCTTGTACCAGCTTCGCCTTCGGCTTCTCAGGCGACCGGACAAAGCCACGAATCGACTCCAAAACGGGAGTCGCGTGCAATTGGCAGCCCAGCAACCAAGGCATCACGGCCGGAAGCCAAGAGCGGAGACTGAACCGGATCGGAAATTTGAAGGAGGTGTTCATATCAAGAGGCGAGGGGGGACAAGGTGACTTCAGTTTGCGCTAGACTCAGGCTGCCCTCTTCCGCCCCTGTTGGACTTCCAACATCCGATCCGACAGGCCAACTCGGAGGAGGCGGCTGCATAAAATTCCACGAAACAGTGATGGTGAGTAACACGAAGGGGAGATGTGAGGGGAGGAACGGTGGGATGTGGAAAAACAACTCCGGCTACCCAAATCACTGACTATCAAATTCTCTCATCTTAGCAACGCCATTCGAGAAAACACTTGAGTGGCAGGCAGCCGGTCCAGGGATGGAAAAAACCATGCTTTGAGGCGGTTTTCCGAAGCATGCTGAATTACCATGTGAGGGCGGGCGTTTCCCGCGGTCGGAATCAGGGGGATCATAGGTTCGGGAATGCAATCCACCTCACCGGTGACCAAGGGTAATCCATTCTGACCGCGGGAGTTGCTTTTCTCTGGAGGGAGAAAGACCCCGCTGCCTGGATCGCCGGCATTTGAAGAATTTTCGGCATGCAAACACGGGGCGGTGAAATATGATGGAATCGCGGCGTTTTTGGACAGCCCCGAAACTACGCAAAAGTGTAATTTTCCTGCCGATGAACGGACGGACATTTGATCGGGGAGAACGGAAAATCACGGCTCGGGGATGGGGGGGCGGCAGGCGGATGCCGTGGGTTTCCATTGGTAGATAGGGCTTTACGGCACCCGCGCTGTCGGCTAGAAACTCGTGGTATGGTTGAAATCGACCCTTTGCCGTTCGTCTCCGAACTGGGTGCACCGGGCGATTTCCTCAGGAAGATCGATCTCCGGCTGGAGAGGGAAAACCAGCGGATGCTGGCGAACCTGATGGCATGGGCCGGGATTCTGGATGCGTTGGGCTGGAACGTGGCGCTTTTGCTGCCTGGTCGTGAACCCGTCATGAGTCCGAAAGCGCGGGAATGGGCGGCGAAACAGGTGGAGGTTCCATTCTCTCAGGAAGCCGTCTCCGCCTGCTTGTCGGAGTCACCGCCGGCCAGGTATCTGGTCTGTTCGTGCCATGTGCGGGTATGGGCCGACGCGGAGCCTGAAAGCGATGGTGATGTGAAACAATCCGCACCGGTGCCACTGACGAAGCGGGAGCGTGAAGTGCTCGGCTGGCTGCGCGAAGGGAAAACCGGGCCGGAAATCGCCATCATCCTGGGTTGCGCCTGCCGGACGGTGGAAAGCCATGTGGCGCGGCTCTATCGGAAGTTGGGCGTCCACCAGCGGACCCATTTGCTGTTTCAGACCGATATGAATTCACGGTGATGTTGCCCTTGATCCAACGCCTTCCCGACATCACGGCCACCGACATCCGGGCGGTCAACCGGCTGACCGGCCATCTGGTCGAAGCTCCGGATCTGGCCAAGCTGGGCAGCGAGCTGATCCGGGGGACCGGAAAAATCCTGCCGGCGGATTTCATGCTGTGGAATGTCTGGACTTCGGCGATGGACGAGATTCTCGGCTTCGAGGCGAATCATGAGGATTACCGCGAAGGACTGGAGCGGCATACCACTGCTCTCAATGCCACCATCCACCATCATCCGGTGATCGCTGCCGGTCACTTGGAAAGCGCGTGGATACGGCCCCAGCGGATCTCCGACTATCAGTCCGACGCGGCGTTCAAATCCAATCCGCTGTTCCAGGAGGTTTACCGTCACGTGGATTCGCGCTATCAGATTGCTTACAACGCGGCGAGGCTGGATGGCTCCCGGATCGTGTTGAGCTGGAATCTCCGGAGCCGGGATTTCACGGACCGGGAAGTCCAACTGCTGCACCTCATCGGTCTGCAGGTCGGAGTTCTCAGCCGCCGCATCGAGGAGCGCCGCCAACTGCGGGCGGTATGGCAGGAATTCTCAGGCGGCCTTGCTTCCGTGTCCGGTGTGGCGGGCCCGGCTGCAACGCTTGATCTAACATTAAATGGAAAGGAGGGGCGGATGCTTGCGGGATTGATTCGCGGCGAGACGCGGTCGGACCTTGCCGCCGCCTTGGGATGGCGTAGGGATACGCTTGACCGCAAACTGGGCATGCTGCGGGAACAGCTAGGCCATGAGAACAACTCGCAACTCCTGCAAGCCCTTGCCGCCTTGCGACCGACTGGTGTCTGTTAGGCGCAGGATCTAACGTGCCACCAGCACTCCGGCCACCGCGCGGATCGCCTCGTCGGTGGCGAAGGCTCCGGCGGTGAGGGCGATCTTTTCATTCGGAGCAAAATCCGCGGCGGCCAGATCGTCCGGTCCAGCCACGGTGACAGCCTGCTTGCCCCGGCGCGAGGCGGTTTCCATCAGGGCCTCGCACGAGGATTCTCCCGTCTCGCCGACGACGATGACCCGGTCACAAACCACCAGGAGGCGTTCCAAGGCCTCCTCGCGGGCGACCATCGCCGGCGAAACCGTGTCCAGAAACGTCACCCGCGCATCCCTCCAGCGCAGGCGGAGTTGCTGGACCAACCACGAAACCCGACGTGGTGAGAGAGTTGTCTGGCAGACCGCGCCGAAAGCCGGCGAGAACAGCAGCCGTGAAGTATCCGTGGTGTCCTCGAGGATCCGTGTGGCGGAATTTCCTCCCGAAATGGCCAGCGTTTCCGGGTTCTCATGGTGGCCGATGACCAGTGCCTGCGCTCCTTCCATTTTCAACAAACCGAGCGCCACCTGCGCCCGCCTGACCTGTGGCGAAGTCAGGTCTTCCAAGCTTTGGCCGGCCTCTTCCCACTCGCGACGGAGCCGTGCCGGGACGCCGCAATAGGGAATCACGATGGTGCGGTAGCGGAAAAAATCCTCAGGTTCGACGTTCTCGGCGATCCCGAGCGCGGCCAGTTTCGAGCTCACTCCGCCGTCCGGCATGAAGCGGCCCGCCACGCCGATTTTCCGCGATTTCGACAGCACGGTGATTCGCTCCAATGCCGCCCGCGCGTCGTCGTCCATGCCGAGCGCATTGGCGATTTTCATTTCCACTCCCGCAGCGGTCGGCGGCATGAAGCGCCGATCAGTGAGAGTGCTTAAAACTTTGTTTTGCAAAGTATTTGGGCGCGGAGCGGGGCAGAATCGTTTCATGGCTAGAAGCTTTGTATCACAAAGCAAATCCGGAGCAAGCGGATTATTTTCCCAGTCCGAGAATTTGTTCCAAAATCCCGAGATAGGCGACAAACGCGGTCCGACCTGCCGGCGTGAGCACGTAAAGTGTCTGCGGCCGACCGTCGCCGGTGAGCTTTTCACCCAAGATAAATTCCGCTTTTTCCAGTGTCCGCAGGTGGGTGATCAGGTTCCCATCGGACATGTCCAACTGCGCCTTGAGATCCTGGAATGCCCAAGGTTCGGCCCGGGAAGCGAGCAGCGTCATGATCGACAGCCGTCCCTTCTCATGAATGGTCCGATCCAGTTGGGAAAAATCGATCATGCGGCAAGCTCCTCGCGACGCCCGGTGGTGACGATCAACGCGCCATAGATCAAATGAAATCCTCCGAAGGAAATCGCCATCAGCCGGGAGCCATTCAGGATTTTGAGCCACTGCGGCGGCACATGAATCACGTCGGCGACCGCAGCCAGGCTCACCATTCCAAACAGGACAAACGCCCACCCCAGCCACACCATCGACTTCGGCGCGAATTCCCGGATCGCCAGCAATGCCAGGCCGTAGTGCAGGATCCACAGGCACGCCGCTGTTTGCTCTTGGCCACCCCGCACGAACAGCAGCCCGAGAAATCCACCGGCGACCAACGAGGGCAGCACTCCCCGCAACGCCACCCGCAGCCCGGAACTCCAGAACGGACGGTCGTGCGCCACTTTCATCCGGAAAATCTGGAACACGTTGAACGCCAGCACCGCCGCGAGTCCACCCAGCCACCAGCCGGCGAAGCCCCAGTAGTGGCGGCCTTCCGAACACCAGGCCGCCGCCAGCGCCGCCGCTCCACCGATCAAGGCCGTTTCCCCGGAAAGGGCGCGGAAAATCGTTGCCCGCTCCATCACCGACCGGATCACCCGCAATTGTTCAGCCGCTTCTTCGCGTGTCGTCATGCCTTGCTTTGCCATGCAAAGCAGTAAGTTGGCAAGATGGAATCACGGACTTCCAGAACATTTGAACCGACAGTCATGCGGACTTTTTCAGTTTAGCGATGCGGGCCTTAGCACCCCAGGCGAAAATGAATGACAGCACGGCAAGCGTCCCCAATGTGGTTCCCACGAACCATCGGTCCTGGCCGGGGGCGATGTTGCCTGCATTGAAAAACAACATCGCCAGGATGCAGACGACGAGCCCCGCTCCGAGAACCAGACCATTGTAGAAAACGATGCGGGCCACCAGCAGGGCGGAGCCGTTGTCAGTAGGGGCGATCTTGTTGGGGTTTCCGGCGGACATGATTGAGGAATGCACGGAACCAGAAGAGCCCGCCGTGTGCCACAACAGACTCTTTTTGGATGCCGCGATTTTTCCGGCCCCGTTTACCAGAAGCCACTTCCGCCGGATGCCGTTGCCAGTTCGCGTCTCGGGCGTGACGGGACTTTTTTGCCGGGAGGCTGGTGGTTGACAAGCAGCGGCGCGAAATTTCTGAGGTAGGCGCTGGCGCTATCGGAACCACTGAAAATCCCGGCTGCCTTCTCGTCCTCCTTGCCGATGAGCGAGAGACTCTCGTCCAGCAGATCGGCGAGATCCTCGCGATCCTCTGAATCCGTGAAAACGGCGGCCAGCACATCATGCGAGGATTTCACCGCCGCCGCGTAAGCCGCCTCGATGGTGGAGCCTTCCGAGATTTCCTTGTAGATATTGCCGTTGCCCGGATCGATCACCGAGTGGATCGCGTCATGCACCGCCAGCAAGCGGATGGCGCGGACACGGCCGGCGAAAATCCGGTTCGACCCGATGCGCTGGAGATAGCGCTGCGTGATGTGATCCCAGGCGAGCTGGATCAGATCGAGTTTGGGCGAGGAAACGGTCGTGGAGAGAGGTTCAGTGATTTGAATGAGCTGGGAAATGGAAAGGTTCATGAGATGGGATGTTGGGAGTTTGGGTGGGCCGCTGACGACCCGCTCCGGAGATCCGGAACGGGTCGTTTTGATCAAGCCAACCACGGCCTTATGGAAAAAATGGAAAAATCCTGGGTCTGAAAGCATCGCCGCGAAGGTGCGGCGCGGACAAACCTGCGGGACCGGAAACACCGGTCGCCGCCCGGTGATCAAGCACATCGACAACGGAAATCCACAGCGCGGTGGTTTCCGTTTCGGGCGATCAGGTGCGGGAGTTTCATGGTGGGAGCGGCGCAAAGCAAACACCGATCTTTCCCACCGTCAACCATAAAAATACTAAATTGCCTATTTTACTAATGAAATAAAGGTGTCGAATAAAAAAGGAGTCCGCCGTGGCTACGACGAACTCCTTCTTTATGAAGATCCGTTCTTCGGAATCAGCGCACCACGCGCGCGCCGCCGCCGCCGATCTGCTTCTCGACTTCCTTGCGGGTCGCCATCGACGTGTCGCCGGGTGTGGTGGAGGCCAGCGCGCCGTGCGCGGCTCCGTACTCGACCGCCTTTTGCGCGTCGTTGAACTCCATGAAACCGAACTGCACGCCGGATGCGAACGAATCACCGCCGCCGACGCGGTCGAGGATTTCGAGGTCCGGGTATTTGCGCGACTCATGGAATTTCCCGTCGTGCCAGAGGATCGCGGACCAATCGTTGATCGTGGCGGTTTTCACTCCACGGAGGGTGGTGGCGGCGACTTTGAAGTTAGAAAACTCCTTCACGGCGGTTTCGATCATCGCCTTGAAGGCATCGAGTTCGATGGTGGAAATGTTATGGTCCACGCCCTCGACTTCGAAGCCGAGCGAGGCGGTGAAGTCCTCTTCGTTGCCGATCATCACATCGACGTATTTCGCGATCTCGCGGTTCACTTCCTGTGCCTTCGCCAAGCCGCCGATGGTTTTCCAGAGTGACGGGCGGTAGTTGAGGTCATAGGAAACGACCGTGCCGTATTTGTTAGCGGCCTTCACGGCTTCGACGGTTAGAGCGGCGGTCGTTTCCGAAAGCGCCGCGTAGATGCCGCCGGTGTGGAACCAGCGCACGCCGAGTTTGCCGAAGATGTGGTCCCAATCGATATCGCCCGGCTTGAGCTGCGAAGCCGCCGTGTTTCCACGGTCAGGATTTCCAACAGCCCCGCGCACACCGAAGCCGCGCTCGGTGAAATTCAGGCCGTTTCTGACATTCCGGCCGATGCCGTCGTCCTCGCGCCATTGGATGAAATCGGTGGCCACGCCGCCCTGCATGATGAAATCCTCGATGAGGTGGCCGACCTCGTTATCGACGAACGCGGTGACCACCGCCGTCTTGTAGCCGAAACATTTCCGCAATCCGCGCGAAGTATTATACTCCCCGCCGCCTTCCCAAGCGGCGAACTGCCGAGCGGTGCGGATCCGGCCTTCGCCGGGATCGAGACGGAGCATCACCTCGCCGAGCGAGATTTGGTCAAAGGCGCATTCGGATTTCGGTTTGATCGTGAGAGGCATGGGAGGTGGTTGGTTTTTGACGGTCGGTTTTCGCGAATGAATGTAACGAACGCGCCCAACTTGAAAGCTTCCGGACGATTTGGAAATACTACAAAAGAGGTTTTTATCCCGGAATCCACCAGTGGATATCCACAGCCCACACGGGCTGGCTCCCGCCTTCCACTCTCTCCAAACTCGTCGCCGTGAAAACCCTTCTCGCTACCGCAGCGCTGCTGCTCCTTCCCTCCGCCGCCGTTCTGGCGGAAAACGCCACCTTCATCAACCCCATCGCCGAGGGTGCCGACCCGTGGGTCACCCGTCATGGCGATCATTACGTCTGGTGCTTTTCCGAAGGAAACCGCGGCATCTCGGTCTGGCTCTCCGACCGCCTCACCTCCATCGGCACCCGTCACGTCGTCTGGAACGCCCCGGAAACCGGTCCTTGGTCCAAGGAAGTTTGGGCGCCGGAAATGCATTTTCTCGATGGCAAGTGGTTCATCTACTTCGCAGCCGATGACGGGAAAAACGCGAACCACCTCGCCTACGTCCTGGAATCGAAAGACGCTGATCCGCTCGGTCCCTATCAGATCAGCGGCCCCTTCGCCACCGGCGACGGCGCGGATGGGAAATTACCTAACATATGGGCCATCGACATGACCGTGCTGGAGCACGGCGGCAAGCGCTACGCCCTCTGGTCCGGCTGGGACAAGCCAGGCACCGACCAACAGTTCCTCTACATCGCGCCGATGAGAAACCCGCGCGAACTCGCAGCGCCGCGCAAACTGCTCGCCTCTAACGATACCCACCTGTGGGAACGCACCGAGGAACGCGAAGGCTCGCGCGGCCTCAACGAAGGCCCGCAGATTCTCAAGCACAGCGGCCGCACCTTCGTCACCTACTCCTGCGGCGCGTCGTGGAGCGCCACCTACAAGCTCGGCCTGTTGGAGCTCACCGGCGCGGATCCGTCCGATCCCGCCTCGTGGAAAAAACATCCGGAGCCTGTCTTCAAATCCGGCAACGGCGTCATCGGCGTCGGCCACAGCACCTTCGTCCCTTCGCCCGATGGCAAGGAAACCTGGCATGTCTATCATGCCAAGGTCGATGACCGCTCCGGCTGGCGGCGCGCGGTTTCCGTGCAGCCGGTTTCCTTCAAGGCCGACGGACTCCCCGACTTCGGAACTCCAGTTAGATCCGGCACCCAACTACCCGTCCCGGCCGGACAAAAGATACCCGAGGTCAAACTTCCTCTTTCCCTGA
Source organism: Verrucomicrobiota bacterium (assembly GCA_040386755.1). Classification (GTDB taxonomy): domain Bacteria; phylum Verrucomicrobiota; class Verrucomicrobiia; order Verrucomicrobiales; family Akkermansiaceae; genus Luteolibacter. The sequence goes on along the minus strand of JAZKEY010000001.1, from coordinate 186,280 downwards.
AGCTCCACGATGCGGCGGATCTCAAGGGCTTCTCCTACTTCGGCCACCAGCAGTTCCTCGCCACGGCGAAGGACGGCGTCGATCTCGGCGTCGTTCCGCCACACCCGGTCAACGACTACCGCAGCGGCGAAAAACTCGTGTTGGACGGCGGAAATTTCACCGACATCGAAGCCAGCGTGAACATCCGCTTCATCAAGGGTGGCCGCGACATCGGCCTGCTCATCCGCACCTCTCAGCCCTCCGTCGGTTATGATGCCCAGCAAGGTTACTTCGCCGGTATCATGCCGGGTCAGAAACGCGTCGTCTTCGGCAAGACCGACGGCAAGTCCTGGAAAGAAATCGCCCGCGCGGACGTGGATTCATCTAACGGGAAAAGCGTCGTGCTCGGAGTCCGTGCCGTCGGCAGCGAATTCCGCATTTCCATCGATGGCAAGGAAGTGCTCAAGACCACGGACAACACCTACAAGAGCGGCAGCATCGGCCTGCGCGTGGTGGACACACACGCGCGGTTCAGCGACTTGAAAGTGACGGAAGCCAGTTAGGAAATCACTCGGCGTTCTCCAGTTTCTGCCAGTTCTGGCGGTTGAGCCCCTCGTCGAGGTTCGGATCGTAAGCCGGCTTGTCCGTGCTGATGTATTTACCGTCCGAGTTCATCCAGTAATGGTTGGACCCGCTGTCCACTTTGTAGCGCTGGCCGCTGGTCGGATCGACGACGTTCGTCTTCTCGTTGATCGTGTCGATGAACCTTCCATGCGCCTTGTCACTGGCGGCATTGCGTTCGCGCCAGCCGCTCATGATGGCGTCGTTGATGGCGTTGCTGCGGTTCACATGCGCCCGCTGATGGGCCTCGAAGGCGGCCTGGTTCGCGGCCATCCGTTTGTTGAAAGCCTCCCAGCTTTTTCCGGCCTTCTGTGCCTCGCTCTGGTTGAAGGCCGCGATCTTCTGGGGATTGTAGCGCGCGTTGGCCAGCGAGAAGACGAGCTGTTTTTTCGCCGTCGGGAAATGCGCCTTCTCCGCCTGCAGGCCGCTGGACCAGTATGACCACAGGTGCATCTGCGCCGTGTCCCCGACCATCAGGTGCGTCACCAGGAAATGCCGTTCACCTGCCGCATTCTCCCAATCGCTGCCAATGGCCGTGCACTTGTTAGCTCCCGGCACCGCCTTGAAGAGTTGGTCGTTATACCATTGGTCGATTTGCGACAGCTCCGGGATTTCGTAATGTTTGACCAACCGCAGGCCCATGTTCCCGAAAAACGGCACGAGGTCCTGTTGGATCAATGCCGCGATCCCGGGCATCCGCCGCAGCGGCTGGCCGGACATCTGATAGGACCGCGGCAGGTTCGGATCATTGATATGGGTGAAATTGCGGAGGGGAAAATCGAACACCTTCGTCCCGTTAGGTCCGGTGATGGTCGGCTCGCCTTGCTGCGGGTTCCGCATCACCTTCCAGCTCGAAGGAAGCGGCAGCTCGACGAACACCATGCCCTGCGAGTCCATGAACGGCTGCATGGTCAGCTTTTCCCAGTAGCCGGATGGCTTCTCTTTGCCGCTGGCGGCCGGCTTGGCCGGTTCATCCTGCGCGATGGATTTCTCACAGCTCAGGATCGCAAAACCCAAAGCGACGATCAGGGGGATGGTTTTCATGATTTCTGCCGGTGGGCCAAGGGGGAGGCCGGTGAATGAAAAAGCCGAGGAATGGCAAATCTGGTCAAAATCCACCCGTCACGGCAAGGAGATTTCCACCCACCGCCGCTCTGCCGCGGGTTGTCGGACAGCAAAATGTGTGGTCCTAGTGACCGATGGAAAAACGGCACTTTGATTTCGTGGTCATCGGCGGCGGCAGTGCCGGCTATGCCGCGGCCCGCACCGCCCGCGAATCGTTGGAAAACGTGGCGATCATCGACGACGCGAAAGAGCTCGGCGGCCTCTGCATCCTGCGCGGCTGCATGCCTTCAAAGACCCTGATCTACTCGGCGGAAGTGCTCCACCTCGCCCGGCAGGCGGAAAAATTCGGCCTGAAAATCCCGCAGGCCGGTGTGGACATGGCGGCGCTCCACCAGCGCAAGCTCGCGACCATCGAGGACTTCGCATCCTATCGTCGCGATCAGTTGCAGTCGGATCGTTTCCATCTGATCCGCGACCGCGCGACCTTCGTGGATGAACAGACCGTGGTTCTAAACCACTCCGGCGAGCACATCACCGCCGACTATTTCATGATCGCCACCGGCTCGGTGGTGAATACCCCGGACATTCCCGGACTGTTGGAAACTCCCCACTGGACCAGCGACGACGTGCTGGAACTGGATTTCCTGCCGGAGTCGGTGATCGTTCTCGGCGGTGGCGTCGTCGCGTGCGAACTCGCGCAATTTCTCAGTCGCATCGGCACGCGCGTCATCCAGATCCAGCGCAGTCCCTCGATTCTCAAGGATTCCTCACCCGAAGCCGCGGCCGTCGTCGCCCGCGCTTTTCTCGATGAAGGCATCGAGCTCCACACCTGCACGCAGCTCAAGTCGGTGAAAAAAGACGGCGATGGCGTGACGGTCACATTTTCGAAAGAGGAAAAACTCTATCAGATCCACGCCGCCCACCTCTTCAATGCCCTCGGCCGCCGGCCTAACGGCTCGCACCTCGGGCTGGAAAAAGCCGGAGTGGAAACCCATCCGTCCGGCAGCATCCGCGTGAATGAAATGCAACAGACCACCAACCCGCGTATCTATGCCGGTGGCGACGTCGCGAGCCCTCACGAAATCGTCCACCTCGCCGTCATGCAAGGTGAGGTCGCGGCCAAACACGCCTGCGGCAAAAATCCCGGGCCCGTGGACTATGACACCGTCACCGGAGTCATCTTCACCGATCCCCAAGTCGCCACCGCCGGGATCCCGCTCACCGAAGCCCGCGAGCGTGGCATCGATCTCGTCATCGCCGACTACCCCTTCGACGACCACGGCAAATCCATCCTCATGGAAGCGAAACACGGCTACGTGAAGGCATGGGCGGACCGAGCCAGCGGGAAACTGATAGGGGCCGAATGCGTCGGCAAGGATGCCGGCGAGCTGATCCACGCCATGGCCGTCGGGATCACGCTAGGAGCCAGTCCGGCCGATCTGCTGAAGGTCCACTGGTACCATCCCACCCTCAGTGAAATCTGGAGCTATCCGCTGGAGGATCTGGCGGACGGGTTGGGATCACTTCAATCCTGAGTCAAGAATCGGCGGGCTCGAACCGCTCTTGTGACATCAGGTCCGGTCCAGCTGATTGACTTCCACTCCTTTACCGGGAAAATCCCGCCCGATGAAACGCAAGGCTTCAAGGAACTCAGCTCCGCAAAAGGAGGGTCTGGCCATCCGCGTGGGCAAAGACGCGCAGCTCAGCCGCACACAGGTGGAATTCAACCGCCTGATGAAAAGCCTCGAAAGCACCAGGGCCCGCCACGCCCGCGAGCAGGCGCGCCTCGACGATGCTCTAACGGTTTCTATCCGTGAGCTGATGCCACTCGTCGAGGACCTCAACCGCGTGAACCGCGACCTCGTCCTGACCGGCCGGAAAGCCCTTCAAACCCTCAAACTCAGCGCTCGGCGCCGCCATTGGTTCGGCGACTTGCTGAGCGGCAAGGCAGAGGAACTGCTGGCCGATCCCGTGGGCCTCAGCACTGAGGAAATCGGCGTGCTTGAAACCATCATCGACGAACTCGGCCCCGGTGAGGAAGATCGGGAGGCGACCGACAGCGAGAGAGAAGAATTCAATTTCGTACGCACGATGATGGAACAGGCGGCCCGCGAGGCCGGCCTCGAGCTGGACCTCAGTGACCTTGATCCCAACGGCGACCCGGAAGAATTCGAGCGCGTCACCAGCGAACGCCTGCGCGCCGCTTTTGAAAAAAGGGGCGAGGCGTCATCCGCCGCGGCCAGGCCCCGCCGCAAACCCACCAGGGCCCAGGCCGAAAAGGAACGCAAACGCCTCGAACAGGAAGACGCCAAAAACCGCGATCTCAAATCCCTCTTCAAGCAACTCGCCAAAGCTTTCCACCCCGATCTCGAACCGGACCCGCTTCTTAAGGAGCATAAGAAAACCTGGATGCAGCGCCTCAACTCCGCCTACGCCGCCAACGACCTGCGGGAAATGCTCCAGCTCGAAATGGAATGGCTCGGCGAGGAAGCCACCAACCTCGCCACCGCCGGCGACCGCAAACTCCAGGTCTACTGCATGGTCCTCAAGGAACAGATCGCCGGTCTCAAACGCCAGACCCACCACCTGCCGAACGAGCCGCAATACGGCCCGCTCCAGCGTTTCAGAGATCCCTACCACGGCACCATCGCCAATCCGGCATCCATCAAACGCGAACTCCGCGAAGAACTAACGCGTCACCGCGAAATGTTGGAAACTCTCGCGAGAAACGACGCCAACGCCCGCCGCATGATCTACGAATGGGCCGATGAACATGCCTTCCGGTCAAGCAGCCCGTTTTGAAAGGAGCGCCACAACCATCATTCTGGTATGATTTTGATATTGGATGATTCACCCTCTCCCACGGCAACTTGCCTGCACTTCTTTATCTCGCTCCTGGCAACCGTCTCTTCCGTTGAGTCAGGAGTCGAACTGAACACCAGAATCGGATAAAGCATGCTTCCATACATCATCGATCCTTGCTGCTTTGCGGATCTTTTAACCTTGAAATAGTAGCATTTGTTGGGTTGGGCATGCAACTTGGCGGCTTGGCTTCCCACCAAAAGTTGGTGTTCTCCAGCCGCCATCTGAAGACACATGAAGGAACCGTTCGGCAATTCGCCCTTGCTCTTCCTGTTGATCGAGACGCGGGTCGTCGCAGCCGTGGAGAAAACGTCACTTGGCCAGTAAACATAAATCAAGGACTGCCCGCTGCGTGGCGTGTGGCTTTGTGCAATGCTGGCTTCGTCAGTGGTCGGATTTGCTCCACATGAAGCCATCAGGATGGATGCTGATAGAATCGTCAGCAAGTGATGCCATTTCATGTTCTGTGCAAATCGAGTCGTGACAAACTCAGAACCTCGCGGCGGCGGCGGCTTTGATTTCTTCTAACTTGGAACGGTCGGGCGCGGCGCCTCTCGCTTGGTCGGGCTTCCCGCCGCCTTTGCCGCCGGCGAGGGCTGCCAGATCGCGGAGGAGGTCGCCGGCCTTGAGGCCTGCTGATAGGGCATCGGGGCCGCAGTGGGTGGCGAGATGGAGTTTTTCGCCGTCATCGACGATGAGCAGGGCGGGGCCGGCGAATTGCTTTTTCTTGAGGCCGTTCTGGAGCTCCTGGAGGAGCGAGGCGTCGGACTCGAAGGAGGCGATGATGGGCTGACCAAGCGCGATGAGTTCGGCGAGCGATTCGTCTGCTAGAGATGCGGCTTGGGCGGACTGGATCTTCTTAATGCGCTTCTCCGCTTCGATGGCGGCGGCTTGGGTTTCCTCAAGCGTGCGCTGGCCGTGGGCGAAGGTGGCGTTGATCTCGGCGATGTCGGCGCGCTCGGCGAGCATGGCTCCCATGATGTGCGGGAAGTCGTTCACGGTGACGGCTTCCTCTCCGAGGGATGTTAGTTTTTCGTTGGCGGTGGCGAGTTTGGCGCGGGCGGCCTTGAGCTCATTGCTCCATTTCTCGGCAACCTCGTTGAGGTGGTTCCACGCGGCTTCGCCGCAGACGGCTTCGATGCGGCGGACGCCGGAGGCGATCGCGCCTTCGGATTTGATTTTGAAAAGGCCGATCTCGCCGGTGTTGCGGACGTGGGTGCCGCCGCAGAGTTCCTGCGAGTAGCCTGTTAGCGAGCCGGGCTCGCCGCCGATCTGGACGACGCGGACGAGGTCGCCGTATTTGTCGCCGAAGAATTGCATGATGTCCGGACGACCCTTGATGGAGGCGTGGGGGACTTCCTTCCAGCTAACAGAATCGTTGGCCTTGATGGAGGCGTTGACCTTTTCCTCCATGGCGGCGAGTTGCTCGGGCGTGACTGCGGCGCTGTTGAAGTCGAAACGCAGGCGGTTTTCATCGACGGAGGAACCTTGCTGCGCGGCGTCCGCAGAGACGACTTCGTGCAGCGCCCAGTGGAGAAGGTGGGTGGCGGTGTGGTGGGCTTCGATCGGGCGGCGGCGTTGTACGTCTAACTTGAGCGTGACTTTGTCGCCGACTTTGACGGAAGCGGATGAAGGGATGATGTGGGCGCGGGCCTTGCCAATCTGTTGGGTGCCGGTGATTTCGATGTCTTCATTGAGTGTGCCGGTGTCGCCGGATTGGCCGCCCATCTCGGCGTAGAACACGGTCTTGTCGGTGATGACGAAAAGCGCGTCTTCCTGCGGATGGATTTCGAGGATCGTGGCTTCGACGGAGTCGTTCTCGAAGCCGGTGAACTCGGTGACGGCTTCGGTGGAGATGTCGAGGGCGCGGACGACGGTGGATTTTTGGGCGGCGCGTGAGCGTTCTTGTTGAGCCTTCTTATTCTCTTCGTATCCGTCTTTGTCCAAGCCGAGTCCCACCTCGGCGCAAAGTAGCTCCGTAAGGTCGATTGGAAATCCGAATGTGTCCTCCAGTTCGAATGCGTCTTCACCACTCAATACCGCTCCCACGGAAGAATTTTTCTCCCAAATGCTTTTGGCGGAACTCTCCGCAACGGGAGCTCCATCCATTTCATAAATGCCCCAATTCTTTTCGGGAGTGGCGGGATCACGAAGGCGATAGCATCTCTTCCCCTCTGGATTTAGAACTGCGTTTAAGCCCCGATCTTCAAAGCGTTTCAATCCGCGATCAAGTGTCTCGTTGAAACTAGCTTCCTCCTGCTCAAGCGTTTGCCGAACAACATCCTGACGGTTCTTCAGCTCCTGGAAAACTCCGCCCATCTCGCTAACAAGCGTTTCCACGAGCGCGCCGAAGAACGGCTTTTCACCGGAGAATCCAAGCTGGCGGCCGTATCTGACGGCGCGGCGCAGGATGCGGCGGAGGACGTAGTTGCGGCCGTTGTTGCCGGGCATGATGCCGTCGGCGATGGAGAAGCTGAGGGTGCGCAGGTGGTCGGCGATGACGCGGAAGGCGATGGCGGTTTTCATTTCCTCATCGAAGAGGGAACGGTCGGCACCGAGGGCGGGGTAGATGTTCGAATAGGTTTTTCCGCTGAGTTCTTCGAGTTTGCGGAAGATCGGTTGGAAGACGTCGGTGGCGTAGTTGCTGGGCTTTTTCGAGAAGTCGGTGAAGCCTTTGGTGTTCTGGATGATCGAGCAGGCGCGCTCGAAGCCCATGCCGGTATCGACGTGTTTGGCGGGGAGCTCGCGGAAGCTGCCGTCGGCCTCGGCGTTGTATTGGATGAAGACGAGGTTCCAGATCTCGATGCAGAGGTCGGAGTCGTTGTTGACGAGGTTGCGGCCGGTGACGGGATTTCCTTCGGGTGTTAGGTCGACGTGAAGTTCGGAGCAGGGGCCGCAGGGGCCGGTTTCGCCCATCATCCAGAAATTGTCTTTGACGTTGCCGTGGACGATTTGGACGGCGGGATCGCAGCCTTTGGAAACGAAGAGGGCGGCCCAGATGTCGTAGGCTTCCTGATCGAAGTTTCCGGGATCGCCTTCTTTCGGCGCATAGACGGAGGCGTAGAGGCGGTGGGCGGGGAGGCCCCAGCGTTCGATGACGAGTTCCCAGGCCCACTGGATGGCTTCCTTCTTGAAATAGTTGCCGAACGACCAGTTCCCTAACATTTCAAAGAACGTGTGGTGATAGGTGTCGTAGCCGACATCCTCGAGGTCGTTGTGTTTGCCGCCGGCGCGGATGCATTTCTGGGTATCGGCGGCGCGCGGTGGATCGTAGGGGGCTTTTTCGACGCCGAGGAAATAGGGGACGAACGGGTTCATCCCGGCATTCGTGAACAGCAGGCCGGGCGACTGCGGGAGCAGCGAGGCGGAGGGGACGATGGTGTGCTGTTTCTCCTGGAAGAAATCGAGGAAGCTCTGGCGGATCTCGGCGGATGTCATGGGCGTAAGCTGGGAAAAACTGCGGCGAGACGCCACAGCCCCTTATTGGAAAGGGGCGCGAAGATGCGGGAGAGCCGGGGGCGGTGTAAAGCCTTAGACAGAGACCAGACTAGAGAAACCAGAGGCCAGACGCCCCGATGAATTACTCTTCTTCGATGATCCCGGCGCGGGGGATCATTTTCGGCTCGACCGGCGACGCGCGGGGGACTTCGGGGAAAGCAGGAAGAGCTCGGAGTGGTGGGGTCTCCTCGACGGGGGCGGCTTTCAACGGCGGAGCAGGTGGTTCTTCCACCGGGGCCGCTTTCATCGGTGGGGCTGCGGGTGGTTCTTCCACGGGCAGTGGGCGATTCGGTTTCACCAGCACGGCTTTCGGAGTGGGCGTTTCCTCGATGACGGCGGCTTTCTGCGGCGCGATTTTCATCTGCTCCTTGGTCGGCGGGGTTTTCCTCATGCGGATTTCGACGCGGCGGTTGGCGGATTGCTCGTCGGCGGTGCCGGCGGTGACGAGCGGTTCATAGCGCCCGAAGCCACGGGTGATGATCTTGCTGGCGTCCATCCGGAGGGAATTGACGAGGTAGCTTTTCACGGCCTCGGCGCGCTGGATAGAGAGGTTGAGGTTGAATTCGTCGCCGCCGACGAGGTCGGTGTGGCCTTCGATCCAGCAGTAGAGGCTCGGGTTGCGGTCCATCAGCATGCCGAGCTTCATGAGGCCGACCTTGGCGCTGCCGCGGAGGTCGGAGCTGTTGAATTCGAAGAGCAGATCGCTGGGCAGCATGGTTTTGCTGCCGAGAAGGACGTTTGGAGGGAGGTCGAGCATGTTCTCCAACGAGGTGACGCCGTCGAGCGTGCCATGGTCGGTTTTGCCACCGGCACCGTATTTGATGAGGTCGGAGGATCCGCCGGCTTCGGTGTCGTCGGCGGAAACGGCACCGGGATCGACGGTGAGTTGGCCGACTTCGGCGGGGCGGATGCTTTCGGGTTGGCGACCGAGCTCGGGAAGGTCAGCAGTGTCGATTTCGAGATTGGAGGAAATTTCCATCGCGATGGCAGCCGGGTCGCCCTCGATGGCGGGGTTTTGCATTTTCAGCGCGTATTCGGCCTCGACGATGTCCGGCTTGATGTCGATCTCGGCGTTTTCGGGTAGTTTTGCGAGAAACTCGATGTCCTCCAGCAAGGCGGCCGCGTCGTTCGGCGGGATGATCACGTCCTCGGGTGGCAGCGAGCGTTCATCCTGGGCCGGGCTGATTTCCACCTGACGGACATCGATGGGGCGGGTGCTGAGTTCCTTGGCTTCCTCGAACTTGAGGGCGATTTTCATCCGGTCCAGCGCGAAGAAAACGACGACGTGGAGGAGGATCGAGACCAGCATCGCCACGGCGGCCCACCAGCCGAGGTGATCCGGGCCGGGCAGGCGGTACGCGGCACCGCTGTCGCGTGTTGCGCTCCATGAAAACCCGTCGGACATGGCGGGACTATACGCCGATCTAAAAGGCTGGCAATCACCAGTCCAACCGATTATTGTCCCGTTTGGCACCTCGTGTGCTCAACTCCAATCAACTTTCCAAAAATCATGGCCGCCAAGAAAACCGCGAAAAAAACGACAGAATCCGTTTCCTCCGATCCTGAAACCACGCCCAAGCCCGTCGCCAAGAAAGCCGCGAAAAAAGCCGTCGCCAAGAAGGTAGCAACGCCTGCGACTCCCGCCGCTCCCGCTGCCGCGAAAAAAGTCCCTGCCAAGAAGGCTGCCGCGAAACCGTCGCTCGATTCCGTGGCCCGCGCGGCCTATCTGAACTACCGCCGCCGCGTCGAACAAGGCCTGCCGGGCGATTCCCACGGCGACTGGCTCGAAGCCGAGCGCCAATTTTCCGAGCCTTCCTGATCTCCGGATTTTTTCGTCTCTTCCGGCTTGGACGCGCGGGCAAACGCCTTCACAGTCCGCCGCGTGAACCCCTGCTCATCCCTTGGCATCGGCTTGGCCGGATTCGGAACCGTCGGTTCCGGCGTCTGGAACACCCTGCAACGCAATGGCGCGCTCATCGCCGACCGCACCGGCGGCGGTGTGACCCTGCACATCGCGAAGATTCTTGTCCGCGATCTCGCCAAGGTCCGCGCGACGACCGGTGATGTTCCTGCGGAAATCCTCACCACGGACTGGAAAACCCTCGTCGCCGACCCGGCGGTGGACATCGTCGTCGAGCTTATCGGCGGGACCACGGATGCCTTTGAAATCGTCGCCGCCGCCCTGCGTGCGAAAAAACCGGTCGTCACCGGCAACAAAGCCTTGCTCGCCGAGCGCGGAGTCGAGCTGTTCGCCCTTTCCCGTGAAATGGACACGCCGATCCATTTCGAAGCCGCCGTCGCCGGAGGCATCCCGATCATCCGCACGGTGCAGGATTCCTTCATCGGAAACCGCATCCACTCCTTTTCCGGCATCATCAACGGCACCTCGAACTACATCCTCGGCCGCATGACCGACGCCGGGCTCACTTTCGAAGACGCCCTCGGCGAAGCCCAGGCACTCGGCTACGCCGAAGCCGATCCGGCGCTCGACGTGAACGGCTGGGACGCCGCCCACAAGGCCATCCTCCTCGCCACGCTGGCTTACGGATTTCCCATCGATCCGGCGTCCATCCACGTCTCCGGCATCGAGCAAGTCCGCCCGACGGACATCAGCTTCGCGAAAAACCTCGGCTATGCCGTGAAATTGTTAGCTGTGATCCGCGAACACGGGGACGGCTCGGTGGAACTCCGCATCCAGCCCTCGTTCATCGCGAAATCCAACATCCTCGCCTCCGTCCACGGTGTCTTCAATGCCGTCGCCGTCCATGGCGATGCCGCCGGCGAATCGCTCTTCTACGGCCGCGGTGCCGGCCAGGATCCCACCGCATCCTCCGTCGTTGCCGACCTCGTCGAAGCCGCCCGCGGACTCCGCCAAGCCAGCGGCCATCGCGGGTTCCTGCCCTACCGCGAAAGCGGCACCATCCTTCCCGTCGGCGAAACCTCCACCGCCTATTATGTACGTTTCGACGTCACCGATCGCCCCGGCGTCGTGGCCGAAATCGCCCGCGTTCTAGCAGACCACCGCATCGGCATTTCCGGCACGCATTCTCCGGTGAATCCGAGCAACCCGGATGCCGCGTTCGTGGACATGGTTTTCCTCCTGCACACCTGCCCGTTCGGGAAACTTCAGGAAGCCCTAACGAAAATCGAGGCGTTGGACTGCATCAACAGCACGCCGGTGGTATTCCGGATCGAGAATCTCGGCTAACAGCCGGCTTGGAAATCACTTCTCCACTTCAGCCTTCTCCTCGCTCGAGGGATAGCGGAAGTGGCGTTGGACCGGATAATCGAAAAGGACGTTTTCCCATTTCACTCCGGCGCCCATATTGTGGACGACCCACGCTTCGTGAGCCCGGTCGCCCGGACCTGGGACGATGATGCCGATGTGGGCATCCGCATTGGCGAGCGACCAGACGACAATGTCGCCGGGGCGGTATTCCGCGGCATTGCGCGAAGGAGTGAGCGTCTGGCCCTTGCGTTCGAAGAATTTCTGGAGGTTCTCCACGCGGCGGTGGTCGATGTTGGAGTCTGGGCCGGTCGCGTCCCAAAGTTGTGGGTAGGGACGGAAGTCCGCCATCATGTCCTCGTGGACGAGAACCTGCAAATCGATGCCCATGCGTCTGTAACAGCGGATGATCACATCGGCCGCGACCCCTTTTCCGGACGGTAGGTCACCGTTCGGGTAAGCGATTTTGTAGTAGGAAGGATCGTAGGCAACGTTGTCGCCAGAGTGGGCAAGAGCCGCCGCGGCGAGCCCGCTGCCGAATTTGTTGGTGTCCTCAAGTGCTGAGATCAGCAAGGACGCCTGTTCCACGGTCGCGTCCACTTGGGTGGCCTTGAGGAAGGGTACCAAGGGCCTGCCGAACCAGAACCCCATGCCGAGGGCGATCACGATGATCACCCAACCGCCGAAGAAATTCCGTCTCTTCGGCTTTTGCGGACGAGGTCCGATATACTCGATGGTGCTGTAGAATCCTGAACGCGGGCGAGGCATGAAATTAATTACTTGGGCGCGTTTAAGCAAAACCGGCTCCAGAAAGCGATAAAATTTCACAATTCACGGCTAACAATCCCGATCTCCGGCCTCGACAGCAAATCGCGTCTTCACCCAAACTCTGCGGCATGACGATCCTCACCAGTCCCCGGCCATTGGTTTGGGGTGAATTGGACGTGCCGCTTTTCGGTCTCGCCCGCGATTTGCAGGGTGAGGTGATCGATCCGCCTGCGGCGTTTTCCGTGGTGGCCGATCCGTTTTACCTCTGGTTAATCGCGAGCCACCGTAAGCCAGCATTCCTTCACCCGAAGTCCCGACCTGGTGCGTTTCAAGCCGAGCTCTGGCGCTACGATGTCGCCGAGCTTTTCCTCGCAGATCCGGCGAGCGGACGGTATTTCGAGTTCAATCTCGCGCCCAATGGTGCCTGGTGGACCTGTGAATTCACCGCGCCACGCGTCAGGGCGGACGAAGCGGAAATCGCTATGCCTGAGGTCGCGACTTACTCGGAAATGTCCGCCGACGGCACATGGGTCGCCGCCATGGCCATCCCGCTCCATTTGCTGCGGGCCCGGCTGGATTTCGGCCCTCAAACCCGGCTCAACGTGACGATGATCCTGGGCTCGCCGTCACAGAAATTCCTCAGTGCCGCCGATCTCGGCAAAGGAGAGCCGGATTTCCACCAGCCGGACCGTTTCACCCAAGCCGCCTTCACGGCGCTCAAGGAATGACTTCGAGGCTTGGATCCGAGCCTAACCTGTGATAGACACAAGCCAGTGGTACAGCGTTTCAAAATCGAGGATCTCGTGGTCCAGGACTCGTCCGGTGTCGTCTTTCGTGCGACCGATTCGGAAACCCACCTGCCTGTCGCGGTCCGCAGGTTTTTCCCGTTCGGTCCGACCGGCGGCGGCTTGAGCGAGGACGAACAGGTGGCGTATGCCGATGCGGTCCAACGTCTATCCGAAATCAACCATCCCGCGTTGCGCTCCATCATCTGCGGTGGCTGCGATCCTGTCGATGCCATGCCCTACATCGCGACCGAATGGATTGACGGCCAGGCGCTGCAGACCTTTCTCAGGAATCGCCCCCTTAGCGAGCCGGAAGCCATCACGGTGATCGGCCAGGCGCTCGAAGTCTGTCAGATTCTATCAGAAGTGGCCGGAGTGGAAGGCGTGTGGGTGGAAACCGATCCGCACACCGTCGTCATCGGGTCAGGGGAGAGCAACCGGCCGGTTAGTTTTTGGATCGCCCCGCTGAAATGGTTGGGGAAGAAAGACGGCAAGGTCGGCTTGGAACCCTTCATCGCCCTCACCACCTCCATCATGGGCTGGACCGGAAAACAACCCCGCGAACTGCCGGCCACCGGACTGGGAGGTTGGTTGAAATGGCTGCACGGGGCGGCCCGCACGGCGTCCCTTCACGAAGCCCGAGGGAATTTGGCCGCCGCTATTGGCGCGGCACCGCCACAGCCCACCAAACGGGTCGTGCGCCAGCCAACAAAACCGGGGCAGGCAAAGAAAAAGAAATCCTCGTCGAAGGCGGTCGTCTGGATCCTCGCCTGCACCACGTTGATTGTCATGGGCCTCGGTGGTTGGCTGCTGGTACGTAGGAACGCGGCACTGCTGGCGGAAGCGAACGGGCCGCTCCCCGCTGTCGTGGAAATCATCAAGGCGGAAAATCCCCCGGCCGCCGTTGCAACTCCGCCTCCGGTCCAGACCGCGACTGTTAGCGAAAAGCCCGCGATTCCCGCGCCGTCACGCTCGGGAGAAAGGAGCGCCGCCGAGGCAAGCCGGAAAGCCGCCGAAGCCTTCGCCGCCGCCCGCAAGGCCGACGAAGTTGCTGCCGCGAAAGACGCAGAACGGAAGCAAGCGGCCGCTGCCCGTGGCGGTGTTTTCAGTCCGACCGACCATGACCTGCTGCTTGGGGAAGAGGGTAAGCAGGTGGCGGTCGTGGGAGTGTTGGAGAAAATCGGTTATTCGGACAACAGAGGGGCGATGTTCCTGCTGTTCTCGAAAAACGCGCCTTCACCTGAATTCCGCGGAGCCATCCTGAAGGACGATGCCACTGGTGATTTGTCCGAGGCCAAGCTCAAAACCCTGATAGGCAGCAAGATCCGGTTGTCGGGGGTGATCCTCGTTGAGAGACGGACGAAGCCTGCCTACCGGCCTTCGATCAAAATCGAAAACCGCAACGCGATCCAGGTGGTCGAATGAACGAAACCGTCCCGCCGAACGTGCCTTCCTTCGCCGTTGTCGGCCGGGTAAACATGGGCAAGTCCGCGGTGATCGCCACTTTGTTAGAAATCGACGACAACGAACTCGTCCGTGTCAGTCCCACACCGGGGGAGACCACCCGCTGTCAGCCGCATCGCGTGGTTTTCGGTGATCGGGAGTGCGTGCGCTTCATCGACACGCCAGGATTTTCCCGACCGGTGGAGGCGATGCGCGCGATCCAGCGCATCCATGGCGAAGGCACGCCGGGCTTGGAAACGTTGCGAAAATTCGTGGCGGAAGCGGGCGAGGAATTCGGTGACGAGAAGCGGTTGCTGGCACCGCTGATAGATGGCGCGGGTATTCTTTACGTCGTCGATCCTGCGAAACCACTGCGGGATGATTTTCTAGCGGAAATGGAGATCCTCCGCTGGACCGGCCGGCCGCGCCTTGCCCTGCTGAACCGACGCGACGACACCACCGGACCCGACTCGGAAGCCTGGAAAACCCGGCTCGGCGGAGCCTTCAATCTGGTCCGCACCTTCGACGCCCACCATGCCCGCTACGACGAGCGGTTGCGGCTGCTCAAGGCGTTGTTGGAAATCGAGGAGCAGCACCGGGAACGGCTGGAAGAAACCATCCGCCTCGTCGAGGATGAGTGGCATCAACGCCGCGAGGAGGCGGCGGAAGCGGTGCTCGGATTCCTCGAAAGCGCGCTCTGCCTGCGCGTCAGTGCGACTCTCGAAGAACGCGATCTCCACCTTCCCTCCCGCCGCGAGCGCAAGGCCGTTGAGCTTTCGAAAAAGTATTTCACCGCGCTCGCGGATCTCGAACGGGACTGCGTCAGGTCCTTGCTCCAGATTTACCGCCACCATCTTCTCAAGGCGGATAACGACCCCGGCACCTATCAGGGCATCGATCTGGAAAGCCGCGAGACGTGGAGCAAATTCGGCCTCAGCCGCACGCAGCTCGTCGCTGTTTTCGCCGCACTCGGCGCGTCGGCGGGAATGGTGATCGACGCGGGCACCGCTTTTTTCTCCCACGGCGCGGGCACCGCGCTCGGCGCTTTGTTAGGCGGTGGTGCGGCCTGGTTCAAGGGTGGCAGCCTGCCGGATCTGCGCATCGATTTCCGTGGCGGAGTGAAACTCGGGACAGGCGAGGGGAGATCGCTGGCGATGGGCCCGCCGAAGAACCCGAATTTTCCGTGGGTGTTGTTGGATGGAATCCTCATCCGCTACCGGAAAATGCTCGCCCGCGCGCATGGTCGGCGGGATGAGGAAACGCTGGCAGGCGGTGACGAAGGATTCACGCGGAATTTCCCATCCGAGCGGCGGGCGCTGCTTCAGAAATGGTTCACGAGTTGTCTCAAGGAATCCCCTAACCGGGCGCTCGAACCGGAGATTTTCGCCGCGCTGCTGGAATCCCTCGAAGAGGCCGAACACCGCTCTTGATCTTAGTTGGTCATTCTATCGGACTGCGGTACATGTCCTGCCCGTTACCCACAATTCGAGGGCGGTTTTGACAAGGAGGGGCGATATCCGATCGCCCGGTCCATGAGAAGACCATGAAAGCGGCTTCCTCACCTCATTGGCTTTCCATGGGCACGGCGGACAGATTCCGCCGCTTGTATATTCCCGGATGTGCTAAGCTCGCGGGCAAGGAAGGATTTGCTCCCGCGCGGCGGCCGCCGCGCGGGAGCGGTCGGAATGCGAACGTTTCCGCCGCCGGGCTTTAACACCCGTAAGGAGCTTGTTCCGTTCCGGCCATCCTTCCGTCACTTCAGCTCGAAGAGTTGCCTGGGCCGCCGCAAGGACGTGCCCGTATTACAAGCCTGAGACGTTGAGACATGCACACCATCCCATCATCCAATCCCATCATCCAATCCCGTCATCCACATCGGAATCGATGTGGCCAAATCCTCCCTCCAGGTCGACCTCCAAGGAAAGTCGGCCCGCTTCGACAACACGCCGGAAGGCCGTGGCGATTTGTTAGCCAGGCTTCCTGCCGGAGCCTTCGCCATCATGGAAGCCACTGGCTCCTATCATCTGCCCTTGCTCGATCTGCTCCAGTCCCGCGGCATTCCCGCCGCCGTCGTCAATCCCGCACGCGCCAAATCATTCGCCAAGGCACGTGGCACCCTAGCGAAGACCGATCCCGTCGACGCCGCCATGCTTTCGGCGTTCGGTCGGGCCATGCAGCCCGCGTCCACCTCCCCCCGGGAACCCGCGAGAGTCGAACTCAAGGAACTCATGGCCATCCGCGAAGCCCTCGTTGCCGAGACCATCCTCTGGAGAAATCTCATGGAACACCAGCAATCCGCCACGGCACGAAAGCTCGCCGCGGGCAGGCTCAAACAAGCCACCCTCACACTGGCCAAGTTGGAGCAACGCATCACCAGATCGTTGGAACAGTCAGCGCACCTCGCTCCAGTCGCTCAAGTGATCCGGAGTTGCAAAGGAGTGGGACTGGTCACCACCGCCGTCCTGATAAGCGAGATGCCCGAACTCGGGCGGGTCAGCCGCCGGGAGATCGCGGCACTGGCCGGATTGGCACCGTATGCCAACGACAGCGGCAAATCGGAAGGAAAGCGCAGCATCCGGGCCGGGCGTCCCAAGGTGAAACGGGCGCTCTACCTAGCGTCGCTGAGCGTGGTGCGCCACCATCCCGACCTGAGCTCCGCCTATAAGGAACTGAGGGCCAAAGGCAAGCCTGCGAAGGTCGCACTCGTGGCCATCGCCCGCAAGCTGTTGGTGATCCTCAATGCCAGGCTCAGGGATCACTACGTTCTCACAGGAGAAGCCGCCGGCGGAAATCCATCCCAAGAGCCCCAAAAACTAACAAAACAATAGAGTTGCTCCTTGGGGCTGGCCGACATGTCGGCCAGTGAGAATGCTCAGACGCGTTAGGGTGTCAGCACCGTGGCGACTCTTTTTTGCCCGGCGTTTTCCGCCGATCTAACATTCAATGACTGCGCGGGCCGACGGGTGTCGTGCTCTTTTTCTTCGCTGGCGCTCCGCCACCCGCCGGGGCGGGATTCCGGTAGCGGAAGATGCCGTATTCCTTAAGATTGCGCATGAAGGTTTTGAAATCGAGCGCGACGTCGTTGTCGGAGGCCAGCGCTCCTAACATCCCTTCGCCCTTCTCCATGCGGTCCAGCGTGTCTCCGGCCTTGCGGGTGGTGGCGGTGAATTGATCCACGGCTTTCGGAATGCGCTCTAGCGATGGCTTGATGTCGGTGAGCGCCTGGTTTGCGGTCTTCAAGGTAGTTTCCGCACCTGCTGCGGCGTTCTTGATGGAGGCGATCGCGTCGCGGGCTTCCTGAATCGTCGGGTCGAATTTCTCACTCGCGGCATTCCAGCGACCGGTCGTGGATTCGAGATTGGTCAGCGTGTTGTCAAAGCGTTTCAGGTTTTCGTCCGACAGCATCGTGGTGTTAACCTTGTTCATGGCCTCGCGGAGCTGGGTGCTGGCGCTGCGGATGTCCACCACGGCGGCGTCCACTTTTACGAAGGTTTCCTCCGCCTCCTTGATGATCCGCAGGACGTCCCGGCTCACTTCCTCGGCATTGTTCTGGATGGCGTCCAGTCCGGTGAGCCCGGCTCCCTCCAGCCGGCTGCCGGGGGCGATGAAGTCTCCGTTCTTGTCCTTGGGTGGGATAACGACGATGAGCTTGTCACCTAACAAAGTGGCGGAGTTGATTTGGAATTGGGAATCGATGGGAATCCGGATGGCGTCCCTGATGGAAAGTTCCACCTCCACCTTCACGGCTTCATTGAGTTCCGGCAGGCTCGCCACCTGGCCGATGCGCGCGCCGCCCATGCGGATTTCGGATCCCTTGATCACACCGGAGGCGTCGTCGAAAACCACCGTCAGCGGATATTGACCGCCCAGTTTTTCGCGGAATTTCCCGAACTGGAGCACCAGCCCGCCTAACAAAATGAGGCCGGTGAAGATGAACAGCCCGACATAGAGTTCGGTGCGTTTCTTGACGACGGGCATGACCCATTAATGACAGATAACGGGAAAATTCAAAATTGTAAAAATCCGGGCCGATATAACTCCCACGACTCGCCGGAATCGCCGTCGATGAACGCGCGCAGGATCGGGTCGGTGGTTTCACGGAGTTCGTCCGGATTTCCTGTCCAATGGATGCGGCCTTTTTCCAGGAAGACGATCCGATCGGCGATGCGGAAAACGCTGCGCATCTCGTGGGTGACGACGATGTTGGTGATCCCGAGGTTGTGCTGGAGTTCCTTGATCAGGTGATCGATGGAATCCGCGGTCACCGGGTCGAGTCCGGCGTGCGGCTCGTCGTAGAGGACACACGCGGGCTTCCCGACAACGGCGCGGGCCAGCGCGACCCGCTTGCGCATGCCGCCGGACAGCTCGGAGGGAAACTTGTCCTCCTGTCCGGGGAGGCGGACGATTTCCAAGGCTTCGGCGACCCGGGATGAAATTTCAGATTCTTTTTTCACCCCGCCCTCCCGCAGCGGGAAGGCGACATTTTCCGCGACGGTGAAGGAATCGAACAGCGCCCCGCCTTGGAAAAGGACGCCCATTTGCCTGCGGATCGGGCCGAGGGCGCGTTCCTTGAGTTTGGAAATTTCCACGCCATCGACGCAGATGCTGCCGCTCGTCGGGCGCAGCAGGCCGGGGAGGTGTTTGAGGAAAACGGATTTCCCGCCACCGGAACTACCGAGGATGACGAGTGTCTCGCCCCGGAAAATTTCCAGGTCGATGCCGCGCAGCACCTCGTTGTCACCGAATCTCTGGGTGAGTCCCTGGATGCGGATATACGGCTCGGGCATGGAGGACTAAGAGCACGGCGCGTCGCCGGACGCAAGCGGATCAGAACAAGGCTGTTAGCTTGTCGGTCCGGCAGGTCCCCATCAGCAGGAAAACCTTGTCGCCATGCTGCCAGCGCGCCGTGGACCATTTGCCGTCCTTCACGAATTCAGGATGCGCGAGGTCCGGGAAATTGCCTTCAAGATCCTCTCGACGGAAAATCATCATGTGGACGATGCCGCCGTCATCGCGTTTGAAGCAGATGAGCGATCCGCGTTTGCCGTCGATCTCCAACTCTCGGCAACCCAAGCCTTCGACATTTCCCAAGCCGGGAGGCAGGCAGGAAGGGCACGGCAATTTCCGGTCCTTCAGGTGCCTGATCAACGTCACGTGTTCCGGGTTTTTCTCCTCAAGATCGAACTTGGGCGACTCCAGGGTCCGGATGAAGCCCGCTTGCACGGTTTCGATCGGAATCTTGTTAGTCGGCGCTGTTGCGATGGGAGTGGCTGGCCGGGTGATGAGAAATGCCAGCGCGATGCCGGCGGCAGCGGCTAACGGAATCGCGGCGCGGCGGAAAATCGAGATCCTGCCCTTTGCCACAGGCTCCTGGACGAGCGTGCGGTCCATCGCGGCGAGAACATCGTCGCGCAAGGAGGCAGGCGGATGGATGGAGGCCAGAGCGCCGATCCATGCCGCATCGTTGGAATCCTCGGCCTGCGGGAAATCGCCACGCTCGACGGCGAGACAGGCCATGATGTCCTCGCGCAGGTTCTCCGGCAGATCGACCGAACCGAGAGCCTTGGCGAAGGTCGCGTCGAAGGCGCGCTCGCTCGCCAGCCATTCGCCGAGTTCGCGGTTTTCCAGAGCCAGCTTGAGTGCTTCCGCGAAATCGTGGTCATCCGCATCGGCTCCGTCGGGACGGAAGCTCCTTAGGATGAATCGTGCCTGTTCCTTATCCATGGCGCAGTCCTCCCGGTTCGAGTTGTAAAATGTTTTTCGGCGCGCTCGAAGGCTCGGCCGTCATCTGCTTGCGCAGCATTTCCTTGCCGCGTGAAAGCCGCGACATCACGGTGCCGATCGGCACATCGAGGATCTCGGCGATCTCCTTGTAGCTGTGCTGTTGGAGATAAAACAGCGCGATCGGCGCCCGGTAGGTTTCATCCAGCGATCCTAACAACTCCATCGCACGGTGTCCGTCCATGTGGCGCTCCGCATCCTCGTCGTTGCTAGCGGATGCTTCCAGCGTCGCTTCATCGAGCGGCTCGTCGGAAAATTTCGAAGCCCGCCGCCGCTGGTTGAGAAACTCGCGGTGCAGGGTGGTGAAAAGCCAGGTCTTCGCCTTCGAGCGGTCGCGAAGTTGTTCGTTCTTCGCCGCCCAGATGCAGAAGGTTTCCTGCACCAGATCCGATGCGCGTTCCACATCGCGCGTCAACGACATCCCGAAGCGGAACAACGCTTGGTAATGGGCATCGACTAACTCGGCGAATTCACTCATCGGCAGTCATGGGAGCGAATGAAACCCCGCTTATTCCCGGAATTTTCAGACCGCCTGCTGCCAGGTCACTTCCTTCGCGTCCTTCCAAAGGTCTTCCAGGCCGTAATATTCGCGGAGTTCCTGATCCATCACGTGGACCATCACATCGATGTAGTCGAGAACCACCCAGCGGGTGTCCGCTTTGCCTTCGGTCATCGTCGGCTTCACGCCGTGGAGCTCCTCCACGTTACCGGCTACGTCGCGGAGGATTGCCCGGAGCTGCGGCATCGAAGTGCCCGAGCAGACGATCATGTAATCCGTCAGATTCGAAATCCCGCGCATGTCCCACACGCGGATGTTTTCCGCCTTAATGTCGTCCGCCGCTTTCGCGCAAGCCAGAGCCAGTTCTTCACCTTGTATCGCCATAATTCCCCTCGGGGGGCGGCACCCTAGTCGAAGTTCCCTCCCACACCAACCCAAAATTCCGTCGGAAAAATCCCCCTCATTTCCCAAACTTTGCGCCCCTCCGCGCCCTTTGCGCCTTTGCGGTAAACTCTTCCCTAGCCACAATCCCCGCATGTCCGCCCCGCTCAGCCGCAAGAACCTCCCCGAAAACCCCACCCCGGACGACATCCTCAACACCTTCCTCGACTACCTCACCGCCACCGACACCGAGCCTTACGACCACCAGGAAGAAGCCATCCTTGAGCTCTTCGCCGGCAACAACGTCATCCTCAACACCCCCACCGGCTCCGGGAAATCGCTCGTCGCCCTCGCCCTTCAGTTCAAGTCCCTCTGCCAAGGCCGCCGGTCCTACTACACCGTCCCGATCAAGGCGCTCGCCAACGAAAAATTCCTCTCCCTCTGCCACGTCCTCGGCCCGGAAAACGTCGGCATGATCACCGGCGACGCCACCGTCAACCACGACGCCCCGGTCATCTGCTGCACCGCCGAGATCCTCGCCAACATCGCCCTCCGCGACGGCGCGCACGCCCCGGTGGACGACGTCATCATGGACGAGTTCCACTACTACTCCGATCACTCGCGCGGCGCCGCCTGGCAAATCCCTCTTCTAACACTCCCGCGCGCCCGCTTCCTCCTGATGTCCGCCACCCTCGGCGACTCGTCGTTTTTCTCCAAACAGCTCACCGCGCTAACAGGCGCTCCCACGACCCTCGTCCAGTCCGACCAACGTCCTGTCCCGCTCGAATTCGAATACTCCACCACCCAGCTCCAGGAAAAAGTCGCAGAACTCAACGAACAAGGCCGCTCGCCCGTCTACCTCGTCCACTTCACCCAGAACGCCTGCGCCGATACCGCCCGCGACCTGCTCTCCACGAACTTCTGCACCAAGGAGGAAAAGCACGCCATCGCCCGCGCCCTCGACGACGCCGATTTCCGCTCCCCCTACGGCCGCGAACTCTCGAAAATCCTCCGCCACGGCGTCGGCATCCACCACGCCGGCCTGCTGCCGAAATACCGATTGTTAGTCGAGAAGCTCACCGCCCGCGGTCTGCTCAAAGTCGTCTGCGGCACCGACACCCTCGGCGTCGGCGTCAACGTCCCGATCCGCACCGTCATGCTAACAGGCCTCTGCAAGTACGACGGCCGCGGCACCAAAATCCTCGCAGTCCGCGACTTCCGCCAGATCGTCGGCCGCGCCGGCCGCCGTGGATTCGACACCACCGGCTACGTCGTCGCCCAGGCCCCCGAGCACATCATCGAAAACCTCCGCCTCGCCGCGAAAGCCACCGCTAACAAAAAGAAGTCCTTCGAAAAACGCAAACCGCCGGAAAAAGGCTACGTCCATTGGGACGAACAAACCTTCGCCAAACTCCAGACCGCCCCGCCCGAGCCGCTCGTTTCCAGCTTCTCCGTCCACCACCACACCCTCCTCAACGTCCTCTCCCGCACCACCGAGGACGGCTGCGCCGCGTTGAAAAAGATCATCGACGACAGCCACGAGCCCCCCGCCAAAAAGAAGGCTCTCAAGAAGCACGCCTTCAAACTCTTCCGCGGCCTCATCGGCGCGAAAATCCTCCACATCATCCCGCCCGCCAAACGCAGCGGCCCGCAGAAAGTCGTCGTCGATGTCTCCCTCCCGGAAGACTTCTCCATCAACCACGCCCTCAGCCTCTACCTGCTGGACGCCATCCCCCAACTCGACAAGGAGGCCGAAGATTATGCCTTCAACATCATCTCCCTCATCGAGTCCATCCTGGAAAACCCCGAAATCGTCCTCCGCAAACAGGTCGATCTGTTAAAATCCGAACTCATGGCCCGCCTCAAGGACGAAGGCATGGAATTCGACGACCGCATCGCCCTGCTCGACCAGGTCGAACACCCCAAACCCGGCGCCGAATTCATCTACGCCACCTTCAACGCCTTCAAACTCCGCCATCCCTACCTCGGCAGCGAAAACGTCAAACCCAAGACCGTTGCCCGCGAAATGATCGAGAACTACCAGTCCTTCGAAGACTACGTCAAAACCTACAAACTCGAACGCGCCGAAGCCGTCCTCCTCCGCCACCTCGGCGAGGTTTACAAAGTCCTCGCCCAAACCGTCCCCGACACCGCCAAAACCGAGCACCTCCACGAAGCCGAGTCTTTCCTCGAACTCATCGTCCGCCACACCGATTCCAGCCTGCTAGACGAGTGGCAGGCCATGAGTGGCCAATCTGAAATCTCAAATTTGAAATCTCAGATTGAAGACCCCCAGGCCAAGATCGCCGAGTTCAAATCCAAGATTCCCTACACCCGCGACAAGGCCGCCTTCTCCCGCCACCTCCGCAACCACCTCCTCACCCTCGTCACCGCGCTCTCCCGCTACGACACCGAAGCCGCGCTCAGCCTCATCGCCCACCACGACAGCGACGGCAAACTCTGGTCCAACGAGCGCCTTCTCCAACAGCTCAACACCTACCACGCCGCCCGCCACCAGATCCGCCTCGATCCCGAAGCCCGCAACGCCCGCCACACCCACCTCTCCGAAGACGGCCTGACGATCCACCAAACCCTCATCGACCCCGACGACCTCAACGACTGGTCCATTCACCTGACCTTGGACCCGGAGAAGTCCAACGAGCAACGCACACCCGTCCTCCACCTCGAATCCATCTCCCTGATCTAGGCTGTTTGCGGAAATTAATTTCCGAATCCTCCTTCGCCCCTTGCGCCCAAACAACTGTGCGGAGTTCACGATTGATCGTGCTTTTCATGAAGACAAGCCAGCCATCACCCTTTCCCCATTCCGGCATTTCATTTCGCCTAACAGGCTATGGGACCCGTGGGAATTTCGAGAAATCCGGTTTCCGTTTTTCGATGAACGCTTGTTTCCCTTCGCGACCTTCTTCGCTCATGTAGTAGAGGAGGGTGGCGTTGCCAGCGAGATCCAGCAGTCCCATCTGGCCGTCGCAATCGGCGTTGAGGGCGGACTTGAGGCAACGCAGGGCGAGGGGGGAGTGGGCGAGCATTTCGCGGCACCATGTTAGCGTTTCCTTTTCGAGATCGGCGAGGGGAACGACAGTATTGACGAGGCCCATGTCGAGGGCTTGTTGGGCGTCGTACTGGCGGCAGAGGTACCAGATTTCCCGGGCCTTTTTCTGACCGACGATGCGGGCGAGGTAGCTGGAGCCGAGACCGCCGTCGAACGAGCCGACCTTGGGGCCGGTCTGGCCGAAGCGCGCGTTGTCGGCGGCAATCGTTAGATCGCAGACGATGTGCAGGACGTGGCCGCCGCCGATGGCGAAACCGGCGACCATCGCGACGACGGGCTTCGGCAGGGAACGGATTTTTTTCTGAAGATCGAGCACGTTGAGGCGCGGGATGCCGTCCTCGCCGATGTAGCCGGCGTGGCCGCGGACTTTCTGGTCGCCGCCGGAGCAAAACGCGAGATCGCCGGCACCGGTGAGGATGATGGCCCCGACCTTGGGGTCCTCGTGGGCGTGGTCGAAGGCCTGTAGCATTTCCTTCACCGTGAGCGGGCGGAAGGCGTTGCGGACTTCCGGGCGGTTGATGGTGATTTTGGCAATGCTCCCCTCATCCGTCGTTTCATAACGGATGTCCTCGAATTCGCGTACGGTGGTCCACATGGCGGGACTTTGGGTGATCGCCTGGTGGGCCGCAATCCCCAACCGGTAACGGGGAGGTGGGAATTTCAGCCGTGGGTTTTCCACTTCCGCGATCCGCTCTCCTTCGATGGGGGAGCTTGCCAGATGCGCTTCGCGGCATAAGCTCGGGCATGTATTCAACCGGGAATCATTCGGAGGGTGATTCGGTTGCGGCCGGAGGCTCTCTTCCGGAGATTTCCGGAAAGGACCGGGCGGTGTGGGAGGCGGGTCTGCTGGAGGTGGCCATGGAGCCGATGTCCGCGGTCCAGCCGGTGGCGGGTGCTCCGGAGGTGGCGGGGTTTGAAATCATCGGGCGGCTTGGATCGGGCTCGTCGGGAGAAGTCTGGCTGGCGGAAGAGAGCGAGCCGGGACGCACGGTGGCGCTGAAGGTCATGCATCGTCAGGACGTGGGGGCGGGTGCCTCGCAAGAGGTGCTTCAGCGGGAATTCCGGATCCTGGCCAAGCTGGTCCATCCGAATCTGGTGCTGCTCTATCATGGAATCGTGACGGCGGATGGCCGACAGGGGCTGGCGATGGAATGGATCGACGGTTGGCCGCTGGATGAATGGCTGCTTTTGCATCCTGACCTTTCCCTGGAGCAGAAGCTGGAGCTTTTCCATGGGGTGGTTCGTGGAGTGGCCTACCTGCATGATCACGGGGTGATCCACCGGGATTTAAAGCCTGCGAATGTGATCGTGGACGCGCAGGGCGTGGCGAAGATCGTCGATTTCGGCCTCGCCCGGCTGCATCAGGAGGGGGTGGCTTCCGGCATGGACGGTGGCAGCGTCGGGGTTTCGGGGACACTGCATTTCATGGCGCCGGAGCAGGCGGCGAATACCAGCGGCGCGCGTGCAATGCCGGTGGATGTGTATGCGCTGGGGCTGATTTTCCACCGGATTCTAACGGGTGAGTGGCTGCATTCCGCGGAGGGCACTCCTGCGGAAACGCTGGCGCGGGTGCTTAATCCTCCGCCGCTGGAACTGCGGGGCGCGGGACGGCAACTGCCGCGTGATTTGCAATCGATCCTGCGGCAGTCGCTCGCTCCGGATCCGGCCCTCCGTTACCACCACGCGCGCGAACTGGCGGCGGATCTGGAGCGCTTCGGGTCGAAACAGCCGGTGGCCGCGCGGAAGCACACCATCGTCTATCTGGCCACCACCTTCCTGCGGCGGCAGGCCCGGCGCTCGGCCTTCGCGGGCGCACTGGTGCTCGCCGGACTGATGGCCGGCGGCGCGCTCTATCAGCGGCACCGGATGGTGACGGAGCGGAACGAGGCGAACCTGCGCTATGCCTACACGCTGACCTCCTTCACCCTGCGGCAACTGCGCGATGAACTGCGCGCCGCCACTCCCGATCAGGAAATCGAAACGACGACCGCCGGCCAGGACCTGCCCGGCACCGTCGATGACCCCGTTTCCTCGCTGCCGGTCAATGCGGAGGGGGAGCTGGATCTCCGCTACTATCAGGCGGTGCTCGCCGATCTCCGTTCCGCGACTTCGGAAGGTCATGCGCGGTATGCGGCCGCTTTCATCTCCATCCAGCCGGCGCTCGATCTCTACAGCAAGCTGGCCCACGAGTCCCCGGACGACCCGAGGAGATTGTTAGATGCTGCTCAGGCAAGGCTCAGTTTCGCCCGTCTGTTGGGTAGGCTGGGCCGGATGGAGGGGGCGGCCCAGGAAGCGCGCAAGACGCTGCGGCAGGTGGAGCGGTTGGAGGTTTGGCCGGGATTTGATCCGGCACCATTGCCCCTGCTGCGTTGTGACGCGCTGGGGCTTATCGCCCGACACGCCTATCAGTCCGGCGATTCGTTAGGTGCGGTCGCTGTGTCCCGGGAAATGCTGGAGGCCGGGTTGAAAATCCCCTCCGGGAGGGAATCCCTGCCCCGGCTGGCATTGGCGGCTTCCGATCTCGTGACTTATGCGATCGCCGCCGGTCCGTCCTGTCTGCCGGACGCCCGGGTGAAAATCGAACAAGCCACCGCGGTCTGCCGGACCGCCCACGAGCGGGAGCCGAAGTCATTCCCGCTGGCCTGCAGTCTCGCCCGCTGCCTGCACGCTTCGGTTAGGATTTCCCTCCTGGAAAAGGATCACCCGCGGGTGCGCGGACTCCTGAAGGAAGCTTGCCGCCTGCTCATCGACACACCCGCCGCGACCAAGCGGGGGTCTTTTCCCTTGGTCTGGGAAATCGCCTGCACGGCCACCGACTGGGCCGAGGCGGTGCTGGATCATCCGGATTCCTCCTTTCCGAACTCCGCCCTCTTGATCTCTCAAGAACTCGTCGGCCATCTCCGCCGCAGTGGCGACGGGCGGGGGGAAGTCCTCATCCAGACGGCGCGGATTTATCTCTATCAGAGCCGGTTCGCCAGCCAGCACCAGAGCCGCCAGGCGGGCGTTCGCCCGATTTACCGCGCGCTCGCCCTGCTGCGTCCCCGGCAAATCCGCGAGCCGGACCGCGTTGGCATCGCCCTGCTCACGGCGGCGGCGCTGCATCACGCCCGGACCCTGGCGGACTTTCCGGACGTCGGATGGACCGGCGATCATGAACAGCATCTTCAGAGCCTGATCCGGCACCTCACCGACAAGGCCGATGAACTGACACCGGATCAACAGCGGACCCTGGCCTCGCTGAAACCGTCGGGCGAGGTGGAAACCTCTCCGATTGGCAGTGCCAACGGCGGTTTCACTCATTGACATGGAGGTGCGCCCTTCCTTTGGTGATGTCATGCCGAGCCTTCCCCCCGCCTGTTGGAAATGGGTGCCGTATCTGGTGCCAGCCATGATTCTCGGCGGCACGGCGGCGGCGCAGGTGGTTTGTTATGAAAACTTCACCGGCTACGGAGCCGGAGTGCGGGTGGAAAGCGGAGCGAATGGCTCTTCCGGCACCGGCCTTGATGGTGGCTTCGGCTGGGGCGGTCCCTACGATGTCAGCAATGCCATCAAATCCTTGGTTTTGGTCGAAAACCGCACCGCCAGTCCGGTCAATTACAGCAACGGGGACATCTCCATCCAGGGTGGAAACCGGGCGCTCCGCTTTTACGACAACGCCACCGGCACCTACGCCGTGCAGCGTCCGCTCGGAACGGTGTTCCAAGCCATCGCGGGTGAAACCCTGTGGTTCAGCGTCCTCTTCCGCACTGCCGCGGGTGGAGCGAGCCCGCTGGCCAACCAGGATTTTTTCCAGATCGGCTTCGATGACAACGACGACGCCGCAGGAGGCATCCCGAGGGTCAGCATCGGATCTAACACCATCTCGGACGGCTTTCCGTCGGCCTATCATTTTTTCGCCCGCAGCACGGCTGCGGTTTCCGGCAGCGCGTTTGACGACGACATACCGATCACCGCCAGCACGACCTATCTCCTCGTCGGCAGCGTCACGCCTAACAACGAAGGCGGTTACGACACCGTCAGCCTCTTCGTGAATCCGTCTTCCATGGACGATCCAGGCCCGCCCTCCGCCTCCGTCACCCTGGCATCCGGCTTGACCACCTTGTCCCACGCCTTCATCCGCACCCACGCCCTTGATGGTGGGGATGCCTACGTACTCGACGAGTGGTGCATCGGCCGGGACTACGGATCCGTCGTCCAGTCCCTGCGGCATGCCCTGAAAATCCTCCCCGCCAGCGAGCCCGAGACCTCCCCGACGCTTCGCTGGTCCGCTTTCCTCTCCGGAGTGGTGCTGGAAACTTCCACCACCCTGGAGCCGGAATCATGGGCCGAAGTGTCCGGCCCGTTTCCCACAACCGGCGGCGACTGCGAACATCCCGTCATGATCGATCCCGAAATCCCCCGGAGATTCTACCGGTTGCGGCGGTGATCGGAAAAAAAGATCGGAATTTTTCGTCACACCCCGCCGTGGCTGGTGCATGTCCATTTGAATCCACGTATGTCCGTGCTCCCCAACTCCGCTGCCGGTCGTATCGAGCCGGCTGATTCCCCGCCATCTCCCCCTGTTTTAGCGGGGCAGAATTGGCCGGAGACCGATCATTCCGCCCTTCAACTATTGCGGGACGGCTCGGCAGCGGAGCGGGAAGCCGCTCTCCGGCTACTCTTCGCGGCCTACGCCCAACCGCTGCGCCGCTACATCCGCCAGCATTGGCCGCTCCTCCCCGAGGCCGACATCGACGACTTCGCCTCGGAATTCACCACCCATTGCCTGACCGGGGACAAGGCGCATTTCCTCACCTACGATCCTGATCGGGAAGGTCCCCGCGTCCGCCTGCGCACCTATCTCTGCCGCATCCTCGACAACTACCTGCGGAACCAGCACCGGCACTCCCGCACCCTGACCCGCGGCGGCGGTCGCCGGTTTGAAACTCTCGATACCACGAACCCGGCGGCGCACCAAGAAACGCTGGTGGATTGCAATCAGCCGCCGGGCGTGGATATCGACGCTTACGACAGGCACTGGGCCCAACACATCCTCAGCCTCGCCTTCAAGGCTTTGGAAACCGGCACCCCGGCCACCCGCGAGGCGTTGCCCGTCCTCCGCCCGTGGATCCTCGCCGATCCCGGAGACACCACGCTCAAGCAAATTGCCAAAGACATGGGCCGCACCCATGCCGCGTTGCGCGCCCAACTCCACCGCCTCCGCAAAACTTGGCGGCAGTCGGTCCGCGAGGCCGTCGCCCAAACCGTCCAGCACCCGGACGAAATCGACGACGAGCTCCGCCACCTCGCCGCGGTGCTGAGCCGGCATCTGCCGGAGTGACGGTTTTGACTGTCGCCCCGGGTAGATCTAACATTTCCGCGGACCATTGAATAGGCGGTCGGCTTGGACAAACAGAGATCAAGGTCCGGCTGGCTCCTGATCCCGTTCCTTCCGTTGTTTGAGCAATTCCTGAAATTTTTCCGCGCCTTTGAGGACGTCCTCGTCCTGGGCGCGGTCCTCGAGTTGCCGGGTTTCCTCGCTTCGGGCGCGATCGGCGGTTTCGTTCCTCCGAACGATCCCGAAGATGGCGGCGAACTGGGCAAGCAGCAGCAGGGCGATGACAGGATACCGGCCGTCGAACCGGCTTCCGAGGAAGTCCGGCTCGTGATCTCCAGTTAGATGTTGCCGGTATTCGATCCTTCTGAAAAGGCCTTTCCGCTCCCATCGGTCGATGGTCCCGCGGTCCTTCGAAACCGCGATGATTCCGCGATCCCGGCCGGTCATGTAGGTGGCGATGAGGACGATGAAAAATCCGGCGATCAGGTGGGTACCCAGCCCATCCATCCCCTCGCGGAACAACCACGCCAAGGCCGGAGACACGGTGAACGCCAAGCAAACGAAAGCCGTGCCAAGCCATGGGGAATCGCTCCGTTCAGCGACGACGGCATGATCGATCAGGTTATCGGCCGCTTTTTTCCGATGGTCCTCGTCGAGATGGAAAAGCGTGGCGACTTGTTCAGCGCTTTCCAGGTCGGGAAAGCCGGTGATGGTCAGCGCCGGTTGGCCCGCCGCGTCCGTGAAGCGGAGATCCGCGGAGCCGTTGCCGGCGGTATTGATTGCGAAAGAGTGAAATGTCGAGGCGTCGGCATAAGTTGAAAAAACAGGAATGCCTAACAGCGTGAGGCGGAGGCGGACGTGGGAGCCGGGTTTGATCAGGTAAACGAAACGTCCCAAGGCGATCGCGAGCGCGAGGAAAGCGAGCGTACCCGGAATCAGGATCGCGGTTTGCTTCGGGCTGACCATGGGGGCGATGAACGCCAGCCCCGCGCAGCATCCGGCCAAACCCAAGGCCGCCAGCCGTAGCTTTCCTGCCAGCGAAGTGACGATTTCGATCCGAACCTCACGACGGTGATAGGTGTGATGGATTTTCATGACGTGCTCAAGCGATCTCGCTGATGAAACTCTAACCACCGGCTTTCAGGAACTCCGAAACCCGGCGGGCAAACCAGGCTTCCGCCTCCCAAGGCACCCGATGCCCCGCGCCGGGGGCGATGGCGAGGCGGGCGTTCGGGATCAGGGAAACCGCGCGTTCGGCGAGGGCGTTGAATTTCGTGTCATTTTCCCCGGCAACCCAGAGGACGGGAATGCTGATTTTCCCGAGCCGGTCCCACAGCGGCTCCTGCGCACCGAGCGACCAATCGACGAAGCTGCGGGCGATTTCGCGGCGGCGCATGATGAGCCTGCCGGAGGCCTGCGGATCGCGCATCGCCGTGTCGCCGAGGACGGGCTGGGCGTTCCACGCGGTGAGGAAGTTCTGCCAGTCGCCGGCCAAAGCCCGGGTGGCCCAGGCGGCGTCGGAGGCGCGTCTATCAGCCCGGTCGGCTTCATTTTCCAATCCCGGATGGGCGGAGACGATGACGGCGGCTTGCCATGGATGACCGCTTGCCAGCAGTGAGTGGAGAGCCATCCGTCCGCCCATCGAGTAGCCGAGCAGGGCGCGGCTGCTGCCACGGAAGACCTCGCCGCCGGCGTCGGCGTTGAGGGCCTTTCCAAAATCGGTTAGCGGCATCGGGTTGCATTCGAGAAACCGCCAGGAATCGACGGCGCGGGTGCCGATGCCGGATGCCGCCAGGTTTTTCGCGAAGCCGCGCCAATCCGCCGCCATGCCGACGGCACCGTGGAGGCACCAGCATTCCATCGGCCCTGCCTCGCGGCGTTCGTCGGTTTGTTTGGAGTATTGGATCACGGTTTCGGTGCCGATGCGCTGGAAATCTGGCGGATGGCTTCGAGAAGCTGCTCCTTGAACTCGGGTGACTCAAGCGCACCGAAAAAGACAGCGACCGCGAAAGCTGCGACGGCGAAGGCGAATGCTAACAGCAGCCAGTAAACGATGGCCAGGAAGATCCCCGCGCCGTCGAGTTTCTTGTGATAGGCATATCCTCCCGGGCAGGCGAAACAACGGTAACCGACCCAGAAGCAGAGGACCGGGACGAAATTTCCAAGAAACCACCAGCGGCTCATTCCTAGATTCGCCAGACGCTGGAGTGAGTAATAGAGCACGATAACGAGCATCGCGATCCCCACCCCAAGCAGGATGGGGCCGAGGAGTTGTTGGCCGAACTGGGCTGCCAGAGGTGGCATGAGTTTCGGGAGGGCGATGTTCAACAGAATGGGCAGAAGGCAGACCATGAAAAGATAGCTCCGCCGCCGCGCACCCGGCCAGCCGCCCTCTTTGGCCATCACCTCGGCGGAGGATTCCTGTGTGGGAGGCGCGTAGGGATCGGTCGGCGGACCGAGGCTCTGGGCGGGCTCGGGAGACGTGCGCCGCTCGAACAATCCTTCGATTTCACCCGCCGGTTTCCATGCTTCCATTCCCTGCGTCCAGACCATGTCGAGGCGGGGATTCAGTGCCGCTTCCTGCGCCTTGATCCGCAGGTCTGCAAGGGTGATGGGGCCGATTTTCTCGCCTTCACGAGTGTAAAACCAAGCGTCTTGCGGTGTGTCGTTCATAAAAGTTAAATATCGAATTTTGCAAATCCTGTCAAACGCCCGGTCTTCGCGGATTTCCACGATGGCCGGACTTGTCAAATCCGCCGTCGTGTTGAAACTCACCGCGTCCGCCCTCCCTCGTTGCTCTCACCCGTCGGACGGACCTTGCGATTTTCGACACCAATCATGCACTTTCTGGGGATTGAAATCGGCCATGGCGGCACCCGCGCCGTGGCCTTGGATCTGGAATCCGCGGTGATCCGTGCCGAAGCGTGGGTTCCGCACGATTGGATCGAGGGGCTACCGGCGGGTTATCGCGAGCAGAACCCGGCGCAGTGGATCGATGCGGTGGATAAGGCAGTGAGGCAATGTCTCGCCGCGCTCGAAGGTCAGAAGGATCGCGTCGCGGCCATTGGTGTGGCGGGTCCGCAACGCGGGTTGGTTTTGCTGGACGAGGCCAACCGCATCATCCGCCCGGCGAAACTCGCGGGCGATGTCTCGGTGAAGCGGCAAGCGGATGAAATCGCGCGGGCCTTCGGAGGCGCACCCGGTCTGATCGAGGTCGCGGGACAGGCACCCGGTGTGGAATCGGCGGCGGCGGAATGCCTGTGGCTGAAACAGCACGAGCCGTATCATTTCCAACGGGCCGCCAGCCTCCTCACCGCGCAGGATTTCATCGCCTATTGGCTCACCGGCGAACGTTCGACCGAGGCGGGCAGCGCGTCGGGGACGGGATTGTTAGATATCCGCACGCGGAAATGGTCCTCCGAACTTCTGGATTTCATCGATCCGGCGTTGGCCGGGTTGTTAGCACCCATCGGCCCGTCGGATCAACCGCGCGGTTTGCTGCGTCCGGCGTTGGCTCGCGAATGGGGAATTTCGGAATTGGTGCAAGTGGGAGCGGGCAGCGCGTCGCCAATGTTGGCCGCGCTCGCCGCCGGTTGCGTCACGAATGGCACGGTGGCCGTGGAACTCGGTTCGGCCGGAGTGATCGTCGGCGTCGGCGATTCGCCGGTGATCGACTACCGGGGAGAAATCACGCCGCTATGCAGCGCGACGGGCAGTTGGCTCGGCTTGGCGACAACGACCAACGCGGCCGTCGCTCCGGAAGTTCTCCGGCGTCACTACGGCTGGAGCGCGCAACAATTCGAAGCCATGGTCGCCAGCGTTTCACCGGGAGCGGACGGGCTACTGCTTCTTCCTTATTTCACCGGTGAATCGATCCCTCGCCTGCCCGATGGCACGGGCGTGCTCCATGGCATCACGCCGGAAAATTTCACCCCCGCGCACATGGCCCGCGCGGCCGCGGAGGGAGTGGCGTTAGGTCTCGGCTACGCGATGAGCCGCTTGCGCGACCTCGGTTTCGATCCGCCGGAAATCCGTTTGTTAGGTCCGGGCGTGGCCAGTCCGGTGACGCGGCAACTTCTGGCGGATGTCTTCGGCGCGCCGGTAGTGCCCGTTTCCAGCAGGCAGGGAGCGGCGGTGGGCGCGGCGATGCAGGCGGCGGTGGCGTTTTTCCATCAGAGCGGCGAGTCACTCGGCTTCGAGGAAATCGCCAGCTATCTGGTGGCGGGCGATGCGGAATCCCGCTGCGATCCGGACCCGCAGGCGCACGAGATGTATCAGGAACTGATGTCGCGCCAGCAATACCTCGTCGATACCCTTCACCCCGCCGGGTTTCTCTAACCGATGAGTTCGAAAAGCACCGAGATCCGCGGCAGCCGCAAGGCGGAAATCCTCGGAAC
Source organism: Verrucomicrobiota bacterium (assembly GCA_040386755.1). Lineage (GTDB taxonomy): Bacteria > Verrucomicrobiota > Verrucomicrobiia > Verrucomicrobiales > Akkermansiaceae > Luteolibacter. The sequence goes on along the minus strand of JAZKEY010000001.1, from coordinate 152,585 downwards.
CCTCGCGGGCTGGCTCATGAGGATTTGGAACGCCACCCTGCGATTCGAAATCGATGACCGCTGCGGCATCACCCGTGCGGACGGCAAGCTGCCGCCGGTGATCTACGCGATGTGGCACAACCGGATCTTCGTCATTCCTTCGACCTGGCGGAAAAACTGCGGCCACCACCGCAAGGCCGTGGTGCTCACCAGCGCGAGCAAGGACGGTGCCATCCTCTCCCGCGCGATGGCTGTTTTCGGCATCGGCTCGGTGCGCGGTTCATCCTCGCGGCGGGCCGTGGCGGCCTTGATCGGGATGAAGCGCGAACTCAAGGAGGGTGTCGATGTCTGCATCACCCCGGACGGTCCGCGCGGTCCGCGCTACGGGTTCCATGCAGGCATGATCAAGCTTGCCGAGTCCTCCGGCGCGCCGATTTTACCGATCCATGCCCGCTTCAGCTCCGCCTGGCGTTTGAAAACCTGGGACCGCCTCGTGATCCCGAAACCCTTCAGCCGGGTCACCGTGATTTTCGACGTGACCCTTGCCGTTCCGCCCAAGCTTGACGAAGCTGCCTTCCAACAACACAGCGACCGCATCCGGGAAATCCTTCTCGCCGGCACCGATGATATCTAACTTTTCTCACATGAACTCACCGAAAATCCTCGATGGAAAATCCGTAGCCGCCGCCGTGCTCGACGAGTGCCGCGCGGAAACCGCCGAATTGTTAGCCAAAGGCATCCAGCCCGGCCTCGCTGTCGTCCTCGTCGGCAGCGATCCCGCGTCGCAAGTCTATGTCGGTTCGAAAGCCCGCACCTGCGCCGAGCTCGGATTCCACTCCGTGAAAATCGAACTCCCGGCGGAAACCACGCAGGAAGAGCTCCTCCAGGTCGTCCGCGATCTGAACAACGATCCCGCCGTCCACGGCATCCTCGTCCAGTCCCCGCCGCCGAAGCACATCGACGAGGAAGCCGTCATCCGCGAGATCGACCCGCGTAAGGATGTCGATGGCTTCCACCCGGAAAACGTCGCCAAGCTTGTGCTAGAGGATCCATCCGGCTTCGTCCCCTGCACGCCGGCAGGCTGCATGAAACTGTTGGAAATTTCAGGCATCGACACCAACGGCGCGGAAGCTGTCGTCATCGGCCGCAGCATGATCGTCGGTAAGCCAATGGCGTTGTTGTTAGTTTCGAAAAACTCCAACGCCACTGTCACCATCGCCCACTCGCGTTCCAAGGACCTGCCCGGCATCTGCCGCCGCGCGGACATCCTCATCGCCGCCGTCGGTCGCCCGGAAATGGTCAAGGCCGACTGGGTGAAACCCGGAGCCGTTGTCATCGACGTCGGCATCAACCGCGTGGCCGACGCTTCCAAAAAATCCGGCTACCGTCTCACCGGCGACGTCGCCTACGAGGAAGTCGCCCCGCTCACCTCCGCCATCACCCCCGTCCCCGGCGGGGTCGGCCCGATGACCATCGCGATGCTGATGAAAAACACCCTGCAAGCGGCGAGGCAGCAATCGTAGTCCCGGACTTCAGTCCGTCTCCTCCGGAATCACCCAAACGTTCCTCGCAATCCCTCACTGCCAGCTTCACTCAATACCAATCATGATCCTGGCAAATGTGACTTTCGGGAGTCTTCGTGGAAAAAAGCGAGTAGAGCTCGAGGATGCGGTCGAAACCTATCTCGCCTCCCTTTTCAAAGGCGGCCAGATCTGCGGAGAGCGCTTCCTCACCCTGACCAAGGGAAAGATAAATGCCCACGTGCTGCTGGCCGCGCCCGAAGCCGTGAGTCTGAAATTTCATACCGCTTGGGGCAAAAAAAAACTGGCCGAGGTCGTCAACTTGTTCGGACGGGAACCCGTCTGGAAAATTCTCGACGATGATGCGGGCAAGACCTCCTCCAAATGGAGGGGCGCGCCATTCCTGTATTTGTTCACGACCTTTATTGATTGGTATTCTCCCGTCTGCCGCGGGGATGGCAAACGTACGGTGCCGCTTTTCACTTTGCCTGTGTCCGATCAGATCAAAGAGGATTTGTACGGATGGCAGACAAGCTACCGCAGACTTGACGGTTTGTGGATAGAGTCAGGAGCTCTCGAAATACCTGCGTATCGCCAGTTGGTAGACCCTAACAGCAATTTGTCCGAAGACGGACTGAAATTGTGTCGGGAGATTGAGAGCGCTACCGGACTCCCGACTTTTTACTATCTGATGCGCTATTGGGGACGGCCAAAAGGCGAGGATGAAAGGAGTTGCCCCGGATGCGGCGAAGCCTGGAAGGCCTCGGAGCCGGAGTATGGAGAGAAGTTCCATCAGTTTCATTTCAAGTGTGAACCATGCAGGCTGGTTTCCCATGTGGGAAATAGTACCGACGGGCGTCATGCCCGGATTGGTGAGTTTCATGGGTGATTGTAATTCTTCGGAATGCGCCCACTTGACCCCGAACCAGCAATACAGCAAGCTGTATCCATGAAAGCCACCTTTCAGATTCCCGATGAACTGTATCGCGAGGTGAAAGCGGAAACCGCCCGGGAAGGACGGACCTTGCGCGAGGTGACGATCAGCCTTTTTGAGCAATGGTTGCGGGATCGGAAACGTACTGTAACGCCTTCGCTGTCGGTGGATTGGCGAAATTTCAAGGCCCCGCTGGCTCACCTAGTTCCGGAAAACGAGAGTGATCACTCGATGGAAGCCATGCGGGAAAACATCGTGAAAAACTGGAATGAGCCGTCCTGAAATTCGTGCGGGCTTGGATACTTCCGTCCTCATGCGACTGCTCACCGGCCAACCCGCTCCTCTCGCGGAAGTCGCCTGTGAGTATCTCGCCGGGGTTGAAGAATCGGGCGCTGTGGTCTTTGTTTCGAATCTCGTGGTGTCTGAAGCCTCTTTCGCCTGCCAGCATCACTACCGGATGCCGAAAGCCGATGTCCTGGCAGGCATTCTAACACTCCTGTCCAAACCCACGTTTGTTGTTCAGCTCAAGCTTTTGGAGTTGCTAGCCACCGATGGCCTTGCGACCGCGAAACCCGGTTTCCTGGACCGGCTCATCCATGCGGAATACGCCGCCGCTGGCCTCCACCTCGTGACTTTTGAAAAGGCAGCCAACCGCCTTTCCGAGGCCCTCGTGCTCTCCTGAAAATCAACAAACCCATGCGCCTCGCCGTCATCAATCTCGTCGGACTTTCCAAATCGTTGTTAGGCGGCATGCCCGGCTTGGCGAGGTTTGCGGAGAAGAACGGAGTGCAATCCTACAAGCCCGCTTTTCCGGCGGTGACTTGCACGGCGCAGTCTTCGATCGTCACCGGAACATCGCCGGCGGAGCACGGCGTGGTGGCGAACGGGTGGTATGACCGGGAGAACGCGGAGGTGCGTTTCTGGAAGCAGAGCAACCACATCGTGCGCGGCGAGAAGCTGTGGGACACGCTGCGGCGGGAGGTTCCGGGGTTCACCTGTGCGAAGTTGTTCTGGTGGTACAACATGCACTCCACGGCGGATTTCTCGATCACGCCGCGGCCGCTCTATCCGGCGGACGGGCGGAAGGTGTTCGATGTCCACACGCAGCCGATGGGGATGCGGGAGGAGTTGAAGAAGGATCTCGGGCCGTTTCCGTTCCAGGCGTTCTGGGGACCGGGTTCGGGAATCGCTTCCTCGGAATGGATCGCCGCTTCCGCGAAATGGGTGGAGGAAAAACACTCGCCGACACTGAGCTTGGTTTATCTGCCGCATCTGGATTATCCGTTGCAGAAGGACGGGCCGCTGGCGGCTAACATCCCGGAGGAGTTGCGGAAAATCGACACGCTGGCGACGGATCTGATTCACTACTACGAATCCCGTGGCATCCGGGTGCTGGTTCTATCGGAATATGGAATTTCTCCGGTGAAGCGGGCGATCCATTTGAATCGTTTGTTCCGGCAAAAGGGCTGGATCCAGATCAAGGATGAGCTGGGACTGGAGAATCTGGACTGTGGGGCTTCGAAGGCCTTCGCCATCTCTGACCATCAGGTGGCGCATGTTTATGTGAACGATCCGTCGATTCGCGAGGAAGTCCGGAATCTGTTGGAAAACACGCCGGGCGTCGATGAGGTCCGGACCTCGACGGGTGAATGGGGCGAAGGCGTGGGCTCGGAACGGGGCGGGGATTTCATCGCCATCGCGGCGGAGGACGCGTGGTTCAGTTACTATTTCTGGGAGAATGACGATGTCGCGCCGGACTATGCGCGGACCATCGATATCCATCGCAAGCCGGGTTACGATCCGTGCGAGCTTTTCATCGATCCGGCGATTCCGTTTCCCAAGCTGCGGATCGCGAAGTTCCTGTTGAAGAAAAAGCTCGGGCTGCGCGGGCTATTGGATGTGATTCCGCTGGATGCGTCGCTGGTCAAGGGATCGCACGGGCGGGATGTGGTGCCGGAAGACGAATGCCCTGTTTTGTTAGGTTCGGCGTATCCGGTGAAAATGGCCGAGGATGTCCACCGGGCGATCCTTGATGCCGCCCGGCGGGGATGAAAATTCGCCGGCTGAAGACGGCGCTCCGCTAGAGCTCACATCGGTGTCACGACCACGGCGTGCTCGTCGTAGCGGGCTTTCGCGCCGGTTTGGTCCATGAGGTATTTCATCACCGCCTTGGACGGCATGTTTTTGAGATTGAGGCTGATCTTGCGGTCGGAGAGAACGAGTTTGGGATCCTGGATGACGAAGTTCGGGGTGACGGCGTCCTTGGATTCCTTCTGGATGACGACGCTGAGGGCATCGAGGGCTTCCTGTAAATTGGCTTCGTCCAACTGGAACAGGGGAATCACCACGGCACCAAATTTCGCCTCGCGGCCTTTCGCTGCCATGGAGGCGGCGTTGATCTTCAACTGGCCGATGCTGTAACGGGCATTGGCGTTGTTAGGATCCATCTTCAGGGACTTCGTGTAGAAATCCTTGGCGGCGACGGGATCGTTCGCTTTCTCGGCGGCCTGGCCTTGTTTGTAGAGCGAGGCGGAGGTGACGGCAGGTGACTGCGCCGGTGTTTGGGCGATGACCTGGGAGGCGAGTGTGCAGGCGACGGCGATGGTGATGAGTTTTTTCATGATCGTGCGGGTTTCAACCATCGGCAGACCTAACACGCCTGTTGAAGGGATTCAACAGGTAAATTCAAACTGAGGAACCGGCTCTGGTATCAGGGGGCCGCATCGGCGGCCACTGGAGGTGCGGCCGGTGCTCCGGGAGCGGCGGGTGGCGCTATGGGCTTGAGGAGTTTCTCGAGTTGGTTGCTCCATTCCTTGGCGGATGGGTGAGCGAGGTATTTTTGCAAGTGGGCGAGCATGCGGGCGGCCGCGCCGCTTTCGTCGCCGTAGAGGAACATGTCCATTTCCATGTCCCACTGGAGTTTCGGCACTTCCTGTTCGATGAACTGCAGGTATTCCGGGGTTTTCAGCATGTCTTCGGCCATGCCGATCCGCTGCTTTTCGTCCCGGTTTTCGCGGTCCGGGCGTTTGGAGGACCAGAGTTCCATTTTTACCGTTTCCTGTTGGATGCGCTTGATCCAGCCGGCCCGCAAGGTCGCTAGGGAACCGGGTCTGCGGTAGGGCGGCAACAGAGTGTCTTCGTAAATGGAATCGATGTTGATCGGCGAGAGCGACCACTTTTCCACCTTAACGTTGTTGATGTCGTAGGCCTGGGCGAAAACGGAGGAGGTGACCGACTGGCTGAGGATTTGCTGCTGGTATTCGAGTTTGTCGGCGTCCCGGAAGATGGCGTCCACGGCTTCCTGGGCATCCGCCGCGAGTTTGACTTTGTCGGCTTTCGGCGAAGCGGCTTCGAGGGTGAGCATGAGCCAGCGGAGCTGATGGCGGATGGCAAGCCGCAAGCCGGGCTCGGAAAGTTTCTCCGCCTCCTTGCGTTTCCAGTCGCGGAATTCGGAATCTTTCTTGTGCAGATCCTTGAAGTTCACCTTTTCCATGCAGTTGAGGTAAAGCTCGATGGCGGAGTCATCGCTGCCGATGGCATTCCGATAGGCCGCCAGAGCGACACGGAACCTTGCATCCACTTTGGAATCGGCGGCCTCGCGGAGTTGTTCAAGGCTGTCTAACAATGCCTCGCGATCCGCGTCGGAAAGGGTTTCCGCGTGGACGGTGTTGAGCATGAGGGCTGAACAAACCAAGAGAATGGGGACTCGCATGTTTGATTTCATTGCAAATCCCTTACGCCGGGCCAAGGCCGAAGAATACATAATTTCAACCTGGGAGGGAGCCGGACAGAATGTTTCCGGGCTTGGAGTTTTGGGATTCTGACTCATGCTGGAGGCGTCACCCACCCACCCCATGAAACTTTCCTTCCGTCGTTTGCTGGCGCTCGTGGCCGTCTTCGCCACGGCGTTTGTCGTCGTCACCGTTGTCCGGACATGGAACTCCGGCGGCAGTTTGAGCGGCCTGCTGCCATCATGGCTTTTGAAGAAATCCGGGGAATTTCATCCGGAACGGGGCACGCTGGCTGACAAGGCCCCGCTCGGCTTGGGCGATGTCGAACTGCTTTCCCGCCTCAACAGCGAGTATGCGAAATTGACCGAAGCTGTAGTGCCCTCGGTCGTCAGCATTGACACCGCCGGCATCCGCACCGAGCAACAGTTCGATATCTTCGGCCAAACCCGCATCCGCGATTACCCGACCCAAGGCCAAGGCTCCGGTGTGATCGTCACGAAGGAGGGCCACGTCATCACGAACCATCACGTGATCGCCGGTCAGCAAAAAATCCAAGTCACGCTCCACGGGGGAAAAACCTACAAGGCCCATCTCATCGGCGAGGACACTCTGCTCGATATCTCGGTGCTGAAAATCGATGCCGACGAGACCTTTATCCCGCTGAAACTCGGCGACTCCTCCCAAGCCCAGGTCGGGCAGATCGTCTTCGCCGTGGGAAATCCCTTCGGCCTCGGCGAGACCGTCACACAGGGCATCATTTCCGCCAAGGAACGCTCGCTCTCCGACAACCAACGCGACCTTTTCCAAACTGATGCCGCCATCAATCCCGGCAACTCCGGCGGGCCGCTCGTCAACCTCCGGGGCGAAATCATCGGCATCAACGCCGCGATTTTTTCCCGAGACAAGGAGAAGCCCGCCTTCCAGGGCGTCGGATTCTCCATCCCGTCCAATGATGTCAAGGACGCTCTCCTGCAGATCCTTGAACGCGGCAGGCCGATCCGCGGATTCCTTGGCGTCAAATTGAACGACCTCGATTTGCGGACGCGCGCCGTCCTCGGCTATCCGGAGGAAAACGGCGTGCTCATTCTTTCCGTTTTCCAAGGCTCGCCCGCCCAGACTGCGGGACTCCAGGCCGGTGACATCGTCCGCGTCGTGAACGACGAGAAAATCCTCTCGACGACCCAACTTCTTTCACTCCTCCAGCGGACCAAGGTCGGCAGCGTCATCACCCTGGATGTCTGGCGGGGAGGCAAGGCATTGGAAATTTCCGCTACTATCGCTGAAGCCGGGCTCACCAACCCCGCCGTCGAACTTCCGGCCGATCCGAATGCCCAAGGCCGCGTCAAGAATCCCGATGAAGTGTTGCGAGCCCTCGGCATCCAGGTTCGTGACCTGGAGGTGCCCGAGCGCGCGCGGGGCATTCAAGGGGTGCTGGTCACCGGAGTCGCCGAAGGCGGCCTCGCGGAATCCCAAGTGAAGCCGGGTGATCTCATCGTCACGGTGAACAACTCGCGCATTCGCGATGCCGACGAATTCTCTCTCTATCTGGCCGCCTCCGCCGCCGTGCAGGACACCATCCTCAATGTCGTCCGCAGTGGTCGCGTCGTGCGTGTCGTCCTGCCCGCGCTTCCCCGTCAGCAATGACCCGGATTGGCTGAAATTTACCCGACCTACCGGGCGTTTGTAACCGACTCCCACATGCAACGATCCAAGCTTCCTTACTTTTTCCTCGGCCTGGCAGCGGTGATCTCCGCCGCAGCCGTGGTCCTGCTGATCGTCCGCCCCGGCGTCCATCCCAAGCCACGGGAAGTGAAGAACCCGCCGGTCGTTGAGCCGGTGCCTCCGCCGAAAATCAACGGCTTGGGCGATCCCGTCGCACCCGAGGATCCCGACACGGTTCTAGCAGATCTCGGCGTCGGAGTCACCGCGGCGGATCCCGCCGTGCTCGTCTCACAAATCGCCAAGGCACTTGAAGAAGGCGATCTCGCGAAAGTTGGCCGCCTCGTCGGCAAGGATGCGCTCGACTCGCAGACCATCGCCCGGCTCAAGGAGCTTTCCTCCACCCCGCTCCGCCTCCGCCAGCCCGACGGCGTCCGCGAAGTCGGCGAACTCGAACTCAACGCCCGCTCCCGCTGGGCTCTCGAACTGGCCGGTCAGGAACCCGGACGCGACAGCATTTTCCTCGATCTCCGGCGCAACCAAGGCAAGTGGGCCGTCGAAAAAATCACCCTGCCGCCCGCTCCCGGCGAGCCGATCCCCAAGGCGGTGTTCGCCGATTCGTTAGGCGTGGCCGATGCGTTTCTCCAGGCCGTGCTGAAGCAGGATTTCGAATTCGCCCGCGCCTTCGTCGATCCCGCGACCGTTTCGGATGCCAAGATCGCCGGGCTATGCATCCTGTTTGAGGAAGGCGAATACCGGCTCCGCAAATCCAAGCCGTTGCGCTCGATGTTCCAGCGCGAAGACACCGTCGGCTACCTCGCGAATGTCGAAACCGCCGATGGCAAACAATCCGCGCAGTTCGCGATGACCCTCAAACAGCCGCCCGCGCCGTCCAACTGGATTGTTTCGGAAATCAACCTCAACCAGTTGTTAGCCGACTACGCCCGCCGCGTCGCCGGCGGGGACATCTACTACTCGCCTCTCGTCAAGAACCCCGGCGGAGGGGACACGCTCGCCCTTTACTTCGAGTTCAACGAGGACGAGATGAACACCCGCACGCGCCGCCAGTTGGAAATCGTCACCCTCATCCTCAAGTCGGATCCCGGCAAGAAAATCACGCTCAGCGGACACACCGACGCGCTCGGCACCAAGGACTACAACAACCAGCTCTCCTCCCGCCGCGCCGATGTCGTCCGCGACTACCTCACCAAGGCTGGCGTGGACGCCAAACAGATCATCACCGTGGGCAAGGGCGACAGCCAGCCGCGCCGCCCTAACATCACCGAAACCGGTGAGGACAACCCCGAAGGCCGCCGCGCCAACCGCCGCACCGAGATCTATCTGGATTTCTAACTTCGCTTCGAGAACCACTTTGCGAGAAATCCCGTCGGCGGCTTGCGCACCCTCGGTGCCGCTGGAACCTCGTGGCAGTAAGTCTCGATGTAGCTCTTGAACGTTTTCTCCAACCGCCGCGCGTCCGCCGGATCCATTTCGGTTTTCCAGCGTTGGGAAATCCCCCGGTTGAGCTGGGTGAACTTCGTGCCCGTTGCGATCTCGATGGCCTTGGGAATGTCCACCGTGATGCCGAGTTGCGCGGCGATCTCCGCCGCCACGCTCTCCGTGTCGAACGCCAGCCGCTCGTAATGAATCGGCATGATGTTAGGGGAGTCTGCCCATTTCGTGAACATCTCGATGCTCTTGTGCAGGCGCTTTTCCGTATCCGCCACCGTCTTGAACCGGCTTTCCTCGGTGCCGCCCCACGCGCGGCCCTCGCGGGCGGCGTCGAGCATCGAAAGCGCCATGTCGCGCGGATCACGGCACACGGCGTGGCCTAGCAGCTTGCCGCTTTCTAACAGTTTCTCCAGCCGCGGAAACAACCGCGAATGCGTCTTGATCACGATCGGCCGCGCGATCGCCTTCGCCTCGTCACGCAGTTTCTCATAGCCCGGACCGTCGAGCTTGTGGACGAAATTGATCTTCGTTTCCGGATCGGTGATTCCCTCGCCGATCTTGACCTGCGGCACTCCGGCCAGCTCGAGCATCGTCCGCGTCAGCTCGAAGGCGAGCGTGCTCCCCGACTTCGGCATTCCATAGCTGAGATAAAGCGGCGAACGCGTCATTGCCTTGTGAAATTCATTCCCGCCATCACAAGTCAGCCGCGCAGGCGCGTCAAGGACGGCGGCTCACGGCGCGATGTCTTCCGGCAGGTCGAACTCGACCCGCATTTCGGCGTAAAGCCGGGTGTATTCGGCGATGAGCCGTTGCGCGAAATCATCGCGGGATTGGCGGCCATGGGCGTTCAATACCGGATGGATGGGGTTTCCGACATGCAGCCAAAGCTTGCCGCGCTTCGCCGGGAGCCAGGGTCCGATGTGGTTCAATCGCTCTGTTCCGAGAACAATGACCGGTAGCACGGGGCGTCCGGAGAGCGCGGCGAGGAGGCAAACGCCTTTTTTGATAGAAGCTCCCCGCAGCACCGAGTCCTTGCCGCGCATCAGTTCGCCTTCAGGGAAAATGCCGACGGCTTCCCCGCGCTTGAGGCGCCGCAGTCCTTCTCGGATCATCGGCAGCGCGGCGCCCGTGCGGTTGACCTGGAACGCGCCGCCGTGGTATAACAGGGTGCGCATGAACCAGTGCTGATAAAATTCAATTCGCGAAACCCAACTGATTCGCCGTCCCACCAGCGCGCTCACTACGATGGGGTCGAGGTGGCTCACGTGGCTTACTGCGATGAGCATGCCGCCCGCGTTTTCAACGGAGCCCAAGCCCATGCTTTTCACCCGCATCGTCATTCCGAAAACGCCGAGGCCCAGCACTTTGCAGGCGTCGTAAAATCGTCCCGGCGGTTTCGAAAGCACGGTTCCGAGGCGTGCATAACGGAAATGGCCTCCCACGGGCGTTGGTTTCGGGAGCGTTGGTGGTTTCAAGGGTGGTTGGTGGTTATCGGCACGTGGCGGCAAGCTTCGCCATGGAGGCGGCGTATCTTCGGCGACTTCCGCCTGAAGTAAAACAACCTCTTCACCTTTTCTAAAGGTTCCGGCGGCTAGCTTGCCTCCAGTTTCCGCCATGAGATCCGCCCGATTTTTCCTGTTTTCCAGCGTCGCCCTCATCGGGCTGAGCGGCTGTGGTGTCCCTTCCCAAGCCTCGTCCGGTAACTTGAAATTGCCCGCTGATTGGAAGAATGCCGCCGGTTTTCCCACTGCCTCGCCGACCCGCGACCTCTCCCGCTGGTGGGGACGATTCAATGATCCCACCCTCAACCGGGTCATCTCCATCGCCTTGGAATCCAGCCCGGATATGAAGACGGCCACCGCCCAAGTTCGCGAGGCCCGCGCCAACCGGGATGCCGCCTACTCCAGCCTTTTTCCCAGCCTGACCGGCGGCGCGTCCACCAGCAACCGCCGCAACGATACCGACAGCAACGGCACTTTCTCGGCAAACTCCTACTCCGCCGGACTGGACGCCTCATGGGAGGTGGACCTCTTCGGCAAGAACCGCAGCGCGGTGGATACCGCCGCCGCCAACCTCGGCGCGGCTGGTGAAAACTTGAATTCCGTGCATGCCTCCCTCGCAGCGGAAGTCGCCACCGTTTACACCAACCTCCGCACGAACGAGGCCCGTCTGGTGGTCCTGAAATCGAACATCAAAACCCGTGAGGAAACCTCGCAGCTCGCCGGTTGGCGGCTCAAGGCCGGTGAGGCCGACTCGCTCGAAGCCACCCAAGCCGAGAGCAGCTTGGAGACCGCACGCGCCGCGCTGCCGTCCCTTCTGCAGTCCATCGCCCAGGGAAAGAATTCTCTCGCTCTACTGGCGGGCCGTGCTCCAGGTGGACTGGATTCCATCCTCTCCTCAAGCCGCGGCATTCCGGTTCCTCCGTCCAGCCTTGCTGTCGGCATCCCTGCCGACGTGCTCCGCCAGCGTCCGGATGTGAGACTCGCAGGCTATCAGGTGCTCGCCGCCGCTGCCGCCACCCGCACCGTCGAGGCCACCCAATATCCTTCGCTCGATCTATCAGGATCGCTCGGCCTGGACACCACGCGTGGCAGCAAGCTGTTTGATCCGGAAGGTGCCGCCGCCAGCATCGCCGCAGGCATTACCTCTCCGATCTTCGACGCGGGGCGCATCAAGGCGAACATCGAGGCCGCCTCCGCCGCCGAGGAGCAGAACGTGGAGAACTACCGCAAGACCGTCCTCACCGCGCTTTCCGAAACCGAGGATGCCCTCATCGCCTGCCGCCGCTCCGGCGAGCGGCTTTCCACGCTGGAAAAGGCCACCGCTCTCGCCCGCGAGTCCGACGAGGTCGCCCGCCAGCGCTACGAGGCCGGAGAGATCGATTTCCTCGACGTTCTCGATTCGCAGCGCACGCTGCTCAACCTCGAGGACAACCTGCTGTCCACCCGCACCGACCGCACCACCGCCTACATCCGGCTCTATCAGGCTCTCGGCGGCGGCTGGTCCTCCGGCTCCTGACCCCTTCATCCCTCATGTCCAAGCTGCAATCTAACGAAAATCTGGCGGAAATCGTCAACAGCGGAGCATCGCGCCCGGTCCGCAAGTGGCTGATCACTGCAATCGCTCTCGCCCTCGCGGGAGGAGGCGCCTGGTACTGGTTCAACCGGAATGAAGGCGTCACCGACAAGCCCGAGTACGTCACCGAAGTGGCCAAAAAGGGCCGCATCTCGCTCGTCGTCTCCGCCGCCGGAAACCTCGCGCCGACCAACCAGGTCGTCATCGGTTCCGAGCTCTCCGGCACCGTCATCGAGGTCTATGTGGACACCAACGATCTGGTGAAGAAGAACCAGCCCTTGGCCAAGCTCGACACCACCAAGCTCAACCAGCAAACCGAGCGCAGTCGCGCCGCTCTGTTAGTCGCCAAGGCGAGGGTCAGCCAGGCCGAGGCCACCCTCGCGGAAAGCAAGGCCGCGCTCGCCCGTCAGGAGGAACTTCACGAACTCAGCGGCGGCAAGACCCCGTCGCGCGCCACCATGGAAACCTCGCGCGCGACCGTCGCCCGCGCGGAGGCGGATCTGGAAAGCGCCCATGCCTCCGTCGCCGGAGCCGAGGCGGATGTGAAGTCCTTCGAACGTGACATGCAGAAAGCCATCATCATTTCGCCCGTCGATGGCGTGGTGCTGGTCCGTTCCATCGAAGTCGGCGCCACCGTCGCCGCGTCGTTCACCGCCCCCACACTGTTCACCATTGCTGAGGATTTGAAAAAAATGGAACTGCTCGTTTCCGTTTCCGAAGCCGACATCGGCCGCGTCGCGGAAGGCCAGACCGCGAACTTCGAAGTCGATGCCTGGCCGGGCCGCGCCTACACCGCCAAAGTGAAGAAGGTGGCTTTCGGATCGGCTAACAACCAGACCTCCGGCAGCGGCAACAACGCCAATGCGGGTGCCGCCTCCACCGGTGTCGTCACCTACAGCACCGAACTCGAGGTTGCTAACGAGGACCTCTCGCTGCGCCCCGGCATGACCGCCACCGTGGACATCTCCATCGTGGACAAACCCGACATTTTGGTCGTGCCCAACGCGGCCCTGCGTTTTGATCCCGAGATGGCGGCGGCGGTGGGCAAGCCGGACGAAACCAAGCGGACGCTTGTCCAAAGTCTATCACCCGGTGGCGGACGTCGCTGGCGTGGCACGCCGCCACCCAAGGCCGGCACCCGCAGCAAGGAGCCCCATGTCTGGATTCTCCGCGACGGTGAACCCGCGGAGGTGAAGGTCACGCCCGGCATCACCGATGGCCGCGTGACCGAAATCACCGGCACCGAACTAACAGCCGACACACCCGTCGTCGTCAGCATCAAGCCGAAGAAAGCCGAATGACCGGAGAAACCCTCATCGAACTCCGCGGCCTGACCAAGACCTACGGCACCGGAGACGCCGCCTTCCAAGCCCTGCGCGGGGTGGATCTCTCCATCCGCCGCGGCGAGTTCGTCGCCGTCATGGGCCCCAGCGGATCGGGGAAATCCACGCTCATGAACCTGCTAGGCTGCCTCGATAGCCCGGATTCCGGCTCCTATCTCTTCAAGGGCATCCGGGTGGAAACGCTCAACAAGGACCAGCGCTCGCTGATCCGCCGTCACGCGTTGGGATTCATTTTCCAAGGGTTCAACTTGTTAGCCAGAACCTCCGCGCTGGAAAACGTCGAGCTGCCGCTGCTCTATCGGGGCTATACGCGCAAGCAGCGTCACGAGCTGGCGCGCGCGGCGCTTGCCAGCGTCGGCCTGCCGGACAAGGAGCGCAACACGCCCGCCGAACTCTCCGGCGGCCAGCAGCAGCGCGTCGCCATCGCCCGCGCCATCGTCACCAATCCCGACACGCTCTTTGCGGACGAACCGACCGGCAACCTCGACTCCAAGACCACCAAGGAAACGATGGAACTGCTCTGCGGCCTCAATTCCAAACTCGGCATCTCCATCATTATGGTCACCCACGAGGACGAGGTCGCCACCTACGCGCAGCGGATCATCCACGTCCGCGACGGCCTCATTTCCCATGACTCGGCCGACGAGAAAGCCAATCCCACTTCCCATCCGGTCCCATGATCCTCAACGCCTTCCTCATCGCCCTGCGCGAGATCCGCCGGAACCTGACGCGGTCGTTTCTAACCGTCGTCGGCATCGTCATCGGCGTGGCCGCCGTCGTCACCATGGTTACCCTCGGCCGCGGCGCCACCGAGGCGGTGAAAGGGCAGATCTCCAAGATGGGCAGCAACCTGTTAGTCCTTCGTCCCGGCCAGGGCTGGGGCGGCTGGGGAGCGCCGCAACTGAACATCGGCGACGTCGATGCCATCCGCGGCCAGGTGCCCGGCATCTCCAGCCTCGCGCCTTTCGTCCAGACCAACGTCAAGGTGATCTATGAGGAAAACGACCGCAGCTCGGACATCCAGGGAACCACTTCCAACTATTTCAAGATTGCCAACTGGGAAATCGGCATGGGGCGCTTCTTCACCGACGAGGAGGTGCACGATGCCGCGCCGGTTTGCGTCATCGGCGAGACGATCCGAAAGGAACTCTTCACCTCGGGCGAGGACCCTGTCGGCAAGAAAATCCGAGCGAAGAACCTGACGCTTGAAGTGGTCGGCGTTACCGCTGCGAAGGGCCAGGGTGGTTTCGGCGATGACATGGATGACAACGTCATCACCCCTTACACCACCGTCCTCAGGCGTTTCAGCGGACGGGGCAATGGCAACAACATCAACCAGATCATGATCTCCGGTGAGGAGGGATATCCCGGCGCGAACATTGTCGCCGACGTGAGTTCGCTGATGCGGGAGCGCCGCAACGTCGGTGCCAACGAGGATGACAATTTCAACGTTTTCGACTCGAACCAGCTCGCCGATGTGATCAGCTCCAGCACCCAGGTGATGACCTCGTTGTTAGGCGCGGTCGCCGGAGTCAGTCTTCTCGTCGGTGGCATCGGTATCATGAATATCATGCTCGTTTCCGTGACCGAACGGACACGGGAAATAGGCATCCGCCTGGCCATCGGCGCGCGTGCGCGTGAAGTGCTCCTTCAGTTCCTCGTCGAGGCCGTCACGCTCTCCTGCATTGGTGGCGTGGTAGGCATCGGACTCGCTTACGGGCTTTGCTCCTCACTCGCTAAAGTCGTCGGCGCGCCTTTCCTGTTTGATCCAAAAATCAACATGGTTGCCTTCGTTTTCTCCGCCGCCATCGGCATCATCTTCGGCTTCATGCCCGCCCGCCGCGCCGCTGCACTGGATCCCATCGAGGCACTCAGACATGAATGAGTTGATGGTTGGGAGTTGATGGTTGATAGAGAAAGCTTCCCATCTTCATCTTTCCATCAACAATCAACCATCCACGATCAACTTTCTTCCCAATGCGCCTGCTCATCATCGAAGACGACCAACTCCTGCAGCGCAGCCTTGCGGCCAGCCTGCGTGAGGAGAACTACGCCGTTGATACCGCGGACGATGGCGAGTCGGGCCTCTTCAAGGCGAGCGGATCCGATTACGACTGCATCGTGCTCGATGGGATGCTGCCGGTGTTCGACGGCTGGGAGGTGCTTAAGCGTTTGCGCTCCCTCAAGAAGACTCCGGTTCTCATGCTCACCGCCAGGGATGCCGTGCCCGACAGGGTCCGCGGGCTCGACGCCGGGGCGGATGATTACCTGACGAAGCCCTTCGACAGTGAAGAGCTGTTAGCCCGCATCCGCGCCCTGATCCGCCGCAGCTCCGGCCAGGCGTGTAGTCTGATAGAAGCAGGTGGAGTGGCAATCGACACCGCGGCCCGGACCGTCAGCAAGGATGGCGGGGAAATTTCCCTGACCGCGCGTGAATACGCATTGGTGGAATACCTCGCGCTCCATCGCGGACAGGTCGTCAGCCGCAGCGAGCTTTACGAACATCTCTTCGACGAGGACGACGACACGCTTTCCAATCTGCTGGATGTCCATGTTTCCAACATCCGCAAAAAACTGGGCGCCGATTTCATCACCACCCGCCGTGGTCACGGGTATTCCATCGAATGAACCACCTCTTCCATTCCGTCCGCTGGCGGCTCCAGCTCTGGCACGCGCTCATCCTGATGGGCGTGATCGTCGCGCTGTGCATGCTCGCCCACCGGCTGGCGGTGGATGCCCGGCGGGAGCGGATTGATAGAGAGTTGGAGGGCTTCGAAAGGGCTTTCATGAAGAGCTTCTGGGAATGGCCATCGCAGAAGAAAAAGGATGACCGTCCGCCGACCACAGCCGAGATCCGCGAGCGTTTCCTGAGCATCGACGATGCCTCGCAATTTCCACTGGAGATGCGCGATCTGTTTGATCCCGATGCGTCCGAGAGCACTTATCTGGCCTTCTGGGATGGCGGTTGCCAAACGCTTTTCCGCTCGGCCAATGCCCCGGAAAGCCTGGTATTCCCGAAGTTTCCTGCCAATCAGGATCAGTTCGTCCGGATGCGCGGAAACTATCGGGAAATCGTCCACGGCGGCCCGCGCGGTTTCCGGGTCGTTGTCGGCCGCGACATTTCCGCGGACCGCGCGGCGCTCCAGCAGCTCGGCTGGCAAATCGCTGGCAGCGGGGCGCTGCTTTGGTTGTTAGGGCTGCTCGGCGGCTGGTGGCTAGCGGGCCGCGCGATCCAGCCGATCGACGCGATCAGCCAGACGGCATCCCGCATTGCCGGAGGAAAACTCTCCGAACGCATTGACATCGCAGGCACCGACAACGAACTGACCCGCCTCAGCCAGGTGCTCAACGACACTTTCGACCGCCTCGCCGCCGGCATCGAGCGCCAGCGGGAATTCACTGCCGACGCCTCGCATGAGCTCCGCACACCCCTAACAGTCATCCTCTCCGAAACCTCGCGCGGCCTGAAACGCGAGCGCAGCGCCGAGGAATACCGCGAAATCCTCTCCAACTGCTCCCACGCCGCCACCCGCATGCGTTCGCTCGTCGAGTCGCTGTTGCTGTTAGCCCGGCAGGATGGCAGCCCGGAAGTTCGGCGGGAAACCGTCGATCTCTCGTTGATCGCCGCCGACTCCATCCAGCTCCTCCAGCCGCTCGCCGACCAGAACGGCATCCGCCTCCAATCGAATCTCCAGACCGCCCACTGCCATGCCGACCCGCAGGCGCTTTCCATCGTCGTCGGCAATCTGGTTTCCAATGCCATCAGCCACCAACCCACCGGCGGCCAAGCAATGGTGAGTGTCTTTTTCAATGACAACCGCGTCATCCTCGAAGTCACCGACCACGGCCCGGGCATTTCCGCGGATCACCTGCCACGACTGTTCGACCGTTTCTATCGGGTAGATCCCGTGCGGGGTCCGTCCAGCGGCCACTCCGGCCTCGGCCTCGCCATCGTCCAGGCCATCGTTGAAAACCATCAGGGAACCGTGGAAGTTGCGAGTGTCCCCGGCGAAGGCGCGACCTTCCGGGTGAGCCTGCCGGCGCTGATGGATTCATGATGGACGCGGCATGGCCGGAGCTGCCATGCTAACGCCCGTGAGCCCGATCACCATTGCCGCCATCAAGGAACAAGCCGGGGAAATCCCCATTCATGCCGCGATCCACGCCCAGCTCCAGTCGCGGGCGACCCGCACGACCAAGGGCGGAAAGCCGTATTTCGAAATGGTTTTCGCCGACTCCACCGGGAATTTCTCGTTGAAAATCTGGTCGGATTCGCCGATGTATGCCCCCGCCGAAAATCTGGAGGACAACACCGTCGTCCGTCTCGAAGGCGAGTGGACCCAGAACCAATACGGCGTCAATCCGACCAACCTCGACTGGTATCGTCTCGATGAAACGGCCATCGCCGATTTCCTCGCGGGCGATCCCGAGACCCGCGAAAAACAGGACCGCGACTTCGCCGAAATCCGCCGTCTGTGCGACTCCATCGAGGATCCCAGACTGCACGACCTTTGCGAACATTTCCTCACCCAGTTAGGCGACCGCTTCCGCCGTACCGCCGCTGCCAGGAAAAACCACCACGCCCGCCGCGGCGGACTCGTCGAACATGTCGCCCAGATGATGCGCTCCGCAGACGCGCTGTGCCCGGTCTATCCGGAGCTCAACCGCGACCTCATGCTCACCGGCGTCCTGTTCCACGACTGCGGAAAACTCTGGGAAAATTCCTATCCGGAAGATGGGTTCGCACAGATCCACAGCATCCATGGGGAAATGTTAGGCCACATCCCGCTCGGCATCGAGCTGGTGAACAAACTCTGGAACGACCTGCTCGACAGCGTGGAAACCGACGAGTGGAAAGGCCTCAAGCCCTCCACCGAGATGACGCGCCTGCATCTGCTTCACCTCATCGGCAGCCACCACGGGCAATACGAATTCGGTTCGCCCGTTCTCCCGCGCACGCCCGAGGCCTTCGCCCTCCACTACATCGACAACCTCGACGCGAAGATGGAAATGATCCGCGACGCCTACTCCCAATCCACCGAAATCGCCCCCGGCATCTACGACCGCGTCTTCCCGCTGCCGACGAATCTGGTGAGACCGT
The DNA here is from genome assembly GCA_040386755.1 of Verrucomicrobiota bacterium. GTDB lineage: Bacteria > Verrucomicrobiota > Verrucomicrobiia > Verrucomicrobiales > Akkermansiaceae > Luteolibacter. The sequence goes on along the minus strand of JAZKEY010000001.1, from coordinate 133,791 downwards.
TGGCGAATTTCACCCCGCTGCCGGAAGCGAAAGAAAAAGTCGCCGTTGCGGAAACCGCAGATACGGAGTCCAATTCCACCGAAAACTGACCTTTGAAGCCCGAAAACTTTCCTTCCATGCACCCTTTCCTCTCCCCTGATTTCCACGTCCGTTGGTCCACGCTCCTTCCCGAAGCCGTCGAGCCGGACATCCGCCATGCGCTTGAGCTTGCGAAGAAAAACATCGAGGCGATCTGCTCGCAGGATCCCGCCACGGCGACTTTTGAATCCACCTTCCTTGCCTTCGAAAAAGCCAGCGAAGCGCTCAACGACGGATGGGGCCGGCTGAACCACCTCGACTCTGTTAGCGACAATCCCGCGCAACGCGAGGCGCTTGGAAAAATGCTTCCCGACGTCACGGATTTCTATTCGTCGCTCGCACTCAATGATCGGCTGTGGAGTGTCATCAAGGCGGCGGGGGAAAGTCCGGAAATCGCCGGGCTGTCAGCGGTGCAAAAGCGTTTCGTCGAGGAAACACTCGCCGATTTCCGCAACTCCGGGGCCGATCTTCCTGCCGATAAAAAGGAGCGCATCGCCGCCATCGAGGCCGAGCTTTCGCAGATCACTAAGGAATATTCCGAGCATGTCCTCGACTCGACCAACGCTTGGGAACTCGTCATCACCGACGAGTCGAAACTCGCCGGTCTGCCGGATTCAGCGAAGGCCGGAGCCGCCGCGAACGCCCGTGCGAAGGGCCATGAAAACGCTTGGCGCTTCACGCTCCAGTTCCCGTCGATGTCTCCGATCATGCAGCACCTGCACGACGACGACATCCGCCGTCAGGTGTGGGAAGCCTCGTCGAAGGTCGGCGCCTATGGCGAGTATGACAACACCGCGCTCGTCTGGCGCATCCTCGAACTCCGTCATGAGAAGGCGGAAATCCTCGGGCACGAACATTTCGCCGACCTGACATTGCTTCGTCGTATGGCGAAATCCGGCGGCTCGGCGCTCGGCTTCATCGAGAACCTGCATGCCCGCATTCATCCGGAGTTCCTCGCGGAATACAAACAGCTTGCCCAATACAAAGCGGCGAAATCCGGCCAGCCTGTTAGCGATCTGGAGCCGTGGGAAGTCGGCTACTGGGCGGAGAAGCAGCGCCAGGAAAACTACGATTTCGACGAGGAAGCGCTGCGTCCGTATTTCCCGGTCGATGGCGTGATGGCCGGCATGTTTGAAATCGCCTCACGGCTTTTCGGCATCACCATCCGCGAGCTGGAAACCGTTTACGTCGAGCCCGGCACCACCGCTACCTCGGACGCCGTCGAAACGTGGCATCCGGAGTGCAAGTTCTACGAGATCCACGATTCGAAAACCGCCGCGCACCTTGGCTCGTTCTACGCCGATTGGCACCCGCGCGAATCGAAGCGTGGAGGCGCGTGGATGAATTCCCTCCACACCGGCGCACTCGGCGAACCTCACCTCGGCCTCATCATCGGCAACATGAGCCCGCCTGTCGATGGTAAGCCGGCGCTCCTAACACACCGCGAGGTGGAGACGATTTTCCACGAGTTCGGCCACCTGCTCCACGGTTTGCTCAGCGAGGTCGCCGTGAAATCGCTGGCGGGCACGAATGTCCCTTGGGATTTCGTCGAGCTGCCGTCGCAGATCATGGAGAACTTCTGTTGGGATCGCGAATCGCTCGATCTTTTCGCCCGCCATTTCGAAACCGAGGAGGTGATTCCCGAGGATCTATTCGTGAAAATGGTTGCCGCGAAAAACTACATGAGCGCTTCCGGATTCATGCGCCAGCTTGCCTTCGCCAAGCTCGATCTCGAACTCCACATCCGTCTATCAGATTTCATCGGCGAGGATCTCGACGCCGTGGACAGTGAAGTGCTCGCCGATTACCTCGCACCGCTCAAAACCCGACCGCCGTCGATGATGCGGCGTTTCAACCACCTCTTCAGCAGCCCCACCGGTTACGCCGCGGGCTACTATTCCTACAAGTGGGCCGAGGTCCTCGACGCCGACGCGTTCACCCGTTTCCAGAAGGAAGGTGTGCTCAACTCCGACACCGGCGCCGCCTTCCGCGAGCACATCCTGAGCAAGGGCAACTCCGTCGCGCCCGACGAACTCTACCGCCGCTTCATGGGCCGCGATCCCGATCAGGAACCGCTCCTCGTCCGCGCGGGCCTGGCGGAGCCGGCGCTGGCTTGATTCAGGAATGAAGAATGCGAACCACGGAATACACAGAACACACGGAAAGGAATCATCTGGAAGATTCAATCCGTTTTACTCTTGTCTGAATTTCCGTGTGTTCTGTGTATTCCGTGGTTCACATCTTCTTTTCCAGATTTGTGAAATCACGCTCCGCGGACAGCGATCCTCTCTGCCTTGAGCCAGCGTCTCAGAACGGCGGGATTAGCCGTTAGGTTACCGAGCATCCGCCATTTCGAGCGTTGGAGAACGCTGGCTTCGTCGGGGCTTTCATCAACCACGCACCACGGCCGTGAGCCGGAGGAATGGATGAAACGGAAGCCGCCATTTCTAACGAGGATGAACGCCACGTGCGTATCGAGCCCCACCACATACACGCCGGGTTCGCGTTTCCCGACTTCCTCCGCGAATGACTGGTATTCCTTGCCGACGCTCAGCGCGCAGGACTCACGAGGAATGAATGAGCGCAGGATGTTTTCCGAAGGTTGTTGCGCGAGCTGATAGCGGTCCACCTGGAATCCGGCGTCTTTCAAAACCGTCGCGACGAAATATCCGCAGGCGATCTTGCCGCCTCCCGGCCCTTTGGCGGTGCCGTTGAAATCCCACGGCGTGCCCAGCCAGCATTGCATCATGCCGGGTAGGGCAGTTTCCAGGATGATCCGAGCATCGGCTTCCACCGCCGCGCGTTCATCGGTCGTCTTCGCCTTCAAATGGCGCGCCGCCAGCTCATTTCTCCAGCGCTCCAGATCTTTAGTTAGAGTGGCGTAGGTCTTCGGGTCGGGCTTGGGCTTTTTCAGAAGCACGGCTTCCACGCCGCCCAGATTCGTGTGGATCCAGTAACCCACCGGCCCGCGGAACCGCCAACCCGCGCCAACGGCCAAAGCCAGCGCCATGATTGGAATGAGCCACCTTCTCCGCATCAGGCGAGTGTGGTTCCACTTCACCGCAGCCACAAGCCCGGCCGCGCACGGTCAATGCGCCGGCGGCACTTCCCGCGCCAGTTTTCCCGTCATCCTCGACCAGAAGATGTACAGACGGCATCCGCGCAGCACTTCGAGGTGGGCCAGTTGCTCGCGGGTTTTCGCCTCTCCGGCGTCGAAGACCGTTTGGCTGATTCGCCCGAACATGACTTTCGAATCGTTCGAGTACCGCAATGGCAGGGCGAACGCGTGTTTTCCGGACTCATCGACAGCAATTATCCACGGTTCACCTCCCCAGTTGCGATTGGCATCATCGTCTTCCAACCATGGTCCATCCGCTTGCCAGAGGTCCTGGTAATACTGGCGGAACGAAATGTAAAAACGGTCGCCGTCCTGTTTGAGCGGACTCACGCGGAGAACTCCTCCCCCTGAAAGCCGGCAGGTTCCTCCGGTCGCCACATCGACCTCACCCGCTTTTTCCATCCGGAAGACACCTCCATTGGATTGAATCCATGTGGCTGAAGTGAATTGCTCAGCCGTCAATTTTGGCCGGTTTTCGTGGAGCTTGCCATCTTTTGAACGACTGAACACCGATTCGCCGGGGCGTAGGAATGCAGGATGGGTCGGCACATCCGTTTTTCCATCACGGAAATCGAATGTCTCATGGGAGGGAATCTGTTTCCGGAGATGGTTCCAGAGCGCTCTTTCGCCCCATTCGATGTGATCGCCCTCGAACCGTCCGGCCACCCTGTCGAAATATCGCGGGTCGTCATCCACTTGACCCGGATCATCGGGGATCAGGCGAAGATCCACGCTGTTGACGTCTCTGGGTCCATTTCTCGCCCAGAAACCCAAGTGATTGATATATTCTCCCTGACGCAAGCCACTGATGGAAATGACATCATCCAGAGGAATCCACTTTCCTTCGGCGGGGATGCCGGCCTTTCGCGAGATCGTGACCTGTGACTTCACCGGTTGCTCCCAATCATCCCTTCCCGGAGCTTCGACAAATCCGCCGTAAACGAAGATCCACGGCATCAATGCGCCGATTGCCGTGCCCAAGCCGAATCCCAGCGCCCGCCGCCGTTTCACGGCCACCAGCCACCAGACTAGCGGATAGAGCAGCGCTCCTGCCAGAACCATGGTCCGCGGCGCGCTCAGATAGAATTCCCCGCTCATTTCCGGCTCCAAATAGTTGCGTTGCAAATAGATCCCCGTCATCGAGAAAATCGGAATCACGAAGATCGCCACATAGCCCCACGTCCTCCCGTATTGCCGGGAGCTGGACAGGCTGGCAGCGATGCCGCCGGCACCCATCACCGCCCACACCGGGAGGGTGAGGAAAACAATTCCATACGAAATCGTCTGCCAGCCGAAATTAACCAGCCAACCATATGCTATGACGGCAAGCGCGATGCCGAGCAACACCCGCCCGTGGATCGCTAACACCCGGCGGAAAGCAAAGCCATCACCCGGCGGCAACGTCCGGTGGAACGCGAGGTCGTCAAACGGCGGGGCATCCCGCACCGCGCTCCATGAGAAAACCGCGATCACGAACGGCAGCGCGATCATCAACTGCCAGCCCCAGGAAAAGGAGTTGTCATACGGCCAAATCAGGATCAGGGCATACGCCAGAACGATGGCCAGACCGAAAAAACGGGTGAAGGGTGAGTGTGGCATGGGATCAGTTGGGTTTGATGCGGTAGCTGCGTGCCAGGGCGACGAAGATTTCGCGCAGCGTCATCCGGCGCGCTTCGTGACGGCGGCTGGCTGGAAAGACCCGGGCTAACAGGGATGGACTACGGGATTCGTCGTAGTGGGTATCGATGAAGCGCACGGTGCGACCGGTGGCTTGCGGATTGAGCCAGGTTTCGGGAAAATCTCCAGGAAGCGTGGCGGTTTCATCGAACCAAAGCTCGACGTTGCGGAAGCGGGATTGCAGCGTTTCCACGTCTTCCTGGAGATCGACCCGGCCGTTGTTGAGGATCGCCACGCGGTCGGCGAAACGCTCGACCTCCTCGATGTCGTGGGAGGAGATCCACACCGTCCAGCCTTCGGTTTCGGTGAGTTCCAACAGGCCAGTTAGAAATTCATCACGCACCAGCGGATCGAGGCCGGTGAAGGGTTCGTCGAGGACGATGAGCTGCGGGCGGTAGGCCAGCGCCGTGAGCAGAGCGGCTTTCATCTTCTGGCCGCGGGAAAGCGAGCGCAGCTTGGTTTTCAATGGCAGCTCGAATCCGGCTAACAATTTTTTCTCGAAATCACGGTCCCAGAAGTCGCCATACATCGGGCGGACGTAATCGAGCAGCTTCGGCACGGTCATCCACTCCGGCATCAAACGGTTTTCCGAAACGTAGCCGATCCGCTGCCACTGTTGCGGACCGAGGGCGCGGGCATCGGTTTCCAACACGGAAACCTCGCCGGCATCGCGGTCGATGAGGTTCATCGCGCACTTGATGGTCGTCGTCTTGCCCGCGCCGTTGGGGCCGAGGAAGGCGGTGACTTTTCCCTGCGGGATGTCGAGATTGACGCCGCGCAGGGCATCGTTGCCATGGAAGCGCTTTTGAAGGCCGCGGATGGTGATCATGGTTTTTGTTAGCGGTTGGGATCCTGGAGCCGGCGGAGCAACAGCTCCAAATCGTCGGCGGTGAGATGAAGCGAGCGGGCTTCGTCGAGGAAGCGGCGGGCGGCCGGTTCCATCAGCGCGAGGCGTTGTTCCAGAGACGGAAGCTGCGGGGCCTGCACCACCATCCCGATACCCGGACGGCTGACGAGGAACCCGAGATCCTTCAACTGCTGGATGACCTTGTGCGCCGTGGTCGGGGAGATTTTCAACTCCTGCGCCAATGCCCGGACCGAGGGAAACAAATCCCCCTCGCGCAACTCGCCGCTTGCCAGGGCGCGGTGCGCGGCACGGACGATCTGGTCGGAGACCGGCTCGCCATCGCGGAGCTGGAAGGAAAAAGGGAGCATGGGCAGGTGTTCGTTGTGTAACAGTTATGCTGTTACACCGCAAGAAGAATTTCCCTCTTCCCGCAGATTTCCCACCCTTGCAATCTCACCGCGCGCCCCGGAAACTCGCCGTCATGCTCAAGCAACAACGCGCCGATCACGTCCGGCGGCGGCTCCAGGAACTCTATCCGGAAACCCCAATTCCGCTCGATCACAAGGATCCTTACACCTTGCTGATCGCCGTGCTGCTGTCCGCCCAGTGCACCGATGTTAGGGTGAATCTGGTCACGCCCGCGCTGTTCAAACTCGCCGATAATCCGCACGACATGATGCATGTCCCGGTCGAAAAAATCCAGGCGATCATCCGTCCCTGCGGTCTATCACCCCGCAAGTCGGCGGCGATTTCCGAGCTTTCGAAAATTCTGGTGGAGAAACATGGCGGCGAGGTTCCGCAGGATTTCGACGCGCTCGAAGCCTTGCCCGGCGTCGGCCACAAGACGGCGTCCGTGGTGATGGCGCAGTCCTTCGGCGTCCCCGCGTTTCCGGTGGACACCCACATCCACCGGCTCGCCACCCGTTGGAAACTGACGTCCGGAAAAAACGTCGTCGAAACCGAGCGCGATTTGAAAAAACTCTTTCCACGCGACTCATGGAACAAGCTTCACCTCCAGATTATCTTCTACGGCCGCGAACATTGCAGCGCCCGCGGTTGTGACGGGAAACGCTGTATGCTTTGTCAGGAACTCTTCGCGAAAGCCTGACTTTCTATCAGGCCTTGGCGAGCCTCTCGGAAACGGCGGGCCAGTTGACGACGTTCCACCAGGCGGTGATGTAGTCCGGCCTGCGGTTCTGATAGTGAAGGTAGTAGGCGTGCTCCCAGACATCGAGACCTAGCAGCGGCGTGCCGAGATCCGTGTCGGGCACGATGCCCTTCATCGCGGGGTTATCCTGATTGGCGGTGCTGGTGATTTTCAGTTTCCCATCCTTCACGATGAGCCACGCCCAGCCTGAACCGAAGCGTTTGGTGGCCGCCTCGCCGAAGGCTTTTTTGAAACCGTCCATCGAGCCGAATGAGTCTTTGATCGCTGTGGCCAACTTGTCGGATGGCTCGCCGGATTTTCCGGCGGGAGCGAGGGTCTTCCAGAAGAAATCGTGGTTCCAGTGGCCGCCGCCGTTATTTCGAACGGTGTTGCGAAGGGTCTCGTCGGAAACGGCGGGGAGTCCTGCCAGCAATCCCTCAAGCGGCATTTTTGCAAGATCGGGAGCTGTCTCCAGCGCGGTGTTGAGATTCTTGATATAAGCGGCGTGGTGCTTGTCATGATGGATCTCCATCGTTTTCGCATCGATGTGCGGCTCCAAGGCACCGAACGCGTATGGCAGCGGGGGCAGGGTATAGGGAGCGGCGACTTGGGCGCTGGCACTGCCGGGAAGCAGGGCGGCGGAAGCGGCGAGGGTGCCGAGTTTTAAAAAGTGGCGGCGGTCAATCTGGGACGGAGTTTTCATGGTTCTTGTGGTTAGCGCTTTCCGGCGGAAAATCAAACCCGTTGTTCTCCGCGTCTGGAGGAACTTCCGTCCCCCCGTAACCGGCCTGATGGGACGATTTTATCACTTGCCGACAACCAATCGCCGCGCGAATTTCCATCCTGCCTTGATCCTTAAACCCATATCCCATCATGAGCTCCGGCCCCAAAAAATCCGACGAGAACAAACTCCGCGCGACCCTGAAGGAAAATCCAGCCGACTGGGAGACCCGCAAGCAACTGGCCCATTTCCTCTACGACCAGGGATCTTTCCAAGAGGCGGCGGATCTCATTTGGGCGGTCGATGAAATCCCGAGTATCGATGTCGAGCTCGCCTTCGCCGCCCGCATTCTCGCCAAGGCCGCTCCGCGGAAAGCGATCCGCCTGCTCACCGCCCTGTTGGAGCACAACCGCGGCAAGGCCGTGCAGAATCTGGGCCTCGCCAACGCCCTGCTCCACCACGGCATGGTCCTGCAGGCCGCGCGCTTCTACGGTGCCGCGTTGGAGGCGGATCCCACACTCGGTAATCCCGATCTCGAGCACTTCATTCTCTGGACCGACGACGAGGAAACTCTGTGGGGAAATTTCAACAACCGCCGTCCGGTCCTCGGCGAACTCCCTTGGATGAAGGATCCCAAGGAGGCGATGAAACTCACCAGCCGGATCAACACCCACACCACTCCTATCAAATTGCCGAGCCTCAAGCCCGCCGCTGGCGAGGAGTTGACCAACGAACTCTATCAACAGAAGGCGGAAAAAGGCGCCGACCCCAGCCCGCCGCCCGCGGTAACCATCCCGCTCGACCGGGTCGATCCGAAATACCGTCTCTTTGACGACGAGCTTGGCGCGGCAATCGGCCCCGAACAGCCCGAGTTGGAATTGGTCGAGCCAGTACCTGCTCCCGTGAAGAAGGAACTCGCCAAGCCGAATTTCGCCGCCGCCGGATCTCCTCCCAAGCTACCTGCCCTGCCTGAATCGGCCGAGGCGTCGATCAAGCCTCCAGCCCCGCCCGTGAGGATGGCTCCTCCACCGACCATTCCGCTAAACGCGCCCGCTCCAACGAGCCGCCCGAAGCCCGGGCTGCCGCCGTTGAAAAAACCCGACGCGCCGAAGTAAGCGGGCTTATTTCGACACTTCACCGCTTCCATGTGCCGAGACCGGATTTCCGGATCCCGGGCAGCCTGCGTCCACGCAATGAGGCGGTCATTGCGGCTCTTGGCATCGGCCGATGGCCGCAAAGCCTTTGGGGAGCGAGGATCGGGGGGATACTCAATAAACAGGTAGGTTCACAAAAAACCGGATTTCCACTACTCAATCACACGCTGGCTTTATCCATTCTGCGGCAGAGTTCTACTGACGGTGACTGATGGGAGCCAGCATGTGCCGGATGAAATCCAAAAACCCAAAAATCCATGAAATCCCACCCAAGCCCTCCGGGAGCTGTGCCCCGTTACGTCGCGGCATCGCTTCTTCTTTCGCTGCTCCCGTTGACGGGGCAGACCCTTGTTAATGGCAACTTTGACGCCCAAGCGCCGTTCACCGCCAATAACGGTTATGCCGCCAATAACGGCAACGTGATCACCGGATGGACAATTTCGAACACGGCGCGTGTCGGGCTCAATCAAGCCGGCCAACCTTTCGCCGGAGCTGCCGGAAGCGCGAGCGGCGTGATTCCCAGCTCTCCCAATGTCTGCTTCATCCAAGCCTCCGGCGGAACCGCCAGTATCTCGCAAGTGGTGACGGGTTTGACCAGCGGAACCAAATACAACGTCGCGGTCCGGTTCTCCGCGCGTGGTGGCAACCGGCCGGGCCTCGTGTTCACGACTGACGGAACCGGAACGACGATCAAAGCGGAGGTCGATAACGCCGGGGTTTCCACCGCCTACCGCACCGCCGCGTTCGAGTTCACCGCGACCGGGACCAGCAACACGATTACCTTCACCAATGACCGCACCTCCGGCGATAACACGCTGCTGCTGGACAACGTGACTGTCACGGCGGCGGCGACGACGAACACGTGGTCGTTCTCTCCGTGGACCGACGACACCGTTCCAGGGTCGGGGATTGATTCCAGTTGCGTTTACACCCACGCCGTCCGATTCAGGAACAACACACCCGTGACCATCAACGGCGTGAACTTCATCGGTCGTGAAACGGGCACCACCGGACGCTTCGCACTCGTCGGATATGGCTCGACGTTCGACAACGTCCCCCACGCCGGGGTGACGGGAAACAGCGGCATTCTGGCGAATAATTTCCTCTACGGTGCCGCCCCCAGCATCACCCTCCAGAACCTGAAGCCGCTCACCCAGTATATGTTCACCGCCTATGGCGTGGGTTTCGATGCCGCGACCACCTACTATCGGGCGGCCACCTTCGGCAGCAGTGTTCCGGGCAGCGACAAGTTCACTGTGAACTTGAACCACTACGGTCAGCAGCAGGGAATCCGCCTGAACTACACCTACACCACGGATGCTTCCGGCACTGCGGTGGTGATTTCCCTGCCTGCCACCTCACCCACCCTCGCGGGAGCCTGGCATACCAACGGATTCAGCAATCGGGAAGTCACGCCCAGAACGCAACCCACCCTCTGGACCATCCAGCCTTGGAACGACGACGCCACCTCCGGCATCAGTTCCAACCATGTTTATACGCATGCCTTTAAATTCGGTGACGCGACTCCGACCAACTACAATGTCAACGGCATCCTCTTCACCGGTATCTCCGGGGGAAATCCCGCTGGCGCCAACTATAGCTCCGCCAACTTTGCCCCTATCACCAATAACCCCAGTGACATCAATACCGTGACGGGTTTTGGCGCTCCGATCGCCCACAACTTCCTCAATGGCGGCTTCCCCGGGGTGCACAACCTTTCGGGCCTCACGATCGGCAAATCCTACATCTTCACCATCTACTCGGCGGGTTGGGAAAACGGCAGCCGCGTCGGTGCCTTCATCGGTGACGTCGGCGAGCAAATGACCCTGCTGAATCAAGACGAGTATGGCGACAACAACGGGATCCGCTTCGAGTACGCCTATACCGCCACCGCCACCACCCAGAAGATCACCGTCGGTGGTTACGACGGAACCAATTCCATTCACATGTATGGCATCAGCAATCGCGAGGCCACTGTCTATGTGAACAAAGCGCCCGAGTTCACCCTCCAGCCGGTCGGCGCCACCCTCGGCATCGGTGCCGACTACACCTTGCGCGGGGCCACCATCGGCAGCCCGACCATGACCTATCAGTGGAAAAAAGGCGTGGTTGACGTTGGCGATGACACCCCGGTGCTCGAACTCTTCGATGTTACCCCCGGAGATTCCGGAGCCTACACCCTGGTGGTCACCAACGCCGACGGCACCACGACGAGCAACATTGCCAACGTGGAGGTGCTTGAGAACGTCCCGGGCTACGCCAATACCGGCTTGGGAGTCGATGGCCAATTACTCGCCGCCGGGCAGGTCGATCCCCACTTCAAGCTGATCGTCAATCCTGACACCAATAATGCGTCCGACACGGTTTACGTCCAATCGAACCTGCCTGCCCCGTGGCTTCCCAACTCCGGCACCTCCAAGTGGATCGGACCGCGTGCCAACACTGCCAATGCCGCCGGTGTCCTCAATCCCGTCGGTCTTCCGTCCGACGCCGGCGCAGGAGACGGCGTCTATGTTTACCGTGCCTCGCTGGACCTCACCGGATTCACCCTGTCCACCGTGGTGATTTCCGGGAAATGGGCCACTGACAACACGGGCGTCAAGATCCGTGTCAACGGGACCGATGTCGGTTTCCCCAACAATGTGGGCGTCACCTTCAACACGCTCGTTCCCTTCAGCATCAGCAATACCGCCTTCCCGGGCCTGTTGACCACCGGCGTCAACACCGTGGACTTCTACGTGAAAAACGAGGATCTCACGGCCGTAGGCGGATACACCGGATTGCGGATCGAAGATTTCGCCGCTGTCGGGGCCATTCCCCCCGGCACTCCGCCGCACATCGCTGTCCAGCCGGTGGGTCTCAACGGCCCGCATTACGGCACCGCGATCCTCGCCGTCGGGGCCAGTGGTTCCGCGCCGCTCAGCTACCAGTGGTTCAAGGGCGGGGACCCCGTCCCCGATGCCACCGAGCCTGTGCTCCCGCTCTCCATCGAGGACTTGTCGGTGGCCGGCAGCTACACCGTCGTGGTCACCGGCACTACCCCCGTGGAAAGCGCTCCCGCCGTGGTCACCGTCACCAACGCCAATCCCACCACCGGATTCGACGACGCGGGGTCCACCGATGAAGACGTGCCGAAAGACATCAACGTCTTCGACCTCCTCGCCAACGACACGGATGCCGATGGAGACAGCCTGGAATTCACCAGCGTCAGCCCGACCAGCGCCCAAGGGGGAACCGTCACCGAGTTCGAGGGCGTGATCACCTACACCCCGGCTTCTGGCTACAGCGGCCCGGACACCTTCACCTACACCGTGAACGACGGCATCTGGGGTGGCAGCTCTACCGGGACCGTGGCCATCACCGTCATCTCCGCGGCCAACACACCTCCGGGCCAAATGTCGCTGGTCCTCAGCGGTGGCGTGGCGACCGGCACCTTCACCGGCACCCCTGGTGAGACCTACATCCTCGAGCGCTCCACCACCCTGGAGCTCGGCAGTTGGTCGCCGGTCGATACGGAAATCGCCCCGCTCTCCGGCACCGTCGTGGTCGAGGACCCCTCGCCGCCGGTGGGTGGCAAGGCCTTCTACCGCATTTCCTACGAGCCGTGACATCGCCCTGAATCCAAAATCCCCAAAGCCCGTGGCCGCACCCCGCAGCCACGGGCTTTTTTGTGGGGTCGATCACGCCCTCCTGACCTGATAGTTCCGGAGATGGATTCGCGAGCTTCTCCCGAATAGACTGCGGATTTCTGCCCAGACAGGCCACCCGCAAGATGGGCCTATCACATTCCTTACCATTGTTAACAAACCACCCGCGGAAAATTCCTTATTATCTTCTTCTGCGAAGCATCCAACAGAAACGTTGACAAAATGTGGCTGTTGGCAAGGTTGGTGCTAGAAATATTCTAATTGAGAGAATCTTGCGGCCTTGGCCTCATCGCTGCCTCTTCGAATTCCACCTCTCGGAATTTCAGGTCCGGGCTCGATGGCAGCTCTATCCGTGACCCTCATCCCGCCCGGATGATTTCCACCCCCCTTGATGAACTCCTCTCCCCCATCCCCTCGGTCCGGCCACCGATTTTTTCAACGGCCTTCGTTATCAGTTATGAAATTATCAGCTATGAAATTACCAAGTTTGAATCCATCGGCGAGTTTGCTCGGCATCACCGCAGCGATTTTGATCACACAACCAGGCTCCGTTTCGGCAGCCTCGGTGTATTCGACAAGCTTTGAAGACTTCACTCCGGGGGCGATGAGCTCGGGTGGCACGACGCAGGGCGGCTGGTCCGGCGGAGCCCAATCCGATTTCGCCAACAATGACGTGGGAGACGAGCAGATCGTCAACACGGAAGCCCATACAGGCAGCCAATCCTGGCATTATGCCCGTGGTTACAATTCGCCGGGGCAGGGGACACCTTTCACGCCCAACCTCAGCCCGTCATTTCAGAACGTGGGCGACATCATGACGGTCAACCTGTGGTTCAAAGCCCACACTTCGGGCGATGGCTCGCTGCTGGCTATTGAGATGGGCAACGTTGCCGGTAACGACCGTTCGGAAATCATTGCCTACATCGACAACACCGCGAGCGGCATCAACATCCGGTCATTCACCGGAGGAGCTTTCATTTCCGTGCCCATTGCCAGCGCCCTCGATGCTTCGGTGTGGCATGAACTGTCTTTCACCATGACGCGGACCGCCACCGACAATGCGATCTCGGTCTGGGTCGATGGCGGCACTCCGGTCGAGTTCAACGGCTCGCTCGACGACTTCCGCGAAGATCTGGCAGCCCCTTATTCCGAGTCCAGCCGGTTGAAATTCCGGACCCGCCATGCGGACGGAAACCTTTCCTTCAACGGATTTTATATCGATGACATCACCGTGGCAGTGCCTGAGCCGGGAAGCATGGTGCTGAGTGGACTTGCCGTCATCGGCCTCGCCGCCCGCCGCCGCAGAGCTTGATTTCCTGAAATCCGCACGCTGGTTGTTAGGAGGGTATTGCGCTTTCCGCCATCTGTCGAGGTTACCGGGACCAAAGCCCCAAAGCCCCAAAGCCCGTGGCCGCACCCCGCAGCCACGGGCTTTTTCGTGGCGAGACGGGATTTGCCCTCCGGGAAACCTTGCCAAACCGGTCACTCCGCGCCGGAGATGGTCACCACCTGCTCCGCGCTCCGCCTGCTGCGGGCGCGGCTGTTTCCCACATCCGTGCGCACGCGGACGGACTGCCCCGGCAGGAAGGGCCCTATCACATTTCCCGCCGCCACCTCTGCCGCCACCTGTTGGAAATCCCCATCCACGCCCTCCACCTGATAGTCCAGCATCCGCACCGTCGCGTGTTTCCCGCTGCCAGCCACGTAGGTCACCCGCAGCGACAGCCCTTCCTGGGAAATGGTGGCGATCTCCAGCACCTCCGGCCGCGGCGTGCTCTTCGCCGTCGCCACGCCCGCCAGCGCGTCGCCTTCCGGAGTCCCGGCGGGGAATTCGCTTTTCCAGGCCTGGTGCCAATCCTTGTTTGTCCGGTCCAGCGCCTTGTCCGCCGCCTTCAGCAAACTATTTCCCGTCCGCTGGGCGCCGGCCGCCGCCTCCCGCTCCAGCCGCTTGGCCGGCAGGGCTTCCCACCGTGCCTGATAGGCGGCGGCCGTCGTCAGGCGCACCACCACCTCCGGCTGCGGAGGGATTTCCGCCGCCCGCGCGGCATTGATTTTCACCCACAGCGTGGCCGTCTTCAGCGTGCGTTGCTCGATGGCCGGCCGGCTGCTCGGGTTGATCCATAACTGGCCGATGTCTCCCAGCAAGGGGTCCTCATCCGCCAACTCGCCACCCAGCCGCCCGGCGATGATGGGATTGATTGCTTTGAAATAATCGTACTCCGCGCGCAGGTCGGCATCCGCCGCATCCAACAGATTGTCCAGATCCTCCAAAGCGGTGGCGGCGTCCCGCAATGCGCCGAGCCCCGCCTCATGGCTGGCGAGCGTCGCCTTGCCGACGGTGAAATCCGGGGAAAGCGCCCAGACGCCCTGGGTTTGCAGCCCGCGGGCCTCGGTGATCTGCCAAAATGCGGGCATGAGGGTGTTGGATGTCGGGTGGGTGTGGCAGGCGCCTTCAAAACCACCGCCGGAAGAACCTGCATCCCGGCAGCGAGTCAGTCAGGATCAACTTTCCCAACCGTTAGTCTGACTTCTTGCTAGAAATGGATGGCTGTCAAGCTTTCCTCATCCACTTTACTGTCCAGCTGATCCGGCAAGACGCCTATCAAAGCAATCTATTCATCTAAAAAAGCGGGTCATCATAACCATAAAGTCAGTTGGTTGATAAGAAAAGCCGGTTATCCAATGGATCAAGTGAGCAAGCTCTTATAAAGAGCCAGTTAGTCAGACAGAAAAGCCGATCAGTTTGGATTAAAAGCAAATGGGCCACACCCATCAGCAAGTCATTCGTCCTTCCAAGTAAGATACCTCGAATTCCAAGCCACGCCGGATGGGGCGGCCGGAAAAGGCTCCGGGCCGGAGGGCGAGGGGATGGCTGGCAGCCGCAACCGCCTTGGCGAGTGACGGAAATTTCCGCCCGGCAGAGGCTACTTTCCCAGGATTTTCAACCGCTCCGCCGCCTCTTCGTCTCCTTGGGCGGCGGCCTTGCGGTACCATTCCACCGCCTGTGCAATATTCTTCGTCACCCCATCTCCCTGCTCGTGGAACCGACCCAACATTCTCTGGGCTGTGGGATCCTCCTTCTCCGCCGCCTTTCGATACCATTCCACCCCTTGCACCTGGTCTTCGCTCACGCCGATCCCATTTTTATAACACAGCCCAAGCATGAATTGTGACGAGGGGTCCTCCTGATCCGCTCCTTTGCGAAACCATTTCACGGCTTCCGCCGGGTCTTCTTTCACACCGGCCCCGTCGAAATAACAATTTCCTAACACAAACTGTGCGTCGGCATTTCCCTGGTCCGCCGCCTTGCGATACCAATTCACCGCTTCCACCGGATCTTTTTCCACACCCTCGCCCCTCGAATAACAATTTCCCATTTTTACCTGCGCGTCGGCATTTCCTTGCTCCGCCAGTGTGCGATACCATTTCACGGCCTCCACCAGATCTTTGGCCACGCCATCGCCAGTGAAAAACAATTCTCCCAATTGTTTCTTGGCGTTGGCATTTCCCTGCTCCGCGGCCTTGCGATACCATTGCGCCGCTTCCACATGATCCTTGCCCATACCAATACCAAATTCATAATAAACTCCCAAGTGATACTGGGCGTCGGCATTTCCCTGGTCCGCCGCCTTGCGATACCATTTCGCGGCTTCCACCGGATCCTCGTCCACGCCGCTCCCACTGGCATACCAGAATGCCAACCCGAGCTGGGCGTTGGGATTTCCCTGCTCCGCGGCTTTTCGAGCCCATTTTGCCGCCTCTACCAGATCCTTGGCCACGCCGCTCCCCTCGTAGTAGCAATCTGCCAAATAGTTCTGCGCGTTGGCATCTCCCAGCTCCGCCGCTTTGCGAAACCATCTCACCGCCTCCACTAGGTCTTTTGCCACCCCGTTGGTCCCGTTATGAAAATCCACCCCTTTCTGAACAAGCAGGGCCGGGTCTTCCGCCACGGCTTTGGGAGTGGCGGACACCGGCGTCGCTGGCCGCACTTCCGCCGGCCGACTGCCGGCAACAAAAACCGTCCCAATGATCAGAATCGCGGCGATCGCCCCGATCGTACCCTGGATTCTTTTGCGACGTGCCGCAGCCTCATCCACCGATTCTTTCCCGGTCTCCTGAAAGGTTTCGTGAACCTCATTTGAGGTAACAGGCTCCAGAGTCTCTTCGGGATCGGCCACCTCATCGTCGCAGGTGGCCGCTTGCGCCGCCGCTGCCGCTGCCTGAGCGGAAGCCTTTTCCTCTGCGATCCTCGCGGCTTCAGCCGCCGCACGTTGCTCCGCGATTTTCGCCGCTTCCGCGGTCTCGGCCGCAGCTTTTTCCTGCGCGATCCTTGCTGTCTGAGCGGCAGCCTGTGCTTCGGCGATTCGCATGGCTTCCGCCGCTTGGTCTTCAGCGACCTTCTTTGCCTCCCGCTCCTCGGCTTCCCGCGCCGGGAGCAGCAGCGGACTCTCCTTCTCCGCCAGCGGCCCATCCTCCACCCGCAGCAGGCAGGCGCGGTGATAGATTTCATCCAGGATTTCCGAGCGGATTTCCGTCCAGCCGTGGCCACCGAGGAGCATGTTGAGCCCTTTCTTGTCGTTCGGCAGCATCTGGATGCCGACCACCCAGGTCAGGCGGTCGCGCGTGCGCCGGGAAATCGAGGAAATCAGGATCGGCAGGACGGTGAGCTGGCCTTTCAAATACCGCTCCCGGATGCGCGGCAGCTCATGGTCCATGATGTAATCCGAACCCGCGAAATCATCGCTGAGCAGCAGGATCACGATCTGCGCCTCATCGATTTTATCGAAGATCATCCGTTCCCAATCATCCCCGACATGGATCCCGTGATCCCACCAGAACTCCACGTGATCCCGCCGCAACTGGTTCTGCAGCCAAGGCATCAAGCCCTGTGCGGTTCCCTCCTCGACCCAAGGTTGATCCTCATGGGCGTAACTGACGAAGATCTTGACCTGTTTCATTCGGGGAGAGGTGCTGCGACAGGGGCGGAAGAACAACCATCCAGTTCACTCCCTGACCGGCCCACCCTAACGCTGCTCAGTTCGAGAGGTAAAGAATGGACTCTGGGAACCACCCTCACCCCAGCAGATGCAGCAGGAGCTTCGGATCGGTCGCCGTGCGGAGCGCGGTTTCCCGGTCGATGAGGCGGTCCTTGACCAAGGTGGCGAGCGAGCGTTCGAGGGTGATCATCCCGTCGTCGCTGCCGGTCAACATGGAGTTGCGCATGAAATGGTCTTGGCCTTCGCGGATTCCGTTAGCGACTGCCGGAGTGACCAGCAGTTTTTCCAAAGCGGGAACCAGTCCTCCGCTCCGGGAGGGGACGAGGCGTTGTGACAAGACGGCGCGCAACGACAGTGAAAGCTGCGTGCGGATGTGGGCCTGCTGGTGACCCGGGAAAACATCGACGATGCGGTTGACTGCCGTCGAGGCGCTGGCGGAATGCAGGGTGGAGAGGACGAGGTGGCCGGTTTCGGCGGCGGTTAGGGCGGCGGCGATCGTTTCGTGGTCGCGCATCTCGCCTAGCAGAATGACGTCAGGACTTTCACGCAGGGCGGCGCGCAGGCCGGTCGCGAAGCTCTCCACATTGCTGCCCACCTCTCGCTGGTGGATCATGCACTGGATCTCGCGGTGCTCGTATTCGATGGGATCCTCAATGGTGATGATGTGCCGCGGGCGGGTGCGGTTCAAGTAATCCACCAGCGCCGCCAGCGTGGTCGATTTCCCAGAGCCCGCGACTCCGGTCACCAGCACCAGGCCGTTAGGAAAGGTGGCGAGCTGATGGAGATCCTCGGGCAGGGAAAGTTCCGCGAGCTGTGGCGCGCGGCGGCGGATCGGACGAAGTGCGGCGGCCACGCCATCGAGATGCCGGAAGACATTGACGCGGACGCGGCGCGGGCCGTCCGGCATTTCCCAGCGGACGGCGAAATCGACGCTGCCGGTTTGTTCGAGTGCGCGGCGGGCATCCTCGTCGGGGACCAACCCGAGAATCTGCTGGTGGCTCGGCGCACCCGCATCCAGCGCACTGATCACGCCATTCCGGCGGATGCGGGGCGGTTTGCCGGATGACAGGAAGAGATCCGAGGCGTTCTGGAGGAGGGCCAGATCAAGCAGTGCCACCAACTCCGGATCGGGCCGTCCTTGGGAAGGCTCGCTTCCGGCAACATTCATGGCTGCCGGCTTGGATGAAGTTTGCATGAATCCCGCGACGGCACGGGTCAGCGGATCCTCCGTGGTCGGGGCATCGGGGGGCACGGCTCCCAGAGGGTGGACCTCGATCCGCCACTCCGGCTCACCCGGTTGGATCCGATAGCCGAATTCCACGCGGTTCGCTGCCCGGAATTTCCCTTCATATCGCTCCTCCTCGCCGATCATCTCGCTCGATATCCGCCGCAGCATGTCCTCCCGCAGCGCGGGCATCGAGAGTTCGATGGTTTCCCCATCCATCAGCAGGAAAGGCGTCCGATCCGAAACCAGCACCAGTCTCTCGGCGCTCCGTTCCACCATCAATTTCAAGAATGTGTCGATAATTGCCATGATTTCACCTGCGGGGGATCGCCCCGGTTCCGCAGTAAAAGCCGCCGGAGTCCGGTTTCGTTGGGAGGGATCGCGCCGCGGGGCATGCGGAAAAGTCTCATGGCGCTTTTTTACATGGTTTCAGAGCTATGCAAGAAGCGGGCGTTCGGATAGAAACCTGCTCTCGCCGAAGAAATCATCAAACTCCCTCCCTATGAACCCCAGCACGCTGAATACCCGGATCCTCCGCTTTTCCCGCACCCTGCCGCTTTCTATCGGATTGCTCGCGGCGGCCGCGTTGCCTGCCCACGCGGTCACTCCCTTTATAGAGGCCTTCAATGGCACCTCGCTGAATGCCGCGCGTTGGAGTCTCTTCGAGGGGGACGAGTTGGCTCCCTCCGGAGGCAAGCTGCGCTTCACCGACCCGAAGGGAGGTGATGATACTAACGCCGCCATCGTGCTCCGCGGCATCGAGCCGAAATACAACGAGAGCTGGGAAGTCATTGTGGAAGCGGTCAACACCACGCAGTTGGATTCTTGGACGTATATCGGAGTGGCGGTGCTGAACGCCGCGGATATGGACGACTACATGGGGCTGGAAATCGCTGCGGAATCCGGAGGAAACCTGATCCTCAGCGATTTCGGAACCAATGGTGAGGAAGCGGCCGATGTGGAAAAAGCCATTTCCTCCAGCAAGGCCTCCCTCCGGGTCACCTTCAGCAGCGTCACCAAGGTGATCACCTTCTGGTATCGCGCCACCTCTGGCGACGCTTGGAAAAAGCACGCCACCTTCTCCACCAACAACAAGGTTGGCTCGATGCGGCGTGGAAACTGGCAGATGAGCAACGCGTCCGGCAAGTTCCGGATCGCCCTGTATGCCGGCAGCGAGGGTGCCGCAGTGCCGTCGGGGAAGATGTCGCTGGATAATTTCCAGATCCGCAACCTCAAGTGAGGTCCGGGAGCACAGCTCCCGACAGCTCTGGGGTGGTTTTGGTTTGACGTCACGAAGCCGGTTCCGGCAGTTTGGAACTGTTAAAAAATTCACCATGCCGGAGTTGATTCCGTTTGCGGATGGCGATCTCCCCATCGAATAACCTACCGGATTTTGATATTTCCACCCTGAAGCGTGCCCGGGTATCGGGATGAAACCGAAGTGAGTGAACCCCGCCCCCGTAGTCATGAGCAACTCAGCCGACAACCAGGGTGATGGGGAAATGCCGGACGCAGGTCCTGCCTCCGGCGGTCTAACTGCATTGGAACGCCACACCCTGTTGGTCGAGTGGAACCGGACTGCCCGCGAGTATCCGCTAGACCGCTGCATCCACCAGCTGTTCGAGGATCAGGTAAGGCGGTCGCCGGATTCCGTGGCGGCCGTGGACGACTCGCATTCAATCACCTACGCGGAATTGAACACGCGGACCAACCGGCTTGCCCGCCATTTGCGCACGCTGGGTGCCGGTCCCGAGACGCTGGTCGGCATCTGCATGGAGCGGTCGGTCGAAATGGTGGTGGCGTTGCTGGCCATTCTCAAAGCGGGTGCGGCTTACGTGCCGCTGGATCCCGCCTATCCGGAGGAACGGATCCATTTCATTCTGGAAAATGCGGCGCTTGAGGTGGTGGTGACCCACCGCGGACTCGACGCCCGGTTCGCGGACAGGACATTGAAAACGGTGGAAGCCGACGATCTATCACCTGATACGGATGGAGAGAGTCCGGAATGCCTGAGCACGCCCTCGAATCTGGCCTACATCATTTACACGTCCGGTTCCACAGGGAAGCCCAAGGGAGTCGCCATCGAACATCACAACGTGGTGTCGTTCCTCTGCTGGGTGCGCGAGGTCTTCTCGGACGAAGAACTTTCCGGAGTGCTCGCAGCCACCTCGATCTGTTTCGATCTATCGGTTTTCGAGATTTTCGGCACGCTCTGTTGGGGAGGGAGAATCATTCTGGTGGATTCCGCCATCGATCTGCCCGACTCGCCCCACCGGCGGGACGTCAAGCTGTTGAATACGGTTCCTTCGGTGATGCAAACCCTGCTGGAGTCGGGAGGCATGCCGGACTCGGTCATCACGGTGAATCTGGCGGGTGAGCCGTTGCGTCCGTCGCTGGTGGATGCCTTGTATGCCTGCCCTCACGTCCGGCAGGTCAACGATCTTTACGGCCCTTCGGAAACAACCACCTACTCGACATGGGCCGTGCGCCGGCCGCATCAACCGGCAACGATTGGCCGACCGATCGCGAATACCTCCGTTTACCTTCTCGATCCGGATCTCAACCCGGTTCCGATCGGAGTGGCTGGCGAGCTTTTCATCGGTGGCGAGGGCGTCGCGCGCGGCTATCTCCATGCGCCGGAACTCACGGTGGAGAAGTTCATTCCCGATCCCTTCGCCGGCAAGCCGGGTGCGCGGATTTACCGGACCGGCGACATGGTCCGATACCGGAAGGATGGAAATCTCGAGTATCTCGGAAGGGCCGACCAGCAGGTGAAAATCCGCGGCTATCGGGTGGAGCCGGGCGAGATCGAATCCGTTCTGAGCGCGCATCCCGATTTAGCCGCCTGCGCGGTGGTGGCACGCACGAACAATCATGGCGAAAAGTCGCTGGTGGCGTGCGTGGTGGTCCGGGAGAACGCCGGGCTGTCTGTTAGCTCGCTGCGCCATTGGCTGGGAGAGCGGATACCGGAGTACATGATTCCCTCGCGGTTCACCGTCCTGCCGGATTTGCCACTGACGCCTAACGGGAAAATCGACCGCAAGCGCTTGGAGAAACTGGACGGCATTGAACTGGACGCCGCCGCGGCGTCGGTGCCTCCCCGCACGGATGCGGAGAGAGAACTGGTTTCCATCTGGGAGAAACTGTTGGACCGCGGACAGGTGGGCATCCGCGACAATTTTTTCGATCTCGGAGGAAACTCCCTGCTCGCCGCGCGGCTGGTGGCGGAGATCAAAAGCCGCTGGAGCGTCAGCCTGCCGGTGGCGGCGATTTTCCAGTCTCCTGTGATCGAGGAGTTGGCCACGCGATTGACAGAGGACGGATGGTCGCCCTCCTGGAAATCCCTCGTGCCGTTGCAACCGGCGGGCACGAAGAAGCCGTTGTTTCTGATCCATGGCTGGGGAGGGGATGTCTTTTGCTTTGTCGGTCTGGCGCGCCTTCTCGGGCCGGATCAGCCGGTTTACGGGGTGCAGGCGGTGGGGTTGGATGGCAAGGAACCACCTCACGCCGATGTCACCACCATGGTCGCCCACTATGCGCGGGAAATCCGGGCATTCCAGCCAGAGGGGCCTTATTTCATCGGCGGCTACTCGTTAGGAGGATTGTTTGCCTTCGAGGTAGCCCGGCAGCTCCACGAATCCGGCCGACGGGTGGCCATGCTCGTGCTTTTCGACAGCGACCCGGTGGGCACGATTTCCTGGACCGTCATGCCCTATCTGGTCCAGCGGTGCACCTTCCATTTGAAGCGGCTGTGGACCATGCCGAACCGTGAACGGCTTGCGTATTTCAGGCGAGGTTGGGACGACTTGCAGGGAAGGATGACCTCCGACCGCCATCCGACTTCCCCGGCCGAATCCGAGCGCGTGTCGCCCGAAGATCCCGAGGCGAAGGATTACTATCATGCCCTTGCGTTGGCCCACCGGCTCCATCCGTATCCGGGGCCCGCGACCGTTTTCGTGAGTGATGATTCGGTTTCCGGGCACATGTCTTACTGGCGGCATCTCGTCCGCGGCGGTCTCACTTTTCGCGAGATTCCAGGCACGCATTTCGAGATCCTCACGCCGGAGAACGTGCCTCGTTTGGCGGCGGCGTTGCAGGCCGAACTAACGGGTTTGGATTGAGCGGACAGGCCGATGGGCTGGAGGATGCCGCTTTCTGGTGGCTTTCTGCGACCTCATTCCACGGTGGGTTTCCCAAAGTGAGATTGCCCGTGCTTCCGGATACTCTTGGCTTGCTCTTGGTGAAATCCTCCGGCAGCTTGCCGCCCTGCCGTGCACGAGTAGCTCAGCGGTAGAGCGGTCCGCTTACACCGGATTGGTCGGCGGTTCGATCCCGTCCTCGTGTACCAGTTTTTTCCCTTTGTTCCGGGAAAATCAGAAACGCCAGACGTCCAGCGTTTTTCCCTTGCGGCACATTTCGGCGGATTCATCGATCACGCCGCGGCTGAGCCAGCCGTCGTTCCATTCCACCCAATGCGCGCGGCCCGGAGCCATGAACGAACCGGTGTTGATGATCTGCCGGCCGTTTCTCGACCAACTTCCTTCGCGATGGAAATGGCCGATGACGAGCATCTCCGCCTTCGGGAAATAGCGCTCGCAGAATTTCCCGCCCTCGCTGGCTTGGGTGAACCAAGCCTCTAACATTTTCACGGCGCGCCTGGGTGGAAGGATCGCGTCCCAGGTGCGTTGGAGGATGTTGCGGCCGGTCGGGTGCTCGACCGAGCAAAGCTCGCGGGCGACATCGCGGGCCACTCTCATGCGTTCCGCCACGTCGCGGCCTGCGGAGGGATGTTCGTCCCAGAGTTCCATCACGCGTCGTCCGCTGACGAGGATTTCCCGCTTCCACGGCGAGCCATCGAACAACAACGCATCGCCATGGGTGACGACGATCCGGCCGCCGGCGAGCTCGATCCAACCGGGTCCGGACCAGCCGGGGTCGTGATTGCCAGTTAGAAAAACCGTTTCGACGCCCTCGTCCTGGCAAAGCGATGTGAGTTCGCCTAACATGATGGAGGAGCGCTGGTAAAACGGCTTCGCGAGTTCCTGCCAGGTGTCGCCGTTGAAAATGACGGTGCCCGCCCCGGCGATCAAAGGGCGGAGCGCGGAAACCTGGTTGATTCGCGAGATCTTGTGCCCGAGGTGGAGATCGGACAAAACCCTGACAGGTTCATTCATGGGATACCTTGCGTTGGCGCACCGCCTCGAAGAGACAGACCCCGGTAGCCACCGAAACGTTCAAGCACTCGATTTTCCCCGCCATCGGGATGGAGGCGAGGAAATCGCAGTTTTCCTGGGTCAGCCGGCGCATGCCTTTTTCCTCGGCACCGAGCACGAGGGCGAGGGGACCTTTCAAATCGAGCTCGTAGATGGATTTCGATTTCGCATGATCCGAAGTGCCGACGATCCATAAACCGGCGGCTTTTAATTTCTCCATGGTGCGCGCGAGGTTGGTGACTTGGGCGAAAGGCACATGGTCCGCCGCCCCCACGGAAATGCGGCGCACGGTCTCGGTGATGCCCACCGCCTTGTCCTTCGGCGCGACGACAACATGCACTCCGGCTCCGTCCGCGGTGCGGAGGATGGCACCGAGGTTGTGAGGATCCTGCACGCAATCGAGGATCAGCACGAACGGCACCGCCTGTTGGGAAATGATGGCCAGCACGTCGTCCTCATCCAGCGACGGGGTGATGGTTTCCACCGTCTGGACGTGGCGGTTCTCGCGCGCCTGCTTGTTCTGGGTGCCGTGCTGCGGTGAGAAACGGGGCTTCATGGGGAAAAGTTGCCGCAGCGAAATGGCGGAGTCGAGCGCTACCTGACTACCTGTTTATTGAAAGGGGTGCCGGATGACGAAAAACCCCGGTCCTCGCGAAGAGAACCGGGGTTTTGGGAGTTCACGATGTGCGGGACCTTACGGAGCTTTGACGCCTTTGAGGCGGCCGAAGAGCTTGGTGGCGGTGCCGGAGGTCACGGTGGCGGTCACCTGGACCAGGTCGTTCGGGGAACCGTTAATGATCACGGCCGGGGTGGCGATGGTCACGGTGATTCCTGCACCGGCTCCGGACGGGAACCAGTTCACGAGATCCACCGACCACTCGTAGCCCGCGGTGATGTCGGTGGCCGGGGTATCCGCGCGGTTGTGGCGGAAGGTGAGCGAACTGGCGGTGCCGCTGACGGCGGTGAGGCCGGTGTTGCCCACCGATGGATCGCTGCCCATGTAGTTTTCCAACAGGTTGTTGATTCCATCGTTGTCGAAGTCATCGTTAGGACCGGTTTCCGCGTCCACATCATAGCCGGCGATCCAGTTGGCGTAGGTGTTGGTATTGGCGTCGTTTTCCGTGATTGTGTAGAGCTGGTTGGCGGTAACGAAACCGTCCGCAGCGGCGGTCAGTGTGGCGGAGCCGATGTAGAAGCTGTTCTCCGCAGCAACCACATAGATCGTTGCCGAGTTCTGCCCGACGGGGATGGTTAGCGTCTGAGGAAGCGCGGAATAGACCAGGCTTTCGGTGGAATCGACAAGCAGTGCACCGGCCGTGCTTTCCGTGAGCTGCACGTCGAGCGATGCCGCGGTGCTGCCGGTCCGGGTGATGGTGAGGGCTGACTCCTCGGCGAAACCGGTGCCACCCTCCAGCAACGTGGACTTGGTCGTGCTTGCGGTGAGAAGCGGAGGACCGGTGTAAACAATGTCGGCGGAATTCCTAGCAGCCAATGTGAGGGTCTCCGCCGCGAGAATCACCTTCTTCTGAATGACGCCTGTCACGGTGTTAGGCCCGGCAGGAATCGTTGATCCGTCGAGGGTCCCGAACAGGTTTTGGAAAGCACCCGTAAAGCCTGCGATACTTGGATCCTTGATGTTGGTAAACGATATGGCGGCGGCGAAGGCCGATCCCGCGCTTTGGAACGAGACGTCCGTCACGGAAACCAATCGCGCCTGGTCCGCGTCGGTCAGGGTGGCAAGCGTGCGTGAAAGCGGCACAACCGGATTTCCGGACGAAATGGCGGTGCCGAAATTCACCCTAGGGACGAATTGGAGCTGGCCGTTAAAGGTCGAGATGGATCCGATGATATTCGCGACATTGTCACCGACTGTGTAGTCGCTCGTCACCACGTGGCTGAAGTCATCGATCTGGATGCCCGCGCCGCTGTCCTGGAAGAACTTCGTGAAGCGGTGGTTGGTGACTATAGCGGGAACCGAGGCCGTGAAGGTGACCTCGCCGAGCACGCGGTAGATGGTGGTACCGGTGGGGGAAGCGCGCAGGGCTGTCAGGTTGGCCACATCGAGCGGAAGCAAGTAAGTGTTTACGGAGGTGGGACCGGGGCTGCCGCTTGTCGGAAATGCGGTCACTTTAAGGGTCTTGTTTCCTGTACCAATGGCGATCGGGATGCCGGCGCTGGTGTAAGTGGTGCTGGTCGAAATCGGGTCCGAACCATCAAGCGTGTAACGCAGGATTTCGCCCGCCGTATAGGATTCCGAGTTCGAGACGAATACCGTTAGGTTGGAGTAATAGGGGCCGCTTGCGGCGCTGACGATGGGCATCAGGACGGGATTGTCTGAGCCGCTGATCGTGAGGTCGTCGATGGAGATGCCCGCGTCGCTTCCTCCATCGTCCTTGTCTGTCCAGCGGATGAAGGCGACCTCGCCCGCTGCCAAGCTGATGGGAAAGGTGACCGAGACAATGGCGTTTTGGTTTGCGGGGAGATTTCCGTCCAGCGCGGCTGCGGCAGGAGCGATCGCAGGTCCGTTGAGATCGAGGCTGGTAAAATCCGTAGCACCGGTGGCCGTCAGGAAGTTGCTATTCGTGAAGGTCGTGCCATTGATTTTACCGTAGCCGAATTTCAGAATGTTCTGAACCGAGGTGGAACTGCGCCAGAACTCCGCGGTGAAGGAAAAGGTGAGGCCGGTGAGTGGAGTGGCACCGTCGTTTTTGATGAGAGCGCCAAAGGCCATGGCGTTCGACGCCGAGCCAAGTGCGCCAAGCGCCCGGTCGCTGGCAGACGCCGCACCGTAGCTATACATTCCGCCACTGTTGCCCGTTCCAGCATCAGCGGTTATGGCTACCGCGCCGCTGCCGGTCCCGTTGGCCTTTACGCCATACCAGCCGTTGAGGGTGCTATTGGTGACGGTGCTCAAGTTGGTTTGGAGACCGATCG
This sequence comes from Verrucomicrobiota bacterium, assembly GCA_040386755.1. Classification (GTDB taxonomy): domain Bacteria; phylum Verrucomicrobiota; class Verrucomicrobiia; order Verrucomicrobiales; family Akkermansiaceae; genus Luteolibacter. The sequence goes on along the minus strand of JAZKEY010000001.1, from coordinate 107,033 downwards.
TTGCGGAGAAGGCACCCGCAATGTTCGTTGAACCGAGGCCATTGAAGTCTTGGATGTAAGAAGTCGCAGGTGCGGTGAGAGAGACGTAGTTGACAGTGACTGCTGCGGAAACCGTGCCAGAGACCGCGACGTTAACAGTAGTGGCTCCGGAGCTGGCAACCGTCACATTTCCTGAGACGGGGCCGGCGGTCGCAGCGGTTGAGATCCGGACGGATACCGCCGTACTGGAAACCGTGCCCGAGGAGGGAGTTAGAACCACTGTCGGGCCATAGCCGCCCGTCGTCGCGACTTCAAATCCAGCGGGAGCGGTGATCGTGATGTTCCCTGTCAGATTGGTGCCCTCAGCGTTGAACGTCTGCGCGGCGGAAACGACACCGGCGGATGTGGAGAAGCCGGTGAGGCTGGATGGGTCCACTTCGACAAGAGGTGCGGCTGCTGAGGTTACCGTTCCGCTGAGAGCAACGGTTTTGTCGGTGGCTCCCGCACTGGAGAGGGTGATATTGCCGGAGACGGGGCCGACAGGTGCTGTAGCCGCGATGCGGGTGTGAACAGTACCGGTTGCGGTGCCGCCGCTTTGAGAGATCGAAACCGAACTGGAGAAGGTCACATTGTCAGTGGACACTTCGAAGTTTGTTGGAGCGGTGACCGACACATCTGCAGTCAGTGCGGTGCCATTCACAGTGAAACTCTGTGACGCTGAGGCGATGCCTTCAACCGTGCTGAATGTCGTGGGTGTGCCTATCGTGGAAATTGTCGGGGTGGCGGGTCCTGATGATGGCGTGACGGATGCCCATGTAGTTCCTATCAATATCGAACCGACCTTGACCGTTGCCGCGTTGCTGCTATTTCCTTGGCGAAGTAGCACGGAATCGATTGAAGCCTGATCATTTGTGTTAGAGTCGGTCAGAGTTGCAGCCGTTTCGGTTCCGCCAAGAGCGGGGTTGATCCAGAGACTTGCGATATCGTCCGTCGTACTCACCCCGTTGCGGGCTATTTTTACAACAATCAAATACGTGGTGTTGAAACTGCGGACAGTGGTATCATACAAGGCTGTACCAGACGTTTTACTGACACCGATCACAAATCCGGCTCCACTCGATTTCGCGAATACGCGACCGGCAAATGCCGTGTTGCTGCCAGCGAGAGCATAGAAATAATCACCTGTCGCCTGAGCAGCACTGACATTAATCAGGCAAGATGTGTAAATGTCACCAGTAGTATTGGCTGGAGTGAAGGTCTTGCGTAGATCTTCACCGCTGGTGGTAAGCGATGCCGCATTGCTCGGAGATGCGGTTGGAAGACTCGGATAAGTCAATGCAGGTGAACCGGCCGAAATCGGATTGGTGCCGCCTGCGTTTGCCGCTGTCCAACCATTTGTTGTAAGAGTGCCCGCAGTTGGAAAATTTTCCGTCAAGATTTGTCCAGTGACAAAGCTGGCTGACGATAGGACGGCAAATGATACCGCGAGCAATGCTCGCGACCAGTGAGCGGGCTTGGAAAGCCTGCTGGTGAAATGGGATTGAGGGAATGGATTCATTGGGGTAGGGATCGGGTACGGTGATCGGGCTGGAGGTTAATGTGTTGTTGCGGGAACACACCCATAGAGATGTGTCTTGTTCGTCACGGGTTTAAGCAAACGGTGCGCCAGAATGGATTCTGCTATACTTCGGCGATATTCCCCTTGCGGATTCCGAGTTTTCAGTATTTATTGAAAACCGTGAAGGGTGACGGAGAAAGACTCAAGAAGGCGCGGGACGAATTCGTCGCCCAGTGGGGAGCACTCGGCACCCAGTGGGGAATCAACCGGACAATGGCGCAAATCCACGCGCTGCTGATGACCGCACCGGAGCCGATGACCACCGACGAGGTGATGGAGGAGTTGCAAATCAGCCGCGGCAACGCTCACACGAATCTCAAGGAACTGGTTGCCTGGGGATTGATCCGGGTGGTGGTAAAGAAGGGCGAGCGTCGCGAGTTTTTCGAGGCGGAGAAGGATGTTTGGAGCATTTTCACCATCGTCGCCCGCGAGCGCAAACGTCGTGAAATCGAACCGGCGCTCGGGATCCTCAGTAAATGTGCGGAGGAAAGCCGGGAAATCGAAACTCCCGAGGGCAAGGCCTTCCATGACCAAATGCGGGCGCTTGAGGATTTCGTCGGCTTCGCCTCGAAAATGTCGGACCGGATTGCCGCGATGAAATACGGATTCGCCGTCCAATTGGCCACCAAGTTACTCGGTTAAAAAAATTTCACCTATTCTTTCAGAAATTTCTGAAAGAACGGAATAAACGAAAAGAAAGACAACAAAAATGAATGCAACCGTCATCAGTTATGGAATCTACCTCGCAATCGCACTTCCGCTCACGATGTGGGTGGCGCGGAACTTGTTCCGGAACGGCCGGATCTTCCTGGTGGATTGTTTCCACGGCAACGAGTCCCTGGCGGACAGCGTGAACCAACTGCTGGTCATGGGCTTCTATCTGATCAATTTCGGATTCGTGGCTCTTTATCTCAAGTTGGCCAACGAAGTGCAGGACGTGCGCGGGATTTTCGAAGCCCTCAGTGGTAAACTCGGGGTCGTCCTGCTGGTGTTGGGCGTCATGCATTTCTTCAACCTGCTCGTCTTCACCAAAATGCGGAAGCGGGCGACTTGGGATCAGGCTCCGCCGCCGCTGCCCCCTGCCGGAGTCTTCCGGGCGAAAGTCTGATCGCTTGAACCTCGAAACCATTCCACCGCCATGAAAACTCTAACGATCTTCTACGATGCCCGCTGCGGCCTCTGCACGAAGTTCCGCTCATGGTTGGAAGCCCGCCCGAAGCGGGTGGCGGTGGAATTCCTTCCCTATGATTCGGCGGAAGCCATCCGGCGGTTCCCGGAGCTGTTAGCGATGGGTGCCGACAGGGACGTGGTGGTCATGGCTGACGACGGGCGCTGGTGGCAAGGCTCCGCGGCGTGGCTGACCTGTCTGTGGACGACCTTCGAATACCGGGCCTGGTCCTATCGGCTGGCGGCTCCGGTTTTCCAACCGCTGGTGAAAAAGGCGGTGCATCTGTTATCGGAAAACCGGCTGACGATTTCCCGGCTGTTCACGGTGCGCGAGGATTGGCAGCTCGCCGCCGCACTCGACTCGATCCCGCAACCGGCTTGCAAGGACGACGCCTGCCACCTTTGAGAAATTTCCAACCTGAAACCAATTTTATGAATCCCGTCATCGTCATCTTCGGAGCCAATGGATTCCTTGGCCGTTACCTAACAAGACACTTCGCCCGCAATGGCAAGGAGGTGGTCGCCATCGCCCGCAGCCGTGAAGGCTGGAGCGGCGATGGGATGTTCTTGGAATGGGACGGCAAAACCCTCGGTCCTTGGGCGCTCGCGCTCGAAGGTGCGGAGGCCGTCATCAACCTGGCCGGCCGCAGTGTGAACTGCCGTTATACAGAAAAGAACCGCCGCGAAATCACCGGGTCACGGGTGGATGCGACGCGCGTGATCGGTGAGGCGATCAAGAGCTGCAAGACTCCGCCGAAGACCTGGCTGAATGCGAGCACGGCGACCTGGTATCGCCATGCGGAGGACAAGCCGCAGAACGATTGGCTGGGCGAACCGGGTGAAGGATTTTCCTGCGAGGTGGCACAGGCGTGGGAAGACGCGTTTTTCAATGCGAATGTCCCTGCGGAAACGCGGAAGCTGGCGATGCGCATCGGCATGGTCCTGGCCAACGAGGAGGCGACGGTTTACGACGTCCTGAGAAAACTGACCGCCCGCGGCCTCGGCGGGACGATGGGCGGCGGCAACCAACGGATCAGTTGGATCCACATGGAGGATTTCCTGCGGGCGGTGGATTTCGTGATCAACGATCCGTTTCTCGACGGCACGATCAATGTCACGGCTCCGGAATTTCCGACCAACCGCGAGTGGATGCGAACGTTCCGCGAGGCCGTCGGGATGCCGTTGGGTATGCCTGCGAGCCGGTGGATGTTGAAAATCGGAGCGCGCTTGATGGGAACGGAAACGGAGTTGGTTCTCAAAAGCCGTTGGGCGGAGCCGGTCCGTCTGCGTGACGCGGGGTTCCGTTGGAGATGGAGCCGGACCGTGGATGCCGTGGCAGACCTCCACGGTCGCCGGGGGCTCCAGGGGTTTTTCAAGGCCGCCTCTGAGCGCAGCGCCGGTGCCCGGGTTTGGCTGCCGGCGGCCTCTCGGTAGTCTTGCCAGATCCTAGGAAATAGGATTTTTTCTTATCTTTCTCGAAATGTAACTCACTGGTTTTTAGCGATCTTACATTGTAAAACTTGCCTTTTTGGCTTTTTCGGGTTGCCGCAAGACCCTATGGAGCCTATGAGATGCGCGCTTTGTCTCACGCAAAGTGCATTCCTTTCACTCAATTCGCATGATCCAACGATCCCTTTCCCTTACCGCGCTCGCCTTGGTGGCGACGCTTTTCACCAGCTGCGGCGGCTCTGGCCCCAACGTCATCTCGAAATCCTCGATCCGTTCCGGTTCGGGGATTTATGCTAAAAGAGAGAGTTTCGCGCTTCCTCCCGCCTCCTCGCAAACGGTTGCCGCCGCCGCCGGCAAACCTCGCGACAAGCACTCGATGCCGGTTTACGCCTTCGCCGACCGCAACCGCATCGTCCGCACCACGGCTTACACGTGCAGCGAGGATGACCATTTGATTTACGGCAACAAGAATGCCACTGGCACCGTGCTTCGCTACAACGACAAGGTCCGCAGCGCCGCCGCCGATTGGTCGTTCTATCCGGTCGGCACGACCTTCCGCATCAAAGGCCTGCCTTATCTTTACGTTGTCGATGACTACGGCTCCGCGCTGCTCGGCACCGGCACCGTGGACATTTACACCCCGACCAAGGACATCATGAATCTGTGGGCCACCCGCACCGTCGAGATGACCGTTGTCCAATGGGGATCGATGACCCGCAGCGCCGAGCTACTCAGCAAGCGCACCAGCTACGATCATTGTCGGCAAATGTTGGCGAACATCGTCCGCCAGCGTCCTGACCTCGTCAGCGTCGCGAAAAACTGAGTTCCCGAGAATTTCCTTGGCCCGGTCGTTCAGTCGGCCGGGCCTTTTTGCGTTATCGGCTCTTGAATGCGCGTGGAGATACCCCGAGCCGCCGGCGGAAGCAGCGGGCGAAGTAACTGCTGTCATCGAATCCACAAAGAAAGGCCACCTCGGTGACGGTTTTCTCTGAGGTTTGAAGGAGATGGGCGGCCTTCGTGATCCGCAACCGCTGGAGATAGGAAGAAGGCGTTTGCTCGGTCACCTTGTGGAAGATCCGGTGAAAATTCCGGTACGACATGCCCACCATCTTCGCCAGTGAGGCAGGTTCCAGAGGCTCTGCGTAATGTTTTTCCATGTGACTGATCGCCCGGCCGATGTTCATGATTTTCTCCGAAACCAAGGTGGGCTTGAAAGATCGCCATCGCGACAGGGCGCCCACCAGGACCATGAAGTGCGCCATCGCCACGAACTGGCAACCGCGATCCAGCGGCAGAGGTTCCGACTTCGATACCGCGGTCAGCTGACGATCCTGATAGCGGACCGCTTGGCGGCGGGAATCTCCCGGATGCAGTTCCTTTTCAACGCATTGAGCATATTTCTGGAGCTCTTTTAGCTGCTCCATATCGAGCTGCATCATGCGGTATCCGCCACGGACCCGGCGGGTTGGCCCGCCAAGGAACAATTCCTGATAGCCCGGGAGGCTGGCGACATCGAACCGGACTGAGTCGAGCAGGGCATGGTCGTAGGTAATGTTGATGACCGTCAGATTCTGGGTGTCCCTGTAGCCGTGTGGCCAGCCGCCCTGCAACGCGAAGACATCTCCTGCCTTGAGGGGAAACTGCTGATTGTCGACCAATTTGATGGCGGTGCCGCGCAGGACGATGGCGATCTCACAGAAATCGTGCGTGATCATCGGATAGTCGGGATGGTTCTCCCAGGTCGAGACATCCAACGGGAAATCCGGTGTGCGGAAGACCAGCTCGCGTTCGAATTTCACGGGTCTAGGCATTGGGAAAAGGTGGCAGGATTTTGTTGATTCCGCTGGTATCGGGTTTGATCAATCGAGGCAAGTCCACATTACGTGAATGAAGCAAAGTGGGACACCCGAATTCCGTATTTGATGGGATAGGGCCGTCCGATTGAGTGCCTTGGCATCTCTGCCATCGAATCCGCAAGTGTTCCGTATCATCGTGATGACACGTAGGAATTTCAACTCGCCATGGCAGGGAAGTGCTGAAAATAGGCGCTGGATTCATGGAATCGAGTGGCCCGGACGCGTTACATTGCAAGCGAGTCAGTTCGGGGTCGTCGTTCATAAACGATTTCCGCAGGGCTATGCATCCGCAAACCAACACGCTCCCAACCATCATTCCATGAAACTAAAAAGCCCTCGCCCGATTCCCGCATGGGTCACCGGAGTGTTTTGCGCTGCCGCGCCCACCGCCGCTTCCGCCGCCTTGGCCATCGTCAATGGCAACTTCGAGAATACCACCGGACTGTCCAACCTCGGTGGCGGTTGGTATGGTGGCGTCTCAGCCGGATGGAGCGGCCCGTCCAATAACTACTCGGTCGGCAGTATCGGCTCCGGCAGCGGAGTCACTTCGGTCACATCCAATCTCGAGAATTCAGCGAGGACCTCCCCGACCTTTTCTCCCCTCTATCAGGACATCGGCGTGCTGGACACCGAGTCAACCATCACGCTGAGCTTCGATTTTTCGCGACCGTGGAACGGCGTCGGGAACCTCGGGGTCGCGATTTGGCCGGGGGCTGTGTTTGGCTCTGACCTCGCAAGTGCCAATATCAGCACCATCGGTACCCAAACCCTCACTGTGGCGAACGTCCCCGCCGGGACCGCCATTCGCATCGGCTTCTGGCGCTCCAGTCCCACCGGAGCTCCGGGACTCGACAATGTCTCGATCTCGGTCACACCGGTTCCCGAACCGTCATCATTGGCGATTGCGGGCCTCGGGGCCTCCGCTCTTCTCATGACCCGCCGCCGCCATATTGAATCAAAACGATCGGATAGGCCGTGAAATTTCTGACCACACTGGCTTCGGCTCCGCCCCAAGGAATGATCGAGACGGAAATGAATGACCACGGCAGGTATTTGAAATGGTAGGCTTGGGCTTGACCGCGCTTGTCTCATTTCGCCGCCGGTCCGCTTTGGTTTGAATCGCTTATACTAACATCACTCTCATGAATTTTCCCTTCTCTTGGTTAAAACCCGCCGTCGGTCTGCTCGTCTCCTTGGCCTTCGCGGGTGTCGCCGTGGCGGCGGACTTCACCGTCCAGCGCTGGCGTGTCGCTGAGATCCCGCTAACAGGTTCCGTGACCTACGCGGACCCTTTCCAAGATGTGGATGTCACGGCGACCTTCACCGGACCCGGCGGCGAGACCCTCGTGAGGCCTGCCTTCTGGGATGGCGGGAACAGTTGGAAAATCCGGTTCGCCCCCACGGTGACCGGAGAGTGGAGCATGACCACCATCTCAACGGATCCCGCCAATGCCGGTCTCAACGGCATCACCCGCACCGTTCAGTGCGATGCCTACACCGGTAACCTGCCGATCTATCAGCATGGATTCGTCAAGCCTTCGACAAACGGGCATTACTTCACCTACGCCGATGGCACTCCCTTTTTCTATCTCGGGGATACTCATTGGCTGATGATCCACGAGCGTTTCGACACATCGAATGTTCCCGGTATCCCGTCCCAATTCAAATATGTGGTCGATAAACGGGTCACCCAAGGCTTCACCGTGTTCCAATCCGAGGCCATTCACATTCCCCACGGCGGAACCGGCCACCTCGATCTTGATGAGGAACCGCATGCGGATCTTCGCGACGGACTCAGTGCCGAGGATCTTCCCGGCTTTGCGAACGTTGACCGCAAGTTCGCATACATCGCGGAAAAAGGACTGGTTCATGCCAATAGCATGATCACTTGGACGGCCGACCCGATTGGATCCACGGTCCTGACGGATGCCTATATGGCGAAGCTTGGCCGTTACTGGGCTGCCCGCTATGCCGCCTACCCCGTATTCTGGACCGTTGCACAGGAAATTGATCCCGACCTTTACGGTGCTGCCAGAAATGAACAGAGCAAATGGGATTCCGGATCAAAGGGGGTCACGGACAACGATCCTTACGACCAACCGTTGGGGGCGCACATGCAGACCATCGGCCACGGGATCAACCACCCATCGGAATCATTTTTCGGCAGCAAACCCTATCACAAGTGGTGGCCGATGCAGATGCAATACACGACTCCTGACAACCGCTGGCACGACGCCGCCAGGGATTTCTATCTGACGGGCAAGCCGACAGTCCTTTATGAGTCTCCCTACGATACCTTCTGGACCAACAACAAGGGCGCACGGAGTTCCGGCTATCGCGCCATCCAAACCGGCATGTGTGGCTACGGCTACGGCGCGAACGGCGTTTGGAGTGATCTCACGAGAATCGGTGACTACGGGACGGACTATTTCATGCCCTCCGGTTTCCTGAGCTGGTATGACGGCGCGAATCTGCCCACCGGCGACCAGATGACTTATCTCAGGAATTTCTATGGTGCGTTGGAGTGGTGGAATCTGGTACCCCGTTTCGATGACCCGGCGTGGTGCAGTTTTCCGGATCCCTACCACTCGCTCCTCTCCTCCATTGGGAACTCCACCTACGCCGTCTATTTCTTCGGAAATGGCACCACCACCGGAGCAATCAAGGGCATGGCGTCCACTCCCTACGAAGCCTCCTGGTACAATCCCCGCACCGGAAATTATTTGGCCATTGGCGGGATCACCCCCACTGTGGGCCAATGGACGCTCCCTGCCCGGCCAACTGCGGACGATTGGATACTTCTCGTGAAGCAAAATCCCAATGCCGTTGTCACCACCCCGGCGAATGGCGCGTCCTTGTCCGCTTCAATGGCCCCGCAGCTTTCCTGGACCGATGCCGGGGCTCCGCCGGACCGGTTCTATCAGGTCTATTTCGGCCCCGCCGCGAACCATGATGCCGCACAACCAAATGGCAACCTCGCCCGCCTGACACCGCAGGGTGGCACCACCGGTCTATCCGTGCCAATTCCGTCCGCGCTTCCCGCCGGCACCTACTTCTGGACCCTCGCGGTGACGGATCCATCGGCCGGCACCACCACCTCCTACACCTCCGCGTTCACCGTGGCCGGTTTCTCGATCCTGGTGGACAATGGAAGTTTCGAAACGACTGGCGCCGGTGGCCCGGCGGGTTGGGCGCACGTCGCCAGCCATTGGAATCCCACAAACACCACAAGCCCCTACCAGCAGAACAGCCTGACTCCCGTCGGGGGCGCTCACTTCACCGCCACCAGCCAGGGCGGCGGCGTCTGGTATGCCCTCATGAATGCGAACAACGGCTCCCTTCACCGGGACCTTGCCACCACGGTGAATGCGGGCGACACCGTTTCCGTGACTTTCTTCGGCGGTCGGGCGAGGACGGGTCTAGCCACCTCGGCCGGGGGTGTTTTTAGTGCCACGTTCCTCGTCGGCACCACACCTTACGCCATGCAGGTGGATACCACCACCCTCGCGAACAACGCATGGCAGGCATTCACCCTCACCAAAACCGTGACGAATTCGGGCAATCTCAGCCTGGACTTTGGTGCGGTCAGCGGTGACCCGTGGCTCGATAATATTGGCAGCGTCACCCTCACCACGGAGCCCGTTCTATCAGTCGCCATGGCCTCTCCCGTGGATGGTGGCCAAGTCCTCTCCGGCGCATCCGCCACGGCCACCGCCACCGTCTCCAACGGCATAGGTCCCTACACGGTGTCATACGAAATCACCGCTCCATCCGGCGCATCCACCGTCGCGGGGACAAGCAACGTGGCCCCCTATTCCGTGCTTCTCGTGGATCTGGAGGCGGGAATCTATCAGATCCGTGCCACGGTGACCGACAGCGCGACAACTCCGGTGACCACCACCTCGCTGCCACAGACCTTCCGGGTCGCTCCATACAGGACGGTTCCCGTCCAGAACCCGAGTTTCGAAATCCCCGGGGTCCTTTCCGCTAACGGTTGGGCGCGCAATGCGGCGGGCTGGAATTCGACCGTCGTTGACAATAACTTCCAGCAACTTTCCGAGCAGCAGTGGGTGATGAATTGCCACTTAACCAAGCCTAGCCCGAATGGTGGCTCATGGTATTCGCTGATGAATGCGAACATCGGCACCATCAGCCAGAATCTCGCAACCACGGTCAACGTTGGAGACACCGTCTCCGTCACCTTCTATGGCGGGCGGGGACGCGAAGTCATGTCCACCAACGCCGGTGGCGTCTTCAACGCGGCCTTTCTCGTGGGGGCCACTCCCTATGCGATGGCGGTCGATACCACGACGTTGCCCTATGATTCATGGCAGTCGTTCACACTCACGAAGACCGTCACCAATGCCGGCCCGCTGTCGCTCCAGTTCAGCAAATCGACGGGCGATCCATGGCTGGATAACATCAGCAAGGTCACCATCACAGCCGGAAGCCCCTACACCAGTTGGATCAATGGACAATCCGGTGTTCCCTCCGGTCAGGACGGGTTTTCCAGCGATCCCAACGGCGATGGCGTGGCGAACGGCATGGTGTGGATTCTCGGAGGAACCAATCCGATGGACAACGGCCACGCCCTGCTGCCCATTCCAACGGCCGCAGCCAGTGGTGCTCTAACACTCGTGTTCGACTGCTTGAAGCAGGCGGACCGGGGACCCACCACCCTGGAGGTGGAGTATGGAAACGACATGATGGGATGGTTGAAAGCGGAAGTTCCCGACATCAGCGGAACCGTCAATGGCGTGATTTTTACCATCGCGGGAATCGGCCCCCTCCAAGTGACGGCAGAGATCCCAAAGGTCAACGCGGCGGATACCAAGCTCTTCGGCCGTCTGAAAGCCACCAACTTGTGAGATGGAAAATCTAACGGTATTTATCCTTTTGCCCGCGGTTGCCATGGGGTTGTTAGCGGTGACCAGCGCCGACGTTAACGCCGCCCATTTTCCGCTGCTTGAAGGAGCATCCCCGATCAGCAAATCCTATCCAGCGCTCTCGGGGTGCTCGTGAATCATGTTCGTGGCTACAACGCCGTCTTGAGCGGATTGTTCTTTGACCCGCAGGGCAAGCGGTGAATATCGGATTTCTAACAAATGATGACGAAAATTGAAAAAACCTGGCCGCTGTCGCTCGTTGCGATGGCGATCCTGACGGGACTTGGCGTATGCAAGGATGCACCCGGAAGTGCCGGCACGGCGGTCGATGAAGCATGGCTGCAACAAGCGAAGGCCCATGTGCTGACGCCGACGTCCGACAATGCCGCACCCGTTGCCATCACTCGTACGGAAGGAAGCGTGGCATCAGCCGATGCGTTGCTGCGCGAGGACCGCAGGAGTTCCCGGCTAACATTTGAAAAAGGCGGCGCGAAACCAGTGGTCGTGCTGGATTTCGGCAAGCAGAGCGTGGGCGGATACGCAGTCTTCACGGTTACCGCGAAGACCGGTCAACCTGTGGTGCGCCTGGCCTATGCGAACCACCCTGACGGACTCTCCGAAACCGGAGATTTCAAGCGCGAGACGAGCGCGCGTTACCTCGGACCGAACCTCGACCTGCCCGTGTTGCCGGGCAACGTCAACCGGCATGAAACCTACACCATTCCTCGCACGGGCCGCTTCATCGCACCACTGATCCAAGGCCAGGCACGTTATGTGCGGCTGCAGCTCGACACACCGGAAACTTCGGTGGAGATCGACTCGGTTGAGATCGTGAACAGCGAGGTTTACGACCGCTCGCCGCACGATGGTCATTTCCTGTGCAGCGACGAGCGACTCAACCGTCTCTGGTATATCAGCACTTGGACACTGCAGATTGCGTCGTTTCCTAACCACAACGCGTGGAAGACCGCCGATGGCTGGTTGCTCCCGCGCAAGTTGGAGGAGGCGGACGATGTGGGGCTCAGTGTGGAGGGCGCTGCGTGGGGCGATGTCAGCATTGATACGATCTTCGAGTTGCGGGCGAATCCCCATCACGTCTCAGCAGCAGGTGTCGCGTTCCGGGCGCAGGATCTCAAAAACTCTTATCTGGCAGAAATCGCGCTCGATGGCACGTTCCGCCTGATCCGACGCCAGAATGGCAAAGATGCGGTGATCAGCGAGAAGCGGCTCGCCACATCGCTAACGGATGGCGTGCAATATCATCTGAAAATCGATGCGCGGGGGCCGGTCCTGACAACCCGCCTGGATGGCGAAGCGATCGACGAGACACGCGATTCAACCTTCGAGAAGGGACGTGCGGGTTTTTACACCACGAAAGAAAAATGGCCGCTGTTCGACCAAGTCCGCGTCACGGACAGCAAGGGGCAGACGCTTCTATCCGACGATTTCTCGGGCGATTTGTCCAAATGGCAGTTCGCGCGGACGCTTTCCTTTGTGGCGGACGGGGCGAAACGCGACCGGTTGGTTTGGTCGGGTGACCTTTATTTCGCACAAAACAGCGCCTACTACGCCTTCGCAAATCCAACCTATTTTCGTGACTCGCTCAAGATGCTGGCGTTCAACCAAACGCCGGAAGGTTATGTGAATGCCTCGCCTTATCCGGAACGCAGCGTGCCCCCAGCGTCGGGCGACTACGGGCCATTTCCCTCCGATGAATTCGCGGCGTGGCTGGTGCCCGTAGCTTGGGAACATCTGCTTTATACGGACGACACCACGACGCTTCGCGAAATCCATCCCGCGATCAAGCGGGTGCTGGGCTATCTGGACAGCAACATGGGGTCTGACGGTTTGTTCAACCAGCGTCGGGAGACCTCGAAGCACGCCGGTAATCTGGACATCGGCGACGTCCGCAAGCGCAGCTATATGAATATTCTTTTGTGGGGCGCATTCACCGATGCCGCCCTGATCGCTGATAGACTGGGCCTGGCCGAGGACCGCGCCGATGCGCAAAAGAAAGCGGATTCGATCAAACAGGCGATTTATAAAAACCTATGGGATGAAACCAATGGGTATTTTAAAGAGGCGGTGGAGTCACCGGGTTTCGGACCTGAAGCCAATGCATTGGCGCTTTCTCTCGGCCTCGTCACTCCGGAGCAGGCGCTGAGAATCACGCCGCATTTCAAGAAGATCGCCCACGGCAAATTCCAAAGCCTGGCGAGTCGCGGCCAGTTTGAATACGGCTTTCCCCAGTCCGGTCTACAAACCATTCTTGACCACAACTGGGTAAAGTTGCTCGACGACGGATGGAAGGGCGCAACCACGGTGACGGAGTGCATGACCTTGATGGCGGTTGGATGGGGAGACGATTCACATCCGGATTGTGCGATCGCGAATCACTTCAGCGCTTATCTGCTAGGCGTGAAACCGACGAAGCCGGGGTATAAGAATTTCAGCGTGAAGCCGCAGCCCACCCGCGAAGTGCGCTGGGCCAAGGGCGTCGTCCCCACGCCGCACGGCCCGATTACTGCGTCGTGGGCGGTGACTGGCGATGCCTTGAAATTAGATTTAACGGTTCCAAGGGACACGTCCGCGGACATCCTGCTGCCCAAGGGGGGAAGCGTGACCATCAACGGCAAACCAGGAATTCTTTCGCAACTGACGCCGGGAATCTATCAAATCGAGGTTCGCGGCTTGCCTGAGGGTGTTTGGACGGATCCGACGGACAGGCAGGCGGAAGCCGAAAAAGAGCTGAAGGTTTCGGCCACGGCGTCCAGTTCGCACGAAGAGGGCGGGTGGGGGATTGCCAGCCTGTTCGCGGCGCCCGGCGATTCCGACAAGAAGGGCTACAGTTCGGGGCCGAGCGCGACCGAAAATGCCGTGGAGTGGCTGGAGTTCGACTTGGGAGCTGAGACAGCATTGTCCAAAATCGTTTTGCTGCCGAGAGATGGTAAACCGGTTGCCGGGTTTCCGCGGGACTTCAAGGTGCAGCTTGCAAAACAAAAGGGGGCATTCACGACGGTCGCAACCTACAACGATCTTCCGCCACCGGATGGGCGTGGTTTGAGCGTGGACCTTAATACCGTGATCGGATTTCCATCGACGCGCTACGTGCGGATCGAGGTCACCCGGTTAGGCCCGCCACCCTCGGACGAATCGAATGTCCGTCGCCTGCAATTCTCCCGCGTGCGGCTGCTGCGGCCGTGACAGTATGTGTTAGTCAGCATTTTTTCGAATCAACCATTCCGCATCCACTTGAGTATAAGTGTTAGTATCCCATTTCCGATCCAATTCAAAAAATAACAAGCTAATGAAACCTAAATCCCAAAATCACATGGCCGCCTCTTTTCCAACCCGCCTGATCCTGAGCTTCGGGCTCGCGGTCGCCGGGCTTGCCTTCCAGTCCGCCCAAGCCGCCATCTGGTCAGGTGGGGGCGCGGATGCCAACTGGAGCACCGCTCTCAACTGGGATGTCGCGCTGGCCGATAGTTTCAGCACTTCCCTGGTTTTTGCCGGGAGTGCACAAACGACCAACACCAACGACCTCACGGGTGGCACGGCCACATCGATCACTTTCAACTCCGGGGCGGACGCGTTTGTGCTCGGCGGAACTTCCATCGCACTGGGCGGCAACATTACTAACAGCAGCACGAGTCTCCAGACGATCAACCTGCCGATGACCACCTCGGTTTCCAATACCGTCACAACAGCCGCAAGCGGAGGTGACATCACCCTGGGCGGAGTCATTGGCGGAAACGGCAACATTACCAAGGCTGGCTCCGGCACACTGATCGTTTCCGGTGCCAACACCTACACAGGCAACACGATAGTTAGCGCGGGCATCCTCAAAAACGGCAGTGCGACGACCTTTACGAGAAAGGGAGCGATCATCCTGAATGGAACAGGAACATTTGACCTCAATGGCTTCGACGCTTCCTTCAACAATGAGGGTGGCAGCGTGGCAGCGAATACCATCACTAACAATGGCGCCGCCGATGCCACACTGACCATTTCAGGAACGAATAGCGGTAATTTCGCAGGTCTGCTCAGTGACGGAACCAGGAAGCTCGGCGTCGCCATGTCGAACAACAATTCCTTCGGCATTTTCCTGTCGAACACGGGAAACACCTTCTCCGGTGGTTTGACCCTGCTTAACCAAGGTCCCAATGGCACCCGACTGTCGATCACCCAGGCGATTGTGACCACCGGATCACCTGGTGCGATCACCTCCAGCACCTACGGAACCGGACCGATCACCATCGGCCAGATTGCCACCGATAGGGCCGGCATCCTCATCAACGTCGCCACCACCCTGCCGAACGCCATCGTCTTCAACACCGCGCTAGGAAACGATAATCCCGGCATCCGCCTCGAAGCCAACGGCATCATCCTCTCCGGTGACATCACCGCCAACTCGAACGCGGCGTTTTCCGGCGCAGGGGCCTCCGCAACTGTTAGCGGGGTGATTTCCGGAACAGGGGGGCTGACGTCCACCAACAGCGGTGTCCTCACACTTTCCGGTACCAACACCTACACCGGGAACACGACCATCAGCGCGGGAACTCTGAAGAACGGCAGCGCGTCCACTTTCACCAACAAGGGCTCGCTCACCATGAATGGCACCGGAACCCTTGATCTCAATGGATTCAATGCCTCGTTCAAGGAGTTCGGTTCAGGAAGCGTTGCTGGCAACACCATTACTAACAGTGGAGCATCCGATGCCACATTGGCATTGGCGACGGTGTCCTTCAACAACACCCTCGCAGCCCTGGTCAAGGATGGCACCACCAACAAACTCGCCCTCACGTTTTCCAACAACAATCAGTTTATCAATTTTCTCACGAACCCCGCAAACACCTTTTCCGGCGGTCTGACCCTGCTTAACCATTCAGGCGGACTTGGCGGCACCCGGCTCGCGATCTTGAGTCCGATTGTAACGACCGGGTCGCCGGGGGCGATTACCTCCAGCACCCTCGGCATCGGACCAATCACCATTGGTCAGACCTCCACCGACAGGGCAGGCATCATCTTCGCTACCACGAACAACAACACGCTGGCCAACGACATCGTCTTCAACACCGCCTTGGGAAGCGATCAGCCCGGGATCCGTTTCGGTACCACCGGCAACGTTCTATCAGGATCGATCACCGCCAATTCGGACGCCGCCTTCTCCGGTCCCAGCCCCGGGTCCGCCACTGTTAGCGGAGTGATCTCAGGCGTCGGTGGTGTGTCGGTTTCCGAAGGCGTCGCCATTACGCTTTCCGGAGTGAACACTTACACCGGCAACACTACCGTCAACGGTGGCACCCTCATCGTCGCCACGAACTCCGCCACCACCTTTGCCGATACCTCCACGGTTTCCATTGCATCCGGCGCGGTGCTCGACCTGCCCAACGCCGCGACCGACACCGTCACAAGGCTGGTCATCAATGGTTCGATTCTTCCGGCCGGCATCTATGATGCCTCCAGTCCTGCCACCTCCGGATTCATCACCGGCTCCGGCAAGATCCAGTCCATTTCAGGCGGCTATTCCAGTTGGGCTGCAACCAACGTCGGTGGTGATCCTGCCAATGCCGATACCGACCTCGACGGCGTCGCAAACGGAGTCGAATATTTCATGAATTCAGCTACCGGTTTCACCGCCAATCCGGCAGTGGTGGTTTCCGCTGGACCAGTTAGGACCGTCACCTGGCCTAACGGCGGTAATATTCCGTCCGCCGCTTACGGAACCCAGTTCGTCGTGCAGACCTCACCGGATCTCGGCATTTGGACTGACGTTTTGTCAGGCGATCCCAATCTGAGCAACACCAGCGGCGCAGTCGCCTACACCCTGCCGCCCGGCGCGGACGAGATCTTCGTTCGCCTGATGGTGACCCCGAACTGATCGCTTTTTCTTAGCCAAGGAAAAAATCGCCGCAGTGGTTATTGGATTTTCCACTGCGGCGGTTTAACCGCCAGTTGGTGATCGGTGTTTATCCTCACTGGATCGGTGCCAGCAACCTCGCTGCCCGGCACGCCGCCCGGAATAGGAATGGTTTGCCGGTGATGTCCTCCACCGTTGCCTCGCGGGAACGGCTGAAATCCGTAATCAGCATCGACTCCACCTCGCTGACGAATTTCCGATCCGTGGAAAACGCCGTGATCTCGAAATTCAGCCGGAACGAACGGTTGTCCAGATTCGCCGTGCCGACCGCCGCCAGCCGCTCATCGATCAGCATCACCTTCTGGTGCAGGAACCCTTTCTGATAGCAGAACAATTTCACTCCGAACGGAATCGACTGCTCGTAATAGGAAAACGCTGACAGCCAAACTAACAAGTGATCCGCCCGCTCCGGAATGAGGATACGGACATCCACGCCCCGGATCGCGGCGGCTTGCAGGGCGGTAAGCACGCCTTCGTCCGGCACGAAATAAGGCGAGGCGATCCACAGCTTTTGGCGTGAGGTGTTCGCCGCCTCCGCGACGATCAGCTGCCATGAGTCCACCGGATCGGCAGGACCCGTGGGAATGATCGCGGCGATCTGATCCGCCTCTTCCGCGCGGGTGTCCCAATGCAGGTCGGGCACCTGGTTCGTCGCCCAGAACCAGTCTTCGAGAAACACCAGTTGCACCGCCTGCACCACCGGCCCTTCCATTTTCAAATGCGTGTCGCGCCATCCGCCGAAGCGCTGGTCGCGGCCGAGATATTCGTCACCCACATTCAGCCCGCCGATGAAGGCGGTGGTGCCATCGCTCACCACGATCTTGCGGTGGTTTCTGAAATTCAATTGTAAGCGCGACCACCAGAACCGGTTGATGCCGAATGAACAGCATTCGATGCCCGCATCCTTCATCTCTTTCAGATAGCGTCTTGGCAATTTGTGGGAACCTATCTCATCGAACAGAAAGTAAACCTTCACTCCGGCCTTCGCCCGATCGATCAGCGCCTGTTGGAACTGGGTGCCGAGCGTGTCGTTCTTCACGATGAAAAAATTCACGCACAGGTAGTTCTTCGACTCGCGGATTGTTTGAAAAATCCGCTCGAACGTCTCGTCGCCATCGATCAAAAGCTCCAAATCATTTCCCCGCGTGAACGGCAATCCGCCCAACACCTGCGCGGCCCGTTCGAAGGCGTCGTCATCGGGAATCTCCACCTCGCAATGCCGCAGACGCTTGTGCATCGTCGCCGCCAGCTTGCCGAGCCGGCCGTCCTTTTCCCGTCGCCCGCCGACATAGCCGGAGAAACGGGTCCTGCCTAACAACCAATACATCGGTAGCGCGAGGAACGGCACGGTCAGCAGGGAAATCACCCAGGCGATGGTTCCCTGGGAAGTCCTCACATGCATCAGGGCATGGAGCACATGCAGGATGCCGACCACATAAAACGTGACCAGCAAGGCAAGTCCCAGCCACGTGTTGAATTCGAAATCGGGAAAGAACATGGGCATTGTATGTAGTTTGACCCTTCAAGGGTGTCTTCAGCGCGTAATGAAGACACCCTAGAGGTTTAAACTAACTTCGGCAAGCCGCCATCCTAACGCTTCCGGATGAGCATAAACTCGTTCCCGTCCGTGTCGAAACACATTGCCAGATGCGGAGCCTCGCCATCCTCTTCCTGTGGTTCGCGGGTCAGCCCGCCGCCGTTCGCGACCACTTCGGCAGCGCCCGTCACCACATCCGCGACTTGGAAACTGATGCCGGTCCACGTCCTTTTGCCCTCTCCTCCGCCATGGATGCCGATGATCGCACCGGCGATTTCCAGTTCGGAAATATGGCTGTTCGCGCGGACTACCTCCGCGCCGAACGTATTCTGATAGAAAGCCGTCGCCCGCGCCAAGTCCGCTGCCCAGATGACATACTTGACGCGTTCGACGAGCATCAAATCAGTAGGAGAAGATCTCGTCGTCCTTGAAGAAGCGCTTGAGCTCGGCTTGTGCGGCTTCGACGGAATCGGAAGCATGGCAGACGTTGCGCATTTTCGCGTCGGCATCCTTGAAGCCGAAGTCACCGCGGATGGTTCCTTCCGGTGCCACCATCGAGTCAGTCGGTCCGAGAAGGTCGCGGACGGCGGCGATGACGTTTTCACCTTCCAGCGCGAGGGCGATGACCGGAGTTTCCTGCATGAAGCCGCGGACGGCGGGGAAGAACGGTTTGTCGGCGATGTGCGAATAGTGCTCGGCGAGGATTTCATCGCTGAGGTGCATCATCTTGATGCCGCGGATTTTGAAGCCAGCCGCCAGGAAGCGGGCGAGCACGGTGCCGGTGAGATTTTTTTCGACAGCGTCGGGTTTGAAAAGGATGAGGGAAGTTTCGGAACTCATGCGGGTGGAGTTAGTGCCGGGCCTTGCTTTGTGCAAGCCTTTTGCGGAACCGGATTTGCTAGGAAATCTTAACGGTCAAGCGCGTCCGCACGCTGGCGCAGTGCCTTCCCCGCTTCGACGTTGCGGTTTTCAGATTCCCACAGCAGTGCGAGACGGCGAAGCGCGGCAGCGGTCTCCTTTTTCGCATCCACAGAGTAGGAGCGGATGGCGGTTCGCAGCCGCTCTTCGGCGGCCTTGGTTTGTCCCTCGGCGATCAATGCTTCGGCGGACTCCATGAGAAAGGCCGGATCAGTTTTCGCATCGATGGGTTTGGCCGCCTCCGCCTCTCGGAATAGCCGCGCCGCTTGTTCGCGGGTCTCCGGATCGCGGCGGGTGGCAATGGCCAGCTTCTCCACAAGATCCCGGTTCTCCGGGTGATCGAAAACCGCCTTTTCTAACAATAATCTCGCTTGCTTGGGATCGTTGGCCGCCAGCCATTCATCCGCGAGCTTGATGAAATCCGTAGGCGAGCCACCGCGGATTTTCAACAGTTCACCGGCATGGTGCCGGCCGAGTTCCGGCTTGTCACGGAGCCGATAGAATTTCGCCAACGACTGATGGGCGAGCGCTTGTTGTGGATTGATCTCCAGCACTTCCTTGAGCGCCGCTTCGCCTTCCGCATCGCGCTTCGCCGTGAAATAGAGAATTCCCAAACGTGTCCGCATTTCCAGTGACGACGGTGCCGCTTCGACATGGCGTTTCAAAATTTCGATGGCCTGATCCGGACGATTGGTGTCGCGGAAATGATCGGACGCCGCCCTGGCGAGTGAGGGGAGTTCGGGATGCGCTTCGAAAGAACCCAGAAACCGCTGGTCCATCTTTTCCCGGGCTGCCGCGTCTTCCGCTTCGAACATCCCACGTGATAGCGAAGTGTAGAGCATGACGGATTCGGGATCATCCTGCGAAAATTGTTCCAACAACTCCAACTGGCGGGCCTTGTCGCCAGCGGATTGCGCGTGCTGGAAAAGACGCCGGATGATTTGTGGCTGGCCCGGATATTTCGCGAGTGCTTTTTCGAGCGTGTCGCCCGAAAGCTTGAGGGCCAACGAATCGCCATCGCTCTGCTGATCGAGAAAATCGGTGTAGGTCAGCTGGACTCCGAGATCGTCTGGCCGTGCCGCCGCGAGATCCCGATAGAGCTTCACCGCACCGGAGCGGTCTCCACCGGCCATCCGCGCTCTAACCGCGCGACTGACAAGCGGCATCGCCTGGGGATCCGCCAGCCGGGCTTTTTCGAAAAACCCTGAAGCTTCGGCCGTCTTGCCCTGCATTTCCGCCAGCACACCCGATGCGAAACTGAGCAACGGATCATCCTTTGCGTGAACCGATACGCCAAGAAGCATGAGGATGGGAATGGAGCGGATCAAGCAGGATGGATGGTGATGGGACTGTGGCAGCCGCTATCGCACGATAGTGGCGTGGTGGGCGCAAATTCGCGGTTGCGGAGGAATTATCGGAAAAGCCGGGGATCCGCAATCGTGCGGGTCACAAAGTCGGAATTCGGCCCTCGCGGATCTAACGGGCTGGTATCCGCCGCACTCATCTCGAATCCGGGCGCCGCCGGTGCCAGGCAAGTATCATGGACGCGAAGCCACAAAACAGGATCGATGACGGTTCCGGCACGGCTTGAATCGCAAAAGACGCCGCCGGGGAATCCGAAGCCGGAAGGGAACGAAAGGCTTTCACCGACATTTTCGATCGCTGGGTTGCAGGGCGATTGGATACCGGCGCCGAGATAACATCCCTACGGAGGACATTTTCCATAAAATGTTGATCGATGGCAGCATTGGAGTGTTGAAAAAACGAGTCGTTGAAGATGCCTTCTGCTGTGAAATTCCTGGCTTTCACGGATTTGATTTCGATTCTGGGTCCGTCATCGTCCGGCAGGTCGAAATCCAAGGGCGGCTTAGGTGGATTTTCGGTTTGGCTGCCCCCGCCAGAGGGCGTCCTGCCGCTGGGCCCGTTTTGATCTCCCAAAAATGAGGCTCTGTCACCGTTCATGAAAGGCATGGATGCGCTCAGATTTCCGGATTCAATCGGGCGGTTGTCCGAGAACGCATAGGCGAACCAATGGCCAAATTTCCCGAAAATCTCATCGAAATAGGCGGCCATCTCGGCAGTTGAGGTTTTGGCATCGGCCGCCGCATCCGGATTGCCCTCAGTCTCCACCGCCACCTCAAGGCCGGTTTCCGTAGCCGGGTCTTCAGCCATGCTAAATCCACACAACACCATGAGGCACAGTGGGATCAGTTTGAAACGAGTCGGCTTCACGGTTTTGCGGGACTGAAGAAAATTCAATTCAAAAAACCCGAGGAGATCTCGAATTTCAGCAAAACTTAACCAATTTCAGCGTCCGGCGATACCTACGCGATCGCGTAGGGTACACTGTCCGAGGGCCGCCATGTCACAAGGACGCAATGTGGGCGAATTTCCCGTCGATGAATTTCAGGACGAGAGCTTCGACTTCATCGTTCTTCAGGCGCTCCAGCACGTCCACGGAAAAGCCGCGGGCGATGAGCTGGCGGGCTTGGACGGGAGCGATGCCGCGGGCGCAGAGGTAGAAAATTTCCTCGTCGCTGATCTGGGAGGAAGTGCTGCCGTGGGAGCACTTCACCTGGTCGGCGTTGATTTCGAGACCGGGCATCGAGTTCGCTTCGCAGGTGTCGCTCATCAGGAGATTGCGGCAGGTCTGATAGGCGTCGGTGTGGTGCGCACCTTCATCGACGAAGATGAGTCCTGAGAAAATCGTGCGGGAGTCGTCGTAAAGGGAATTCTTGTATAACAGATCCGAGTAGGCGCCTTCGGAAACGTGGTGCTGGAAGGTGCGCTGGTCGTACTCCTGTTCGTGAGCGGGGATACTGACGGAAAGCATGTCCGAGCGCGATCCGGGGCCTTCGAGGCGGGAGAGGGATTCGTTGCGGGCCCAGGATGCGCCGGTGTTGAGGATGAACCCGATGGCGGACGCATCGCGGAACGTGGCGGTTTCGTTGATCTGGATGACGCGGGTGACTTCGTTGAAGGCCTGGATGGCGACGTAGTCGAGCTTCGAGTTCTGGCCGGCGCTCAGGTCGTTGAACGCGATGGCGAGGCCGGGCTGCGAATCATCCGCCGAGCGGAAGATATCCACGACGCGGACTTTCGAGCTTTTCCCGGTGACGATCAGCGTGTGTGGGAAGATGACGGTATTTTCACCGGCGATCCAGTGGTGGACTTCAATGGTGCCTTCGACTTCCAATTTGTCGGAAACGTGGACGAACAAACCGTTCGTTAGAGATGCCTCATGCAGCGCGGCGAACTTGGCGGAGCCAAGACGCGTTTCCTGTTTCATGAAATGCGCCTGCACCAGATCGCTGTGTGAAACGAGCGCTTCGGCGAGCGGCAGGCAGATCACGCCTTCTGGCAGATGCGATTCCACGTGGACGAGTTCGTCGTTCACGAAGATGAGTTTCGCAGCGGGGGATTCAAGGCCAGTGGAGCGTTCGATCAGCTCGTTCACTCCAGTGGCTGGAGCTTTTTGAAAGCCGGAGAAATCGAGCTGTTTGATGCTGGAGAAGCGCCAGGTTTCATCACCGCGCTTCGGAGCGGGAATGGCGAGGAAACGCTGCCAGGCGGCTTGCTGGCGTTTGGCAAACCAAGCAGGCAGATAGGCGGGCGTTTCCGGAGCGGTTTCGAGAAGGGAAGAAGTTTGTTCGAGCACGGCGGGCATGGGAAAAATACAAAGTGGATGTTAGGTCGATTCGGGCGCTGGCATTAACCGACGCTGCCTTCCATTTCCAGATCGATGAGGCGCTTGAGTTCGACGGAGTATTCCATCGGGAACTCGCGGACGAGGTCGTTGATGAAGCCGTTGACGGCGAGCGACATGGCTTGGCCTTCGTTAAGACCCCGCTGTTGCATGTAGAACAGCATGTCGTCGGAAACCTGGCTAACAGATGCTTCATGCTGCGTGGCGTGGCGGTTGCCTTTCACGGTGATCGCCGGATAGGTGTCGGTGCGGCTGTGGCTGTTGATGAGCAGGGCGTCGCACTCGGTGTTGTTCTTGCAACCCTTGAGGTGCTTCGGAATGTGGACTTGGCCCCGATAGGTGGAACGTCCTTCGCCGACGGAGATGGATTTCGAAACGACGTTGGAAGTCGTGTCATCGGCGGCGTGGATCATCTTCGCACCGGTGTCCTGATGCTGGCCGGTGTTGGCGAGGGCGATGGAAATGACCTCACCGCGGGCGCGCTTGCCCTTCATGATGACGCCGGGATATTTCATCGTGAGACGTGAACCGATGTTGCAGTCGATCCAGCGAACTTCCGCGTCTTCCATGGCGATGCCGCGCTTGGTGACGAGGTTGAAGACATTGGACGACCAGTTTTGCACGGTGACGTATTGGATTTTCGCTCCCTTGAGCGCAACGAGTTCGACGACGGCGGAGTGGAGCGTGGCGGTCTCGAATTTCGGCGCGGTGCAGCCTTCCATGTACATCAGCTCGGCACCTTCGTCCGCGATGATGAGCGTGCGTTCGAACTGGCCGAAGTTTTCCGAGTTGATGCGGAAATAGGCTTGGAGCGGTTGCTTCAGCTTGAGGCCTTTCGGGATGTAGATGAACGAACCACCGGAAAACACGGCGGAGTTTAGCGCAGAGAATTTATTGTCGCCGGTCGGGATGACCTTGCCAAACCACGGGCGGAAAATTTCCTCGTGCTCCTTCAGGCCTTCGGTCGAGTTGCAGAAGATCACGCCTTGTTTCGTCAGCTCTTCCTTCACGTTCGAGTAGGCGGCTTCCGAATCGAACTGGGCTTCCACACCGGCGAGGAACGCACGTTCCTGTTGGGGAATGCCGAGACGCTCGAAGGTTTCCAAAACGTCGGCGGGGACATCGTCCCATGAGCGCTTTGGTTTTTCACCGTCGGATAGATAATAACGGATGACGTCGAAATCGATGTTCTCCAAATCCTTCGTCGCCCAGTTGGTGGGCATCGGCTTTTCCTGAAACGTCTTCAGCGCCTTGTGACGGAATTCACGGACCCAATCGGGATCATTCTTTACGTCGGAAATGTAATCGACCGTCGCGGAGGTGAGACCCCGTCCGGCGTCGAATTTGTTGCGTTCCGGGAACGTGAAATCCCCCTTGGTGCGGTCGATGTCGATCGCCTCGCGGGTTTCCGTATCGAGAACGTCTGTGGTGTCGTAGGACATGATCTTTGAAAAGTTAGAAATGGATCAATCTCAAGCGAGGGCGGGCTCCTTGAGGAACTCGTAGCCGTCTTTTTCCAGTTCCAGAGCAAGTTCCGGGCCGCCGGAACGGACGATTTTTCCTTCGGCCATCACGTGGACATAGTCCGGCTTGATGTAGTCGAGCAGGCGCTGATAGTGGGTGATGAGGAGCATTCCGCGCCTTTCCGAGCGCATGGCGTTAACGCCCTTGGCGACGATCTTGAGCGCGTCGATGTCGAGGCCGGAGTCGGTTTCGTCGAGGATGCAGTATTCGGGTTCGAGCATCATCATTTGCAGGATCTCGTTGCGCTTTTTCTCACCACCGGAGAACCCTTCGTTCACGGCGCGGGCGGTGAATTTGCGGTCCATTTCGAGGTGGTCCATTTTCGAGTAGAGATTCTTATAATAGGCGACGGCGTCGATTTCCTCGCCCTTCGGCAGGCGGGCTTGCAGCGCGGCGCGGATGAAGTTGGCGTTCGAAACACCGGGAACTTCGGAAGGATATTGGAATGCGAGGAAAATGCCGCCGCGCGAGCGCTCGTCGATGGACTTGCCGAGGATTTCCTCACCGTCCTGTGTCACGGCACCGGCGGTGACGATGTAGCTTTCGTGGCCGGCGATTACCTTCGAGAGCGTGGATTTGCCGGAGCCGTTAGGTCCCATGATGGCATGGACTTCGCCCTTCGGGATGTCGAGGTTGACGCCCTTGAGGATTTCGGTGCCATCTTCGAGGGTGGCGTGGAGGTTGGTGATTTGCAGGCTCATGTTTTGGAAAATTTGAATGGGGGAGGGGAAGGTTCAGGAAACCGCGATTTTGCCGCGCAGGGTGATTTCGATGTCTTCGACCAGCGCGCCGGGAGGCAGTTCGAGAACGTCGGCGAGGTTGATGCCGGGCTTGAAGCCGACATCGTGGATCACGCCGGTCGTCTGGTCATGGAAATGGCCGTGCTCCTGGAGATTCGAGCAGTAGCGCGACGACTCTCGCTCGAAATTCACCTGCCGGATGATGCCATGCTGGACGAGGGCTTCGAGGCAGTTGTAAACCGTCGCCAGCGAGATGTTCGGCAGGCGGTCCTTGACGCGCATGAAGACGTCGTTCGCGGTTGGGTGGTTCCGCTCCTGCATCAGGATGCGGTAAACCTCCTGGCGCTGGCGCGTCATGCGCAGCCCGGAGATCTCCTCCGGGATCTCGTTTTCGGCAGGAAATTCGGGGTTTTGTGTGACCATCGCGGCGGGAACGTAGGACCCCACCGAGCGATATCAAGAATTATTCTAATTATAATTCTTAAGGATTCTGAAATTTTTCCTCAACGCCGCCACAGGTAAACCCAGCGCTCGGAAACGCACTTGCCGTTCTCATCCTGAAGCTCGCAGGTGAGGTCCATGTCGTTCAGATCCTTCGGCGGCTTGCATACGAAAAAGGCCCGTAGCACTTGCGGCATGTGGAGCTTGTCGCTGCGGCCGAGACCGGCGGGGATGTCGTCTACGTTCGCCATGCTGACGTCGTTCAGGCCGGCGTGGATGAGTTCCACCGATTGCTGGTTGATCGTGACCACCGGCTTGAGCTTGGAAATGTCGTCCCATTTCGGGTCACCGACCTTGAGGGACGGGTTGAGAGGCTTCGCGAAATCGATGGCGACCAGCACTTCGTCCGGCTTCTGCACCGGTGTACCGACACGGGTGGCGCGCACCGAGAAAACCCCGGACGGCGCGGGATCGCGCATCCAGCGGAGACGGTAGTGGAACTTGAACGGCTTGCCCACTTCCAGTGACGGCGTCGGCTCCCACACGAGAATCACGTTGTCATCCGTCTCGTCCTTGGTTGGCATCTCGATGAGGTGCAGCTTCCCTTGGTCGAATCCCTCGACCGGCTCGACCCTCACGCTCGGGCGATTGTGATAGAGAGCTTCCGGATCCTGATAGGATGAAAACGAGCGGTCGCGTTGAAGCAGCGCCCACGAACGCGGCTGCTCCATGGTGAAAACGCAGTGGCGGAACTGGTCCTTCGTCGTCTCCAGCGGACGGTAGTGAAGATTTCCGCTGCCGAGTTCCATCAGCAAGCCATCGCTGTCGTGGACTTCGGGGCGGAAATCATAAGGCTTCGGATGTGTGCTTTCGCCGAACCAAAACATCGAGGAAAACGGAGCCAGCCCGAGCTGCTGGACTGGCTTGCGCAACGTGATTTCCGCCTCCACATCCACCACGGTCTCCACGCCCGGAGTGACCGTGAACTGATAGGCACCCGCCACACTCGGGCCGGTGAGTAGTGCCCAGGCCTTGAGTGACTTCGAATCCGTAGCGGGCTTTTCTAGATGGAACTCGGCGAAATCCGGAAACTCCTCCGGCACGCCGGGCAGGCCGCTGTTCATCGAGAGTCCGCGGGCGGAGAGGCCGTAGGGCGCGTCCTTCGGGATCGCCCGGAAATAACTGGCACCGAGGAAAACGAGGAACTCGTCCATGTAATCCGGCGAGTTCAGGTGAGTGCGCGCGCGCCAGCCAGCGAATCCCGGAGGCGGCGGCGTGCCGGCCGGGATCTTGTTCTTGCCGTGGTCGAAAAGATCTTCATCCACCGTGAGGAGCGACGATTTCCCGCCGTCCACCTCATGGATCGCCACCATCTTCTTCGCCGTCCAACCGGGGTGGAAGAAGTCGATGGAGAACGGCCCTTTGCCCCACCACAGCCCGGATTCCATCTTGAACCGGATGTCGCGGTGCTGGTCGTAGCTCAGGTTTTTCCAGAAATCCGCCAGCTCCTGCTTCGGGGCCACGTAAGGCGCGGCCGCCAGTTTCCGGGCCTTCTCGCGCAGCGCCTCAAAGGAAAAATCCTGCGCAGCGGCCAGTCCGGCCCAGCCGATGAGAAGCGAGCACGCGACGAAGGGAAGACGGCGATGGAAATGCATGCCGCAGCCTTGGCAGACATCCGCCCGCTTGGCAATAGCGCGGCGGATGTGGTGAGTTTGGAATCCGGCCAACTAACGCTTGTCTAAGTTTCCGGATTTGGGACTCTCATGAATGGGATTTTCCAATCCGTTCAAGCGTGTCTCGCAAGCTCCGACGAACCCCGATCCGGCTGCGCGAACGGGCCGTGCTTTCGACGTCGCCGACCTTTACCGCGGGCCAGTTTCCATCGAGGACGAAGCCGATCCCGATCCCTCCTCGGTCGCCTTGGACGAGAAACTCCGTCAGGCGTATTTCTGGATCGTCAATTCCGCCATCATTTCGCCGCACTACGACATCGAATACAACGAAGCGCCGCCTTCGCGCTTCGTTGTCGGCGACAGCAAGAGCCGGCTCACGTTGCCTTCCGCCCAGAGTTATTCGAGTTTCGTCCTGCTGCCATTGCTCACCTTCGCCGCGCGGCGGAAATGTCTGTTCGTCGGTGGTCCCGGCCGGGGCAAGACGGCCAGCGCCCTGTTGATGGGCGTGCTGGCGGGGTATCCGGTGCGCGAGGTCCGCCGGGCGATGCAGCACGGGCATCCGCAAATGACCATCGCGGATCTGCTCGGCAACCCGCTGCCCGCCGATCTCGTGGCTGCCCAGAAAATGGAGGATATCCGGATCGCCTGGCGTCCGTGGCTGGATTTCCGGGTGAAGATCATCGACGAATACAACCGGATTCCCACCCGCACCCAGAGCGCGCTGCTCACCGTCATGAGCGACAACTACGCGGAAATCCTCGGCCACATCCACGAATGTCCCGAATCCGCATGGTATCTCACCGCCAACGACGACCAGGGCGGCGGCACCTATCAGGTCATCGAGGCCTTGCGCGACCGGATCGATGTGATCGTCCCGGCATTGGCGTTCAACCCGCGGTTCCTCGGATGTCTGCTGGAGCGGATTGAGGAAAACATCCGGCCCGAGGAACTCGTTCCCGGCGAGATCATTTTCACCGAAGCGGAAATCGACCGTTTGCAGAAGTTGATCCGCGCGATCGAGGTTCCTGCGGACGTGCGCCGGCGGTTGGAATTTTTCTCCAGCCACTTCGAGTTCTTCGAGCCCGCCGCCGCGCAGTTTGAATACATGACCAAGGACACCGCGCGTCTCGCCGGTGCCGAGTGGCCCGAGCTCACCGCCCGTGACAATGGCCGCGACCGGCTCAAGGACCTCGGCTGCCAGACCCGCAACGGCCTGTCGGTGCGGAACCTGATGACGCTGCTGGTCTATGCCAAGGCCCTCGCGTTTTTCCGTGGCCATGGCTCGGTCTCGCTGGAGGACGTCCGGCAGATTTTGCCCTTCGTGCTTCATGAGAAACTCCAGCCGGACCTCGATGCGCCCTTCTTCAACGCCGCCGGAAATGGTCCCATGCGCACCGACCGCATCGGCTGGCTGCGTCGTGTCTTCGATCTTTCCTGTGCCGAGTTCGACCGACTCGATCTCGACCGCACCGACCCGGTCGGCGAGCTGGCGGCGGAATTCGCCGGCGGTCTGGAAGGTCTATCCGAGCGCGACACCCGGAGCCGGTTGGAGAAAATCGAGCGGCTCATCACCACCTTGCTCCAAGGCGGCAAACTCTACGGTCATCTCCACGACGACCTGATGCAGCTCAAATATCTCCACCAGCGCTACAGCAATTTCCTCCGCTGGCTGAAAACCCGCTGACATGCTCGCCCCGCCCCTCGCCGTTTTTCTCCGCGCCCGCCGCGCCGATTGCAACGCGCGCTTCGCCGCCGCGCGCCGGCATTGGCCGCGCCTCGATGCCGCGGATTTTTCGCTGTTTCTGCGGGACCAGCTTTCGCCACTCGCCTCCGCGCTGGATCCCACCCACGTCCATCTCGTTCTGGATCGCGCCTACGATCTCGGCCTGCAACTCGTCGCTGAGAAACTGGCCGGACCGTCGGCGGTCACTCCCGCAATCAATCTTCTCTGGACGGAAGTTTTCCCAAGCATGGCGGCGCACATCGCCGTCGCGCCGCGCCGGATTCTCGGCTCACTCAGCAATGCCGCCCATCATCTGGTCGCCACGTCGGATCACCGTGCGGAAATCTGGCGAAGCCGGCTGGCGGCGCTCGCCCCCCGCTGCTCGACGGCGGATGAACTTCTGATCGTCGCCCAGCTGCTGGCTTGGCGTGCCGGTCTCGCTCATTTCCGCTCCGCAGCCCTGGCTGCCGCCGATGCCCTGCCGCCGGATCTCGCGCTCGCCGTCTTCGATGCCCCCGCCGATCTGAACTGGCCCGAGGTCCGCGACGCCTATCGTTCGGATCCATGGTTCGGTTGCGACACTCCGGCGACTCCGGATCGCCGAATCGGTGCCTTCCGAGGCTTCGGCGGGCTGTTTGTCACACCTCCCTTGGTGACCCGAAGCGGCTCGCACATTCTTGTCCGCAGCGGCGACGAATCGTGGATTCTCATCGCCGATTCGTTTGGAGCCACGCTTCACCGGGCGACCCCTGACGAAATCGCGGATGCCGCTCCCGTTTCTCCGCCTCCACGGGATTTCGGCCGTCTCCCTTCCGGCCACGTTCCGGCCAGCGCCGTCATTCTCGGCGGCACCTATGCGGTCACCTCCGGGCAAAGCCATTCCATCTGGGTCGGCCCGATCACTCCCGAACGATGAGCGCGCCCGATCTCAAATCCCGTTGGGAGGAGGCCTGGCCCGAGGCTCTGGCAGCTTGGAGCCGTTACACCCAACTGAGTCCGCCGCTGCTTTGCGAAACCCGTGCCGCCGCCCGCGCCGAGCATCTCACCGGCAGCTTCGCCATGATCCGCCTCCAGGATCAGGTGATTGTCGTCGATCTGCCACATGCTGCGGAATGCGGCCTCGGCGACTACGCGGTGGAAATCCTCGCCCATGAAATCGGCCATCACGTGCTCGCTCCCGCCACTCTAACCGACCATGCCCGTTGTCTCGCCCGGATGCGCCGTGCGCTGCCCACGCTCGAAGCACAGGCACCGATGGTCGCGAACCTCTACACCGATCTCCTCATCAATGACCGCCTCCAGCGCTCCGCCGGATTGCGCATGGGCGAGATCTATCAGCGTCTCGGAAAACGTGCTGCCGGCGCGCCTCCGCCAGGCGCCGTGTGGACGCTCTACCTCCGCATTTACGAACTTCTCTGGAGCCTCCCGCGCGGTTCGCTCGGCGGCGGCCCCACTAACGACGCTCTCGAAGGTGACGCCTGGCTGGGCATGCGCCTTGTCCGCAGCTATGCCGGCGATTGGCTCGCCGCCGCCGGAAAATTCGCCGCCCTCCTGCTCCCGCACTTGGTGGACGACCAGCAAGCCTCGGAGGATTTCGCCGCCCTGCACGACACCCGCGCCGCTGGTGCGGGAGGCATTCCCGACGGACTGACCGATGCTTCCGCCGATGATGGTGACATCCGGCATCCCTCGCTCGACCCGCTCATCACCGGGATCGACTCCGACGATGACGGTCCTGCCGCTGATGGCATTTCATCCCTGCCGCCGTCCGCTAACAATCCGGGGGCCGGCCAGCAACGTCAGCCCTTCGAGTATGCGGAAATCCTGCGCGCCGCCGGGTGGCCCGGGACCGATCACGATGCCGCCATCGCTTACTACCGCGAGCTCGCCCAGCGCCACCTCGTCCGCTACCCGCGCCGCGCCGCGCCTGAGAGTATGGAGCCCCAGCTCGAAGGCTTGGAGCCATGGGAAATCGGCGATCCGCTCGATGAGTGCGATTGGTTCCAATCCATCCTCCAAAGCCCGCGCATCATTCCCGGCCTCACCACCGTGCGCCGCGTCTATGGCACCACCGCCGGAAACCAACCGCGTCGCGAGCCGATCGACCTCGATCTCTACGTGGACAGCTCCGGCTCGATGCCGAATCCCGCTGTCCAGCTCTCCTATCCCGCGCTCGCCGGCGCGATCATCGTCATCTCGGCTCTGCGGGCCGGTGCCCGCGTGCAGGCGACGCTCTGGAGCGGCAAGCACCAGTTCCAATCCACCCCCGGCTTCATCCGGGACGAATCCGCAATCCTCCGCGTGCTAACAGCCCACTACGGCGGAGCCACCCAGTTTCCCCTCCATGTCCTGCGCGACACCTTCGCCTCCCGCCGCCCGGACGAGCGCCCCATACATGTTCTATCCATTTCCGACGACGGGGTGACCACCATGTTCGACGACCCCGACGAGCGTGGCCGCTCCGGCTGGGACCTCTGCGCCCAAGCCCTGCAAAAAGGCCGCGGCGGCGGCACGCTCGCCCTGAACATTTCCTCCGACTGGGAAAAACCCGCGCATTCCTATTATCAAAATCTAACTTCCGTGTTGCGGCGCGCCCGCGACGAACAAGTCTGGCAGATCCACGCCGTGCCCACCCTCGAAGGCCTCGTCGCCTTCGCCCGTGCCTTCAGCCGCCAGAAATTCGGTCCCGCCTCCGAGATCCAACCGGAACCCGCACGACCATGATCGTTGTCTGGCGCGTCACCACCCGTTGCAATCTGGCATGTCCGTTCTGCGCCTATGACCGGCGGCTGCCCTTCGCCCGCACCGATGCCGCACCCGACGCCATCCGCCGCTTTCTCGAAATCCTGGCGGACTATCAGAAGGTGAGCGGGGATCCCGTGCTGGTGAGCTGGCTCGGTGGCGAGCCGTTGCTCTGGCCGATGCTGTCCGGAATCACCCGCCACGCCATCTCACTCGGCTTGCGAGTCAGCGCCACGACGAACGGCACAACCCTTGCATCCGCCTCCGTCCGCCGCCATTTGATCGATCACTACTCCGAGTTGACGATCAGCCTCGATGCGCCGGATTCCACTCATGACACCCTGCGCTCCTCTCTAGGACTTTTTCAAACGCTTCGGGAGAATGTTCCGGCGCTTTCACGTGACCGAAGCATTGCTGGTCGTCCCCTGAAACTTCGGGTCAACACGGTTCTGCTTCGCTCGACCATCGAATGTTTTCCAGCGATCGCCCGCGAAGTGGCATCCTGGGGCGTGGACGAAATCACATTCAACCTACTCGGAGGACGTGACCGCCCGGAATATTTTTCCGCCCATCGCCCGCTTCCGGAACAGCTCGCCGATTTCACCGACCGGCTGCCTTCCCTGCGTCGTGAGCTTGAATCCCTCGGCCTGAACATCGCCGGGAGTCCTGCCTATCTCGACCGCTTGCACGCATCGGCCGGCGGCGGTCTCCGTCCGGTGGCCGACTGTGGGCCCGGCGAGCGTTTCCTTTTCATTGACGAGCACGCCTCTGTTTCGCCCTGTTCATTTACTTCGGACAAACTCTCGGTGCCTCTCGGCGAAATTCACACCGCCTCCGATCTCAAGTTCCTCCCGGTCCGATTCGCTTCTTTCCGAACCACCCGCCGACCCCGCGAGTGTGACGACTGCCAGAGCACGCAGGTGTTTGATAAATTCGCTTCCTCCATATGAAACAAGAAGGCCCCACGCTCGAGCACCTGCTGCGCCGTCTCGCCGAAACGCCGTCCGATTTTCTGGCGGAACCTCGCACCGGGTCCGGCCGCGGGCTGGTCCACGTCTCCGCGGTCGTGGCGGATCTGCTCGCGTTTCACGACTGCGAGCTAACGGATTCCAGTTCGTTCATGCCAGATGATTCCGCGCCGTCCGTTCGCCGGGCCGGTGTCACGCTGTTGCTCTGCTGGCTGCTCGCGGATGCGGAACTCATTTCGCTGAAAATTTCCGCCAATGCGTTGGTGAACCTGCTTACCGAAGGCGCGTCGGAACTCTCCTCCCAGAACGGCGCAGGTAAGTACCGCGATGACTCCGAGCGGCGTGAAGAACTTGTTCGCTTCGCCCTTGCCCGCCTCGATCTGCGTCCTGCCGGCGAAACCCCAACGCAGGCCCAGGATCGCCTGACCTCTCTCAGCTCGATCGAGCGCAACCGCGTCCTCGCCGCCTCTCGCGCGGCCGAGGAGCGCTCCCGCGCGATCTGCGAAGCTCTCGCCCGCAAGGCCGCGCAGGAGTCGGCCGACAAATACACCCGCGAATGAACGCCATCGACATCACCGATGCCGACCGTTACCCGCTTCTCGGAGACGCGGGGCGACGCATGTTGGACTTCCTTCGCGAGCATCCGAATGCTCCGATCTATCGAAACCACAGCGGCAACCGTCTCGACGCGTCGGATCTCGCCCATGTCCGCCGTGAAGAAGCCGCCGTCCTCACCGCGGACACCGGCTGGCCGCGCGGCGGCCAGCCGGTGTGGCTGGCTGATTTTGTTAGCGAATGCCGGAAGCATGTCCCGCATTACGCAAACCATGGGGCAACCGCGCGGTTCGAGGATTTGCCAACCATTTCCCGGGCGGATCTCGGTCGCGACATCACCGCGTTCGTGCCGGATTCCGTTTCGCTGGACCGCCTGATCAATTTTCAAACGTCGGGCACCACCGGCCATCCGTTGCTGATCGCGTCCCATCCGCGCGTCGCGGCCGGATACCTCGCTTATCACAAACGCGCCCTCCGCCGTTTCTGCGTCACCCTCACCGCCGGACGCGGCGAGGTGGGCGTCGTGCTGATCGGCCATCAGCTCACCTGTTTCACCTACGTTTCCGTCACTCCTTCGATGGACGAGGCCGGTCTGGCCAAAATCAACCTCCATCCCGCCGACTGGCACGACCCCGCCGACCGGGCTACCTATCTGGCAGCGCTTGCGCCGGAAGTCATCGCCGGCGATCCGCTTTCCTTCACCGAGTTGCTGGACATCGCGCCCGACCTTCGTCCCAAAGCATTGCTCTCCACCTCGATGACCCTGCTGCCCGGCCTGCGTGAAGAACTCTCCACCGCCTTCGCCTGTCCCGTCCTCGATCTGTATTCGCTGAATGAAGCGGGCCCCGTCGCCGTTTTCGATCCCGCACTCGACGGTCACGTGCTCCTCCAGCCGCGGCTCTATGTGGAAATCCTCGATCCCGCCGGCCGATCCGTCCCGGCAGGTGAGCGCGGCGAGGTCACGCTAACCGGTGGCTTCAATTTCTGCCTGCCCTTGCTGCGCTACCGCACCGGCGACTTCGCCTCGCTCGACTTCGTCCGCGGTGAGCCGGTGTTGTGCGGGCTCGAAGGCCGCGCATTCGTGCGCTTCCGCCGGCCGGATGGCGTCTGGCTGAACAACATCGACGTCACCCATGCCCTTCGTCCGTTGCCGCTCGCACGCTTCGCCCTCCACCAGCGCGCCGATGGGAATTTCGAATTTGCCGTCGAAGGCCCGGCCGTCGCCATGGCTGAAGCGCGCGAGGCACTTGCCCGACTGTTCGGCCCGGCGGCCGCCATCCAATCCATCCAGTTTCCGGTTAGCGGGCCTGCCAAGATCCCCCAATACTCCTCCGCCCTGTCCGGCGCAGACTCATGACACTATCTGATGCCCTGCGCGACCTGGTGCGCCACCCGCCTTGGTTGGAAATCGCCGCCAACTCCGTCAATCTCGTCTCCATCGCGCTGGCCACCCGCAATTCCATCCACACCTGGTGGACCGGCATCCTCGGCTGCGTGTTGTTCGGCTGGCTGTTCTTCACCAGCCAACTCTACGCCGATGTCACGCTACAGGTCTTCTTCATCGTCACCAGCGCGCTCGGTTGGTGGCACTGGCTCCATCACCAGGGTCACCGCGAGTCGCGGCCCATCACGGGCACGGCTCGATCCGAACTCGCCATCACCGTGCCGCTCGGAATCCTTGCGACCCTTGGTTACGGTTGGCTGCTCCACCGCTTCACCGACGCCTACGCTCCGTTCATCGACTCCGCGGTGCTGGCTCTCAGCGTCACCGCGCAACTCCTGCTCATGCGGCGGAAGCTGGAAACCTGGGTTTTCTGGTTCGTCGCCAACACCCTTGCGGTGGTGTTGTTCTCTTCCCGCGAACTCTGGATCACCGCCTTTTTCTACGCGCTTTTCTGGTTCAATGCGCCCATCGGATTTCTCAGATGGCGTCGCAAGCTCCGGACCCTCCCACTTGCTGCATGAGTCGATTCCGCACCGGCCTTGTGGTGGGGAAATTCGCACCGCTGCATCTCGGTCACGAGCAGGTCATCCGTGCGGCGCTTGCCGACTGCGACCACGTCGTTTTGCTCAGCTACTCGCGTCCCGAGTTTCCCGGTTGTGAACCATTCCACCGGGCCGCTTGGCTAGCCGCCAGGTTTCCTGAAACCACCCGCATCGTCCTAGATCACACCACCGAGCCCCTGCCTGACAATCCCGATTCCGACGATACCCACCGCGCCTTCTGCGCCTCCATCCTGCGTCGCGACGTCGACCGCCCCATCGACGCGATTTTCACCAGCGAAGGATACGGCCCGGGTTTTGCCTCCGATCTTGCTGGCCGTCAGGGCGCGCCTGTCATCCATGTTTCCATCGACCAAGCCCGTGGGATGATTCCCGTTTCCGGTACCGCGCTGCGGGCGGACATCCACGGCCTCCGCCGGTTCCTCGCGCCGGAAGTGTATGCCACCTTCATCGAACGAGTCGCTATCCTGGGCGGTGAATCCACCGGGAAAAGCACCTTGGCCGCCGCCCTCGCCCGGGAAACGGGCACCACCCATGTCGCCGAATATGGACGCGAACTTTGGAATCAGCGCGGCGGCCAACTCGTTTTCGACGACCTGCTCGCGATCGCCCGCGAGCAGGTCCGCCGCGAGGAGACCGCAATTCTCGATCCCGCCACCCGGCGATTTCTCTTCTGCGACACCACGCCGCTCACCACGCTTTTCTACTCGCACGAGATGTTCCATCGAGCCGCTCCCGAACTTGAGGCGCTCGCCCGCCGGACCTATCAGCACCTTCTCCTGTGTGCTGATGATTTTCCGTTTGTGCAGGATGGCACCCGCCGCGATGCCGGATTCCGGACCAAAGGACAGAAGTGGTATCTGGAAAAACTGGCAACCAGTTGCCATCACTTGGTTCACGGTTGCCAGCAGAGTCGGATCGCCGGATCGCGCGCCGTCATCGGCGCCTGATTGCCGCTCACGCCGCGTGTCCGGTGAACGGCGCAAGGAAACGTTGCCAATCGCGGATGCCATGCTGGTTACGGATCGTCATCGTTGCAGGGAGCGCGTGCGGCGTGTGCGGCTTCCGCAGCAGACGCAGTCCGGCCTCGTGAGGAAGGCGGTCGGCCTTTTTCTCGTTCACCGAGCGGTGCGACAGAACGCAGTTTTCCCACGACGACGCCCCGCCGCGCGAACGCGGTACGACGTGGTCGATGTTGCCCTCGCCGGGCGCGAGTTTCCGGCCGGTGTATTGGCAAATGCCGCCGTCGCGTTCCCAAATACCCCGCGCACCGAAGCGCGGACGACACAGCGGGATTTTCGAGTAGTTAGACGCGACGATGACCGTCGGCACCCGCACGGCACCGCGCGGCGTGTTCACCACATGGTCCTCCTCGCGGATCGGCAGCTTGAGCCATTCGTCCCATTTCAGCGGCGAAATGGAATCGTCCCCCTGCACGTCGAGCCCGTTGGCCGCGCCGGTCGCCATCATGCAGAACGCCTCGGCGGGCGTCTTCACGTGAATGGCCTGCCAGTTGCGGTTGAGCACGAGCACGGTGGATTTGTGGAGGATGGATTTCATGGAGAGATAGGGGATTGGAGATAGGAGATATTGGATCGTAGATAGTGGATGAAGAGGTGGCTTGAGATCTCCGATCTCTTCAATCTTCCGCCCGTTCGCCGGGTGGACACATTTTCACGAGTTGCGGATCGAATCGGCCGAGCACTTCGACGAGGTCGGATTGCGCGGCCATGACGGAGTGGATGTCCTTGTAAACGCCCGGCACCTCGTCGAGACCGGCGGACAGGAGCTCGACGCGCTCGGCCAGCAGTTTTTTCGTGCCGCTCCAGGTGAAGGATTGCAGCGCTTTGGTCCGGCTCATCACGCGGCCCGCACCGTGCGAAGCGCTGTTCAGCGACTCGGGTTGCCCCTTGCCGCGGACCACGAATCCGGGTGATGCCATCGAACCGGGGATGATTCCTAACACACCTTTGCCGGCAGGTGTCGCGCCCTTGCGGTGGACGATGAGTTCGCGCTCATTCCCGTTCACCACATGGCGCTCCTTCCAAGCGAAGTTGTGGTGGTTTTCGATATCGAGGATGACGCGCGCGCCGAGCTTTTTCGCGATGTGCTTGTGGATGAGCTCATGGTTCGCGGCGGCATAACGTCCCATCAGGTTCATGGCGTTCCAGTATTCCTGCCCATCCTCCTCATCGAGCGTGAGCCATGCCAAGTGCTTGAGTTCCTTCGGCAAATTAGAGCGGCGGGCCATCGCGCGTTTGCTATAGGTATCGCAAACCTGCGCGCCGGTTCCGCGCGAACCCGAGTGGCTGAGCAACGCGAGGTATTCACCATCGGGCAGCCCGAGCTTTTCGTTGGTCACTTTGAAAGAACCAAACTCGACGAAATGATTTCCGCTGCCGCTGGTCCCGAGCTGCGTCCACGCCTTGTCACGCAGACGACGGGTCACCGGCGAAACCGTCCAGTCGTCGTCCATCACGTCGTGATCGCGGCGGTCCTTGAAGGTGCAGCCGATCCCGAAACGCGTTTCGCTCTCGATGATGTTCGCCAACCGGTCGCGCTGACCGGCGACGATGTTCGCCTTGCGATCATAAACGGTGAGCTTCATCCGACAGGCGATATCGACACCGACCGCGTAGGGAATCACGGCATTTTCGGTGGCAAGAACGCCACCGATCGGAAGGCCGTATCCCGGATGGGCATCCGGCATGAGCGCGCCCGCCACGGCGACGGGCAGGGCGCAGGAATTCACCATTTGCCGCACGGCGTCGGCTTCGAGGTCATCGCCCCACTGACGCCAAGGCGCGAGTTCCGCCCGCGGCGTGAACGCCGGACGGTAAATAGCCCGCGCCAGCGGAGCACGCAGCGGATCCGCGAAAAACGCCGAAGGATCGGCGACGATCTGGAAGATTTCCTCACCGAGCCGCGCGCCTTCGTTTCCATCCGCGATGTAGCGTTGGATGAATTCGTGCGCGTGTTGGATCGGCTCACCCGCAGGCACGCCGAGGAAGATCAGGTCTTTGGTATTCATGAAATGGTTAGTTAGGAAAAAGGTACGGGTGGACCGGAAGCGGTGTTTGTTTTCAAAGGTTGGGTGCATGACGGTTTCCTGATTGGAAGGTCGGTAACTGTGATGAGGTTTGCCTCTTGTATGGTGATGCTTGCAATTTGACCCGTTGCACATTGATTTTTGACAGTCGGCATCGGATTCGGTTAGGAGCGTTTTTCATACGCAATGGATGGATAATCCAAGGTTTCAGTGACTCAACATTCGCGGCATTCCGCCGCCACACACCCGGATTATTACACCGTCAGCACGACGGACTGCGATTGGTTGAACTCATCGAGTTCGTCCTGGATCGCGGAGATCTCGGCTTCGAGTTCGGCGGCGAGCGCATCGACAGCCGGTTTCTTGAGCTGCGCGACATACTCGACCTCACAAGCGGAAAGCGAGAAACCTCCACCTTCCTTGAACACACCTTGGCGGGTATCGAGGGATTTGATCGAAGTGACGAGGCCTTTGAGTTCCGCGAGCCGGAAGATCCGTGGATAGATCGCCACGTTGGCTGCGGCGATCGCGGACTTCACGGAAACGAGTTCATCGACTTTTGCACGGAGAGCCGCGAGGACGTCGTTCGCATCGTAGTCGAACGGCACCGTCGAGGCGCGGGAGTTCTGCGCGGTGAGGCGGACCTTGAGTTCCGCGACATCGCCGGCGAGTTGATTTTTAAGCTTCAATGCTTTGGTGATTTTCATGGTTGCTGGTCAGTTGGTTGGTGGTTTCAGGTGAAAGGGTGAACCCGCAGGGATGTGCGCCCTGCTCGTCCGGGTAAAAACCGGATGCTTCGCTGCCTAAGCTTCGGGTCCGAAAAGTGGTGATCACGGCTGGATTTGAACCAGCACTTGCGGCGTTCTCGACGCCGTGCCTCTGCCGGTTGGGCTACGCGATCTGATAGTAAAGGTCCCGGCGGCAGGACTTGCACCTGCACTGGACGAGGTCTGAGCTCGTTGCCTCTGCATTGGGCTACGCCGGGAGAAAAAATGTCGGCCGGAGGCTGGTCGGGATGCGCCACACGGACGCAGCCGGATCAACCTCCGGAAAAGTTTCATAAGCACGGGCGATCTCGCGCCGGTGTCTTTTGTCGATGAGCTTTTGTTTCGTGTTGTTACAGCGCCAGCTCTGGTGCCGGCCCTTGAGCCAACCGTAGCGTCGCCACGCCTGGTGGATTTCAAACCAGCGGTCCAACTCGCCGATGCGGCGCTCGATGTCCGGATCGATCTCGCGAATTTGATAGATCATGTTGCGGCTGATCTTGAGCCGGTAGAGGGATGTCTGGTCGAGGATCCAATAAGGTTGCCAGTGGTTGTAGCGTTCCAGTCGCAGCTCGTATCGGAAATAGCGGAGCCAGCTGCTGGGGTAGTTTTTCCATATCCATTCGTTGTTCGGAATGGGACGGAGTGGCTGTGAGATCTCGCAGAGCTTTCTCGTTCGTCGCTGACGGCTTTGGAAACTCCGGTTGTGGCGGATGATGGTGCTGCCGATGACCTCGAGAATCGCCTCAAGAATGGGGCGGTCTTCTCGATCCAGCGAGCGCTCTCTCAAAACATAGCTGCGACGCCAGCCACGTTGGAACGGCACTTCGAGTTGCCGGATCGTGTATTGTTTCTTGTGCAGGGATCTGAGTTCCCGGGCGGCAGCGAGGATGCGCCGGTCGGAAATTTCACGTGGATTCAGCATGATGGAGTCAGGGTTGGATGTTGGATTGGCGGCCCCGGACGGATTCGCACCGCCAACCTTCCGATTCAAAGTCGGATGCTCTGGCTGATTAAGCTACGGGGCTAACTAAAATGGACGCGCACCCCGGATTGCCGCTTTGGCGGCCATGCGTTTAGCGCTTCGCGTTTACAAGGATGTGCTATCGCGCAGGGGCATTCGCACCGGGTAAATCGGTTTTGCAGACCGACGGTTCGTCTCTTCAACGTGTGCGCGGTTGGAAGTTGGGTTGATCAACGGGACTTGCACCCGCACTGCGGCCTTCACAGGGCCGGATGCTACTGTTACATTATGATCAACATTGGGAAATGGTGCTCCCGCGAGGACTTGCACCTCGAATCTCCGCCTTCGCACGGCGGCGTGTAGGACTCTTACACTTCGGGAGCTGGGAAAAATGGCACTCCATGCCGGTGCTGCCCCGGCTTCTGCGGCGTGAAAGGCCGCTATGCTAGCTGATACATCAATGGAGCTTTTCTGGAAAATGGCGGCTGCGTCCGGCATCGCACCGGACTCTCCTCGTCTTCAGCGAGGCGCTAATCTGTCTCAGCTACACAGCCGTAATCGCTCGCAGGTCGAGCATTGGGAAATTTGGCGGAGCGCCAGGGACTCGAACCCCGGACACCATTGCTGGTGCGACTGTTTTCAAGACAGCGCGCTCGACCGACCGGACGCGCTCCTTTCGTTGCAAAATGGCTCCCCAGCGTGGACTCGCACCACGACGTCCCGTTTAACAGACGGGCATGCTGCTTTGACATCACAGGGGATTTGGAAAAATGGTCCCTCCGCGCGGTATCGCGCCGCGGTCTATCGGTTATCGGCCGATTGCTCTGCTATTGAGCTACGAAGGAATGGAAAAATGGTCACGCGCCCCGGTGCTGCCCCGGGTGTCTCCTCGTCCCAAGCGAGGCGGATTGCTGTCTTCCTCGCGCGTGAGGGTGAAAAATGGCGGCCTGTGCGGGCATTGCTCCCGCGACCTTCCGTTCGACAAACGGTTGCTCTTCGTGGCTGAGCTAACAGGCCAATGGAATGGTGGGTTGTGTCGGTAACGCTCCGACGATGGTCCTGAGGGACAGCTGCTTTACAGGCAGCTCACGATCGTTACGTGACTACCAACCCGACAAGGATTGCAAAATGGTGGACCGCCACGGCTTTGCACCGTGCTCTTCCGCTTGCAAGGCGGGTGACCTGCTCAATGATCGAGCGGCCCGTTGAAAAAGGGTTGCGGAGGCCGGATTCGAACCGGCGATACGCGGCGTATGAAACCGCTGCCTTACCACTTGGCTACTCCGCTGTTGTTGGGAAAAAATTGGCGAACGGAGCGCTGGCTTTAGCCGGCATGTCAGCGGAACTTGCCGACTAAAGTCAGCGCCCCGTTCGTGAAAATGAAAACAAACACCGCTGCCAGTCCGGTGATGGACTCGCACCCGCAGGAAATTTTCTCGACGGATCTTTCGGTGTTTCAGGCACACCTCCCATGGCAGAACTATATATCAATACAGTCACGCCGAAGCCTCTGGTTTGTATATCTTCCAGGGCGGGGAACGGGACAATACAGGTCCTTCAGCCAGTCATGATTTCATGACTCACTTGACAGTGGATTCGCGAGCGGCGACCGTCATTGCGGTTGATCACTCACAGTCCGTCTCTCTCGGGGACTCTCTGGATTGTCGGCCGATTCCCCCCCCGTCGTCAGTTGCTGCTGACGGCGGGGGTTTTCACGCCCGGTGTTTGGTTATTTGGAAATCATGTGGATGGAATGGTTTGGTTTGAATGATAGCCACATCGCTTGCAGCCCTTGAAATCATTGGGAAAAATCAGGAAAACAAAAACCCCGCCGGCTACGGGAGCGGGCGGGGTTCTCGAAAAAATCGATGATCTGAATCAGATCGTGAACTACCTGCCTGCCTCCTTGGTAAGGGAATTTCTCTCAAAGCCCAGTTTGGGGGATCCGGTCCCGCCATCGAGACTGTATCGGATTGCCGCAATGTCACCCAAGCATACGGACATGCCCGGCGACCACTGGGTCGGCTGAGGATGGTTGGTATGTATTGTTGAGCGCATGACTTGCTGAAGGTTCAGAACAAGTAATTAGATCGGGTGGATACGTCAATATAATTTTCGAATTTTATTATATATCTCCACAAGGAATGAAACTCGCGAGCGGTCGAGCTGGATGGAGTCTATCAGAATTTGGCAGGCTCAATCCTCGAAGATGGCGGACGCGGCGGAAACGATCACATCGATCAGGATGAATGGATCGAGGGAAGTGTCGGGCAAGCTCCATGTTCCCGCCTCGGGCTTTTCCGGAGAGGTGATGGTTCCTCTTTTTTCATGAGTGCCATAGAGCCGCTTCGCGCGGTTGGCCTCGTTCTGCTGATAGATCAGTTTTCCGCCGGCCCGCCACCATTCGGTCAGCCTCCGCAGCTTGCTCCCTTCCAGCCAGATGCCGTGGGTGCCGCAGCGGTCGAGGATGACTCCACTGTGCCCGCCGAAATTGACGTGGCTCATCCGCTCGGCGCACATCGGGCATTTTTGATAGAAAATCTCGCGCTCGTGACCGAAGTCGTCGGCGATCTGTTGGATCTGGACCGGATCGAGCCAGATGAGCGGATTCGTCTGCGCGTCCAGCAATGATTCGATTTCCCCGGGATTGAAGAACATGCCGTGGCACGTCGTGCAGCGCTCGATCCTGATGCGCGGCTCGGTTTCGAACTCGATCACGCCCAGGGGTGTGGTGCATTGCGGACAAGTCATCGACACGTCCTCGCCCAGGTCGCGGAAGTGGATTTGCCGCAGATCGATATCCGCCCGCACGCCGCAGAAGGGGCAGAATGTCATCGATCCTTCGAGTCGGCCGCCGCAACTGGTGCATTTCACAGGCTTCTTCTTGGGGAATTCCGTGCATCGGTCAATTCCGATCCCCGGGGCGTTTTCCAGTGGTTGACCCCATGGGGGGCCATTGCTAGCGTCCGCGCCCCGTCATGAGCGCTGCCCCGAATTACAAAGACACCCTTACGCTTCCGCAAACGACTTTCCCGATGCGGGGAGATCTGGTGCAGAATGAGCCTGCCCGCCTTGCGAAGTGGGAAAACGAGGGGCTTTACGAGAAAATCCTCGCCCGCCGTCGCTCGAAGAACGCCCCGGAATTCATTCTCCACGATGGCCCGCCGTTCGCGAATGGCGACGTCCACATGGGCACCGCGCTGAACAAGCTGCTCAAGGATCTGGTGGTGAAATCGAAGACGATGGCCGGTTTCGCCGCGCCGTTTGTGCCCGGTTGGGACTGCCACGGGCTGCCGATCGAATTCAAGGTTGTGAAGGAAGCCGCAGGTCTGGAACCTGCGGAAATCCGCCGCCGCTGCACCGAGTTCGCTTCGAAATTCATCGATATCCAGCGCA
This sequence comes from Verrucomicrobiota bacterium, assembly GCA_040386755.1. Taxonomy (GTDB): domain Bacteria; phylum Verrucomicrobiota; class Verrucomicrobiia; order Verrucomicrobiales; family Akkermansiaceae; genus Luteolibacter. The sequence continues at coordinate 63,454 of JAZKEY010000001.1, read as the reverse complement.
ACTCGTTCCGTCGTCTCGGCGTTTTCGGCGATTGGAAAAGTCCTTATCTCACGATGGATCCGGGTTACGAAGCCAGCATCGTCCGTGTTTTCGCGAAGCTCGTGGAAAACGGCTCCATCTATCAGGCGAAGAAGCCGGTTCAATGGTCCTACGGCGCGCAGACCGCGCTGGCCGAGGCCGAGGTCGAATATCAGGACAAGGAAAGCCCGGCGATTTTCGTGAAGTTTCCCCTCGTTTCCGGAGAGTTCGCGGGCCAAGCCAGCATGGTCATCTGGACCACGACGCCTTGGACGCTTCCGGCCAACCTCGGTATCGCCGTGCATCCGGAGTTCACCTACGTCGTCGGAAAATTCATCAAGGACGACGCGGTTGAAACCTTCGTGATCGTGCAAGAACTCATCGGTGCCTTCACCGAAAAAACCGGCTACGCCCTCGCGGAAACGCTCAAGGAAAGCAAAGGCAAGGAATTCGAAGGCTTCGAGGCCGGACATCCCTTCCTCGGCCGCACATCGAAGCTCATCCTCGCGAATTTCGTCACCACCGAGACAGGCACCGGCGCGGTTCACATCGCTCCGGGTCACGGTGCGGATGACTATGTCGCGGGACAGCAGAATGATCTCGCCGTTCTATCACCCGTCGATAACGAAGGGAAATTTACCGAAGAAGTTGGACTCGACGAACTCGTCGGCACGCACGTTTTTAAATCGAACGGCCGCATCATCGAGATCCTCACCGAGAGCGGCCACCTGCTCGGCCAGGAAGTTTACAAACACTCCTATCCGCATTGCTGGCGCTCGAAAACGCCCATCATCTTCCGCGCCGTCGAGCAGTTTTTCATCTCGCTCGAAACGCTGCGTGGCCAGGCGCTGACCGAAATCGACAAGGTCGAGTGGCTGCCATCGTGGGGCCGCAACCGCATCTACGGCACGGTCGAAAGCCGTCCCGACTGGTGCATCTCGCGCCAGCGCACGTGGGGTGTGCCGCTGCCGGTTTTCTTCGATGAAAACGGCGAAACCATCATTTCCGCCGAGCTCGCGAACAAGGTCGCCGATCTTTTCGAAAAGGAAGGCACGAACGTCTGGTTCGAAAAATCCGATGCCGAACTCGCCGTGCTGCTAGGCCTGCCCGCCGGCGTGAAGAAATGCCGCGACACGCTCGATGTCTGGATCGACTCCGGCTGCTCGCACGCTGCCGTGCTCGATGCGCATCCGCAGCTGAGCTGCCCCGCCGATCTCTATCTGGAGGCCACCGACCAACACCGCGGCTGGTTCCAGAGCTCGCTGATGCTCAGCACCGGTTACCGTGGATTCGCGCCTTACAAGACGGTGATGACCCACGGTTTCGTGGTGGATAAGGACAAGAAGAAGATTTCCAAGTCCGATGCCGCAAAGTCCGGCAAGCCGACGGACGCCGCGCACTTCTACAATCAATACGGCGCTGACATCGTCCGCCTGTGGGTTTCCTCCGTGGACTGGCAGAACGAAGTGCCGTTCGGCGAGGATCTCTTCAAGCAGGTCGCCGAGCCGTATCGCCGCTTGCGCAACACGCTGCGGATTCTGCTAGGAAATCTCGATGGCTTCAACCCCGTCGAGAATCCGGAATACACACTGCTCGACCGCTGGATCCTCGAACGCCTCCACGAAGTCGTCGCCGAGTGCCGCAAAGCCTACGACGCCTACGAATTTCGCAAGGTCTTCAACTCGCTCAACCAATTCTGCACCGCTGATCTCTCCGCGATCTACATCGATGCGACGAAGGACCGCATGTATTGCGATGCGACGGATTCCCCGCGCCGCCAGGCTTCGCAGGCCGCGATGCACGAGATCTTCACCAGCATCGCGCAATTGCTCGCGCCGATCCTCGCCTTCACCGCCGACGAGGCGTGGGAGCACGCCGGTTTCACCACCGGCACGGTTCACGAACAGGATTTCCCGGAGCCTAACACTGCATTTGCTCCCGGCGATGCGACTGGAAAGGTCAACCGCCTGTTCGAAATCAAATACGCCATCCAGACGGCGATCGAAGGCCGCATCCAGGCGAAGGAATTCACCCGCAACAACGAGGCGGATGTGACGCTAACGATTCCCGCGACCGACGCACCGTTGCTGGAAATGCTCAACGACCGCGAATTCGCCACCGAGTTTTTCATCATCGCCGGCCTAACCGCCACGCCGGGTGAGGAACTCTCCGCCACCGCCCGCAAGACGGCGCTTCCGCTTTGCCCGCGCTGCCGGAAGCATGAGCCGCTGCTGGAAAGCGGATTGTGTGAGAGGTGTGATGAAGTCGTCGGTCACGGGGCATGAGTCACGGGTGAAAACTTGTCCACCGGTTCTTGACCCATGACTTTTAAAAATCTCCTCCTCTTCCTCGCGCTGCCTCTCTACGTGCTCGACCAGATCACGAAGTTCTGGACCATCGGGAAATTCCCGCCACCGTGGGTGGATCCGGAGGCGAAGCAGGTGGTCGTTGAGAATTTTTTCAATTTGATACGGGTCCACAACCAAGGCGTCGCGTTCGGGTTTGGAAACGGCACGTCGTGGGCTCCGGTGGTTTTCCTGATCGTGCCGCTCATCGCTCTCACGATGATCCGGATCTTTTGGAAAAAAGGCGTCTTCAATCATCCGCTCTCGCAGGTCGCCGTGGCGCTGTTGCTCTGCGGGATTTTCGGAAATCTAACTGACCGGTTGGTCCAGGGATTCCTGTTGGAGGATTTCAAGGCCGCCGGTCTGTGGCAGCGGCTTTCGGAGGGTTACGTCGTTGATTTCATTTCGATCAAGCTGCCGTTTTACGACAAGCTGGTTCCGTCGAGCCACGGCTGGTGGCCGACCTTCAACGTGGCGGACTCCTGCATCTGCGTGGCCGCCGTGTTGTTGTTCATCGGCGGTCTCCGCGATGAGCAGCTCGCGAAGAAGAAGGCCGAGGCCTGAAATCAATGTGTTTAGGCTGTCTCAGCCGGTTCTTCGCGCACCCAAGACCGGCTGAGACAGCCGGGACACATTGATCCATCGTGCCCGAAATTTCAAAAATGTTTCCTTCGGGATTCCCGACCATTTCCGGTGGCCTACTAAATGTGCCGTAGATTTTGGATTGACGCTACCGGATGTATGCCTAGGATGCGCGACGTTGTTCCTCACAATTTTTCATGCGTTGCGTCCAATGCGGTTCCCTCAAAGACAAGGTCCTCGACTCGAGGTCATCGAAAGATGGCACGACGATCCGGCGGCGCAGGGAGTGCCTGAAATGCACCTACCGCTACACGACCTACGAGCAAATCGAGCGCACGGAACTACGCGTGGTGAAGCGCGATGGAGCCCGCGAGGCGCTCAACAGGGAAAAGCTGATGAGCGGCCTGATCAAGGCCTGCGAGAAACGCCCGGTGCCGATGGATCGTCTGGACCGCGCGGTGGAGGAGATTCTAACCGACCTCCACAAGGACCACGTCAGCGAGGTGCCGTCCGCCATCATCGGCGGCAAGGTGATGGACAAGCTCCATCAGATCGATCCGGTCGCCTACGTCCGCTACGTTTCCGTGTATCGCCAATTCGAGGATGTGAACGAGTTCATCGCGGAAATTCAATCGCTCTCCCGTCGGGCCGCGCGCGATCCATTCCAGCGGCGCCTGTTCAAGGACTGATGGAAACCCCTTTCAACTGACTCCCCCTAACATTTTAACCCAAATTACCTTCCTCCCCGTCAAACCGACCCAGTGATCTCCCTCATCGGCAATCGACCCGCGCTTCAAATCGGCCGCTACCAAGTGATCGATTACGACACCGCTTGGCTGGATGACGCCCTGCGCCGCGCCGCCACGGCCGCGGAGCATGAGGATTTTCCCTTCGTCGCGGACATCCGCAGCGGCATCGTCCAGTATCTGGAAACGAAGTGCTCGCTGAAGCTGCTACATCTTGAGGATCTTTTCGACCGGATGCGGAAAATGCTGGTGAAGATCGGCTGCGAGCGGATCGCGGAAAAACTGGAGCCGCTGGCGCCGCCCGTCACCGTCTCGCTCGTCCGTGCGGCGATGGAGGCCGGAAATGGCTTCGAACTCGCGTTTTTCGAAACCCTGCGCATCGAGCTGGCCGAACTCCGATCCGTAGGTGCCGAGGAAATCCGCTTCACCGGCCTGCGCGAAAGCTCGCTGATCCTCCGCGGCACCGCCAAGTGGAACAAGCACTGCGAAACGTTGCTTTCCGAGATCGAGGCGTTTCTCAAGGCCTGGGATCGCGACCAGCCGACCGACGACCGACAGATGAGGTTGTGTGTCGAGAGCGAGAATTGAGGCGTTCATTTCATTGTCACCGCCCTGATTTGCGATAGGGTGCCGGGTGAAATGAAAATCACTGCATCGGTTCTTCGCCAGTTTTTCGCCGTGCTTTGTCTGGCGGCATCCGCTTCCGCCGATGTGTTGGGTGACTTCACCTATACCGATAGCGGAACCAGCATCACCATCACCGACTATCCCGAGTCAGCCATCGGCGCGGTGGTGGTTCCCGCAAGCATCGCGGGAAAACCCGTGACGACCATCGGGGGATTGGCGTTCCTCAACTGCACCAATATCACGAGCGTTTCGCTGCCGGCGAGCGTCAACGTGATCGAGGATCAGGCGTTCGTGAACTGCTTGAAAATGGCGACCGTCAATATTCCCGATGGCGTGACGCGGCTGGGTTATAACACTTTCGCTGGCTGTTATGCCTTGAATGGAGTGACGATTCCATCAGGCGTGACTTTGATCGACGATTCCGTTTTCAGCGCTTGCAAGGCGCTGGCGTCGATCACGATTCCTCCTTCGGTCACCAGCATGGGGCATTCGGTTTTTTATGACTGCAATGCGTTGGCGAGCATCACGCTTTCGCCCAACGTGACCAACATCGGGCAATACCAATTCTTCTCATGCGATGCCCTCGCGAGCGTGACGATTCCAGCCAGTGTAACCGCCATCGACAGGAATGCCTTCGAAGGCTGTCCATTGCTCGCCGAAGTGAATTTCAAGGGCAACGCCCCGACGTTGGCAACCGACGTTTTCCTCAACACCGCTGTTGGATTTCACATCAATTTCTACAATGGGAAAACGGGCTTCACCACGCCGACCTGGAATGGCTACGACGCGGTCAATGTTGGGGACGAGCCGCTGCCCGAAATCGAAGTCAGGCACCCCGGGGATACGATTCTTGCGGACGGAGTGACGGGGATAAGCTTCGGCAGTATTCCTATCAGCACCACCGCCGGTCTGGAGTTCATCATCAAAAACACCGGCGATGCCGAACTCACGGATTTGACCCTCGCGAAAAGCGGAACCCATCCGGATGACTTTCAGTTAGGTGCGCTGGGCGATACCAGTCTGGCAGCCGGGGAAGAGACGACATTCACGATTTCATTCAGTCCGACGGCGACCGGCATCCGCACCGCATCGATCCAGATCGGCAGCAATGATGGGGATGAGAATCCCTACGACATCGGAGTCACCGGCACAGGGCTGAAGGTTCCGGAGATCGTTGTCGAACAGCCGGAGGACAGCGGGCTGAAGGATGGCACGGCGAAGAAGAGTTTCGGCACCGCAGTCGTGGGTAAAAAGGGAAAGGAGAGGAAATTCATCATCAGGAATACCGGCAGCGGAAAGCTCACCGGCCTGGCGATCACGAAGAATGGATCCGGTGCCGGGGATTTCATCGTGACCCAACCGGCGAAGGGATCCATCGCCGCCGGAGGCAGCACGTTTTTCAAGGTGACATTCAAACCCACGAAGAAGGGCAACCGCTCCGCCGCGATTCACATCGGCAGCAATGATGCGAATGAAAATCCCTTCGACATCAAGCTCGCCGGGATGGGCGCGAATCCCTAACTGGAACGCGAAATTCATTTCGCGCGGTTGGGTGTGGAGAATTCTCGCGGAATGAATTCCGCGCTCCAATGGAGAGGCTCCTCACTTCCCAACCGGAAATCTAACCGCAAGCCATTGTTCCAGCAGCAGCGGCCAGGTGGCAAGATTGCCTTTGCCCTTGAGGCCGTAACCGTGTCCGCCGGTTTCGAAGAGGTGAAGGGAAACGGGAACCTTGTTGGCCTTGCACGCCGCGGCGAATTCGAGGCTATTGCGGCAGTCCACTCCGTCGTCCGAGGTGCTGAGCAGGAATACGGGCGGCGTGTTCGCGGTCACGGCCTTGTCGGTGGAGTATTTTTCCGACGCCTCGGAAGCTGGGGATTTTCCTAACAAATTATTGCGTGATCCGGAGTGGCCCAGGGTTCCTGTCATCGAAATCACCGGATAGATCAGGATCGCGAAGTCAGGGCGGCAGCTTTCCTTGTCGATGGCATCTTTGTCTTCTTCGGCAAAGGTGTCCCCGAAGCGGGTGGCGCACAGGCTGGCGAGATGGCCGCCGGCTGAAGAGCCCATCACGCCGATCTTCTTCGGATCGATTCCCCATTCCGCGGCCTTGGCACGCACGGTGCGGATCGCGCGACGGGCGTCGAGGAACGGGACGGGGAACTGATAGCCGGAAGCGGGATTTCCGCTGACCCGGTATTTCACGACGATGCCGGCGATGCCGCGTTCGTTCAGCCATTTCGCGTAGTCACTTCCTTCGTGAGTGGCGGCGAGGATTCCATAACCACCACCTGGAAAGATCAGCGCGGCGGCAACGTTGGCCTTCGCCTTGTCCGGCAGATAGACTTCATACTGGGGAATCTCGATGTCGCTCAATCGGCCGCCTTCACCGAGTTTCTCCGTTCCGGCAGGGAGCGGTTTCGCGCAGGGTGCCTCGCCGGGCCAGAGGTTGGTCCATTCTCCGTAAGCCAACGGGGTGAAAAGTGCGAGAACGAGGAAGGCGATGCGTTTCATGGGTTTGTAGGTCGGGTTACTTCTGTAGTTTGATGCGGGCCGGGACATCCCTGATGGGAATGCCGGCCTTGGTGAGCGAATCCCAGATTTTCAAAAGGCGTTCGAGCGGGATGTTGGCATCCGCTTCAAGCTCCAGTTTCCGGCCGGGGTTTTCCTTCTGATAGGCGGCGAGGTAGGATTCCAGCAGGCCGTCGGGAACGGCCAACGAGTCGAGCGTGACATTTCCTAACGGGTCAACGGCGATGGTTGAGCGCACGTCGGCGACAGTGTCGGAGGGAATTTCACGCACGGTCGGCAGCTCGATGCGCAGGACGTCCCGCGGCTTCTTGAAGGCCGTGGAAACGATGAAGAAGACCAGCAGCACGAAGAGGATGTCGATCATCGGAATGACCGCGATCTGGCTGCGGGTGGTTTTGGGGCGATGGAAACGCATGGCGGATCAGGCGTTGGAACCGGGCTTCTCGCAGACGGAGGCGAGGTGCGACAGCAGCGACTCCAGCCGCGCCGTCAGCGTCTCGATGCGCCGGGTGAAATAACCGTGGGCGACGACGCAGGGCACCGCGATGGCCAGGCCGACGATGGTGGTGGTGAGCGCCTCCGCGATGCCTTGGGCGATGGCGAGGTGGTCGGAATTGTCGCCGAGGCCCTGGAAAATTCTAACGAGTCCGGATGCCGTTCCTAACAATCCAAGCAGCGGGGCGACGGTGATGACGGTGTCGAGCACGCCGATGCCGGCGTGGAGATGGACGGTTTCCTCGCGGGCGGCGGATTCGACGGCGTGGGTGATTTCGCTCCGCGGCTTGCCGCTGTGCCTGATGGCGACGGCTGACATCCGGGCGAGCACGCTGTTTCCTTTGTCGAATTCCTTGAGGACGGCGTCCGTCTTGTCCGCGACGATGCGTTGTTGGAACTGTTCCACCTCGCGGGCCAGCGCCGGCGGCACGATGCGGCCGCGGGACAGGGAAAGGAATTTGTAAAGGATCGCCATCAGGCCGGCGATGGAGGTGATGGCCAGGGGGATCATGAAAAGGCCGCCTTTTTCAAGGAATGCCCATGCGGTTTGGAAACCATTGGCGGGCGCGGCGGCGATGAAATGGGCGAGGAGTCCGGACATGTCGTGTGTTAGAAGTAGAAGTTGAAAATGAGTTCGAGAGGTTGTTTCGTATATTCCTGTTTCAGCGAGGCGGGCATCGCCGGAATCTCGGCATCGCGGATGGAGTTGAGGGTAAATCCTTTTTGGACCTCGCCGGTTTCCATCTTGCCGACGAACTGGACGGTGCGGACCTTGCCGCTGGTTTCCACGAAAAATCTAACTGTCAGGTAGCCCGGCGTGATGAAATCCCGGTGCCGGACGCAGTTGCGCTGCCATTCGAGTTCCACGGCCCGGCTGATGATCGCCTGATAGCGGCCCAGCGGGGTATCCGCGACGTTCAGCGCGCTGCGGCCGGTGCGGGAGATCGAGCCGACGATGGCGGCCTTGCGCTGATAGCCGGCGAAAGCCGGATCGTTGATCGGCTGCGGAGGGGTTGCGGGCTTGGGAAGTTCCGCTGCCTTGGCGGGAGAGCCTCCGTCCTTCTGGCGCTTCGGTGGGGTGGGTTTGATCTCGTCGGTGGAGACGGTTTCCTTCGGCACGGGAACGTCCACCGGATCCGGACCTGCTAACAATTTCTCGGGTGGCGGGGGAGTTGAGGTTGTTTCGTCATTTCCCGGATTCTGGACTTTTTTTCCGGCGGGTGACTGACTGGCCATCGCCGGGTCGATTGGCTGCATCGCCGGTGCGGGATCGGAGGCCGGAGGAGTTGCCTTGGCGCTTTCGGTCGCCAGCTTGCCATCGCGGTAATCGCTTTCGGTCGTCTCGAAATCATCCTCGCTCCGTGGTTTCTCGCCCGCTTGTGATGGCAGTGGGGGCGCGGTCGCGTCCGGCGCTCGATCGCTCGTCGCCTGGGTGTCGCGCTCGCCGATGAAGGCGGCTTTTTCCGGCGGTGGCGCAATCTGGTCATCGGATGTGCGCGCGAACTTGGGTGCGGCGCTTGCGGCAGGCGGCGTCACGGCGGCCGTGGTTTCCGCAGCGGTGCCGGGCAATTCCGGGAAAATGGTCATGATCGTTTCCGCAGGGGCGGTTGCGGGAGCCGGGGCTGGTTTGCGGAACGCGTGCGACTTGATCGCCGCGAATCCCGCGAGGCCGAGGATCGCGACGTTCGCCAGTAACGACAGCGCAAAGGCGATCGCCCACAGGCGACCGTCTCGGTCTCGTCTGGATGAAGCGAGCGCGCTCATTGCCACGCGGCGAGCTTTGCCGGGAAACGCTTCGTGCGCAATCCGGTAAACCTGCGGGGAAAAGAAAGCCCGTCGGGTAAAATAGAAGCTTTCTCACCGGCGATTCGTGCCTATCATCTCTCCCGTTCGGGCGTTGCGACATCCATACGAGCACCTGCCAGCACCCAGTTGTCATGAAATGTTTCAGTCGAGTATTGGTGCTGGAGTCTTGAAATCGGGGCTGAAGTGAGGGTTTTCAGGTGGTCCGCATTTCAAATTGTCGATGTTTCCCAGAAATTTGGCAATTTTCGGATTGATCAACCGGCTGGTCTGGGTAACTTTCGCCCCTCAGCCCCAATTTTTATGAGCAAAGAAAAAATGGACGGCGCACAAGCGCTTATCAGGACTCTCGATGATCTCGGGATCGAATACATCTTCGGCTACTCCGGTGGCGCGGCCATCCCGATCTTCGACGCGCTCGAGACGGTCAAGACCAAGATGAAGTTCATCCTCGTCCGCCACGAGCAAGGTGCCGTGCACATGGCCGACGGTTATGCCCGCGCAACCGGTCGTCCGGCTGCGGTGCTTGTGACCTCCGGCCCCGGTGCTGGAAATACCGTCACCGGACTGATGACCGCGATGATGGACTCCGTGCCGATGCTGGTGATCTGCGGTCAGACGGTGACCTGGATGCTCGGCAAGGACGCCTTCCAGGAAGCGGATATTTTCGGCATCACCATTCCGGTGGTGAAGCACAACTATCTGGTGAAGGACACCAACTCCCTCCCGCGCATCGCCCGTGAGGCCTATCACATCGCGACAACGGGCCGCCCCGGTCCGGTGCTCATCGACGTGCCGAAGGACATTTCCCAAGGCCCGTTCTCCGGTGACATGAATCCTGCGATCAATCTTCCGGGCTATCATCCCGAGACGGCATTCCAGATTTCCGGCAAAGCCGTCGCGCAAGCCGCCGACCTGATCGCCAAGGCGAAACGCCCGGTCATCCTCGCCGGCCAAGGCTGCATGATCGCCCGCGCCGACAAGGAGCTCATGCATCTGGCGGAAACGCTCAACTGCCCGGTAACCACCACGTTGTTAGGCAAGGGTGTTTTCCCGGAAACCCATCCGCTCTCGCTCGGCATGCTCGGCATGCACGGCACCGCCTACGCGAACAAGGCAATGGTCGAGTGTGACTTGTTGATCAACATCGGTTCGCGTTTTGACGACCGCATCATCGGCCAGCCTTCGAAATTCTGCGCCACCGCCAACATCATCCATATCGACATCGACCCTGCGGAAATGGGCAAGATGATCGTGCCGGACGTGGAAATCGTCGGCGATGCGAAAGCCGCCCTCACCGAGATCAACGAAAAGATCGGCCCGCTCGAAACCACCGAGTGGCTCGCCAAACTCGACGGCTACAAGAAGAAGTATCCGCTCAGTTACAAGAAGCAGGGCGGCCTCCGCATGCAGCAGGTCATCGACGAACTCTATCAGCTCACCGGCGGCAAGGCCATCGTCTCGACCGATGTCGGCCAGCACCAGATGTGGGCGGCGCAGTTCTACAAGAACCACGAGTCCTATCACTGGCTCTCGTCCGGCGGTGCCGGCACCATGGGCTTCGGTTTCCCGGCAGCCATCGGTGCACAGCTTGCCTGCCCGGACAAGACCGTCATCTCCATTTCCGGCGACGGCGGATTCCAGATGACCTTGTTCGAACTCGCCACCGCGCAGATCCACAAGTTGCCGATCAAGATCGTGGTTCTCAATAACCACTATCTCGGCATGGTCCGCCAATGGCAGGAGCTCTTCTATGAAGACCGCACCTCCGGTGTGGACCTCATCGGCAACCCGGATTTCTGCAAACTCGCCGCCGCCTACGGCATTCCTTCCGTGCACATCAAGCGCCCGGCGGATGTCACGAAACAGTTGGAAAAAGCCCTCGCCTACAACGACGGCCCGATCCTCATCCACGCGGAGTGCGTGAAGACCGACAACGTCTTCCCGATGATCCCCGCCGGTGCCGCCCTTGAAGACATGATCACCGAAGCGCCGAAAACGAAGATGGCGAAACCCGTTGGTTCCACGTGATGATGATCGTGGATCGGGGATGAGGGATCGGAGATGCAGAATCTTCGATCTCGTTCCCGGCCAGCTCTCCTATCTACTATCTCCAATCTCCTATCCAATCTTCCCATGCCCCAGACCATCGTCACCACCGACACTCCCGTTCCGGCGCCCGTGATCGCACGCGGCCCGTCGCACACGCTCTCTATCCTCGTGAACAACGAGCCCGGAGTGCTCATGCGCATTTGCCAGGTGTTCTCGCGCCGCGCCTTCAACATCGACTCGCTCGTCGTTTCCGAAGGCCGCAACGCGAATTTCTCCCGCATGACCATCGGCATCTCCGGTGATCCGCAGGGCCTCTCCCAAATCATCATGCAGGTCGGGAAACTGATCGATGTGATCCATTGCTCGGAGCACGACAGCGAGGACGCCGTCGTCAAGGAACTCATCCTCGTGAAATTCCTCGCCGACGATTCCCAGCGCACCCAGGCGCTCCAGATCATCGAGCACTTCGGCGGCAAAACCGTCGATCTCACGCCGACCTCGATGATCGCGCTCATCTCCGGAAATTCCTCGAAGATTGACGCCGCCATCAGCATGTTCTCGCAATTCGAGATCATCGAAACCGTCCGCACCGGCAAGGTCGTCATGGCCAGAGGTGAGCAGCCGACCTGATTTTCGGGTTTTTGAAGGTTTTTAAGCCGTGCCGGAGCATTTTCCGGCACGGTTTTCTAATTTATGGGTGTTATCCCGTGGTCGGAGGCCATGGATTGTCAGCGGAGCGAGGGGTTTCTGATGATCCGATGCATTCCGGGGCGAACACTCGCCCACCTGATTTCCAGCAATTTGCAAAAAACCGGAGAATGTTTTTACCCGTGCCGTATTTGCGGAAAATGACGTATGAGGCGGATTTCTACGGAGGGGGACGGCAAGCGCCGGGTTTGATAATGGACTGGAATTGTTACAAATCCTAACTGGCACGACGGGTGCTCAAATCGGGTTTGTAAATTTATCGCCTGTTCCCCAACCAATTCATTCATGAAAATCAAATCATCCCTTCTCGTGGCTTTGCCTGTCTTCTTCCTTGGCGTGTTGCCAAGTGGTGCCGCTTTGACAATTGCCTCTGAATCATTCACTTATGCGCAGAATTTTGACGCTCTTTCCTCAGCCGCAACATCTACTTGGACCAATGATTCTACGTTGGCAGGTTGGTCAATGTACAAGTCCGACCTTACTTCGACGACCGTATTGAACGGCGGCAACGGCGGCAGCAATACTGGTGGCTTCTGGAGCTATGGAGCTACTGCAAGTGGTGAGCGGGCTTTGGGCGGTTTGGGTTCAAGCAATGTCGCGGCATTCGGGGACACAGATCCTGGAGTCCCTGTAACTGGGCCAGGGACCGGAGTGACTGCTGGTTATATCACACTGTCTCTCAATAATGCCACAGGAGGCGAGCTCTCCAGCATCACGGTGGGCTTCTCCGGAGAACAATGGCGGAATGGTGGAAATGTGAGCCTCGCCTCCCAGACGATGACTTTTCAATATGGCTTTGGTGCCACATTTGCCGCTGTCACAACATGGACCGCACCTGGTGGAGCATTTAATTGGGCGAGTCCAGTCACTGCCGCAACCGCCGCTGCAGTGGACGGCAACTCTTCCGGGTTGGTCACCGGCCTTGGTGGGACTCTTTCCGATTTGGCTTGGGCCGATGGAGGCACACTGTGGATCCGGTGGCTTGAAGTGAATGATGCCGGCAACGACCATGGCCTCGCAATCGACAATTTTGCAGTCACATCTGTAACCGCCGTCCCCGAACCCGACGCCGCAGCTCTCCTCGGTGCCGTAGGCCTCCTCGGCCTCATCCGCCGCCGTCGCTAACAACTCTCCCTCCCCGCTCTGGAAAAGCTCGGTAGCCTTCAGGGGCTTCCGGGCTTTTTCATTTCAGGCGGCCTGTCCGCGCAGGATCTGTTGTCCTGTGCGGATGTAGGCGATGCTTGACCAGATCGTGAATACCGCCGCGATGAAGCAGGGATAAACCGGTGAAATGTACGTCACCCTCAACATCACCCAACCGAGGGCGAACATTTGTGTGACCGTGCAGACCTTGCCGGTCCAGTGCGGCGCGAATTTCACATCGCGACGATGGTTCCAGAGGATCCGGATACCGCCGAGGATGATGCAGTCCCGCAGCACGACGATGGCCGCGAACCATAAGGGCAACCGCCAGCCTGGAGCGCCCCAGTCGATGAAGGAAAGCAGGATGACTCCGGTGAGCAGCAGTGCCTTGTCCGCGATGGGATCGATGAAAGCGCCGAATTTCGAGCATTGGTTGAAACGCCGGGCGACCCAGCCATCAACACCATCCGTCGAGGCCGCCAAGACGAAAACCCCGAGTGCCCACCAGCGCAGCGACTCGTCTGGCTGACTTTTCGCAACCGTGACGCCATAACAGATCGCCAGCGCCGCGAAAACGGGAACCAGGCAGATCCGGGTGATCGTGATTTTGCTGGCAAAGGTCACAACTCCATTGAAGCAGAGCTTTCTGCTGTGAGAAACCTGAATCTTTCGCAGTCCGTCCGGGCTGGAGAATCAATACACCGGAGCACCGCTGGTGTCCTGCTCACCACCGCCGCTTCCCTGGAATTTGCTCTTGGTCCACTCGTAGCCCTGCTTGGTATCGCGACCGAGCCCGATCATGGTATTGCAGGAGTTCAATGCGAGGGCCGCTACGATCACGATGAGAAATTTCATGACCGGGACTTAGCCAATTGGTGGAGTTCCATAAAGCGGAAACTACGGAAATCTTAATCATTTGCGGGAAGATCCCTGATCGCCCGCGATGAAATGCGAATTCCAGGCGAGAAATGGCTTTACAAGAATGGTCGGCTGGCTAGTTTTCGCGCCCCGGCGACTCCCGTTGCCATTCATTTTTCAACCAATCGCACGCCATGAAAGTTCTCTCATCCCTCGCCTCCGCAAAACGTCGTCACGCTGATTGCCAAGTGGTGAAACGCAAAGGCACGGTTTACGTGATCTGCAAATCGAACCCGAAGTTCAAGGCACGCCAAGGCGCGACCGCCGGCACCCGCCTTTCGAAGAAGGGTCTGTAATCCGGATTCACTTCCGAAAATCATTTTTGAAAAGCGGCCTGCGGGCCGCTTTTTTCATGCCTTGGCGGCGATGTGTTCCAACACCCGGCCCGCCGCGATGAGCCCGAAGCTCGCGATGATGTGGGTCGCCGAGCCAAAGCCGGAAGCGCAATTCAGCCGCATCGCGATTTCCTCCGGAGCCGTTTTTGAAACCGAGCCGTCGCAGTGTGAATAATAGGGAGCCTCGTCCGAATACACCGCATCAATGCCGAACAGCACGGGATCCTGGTTGCGCGGGGTTTTCGGAAATCCGTAATCGTTGCGCAACCCGCGGCGGAGCTGGAGCAGCAGCGGGTCCATGCCGCTGTAAGCGAGGTCGGTCACGCGGATGCGCGTCGGATCGCGCCGTCCGCCCGCGCCGCCGCAGGTGACGGCGTAGATTTTCCGCTTGTGGCACTCAGCGGCTAACAGCGACTTGTGGCGGGCGTAGTCGATCGCGTCGATCACCGCATCGAACCCGGCATCGAGGATTTCCGTGGCGGATTTCTCGTTGAAAAATTTAGGGACAATCACGACTTCGCAGCCGGGATGGATCGCCAGCGCACGGTCGGCCATCGCTTCGGTTTTCTGCCGGCCGATCTGCCCGTCCATCGCGTGGAGCTGGCGGTTCACGTTGGTGATGCAGATTTCATCCAGATCCACCAGTGTCAGATGGCCGATGCCGGAACGCGCCAGCGATTCCACCGCCCAAGATCCCACGCCGCCGACGCCGATCACCGCGACGCGCGAGGTGAGAAACCGATCCAGCGCCGCTTGGCCGTAAAGCCGCGCGATGCCGCCGAAGCGGTGGTTGAGGGATTCGTCGGTGGCGGACACGCAAGGGGATTTATGGAGCACCGGCGGGGGAGTCACGTCTGGAATGGGGGCAGTTGGAATTTTGCCGTAGCCTTCGGAACGGGATCGAGGTAATCACGTTGTTCATGAACAGGCGAAAATTCATCGGGCTTTCCGCTGCGGCCGCTTCCATTTCCACAGCCCGTGCCGCCGATGCACCGGCACAACCGCCGCTCCTCACCTTCGGACTGATCACCGACGTGCAATACGCCGATGCGGATCCGGAAGGAGAACGTCATTACCGGGAATCGCCCGGGAAATTGAAAACGGCGGTCGAATGGCTGGCGACGAAGAAGCTGCCGTTTACGCTCCATCTCGGGGATTTCATCGACCGGGATTACGCTTCGTTCGCCACGGTATTGCCGCTGCTGGAGCCGCTCGGTCATCCGGTGCGTCATTTGTTAGGAAATCACGACTACACGGTGCCGGACATGGAAAAGGGCCGGATCGTCAGGACGCTCGCGATGAAGCACGATTACTATCAGTTTTCAGATTCCGGCGTGCGCTTCGTGATGCTGGATACCAACGACCTCTCCACCTACAAGTATGCCGAAGGTGCACCGGAGGATCTTGAAAGCGAGGCCCTGCTCAAAAAGCTAACAACGGAAAAAATCAGCGGAGCCAAGCCATGGAACGGCGGCCTCTCGGCGAAACAGCTTGAATGGCTTGAGAAGGAACTCGCGGATGCCGATGCCGCGAAGGAATCCGTCATCCTGTGCGGCCACCATCCGCTGTTGCCGGAGGAGGGCCACCAGGTTTGGAACAACCAAGCGGTGATCGCCGTCATCGACCGCCACCCGTGCGTGAAGGCCTATTTCAACGGTCACAACCACGCCGGCGCGGAAGTTGTTAGAAACGGGGTTCCCTACATCACCTTCAAATCCGTGCTGCATGAACCGGGTGTGAACTCGTATTCGACGATTCGTCTTTATGCGGATCGCTTGGAAATCGAAGGCAACGGCCGTGAAAAGTCGCGGACCGTCGCCCTCAAAACAGTCTAAGCCTCGACCTTCCAATCGTGGTTCACGCCCTTGCTGAAGGCGTGGACCATTTTTCCGTTAGCATCGACATGGCGCAGCAGGAGCCGCTGGTTTCTGAAAGAAAGATGGGAAAATCCATACACGTCCTGGATGAACGTATTCTTGCGGACCTTTTCATGCCCATAAACACGGGCGCCGCCGCCGCCGGAGATGACGAAGGAGGTTTTCAGGCCATCGAGTTCGAGATGCTGGAGGTCGTGATCGTGCCCGCCGAGGTAGAGATGAACGCCGCTTTTTTCAAACAACGGCCCGAGTCCCTCGACCAGTTCCGGCGTGTCCTTGTGGGCGCTGTCCGAGTAGAGCGGATGGTGGCCGAGGACCACGGTGAACGGAGCGCGGGGCGAGGCGAGTTGTTTCTCCAACCAAGCCTGCTGATCTGCTTGCTCCTGCGCCGTCATCCAGCAGGGAGTCTTGTCTCCATGCACGCGGCGGTTGATCGATTCCCAGTTGGTGTCGATCATCAGCAGGGTGACTTGCGGACGATCGACGCGGTAATATTTCCCCGGCATCGTCCAGCGGGTCTTGTGGTCGCGCGAGGCGGCGTAGCCGAGCTGGACTTTCTCGTTGCCGGGTTCGTCGTGGTAATCGTGATTTCCGAGCACGGCCCAGCAGGGATTGGGGAAATTTTTCGACGGATAGATGTTGGAGAATCCGGTTTGCCAGCGTTCGGATTTCAACCCGCCGCGCATCGACCCGTAGAAGTTGTCGCCTAACATCAGAAGTCCGTCCGGGGATTTTCCCATGCCTTCCACATAGCGGGCCATCGCGCGGCCGACGGCTTTCTGCTTTTCGTCACCACTGCCGAAATCTCCGACGGCGAGAAAATCCAGCGAAGGGGCTCCGGTGGTTTCCTCCGCCATCGCGACGGATGACAGATTGAGCTTCATCGCCACGCTGGAGCAGAAAAGCGTCTTCAGCGCGCGGCGGCGGGTCATCGATGGGTCGGGCAGCATGGCGGTGTGGATTATGCGTGGATCCCGGCGAGCCAGAGGGCGGAGGAGATTTTGAAATCGACGAGTTTCCCTGCGGCTTCCTGGGTGGCGAACCACTTGCGCAGTCCGGAAACCGGCACATGATGGACGATGATGTCCTCGCCCGCCACTCCGCCGCCGCCGTTTTCCCGGACGAGATCGGTGGCGTGGAAGAGGTGGGTGTATTCCGAAGTCATCCCGGCAGACGTGGGGCCGGCGATGAGTTTGGTCATGGATCCGGCGTGGTAGCCGGTTTCCTCCATCAGTTCGCGCCGTGCGGTATCAGCGAGGGATTCGCCTGCGAATTCCGGCTCGTCGCCGACAAGGCCTGCGGGAATCTCGATCACATGGCGCTGCATCGGGACGCGGAATTGCTCCACCAGGATGATTTCCTGTTCGGGCGTGATGGCGAGAATCCCGACGGCGGCATCAGAATTCGGCCGCCGGACGAAGTCCCAGGTGTCGATTCTGTAGAGGCCGAGCCAGCGGGATTCGTAGAGAGTTTCGGTCGTGGGCATGGGGTGAAATGGGGGCAAGAAACGGTGGCGCTTGGGCGTAAAGGGCGCTACTGCTTCCGCGTTCTGATGTCCCGCTACGATTTCCAAATTCCAGTTACCTTCAAGCACCGTATTGTTTTCACGCGCGATGCGTTTTCAGCAGGAAATCCCGCACTCGCCGAGTTGCTGGCCGAGGGCGGGGGGAGGCGGGCGATGGTTTTCATCGAAGAAACAGTCGCCGCCGTGTGGCCGGATCTCGTGGATGAAATTGAAACCTATTTCTCCGAACTCGATCTGGAATTCCGCGGAACCTCCGTATTTCCCGGCGGCGAATCGGCGAAAGCAGACGACACCCTCGTCAAGGAAGTGTGGGCCGCGATCGATGCCGCGCACCTCGATCGCCACTCGTATGCCCTCGTCATCGGCGGCGGCGCGTTTCTCGACGCGGTCGGTTATGCGGCGGCGACGGCGCATCGCGGAGTGCGGCTCGTTAGATTTCCTACGACCACGCTTTCTCAGGACGACAGCGGCGTTGGCGTGAAATGCGCGATCAATGCCTTTGGCAAAAAGAACTGGGTCGGCTCGTTCGCGGTGCCGTATGCGGTGATCAATGATTTCAGCTTCCTCCATAGCCAGGACGAGGAAACCCGGCGCGGCGGGTTGATCGAGGCGGTCAAGGTGGCTCTTGTTAGAGATCGGGAGTTTTTCACTTGGATCGAGGAGAATTTGGAATCGCTTGCGGCGCTCGAACCGGAAGCGCTCGAAGCGTGCGTGGAGAAATCCGCATTGCTTCACGCGCGCCACATCGCCACCGGCGGCGATCCGTTCGAGACGGGATCCAGCCGTCCGCTCGATTTCGGCCACTGGGCGGCGCACAAGCTGGAGGCGATGACTTCCTATCAACTTTTCCATGCTCCGGCCGTTGGCGTAGGCCTCGCGCTGGACACGCTGTATTCCGCGCGGGCCGGGTTGTTGAGTTTCTCCATCGCCACCCAGGTTTTGAGCGTTCTGGACGGCTTGGGGATCAGCATCTATCACCCTGCGCTCGACTGGCTGGACGACAGCGGACGGCGGCGGGTGTTCGATGGGCTGGACGAATTCCGCGAGCATCTCGGCGGCGAGTTGACCGTGCTTTTGCTCAAGGATCTGGGGGAGGGAACGGACGTGCATGAGTTCGACGAGGCGCTGCTCGGCGAGTGTATCAACGAGCTCCGGACCCGCTGGGAAAGCCGTGGTTGAGGGGTTTTCATCGCGCTTGCAATCTGCGTAAAACCGCGCCTAGCTTGCGCCATGCGCCTCCGCTCAATCTCCCAATTGTTGCTGTTTTCAGCACTGACTGCCTCAGTCCATGCTGCGGTTTCGTTGCCATCGGATAACTCGGCCGCGGTTCCTGCCGCCGTCGATGGCCCGGCCAAAGAGGCGATGACCGCATTCCAAGACGGCCGTCACGCCAAGGCCGTCGAACTCGCCAAACCCCTTGCCGACCAAGGAAATGCCGAGGCTCTTTACCTCATGGGATTCGCCCACGAGACGGGCCGTGGAGCTGAAGCCTCCAAGGACCTCGCGTTGGAATTCTACCGCAAGGCCTCCGCCGCGAAACACAAGGACGCCGCCTACCGCCTCTCGTTCATCCTCCTCGCCTCCGAAAAAGAAGAAGAGCGCGACCAAGCCCGCGAAGCTCTCGAAACCGCCGCCAAGGAAGATCCCGCCGTCGCCGGCCGGATCCTCGGTGAAGCCTACCTGCGCGGTCGCCTGACCCCGGCACCGGACCCCGACAAGGCGGTTTTCTGGTGGAAGCGCGCGGCGGATGCCGGCGATGTGCCGTCCCTGTTGCTGATGGGCCGTTTCTATGAAGGCCAATTCGGATTTCCCGAACTGAAGGATCCCAAGGAAGCGCTCGCTAGCTACAGCAAGGCCGCCGGTCTCGGCGACGCCGGCGCCATGGCCGCTCTCGGATCGCGCCTCCTCAGCGGCGACGAAAAAGTCCGCGACGAGAAAAAAGGCCGCGAGTGGCTCAAGAAGGCCATCGAAGCCAAGGAATACACCGCCTACCTCGCCCTCGGCGACTATGAGGAAAACGTCAAAAAGGATCTCAAGGCCGCCCTCGCCGAATACGAACGCGGCAAGGACGCCGGGCAAATCGACTGCACCCTTCGCACCGCCGATTTCTACATCGAAGGAAAAGGCGTGGAAAAGGACACCGCCCGCGGCACCGCATTGCTCGAAAAAGCCGCCGAAGCCGGCAGCGCGGTGGCCAATTTCCGCCTCGCCGTCCAAGCGCTTTCCGTTGAGAAGCCCGACCTGCTCGCCGGTTACAAACACCTCGTCTCAGCGGCTAACGGAAACCTCGTTGAGGCCCAGAACGAACTAGGCCTGTTCTATCTCTCCGGAAAACTCGCCGTCGCGGATTCCGCCGGCGGTGTGGCCTGGTTGACCCGCGCGGCGCAAGGCGGCTACGCCCAAGCCCAGAACAATCTCGCGACCCTCTACGAACGCGGAGCCGCCGGAGTCACCCAGAACATGGAAAACGCCGGCCAGCTTTACGCGCTCGCCGCCAATCAAGGCCACGCTGCGGCAACACTTGCCCTCGCCCGCCTGTTATACCAAGGCATCGGAACCAAACCCGATCCCGTCAAGGCATGGGCCCTCGCGACCCTCGCCCAGGAACGCAAGGCCGAGGACGCCGAGAAGCTGGTCACCGAAATCACCTCCAAGCTCGACGACAAGCAAAAGGCCGAAGGCAAAAAACAACTCGAAGAGATGAAGTCCGGCAAAGCCGATGACAAGTCCGCCGCGAAGCCAGCGCCCGCTCCGGCCCCGGCTCCGAAGAAAACCAAGTAAGCCGGTTCAGTGTGTCGCGACTGTCTCAGTCGGGAACAACGCCTCGGCAGAATCCGGCTGGGACAGCCGGAACACATTCGTCATTGATGAAAGTCCTCGTCACCGCAGGCCCGACCCGAGAACCGATCGACCCGGTGCGTTTCCTGACGAACCGCTCGTCCGGAAAAATGGGCTACACCCTCGCCGGGGCCTTCGTCCATGAAGGGCATTCGGTGATGCTCGTCTCCGGCCCGACCGATCTCGATGTCCCGGAAAACGTCGATTACATCCCGGTTGAAACCGCCGCCGAGATGCACGACGCCGTTTCCCGCTACATCGGGAGAATGGACATTGCCGTCTTCGCCGCCGCCGTCGCCGACTACACGCCAGCCAACGTCGAGCCGCGGAAAATCAAGAAATCCGGCGACACCCTCACGCTCGAACTCGTCCGCACCGCCGACATTCTCGGTTCCGCCCGCGAGTCGTTCGGCTTCAAAGGCACGCTCGTCGGCTTCGCCGCGGAAACCGATAACCTCGAAGCCAACGCCCGCGAGAAACTTATTAGAAAACGGTGCGACCTCGTCATCGCCAACGACGTTTCCCAACCCGGCATCGGCTTCGACTCGGACCACAACCAAGTTCTCCTCGTCTATCCGGACCGCATCGAATCCCTCCCTCTCGCATCGAAACACGAACTCTCCCTCCAGCTCGTCGATGCCATTGTGGGTCTTCATTCCGGCAAATCCCTTTTAACTTCTAACGAATAACTTACTGCTTTCCACCCCATGACAGACCTCGAACTCGCCACCCACGCCGCCCTCGAAGCGGGCAAGCTCCTGCGCAAACACTTCGGCACCGACACTGTCGTCGATGAAGCCTCCGACCACGACATCAAGCTCGCCCTCGATAAGGAGTCCCAGGAACTGATCACCCAAATCCTGCTAGATGCCCGTGATGGCGACGCGCTTTACGGCGAGGAAGGCATCGCCGGCAATCAGGCCTCCGACCGCCAATGGATCGTCGATCCCATCGATGGCACCGTGAACTACTACTACGGCATTCCCCATTTCTGCGTCTCCATCGCCCTCCGCGTCGGCGGGGAAATCACCGTCGGCGTCATCCACGATCCGATGGTCGGCGAGACTTGGAGCGTCGAAAAAGGCGGCCCGTCCATGCTCAACGGCAAACCGATCCAAGCCAGCAAGCGCGAAACCCTCGCCGAATCCATCCTCTACGTCGGCAGCGGCAAGGATGAGAACTCGCTCCGCACCGGCGTTGACCGTTTCCACCGCGCATCACTCCGCGCCCGCAAAATGCGCATGATGGGTTCCGCCGCACTCGGCATGGCCTACATCGCCAGCGGACGGTTAGACGGCTACATCGAGTCGCGCATCTCCCTCTGGGACATCGCCGCCGGCCAACTCCTTGTAGAAACCGCCGGAGGCAAAGTCGATCTAACACCAATCGCCGGCTACGACGACGCCTACTCCATCGTCGCCACCAACGGCCTCATCCCGGTGGAGGAAATTCTTTGAAGAGATTGGGGATCGGAGATAGGAGATCGTGGATGAAAGATCATCTCTCCCATCTCCCTTCTCTGATCCACTATCTCCGATCCCCAATCCCTGATCCCTGATCCACTATCTCTTCCCAATGACCGGCATCGGCTACGACGTTCACCAATTCGCGGAAGACCGCCCGCTCGTCCTCGGCGGCGTGACGATCCCGCACACCCACGGCCTCGCCGGTCACTCCGATGCGGACGTCCTCTGCCACGCCATCGCGGATGCCGTGTTAGGCGCGATGGGCCAGCCGGACATCGGCTACTATTTCCCACCCGGCGATTCGGCGTGCAAGGACATCAGCTCGCTGAAGATCCTCGAAAAATGCCGCGACCTCGCCGCCGAGGCCGGCTTGAAAATCATCAACGTCGATTCCACCCTCATCGCCGAGGCCCCGAAAGTCCTGCCCCACCGCGACGCTATGCGCTCTAACATCGGGGCCGCCCTCGGCATCCCGCCCGAACGCGTCGGTATCAAGGCCACCACCAACGAAACCATGGGCTTCATCGGCCGCAAGGAAGGCATCGCCGCCTTGGCCGTCGCGCAATTGGAATAAGGAGCCGCGACATTCTTCTCGCGAGCCAATGAGATGAGAACGGCAAAGAGCTAAGCACACTCTCCTTTCATCCCTTATTGTCCAAGTAGCCCGAAGTGCCACCCTTCCCGCCGCTCCTCACCACAAATCCCCCGGACACTCTCCCCTCCCGAAGAAACTCAGCCCTTCGGCTCCTCTGCGACTTTTGCGGATGGCATCTCCTGAACGTTTTTGTAGGACGAGCGTGCTTTTTTCGCCAGCAGCTCATCCGCCTTTTCCAGGATCGCCGTGCGGCAGAAGTCTGTCAGACTTTCCGCCTTCAAAATGCGGCTGGCTCGGTCCGCGCGGTCGAACTCTTCCGCGGTTTTGAAAATCACGTTCCACGGCGGTGCGTCCGCCTGGTTTTCCCGCTGTCGTGCTGATTCCAGCGTGATCACCCGGTCAATTTCCTCCATGAACTCCTTTGTCCGCTTGCCCTTGGGTTGGAGGTATTGGCGGATCGTGTGCTCGCTCATATTGAGCTGCTTTGCCAGCCACTTCCGGTCCTTTCCGATCGCGGCAAGGTGCCGCCGAATCTCCTGATGTTCGGTCACTCGGAAAACATAGCCAGACAGCCGAAATTCGGGAGCTTCGAGGTGTGATGCGACAATCTGAATCGTTTTTCAGATCACCTGAAAATCAGATTTTCAATCGATTTGAAAGCTATTCATAGTCTTCATGGTTTATACGAATTCGCTAGTTTTTGTCGTATTACGCTATGTAGAGTCGAGGCCGGATGACCCCCTATCACATCCACGAACTCAGCCGGAGCGGCGGAGACGGCGTGGATCGCATCGCGAGGGTCGGTTTCGATGCTGCCATTTCAAGATCCTGAATCCCAACTGAATGAAAACCGTCCGCGATGCCTGCGAGCTCCAGCCTAACTCCCTTTCCATCAAGCTCAGCGATCAGATCGAGCAACTCGATGAACTGATCCATGCCGAAGGCGACGGTGACGCATATTTCGCCAAAACCTTCATCACCCAAGGGATGCAGGAGTTGATCACCGAGGGGATTGCCCGCCTCGCCGGTGCATCGTCCCAAGCGATTTTTCACCTCAAGCAGGCCATGGGCGGTGGTAAAACCCACCTGCTCGTTGGCTTCGGTTTGCTCGCCAAGCATCCCTCACTCCGCAAAAAATATTGCGGCGGAATGCTTCACGCGGATGCGTTCAAGACCGCCAACATCGCTGCCTTCAATGGCCGCAACAACCCGGACCATTTTTTCTGGGGGGAAATCGCGAGCCAACTCGGGCGCGGCGAGGAGTTCAAAAGCTTCTGGAACGGCGGCCCTAAAGCGCCCGATGAAAAAGACTGGCTCAAGCTCTTCGATGGCGACGAGCCGATCCTCATCCTGATGGATGAAATGCCGCCGTATTTCCACTACTTGGACACGCAGAAGGTGGGCAATGGCACCGTCGCCGACATCGCCACCCGTGCCTTCGCCAACATGTTGAGCGCTGCCGGTAAAAAGAAGAATGTCTGCGTGGTCGTCTCCGACCTTTCCGCCTCTTACGACTCCGGCACCAAGCTCATCACCAAGGCGCTCGAGGACGCACGCCAGGAACTCGGCCGTCAGGAGCGCCACATCACTCCGGTCGATCTCGCGCTGAATGAAATCTACGACATCTTGCGCAAACGGCTCTTCAAATCGCTTCCCGACAAAGCCGAAATCGAGGACATCGCGGACGCCTACGGGCGGAAGCTCGCGGAAGCTGCGAAGTCCAAAGTTGCCAGCCGGGGAGCGGAGTCCATCGCCGACGAAATCGCCGCGACTTATCCGTTCCACCCGCGGCTGAAAAACGTCGTCGCGTTGTTTAAGGAAAACGAGCAGTTCAAGCAGACCCGCGGTCTGATAGAACTCGTCTCCCGCCTGTTGCGCTCCGTTTGGGATCGCAAGGATAACGACATTTTCCTCATCGGCCCCCAGCATTTCGATCTCTCCATCGCCGAAGTGCGCGACAAACTCACGGAAATCTCCGGCATGCGCGACGTGATCGCCAAGGATCTCTGGGACAGCAACCAGTCGGCCCACGCCCAGATCATCGACCTCAATACCGGCAAGGAATCGGCCACCCAGATCGGTTCGTTGCTGCTGATTGCGAGTCTATCAACTGCCGTCAATGCGGTGAAGGGCCTCACGGTCATGGAAATGGTCGAGTGCCTGATCTCGCCATTGCGGGAGCCGTCCGATTTCATCTCCGCCTTCGAGGAACTCGAAAAATCCGCGTGGTACCTCCATCACACCTCGGACGAGCGCTACTATTTCGACCGTCAGGAAAACCTCACCAAGCTCCTGCAAAGTCTCGCGCAATCCGCCCAAGGCACGCCGCAGGTGGACGACCTCATTCGTCATCGCCTCCGCGACATGTTCAAGGCTTCGCGCAAGACCGTTTATGACGATGTCCTGCCGCTGCCGAAACTCTCGGATGTCGCGGATCGTGTCCGCCGTGGCCGTGTGCTTCTCATCGTCAGTCCAGATGCGAGAATCCCGCCGGACGAGGTGCAGCGGTTCTTCGACGGCCTAACACAAAAAAACAACCTCTGCGTTCTAACCGGCGACCGAACCGCCATGGCCAGCGTGGAAAAATCCGCCTGCCAGCTCTTCGCCGCTCAGAAGGCCGACACCCGGATTCCTGAAAACCATCCCCAGCGAGAGGATCTCAAAAAGAAGCAGGAAACCTACGAGCAGGACTTCAATTCCACCATCCTCAGTCTTTTCGACAAGGTGCTGTTTCCCATCCAACGTTCCGGCAAAACCGCCCAGCTTGCCTCCAAGCCCTTGGATACAACGCGGGATTCCACCAAGCCGTTCGATGGCGAGGCCCAGATCGAGAAGACCCTCACTTCGAACCCGCTCAAACTCTATCTGGATCTCGATAAGGACTTCGACGCCATCCGCGACAAAGCCCAGGATCTTCTCTGGCCGGAAAACCTCGATGACGCCCGCTGGTCCGATGTGACCGATCGCATGGCCGAACAAGCTGGCATGTCGTGGCTGCCGCCGAAGGGACTCGAAACCCTCAAATCCATCGCCTGCAACCGCAGCCTTTGGGAAGAGCTTGGCAACGGCTACGTCACCAAGAAGCCGAAGAAAAAGCTGACTTCCGTGCAGATCATCGCCGAGTCCGAGCCGGACGACGACGGTCAGGTCCGCCTCCGCATCAATCCCCAGAATGCCGGACCCGTGCCACGCATCCACTTTGCCGAGGATGGCCCGGTTTCCGAAGCCAGTCCGCAGCTCAAGGAACAAACGCTAACCACCAAGGCGCTGCGGGTGAATTTCCTCGTCGTCGATCCATCAGGCCTTTTCGAAACCGGCGACCCGGTCACCTGGTCTAACAAGATCATCATTCGCAACCATCTGCGCGAGGAGAAGGGCAAGCGCACCGTCGAACTCATCGCGCCCAATGCCAAAATCGTCCGCTACACATTGGGCGGCGAGGAGGCGCGGGAAGGAGTCGTCAACGATGCGCCCTTCGAAATCGGCGATGGTGAGGTGATGATCAACGTTTTCGCCGAGGCCGATGGGATCGAGGCAAAAACCATCATCCGCTATCCTTCCAAGGGGAAAAAGGGTGTTGAAGTCGATCCCGTGAAACCCGGCCGCATGGTCTCGCGAGCGGGCCGCAAGCTGGATTCCCGCGCCAAGACCTTCGAAGCCTTGTCCGAGGCGGGCGCGAAATCCGTCGAGTTCGAGAACGTCACGCTGTCCATCGGCCAAGGAGCACAGGTCGCGCAGTTCGTTGTCGGTGAAATCCGTGTGAACGCCGCATTCATCGAGGAAATCCTGACAAAGGTTCTCGAGAAATTCACCCCGGACACGCCCATCACCATGACGTTCCGGAAAGCCCATTTCAGCTCCGGACACGATCTCCAGGCCTTCGCCGGCAAACTCGGCATCGAACTCCAAGCCAGCGACATCGAGCAATAAGGAGCAGGGACCTTATTGTCCCTTCTTCATCTTCAAAACCCGCCATGACCCCACCCGTCAAATTCGTGGACTTCGGCGCACCGGACCAGTTCGGTGCCCACCTGTTCCGCGTCGAGATCCCGGCCTCCAAGTCGGACTCCGTGGTGCTGGTGGAAGACTACGGCTACCGCGGCAGCGAAAGCGGCATCCCGCGCGACGAGCAACGCGCCATTCTCCCGCGCGTCGTCTGGTCCGCCATCGCCGACACCGCCCGCCGCGAGTTCAACGACCGGCTCAAGGCCGCCAAAGTCACCACCGGTCGCTGGCACTCCGGCACCAATCTGGTGGACCGCCTGCTCGGCAAGGAACTCTGCGTGCTCGCCTGGGCCGCCGAAACGGCGAACGACGAACAGCTTCCCGTCGTTTGCAGCAAATGGGCCGCACTCCGCCCGGAGGAACGCTGGTGGCTCTTCGCCATGACCGTCGCCGAAGCCGGGCTGCCCGAAGACACCCAGCGCGGCTGGCGGCGCGCCCTCTTCCACGCTCTATCCGATGGAGAGGCCCAGCCCGCCGGTCGCAAACGCCGCCGCCCCGCTGAATCCGATCTCTTTTCCCTACCTCTTTTCCAATCGCCCGAATGAGCACCGTCACTCCATTTTCCCTCAAGGACGCACCCGCATTGATCGAGCGGCTTTTGCCGGTGCAGAAGCTCTCGGCTGAAGTTTTTAAGGAACGGAAGGCAGGAGCTGGGCAAACGCTCGTGCCACTTGGTGCTTATTGGAAGGGAAGAAAACCGCTTATCCTCAACAAAGCCTGCATCCTTGGTTGTCTCTTGCCCGCCACTAACAATTCCCGCCGAGACCTCGAAATTTTCGAGAAACTCATGGGAATGGATGACGAAACATTTGCCGTACGAGCCAAATCCCGCTCGAAACCGAAGGACATCCTCGCACGTCTCGCGCTGGACGATATCAGCGAGTATTTCACCATCGTGTCTGACGAGGATTTTCCCATCTCCTCTCCCGTTGATTGGTCAGCGCCAAGTATTAAAAACGCGCAAGTTATCTGGCGCGACGATATCTCCGAGATGGATCGACGCCGGATCGAGATCCAAATGCTGGATCTCAACTCCATGAGCTACCGCCAGCGGGTAGAAAAGACCCAGCGTCCGGAGGAAGTGGTCATCGCGCACGATCATATCTGGCAGGCAGTGAACGATCATCTCGGCACCTTCGCCTTTTCTTTTCCGGCACTTGTCGAACAACTCGGCATCATGCGTTTCGGACGCCATCCCGTTCTTGCGGACACCTTTAGCGGCTCCGGCCAAATTCCCTTTGAGGCCGCGCGCCTTGGTTGCGAAGTTCATGCTTCGGATTTGAACCCGATCGCCTGCATGCTCACCTGGGGCGGCTTTAACATCGTAGGTGGATTACCCGATCACCGGCAAGCACTGGAGAAACAGCAACGCCAACTTGCCCAAACCGTTCTCGAAGAAATCGATCGCATGGGTGTCGAGACCGATGGCAAAGGCTGGCGGGCAAAGGCCTACCTTTACTGTGTCGAGGCCCGCTGCCCCCAATCCGGTTGGATGGTTCCGCTCATCCCTTCCCGCATTCTCAGCTATGGCAAGCGGGCCATCGCCGAACTTGTTCCTGTTCCAGACGAGAAACGCTACGACATTGTCGTAAGATCTAATGTTTTCCGTGCGAAACTCGATGACGCAAAATTTGGCACTGTTCGGACTGAAGGTCGCGGCAAGGACCCTTACATGGTGCACAGCGTCAACGGGACGGAATATCGGACGAAAATCTCCACTCTCCGCGGCGACTTCCGCACCCAGAAAGGTGAATCCGGCAATCGGCTGCGCCTTTGGGAAAAGACCGATTTCAAGCCGCGTCCTGACGACATCTTTCAGGAACGCCTCTACGCGATTCACTGGATGCAGCGACGACCTAATACCAAGAAATTCGACTACGAGTTCCGCAGCGTGAGCGAAGTGGACCTCAAGAGAGAAAGAACCGTCGAAGACTTCATTGCTGCTAACCTCGACGAATGGCAGGAAAAGGGATGGCTCCCGGATATGAAAATCGAGGAGGGAGATAAGACTAACGAGCCTATCCGCACACGCGGATGGTCTCACTGGCATCATTTGTTTTCACCTCGGCATCTATTGATTCTCGGGCTAACCAAAAAACATGCGAAATCCGGGGAAGAGTTGTTATTGATTTCGCGAATTTTGGACTACACAAGCAAACTCTGCCGTTGGTCCACTTCGAAAGCCGGAGGCAGTGAACCAGGTTCGGGGGGGCGCACAGGCGGAGCGAGCGATAACCCCAGCAACGTCTTTTACAACCAGGCTCTGAACACCTTCTATAATTACGGCAGTAGAGCTGCATTTCCACTGATGAAGCTGATTGAGGCATCGCTGCCCGACGAACAATTGGCTGGGTGTGTAAAAGTCACCTGCCACGCCGCTTCAGAAATTTCCATTTCACCAGATCTTTACGTCACTGATCCCCCCTACGGAGATGCAGTCAACTACCACGAAATTCTGGAGTTCTTCATTGCCTGGCTTCGCAAGAATCCTCCGCCAGAATTTGCTGACTGGGTTTGGGACAGTCGCCGTGCATTGGCGATCAAGGGGCATGATGAAGACTTCCGGCGAAGTATGGTCGCCGCCTACAAGCGCATGACCGAGCGCATGTCGGACAATGGCCTTCAGGTCATCATGTTCACTCACCAATCGGAGAGCATTTGGGCGGACATGGCCAACGTCGTCTGGGCCAGCGGACTGCATGTCACGGCGGCTTGGTATGTGGTTACTGAAACCGAAAGCGCTCTTCGCGATGGAGCCAACGTCAAAGGCACTGTTCTCCTTGTTCTTCGCAAACGCTCCGGCACCCACAAAACCACCCGCGACGACCTCGCGTGGGAAATTCAGGAAGAAGTGGAAAAGCAGATTCACGATCTCACCGGCCTCAATCAGGAAGCGAAGGGGCTTTACCGTGACGAGAACGTTTTCGAGGACGCCGACATCCAGATGGCGGGCTACGCCGCCGCGTTGCGCGTGCTCACCCGCTACGCCGTGATCGACGGTCGCGACATGACGGCGGAAGCGATCCGGCCACGGGTGAAGGGCGAGACGACTTTCGTGGACGGGCTGATCGAGTTCGCCGTGGATACCGCGAACCAGTGCCTCGTCCCGCAAGGCATCGACGAAAGGCATTGGAAGGAATTCAGCGGCGTCGAGCGATTCTATCTCAAGCTGATCGACCTCGAAGCCAAGGGATTCAAGACGCTGGACAACTATCAGAACTTCGCCAAGGCCTTCAAGGTCCGCGATTTTCGCGCGCTGATGGGC
The DNA here is from genome assembly GCA_040386755.1 of Verrucomicrobiota bacterium. Taxonomy (GTDB): domain Bacteria; phylum Verrucomicrobiota; class Verrucomicrobiia; order Verrucomicrobiales; family Akkermansiaceae; genus Luteolibacter. The sequence continues at coordinate 33,579 of JAZKEY010000001.1, read as the reverse complement.
AACCAGAAGGCGAACGAGGCCCGGCTTAAAAGTGCCAGCGAGTTTGCCAAAAGCGAAATGAGCGAGGGGACCGAACTATATGGGACCGTGCTCCGCGCCGTGCTCTACGCCATCATGGAACTCGCCAAGGAAACCGATGGCAGCGAGGTCCTAGCCCACCTCACCCTCAACGTCCCGGATTACTACGCCGACATGACCCGCCGCGAGCGGGTCGTCGAGATCGCCGATTACCTCGCCCGCCACCTCGAAGCCCTCCGCCCGGAAGAAGCCAGCGCGGCACGGGTGCTGCGGGAATTGGTGAAGAACCAGCGGCTGGGGTGATCCGGATAAATGGAACCTTGGCACCTGTATCGATAAACCCTATGTTTTACGCATGACCGCGACCGAAAAAGAAGCTCTGCTCGCGCACGTCGCCCGTTGGGAGCGCGCCGCACCACTGCTGCAACAGGTGCGCGACGCGGACATCCGGGCAGCGGACACGGTCTCAATGATTGCGTGTTCCAATCTCTTGTTTCGCGATGCCTTGAAGCATTCTCCGCCACGGATGGACTCCGGGTTGGTGGAACAGCAACGCTGGTTTAAGAAACTGCGGCCCCAATGAAAGACCTGGTCGAGGAAGCCGCAGAATTGCAGGCCCTTCTTGAGGCGCAGGGTTGGGATTTTTGTTTCATCGGCGGACTTGCAATCCAGCGATGGAGTGAACCCCGTCTTACCAAAGACATGGATTTGACGCTGCTCACCGGTTTCGGCCATGAAGAGCCTTTTGTGGATTTTCTTCTCGCCCATTACACGCCCCGCCGGGTGGATGCCCGCGAGTTCGCATTGACCTATCGGGTGCTTCTGCTTCAGACCGCCACGGGAATCGGAATCGACATTGCGCTGGCCGGGCTGCCGTTCGAGGAGATCGCAGTCGGGCGCTCGATTCCGGTCGAATATGCTCCTGGCATCAGCCTTCGCACTTGCACTGCCGAAGATCTGATCGTGATGAAAGCGTTCGCAGATCGCCCGCAGGATCGCATCGACCTTCGAGGCATACTTGTCCGCCAGGGCACAGGGAACCTGGACTGGAAGCATATCTTGGAACAACTCACACCACTCGTGGAAATGAAGGAATCTCCTGAAATCCTCAGCCATCTCCAAGGGTTGCTCACTGCGGTGCGGGAGAGCGAGTCCTCCTGATCGCTCGTGTTTCAGCCAATCCATTTTTCCCAATGATTCGCCGCTTTTCCTCCCGTCGGGAACGACTCGACCACGCCTTCCTCGCGGAGAAGTTGAAGGATGCGAAGTCCTACGACCGCATCGCCGGATATTTTCGGAGCTCGATTTTCGAGCTGGTCGGCGAGGAGATCGCTTCCATTCCAAAGGTCCGGATCGTCTGCAATAGCGAGCTGGATGCCGCCGACGTGATCGTTTCCAAGCACGTTAGGGAAACCGCTTTGAAGGAGCGCTGGAATGAAGCGCCCGCCGAGGTCGAGGCCCTGCTTCACAAGGAGCGCTATCGGAAACTTCACGATCTCCTCACCAGCGGCCGGGTGGAAATCCGGGTGGTGCCGAAAGACCGGGTTTTCCTACATGGCAAGGCAGGCGTGATCGAAACTGCCGATGGTGCGAAAACGAGCTTTCTCGGGTCGATCAACGAGACGAAAAGCGCGTTTGCCGCGAACTATGAAATTCTCTGGGAGGATTCATCCGAGGACGGCGTGAAGTGGGTCGAGGAGGAGTTCGAGGCGCTTTGGAAAGACAGCTATCCGCTGCCGGATGCGATCATCGAGGAAATCCAACGGGTGGCGGACCGGGTGGAAGTCCGCTTCGAACAGGTCACGCCTGGCGAACTTGCCGGAGCCGCTCTGGCGGAAAGTCCGATCTATCGGGGCGGTGAGGAACTCCAGCCGTGGCAGCGCGCGTTCGTCACAATGTTTCTCAGTCACCGTGAGACGTATGGGAAGGTCCGCTTGCTATTGGCCGACGAAGTGGGTGTCGGCAAGACACTGTCACTCGCCGCGAGCGCGATGCTATCCGCCCTGCTGGATGATGGCCCCGTGCTCATCCTGTGTCCTTCGACACTAACCTTCCAATGGCAGGTCGAATTGAAAGACCGTCTTGGCATTCCCAGCGCCGTTTGGTCGTCGAACAAGAAGGTCTGGATCGACCCGAACGGCCACACGATCAAGACCCGTGGTGCGGAGGACATCGCTCGTTGTCCGTTCCGGATTGCCATCGTTTCCACCGGACTCATCACCCAGCCATCGGAGGAACGGCGGCTACTGCTGCTCCGCAAATGCGGCACGGTCATCCTCGATGAAGCACACAAGGCACGCCGCTCCGGTGGCTTTGGCGAGGATAGTGAAAAACCGAACAATCTTTTGGATTTCATGATCCAGATCGGCCAGCGCACGCGCCACTTGCTGCTAGGCACCGCCACGCCGATCCAAACCGAAGTGTATGAATTGTGGGATCTCATGCGCATCCTCAACTCGGGAGCGGACTTTGTTTTAGGTCGGGAGAACCTGAGTCTCTGGCAGGATTGGCAGCGTGCCCTGCCGGTGGTCAAGGGCGACGAGAATCCCGCCGAAGAGCGTGATGCGTGGGAGTGGCTGCGCAATCCGCTTCCGCCGGGTGACGAGGAACCATTGATCGCCGGCCTGCGCTTGCAGCTTGGCATTCCGGACCATTCGTTTTTCTCCGACAAAGGTTTCGGCTCACTGGACTTCCTCGCCCAGCAATCGGTGGGGCAAACCCTCGCTCCCGGATTTTTCCAACAGCACAATCCCATTCTTCGGCACATGGTCCTGCGCCGGCGCCAGACCTTGGAAGAAGCGGGGCTGCTGGAGCGCATCGCGGTGAACGTTCATCCATTGCCTGACGCTCCTGATGGAGCCTATCCGGGAATCCATTTCAACGGTTTGGGATTGAGGACCAACCATCCCTTTGACCTCGCCTATCAGGCGGCCATCGATTTCACCGCGGCACTTCAGAAGCGCACCAAGGCGGCGGGATTCATGAAATCCATGATGTTGCAGCGGATTTGCTCCAGCTTTGCGTCAGGCCGGAGCACGGCGGAGAGAATGCTCGCTCGCGAGCTGCTGGACGATGAAGAAGATCCGGCGTTGCTTGCTGCACCGCTTGAAAGCCTGACGCCAGAAGAGGCAGGGCATCTCCGGACCATCGTTGAGGAACTTTCGCGCCCAGAGGCTCACGATCCGAAGCTCAGCGCAGTCCGCTATTTTCTGACCGCCCATCGGTCGGAAGGAAAAACGTGGCTGGAACATGGCTGCATCATATTCAGCCAGTATTACGACACTGCATACTGGATCGCCTCGGAACTTGCGAAGACTTTGCCCGGCGAGCCAGTGGCCGTTTACGCGGGCACCGGCAAGAGCGGCATGTTCCGCGCTGAAGAATTCGCATCCATCGAGCGGGACGAGATAAAACATGCGGTGAAGAGACGCGACATCCGACTCGTTGTCGCCACCGACGCCGCCTGCGAAGGCCTCAATCTCCAGACTCTCGGCACTTTGATCAACGTTGATTTGCCATGGAACCCCTCGCGTCTCGAACAGCGCCTCGGCCGGATCAAACGCTTTGGCCAGGCCCGGAGCAGCGTGGACATGCTTAATCTCGTTTACGACGAAACCCAGGATCAAAAGATCTATCAAGTGCTTTCCCGCCGATTGAAGGATAAGTTCGATATCTTCGGTGGCTTGCCGGATACGATAGACGACGACTGGATCGAAACGGTCGAAAAACTGGAGGAGAAGATGGATGAATACGTTCACCTCCGGCAAAAGGCCCGCGATGTTTTCGAACTTCGGTATAAGGAAACCATCGATCCGGATCAGAACCGTTGGGAAATTTGCTCCCGGGTTCTCGCGAGGAAGGATGTCATGGAAAAACTAGCCGAATCGTGGTAGTCGGCGCAACAAGAGCCCCTAACGGCTGTATATTGTTGATCTCATCAAAGGGGTGACACGCGTGAGTCTTGAGAAGATGAAGATCGCGAATGGCTTTCCGGCGTTGAATGAGAGGAAATAGGGAGCCGCCACATCTCTGTCGCGAGCCAATGGGAGGAGAAAGGAGAAGAGCTGAAAGCGCTTTTCTTTCGCTATTCATTGGCGCGGCCGACAGAAATGTCGGCCCTCCTTATGGCTTCACATGAGCCTGCGGTCCCTATCAAACCGCCGGTGCGCCGATCACGTCGCGGACGCGGCCGGCGATGACTTCGGCGAGGTTCGCCTCACCTTCCTCGCGGAGGAAGTCGCAGTAGTTGGCGGCGACGGCTTCGAGGTCGGCGGCATAGTCGGGGCCGAGGGCTTCGTAGGCGGCGAGGGATTTTTCGAAATGGCGGCGGGCCCACGAGCGGTCGCCGGTGTTGAGCAGGGCGAGCGCGAGATTGTTATGGGATTGGGCGGTGTCCGGGTGTTCCTCACCGAGAATGCTGCGGCGGGTTTCCAGGGCGATCATGTGCATCTCGCGGGATTGCTCGTGGAATCCGGCGGCCTGATAGAGCGCGCCGAGGTTGCTAGAGACGGCGGCGGTTTGCTCGTGTTCCTGGCCAAGCTGCGAGTGGGTGATTTCCAGCGCGCGGAGGAAATGGGATTCGGCACTGTCGAGGTCACCGTTGGCCTTGGCGATGAAGCCGAGGTTGTTGGAAAGGGTGGCGATGTCGATGAGCAGCGGGGGCTCGTGTTTTTCGAAATATTCGATGGCCTTGACCCAGTGGTTCACGGCGCGTTGTTCGAGGTCGAGTCCGTCGTAGGCGGCACCGAGGGCGGCGTGGAGCCGGCCGACCTGATCGAAACGATCCGGACGGTTTTGAAGTTGGTCGATCGCCTGGCGATAGTCGTCGCGGGCGAGTTCGAACTCGCCGAGCTCGCGCTGGACATCGCCGCGGATTTCAAGCGCGGAGGCGAAGGCGTCGATGCTGTCGAGGTTCGGGCCGAGCGTTTGCTGGGACTTTTCCACGGCCGCATTCGCAGCGTGAAGGGCTTCCGGGAGGTTGCCGGCGGCGCGCAGAGACTCCACGCGGTCTTGAAGAATTCCAATGAGGGTAGCGGTAGGGGAGTCCATGTTTCGTGGGATTGGAGGTATTATCGTTCATTTCCATCGCCTGACGAGCTGAAATCTCGCGATGGGGAAAGTCTTTCGATCAAGTCGTCTCTTGAAGCGGGCAGCATGCCAAGAGTATCCGTCAGGGAAATGTCGGCGGATTGCCGATGGTGGGAGATGCCGAGCATGCGGGCGAGTTCGGATTCGAAGTGGCAGAGCGCCCGGATCGTGGGCTCGGTGGTGTCGAGGTGGTCGAGCGCGCGTCGCAGCAAATCGTGCAAGGCCGGGTCCGGGTGCTCGGGTTCCACCGCCATTTCGAGAAGCTGGCAGCAGTAGGCCGCGAGCAGGGTGGTGGTGTAATTCCGCCGCAACCCTTCCCGCCATTGCCGGATGGCCACCTCGCGTAGGGTGTGAAGATCGCCGCGCCGGGAATGGCTGAATGTGATTTCACCGCCGAAAAACAGGTCGATCTGACCATTGAACGGACTTTTCGAACGTTTGGCACCCTTGGCCACGGTTTTGACCAAGCCGTGGCCTTCGGTGAACCAATGGACGATCAGGCTGGTCTCCGTAAGACGGGTGACGCGGGTCACTATGGCTGCCGTGGACTGCACGCGGGGAGGGGTAATGAATGATTCAGCGGAAACGACACCCATTTAGATAGGCAATCGGGGCGGTTTCCATAGTTAAACTCTATCAGTCTTCCTCCTGGATCAAGGTGGGACGTAAATTGCGGAGTAGGTAAAACTTCAAAAACCCGCGAAATAGTGCCGAAAAGGTACATTGACCAATTCCTATTTGGCACTGAAATTCGCAGTCGCTGCTGTTATATAGTCCTTCGCATTGAGAATTATCCGATCCAATCAAACCTGGCGCGTTGTCGAATCCTTCTCGGGCGTCAACCATTGCCTTGAGCGCCTTGCCTTCCGCAAGGGGTATCGGGTTGCGGATGTGTGCAATGCCTTGGGATGCAGCAGCCGTTACCTGCACACCTTGTTTGTCAGGGACATCGGACTCCCGCCGAAGCACTGGATGAATCTGGAGCGGATGGTCGTGGCCCGGCGGAAGTTGGAGGGCGGGAAACCGCCCGAGGTGGTCTCCAAGGAACTCGGTTTCATGTCAGTGCATACCTTTTACCGGCAGTTCCAGAAATTCCACCACACGACGCCACCGCAATTCCAGAGCGACCGTCGGATTTTCGATCCCGTCAACGACACCGGGGCGGAATGGTCAGACCGTTTCCGGAATAGAAGTCGTTCCAAATAGCGTTCAACCCCAACTCCACCGGACGTGGCGACATTCGGCAGTAAGCCCGGCAGCAAAGACTTATTTCCTAGGAATCGTAAGCGATTGGCCGGGGCGGATCAAGGTGCCCGAGATGCCATTGGCGCTTTTGATGGCGGAAACCGAAGAGCCGGTGCGGCTGGCGATCGCCGAGAGCGAATCGCCTTTTTTCACGACATAGCGCGTGGATTTCGGCTTCGCCTTGACCACCGTTTTTGGCTTCGCTTTGGGCTTGGCCTTGACCACCACGGGTTCGGATTTCCTGACGGTCGTTTTCGGCTGGGACGAAGGCTGTTTCACCTGGGTCTGGGCGATGACCGGCGCGGGTTTGGACGGCGCGGAGGTGACGAGCGGCACTGAATTCTGGGGAGGTTGCTCGTTCCGGGCGATTTCGGGGAGTTCATCGGTCCGTTGCTCGTGGGGAGACGGACTGCCGCCGGATTTCCGCCATTTCGAGGGATTGTCGGCCCATTCTTCGATGTAATTGCCGTTCTTGTCGTAAGGTCCGGTGACCGCTTGGGGATTGCCAGGTGAGGAGTTGGATCCACAACTGGAAAGCGAGACCGCCAGTGCGCAGGACGAGAAAATCCAGAGAGCCAATTTCATGCGCAGGATCATGAGCCATCGTGCGGCTTTGGCAAAACATTGTTAATCGCTCCGGATATTTTTTTGCCTTCCGTCTGCGGTTGCGGACGGATTCCGAACTTCCATCTTGCGCTGCGGGCCTTCGGATGTCAGGGAATCCGGTGCTTGGACGTGAAGGGGCATTAGCTCAGTTGGTAGAGCGCTTCGTTCGCAATGAAGAGGTCAGGAGTTCGAATCTCCTATGCTCCACGCCCGGCCGGAATTGGGGAAACCCCGGCCAATCCGACGGAACGCAATCTGATAGGAAGAGTCCCGGTCTGATGCTCCCGCGGGTTTTCTGATTGCCTCGAATCCCCGGAAATGAGAGTCCCTATCATAAGTCGAATCGTTGCCGGTTGGTGGTTGGTTTCCCGAAAATTCGCGCAAGTTTCCAGCTTCTTCCCGTCATTCCCCTGCCATGTCTCCCCTGAAAAAAATCCGGGTCCCGCTTCTGTTGGTTCTCGTCGCGTTGGCGATCTACTGGTGGCGGTCGCATCCTGCGGAAAAAACCGCGCAGCCTGTCGGATCCAGCGGCGTTCCCTCGAAAACAGCCGTGGCTTCCGTTCCCGCTGCAGATCCGATCCTTCCCGTCTTCGGCAGCTTGGGTAACAATCCAGCGGGTTCGGATTCCCTCTCCACGCTCAAGGACCTCCAGGCCAAGCTTAAGGCCATGCCCGCCGGAGAAGCCGTCTCATGGATCCGGTCCTTCCTCGCGAATGGCACCGACAAATCTACCGGCCTGGCCTTTGAAATCGGTACCGGCGGCACACTTACCGGTTGGCCGACCTTTCGCACCTTCCTCATCGACACCCTGCTCGCCATCGATCCACAGGCCGCCGCCGAAATGAGCCGTCAGATCCTCGGAGCCCCCACCACCGCCGACGAATGGGCGCTCGCCCTGCGCAATGTCGGCAAGGCGGACACTTCCACCGAATCCAACGCCTATCTGAGAGAGAAGGCCGAAGCCCTCATCGCCAATCCCGAGTGGCAGGCGAATCCCTCCGTCGGTTACCTCAACGCCTTCGACGTCCTCGTCCATACCAACTCCACCGAATCCACCCCGCTCCTCTCCAGCCTGATCCAGCGCAAGGACCGCCGGGACCTCGCCCACGCCGGATTCCTCACCCTCGACCGCCTTGTCGAGCGTCAGCCCGTCGATGTTCTCACCCGTCTCGCCGCCGACCAGGACCTCCAGCAAAGCCGTCCGGAAATGACCGCCCAGGAATTCGCCCGCGCCGACCTCCGCGATCCCGCCCAGCAGGCCATCGTGAAAAGCTGGCTGCTCGACCCCGCCCGCACCGGCACCGAACTCCACTCCTTCGCCGGCGTCTATCCGAATAACAACCGCTTCATTTCGAACAACCTGCTCACCACTGGGACCACCCCCACCGGTTCCGATCTCGCCGCACACGACCGCGAGGTGCTGGAAATCATCAACACCTGGCAAGCGGACCCCGCGTTCCAGCCGGTGTTAGAGCATCTCCGCGCGGTTAGTTCGCGGCTTGAGAGCTTCGTAGTGCCTGGGACCTCGGATCATTCCTCTGAATGACATGCCCGGAACCCACATTCTGAACTGCGGAAGAATTGATCGCCCGGCCATTCGCAGCCGGTAACAGCCTCATGAACGTGACCGGAGAAAACGCCGGTCTGCCCACGAATACCATAAATCACCACCGGCTCCTCCATCCCGCAGGATTACTTCCCGCCGAACAGCCCGCCCAGTTTTCCGAGGATGCCGCCCATGTCAGGGGTCTTGCCCGCCATCACGTCATCGATCATCGAATGATAGGACTCGGGAATCTTCGATTTCACGAATTCCGCCACGGTGGCGATCGCCTTGTCGGCCATTTCCTCGCTGAGTCCGAGGGCGGTGAGCTTTGCCTTGAGTTCGTTCATGATGCTTCAGGGGGTTGTGAAGGTGCCGGGAACAGGACTCGAACCTGCACACCTTGCGATACCAGAACCTAAATCTGGCGCGTCTACCAATTCCGCCATCCCGGCTTTCGGCCGCCAATCTACCGGCCATCCCGCCCTCGGCAAGCACGCAATGCGGCCGATTCCAATCCGCCGCCGCATCACCCCGGATGTCAGCTCCCAAGTATTTCCTCTGGGGAAAGATCCAGACGATGGAGAACCCCGGGGGACAGCATTTTGTTAGATTGTTTCCACGACAGCTCAATGACATGGAAACTCCCGCCAAGGTGGGCGGGGTGAGTGAGGGTCTGGAACTGGCGGAGCAGGTTCGGATCCGGATTTCCTTCTTGGGAGAGCAGCCATTCGCGGCCGGTTTCGGTGAGCCACGCGCCTTGGTTTTTGAAGCTAGCGGGAACGGCTCCCAGTGAGATCGCCGCTTCGGCGACGGCGGTGAAGTCGACGTGGGCGGTGATGTCGATTTCGCCGATGCCGGCCAACGGGTCCTCAGCGGCGCGGTGGTTGGAAAAGGTGCGGAGAGTGCCTTGGGTGCGGTCCGGGTGATAGAACTCCGGCCGGGCGAAGCCGTAGTCGGGCCAGACAAACAGGCCGGAGGTTAGGCTGCGGGTGAGGGGTTCGAGGAAATCCCGGAGGTTGGTGCGGACTTCGGTGCGGTAGCCGTCGGGAAAATCGTTGCCGAGCGGGGCGAGGGCGGCTTGCAGGGCGGGGCAGGTGATTTCGTGGTCGTTCTGCCAGCGGAATCCGTCGTCATGATTGGCGACAAGGCATTCGTGCCAGCGGCCGTCGCGCCGCTCGACAACGTGGAACGGCAGGGCGTCGAGCAGTTCGTTGCCGAAGGCGATGCCGGGCAGGGGATCGCCGGAAAGCTCTCCGGCATCGGTGAGGAAGTGGATTTTTTCCTCGAAGCGCGCCAAGGTTTCGCGCTGCGCCGCTTGGAGCCGGGGGAGCGGTTCGGGAATGACGTATTCCAGTGCGCCGAAGGCGGAGGGCTGGAGTTGTGAAATAGCGCCGAGAATGTCGGCGGCCAGGGTGCCGTCGTGAGCACCGCACTCGATGATCCGCCAGCGGCCGGGCGAGCCGAGGCTTTCCCATTCCTTGAGAAACCGCCGGGCGAGCAGCTCGCCGAACAACGGTCCGACGCTGACGCTGGTGAAAAAATCCCCGCCGCGCCCGACCTGGCGCGGCTCGCGGGCATAGTAGCCGAGCTCGGGATGATATAACGCCGTGGCCATGAAATCGGTGAACGAAAGCGGGCCGTCGTGGTCTATCCTAGCTCGTAGAATCGCCATCAACGAAGGGGTTGCGGGCATCGGGGCGATCGGATAGCCTCGTGCCAACTTGACCTCTTGCGAAGGGGGTGAAAAATCGGGATCCGGCATGGCTACAATTCAAAAAACGAATCGGAAGAAGACCTCCAAACGCTGGTTCTTCAAGCGCAAAGGCTTTTGGCTGTCGCTGCTGTTGTTGGGCTTGATCGGTAGCGGCGCAGCCTGGATTTTTGTGGAAGGCTACACTCAGGAATACCGCCAGCGGGCGGCGACCTACGATCTGGACCGGATCAACGACCTTGAGGAGCCGAGCATCATCCTCGACCGCAACAACAAGGAAATCGGCCGGATCTTCGTCCAGAACCGCAGCATCATCCCGATCGAGAAGGTTCCGGAAATTTTCATCAAGGCGCTGCAGGCGGGAGAGGATTCGCGGTTTTTCTCTCACCACGGCGTGGACTATATTGGCGTGATCCGCGCCGTGATTCTGAATGCCCAGGGCGGCAACCAGGGGGCGAGCACCATCACCCAACAGCTTGCCAGGAATGCCTACGGCCTTAAGAATGAAGCGAAGAAACGGAATGAAACGACCATCCAGCGGAAGATGGTGGAGGCGTTTCTCGCCCGGCGCATCGAGGACCGTTATACCAAGAAGGAGATTCTCAATTTCTATCTGAACCGCATCTATTTCGGAAGCGGCTTCTATGGCATCCGCTCGGCATCGCTGGGATATTATGGCAAGGAGCCGGTGGATCTCACCGCTGCGGAGTGCGCGTCGATCGTCACGTTGATCAAGTTCCCTAACGGGCGATCGCCCTTGAACAACCCGGAACTCAACCTGAACGGACGAAACTACGTGCTCGGCCGAATGCGCGAGGAAGGGATGATCTCGCGCTCGGAGCTGGCGCAATTCAAGTCCCTGCCGCTTGGGCTCAACCCGCAGCCACTGCGCCGCGGCACCACGCACCTCTATGAACGGATCGCCGATGCGGTGGGTCTGGCACTCGGTGAGGACGCGCTGGCTTCGGGGAAATTCAAGATCCACACCACCATTCTCGCCGAGGCGCAGAACGCCGCGCAGGAATCTTTGTTAGATAGCCTCGGCAAGGCGGAGGCCCGGCCCGGATATCAGCACCCGAAGTACAAGGACTACCGGAAAAGCAGCAACAAGCCGGCGGAATACCTGCAGGGCGCGGTGCTGATGGTGGATCACCAGACCGGCGAGGTGCTCGCCCACGTCGGCGGCCGCGACTATGCCCAGGTGCCTTATGATTTCATCGAGTCCGGCAAGCGCTCGCTCGGCACCGCGTTTTTCCCCTACATCTACGCGGCGGGATTGAGCGGCGGACTCACTCCGGCGACCCTTGTCGAGGACGAGCCGATGGATAACCGCTCCGTGATGATCGGCGGGCAGGAAGGCATCCTCGGCGAGTGGGGGATGGAGATTCCAGCCCCGCCCTACAAGATGAAGAAGATCACGGCGCGCGAGGCATTGGAGCAATCGAAGATCGCGGCGACCGTCCGCTTCGCGGGTCTAACCGGCTTGCAGCGGGTGGTGGATACCAGTGTCGCCTTCGGCCTGCCGCTGAAGAAAGCCGAGCTGCTGCCCCGCCTCGCCGTCGGCTTCGAGGAGGTGTCGATGAAGCAGGCGGTGCGCGGGATGACGACGTTTCCGCTGGGCGGGATGTCGGGACCCGAGACGCTCATCTATCTGGATCGTGTCGAGGATTCGTCGGGCGCGGTGGTTTTCCGCCGCCAACGCAAGACTCGGGAAAGCCACGAGATCATCGATGATGCGACCGCGTGGCAGGTCCACAGCATGATGGCCGGGTCGATGTTCCGCGGGAGCTCCAGCGGGGTCTTCGAAGGGCTGTTGGAAAAGCCGTTTTACGGCGCGGGCAAGGGTGGCACCGCGCATGATTTCGCTGACACCTGGTTCATCGGTTATAACAAGCGGATCACCTGTGGAGTGTGGACCGGATTCCTGATGGGCGCCGGCGAGCCGATCTATCAGGGAGCTTTCAGCAAGGACCTGTCGATGCCGGTCTGGCAGGCGGCGATGAATGCCGCGGCACCGTCCTTCGGCGGCGATCCGCTCACGGCGCCGCCCAGCGTGGTCAATATTTCGATTTGCGCGACCTCCGGCCAACAGGCGACCCAGTTCTGCCAAGAGCATGTCGAGGACATCACCACCGGGACCATTCGTTCGCGGTCCACCGCGACGCCCGAGTTTTTCAGGAAGGGCACCGAGAATCTCGCGTTTTGCAGCATCCATTCCGGAGTGGGCTCCATTGGCGAGGCGGCTTCGCCCGATATGGCCCTTCTGAATTTGCCGGCCCTTGATGCCGTGCCGGTCCGTCCGAAAGAGCCAGTGCTGCTGGGCGATGACCCGTACCATACGGAAGTGCCCAGTTTCGCGGCGACTTCCGCCGAGCCCGGCTTGGTCCGGCGGCGCACCAATGTTCTCGATAGTCTCGATCTCGGAACGGTCGAGGAAGGCATCCCGCTGAAACGTCCCAAGCGGTTGAAAATCGAGGACGAGTGAGCCTTTTCCAAGCGTTTCCGCCTCTCCAAGGGTAGTGTTCCCTTCCGAAATTCCGCCGACGCGCGATTGGAAATTTTCCCTGCTCGCAAATTTAGCTTTTGCAATAAAATTTAGCCTAGGCTAATTCGTCGCCCACATGAAATTGCATTCCCTCAAATTCACACCACTTTTCGCCATGTTCTTGGCGCTGTCGGTTTCCTCCGCCTTCGCCCTCCGCCCGCTCAGCACCGACCGACCGGATGTCACCGAAAGCCCTCACACCGTGGATGCCGGCCATTTCCAGTTCGAAATGGAAATCGCGAACTGGAGCCGCGACGAGTATTCCTTCGCGGAACTCAACTCCAAGATCGGCCTTGATGCTTGTAACGACCTGCAACTGGTCATGCCGTTTTTCACCCATGTTGACGGCGGCGGCGAGGGTTTCGGCGACATTCAGATCCGCTGGAAGCACAACTTCTGGGGCAATGACGACGGCTCCACCGCGCTCGCCGTCATGCCGTTCATCAAGCTCCCCACTGCCAACAATGACCTCGGAAACGGGAAACTCGAAGGCGGCATCATCGTCCCGTTCGGCTTCGAAGGTCCTGCCGGTTGGGACTGCGCGGTGATGGCAGAGGCGGATCTTGAAACCGACGAGGATGAGCAGGGAAGCCACTTCGTCGCCGTGACCTCGGCGACCACCAGCCACTCCGTCACCGAAAATACCGGCATCTTCCTCGAACTCGTCAGCGTGCTCAGCGCCGAATCCTCGGCGAATTGGGAAGCCTATTTCAATACCGGCATGGTTTGGGCTATCACCCCATTGTGGCAGCTCGACGGCGGAGTTCGGGTCGGCCTCACGGACGCGTCGGTCGATTTCATGCCTTTCCTGGGCCTGAGCACGAAGCTTTGATCAAAAACTTAGCCTCATCTAAAATTCTACGTTGAACCGAATATGAGAATCGCCGACAAAACCTCCATGAAATCCGCTGTCCGGGGATCCGAGCCCCGCACTCGCAGAAGTGTCTTGCTGTTAGCCGCCGGCCTGTGTGCCGTTCTCGCCGTCGGCTGTGACGGCGCGAAAAAGCTACCGAACACCGGGAAAAAGCGCGTCGTCACCAGCTTCACCATCATCGCCGACATGGCCCGCGAGGTCGCCGGAGAGGCCGCGGAGGTGGAATCCATCACCAAGCCCGGTTCGGAAATCCACGGCTACGACCCCACGCCCAAGGACATCGTCAAGGCCCAGGGCGCGGATCTCGTGCTGTGGAACGGAATGAATCTGGAACTGTGGTTCGAGAAATTCTTCACCAACGTCAAGGACGTGCCCAGCGCCGTTCTAACCGAAGGTGTGACACCCATGGGGATTTCCGAGGGCCCCTACACCGGCAAGCCGAATCCCCACGCCTGGATGGCGCCCGCGAACGCCGTGATCTATGTGGAAAACATCCGCCGTGCCTTGGTGAAAATGGACCCTGCGAACGAGGCCACCTACACCGCGAATGCCACCGCCTACACCGCGAAAATCAAGGCGCTCGACGAGCCGGTTAGAAAAAAGCTCGACGCCATTCCGGAAGCCCAGCGCTGGCTCGTCAGCAGCGAAGGCGCGTTTTCCTACCTCTGCGCGAACTACGGCCTGCGCCAACTCTACCTGTGGCCGATCAATGCCGACGCGCAAGGCACGCCGCAACAGGTGCGGGCCGTGATTGACGGCGTCCGGACTAACAAAATCCCCGTCGTTTTCTCCGAGAGCACCGTCAGCGACAAACCCGCGCGGCAGGTCGCGCAGGAAACCGGTGCCCGCTACGGCGGCGTGCTCTACGTGGACTCGCTCACCGACGCGGACGGACCGGCGCCGACGTATCTGAAACTGCTGGAGGCCAATGCCGACACCATCATGAAAGGATTTCTAACCACACCATGAGTCCATCTCCCGGTCATCCGCGGCTTGATGTCGAAGGCGTTTCGGTCGCCTATTCGAACGGCAACCTCGCGCTGCAGAATGCCACGTTCCACCTCGCCAGCGGCACCATCTGTGCTCTGGTCGGTGTGAACGGCAGCGGGAAATCGACGCTTTTCAAAAGCATCATGGGTTTCGTGAAACCCAAGGCCGGCAGCGTGACCATCAACGGCCTGCCGGTGCGCGAGGTGCTCAAACAGCACCAGGTCGCCTACGTCCCGCAGGCCGAGGACGTGGACTGGGAATTTCCTGTCAGCGTCTGGGATGTGGCAATGATGGGCCGCTACGGTGCGATGAATTTCCTGCGCATCCCGCGCGCCGTGGACAAGGCGAAGGTCGAGGAAAGCCTGCGCCGCGTCTCGATGTGGGAGTTCAAGGACCGCCAGATCGGCGAACTCAGCGGCGGCCAGAAAAAGCGCGTCTTCCTCGCCCGCGCCCTCGCCCAGGGCGGGCGGGTGATCCTGTTGGACGAGCCGTTCACCGGCGTCGATGTGAAGACGGAGGAAGCGATCATCGCCCTGCTCCGCGAGCTGCGGACGGCGGGCTGCATCATCCTGGTCTCCACCCACAATCTCGGCAGCGTTCCTGAATTCTGTGACCAGGTGGTGCTCATCAACCGTACTGTCCTCGCCTACGGCCCGACTGCGGAAGTGTTCACCGAACAAAATCTATCAGCAGCATTCGGCGGAGTGCTGCGCCAGTTCCAGTTCGACCAATCCACCATTCAGGAGCACGACGGCCGGACGATCCGCGTCCTCACCGACGACGAGCGCCCGCTCATCTTCGGCAAGGACGGCCACCTCGAATACAAGGACCGCCAGGAACACGCGGAACTTCTCAAACAACGATCCGAGGAACATGAGTGAAGAGGTTGATAGTGGATGGTTGATGGTTGATGGGAAGAGGAAGAACCTTGCTTCGCCGCAAGTCTTCGACCGCAGAGCGGTCAAGCACGGTAGCCGTGGGCTTCAGCCCACGGTCCCATCGGTCCGGAATATTCTGTCGCATCGCGACAACGGAACCCGGCCCAAGTACTCAGCCCAACAGATAGCGCTCATCCACCGGCAAATCGTGCATCGTCACAAACTTCCGATATTCCTTCTCGAAGGACGACTTGGCATGATGCTCCCGTTGGCGGGTGATGTATTGGATCGTGTCCATGTCCGGGGGCTGAAGCCCACGGCTACCGTCCTTGACCGCTCTGCGGTCGATTCATTTTTGGATCCATGCTGACTGAACTCCTCATCCCGTTTCAATACGACTACATGCTGCGGGCCATCTGGGTCAGCGCGTTGATCGGCGGCACTTGTGGATTTCTATCCTCGTTTGTCACGCTCAAGGGCTGGTCGCTGATGGGCGACGCCTTGTCGCACGCCGTGGTTCCGGGTGTGGCGGTCGCCTACATCCTTGGCTTGCCCTTCGCGCTCGGGGCCTTCGTCGCCGGTCTGTTGGCTGCCGGGACCATGGCTTTCATCAAGGCGAAAAGCCGGATCCGCGAGGATGCGACCATCGGCATCGTTTTCACCAGCTACTTCGCGCTCGGTCTCGTCCTCATCTCGCTGTTTCCGGCACGGGTGGATCTAAAGGTGATTTTGTTAGGAAACATCCTTGGCATCGCGGACCCCGACATCAAGCAGGTCATCGCCATCAGCGGGGTCACGCTTCTGGTGCTGGTTTTGAAATGGAAGGACCTCATGCTGTTTTGCTTCGATCCGAACCAGGCCCGCACGCTCGGTTTGCGCGCGGGCGTGCTGCATGTGGTGTTGCTTTCCCTGCTCGCCGCCACCTCGGTCGCCGCCTTGCAAGCCGTCGGCGCGTGCCTTGTGGTGGCGATGCTGGTCACTCCCGGAGCCACGGCCTATCTCCTAACCGACCGCTTCGGGAAAATGCTCTGGCTTTCCTCCGGCATGGGCGTCGCCACCTCGCTGGTCGGTGCCTACGCGAGTTATTATTTCAACGGAGCGACCGGCGGCTGCATCGTCACGCTCCAGACACTGGTGTTTCTCGCCGCGTTTGTCTTCGCGCCGAAACATGGAATCCTTGCCGCCAAACGCCGCTTGCGCCTGAGCGCTACAACGCCATGAACGCATTTTTCGAACCGCTGCAATATGGCTTCATGCGCGATGCGTTGCTCGTAGGCGCATTGGTCGCGGCGATGTGCGCGGTGTTGTCGTGCTTCCTGATATTGAAAGGTTGGTCGCTGATGGGCGACGCCATTTCCCACGCGGTGCTGCCCGGCATCGTCATCGCCTACATCATCGGAATTCCGCTGGCGATCGGTGCCTTCGTCGCGGGATTACTTTGCGCGACGGGCACCGGTTTCATCAAACAGAACAGCCGGATCAAGGAGGACACGGTGATGGGCGTGGTTTTCACCGGACTGTTTGCCTTCGGCATCGTGCTCTTCAGCCGCACGTCATCGGACATGCATCTGGATCACATTCTGGTAGGAAACATCCTCGGCATCACCCCCTCCCAAGTCGTGCAGACGCTGGTGATGGGCAGCCTTGTTCTTGGCGTGACGCTGGCCCTTCGCCGTGACTTGTTGCTCATTTGTTTCGATCCCGGCCAGGCGCGGGTGATGGCGTTGCCGGAGCGTTTTCTGAACTACCTGCTGCTCTCACTGCTGTCGCTGGCCATTGTCGTTTCACTACAAGCCGTCGGAATCATTCTCGTGGTCGCCATGTTGGTCACGCCCGGCAGCATTGCCCATTTGTGGACCGACCGCTTTGACCGGATGCTCGCCATCGCCGTGGTCTCGGCGGTGTGCTCGACCGTAGTAGGGATTTTCATCAGCTACCACATCGACGGTTCTCCCGGTGGCTGCATCGTTTTGGTGCAGGCGCTCGTGTTTGTCGCCTCGCTGCTCTTCGCACCGAAACATGGGATTGTTAGGAGCCGGGCGACGGGCGCGTCATGAATCAGGCCGGGTGATGAAAGATCGGCGATGCCCGCGTCCGTTTCGGGCAAATGCTCAAAACCCTATTTTGGCTCGCGTTGGCTTCTGTGGCATTTGCTCAGGAAAAAGCCCCTGATCCGACTTCCGCCGGTTGGATTTCTCTCGGGAAAAATGACTTCACCCCGGTGAATGGCGAGCCCGGCACCTGGAGCTGGACGGACAATGGAATCCTCCATTGCTCCGGAAATCCCGTCGGTGTGATGCGGACGAACAAGCAGTATCGAAATTTCGAAATGGCCGTTTCCTGGTGCCATCTCAAGGACGCCGGCAACTCGGGGGTCTTCGTCTGGGCCCCGGAGGAAGCGCTTGCAAAACTAACCAAACCCGGGCTGCCCGATGCCGGCATCGAGGTGCAGATCCTCGATCTCGGTTACGCCGCTTCCTACGAGAAATCGACGGGTAAGAAGGGCGATTGGTTCACCTGTCATGGTGACGTTTTTCCAGTCGGGAAATCCACCATGAAGCCGTTTCCTCCGCTGTCACCGAACGGCTCCCGCAGCTTCCCGAAGAAAAATCTCACCGAAGGTTTCGGCGAGTGGAACCACTATCTGATCCGCGCCATCGACGGCGTCATCCGCCTGTGGGTGAACGGCGAGGAAGTCTCCGGCGGAGAAAAATGCAACCCCTCGTCCGGCTATCTTTGCTTGGAATCCGAGGGGTCGCCGATCGATTTCAAGGACATCAGGATTCGCGAGATCGACGCACCCTGAGGCACGTTCACGAAAGTCGCGCTGCCAGAAGCTCGCGTTGGAAGATGAGCTCCTTCGGCAAGTGGTCGTAGAGGTCGATGAAGAGTTCTCCCTGGCTGACGATTTCCGTTTTCCATTCTGAATGGTTGAAGGCCATTGCCTTGTCGTAGGTTTCCTGCGTGAAGCCGTCGAGACCTTCCACGTTGAAATCCTCGAAGTACGGCGTCCATCCGATCTGGGTTTCGTGACCGGCGGCGGCGCCCTTGCAGCGTTTCACGATCCATTCGAGGACCCGCATGTTTTCGCCGTAGCCGGGCCACAGGAACTTGCCGTCCTCGCCCTTGCGGAACCAGTTCACGTGGAAGAAGCGGGGGAGGTGGTTAATGTAGCTCCTCATTTCCAACCAGTGGCTGAAATAGGCACCCATGTTGTAGCCGCAGAACGGCAGCATCGCCATCGGATCGCGGCGGACCTTGCCGATCGTGCCCGCGGCGGCGGCGGTCATCTCGGATCCCATCGTCGCGCCGACATAGACACCGTGGCTCCAGTTGAATGCCTGATAGACCAGCGGCATGGTGGTCGGGCGGCGGCCGCCGAAGATGATGCCGTCGATGGGCACGCCTTCCGGGTTCTGCCAATCCGGATCGATGGTCGGACATTGCACGGCGGGCGCGGTGAAACGGGCATTCGCATGGGCGGCGGTGCGGCCGCAGTCCGGCGTCCATTCCTTGCCGGTCCAGTCGATGAGGTGGGCGGGTTTCTCCGGAGTCATGCCTTCCCACCAGACGTCGCCATCGTCTGTTAGCGCGACGTTGGTGAAGATCGCGTTTTCCTTCATCGACTCCATCGCGATGGGATTCGTCTCGTAGGCAGTGCCGGGCGCGACGCCGAAGAAGCCGGTTTCCGGATTGATCGCGTGCAGTTTGCCATCGGCATGAGGCCACAGCCAGGCGATGTCGTCGCCGACGATGGAGGTTTTCCAACCCGCATCCTGATAGGACTTCGGCGGGATGAGCATCGCGAGATTGGTTTTTCCGCAGGCGGAAGGGAAGGCGGCGGTGACGTAGGTCTTGGTGCCGTCCGGCGCGTGCACGCCGACGATGAGCATGTGCTCCGCCATCCAGCGGTGCTCGCGGGCGATGTTCGACGCGATGCGCAGGGCGAGGCATTTTTTTCCTAACAAGGCATTGCCGCCGTAGCCTGAGCCGTAGGACATGATCTCGCGGGTCGCGGGGAAATGGACGATGTATTTATCATCGTTGCACGGCCAAGTGGTATCGGCCTGGCCCGTTTCGAGTGGCGCGCCCACCGAGTGAAGGCTGGGGATGAACTGGCCGTGGCCGTCGCGCTTTTTCGGAAGAGTTCCGGCGGCTTCCTCCTCGAGGCGTTTCAAAATATGTGATCCCATGTGGCACATGATCCGCATGTTCACCACCACATAAGGGCTATCGGAAATCTCCACACCGATCTTGGCTAGCGGCGAATCCAAGGGGCCCATGCAGAACGGAATGACATACATCGTCCGCCCCTTCATCGAGCCCCGGAATTTTTCCGTTAGTTTCACGCGCATTTCCGCGGGATCCGCCCAGTGGTTGGTGGGGCCGGCTTGGTCTGGGCGCTTGGAGCAAATGAAGGTCCGGTCCTCGACGCGCGCCACGTCGGACGGAGTGGAGCGGGCGAGGAAGGAGTTGGGCCGCTTGGCGGGATTGAGCCGGATGAAGGTGCCTCTCTCGACCATCAAGGTGGTGAGGCGGTCCCATTCGGCCTGCGAGCCATCACACCACTCGACTGTGTCGGGAGTGCATAGCGCGGTTATTTCTTCGACCCAATTCCGCAGGGCCGGGTGGGAGGTGTGAAGGGGGTTGCTCATGGCAGGGCCATTCAATCGTTCATTCCGGCGAATGGCAATCCGATGAGGCAAACGGGGCTGATTATGTCAAGAAACGCGCAGCTCGCGGCGGGGACTCTCTGATGGACGTCGCGCTCCCCGCAGAGATTCCATGACTGTTTCCTTGTCCTGACCCGCACGGATTCATAGTCTATTAGAATTCCATGCAGGAGCCGGAATCCAAATACCTCGCATTCATTTCGTATTCGCGATCCGACAACGATCAGGATGGCCGTCGCTGGGCGGACTGGATCAAGGAAATGATCGAGAAGTTCCCCATCCCGATCAACTGCCTACCAGCGAATACGGAATCGGCGACCTCGTTCGGGAGGACGCGTGAGGTATTTCTCGATCGCTCAAGACTCACCGCGGGCGGAGAACTGACCCCAAAGCTGGAGTCCCATTTGAGCCAGGCCGAATACCTGGTGGTCGTCTGTTCGCCGCGCTCGGCTGCGAGTGAATATGTCGATTTCGAAATCGATTCTTTCAAAAAATCCGGCCGGACGGATCGGATCATCCCCATCGTGATTGATGGAAGTGACGCCGGTCTTCAGGGCGGAAACTGTTGGATCCCGGAGAGTCTGCGGGACTTGATCCAGATCAAGAAAGCGGGTGAAGGCACGGAAAAACCCAGAGATGTCTCCCTGATTTATTCGGATTTCCGCACCCGGGAGAAATTGCCAAATCTGACCGTGTTCGAGGAGCAGGGATGGACGGATCCCGCATTTTACGAAAAGCATCTCCGGTCGAAGAATCTCTATTCGGAGAGCGTGATGACCCAGTATGCCTCGGCCTACAGGCAGGCCCACAGTGTTGCGAAGTTCGCACTGCTGGGAGCGATCTTCGGGCTGGAGCCCGTCCAGCTTGAAGGACAATCGCTGCTAGAGGAAAACGAACGGAAGCAACAGGTTATCCGGCAGAATCGCAAGAACCTGATGAGGCTCGGCCTGTTCTCATTGGCCATGGCCTGCATGGCAGCGGTCACCTATGGATTCTATCGGAAAGCGGAGGCCGAACGGCTGAAATCCGAGCGCTCCCTCCAGATGATCGGCGATGCCCATGAGCGGACCACGCGGCTGATAGCGGACTTGATGAATGATCTTGGAGCCAGGGAAGAGCCGATCGACAAGGCCGTAGCTCTGGCAGACGCACGGCGGTTTATTGGCGACTATTTTGATGAAGTCGATCCAAGCGGTGACGACGACGAAAGCCTGCACATGCGCGCCGTGGTGCACAACAGCAAGGGCCATCTGGCTCTGAAAACCGGCGACTTGGCGGCGGCGTTCGAGAACTACACAAAGTCCGCGGGGATCGGCGAGAAGTTGTTGTCAGGCAACGGTCCGAAGGCCCTCTACCTTCATAATATTTCCATCAGTCATGACAATTTGGGCGATTGGTATGTTGCCAATGCACGCAAACTCGCGGAGGACGGGCTTGATCCGGAAGCCGAATACGACAAGGCGATCCACCACTACCGGGAGGGCCTGGCAAAGGCGAAGGCTCTGGCGGCCCTCCCCGACGCGACGGCCCAATGGAATCATGATGTCGCCATCGGCTACCTGAAAGTCAGCGCGGGCCTCAAGCTGGCTGGCGACCACCGGGGCGCGTTGGATGTTTTGAAGGAAGGGCTTCCAATTGCGGAAAAAGTCGCGGCGAGTGACCGATCCTATGTCAAATGGCAGGCTCACCTGGGAGCCTACTATCTCGCCATGGGAGAACTCCACGATGCGTTGGTTGAAACTCCCGAAACCCGGTCATGCCTGCTCAAGGGAGAGGCGATCTTCTCCGGCCTGGCCGCCAAGAAACCGTTAGGCAGTCAGTATGCGGATTGGCAGAGGCAGATCGAGGAGATCCTGGACGCGCTTCAGCCGGTGGATGGAAAGGAGCAGCGCTAACATGCGACACCTCATCCGGAAAACGCGCGTGACCCGCTTCGAAATGCTCGCCGTCGGGCCGTTGCTTGTTCTCGCTTCCATCACGGTCGTCGCGCAGACGAATCCTGATCCGCCGAAGATCCGCGAAGTCGAGAGGATCGTCGTGGCATCACCACCGCCTAACACCACATGGGATCCGGCCGCCGTCGGAAGGGAACTCAAAATGAGGGAAATCGTCGAGGCACGCGAGCGGAGCCGGGCGGTTCTCAGCATCTCGCGCGGCCGTGTGCTCAGGGTCAATTCGAACTCCAGGCTCAGGATCGTTCCCGCCATCCTGCAGGGGGGCTCACCCGGTCTGGATCTGCAAAAAGGCGAGATCTATCTCCATAGCCGCGACCCCGGCCGGGCGATGGAAGTCACCACCCCGGTGGTCACGGGCAAACCCAATGGCACCCAGTTCCGGGTGAGGGTCGAGGATGACGGCACCACCACCTTCACCATGTTCGAAGGCACGGTGGAATTGTCCAACCCCCACGGCGGCCTGACGTTGGGAAACAACGAGCAGGGCATCATCGAACCGGGCAAGGCACCCCGCCGCACGGCCCGCATCGACGCGAAAAACTCCATCCAGTGGTGCCTCTACTATCCGGGAGTCATCGACCTGGACGACATCGGGATGAAACGGGACGGCAGGGGGGAATTAGCCGCAGCCATCGCCGCCTATCGGGCGGGCGATCTGTTGGGAGCCCTCACCGCCTGCCCGGTCGACTATCAGCCGGAGTCCGAAGCCGAGCGGATTTTCCACGCGATGATCCTTCTATCAGTCGGTCAGGTCGAAGACGCGAGGGCTCAGCTTGCGCCGGTCCGGGCGGATGCTCCGGGCCGGCGTGCCATCGAGGAAATGATCGATGCCGTCAATTTCGTCGAGCGCCCCATGCAGCCCGAGCCGCGCACCGCCAGCGAATGGCTGGCGCGTTCCTACTACGAGCAAAGCCGGTCCAGTCCGCAGCAGGGATTCCGGCTGGAGAACGCGCTGGCCGCCGCCCGCAAGGCCTCCGCCATGGCGCCGCATTCCGGCTTTGCCGCCGTTAGGGTTGCCGAACTCGAATTTTCATTCGGCCACACCCGCGCCGCGATGGGACAACTCTCCCGCGGCCTGCAACTCACCCCCCGCAATGCCCAGGCCTATTCCCTGCAGGGATTCATGCTCAGCGACTGGAACTGCATGGAAGCCGCCCGCGCCTCGTTCGAGACCGCCATCGAGCTCGACAGCGCCCTCGGCACCGCCTGGCTCGGCCGCGGGCTTTGCGACATCCGGCGCGGCAAGGGCGAGGAAGGACGCGGCGACCTCCAGACCGCCACCATCCTCGAACCTAACCGTTCCCTCTTCCACAGCTACCTCGGCAAGGCCGCCAGCCAGTTAGGCGACAACAAGGCCGCGATGGAAGACCTCGAGTTCGCCAAGAAACTCGATCCCGCCGACCCCACGCCGTGGCTCTATTCCGCGCTCGTCCTCCAGGAGCAGAACAGGCCGAACGAAGCCATCGGCGCGCTCCAACAATCCATCAACCGCAACGAAAACCGCGCGCTCTACCGTTCATCCATGCTGCTGGACCAGGACCGCGCCGTCCGCAGTGCCAACCTCGCGAAACTCTATCAATACAATGGCATGCGCGAGGTCGCCGTCCGCGAGGCCACCCGCGCCGTCGAGGCCGACTACTCGAACCCCTCCGCCCACCTCTTCCTGTCGAATGCCTTCGATGCCCTCCGCGATCCCGACCGCATCCTCCTCCGCCACGAGACCCCCTGGTTCAACGAGCTGTTATTGTTCAACCTCCTCTCTCCCGTCGGCGGCGGACCTCTCTCCCAATTCGTCTCCCAGAATGAGTACTCCAAACTGCTGGAAGCCGACGGCACCGGCGGAAGCATCACCACCGAAGCAACCACCGAGTCGGAGATCAGCACGATTGCTTCCGTCTTTGGAACCCATGGGAAAATCAGTTATGGGCTCGACTACTACTGGCGGGACGATCCTGGCGACCGGCCCAACTCGGAATTCGAGATCCAGGAAATTTATGCCCAAATCAAATGGCAACCGTCTCCGGACGACATTTTCTATTTCCTCGGAAAATGGTCCACGCAGAACACGGGTGACAACTTCCAAACCTACGACAACCAGCCGTTGGCCCCCAACGTGGACTTCGAGGAGAATCAAGAGCCCGGACTCCTGCTCGCAGGCTGGAATCACCGGTGGGCACCCGGTTCCAACACGCTGTTCCTCGGGGGAAGGCTGGAAGCTCATCAGACACTCACGGACAGGGATACCGGGCAGTATCTGTTGAAACGGAATCCGGCGGGCCTGACTCCGGGGTTTGTTAAGGGAAATCCAAACAGTGGTTACAGGTTTGTGGATTCATCTCTTGATGGTACAGTTACGGTGGATGATGAGGGAACGGTTCTCTATTCCAAGAAGTTCCTGGACGCCATTGACTCCTTTGTGGGTAAGGGCAAAGTGATGTCCGTCGATGTTGAGCGTTTCGATTTCGAGACCGAGCGACAGTTCGAAATTTACACCGCGGAGCTGCAACATATCCAACAAGACGAGCGGAACACTTTCGTCGCGGGAGCTCGCTGGCAGGGCGGGAAATTTGATACCGACACCCGGCTGACCTTGGTCCGAAGCGATCCGGATACGGATCCGCAAGGATTCTCCACTCCCGCCGCCCATCAACAGGTGACGAGTGATTTTAATCGGACGAGCCTCTACGCCTATGATTTTTGGAGTCCGCTCCACTGGCTGACTCTGATTGGCGGAACGACGTGGGACTGGATGAATCATCCGGAGAATTTCCGCAATCCGCCTGTCAGCGAAGGACAACAGCACACACAACAATGGTCGGGGAAGCTCGGGTTCACGATGAGCCCGTCCCCTTGGTTCAATTTCCGGGGAGCCTACACCGAGGGTTTGGGAGGAGTGACTTTCGACGAAAGCATCCGGCTGGAACCCTCACAGATCGCAGGGTTCGGCCAAGCCTATCGGACGATCATTTCGGAATCGATCGCCGGTTCGGTAGAGGCTCCACTGTTCAAGACATGGGGGCTTGGTGTGGATGGGGAACTCCCGACCCGCACGTGGTGGGGGATTTCCGCTCAAGTCATCGAGCAGGACGTGGAGCGCACCATCGGGGCATTTTCAGGATATGACCTTCCGGGTGCCCTTCCGACTACTCCGGCTTATTTTCAGGATGGAACATCCCAGCAACTCGATTACCGGGAAGCGTCGTTGGGGTTCTCGTTGAATCAGTTGGTGGGGGACGAGTTCGCCATCGGGCTCGGCTATCTGGTCACACAGTCCGACCTGCGCACGATCTTTCCGGAGTTTCCCGATGGCAATCCGGTTATCGATCCAAACTCCAAGGATCGCGCGGTTCTCCAGGAGCTGTCGCTTTACGGCTTGTGGAACTCGCCGACGGGGTGGTTCGCCCGGATCGAGGCGAATTGGTACGGCCAGGATCTGAAGGATACCGCTGGTGGAATATCCGACGGCTATCTGCCGCGGGATGGCGACAGTTTCTGGCAGTTCAATGCCGTGGTCGGCTATCGCTTCAACCGCAACCAGAGCGAGATCAGTGTCGGGCTGTTGAATATAACAGATGCTGACTATCAACTAAGCCCGCTCAATCCCTACGATGACATCGCGCGAGAGAGGATCGCCGTGGTGAGCTGCCGTTTCAGCTTTTAGCGTTCGCTTTCTCGATTTGCGGCTTGTGGAAGGATTGGCCATATCCTATCAAATCTATCTTTCCATCATCGGAATTTTTCTGTGGGAGGTTTCGGGCTGCGGCCGCCCCCGATCCGGATGATGGAATTTGTTAGAAAATCGTCTGAATGAAGACGCCTTGTCCGGGCGCTCTCCAAGTTGTTTGAGTATTCAATCATTCCCCCAACCGTTCCGGCCATGAACCATCAACTCCCTTGGAAACCCTGTCGCGTCTTTATCGTCATCGCCACGGCGCTTCTTGCCATCACTTCCAACAGTTCCGCGCAGTCGTATGACAAGTTTTTCAGCTTTCGGGACGCGAGGCTCGAACAATCGGCCAGTGTCGCCAACAAAGGGAGCGGCGCATCCTCTCTGATCCGGGGGACTGATGGAAATTTTTACGGCACGACGGGTGGAGGAGGAGGGGTTGGCTGCGGCACGGTGTTCAAGATGACGCCGGCCGGAGTGCTGACTACCCTGGTGGTGTTCACCGGCAGCGGACCGATCAAAGGAGAGTTTCCTTCCGCGGCTCTGGTTCAGGGGAGTGATGGGAATTTCTATGGTACAACCGAGTCTGGAGGCACATTTTCCTCCGGAACGGTGTTCAAGATGACTCCCGCCGGAGTGCTGACCACGCTGGTGGAGTTCACGGGCAACGGATCGAGTAACAAAGGAAAAGCGCCTTCCGGAGCCATGGTTCAGGGAATCGATGGGAACTTCTACGGCACGACTCGCTACGGGGGGGCTTTGGACGACGGTACCGTGTTCAAGATGACCGCCGCGGGAGTGCTGACTACTCTGGTGCAGTTCACCGACAATGGCAGCAGCAATCGAGGGGCATATCCCCACACAGGCCTCATCCAAAGGACTGATGGGGTTTTCTGGGGTACAACCGCGGGGGGAGGCGCATCGGGCTACGGCACGGTGTTCAAGATGACCGCCGCCGGAGTGCTGACCACGATGGTGGAGTTCACCTATAACGGAACCAGCAACAAAGGGACCGATCCTTCCGCTCTGGTTCAAGGCAATGACGGGAACCTCTATGGCATGACTCCTTATGGAGGCGAATTTTTTGTCGGAACGGTATTCAGAATGACCCTTTCAGGGGTGTTGACCACGCTGGTGGAATTCACCGGCGACGGAACCAACAACAAAGGAGCGTACCCTAACGCCTCCCTGATTCGAGGGAACGATGGAAACTTTTACGGTACGACAGGCAATGGCGGTGCGTCTGATGACGGCACGGTCTTCAAAATGACGCCCGCCGGGGAGTTGACCACCTTGGTGGAGTTCACCGGCAATGAAGCCACTAACAAAGGGAGCCATTCACGCGCGGTTCTGGTTCAGGAAAGCAATGGGAATTTCTGGGGCACGACGGGATCCGGAGGCGCTTCGGATTGTGGTACGGTGTTCAAGATGACCCCGGCCGGGGCGCTGACCACCTTGGTGGAACTCACGGGCGACGGTGTCAGCTATTTGGGGGATCAACCTGGAGCCGGAGTGATTCGTGGAACCGATGGGAATTTTTACGGTACCACCCGGTATGGAGGAGATTCAGGTCAAGGCACGGTATTCAGGATGACGCCCGTCGGAGAGCTGACCACTTTGATCGAGTTTACAGGCAATGGAGCCAGCAACAAGGGGAGTTTTCCTGCTGCGGCCTTGGTTCAGGGAAGTGATGGAAACTTCTACGGCACCACCGAGTCCGGAGGCGCATTTTCCGACGGCACGGTCTTCAAGATGACGCCCACGGGGCTGCTTACGACGTTGGTGGAATTCAACAGCTCTGCGTCCATCAACAAAGGGCGCGTGCCGATCGCGGCTCTGGTCCAGGGAAGTGACGGAAACTTCTACGGCACCACCCGGTCCGGGGGCACATCAGCCCGAGGCACGGTCTTTAAAATGACGCCCGCCGGGGTGCTGACCACCTTGGTGAATTTCACCGGCAATGGATCCAGTAACAAAGGGGAGTGGCCTTCCGCAGCTTTGGTTCTGGGAAGTGACGGGAATTTCTATGGTACTACGATATGGGGAGGCGCCTTTGGCAACGGCACGGTCTTTAAAATGACGCCCGCAGGGTTGCTGACCACCTTGGTGGAGTTCACTGGAAACGGCTCCAGCAACAAAGGTCTGTGGCCTGCCGCAGCTCTGGTTCAGCGGAGTGATGGGAATTTCTACGGCACAACTCGTTATTACGATTTCTCCGATTCGGCCGGCACGGTGTTCAAGATGACGCCCGCCGGAGTCCTGACCACGTTGGTGATATTCAGCGGCAACGGTGCCAGCAATAAAGGAAGCGATCCTTCCGCGCTGGTTCAAGGAACTGATGGGAATCTCTACGGCACGACTCGATATGGAGGCGCAACGGATTCTGGGACGGTCTTCAAAATGACTCCCACCGGGGTTCTTGCCACGCTGACGGAATTCACCGCGGACAATGGCTCCCCTCAAGGGCCTTTGATTCAGAACACGGATGGAAGCCTCTACGGCACCACCCAGAACACGTTCGGGACGATCTTCCGGATGGTCTACCCTGGCGCACCCCAAGTGTTTCAGATTCAACCCCAGGTCCAGGGTGCCAGCAGTGCTCTGGTAAGGGCTAAAACCAATGCCCGCGGCACGTCCACCAGCGTGGCGCTCGAATACGGCACCAATGGAGTTCAATTTCCCACCACGGTGTCGGCCTCCCCGAACCTGACCGGCTATCAGACCACGTTGGTGGGAGCCACTCTCAACAATCTACCGATAGGAACGACCTACTACTACCGCTTCCGTGCGGTCAGCTCCGCTGGGACGACCATCAGCCCGGTTCAGAGTTTTTCGACCCCGCCTGCGAATGACAACCTTGCGAATGCCAAGATCTTGGACCTTTCATCCGGTAGTGTTTCGGTGGTTTCCAACAATGTCGGCGCGACCGGCGAAACCGGAGAGGTGGCTTATGATGGATCGGCCACGCAGGACAAGACGGTCTGGTTCCGCATTTCTATACCGGTCGGAGCCACGGTTTCGATTTCCACCGAGGGCAGCAACTTCGACACCACCCTGTCGGTTTTCCGGCAGACGTCCTCCGGCTTGTCCGGGTTGGAGTCCCTGCATGGCAACGACAACGCGGAGCAGGGACAGACCTTCAGCAGGCTGCGGTTCTTTTCCAACGAAGGGTCCGGGGAATACTTCATCGCGGTGGCCGGTGCTTCGTCCAGCTCGGGAAATATCGTTCTTTCCCTGGAGGTGCCTCCCACCGAGCCTCCACTGGCGGCCTATGAAAAGGTAATCAGCTTCACCGATGCCCTCGACGACTCCGAGGCGGTCAGACGCAACGGGGGACTTTCTCCGTTTCAATTGATCCAGGGTCCTGACGGGAGTTTCTACGGATGCACGCGCCTTAACTTCAACGGCAGCAGCGGTCCTAACGTTTTCCGGATCGATCCGGATGGGGAAATGAGCACCTTGTTTACCACCAAGAATGGCGTCCCCGGGGTTCCTTTTGAAAGTGAGCACGTGGAGCTCCTGGAGTTGGGATTTGACGGGAATCTCTATGGGATATCCGCGCCATGGGGGGGCAACGGTTTGGTGTTCCGGGTGTCACGGTTTGGTGATCCGGAAGTTCTAACTCAATTTTCCGGGGAAAGCGGAGCCACGAGAGGAGCAGCCCCGAAGCTGCTCTTCCAGGCACGCGAAGGTAGCCTTTACGGTGCTACAAGCGGTGGCGGATACGGTGGCATGGGGACCTTGTTCCGAATGAGTGCGACGGGGAACCACGAGGTGCTGGTTGATTTCTCAGGAACCGCAGGCAGCCAGCGCGGGGAACAGGTGGAGAAATTTTTCGAAGCTGCCGATGGAAATTTTTTCGGCATTACTTCAGCCGGAGGGAGCAATGATCTGGGCACCATTTTCCGCATGACACCTGCGGGCAGCTATCAGGTCCTCGCCGATTTCACCGGTGCCTCCGGGCCCAATCGCGGTTCCAGTCCCTTCCTGCTGTCGTCCACGCGCGACGGCAATCTTTATGGCGCCACCCGCGCCGGCGGAAGCCATGGCGCGGGCACGATCTTCCGCATCAACACATCAACGGGTGCCCATCAGGTTCTGGCGGACCTTCCCGCGGGCTATGCCGGATTGTATAACTTGTTCGAGAAACCCGACGGGACATTTGTCGGTGTGGTGACAGATGAATCCGCAGGCCCTCCGGCCGTTTTCACCGCGTCCGTTTTCACCATGGGAGTAGATGGAAGCCTGTCGGCACGGATTGGTTTTGGAGCCGAGAGCGTGGACCATGGTCCGTTGACCACCCTCCTGATGGCGGCGGACGGGGACTTATACGGAACCTTCGGGAGCAGCTACAATTTCGATGAAGTTGAAAACGAATACTCCAGTTTCATTGGAAACATTTTCAAGGTGGGTTCGACAGGTGGGTATGAAGAGCTCCATCGATTCGGACCTAACAGGGATGAGAACGACGGAGAAAATCCGAACTTCCTGATCATCGGACGTGATGGTGCCCTTTATGGGTGTACCAGCGAAGGGGGGCGGGGGGAGCGGCTCCTATACAATGGACAGGGGGTGGTGTTTCGCATCACTCAGGATGAGGATGGGGATATGGATTTCCGGAAGGTGGTTCAGTTCGGGCTGCCCATCCATCCTGCGGTTCCAAGGTCCCCGCGCGCGGCCATCCTCGAAGGAGAGGATGGCTCCTGGTATGGGACCAGTTGCTGGGGCGGAACCGATGACTACGGGACCATTTTCAGAATCACTCCGGCAGGGGAAATATCATTGGTGAAGTCGATGCTGGGAAATGACCCGGTGTTCAATCCCGGTCCCTTCGACGGGATATTTCCGATGGGGGAACTCACCGCCGGCAGCAATGGCGCTCTCACCGGGATTTCCACCATCACGCGCATCGACAATGCAGGCAGCGGTGCCTTTCATGACTCCTGCTTTTTCAATCTGGATGCGGATGACGAGGTGCTGGTCTCGAATGATTCGGTTTATTCCGCGTTCGATATCGCAGACTATTCTTCTCCCGGTTTCAACGCATACCCTTACGGAGTCAGCGGCGGCCTGACCTATGCCGGAGACGGCTATTTTTATGGAACAAGTCCTGCCGGGGTATTGCGCATCGGGGAAGAAGGAGACGCGGAGCTGCTCGGCGACGCTTCGATCACGGGAAATCTCGTTGAAAGCAGCGATGCACAGGGCCGCTTTTTCTATGGCGCTGAAAAAAACAAGATTCTGAAAATACGGCCAAGCGGTGGAACTGCAGTGTTTGCCACGGTGAACGCGACCGAGGCTGTCGCTCCGAATATTGTAGGAGGGCTCTTCAAGGACACCGATGGGACGCTCTACGGAACCACCGCGGAAGGCGGAGCGAATGGACACGGGACCCTCTTCAAGGTTTCCCTGGCGGGTGTCGTGACCAAGATGGCGGATTTCAGCGGGAACGGCCCGGGAATTAAGGGAGCCAAGCCGCTGGCGGCGTTGATGAAACATTCCGACGGCTGCTTTTATGGCACCACATCGCGCGGGGGGGCAGGGGATCGCGGGACGATTTTCCGCATGACTGGGACCGGTGTCGTGACAACCGTCTTCGAGTTCGAGGCCGACGAACGCGACTCGGTTCCAACAGGCAGGTTGGTGACGGCACGCGACGGAAACCTTTACGGAACGACCCGGGGCGCTGGTGAAAAAATTGACGACGGGCTTGGCGACGGCGGAGTCTATCGATTGGTCTTCGATGGGCCACCCGCAGTGTATCCCATGGCAGGAATGCCGCTGGACCCCGGCACCTATCAGATTCGCGGCCGCTTCAACCCGCGCGGCGCTTCCACCCTGACATGGGTGGATTATTGGACGAAGGATGAACCGATTCCGAAATCCGTTCCATTGAGTGTTTCCTTCAATGGTTACAAGACCCGCGAATTTGGCGCGGCTTTGGGCAACCTGAGGAATGGAATCACCTACAGTTACCGCTTGCGGGCTGTCAGCGCCCGTGGGGCCACGTCCAGCGAGGAGATGCACTTTTCCACCTCTGGAGTGCCGTTGGTCACCTTGGGTACGGCGACTTATGTTACCCGGCAGACCGCACTGCTGCACGCAACCGTCAATGCGCGGAATGCGGCAACCAGGATCGTTTTCGAATATGGCACCAATGGCACGGAGTTTCCATTCACGATGGTTGCAAGCCCGGATGTGGTGGATGGTGAAGGTGATAACGAGGTAAGTGCGCCGATTGCGGAACTGGCCCCGGGTAGCACTTGTTTTTACCGGGTGAGGGCGACGAACAGTGCCGGTGAGACCGTCGCGGGTGGCATGAGTTTCAGGACCTTGATCGAGGCGGACTCGAAATTGGGAGAGGCGGAGGCTCTGTCCACGACGCGGGCGCGGGTGACGGGAACGGTGGACGCGCTGGGGTCGAGCGCGGCGGTGTCATTCGAGTGGGGAGTGGATGGTGAGGAAGGGATGGGGGATGAGGACGCGGATTACCCCCACAGCGCGTCTGCGGTGCCTGGCACGGTGGATGGCAGCGGAGTGAAGCCCGTGCACGCGGTCATGACGGGACTGGTCCAGGGGAAAATCTATCACTATCGGATCCGCGCGGAAGGTCCTGGCGGCACCGGGCTGAGTGCGAAGGGGACCATCAGCCTGAGCATCCTCTCCGGACTGGTGCAGGTGTTTCCGGATCCGCCGCTGCCGAGCGATGGCACGGTGACGGTGAACTTCACTCCCGCCTCGCGGGGAGGCTGGCGTTTCGAAGGGGAGACGGTATGGCGGAAATCCGGAGTGGCGGCGAATCATTTGGCCAGCGGGAAACGGCTCATCGAGTTCCTGCCGGTGACGGGTTACATCCGCCCGCCGCAGGAAACGCTGGATGTGACCAGCACCGCGGATCTCACGCTCGACCGCATCTACTATCAGACTCCGTCGGCGGGCGATGGCGGCCTCACGGTGCTGCTCAAGCCGGAAGGATTGGGAGGCAAATGGCGCATCGTAGGCGAAGCCGCTTGGCGGGACAGCGGTGCATATCTAACGAGCTGGTCGGCGGGAAGCTATCTGGTCGAGTGCAAGCCGGTGGCCGGGCGCGACACGCCGCAGGTGGTTGCCGTCAGCATCGAAAGTGGTGGTACCCGCCAGCTCACGCTGACCTATTACACCACCAACACCACGGGGGCGGCCGTGCCGCAGCCGGTTTCTTTCAACAGTGTTTCCGCGGACGAGGATCTGCCCTTCGCTTACGTGGGTCAGATCCGCAGCGCGGTGGGATCGAGTACCGGCTTCGTGGTGAAGCGGCGGGTGGTGGCGACGGCCGGACACGTGGTATTCGACGATG
This sequence comes from Verrucomicrobiota bacterium, assembly GCA_040386755.1. Lineage (GTDB taxonomy): Bacteria > Verrucomicrobiota > Verrucomicrobiia > Verrucomicrobiales > Akkermansiaceae > Luteolibacter. The sequence goes on along the minus strand of JAZKEY010000001.1, from coordinate 447 downwards.
GCGCGCTGGCATATCTCACCAATCTGCAATGGTTGCTGCAACGTCATGTGGGAAGGAGCGAGCCGCAGCCGCAGGTGCCGCGGGGATACTATCTGGCAGCGGGATATGCGGACCAGCGGATCGCGGATGCCAGCCCGGGAGCGGGATCGCCCCAATCGCAGAACCTCGATTATGCAGCGCTCTATTTTTCCGAAGAAGCCGGTCGCGGTGGCTACGGCGGTTACCTCGCCAGCGATTCCGGCGACGACAACGAGTTCCTTGATTCCACGGCGCAGAAAATTCTAGCAGGCTATGCGGTGGACGGCATCGTGCCGGCCGACCAGGGCAAGCTGCATGCCACCGCCCCGTTCACCGCCCCGCTCTCGCCTGCCTTTGGCGAAACCTGGACCACAACGGCGGTGCGCGGGCAGGGCGGCTGCTCCGGTGGTCCGCTGTTCGTCCGGCACG